>JADHVO010000015.1 GCA_016783965.1 Alphaproteobacteria bacterium
AAGAACCTGTGGGAAGTCTTGGCAACGGACGATCCGTTAACGGGTTTCTTCCCTGGGCAGCCAGACTCGCATCCCGCCATTGCCGCGAGTGGAATAGAGGTAGTACGGGATCAGTTTCAGCCCGCTGTCGCTGGTGAGCGTGACGGTCCCGCCGAAGAAGTCCTCTTCGAAGGTAGCATTCAGCTTCGCATTGTCAGACAGTGTCAGTTGAGAGACATCAACGGAGTTGTCCTTGAATTCCGCACAGTAGACGACGGGGCCTCGCTCGATTGCGACCAGGCCCTTGTCAGCGACGGCTCTGGGATGCGCGATGACCCGGCGGATCGGCATGGGCAGGTTCAGTCGTATCGTATCGCCTGCTTTCCACTCGCGCCGGATCTCGACATATCCCTTTTTCGTATTCACATCCATCAGCGAATCGTTGACCGACAGTGTGATCTTGTCGTCGCAATTCTTGAGGTACTTGTACAAGTTGCCCGGCACCGGTTGATTCCGTGCCCAGCCCGGAATTCGCAGTTTGACCGTGAACGTGCCGGGAGCCTCCGGCCGAACTTCGATTGCTACATCGCCATCCCACGGATCACGCGTAGTTTGAATCAAGGTGACGGGATTGCCCGGCAGCGGGGCCGTCCCTTTGCTGGGAAGGTATTGGTTAACGAGAATCACGTCGTCGTTGTGCGAGTAAGCGTAGCCGCTGATCGAAGAGATCACTCGCACGAGATTCGAGGGGCAGCAGGCGCAATCATGGCCGGGCCAATGCCATCGCTCGCGTCCGCCGGTCGTAAGCGGATTGGTGTAATAATGCCGATCGCCTTCGGCCGACAGCGAACTGAGCATGTTATTCAGAAAGGTACGTTCCACCAAATCCGCGTATTTGCTTTCGCCAGTCATCTGGTGCAGACGGTGGTTCCACATGGCAAACGCGATCCCCGAGCAGGTTTCGGCATAGCAGTTGTTGCCCAATTCGTAGTCGCCCGCGAAACCTTCCGGGCCGCCCGGCTGGCCGATGCCGCCGGTCAGGTAAGTCTTCGTATTGACGATGTTGTCCCACAGTCGAAGTAGCGAGTTGGCGTATGATTCATTGTGGCTCAGCATCGCGATATCGGTGGCGGCACAATACAGGTAACCCGCACGCACCGAATGCCCCACGCCCTTTTCCTGCTGGATGAAAGGAATGTGATCCTGGCTGTAAGTGCCGTAGAGTCTTGACCTGTCGGTTCGCCCTCTCTGGTCGACGAAGAATTTTGTCGTGTCCATGTACCGCCGGTTGCCGGTCAACCGGTAGAGCTTCATCAAGGCCAGCTCGATTTCCTGGTGGCCGGGAGCGTCCGTCATTTTTCCGGGAGCAAACGTATCGCAAATCAGGTCGGCAAATCGGATCGCCACGTCCAGCAGCTTGCGTTTGCCCGTGGCTTGATGATAGGCCACGGCCGCTTCGATCAGGTGTCCCGCGCAATAGAGTTCATGCTGCCCGCCAATATTGGACCATCTTGCCGCCGGCCTCTTCTTCGGAACGGAATAGAACGTGAAGATATAGCCGTCATCCCATTGGGCCGCCGCAATCCAATCAATCACTTTGTCCGCATACGCTTCCAGCTCCGGATCCGGGTGATTCGCGAGCGAGTTCGCGGTGCCTTCGAGGATCTTGTAGACATCCGAGTCGTTGAAGTAGATGCCCGTAAACCCTCCTTCGATCTCGCCGGCCGCCTTGCGGAAGTTGTCCAGTCGTCTTGAATCGTCGCCATTGGCTTTCTTGGAATACTCACAGCGACCCCACACATGCGGCAAGCTGACCGTTCGGTTCACGTCCATGCGTTCCCGCCAGATCCCGCCGGTCACGGCGACCTTGTGGAAGGGAACCTCGCTGACGAAGTGCTTCGGCTGAATGTAATTGGGCCAGGGCTCGGTGCTGCCGGCAGGTTGTTGCTTGTACTCGATGGAAATGTCATCGAAATAGATCGCGCCCGAGCCAGCGGCTTTCGCCCCGTCGCGATGCCCGATGCCCAGGCTCATTTTCTTGACGTGGTCGAGGCGGAAAGTCGGGTTGTTTTCCACCAGCCGCCGCAGATCGATATCCCAGCACGTCCAGATTGACTTTCTGGAGTTCGCGGGATCACCTTCGTACTCCACTACGGTGCGGCGTCTGCCCCAGTCATCGTCCTCGAAAGCCATGAAGAGCTTGTCGAATTGGTTCTTTGGGTCTCCTTTGAAGTGGACCCGAAGTGATCGGAACGCATAGGTCGAGCTCCACCAGTCCTGGTTCTCGGGAAACGTAAAGTCGACCTGGCAATGGTCGGAGGGTTTGGCATCGGTCCATTCCAGCTTCATCGCTTGCCGACCGGAACGAGCGCCCGTTTGCGCTAATGTCACGGATCCATCGCCCGTCGCGATCCACTGCGAGGCAAGGCCGTCGGTCGACCGGTAGTCTTCAAAGGTTGCAAGATTGCGATCGTAGATCGTGAAACTCCAGATTTCGCCCTGATGGATTTGTTCGTCGGTCATTTCGTCGACGCGCCAGTAATAGGTTTCTCCATCCGCCAGATCGCTCATGTCGTAGTCGATATCCGTAACATTCTGCCGCCCTCTATAGACGCGGCCGTTCTCGCGATCCGCGCTCTGGACGAGTTCACGCGAGGTACCAATGTAGATATCGTGAAACAGGGCTCCGCTACCCGGGATCCACGACAAGGTCAGCTTTGGCGGCCGATTTATGGCGCCGTTATCAGGCGCATGAAGCCGAGCTGCTTGGATTTGGTCACCGCGCACCAGCGAGAAGTCATCGAAGCTCACTTGGCCTTGATTGTCGCTGTAGGTTGCCTGGAACAACCCGACCTCCAGCGGCACGTTCACCAGATCGTTCCGCGTGATGGGCGAGGCGGGCAGCTCACGCCAAGTGACACCGTCGGCGCTGTGTCGCAGGAAGAACAGGTTGCCCACCAATTCCAACTGCAGAAACTTGTCGGCGCCACGTCCCTGCCCGTTACTTCCTTTCTCGGTGCGACGATTGTCATCAGCCATCCGTCCGTAGATGCCACCGTAGATGGGAAAGTAATCGACGCTGATCCAGTCTTCTCCGCGGCCAGCATCGTCCAGGTCTGCGACACGGGCCATGATGCCACAGTTGTTGTAAGACAGCCTTTCGTAATCCACCACTCGCACAGTGGCTTTGAAGTCGCCGGTCACCGTCTTGTACAGCAGGGGGCCCAGCGGATTCCAGCCTTCCTGATAACGACCACGCGTTGACTGCAGATAGAGTTTCCCGTCAGCCGCCGCGATCCGGTCGGCTGTCTCGCGAGGTCCCTTGCCCAGGAATCCATCCCAGCCGCGATCGGCGACACCCTGTGACAGGAAGTCATGATCGACATCGAAGTTATCGCTGAAGTCTCGGGCCTTCTGGCCTTCTTCAGATTCAGCCGCCTTCAGTTCGGACGTCAGTCCGAAGACACATGTGATTGAGCGAAGAAAGACTGCACCGGCGATTGCGTGTTTGAGATTCATAGGATTTACTACTGTGAGGATGGATATTGTCTCAGATGACGGTCGGCGAGATGCTTTTCCCTACTCGGGGACGAGCGAATGTGGCGTGGCAACTTCTTGAGTGATCGTGAAACGCACGTCTTTGTGTGTTTGCAGGAATGAGGCCGGAAAGCTCCGGCTGACCGGGCCGAGCAGCGTCCTCCGCAACACGAAGCGTTGCCAGTGCCAATCGAGAAAGACGTGGACGCGACGCGCGCTCAGGATCTCTTTCATGCCGATGGTCACGGCAAAGTCCGGGACTCGCCCGAGGTCGCCACCGGTGCCGAAAATGCTGTTGGTGGCCTTGGTTGTTTCCGCAAGTTTGATGATCCGTGTGGGCGATTTGGCAAAGGACTCATCCGTCCAGCACTCACTGGCCGCCGGTGGCTCGTTGAACGCGATGTGCCCGTTCAGGCCGATACCTGCGAAGGCCACATCCACGCCACCCCACCGCTCGATTGTTGCCTCGACGGCACTCGTATCCTTTGGGTTGGGCACAATCCAATTCTGTTTCTTGAAACCGCATTTCCGGATGGCTTTCTGCGCAAATTGCCCCTTGATGAAGTCCGTGAAGCTGAACGGATCGGAAGTCGGGACGTTGCGGCTGGCGTCGGGCGTCAGATATTCGTCCATCGACACGATCGACAGCCGCGACAGGTCGATCTTCTCGGCCACCGCGATGTCGGCCATTTGTTGCCACTGCCCCGTCGGACCGACGGGCATGATGATAACGACCCGCTTTTTGCGTTTGCCGGCTGTGCGCACGCGTTGGAGGATCGTTCTGGCAAATTGCACCGCCAACGCCTCGCGATCCGCAACGACGTCGATCGGCACGGCAGTGCGCTTGCGTAGTTGGGCAAGCGTGTACGAAGCGATCTTTTCAGGTGGCAGCGGCTTCATCGGTCTGTTCCCATTGATTTCGATCGTGACACGGTCTGAGATGCTTTCAGGTGCGTACCCTCTGAGCATACAATAGCCGGCGTCACGTGAACAGATTACGGCCTGCGGCGCTGCTGAAGTCGCTTGCCCAATCCACGCTACACCTTTCAGGAGAACGTCGATGATGACTGAAAAATTCCCCTGTTGCAGCGTCAATGGACAACGGTTGATTGTGGGGCACGTTTCCAACGTGCCAGGCACGATGGAATCGTGCCCCACGTTTTTCCGTGCCCGCTCCTCGCCTAAAGGAGTGGCGATGCTTCTGAGCTTGTTCGTCGCCTGCTTCGGGCTCACGAATTCGACGCGATGCCTCGCGGCTGATGACCAACCGGCCCCCAAGGTGATCCGCCACATCGACATCGTCCACATGACGCACACCGACATCGGGTTTACCGATCATCCGATTGTCTGTCGGCAGCAGCAGGTCCGTTATCTGGACATTGCGATTGACGCCGTTCTGGCTACGTGTGACGCGCCGGCCGAAGCTCAATTCTACTGGACTGCCGAGACGACGTTGGCCGTCGACGATTGGTGGCAGGCAGCGGACCCGGCGCGGCGTGACGATCTGCTGAAGGCGAT
>JADHVO010000014.1 GCA_016783965.1 Alphaproteobacteria bacterium
CCTGGCGGGCCAGCAGGATGTGCTCGCGGGTCTGCGGCATCGGGCCGTCAGCCGCCGACACCACCAGGATCGCGCCGTCCATCTGCGCCGCGCCGGTGATCATGTTCTTCACATAGTCGGCGTGGCCGGGGCAGTCGACGTGGGCGTAGTGGCGGTTCGTCGTCTCGTACTCGACATGCGCCGTCGAAATGGTGATGCCGCGCGCCTTCTCTTCCGGCGCCTTGTCGATCTGGTCGTACGCCGTGAACGTCGCTCCGCCCGTCTCCGCCAAAACCTTCGTGATCGCAGCCGTCAGCGACGTCTTGCCATGGTCGACATGACCAATCGTGCCGATGTTGCAGTGCGGCTTCGTGCGTTCAAATTTGGCCTTCGCCATTGCTTCTCTCCGTATACAGACGGTTATTCAGTTGAGTTCGCTTACGCGTATTTCGCCTTGATCTCGTCCGCAATGTTCTGCGGCACCTGCTCGTAATGATGGAATTCCATCGAGTACTGCGCGCGACCCTGGGACATCGAGCGCAGCGTGTTGATGTAGCCGAACATGTTGGCAAGCGGGACCATCGCGGTGACGACCACGGCGTTGCCGCGCATGTCCTGACCCTGCACCTGGCCGCGGCGGCCGAGCAGATCGCCGATCACGCCACCCTGATAGTCGTCCGGCGTCACAACCTCGACCTTCATGATCGGCTCGAGCAGCTTGACGGCGCCCTTCGACGCGAGCTCGCGGAACGCGGCACGCGCGGCGATGTCGAACGTCAGCGCGTTCGAGTCCACCTCGTGGTACTTGCCGTCCGTCAGCTTCGCCTTGAAGTCGATGACCGGGAAGCCCGCAAGCAGGCCCGATTCCTTTTGCGCCTTCAGGCCCTTTTCGACCGACGGGATGAACTCCTTCGGGATCGCGCCGCCGACGACGTCGTTCTCGAACACGAAGCCTTCGCCCGGCTGGAGCGGCTCGAACTCGATCGTGACTTCGGCGAACTGGCCCGAACCGCCGGTCTGCTTCTTGTGCGTGTACTTGACCGTGACCGGCTTGGAGAGCGTCTCGCGGTAGGCAACCTGCGGCGCGCCGACATTGGCGTCGACCTTGTAGGTGCGCTTCAGGATGTCGACTTTAATTTCCAGGTGCAGTTCGCCCATGCCCTTGAGGATGGTCTGGCCGGACTCCTGGTCGGTCGAAACGCGGAACGACGGATCTTCCTGGGCGAGGCGCACCAGCGCCATGCCCATCTTCTCCTGGTCGCCCTTGGTCTTCGGCTCGATCGCGACCTCGATGACCGGATCGGGGAATTCCATGCGCTCCAGGATCACCGGGTTGTTCGGATCGCACAGCGTCTCACCGGTCGTCGTGAGCTTGAGGCCCGCGAACGCGACGATGTCGCCGGCGTTGGCTTCCTTCACGTCTTCACGCGAGTTCGCATGCATCAGGAGCATGCGGCCGACACGCTCGGTCTTGTCCTTGACCGAGTTGAGCGCACCGGTGCCCGAGGTGATCGTGCCCGAATAGACGCGCACGAAGGTGATCGAACCGACGAACGGGTCGTCCATGATCTTGAATGCGAGGCCCGCGAAAGGTGCCTTGTCGTCGGCCTTGCGCTCGACCTCGTTGCCCTTCGGGTCCACGCCCTTGACTGGCGGGATGTCGAGCGGCGACGGCAGGTAGTCGACGACGGCGTCGAGCAGCGGCTGCACGCCCTTGTTCTTGAAGGCCGAACCGCACATCACGGGCACGAACGCGAAGTTCATGGCGCCCTTGCGGATGCACTTCTTCAGGTCCTCATAGGACGGCATGGTGCCCTCGAGGTAGGCCTCGAGCAGCTTCTCGTCCTGCTCCACCGCGAGCTCGACGAGCTGGGTGTGCAGTTCTTCCGCCTTGTCCTTGTATTCGGCCGGGATCTCGACCTCGTCGAACTTCGCGCCGAGCTGTTCGTCGTGCCAGATCAGCGCCTTCATCTTGACGACGTCGACGATGCCCTTGAACTCCGACTCCGAGCCGACCGGCCAGGCGATGATCATCGGCTTGGTGCCAAGGCGGTCGATCATCATGTCGACGCAGCGCTGGAAGTTCGCGCCGGTGCGATCCATCTTGTTGACGAAGCAGATGCGCGGAACCTTGTACTTGTCGGCCTGGCGCCACACGGTCTCCGACTGCGGCTCAACGCCGGCGACGGCGTCGAACACGGCGACCGCGCCGTCAAGCACGCGCATGGAACGCTCGACCTCGATGGTGAAGTCCACGTGGCCGGGCGTGTCGATGATGTTGATGCGGTGGTCTTTCCAGAAGCACGTCGTCGCGGCGGACGTGATCGTGATGCCGCGTTCCTGCTCCTGCTCCATGAAGTCCATCGTGGCGGCGCCATCATGGACTTCGCCGATCTTATGGGACTTGCCGGTGTAGTAGAGGATGCGCTCGGTCGTCGTTGTCTTGCCTGCGTCGATGTGCGCGGCAATGCCGATATTCCGGTAGCGTTCAAGCGGGGTCGTGCGGGCCATGGTCGGTCTCGGACGGTGGGGTTACCAGCGGTAGTGGGAGAACGCGCGGTTCGCGTCCGCCATCTTGTGGGTGTCTTCGCGCTTTTTGACGGCAGTGCCGCGGTTGTTGGCGGCATCGAGCAGCTCGCCAGACAGGCGCCCGGTCATGGTCGGCTCGTTGCGGCCGCGGGCGGCCGTGATCAACCAGCGGATGGCGAGCGCACGGGCGCGGTCGGTGCGGACTTCGACCGGCACCTGATAGGTCGCGCCACCGACGCGGCGGGACTTCACTTCGATCGCCGGGGCGACGTTGCGCAGCGCCTCGTGGAACACCACGATCGGGTCCTGCTTGGTCTTCTGCTGGATCGAGTCGAACGCGCCGTAGATGATGCCTTCGGCGGCCGACTTCTTGCCGTCGTACATCAGGCTGTTCATGAACTTGGCCAGCACCAGGTCGCCATACTTGGCGTCCGGGGTGATTTCGCGCTTATCGGCTCTACGGCGACGTGACATTTCTCTCGATCCTTACTTCGGACGCTTGGCGCCATAGAGCGAACGGCGCTGCTTGCGGTCCTTGACACCCTGCGTGTCGAGCACGCCGCGGATGATGTGGTAGCGAACGCCCGGAAGGTCCTTCACGCGGCCGCCGCGGATCAGAACAACCGAGTGCTCCTGGAGATTGTGACCCTCGCCCGGGATGTAGGAGAGCGCTTCGTAACCGTTGGTCAGTCGAACCTTCGCCACCTTGCGCAGAGCCGAGTTCGGCTTCTTCGGCGTCACGGTGTAGACGCGGGTGCAGACCGCACGCTTCTGCGGGCAGCCCTGGAGGGCCGGCACCTTGTTGCGCTTGGGCTTGGAGCCGCGTGGCTTGCGGATCAGCTGATTGACTGTCGGCATTCGTCTTCCCAAAACAGTTGGCCGTGGCGACCATCGCCAAAGCCGAAAACAACAACCGGGTGCCGGCCACTGGCCGCCCCGGTACACCGCGGAGGACCTGGAGACCTGCTCCGAGTCGCGCGATTTCGCGTTCTAAACTGGCTTTCCGACAGCGTTTTGGGCGTTTCCGCTCAGCGGCCTGTCTCTGAAAGGTGGCGCCTTATATTTCCCGGGGGGTGCCTGGTCAAGCGCCGAAGTAAGGATATTTCACTGGTCCGGCAGGCGTGCGAAAACGGCGGAAATCAGGGGCTTTTTCATGCGCGTTCGGCCGACCGTTCGAGTGCTTCTCTTATCACCTGCCAAGCGCCTGCTGATGTTCCGGTACCCAAACCGATCCCTGTCCAAGAATCCCCCCTCTTGCTGGGCGACCGCTGGCGGCGGGATCGATCCCGGAGAAACGGTCGAGGAAGCGGCGAAGCGTGAAATCCTAGAGGAAACAGGGATTTCCGGGGTGACCTTCGGACCGATTGTCTGGGAGAGCGAGGACCTGCTGCACCTGCCGGATCGCAAGGTCCTGCTGGCGGAGCAGTTCATTGTGGGCTACGCGCCGGTCGAGACCATCGACCCGTCGGGGTGGACCGAGCAGGAGCGGGCCGAGATCTCGGGCCAGCGCTGGTGGGAGCTAGCGGACATCCGGACGACCGGCGAAAAGCTCTACCCCATCGGGCTGGGCGAGTTCCTGGGGCCAATCCTGGAGGGCCGCTTCCCGGCCGAGCGGCTCACCCTGCCCCCGCAGTTCGACCCGCGCGAGCGAGACTAAAGCAGCGCGACCGCCTCGCGGACGGCCATGGCGGCCAGGGCAATCGTCGACAGCGAGAAGATCGTGAAGCGGACCGGTACGGCGTTGACTGTGTTCTGGACCAGCGAGTGGACGACGCGCAGGCCAACATAGGCCCAGGCCAGGTAGATGTGGAGCTGGTCGGTGTGCCCGGCGAGCACGATGTAGAAGACCACCGCGTAGAAGATGGTCGGCTGCTCCATCAGGTGGTTGTAGTTGTCAGCGACGGCACGGGCGCGGCTGGGCAGGCCGTCGAGGGAGCCGGGGTGCTTGGCGGTGGCCGGATCGATCTTGGCCGCCTGCATTGCCGGAATGCGGGTCGCGTACATCCAGACCCAGATGATCAGCGTCCAGACGATCAGCGCCAGAACCGGCGTGAGTAACGAATGCATGATGTGCCCTCCCCTGATGCGGAGAGCCTAGCGCAGATCGCGCGAGTCGCGCGATGCGTTACGCGGCGTCAGTGCAGCGAGGAATCGAATGGCGTTGATCGTTCGACAGGAAAATTGGTCGCAATTGGGGTTATGGTGCGCCTGCCCTTTTGCGGAGAGGCGGATGGCCAAGGACGATATTCTTTATGCGGTAGACGGCGCGATCGCGACGGTGACCATCAACCGGCCGTCGCGGCGCAACTCGATGACCTCGAGCATGCTGCCGGAGATGAACGCGATCCTGCGGCACGCGGCGGACGATCCGAAGGTGCGGGTGCTGATCCTGACCGGCAACGGCTCGGACTTCTGCCCGGGCGCGGACCTGGCGGTCACGGCGGAGGGCGACACGACGGTGCGTGCGCCGCTGACGCCGGAGGATTTCCTGGTGCCGGTGCTGCTGCACGAGATGCCGGCGGTAACCATCGCGGCGATCCGCGGCGGCTGCGCCGGCGCGGGACTGGGATGGGCGCTGGGATGCGACCTGCGGTTCGCGGCCCCATCGGCGCGGTTCAACACGGCGTTCCTTGATGTCGGCGTGGCGGGCGACATGGGCGGGCCGTGGTCGCTGACGAAGCTGCTCGGCGGCGCGAAGGCGCGTGAGCTCTACTTCATGCCGCGCAAGATCGAGGCCGATGAGGCGCTGAGGCTGGGGCTGGTGTCGCGCCTGTTTCCGGACGAGACCATCGCGGCAGACGTGCGCGCGATTGCAGAGCGGCTGGCAGAGGCGGCGCCGATCGCCTTGCGCACGATGAAGGCGAATTTTCTGGATGCGGAGCGGATGTCGTTCCGCGACTTCATCGCGACGGAGAGCAGGCGTCACATCGACATCTTCAAGACCGAAGATACGCGCGAGGCCTTCCGCGCGAAGGTCGAGAAGCGGAAGCCGAATTTCCAGGGGCGTTAGGCAGCCCTCACGGGCGTGATGGCGGTGCCACTGATCCAGATGCTGTTACCTTTGAGCTGAAGGTTTGCAGCACGAGCCTTGGCAAGCACGGCGGCGGGATCGGTGACGGCGATGTCGACGCCGACGATGCCGGTACCGTCGGTGTCGATGGGTTCGGCAAATTTCACCGTCGCGCCGTTGAAGTGGAGCGTCGTGCCGTCGCGACGGGCTTCGAACAGTTCGCCCCATCGTTTAGCCGTCGCAAGTGGGTCGCGGGTCTGTACCGTGGCGCCCGCGATGCCCTTCGTGCCGGGCGCCGCGAGATGCTGTTGCCAGTCGCGGCCGGCGGGCGGCCACTTGCCCATCGGGGCCTGCCAGTTCGAGCCGTCGCCCTCGGTGTCGATGGAGGTGAGCACGCCGTTGAAGTCGCCGGGATGGAAGTGGGTGAAGGTGTAGGCCGGCGTCTGGTGCTCGGCGATCAGGCGGATGCCCTGCCCTTTCAGCCGCGCGCGATGTTCGAGAGCGTTGGGCGCCTGGAAGATCAGCATGTAGCCGGCGTCGCCGCCACGACGCTTGAGGTATCGGCCGGCAGAGGCGTCCGCAGCGACGGGCTGCACGACTTCGAGGAAATCGCCACCGACCGGCATCACCGCATTGACCAGGCCGTAGATGCCGACGGCGGGATCGCGATAGGCAACGTTGAGGCCGAACGCGGTGTGCAGCGCGGCGACGACAGGCTCTAGGTCCTGGGCGACGAAGGCGATCTGGCGAAGGCGCATGTGTTCCTCCCGGAGCCGGAGGAGCGTAGCGGCGTCAGACGCCGGCGAACAGGTCGCGCGGGCGGCCGACGACCACGGATTCAAAGTCGAGCAGCGCACGCTTGAGCGGCACCCCGCCGCCAAAGCCGACCAGCGCGCCGTCGGCGCCGACGACGCGGTGGCAGGGCACGATCAGCGGCAGCGGATTGCGATTGCACGCGACGCCGACCGCGCGCGCTGCCGCAGGGTCACCGGCCTGTTTCGCCAGTGCGCCATAGGAAACGGTTTCGCCGAAGGGGATGCGCGCCATGGCTTCCCAGATGGCGGTCTCGAAGTTCGATCCGCCGAACAGGCGATAGCGAATGTCGAAGTCTCGTCGCTGGCCGGCGCAGTACTCGTCGACCTGCTCCTTGATGTGCGCGATGGCGCTGTCGTCCTCGACGCCGTAGTCGGGGCGGCGCTCGGCGTGGAAGCGAAAGCGCACCATGGTGCCGTTTTCATCGACGACCGCGCCGAAGCGGCCGAAGCGCGTGTCGAAGGAACCCCAGCGGAGTTGTTGATCCATCATGGTTGGAAGATGGGCCCGGGCGTGCCCATCTTCCACCTGTTTCCTGCTTCGGCGTCCGAAAATGGCCGGTCAGGCCGGCAGGGCGCGGCGCGCCGGCAGGAAACGGCTGTTACAAAGAAGGCCGGCGCAGATGAGCGATACCAGCACGCCCACGGGGAAGATCTCGATGAAAGTCATCGGGAAGCGGAACAGTGGATCGGCGTATTGGCGCTGGAATTCTGCGGCTTGCGCGATGGCCCTGGCGAGCGCGGGACCCGAAGCACCGGAAGCCTTCGCCTGGGCGACGATCATTCGGGCGTAATCGGCACCGAAATCATAGTGGGCCATGGACATGTAGGCCTCCCATGCCAGGACGTAGATGACGCTCGCGATGACCGTAATGCCCAGCCCCACGCCGAGGGCGGGCAAGAAGCGGATGACGCCGCCCTGGACCTCGTCGCGCTGGTGCTTGATGGCGAGGAAGATCATCGAGAAGGCGATCAGCATGGACGTGTAGCCGATCACCATGCCGACTGAGCCGGAGATGTGGCGGAAGGTCATCGGTACGGCGAAGGTCGGGATGCCGACGAGGATGCCGGCGATCAGGCCGTAGATCAGGATGCGGCGCAGCATATGAAGCTCCTAAAGCGTTGCGACGCGACGAAGGCAGCGTATTGGAAGGCACGAAACAATCGCCCGAAAGGGTGATTGGGATGAAATCGCCCGCCTTTCAGCCAAGAATGCCAAGTTCACGGGCCCGGGCGATGGCGTCCGTCCGGCGTTTGGCGCCGAGCTTTTCGAACAGACGGGCGACATGGGTCTTCACCGTGTTGGGCGAGACGTTGAGACGGAGCGCGATTTCCTTGTTGGAGCGGCCGGCGGCGAGTTCGCGCAGAACCTCCAGTTCGCGCTCGCTGATGCCAAGCGTGGCCTGGGCCTGGGGGTTACCCTCGGCCGGCGCAGCGGCCGCGGGTGTCCCAAACAGGCGGATGCCAAGATAGATGCCAAGGCCCATGAAACCGATGGCGATCAGGGCGATATAGGCGTCCCCGACATGGGTGCGGGCGAGGCGCTGGTAATCCAGCCATTGCAGCACGAAAGTACCGGCGGCGAGAGCGAGGCCGTAGAGCCCTGCCCGCTTGATCATGTCCCAGGTGATGGGCGCCCGCTTCATGGGCTGCATTGGACGACAAAAAGGGCCGCTGTGGCCAGCGGCCCTTGTTTGTTGCGCGGGTGATGGCGGCTATTCCGCTGCCACCGGACCCTCGATCTGGGCGACGGGCTCTTCCTTGGCCTGTTCCGCCTGGATCGCCTTGTCGCGCTCGGTGGCGATGTGGCGGAGGCGGGCGATGGCGCCGCCGGTGCCGGCCGGGATGAGGCGGCCGACGATGACGTTCTCCTTGAGGCCTTCGAGCGTGTCGACCTTGCCGTTGACGGCGGCGTCGGTGAGGACGCGCGTCGTCTCCTGGAACGAAGCGGCCGAGAACACCGAGCGCGTCTGGAGCGACGCCTTGGTGATGCCCAGCAGGACCGGACGGCCTTCGGCAGGCTTGATGCCCTGCTCCTGGGCCTTCTGGTTCGCCTCGTCCAGCTCGATCTGATCGACCTGTTCGCCCGCGAGCAGCGTGGTCTCGCCGCCCTCGGTGACCTCGAACTTCTGCATCATCTGGCGGCAGATCACCTCGATGTGCTTGTCGTTGATCTTCACGCCCTGGAGCCGGTAGACGTCCTGGATTTCCTTGACGAGATAGGTCGCCAGTTCCTCCATGCCCTTGATGCGCAGGATGTCGTGCGGAGACGGGTTGCCTTCAACGATGTAGTCGCCCTTCTCCACATAGTCACCTTCGCGCACCGAGATGTGCTTGCCCTTCGGAATGAGATATTCCGTCGGATCAAGCTTCTCGTTCTTCGGACGCACGATGACGCGGCGCTTGTTCTTGTAGTCCTTGCCGAACTCGACGAAGCCGTCGGATTCCGCGAGCACCGCGGCCTCCTTCGGCTTGCGCGCCTCGAACAGCTCCGCCACGCGCGGCAGACCGCCGGTGATGTCGCGGGTCTTGGCGCCTTCCGTCGGGATACGCGCCAGAACGTCGCCGGCCTTCACATCCGAACCATCCTCAACCGAGAGAATGGCGTCGACGGAAAGCGCATAACGCGCCTCGCCGCCGGCCGGAAGCTGGATCGGCTTGCCCTGCTTGTTCACGATCACGATGGTCGGACGCAGCTCGGTCGCCTTGGCGCCGGTGCCCGTGCGGCTGTCGATGACGACCTTGTTCGACACGCCTGTCTTTTCGTCCGACACGTCGCGGAACGAGACGCCCGAGACGAGCTCCTCGTACTTCACCGTGCCGTCCACGTCGGTCAGAACCGGAAGCGAGTTCGGGTTCCATTCCGCGAGACGATCGCCGCGCTTGACCGTGGAGCCGTCGTCGACCTTGAGGCGGGCGCCGTACACGATGCGGTACGAGGCGCGCTCCTGACCTTTCGGATCCATGATGACCGCTTGCATGTTGCGGCTCATCGCGATCAGCTCGCCATCGGTGTTCTTCACGACGTTGCGGTTCACCAGCTTGATCTTGCCGTCATAGGACGCCTCGATCTTCGACGAACCGGCAACCTGCGCCGCGCCGCCGATGTGGAAGGTACGCATGGTGAGCTGGGTGCCCGGCTCGCCGATCGACTGCGCCGCGATCACGCCGACCGCTTCGCCGATGTTGACAGGGGTGCCGCGAGCGAGGTCGCGGCCGTAACATTTGCCGCAGACGCCGTCCTTGAGCTCGCAGGTCAGAACCGAACGGACGCGCACCCGCTGGATGTGCGACTGCTCGATCTTGTCGGCGATGTCCTCGGTGACTTCCTTGCCGCGCCTGACGATGACGTCGCCCGTGTCCGGGTGTTTGACATCTTCCGCCGCGGTGCGGCCGAGGATGCGCTCGGCCAGCGACGAGACCACCGTGCCGCCGTCGATTTCGGCCTGGACGTAGACGCCCTTCTTGGTGCCGCAATCTTCGGTAGTGATGATGCAGTCGTTCGCCACGTCGACCAGACGGCGGGTCAGGTAACCCGAGTTCGCCGTCTTGAGCGCGGTGTCGGCCAGACCCTTGCGGGCGCCGTGGGTCGAGTTGAAGTACTCGAGCACGGTGAGGCCTTCCTTGAAGTTCGACAGGATCGGCGTCTCGATGATCGAGCCGTCCGGACGCGCCATCAGGCCTCGCATGCCGGCGAGCTGCTTCATCTGCTGCGGCGAACCGCGGGCCCCGGAGTGGCTCATCATGTAGATCGAGTTCATCTCCTTGATGCGGCCGGTTTCCGGATCGACGCGAGACTCGGAGATCTCCTTCATCATCTCCGCCGCGACCATGTCGGTGCACTTCGACCAGGTATCGACGACGAGGTTGTACTTCTCCTTGTCGGTGGTCAGGCCGTCCAGGTACTGCTGCTCGAACTCGCGCACCTTGTGGCGCGTCTCGTCGATCAGCTTCACCTTGGTGTCCGGCACGATCATGTCGTCCTTGCCGAACGAGATGCCGGCCTTGCAGGCCTCGCGGAAGCCCAGGCCCATGATCGCGTCGGCGAACAGGACGGTCTCCTTCTGGCCGCAGTGACGATAGACCTCGTCGATGATGTGGCTGATCTCCTGCTTGCGCAGCAGACGGTTCACCAGGGTGAACGGGATCTTCGGGCTGCGCGGCAGGATCTCCGCGATCATCATGCGGCCCGGCGTGGATTCCACGCGGAGCGTGACGGGCTTGTTGTCGGCGTCGACCGTCTTGTAGCGGCACTTGATCCTGGCGTGCAGCGTCACGGCGCCGGAGTACAGGGCGTGCTCGATCTCGCCGATGTCGTTGAACACCATGCCCTCGCCGGGCTCGTTCGGACGTTCCTGCGACAGATAGTAGAGACCGAGGACGATATCCTGCGTCGGGACGATGATCGGCTTGCCGTTCGCGGGACTCAGGATGTTGTTGGTCGACATCATGAGCACGCGCGCTTCCAGCTGCGCCTCGAGGCTCAGCGGGACGTGCACGGCCATCTGGTCGCCGTCGAAGTCCGCGTTGAAGGCGGTGCAGACCAGCGGATGCAGCTGGATCGCCTTGCCTTCGATCAGCACGGGCTCGAACGCCTGGATGCCGAGGCGGTGGAGCGTCGGGGCGCGGTTCAGCAGCACCGGATGCTCGCGGATCACCTCTTCCAGGATGTCCCAGACCTCGGGCTTCTCCTTCTCGACCAGCTTCTTGGACTGCTTGACCGTCTGGCTGAAGCCTTTCGCCTCAAGCCGCGCGTAGATGAACGGCTTGAACAGCTCGAGCGCCATCTTCTTCGGCAGGCCGCACTGGTGCAGCTTGAGCTCCGGACCGACCACGATGACCGAACGGCCCGAGTAGTCGACGCGCTTGCCGAGCAGGTTCTGGCGGAAGCGGCCCTGCTTGCCCTTCAGCATGTCGGCGATCGACTTCAGCGGACGCTTGTTGGCGCCCGTGATGACGCGGCCGCGGCGGCCATTGTCGAACAGCGCGTCCACCGACTCCTGCAGCATGCGCTTTTCGTTGCGCACGATGATGTCGGGAGCCTTGAGCTCGATCAGGCGCTTCAGGCGGTTGTTGCGGTTGATGACGCGGCGGTAGAGGTCGTTCAGGTCCGACGTCGCGAAGCGTCCACCATCGAGCGGAACAAGAGGCCGCAGGTCCGGCGGGATCACCGGCACGACGGTGAGGATCATCCACTCGGGGCGGTTTCCGGAATCGATGAACGCCTCGACGACCTTGAGACGCTTGACGAGCTTCTTCTGCTTCTCGCCGCCGTTGGAGCCGGCGATGTCGGTGCGCAGCTGGTCGCGGAGGCGCTCGAGATCGATCGCCATGAGCAGCTTGCGGATGGCCTCGGCGCCGATCTCGGCGGTGAAGCTGTCGTTACCGTACTCGTCCTGGGCCTTGTAGAACTCGTCCTCGGTCAGGAGCTGACGCTCCTTGAGCGGAGTGAGGCCCGGCTCGATGACGATGTAGTTCTCGAAGTAGAGGACGCGTTCCAGGTCCTTCAGCGTCATGTCGAGCATCAGGCCGATGCGCGACGGGAGCGACTTCAGAAACCAGATGTGCGCGACGGGCGACGCCAGCTCGATGTGCGCCATGCGATCGCGGCGTACCTTGGAGACGGTGACTTCCACGCCGCACTTTTCGCAGACGATGCCCTTGTACTTCATGCGCTTGTACTTGCCGCACAGGCACTCGTAGTCCTTCTGCGGCCCGAAGATGCGGGCGCAGAACAGGCCGTCACGTTCCGGCTTGAACGTGCGGTAGTTGATCGTCTCCGGCTTCTTCACCTCGCCGTGCGACCAGCGAAGGATCTGATCGGGGCTGGCGAGCGAGATCTTGATGCGGTCGAAGGTCGGAATCTCCTTCACCGCCTGGAAGACGTTCATCAGCTCCTGATTGCTCCGCGAGTTTTCCCGGCGGTGCGAACGGGCTTCGGATTCGAATGTATCAGCCATTGAGAAGCTCCACATTGAGCGACAGCGAACGCATTTCCTTGACGAGGACGTTGAACGATTCCGGAATACCGGCCTCGAACGTGTCTTCGCCGCGGACGATCGCTTCGTAGACCTTGGTGCGGCCCGCGACGTCGTCGGACTTCACCGTGAGAATTTCCTGCAGCGTGTAGGCGGCGCCATACGCTTCCAGCGCCCAAACCTCCATTTCGCCGAAACGCTGGCCGCCGAACTGGGCCTTGCCGCCCAGAGGCTGCTGCGTGACGAGCGAGTACGGACCGATCGAACGCGCGTGGATCTTGTCGTCCACAAGATGGTTCAGCTTCAGCATGTAGATGTAGCCGACCGTGACCTGGCGCTTGAACGGCTCGCCGGTGCGCCCGTCAAACAGCGTGACCTGACCCGACGAGGTCAGACCCGCCTGCTGGAGCATATCGACAATGTCCTTCTCCTTCGCGCCGTCGAACACGGGGGTCGCGATCGGAACGCCGAAGCGCAGGTTTTCGCCGAGCTCCTGAAGGCCGCCCTCATCGAGCTCCTTCAGGCGGTCGTCGTCGCCATAGACGTGCTTCAGCTGGCGGCGCAGCGTTTCGTACTTGCCGTCCCGCTTCACCCTGTCCAGCGTCTCGCCGATCTGGCGGCCGAGGCCCGAGCAGGCCCAGCCGAGATGGGTTTCGAGAATCTGGCCCACGTTCATGCGCGACGGCACGCCGAGCGGATTGAGCACGACGTCGACCGCCGTGCCGTCGTCCAGATGCGGCATGTCCTCGATCGGAACGATGCGCGAGATGACACCCTTGTTGCCGTGACGGCCAGCCATCTTGTCGCCCGGCTGGAGCTTGCGCTTCACCGCGACGAAGACCTTGACCATCTTCATCACGCCGGGGGCTAGCTCGTCGCCGCGGCGCAGCTTCTCGACCTTGTCCGCGAACCGCTTGTCGAGCAGGCCCTTGGATTCGTCGTACTGCTTCTTGATGGCCTCGATCTCGGCCTGGGTCTTCTCGTTGCGCAGCGCGATCTGCCACCACTGATGGCGCGGGATCGTGTCGAGCACGGCCTGCGTGATCTTGGTGTCCGCAGCCATGCCCTTGGGGCCATGGGCGGCGGTCTTGTTCAGCAGGATCTCGTGCAGGCGCGCGAAGATGTTGCGCTCGAGGATCGCGAGTTCGTCGTCGCGGTCTTCGGCCAGACGCTCTTCTTCCGCCTTCTCAATCGCCATGGCGCGCTGGTCCTTGTCGACGCCGTGGCGGTTGAAGACGCGCACTTCGACGACGGTGCCGGTGACGCCCGGCGGGACTCGGAGCGAGGTATCGCGCACGTCGGCCGCCTTCTCGCCGAAGATGGCGCGCAGCAGCTTCTCTTCCGGGGTCATCGGGGTTTCGCCCTTCGGCGTCACCTTGCCCACCAGAATGTCGCCCGCCACGACCTCGGCACCGATGTAGGTGATGCCGGCTTCGTCGAGGTTCTTGAGGTTCTCTTCGCCCACGTTCGGGATGTCGCGGGTGATTTCCTCAGGACCGAGCTTGGTGTCGCGCGCCATCGTCTCGAACTCCTCGATGTGGATCGAGGTGAAGACGTCGTCGCGCACGATGCGCTCGGAGATGAGGATCGAGTCCTCGAAGTTGTAGCCGTTCCACGGCATGAACGCGACGAGCGCGTTCTTGCCAAGCGCGAGCTCGCCCAGCTGCGTCGACGGGCCGTCGGCGATGACGTCGCCCTTCTTCAGCACGTCGCCCACCTTCACCAGCGGCTTCTGCGTGATGCAGGTGGACGCGTTGGAGCGCTGGAACTTGCGCAGGCGGTAGATGTCGATGCCCGGCTTGGTGGGATCGGTCTCTTCCGTGGCGCGGATGACGATACGCGTCGCGTCGACCTGGTCGACCACGCCGGCCCTTCGTGCGGCGATAGCCGCACCAGAATCGCGGGCGACCACCGACTCCATGCCGGTGCCGACGAGCGGCGCTTCCGGACGGAGCAGCGGCACGGCCTGGCGCTGCATGTTCGAGCCCATCAGCGCGCGGTTGGCGTCGTCGTTCTCGAGGAACGGCACGAGCGCTGCGGCGACGGATACAAGCTGCTTGGGCGAGACGTCGATGAACTCCACCTGGTCGGGCGTCGTCATCACGAAGTTACCGCCCTTGCGGCAAGACACGAGCTCGTCGGTCAGGCGGTTGCGGCCGTCGATCGTCGCGTTGGCCTGGGCGATGGTGTACTTCGCCTCTTCCATCGCCGAGAGGTAGATGACCTCGTCGGTGACGTGCTTGTTCGAGACCTTGCGGTACGGGCTTTCGATGAAGCCGTACTTGTTGACGCGCGCGAAAGTCGCCAGCGAGTTGATCAGGCCGATGTTCGGGCCTTCCGGCGTCTCGATCGGGCAGATGCGGCCGTAATGCGTCGGGTGCACGTCGCGCACTTCGAAGCCGGCGCGCTCGCGCGTCAGACCGCCCGGGCCAAGGGCCGACATGCGGCGCTTGTGGGTCAGTTCCGACAGCGGGTTCTGCTGGTCCATGAACTGACTGAGCTGGCTCGAGCCGAAGAACTCGCGGACGGCAGCCGCCACGGGCTTGGCGTTGATCAGGTCGTGCGGCATGACCGTGTCGATGTCGACGGCGGACATGCGCTCCTTGATCGCGCGCTCCATGCGCAGGAGGCCGACGCGGAACTGGTTCTCCATAAGCTCGCCGACCGAACGCACGCGGCGGTTGCCGAGATTGTCGATGTCGTCGATCTCGCCGCGGCCGTCACGAAGCTCCGTGAGGGCCTTGAGGATCGCCAGGATGTCTTCCTTGCGCAGCGTGCGCATCGTGTCTGGCGCATCGAGGCCGAGGCGCATGTTCATCTTCACGCGGCCGACCGAGGACAGATCGTAGCGTTCCGCGTCGAAAAAGAGCTGGCCGAACAGCGTCTCCGCCGTGTCGAGCGTCGGCGGCTCGCCGGGGCGCATGACGCGATAGATGTCGATGAGCGCCTGCTCGCGGCTGTGGTTCTTGTCCACCGCCATGGTGTTGCGCATGTAGGCGCCGATGGTGATGCCGTCGACATTGATGACGTCGATCTCGTGGAAGTCGGCATCGTCGAGCGTCGCGAGGTTGTCCTTGGTCAGCTCGTCGCCGGCCTCGACGTAGATCTCGCCCGTTTCCGGGTTGACCATGTCGAGCGCGCTGTAGCGGCCGATCATCTCTTCCTCGGCCATCGCGACCTGCCTGATGCCGTCTTCCTGCCACTTGCGCAGGGTGCGCGCGGTGATCTTGGAGCCGGCCTCGGCGATCACGTCACCGGTCTTGGCATTCTTCCAGTCGGTGTTGACCTTGGCGTTGCGCATCCAGTGGGCGTCCACCGCGGTGTGCCAGGTGCCGTCCTTGTGCTTCTTGAACGCGATCTTCTGGAAGAAGTACTGGAGGATGTCCTCCTGCGTCAGACCGAGCGCATAGAGCAGCGTCGTTGCCGGCAGCTTGCGGCGACGATCGATGCGGACGTGGATGATGTCCTTGGCGTCGAACTCGAAGTCGAGCCACGAGCCGCGGTACGGGATCACGCGGGCGGCGAACAGGAGCTTGCCCGAAGAGTGGGTCTTGCCCTTGTCGTGGTCGAAGAAGACGCCCGGCGAGCGGTGCATCTGGCTGACGATCACGCGCTCGGTGCCGTTGATGATGAACGTGCCGTTCTCTGTCATGAACGGGACGTCGCCCATGTAGACGTCCTGTTCCTTGATGTCCTTGACCGACTTGGCGCCGGTTTCCTGGTCCACATCGAACACGATGAGGCGCAGCGTCACCTTGAGCGGCGCGGCGTAGGTCATGGAGCGCTGCTGGCACTCCTCGACGTCGTATTTGGGTTCCTCGAAATGGTAGTCGACGTATTCGAGGAGCGAGGACTCGGAGAAGTCCCGGATCGGGAATACGTGCTTGAACACCGTCTCCAGCCCCTCATCCAGGCGGCCGTCTTCGGGCTTCGCGACCTGGAGGAACTGGTCGTACGAGGTCTTCTGGACCTCGATGAGGTTCGGCATCTCAGCGACTTCGGCGATCTTGCCGAAGACCTTGCGAAGCCTTTTGCGTCCGGTGAACGAGAGGGTCATTCTTGCGTCGTCCTTGTCGCGGCGAAAATTGCCGCTTATTGGCCTGAGTAATTGCAAAACCAATGGCAAACACCACCGGCCCCTTCCGCGGGCACGCCGCGGAAGGGGGGTGGGCTGAACGAAATATGTACGCGTAGGGTGTTCTTCAACCCCCTATCGCCTCCGTTACTTCAGCTCGACCTTCGCGCCAGCGTCTTCGAGCTGCTTCTTGATCTTGGCGGCTTCGTCCTTCGGGACGTCCGCCTTCACTTCCTTCGGAGCGCCTTCGACCAGGTCCTTGGCTTCCTTGAGGCCCAGGCCGGTGATCGCACGCACTTCCTTGATCACGTTGATCTTCTTGTCGCCCGCGTCGGTGAGAACGACCGTGAACTCGGTCTTCTCGGCGGCCGGGGCGGCACCCGCGGCGGCAGCGCCCGGAGCAGCAGCGACGGCGACCGGCGCAGCGGCCGAGACGCCCCACTTCTCTTCGAGAAGCTTTGCGAGTTCCGCGGCCTCGAGAACGGTGAGGGCGGAGAGATCATTGGCAATCTGTTCAATCTTCGACATGTGTTCAGTTCCTTTTGGTTTCGGGTTTGGTGTTGATGTTGATCGGTTGTCGTTCGCTCATTTGTTTGGTCGCAAGTCCGGACGCCGCTGCGCGGCGGCCGATGCTCCCTACGCGGCTTCTTTCCTGGAATACGCGCTGAGGACACGGGCCAACTGACCGGCGGGCGCCTGAATGACGCCAGCGATCTTGGTCGCGGGCGCCAGAATGAGGCCCACGAGTTTCCCTCTCAGCTCATCGAGCGACGGCAGGGTGGCAAGGGCCTTCACGCCCTCGGCATCCAGCGCCGTTGTTCCGACCGAACCGCCGAGGATCACGAGCTTGTCGTTGTCCTTGGCGTAGGCAACCGCCACCTTCGAAGCAGCGACCGGGTCCTTGCTGAACGCAATGCCGGTCGGGCCTTTGAAGAGGTGGGAGATGCCTTCCACGGGCGTTCCCTGGAGCGCGCGCACGGCCAGACGGTTCTTTGCCACCTTGAACGACGCGCCGGCCGCACGCATGCGGGCGCGGAGATCGCTCATCTGTGACACCGTCATGCCGGTGTAGTGGGCGACAACCAGGGAGCCGGCATCCGCGAAGACGCTCTTCAGCTCTTCGACGACTTCCGCTTTCTCTGCTTTGTCCACTTGGTTAGCTCCTAACTTCAACAACCGCTGTGGCGATCCAACGATTGCCCTGTGACACTCAAACTCTGTCCCAGGGCACAAACCCGAAGTGCGAGGTTTCCCTCGAATTCCGGTTTCACTCCCTGTCTGCACTGGATGTTTAAGTGCCTAAGCACACCAGTGGTCTCGGACAGCCCGGGCCATCGCCGGCCCGAATTCTTCAAACTCCCTTACGCGGCCTCGCCGCCCGCACCGACGGACGAGAGCGCGATCTTCACGCCCGGGCCCATCGTCGAAGCGATCGAGACCTTCTTCATGTAGACGCCCTTGGCGCCGGTCGGCTTCGCCTTCATGACGCTGTCGACGAACGCCTTCACGTTCGCGACGATCGCGTCCTCGGTGAAGCTGGCCTTGCCGACGCCGGCCTGTACGATGCCAGCCTTCTCGACGCGGAATTCGACCGCGCCGCCCTTGGCGTCCTTGATGGCGCTGGTGACGTCCATCGTCACCGTGCCGACGCGCGGGTTGGGCATCAGGTTGCGGGGACCGAGCACCTTACCGAGACGGCCCACGATACCCATCATGTCGGGCGTCGCGATGCAGCGGTCGAAGTCGATCTTGCCGGCGGTGACTTCGGCGGCGAGATCTTCGGCGCCGACGATGTCCGCACCGGCGGCGCGGGCCTCATCTGCCTTGGCGCCCTTGGCGAACACTGCGACGCGCAGCTTGCGGCCCGTGCCGGACGGCAGCGAGGACACGCCGCGAACCATCTGGTCGGCATGGCGCGGATCGACGCCGAGGTTGATCGACAGCTCGATCGTCTCGTCGAACTTGGCGGTGGCGCGGGCCTTCACCAGCTTCACGGCCTCTTCGACCGGGTAGGACTTGGTGGTGTCGACGCCTTCGGAGGCTTTCTTGAAGCGCTTGGAGATCTTGGCCATGGTCTTACGCCTTCACCTCGATGCCCATCGAACGCGCGCTGCCCTCGATGAGGCGCATCGCCATTTCGATGTCGTTGGCGTTCAGGTCCTTCATCTTGGCTTCGGCGATCTGGCGCACCTGCGCCTTCGTCACCGAGCCCGCGACGGCAAGACCCGGCGCCTTCGAGCCGGACTGGAGCTTCGCGGCCTTCTTGAGGAAGAACGACGCCGGCGGCGTCTTCATCTCGAAGGTGAACGACTTGTCCGAGAACACGGTGATGACCACCGGGATCGGCGAGCCCTTCTCCTGGTCCTGCGTCTTGGCGTTGAACGCCTTGCAGAACTCCATGATGTTCAGACCGCGCTGACCCAAGGCCGGGCCGATCGGCGGCGACGGATTCGCGCTGCCGGCGGGTACCTGCAATTTGACGTAACCAACTACTTTCTTCGCCACTTCCTATCCGCCTCCTTAGCGGTTTGCGGTGCTAGCGGGCCGGGCCGGCCCTCCCGCGGTTAGCTCAGACTTTCTCGACCTGAGCGAATTCCAATTCGACCGGCGTCGCGCGGCCGAAGATCGACACCGCGACCTTCACGCGCTCGCGGTCCTCGTCGACCTCTTCGATCGTGCCGGTGAACGACGTAAACGGACCATCCGCCACCTTGACCTGCTCGCCGACCTCGAAGGTGATGGTCGACTTCGGATGCTCCGCGCTCTCCGCCGACTGGTTGAGGATGCGATCGACCTCGGCCTGGCGCAGCGGCATCGGCTTGTTGTTCTGGCCCAGGAAGCCCGTGACCTTCGGCACGTTCTTCACGAGATGATAGGCGTGGTCGGTGAGCTGCGCGTGCAGCAGCACGTAACCCGGCAGGAACTTGTGCTCCGCCTTGACCTTCTGGCCGCGGCGGACCTCAAGCACCTCTTCCGTCGGCACCACGACGTCGACGATCTCTTCCTCGAGACCCTGGATCTTCGCCTGGCGCTTGATCTCCTCCGACACCTTGCGCTCGAAGTTCGAGTAGGTGTGGACGATGTACCACCTGGCGTTCGGGTTGACGGTTTTTGTTCCCGCTTCGCTCATTAGCCCGCTGCTCCGATCAACAGACGCTCGCCATAGGCAAGCAGCGCATCCACGCCGAAGAAGAACACCATGGTGATGCCGACCATGATGAAAACCATCATCGAGGTGAGCCAGGTCTCACGCCAGCTCGGCCACGTGACCTTCGAGGTCTCGCGGCGCACCTCGGTGAAGAAGGTCAGCGGATTGCCGCGACGGCGCGCCGGCGCCGGCAAATCCTTGCCCGCCGTGTCCGCTGTCTTCTTTGCCGTGTCAGCCATCTCGTTCTTCTTCTTGCGTCCGTTCGATTCTTCGGCCTACCGCTTCGCTGCTTGAGGCCGTCTGTGCTGGCAGGAGTGGAGGGACTCGAACCCCCGGCCTACGGTTTTGGAGACCGCCGCTCTACCAACTGAGCTACACTCCTGTGTGCTCCTCGGGCTATTCGGCTTCGCCGGCCCTCGGTCACAGACTCTGGTTACAAACTTCGCCTTCTCGTTTCCAACTTCTCCAGATCCCCGCCTTCGCGGGGATGACCTGCCTATCGGCAGGTCACTTGATAATCTTTGCGACGACGCCGGATCCGACGGTGCGGCCGCCTTCGCGGATCGAGAAGCGCAGCTTCTCCTCCATCGCGATCGGAGAGATCAGCTCGACCTGGATCGA
>JADHVO010000004.1 GCA_016783965.1 Alphaproteobacteria bacterium
ACCCGGGGCAAACCGAGCAGGTCGCGTCGATCTTGAAGGCACGCGGCAGCTCGCCGACCGGTTTGGTTTCGGCTGGCCACGCCTTCGAGATTGTTGTTACGGCGCCGCGCCCCGCGATCACCCGGCGCGCAGAGATCATGCTAACGAACAGCAAGGTTCAGCCCTATCTCGTTTTCGCCTGGCGATAGGAGCAAAGATGGTGCATCGGAGCGCTGACATGAAAAACAAAGTGCGCAGATATAGGAACCGTTCGCGCAGTGGCCAAGGCGGTTACACCCTCGTCGAATTGCTTGTGGTCTTGGCCATCCTCGGCCTACTGGCCACCATCGCGACGACCCAGGTGTTGCGGTATTTCGCGTCGGCAAAGATGAGTACCGCCCACGCGCAGATCGAGAGCCTCTCGTCGGCGCTTGATCTCTACAAGCTCGACGTCGGGCACTACCCAACCAGTCAGGAAGGGCTCGCGGCGCTCAAAACAAAGCCCGCGACGGCCGAGAACTGGAATGGTCCTTACGTGAAGCCGGCCACAAATCTAAACGATCCGTGGGGACACCCATTTCTCTACGCCGCGCCCGGCAAGCATGGCGAGTTCGATCTCTCAAGCAATGGACCCGACGGCGAGAGCGCGGCTGGCGCCGATCCGGCCGTGCGCAACTGGTAGGCTCAGGCCGGCAGAAGCAGGCACGTAGCTGCGTAACGCGCTAGTCCCTTTGCGTCAGATCATTCTGTTCTTGTAGTGCACCGATGAGATCCTTCCAGACATGGCGCGCGAGAGTGCGCTCCTCCCGACCGATAACGGTCGAATAGATCGTCGTCGTCCGCACGTCGGCGTGACCAAGCCACTTTTGAATCATCGCAAGGCTTACCCCGTTTAGGGTCCCGGCCGCCCCGAATGCGTGGCGCAAGGATTTTGGCGATGCCTGGTGACCCGCTATGTCCACAGCCGTCAAGATGCGTCGCACCCGGCGCCACGCCGTGGTGCGACTGAATGGCCACAATCGCTCGGTCCGGCGAACGGGGTCCGCACTGGCTTCCCGGTAACCGTGGACGGCATCAAGTAGGTCGAGCATCGCGCGCGGTACCGGCGTCGCCCGAATGACGGTAGAGCGGCGTTTCAGGGTAAGAAAATTGATGGCGCAGTTGCCGTCGTCAATTGCATCCGGTGTCAATGCCAAGGCCTCGCTGATACGGGGTCCGCAGAATGCCAGAACGGCGCACAGGCTTGCCGTCTTGCCGCCAACCGCGAGCGCGGCCTCAAGAAATCGCTTGCGCTCGCGCGGTACCAGATACTTGCGCCGGCCGTGGCTGTCGAAGAGGGACCATGCCATGGCGCGCTTCGTGCCGCGCTCGCCGCGCTCTCGTCCAATATTGTGAGTTGACTTGTTTAGCCCAGTTGAAACAAAATCCGGCATATTGTTTCATCAGCGTACAGATGAACAAAACTCAAGAAGACCATGAGCAACGGGCAGGATCTATTCGTCGCGGCCGCTTTTGGATACGCGCCACTCAAAATCGCCTTCTATTGTTGAGACGCGCCGCGGTCGCGACCGTGATGACCGAAGGGCGGGCACGAGCCCGCCCTTCTTGCGTTCGCCCAGCCACTGCGGATAGCACCCAGAGCAAGCAGGAGACTAGAAATCGAACCGGATACCGGCCTGGTAGGTCTGCAGGTAGAACTCGCGCTGAATTGGCCTATTCGGCGTCCCTTCATAGAAGGCATGGGGCGTATTGAGCAGATTCTTGGCGTTGAAATATAGATTGAGGTTTTCGTCGAGCATGTAGCTGCTGCCGAAATCCATCGACGTGCGGCTCGCGTTGAAAATGTCGTTCGTCTTGTTGCTTCCGATGCCGAAGAGATCCGCCGACACGGAATAAGCGGCCAAGCGCAGCGTCAGCGGTCCTCTCTCGTAGAAGACTGCCGCATTCCAGGTCCAGGTTGAGGTCGACGGCAATTTGGAGTGCTCGCCTGGGCGAATTTCATAACGCGAGTCCACATAGGTCAGATTAAACCCGGCGCCCAAGCCGCCGAGTAGACCCGGAAGGTCGGGGAAGTGTTGCTCCCAGTTAAATTCGACACCGCGAGCGTACGAAGCGCCCGCGTTCGTGAACGTGACGAGCGTGACCGGATCGTGAATGTTCAGGAAGGCGGGCGGCGGCTGCCCAACTAGGGTATGGGGCACGATATAGTTGGAAATCTCCTTGTCGAACAGGCCGAGCGACAGAATGCCGGCCTCTCCGAGGTAGTGTTCCACCGACACATCGAAGCTGTTCGCGGTCGCTGCCCTGAGGTTCGGGTTTCCCGTGGTCACGGTGAGGGAACCAAGGTCGAAGGTCGTGGCCGGCGTGAACTGGTTGAAGCCCGGCCGCGCCAAGGTCGACGACCAGGTTGCGCGCGCGATGAGGTCGGGCTCGATCTCATATCGCGCCTGCAGACTCGGGAAGATGCTCGTGTAGTTCTTTTCGCCGATTACGGGCGTGGGAGGAAGGGGATTGCCGAGAGCATCAACGCCAAGCGCCCAGGCGTGCGTGTGATCCACCGTCTGTTCGAGACGCGCGCCGCCGATCAATCCCAGTTTGCCGAACGTGAGCTGATATTGTGCATAGAAGGCATATACATTCTCTCTGGCATCAATGAACTGCTGCAGTGCGGCCCGCACGTCGTTGTTTGGGTTCGCCGGATCGGCATTGATCGTCCCCGGTCCGAACTGCGTCTGCAGATAGTACGGGATGATGTCGGCCCCGTTTCGGTATTGTCCGTCGTAATAGATTTCGCCCGGGCCCGAGACGGCACTGGTGAGTGGGAGCGCCGGCAGACCCGGATACGATAGCGGCTGGGCCCGCTGCCCCTTGTGGCGCAGGCGAATATCTTCGCCGAACTTCAATGACTCACTGTCGGCGCCCAGCCAATCGGTGATCAGCTCCAGGTTGCTCGCAAAGGAATATTCCTTGTCGAAGTTGTCAGCCGTGCTGTTGTTCAGTCCCGGATCCAGCACGAAATTGGCCGAATTGAGATAGTCCGCACCTGCGATGGTGTAGAGCGGCGTGTGCCCGTGGCCGGTTGGACCGTACGTGATCGTGGCATTCGACGGCGCGATGGGCGCGACGTAGTCGAACGCCGAGTTGACATCGTAAGGCTTGATATAGGTACCGATCACATAGCCGACGCGATAGTCCAAAATGAAGTTGTCGAAGACGTTCCGTCCGCCAGCGACCAGCACGCGATCGATCGAGGTTTCGCGCTCGTCGCGGAATGCTTTCTGAATTGCAGTTGGCCCGTTCAGGGTGTCTGTCAGGGTTCCGTCCGGGTTAGTAACGACATTGCCGTCTGGATTGAGGTTCAGGAACTGCCGCCTGTAGCGCTCGGAATATCCAGCTTCAAATGCGCGCACGTAGTAGGTGTCATTATCGTCGGGTTGATAGCCAAAATCGATTCCAACGCTGTGACGCCGGCGATGCAGTTCGTAGTCGCGCTGTTGCACATTGTTGATGGCGAAGTATTGAGGGTCGGGGAGAAGGGCGTTGTTGAAGTACGCCGGCTCGACGTCATCGATGCCGCGCTTGTCGTCATAGTATGACACCGTGGCGACGATCGAGAACGGGCCGTCGCCCCAAAATCTGCTCTCGCCAGTGCCGCCGAAATGGGCGCCGGCCGTGACCGCGGCATCGATGATGCCGGTCCCACGCAAGGGTTCATATCCCGTTCCGAGATTTCCCTGAACGAAAGGGGCACTCCCCGGCGGAGCGGTCTTTGGCGTGATTTCGATCGTGCCGCCAAGGTCCTCAGCATCCATGTCCGGCGTGTTGGATTTTGTCACCGTGATGGCGCCGACAAGACCGATCGGTATCGAATCCAGCGTCACGGCGCGATAGCCACCAAATGGTGACGCATTGTTGGTGGGCGGTAAGCGCAATCCGCCGAACGTGGTGCTGTTCAGGTCGGCGTCGAAGCCCCGGATATTGACGTATCGACCTTCACCTTCGTCGGTCTCCATCGAAACTCCGGGGACGCGGCGAACCGCCTCCGCCACCGAGACATCCGGAAGCTTGCGGATCTCTTGGTAGGTCTGAATGAGGATCAGATTTGGCGCCTCCTGCTGCGCTCTTCGCGCAATATCAGCTGATGTGCGCTGCGCCTGAACAACCACGGTCTCGATCGCGCCACCCCTCAACTCGGCAGGTTCCGGCTTCGCGGAAGGATTGCGCCGCTGCGGAACGGTTTCGCGTCCTCCCGAAGAGCCAGTACGACCCTGGCCATTGTCTGCGTCGGCGGCCATCGCCAATTGAGACATAGCGAGGCTGGCGAGCGCGACAGCCGAAAGAAGAAGACGTTGCCGAAACCGCAACGCTTTGCGTTGTGCGCAAGGCGAGTGAGCGCCTGCCTTTTCGTGAGACAGATTCTGCATGCTACCCCCACCTCGGGAACCAGAGCTGACAAGCTCCCGCCCGCGTCACAAACAAACACAGGCTTGGCCCCGTGCCGCCATGCTTCCACCGCCAGCTATTCTAGATTGCGCGCATGAACGATTTGCGTCAGCGCTCATTGGTTAGTCAAAATATCATGACGTGATATTTTAGAACTTGCGGTGATGGGATGGGCAAGCGCCACCGTTAGACAGGGCGCATCGCATACCGGGCCGTTGAGCTCAGCTCGCACGGCAGCATCATCGCTTTCGATTCCCTGCCGACCGCGTGATGGTCACGCTATCCCCGCTCTGTTGCGGCTTCGGCCCTGTGTTGAAGGGCTAACCAACTTGGAAAGCACAAGACAATCGATCATTCTGTGTTGCGGCATGTTCGAAGGACTAGTCAGGGAAGGATGACAGTGCGGTCCGGCTCACCTGCCAGATGTGTTACCCTGGTGCTTGACCGGGATCACTATCAAGCGCTCGCCGGCTTTCGCTACGCGCTTCGCGCATTCTTGGCGTTCAGCGAGTCAGCCACGCGAGAAGCGGGCGTAACAGCACAGCAGTATCAAGCTCTATTGGCCATCAAAGCTTCGCCGAATGAAGGGCTTCTTGTCGGCGTGCTCGCAGCCGAACTGCTGATAAAGCACCATGCAGCCGTGCAGCTAGCCGACCGGCTGGTAGCAGCCCGCCTCATTCGGCGCGCAACATCGCCGAAAGATCGCCGTCGAGTAGAGCTGCGACTTACGGCGAGAGGCAACAAGTGCGTCACATATCTTGCCGCCATCCACTATCGCGAATTGCTTGAGCGGCATTCCGAACTCCACGGCATCCTGCAGCGCAGCAAGCGACTGAACAAACCTGCACCGACCGAAGAGCTTTCCGCTCAACGAAAGGCCACCGCTAATTCAAAACGGGCTAGTGATGGTAGCGAAAGAAGTCTTACCTTAGCGATCGCGCGAGCGGGCAGAGATAGACTTTGATCTTCGACTTTAGCCAGATGCAAGTGCGTGTCTCTGATCCTCACGACGCCACGCACGGCTACATGTGTGACAGCCGATCGGCCTGCTTGATGCCGAATGAACTGCGCCCGCGATGGTTTGTTGTAGCGAAATGAGAGATATCAGCCGGGCCCATGGACGATACGTTTTCATCAAACCGGTAAACGACAAAGGCGAGAGATCATCACGCAGCGAGCAGTTATCTGCTCTACGCCGAACTCCTCGAATGGAGCAGGCTAGAGCCATGACCAAAGACAAATTTCAGGTACTGTGCGAACAAGTTCTCGTGCCGAAGGTCGGGGACCTTCTCCATACGCAGCTGCTCGAACTGCACGGGACATTGGAGATCATGGCAGCTGAGCTCGCGCGTATCGAGCAATGGATGAGTGCAGACCAAGATCATGCAGTTGAGGTGCAGGCCTTCGTCTGAAGTGGTGTTTTCGTTATGGGGAGTTGTCATATTCGGATCCTTTCAAAAGGTTGCGCGACATGAGAAGCGATGCCTGAGATATCAAGCATCTGTCGCATGATATATCGCGCACCGCTTGACGAGTCAAATAATAATTTGCAGTGCTTGATATCTCAGGCAGAAGGGAGTAGATTCAAGACGTTAAGAGAGGCGAGTCGTGAGTCTGGCAAGAGTCCTAAGCGAAGTTCGTGCCCTTCGTGGTCATAGTTTGAGAGCAGTGGAAGAGGCCACCGGTATTTCCAACGCGTATTTGTCGCAACTGGAAAGGGGTGATGCTCAGAGGCCGTCGCCGGACAAGCTGCTGGCTCTGTCAAAGTTCTACGACGTTCCGTACACGGACCTCATGCGCGCTGCCGGTTATTTGCAGCGGACAGAAAAGCCATCTGGGGGTGGCAAAGATACCAGCGCCATACAGGCAGCTCTCATGAGTGCCGACCTTACGCCGGACGAAGAAGCTCAGGTTGTCAAATACATACAATTCCTGCGGTTCCAGAGCAGAAAGTAGGCACCACGTTATGGCCTTCCCGAGTACAGTACGAGTTGAGACACTTGCTTCTTCGATAAGAACCGCATCGCGGTCTCCCATATTGGGAGCATCGCGATGCCCCGAGGTTGTTGCCCCAGGCGACGCGAGTTTGCAGGAACACCTCCTGAGCGCGAAGCGTCACATGTCGACAACCACGCTTGGCTTGGGCAACATTCGCAACCCCAGCCGCAACCCCAACATGGCTTGCGATGTGGTAGCACCACACCGCACACGGCAAGCGATTGTTTTTATGGAAAAACCTGGAGCGGGCGAGGCGAATCGAACGCCCGACCCTAACCTTGGCAAGGTTATGCTCTACCCCTGAGCTACGCCCGCGATCCAAGTTGGGCGGCGGTTATGGCAAAGCCGGTCCCCTAAGGCAAGCGGCCATTTCCCGGCGGATTGGCGGAACCTCGGACCGGTTCTGACGAGCGGCGGCTTGCCCGCGGAGGCCGGTTATAGAGTGTTTCCGCTCAAGGCGCGCCGGGGCGGGCGCGGGCGCGTTGAACGGTGATCGGCGAGGCCGCCGACCGATCACCATCCAAGCCGTGATCGCCGCGACTTGCGATCGACCTTGATCATATCGGCAGCTACAGCGGCACTGCTAAGCAGCAACAAAGCCAGCAGTGTCCGCACGCCTTTCATTCGCGCTTGAACTTAGGTTCGCGCTTGGCGGCGAAGGCGGCGAGGGCTTCGAGGTGGTCGGCACTGCGGCTCAGGACCGACAGCTCCCTGCTGTTCACTTCGGCGAATTGTTCGGGCGTCAGGTCGGGCGCGAGCGCGGCGGTGCGCTTGACGGCTTCGACGCTCAAGGGCGCGCGGCTGGCGATGCGTTCGGCGAGCTTGATTGCTTCGGGCATCAGCTGATCGGGTTCGTGCACGGCAGTGACGAGGCCGAATTCGCGGGCGATCTGGGCGTTGTGCGGGACGCCTGTCAGCAGCATGTGCTTGGCGCGCGCGACGCCGATCAGGCGCGGCAGCCGGTAGGCGGACGCCATCAGGCCGACATTGACACCGGCGCAGACGAAGCTGGCGGCGGTGGAGGCGATACGGATATCGCACACTGACGCGAGTTCGAGGCCGCCGCCGAGGCAATGGCCGTTTACCGCGGCGATCACCGGCAGGCGGTGGGTTTCGATGCGGTCGAGCACCCGGCCGAACTCGCCGAAATGGGCGCGGCTGCCGGACTTGTTGGCCTCGGCCTGCTCCTTCAGGTCGTCGCCAGAACAGAACGAGCGGCCGCGGCCGGTGAGCACGATGCAGCGGATCTGCTTGTCCTCGTCGGCCTCGTGCAGCGCGGCCAGCAACGCGGCACGCGGGGCGCGGCCGAGCGCATTCATCGGCGGGTTGTCGATTTCGAGGAGCGCGACACCAATCGCGGGCCTGGAATAGTGGATCGTGGTCATGCGGCGTACTTCGCGAGCCAGTCGGCAATGGCCTGGGGCGTGAGATCGCGGGCGCTCGCCATGGCGAAGACGTCCCTGCCGTTCACCAGCTTGCCGTCGGGCGTGGCGATGATGATGGTCGGCACGCCGATCAGGCGCTGGGTGAAGCCGAAGCGGGCGGGGACCTGGAGGTTCTTGTTGAAGCGGCCGACGTCGATGACGACGACCTCGAAGTGCTTCTCGACAAACGGCTTCAGGTCGGGAAGCTGCATCAGGTTGGAAAGCACGATGCAGTCGCCGCACCAGTTGCCGCCGAGATCGATCAGCACGCGTCTGTGCGATTTCTTCGCGCGGTCGAACGCGGCCTTCACCGCGGCGTCGGCCTGATCCGGCGTGGCGACTTCGTCATAGGGCGCGCGTTCGACCACGGGCAGATCGCCGATGCTTTGCAGCGCGACCTTCGGTGCCGGAACCGCGACCGCGGGCGCCGCGAGCAGTAGCGCGGCGAGAGTGAGAGCGATGCGCTTCATGCTGCGAGACCCCGGCCTTCCAGAAGCGCGTCGATCTTCGGGTCGCGGCCGCGGAACAGGTGGTAGGCTTCGGCGTAGTCGCGCGTGCCGCCGGCGGAATAGATGTAATCGTGCAGGCGTTTCGCCGTCGCGGGATCGAACACGTTTTTCGCTTCCTTGAACGCCTCGAAGCCGTCGGCGTCGAGAACTTCCGACCACATGTAGGAGTAGTAGCCGGCGGAATAGCCGTCGCCCGCGAAGACGTGCTGGAAGTGCGGGCTTAAGTGCCGCATGACGATTTCCTTCGGCATGCCGATCCTGTCGAGCGAGGCTTGCTGGAATTTCGCGGGATCGATGTCGCCGGGATTTTCCAATGCGTGGTAGTCCATATCGACCAGCGCGGAGGCGAGGAATTCGACCGTCGCGAATCCCTTGTTGAAGTTGCGGGCCCTGTTGAGCTTTTCGATCAGCGCCTTCGGGATCGCCTTGCCGGTCTCGGCATGGATGGCGAAACGTTCCAGAACCTCGGGCGTGTCCATCCAGTGTTCGTAGATCTGCGACGGCAGTTCCACGAAATCGGTCGCAACGCTGGTGCCCGAAAGGCGCGGGTAGCGCACCTGGCTCAGCAGCCCGTGCAGCGCGTGGCCGAATTCGTGGAACAGGGTCTTGGCTTCGTCGAAGGAGAGCAGCGCGGGCTCGCCCTTGTTGAAGTTGCAGTTGTTCACGATCAGCGGGGTGACGGGCTTGCCCAGGTTCTCCTGGTCGCGGAACGATGACATCCAGGCGCCGCCGCGCTTGGAGCTGCGCGCGAAGTAGTCACCGTAGAACAGGCCGACGTGCCGGCCTTTGCGGCTCACTTCCCAGACGCGGACGTCGGGGTGATAGACCGGGATGTCCTTGCGTTCGGCGAAGTCGAGACCGAACAGGCGGTGCGCGGTGTCGAATGCCGCCGCGATCATCTTGTCGAGCTGGAAGTAGGGCATGACCTCGGCCTCGTCGAGGTCATAGCGTTCCTTGCGCAGCTTCTCGGCGTAGTAGCGCCAGTCCCACGCTTCGAGCGCGAAATTGCCGCCGGTTTCGGTGACGACCTTTTGCAGCGCGTCGCGTTCTTCGAGCGCGCGGCGGCGGGCGGGCACCCAGACGTCCTCCAGCAGCTTGCGCGCGGTTTCCGGCGACTTGGCCATTTTGTCGGCGAGCTTGAAGTGCGCGAAGGTCTTGTAGCCCAGCAGCTTCGCGCGTTCGGCGCGGAGCTTCACCATCTCCCGGATCAGCTCGGCGTTGTTGTGGTCGTTGGGGTTGTCGCCACGCGCGGTCCAGGCCTTGAACAGTTTTTCGCGCAGGTCGCGGTTGTCGGCGAAGCTGAGGATCGGCTCGACGGACGAGCGCGATGTCGTCACCGCGTAGGGCGCGTCGAGCTTGCGCTCCTTCGCGGTTTCGGCGGCGGCTTCCTTTGCGAAGTCCGGCACGCCGGCGAGGTCTCCTTCCGCGAGCGGCAGGACGTAGGCCTGTTCGTCCGCCAGAACGTTCTGGCCGAACTCGGTGCCCAGCGTCGCGAGGCGTTCGATGATTGTGGCCAGACGCTCCTTGTCAGCCCCCTGCACTTTCGCACCGGCGCGCACGAAATCGAGCCAGTAGCGATCGAGCACACGCAGCGATTCCGCATCAAGGCCGAGCTTCGCCCCGTTCTGTTTCAGCGTATCGATGCGGGCGAAGAGCGGACCGTTCATGTGGATGTCGGTCCAGTGCTTCGCCATCACCGGCGCCATGGAGAGCTCGATCGCCTCGATATGCTCGTTGGTGTGCGAGGATGCGAGGTTGTGGAACACCGACTCCACCCTGTTCAGCAGGCGGCCCGAGTCTTCGAGCGCGACGATCGTGTTTTCGAACGTCGGCGCGGCGGGATCGCTGGCGATCGCATGGATCTCGGCCAGATGCTCTTTCAGCGCGCGGTCATAGGCGGGGCGGAAGTGCTCGGGCTTGATCCTGTCGAAGGGCGGCGCCTCGAACGGCGCGGTCCAGGGCTCGAAGAAGGGGTTGGTCATGGCAGCCATATGTGAGGGACGAGCGATGATAGCAAGGAATCAGTGATGCGGGAGTTTCCTGGGCGCCCGGTCGCCGAACCACCAGACCACGGAAGTAACCGCAACAAAAACGAGGCTATCGGCTACATAGGCGCGGTCGATGTCGCCCGGGTTCATCGCGAAGAATGCGGCGGCGAGGAAACTCGTCAGCCCGATGGTGAGCGTGGGGCGGACCAGGGCGCGCACCGCGTTGACCCACGGATAGCCGGTGCCGATGGCGGCCTCCGCGTTGACCGACGCGGTGAGGCCGCCCCAGGAACCCTGGCTTTCGGCTACGCGGATTTCCTGCTCCGTTTCGGCGGCCTTGGCCTGCATCTGCAATTTGAGCAGATCGGTTTCGTGCACCCACTCGGCCTGCTTCTGGGTGAAGGCCTGTTTGGCTTCGAAATAGCCGAAGACCTTGGTCGCGAGATTACCGACGAGGCCGAAGAGGCCGCCGCTCGCGGCCGAGGCCCCGGCGCCTAAGAGATCCCCAAGGATGTCCATTTTGCTTTGCTCCTTTGTCCGTAGAACCAGCGCGCGGGACGCGCGCGGGTGTCGAGATGCAGAAAGGTCTGGCCGAAGCCGAACCCGGTGAAACCGGCGAGATGTGCATTGCGCGCGAGGCGGGCCGGATCGTGGGCACCGAGCGCGATGTCGAAGGCGAGCTTCTTGTGCATGGAAAGCGGCGCGCCGCCGACGCGCGCATTGTGCAGCGCGCAGCGGTGGCCAGAGGTGATGTGCAACGGGGCGCCGGTGGCGGCGCGCAGGCGTTCGAGGGCGTCGAGCGCCTCGGGCCAGACGAAAAGCTCGCCGCAGCATTTGCAGGCGATTTCATGAGGCTGAAAGTGCGGCCAACGGGCAGCATTCCACGCGCCCGTGGCCGTTAGGCCGGGAGAATAAGGCATTGTCGTCTCCGTAAGAGAGAGCTGTATTTCAGATGCCAGCGACCCGAGGCGGCGCCTGCGGTTTCAGGCGGGTCGGGTCCTTGAAGTAGATCGAGGTCGCGTACTGCCTGAACGACGCGGGGGCAAAACCAATGAAGTCGATGCGGTGCCAACCGCGCGCAGCTGCTTCGGTGGCAATAGGTGCAGAGGGCGGCGCGTCAGCGTTGTCGACGATGATCAGTCCGTCAGGCTTGGCGTGCGCAAATGCGGTCAATGCATTGGTAGACCGTCCCGACGGGCCGATGCCGCTACCGTCGTCGACAATGAGGATGTCGAACATTCGGCCTTCAATGCTCCGTGCGGAGTCCGCGGGCGAGCCCACCCGGTGCAGTGCGACCCGTGGTGAAACTTTCGGCTCGAGCTGAGCTAGAAAGGTTGGCGACGACTCAAGCGTCGTGACCGAGCGCGCCCGTTGATCCCACCACAATGTGGATTGTCCGCCGCCAAATTCGAGTACGTCGGCACTCGAAAAGTCGAGTTGCGACAGATAGTAGATCGCCGGATAGGTGTACCAGGGCAGCGGCTGACCTTTCTGATCCACTGCACGGGAACCCATGGCGCTTCGAAAGTGACCTGTCGAAAAGGAAAACGATAACGGCGTCGCGAACCCGACAAGGAAGCGCAATCGTCTTTTTAGTGCGGGCGGCAGGTTCATGGTCATTCCCCCCGTGCCAATATGGCATCGTGCAAGCAAAGCTCAACCCGTGCGGTACCATGATGAGTTGGCGCCGCGGTAGGTGTATTCCGCGAAGGCTCCGGCAGCGAGTGTAGTCAGAGCCGCCGACAGGGTCTGGCCAGTGTTGGCCGCGAGGGTCAGAGCTGTGATCGCCTGCGATGATGCTATGCGGCAGACTTGGCCGTCTCTTGGATTGGGAGCCATGGTAATCGCGCCGGTGGCCAGCGTGGTGGCTGGATCGAGCAGGAGAAGTCCTGTTGCGTCAGGAATGGTGAGCGAAAAGCCGCTCGCAGGCGCTTGATAGAAGTAGGACAGGTCGACATAGGCGCCATAGGCCTGGAGGCGCTTGTCGTCCCACAATAGCAAGGCGTTGCTCTGCGTGGCGGTACCTGCCTGAGTAGTGGAGAGTGTGATGATCGTACCGTGCGCGGTGGCCGAGAAGTTCTCGACCGCGCGCATGCTGATCGCGGCATCACCGGGCCCGCTGAACCCAATGCCATCATGGCCGTAGTTTGCCCATGCCCCGAGGATGTCGTTCGCGGTGACGGCTATCGGCGTAGCGTTGCTGCCGTTGGTGCGACGCATGCGGATCGATCCGTTCGAGGCGTACACATCCCACGTCCAGGCCCGGCCGTTTGTGCTGTTGGCGATGGTGTGGAAGGCGGTGCCGGCGGGGGCGGTGGGACCGCTGGCTCCGGTCATGTTGATCGTCAGCGGGGCGTCCGGCGCGGCGGTGCCCAATCCGAGATAGCCGGTGGCCTTGTCGACGACGAGTGCGTCGACCCAGGACGCTCCGTCGGGCGACACCTTGAGGTGGAAATTGTCGTCTCCGCTGAGGCCGAGCTCGGCCCGGCCGGAATAGTTCGTCTGGCAGAGCAGCGAGGCGGTGTCGGCTGTTGCGTGCTTGTTGAGCCTGGCCTGGACGCCGGCACCGGCGTTGTCGAACAGGACGGCGGCGGATTTGACCGCGAGCCTGTTGGTGGCGTCTGCGGTGGTGTTGACGCCGACGAGCGGGACGTTCTGGAGCGTGAGGATGGCGGCGTAGTCCAGCCAAGAGGCGCCGTCGAACACGATCAGCTTCTGCTCATCGGCGACGTAGAGCGAGAGGCCGGTGAACGGCGGGTAGAACCTCCAGGCGCCGTCGAGCGCGGCGGCGATCTTGCCGCTCTGGCCGGTCCACACGCCGGCGGCGGCGGCGTTCACCAGGTAGGCGTCGCCGTCGGCGGGGCTGGCCGGCGGCGCGGCGAGGTCGCGGTCGAGGACGCGGGCGTAGAGCAGCGCGTCGAGCTGCATCAGCGCTTCGTTATGGGTCACGTGTTTCTGCGCCTGTGCGGCGGCGAGCAACGGCATGCCGCTGCGCGGAGTGGTGTCTGTCATGGATGTGATCCTTTAGGAGAAGATGATGGCGGCGGCGGCGGTGACGCCGGAGCCGAAGGCGGCGGAGCGTTGGGCGACGGCGAAGTGGAAGGGCGACGGCAGGCCCGAGGGAAAGTCGGCTGCAATCTGGACGGCGGTGTAGGCGGCGGTGGGCTCCGCGGTTGTGAGGGTGCGGATGACGAGGGCGGACGCGTCCAGGATGTCGACGTCGTAGCGTTCGGACTCTTCGGCGAGCGGGACGTCGGCTTGATCCCAGCTGTCGCCGGCGATCCGGGTGCGGCGGGTCCATGTGAGGACGAGGTCGCCGGCGCTGTTGTAGGTCGCGTTGAGATGCGTCGGCGCGACCGGGAACAGGCCGGTGGCGGCGAATTGCTGCTCTGATGTTTGCCACGATGAGTCCGAGAGCGGCCTGTTGGGCGGACCCCAGGCGTAGTGGAACGGGAGCGTGGCCTCGTTCTGGCTGAGCGCGAGCTGTTTCAGCGCACTGTCGAGAATGACCACGCGCGCGCCGGCGGGTACGGGGTTGCGCATCGCCGCTTCGGTCCCTTTCTGGCCGCGCAGGAGGCGGGTGAGCGTCCATTCGTCGGGCGCGGTGAGCGTGGCGGTGGCGAATTGGAGGACCTCCCATTCTCCCTCCGGGTTCTGAAGCGCGAGCGCGTTGGCGCCGCCGAGGACGGCGAGGTCGTCACGGGATGAGAGCGTACCGGCGTTGAGGCGGATGCGCAGTTCGTTGACGGTGTCCCAGCGCCAGAGTGGGCCGGAAAAGAAGCCGGCGGTGGTACGGCCGACGATGGCGGCTTTGGTCAGCGTGGTGTCGGGGGCGAAGCTGGAGTCGGTGGCGCTGCGCAGGATCGCGATGCTTCCGGGCCACGGGTCGGCATAAGCGGCGACGTGCGGCGACCACGCGACGTCGCTGTCGGTGAGCAGCGGCAGGTCAAGGAAGATAGCAAGCGCCCTGCCCGGCTGTGCGATGGATTGCATCTGGCCCGGCGCGCGGCCGGGGCCGCTGAGCGGTTCGTAGATGCTGGGATCGGTGGCGCAGGCTTCGATGCGGCGTTCGGTGCCGTCGTCGATTTGCGTCAGTCGCAAGCGGTGATCGCGATCGGCGGCGGTGAGCAGGACTTCATCGGCGACGTCGAGCGCGATGCGGCTGGGCGGCAGCGTGAAGACGGCGGTCTCGCGCATCGTCCACGCGTCCTGCAACAGGCGATCGCCGATGCCGACGGCCTGACCCTGGTCCATCACGATGGGGAGGTTGGAGGTCGCGACGCGCTCGCTCAGCGTCGCGAGTCGGCGGGACTCGGTGCTCGCCTGGCGGTAGTCGGCATCGGCATCGATGTACTGGATGCGCGAGGCGTTGGGCAGATCGGTTTCCTGGGCGCGGGTCAGCGTGAAGCCGAAGTTCGGTTCGTCGCCGGTGAGCGCGAGGTTCTGTTCGGTGAGCGGCGTTGCGTCTGTTTGGCCGCGCATGGTGAAGCGGATGATGCCCTGCGTTTCGGAGGCATCGAAGTGATAAGCGATGCCGAGCGGTTCGAGCGCGTCGCGCGTGCTCATGGTGCCGGTGACAGCGTAACCGGTGACGAGGCCGGTGAGCTGGCTCGCATCGATGTTGTCTTCATCGGCGATGGCGTTGACCAACGCGGGGAGCTGGACGCTGCCCAGGCGGCCGTTCAGCCAGTGGCCGAGGCGCCAGTTGGCGGCGTCGCCCCACACGTCGCTGCGCGACGGGAAGAACGGATAGGGGCGCGCGTCCCAGCACCAGACGTGGACGTTTTGGGTGTCGACCATGCGGCCGTCATAGTGCGGCGAGGCCGGGTTGTTGGCAGGGTCGTTCCAGAAGGCGAAGTGGGCTTCGAGAAAGCGGCGCTGGATCAGGTCGTCGCGTTCGCCGTTCGAGAAGTACGGCAGCGCGCCTTCGGACGATTTGGGATCGAAGAAAACGTTCGGCTGGTTGGCGCCCTTGTCGACGGCGGGGCAGCCGAGCTCGGTGAAGCAGATCGGTTTGGACCTGGCGATCCAGTCCGTCGGCGTGGCGGATTCGATGCCGGTGTGGCGGTCGTAGTGGGCGTTGCTCCACCAACTCCACAGATCCTTGGCGCGCCAGACCCAGGGCTTGCCCAGACCATCGGTGATGGGCGTTCGCGTGCCGGCGGCGCGGTCGGCGTCGCTGGCGTAGTACCAGTCGAAGTCCTCGCCAGATCTGATCGCGGCGGCGAGCGTGGCGGTGTCGTAGGTGGTGGCGTCGCGGTCGTCGGCGAGCGGGAGATAGTTGTCGATGCCGATGAAGTCGATGTTCGGGTCGCTCCACAGCGGGTCGAGGTTGAAGAGCAGCTTGCCGCCGCCGAGATCGTGCTTGCTGTATTCGCTCCAGTCGGCGGCGTAGCCGAGCTTGGCGTGCGGGAGGATGGCGCGGACATCGGCGGCGAGGGTCTTGAGTGCGGCGACGGCGGGATAGGTGGCGGCGCTGTCGCGCACTCGGGTCAGGCCGCGCAATTCGGAACCGATCAGGAAGGCGTCGACTCCGCCGGCATCGGCGCAGAGCTGGGCGTAGTGCAGGATCATGGCGCGGTATTCGGTGAAGAACGTGGCGATCTGGGCTGCGGCGGCGGACGTGATATCGGGCGAGCCGGTGGTGCCGGGCGCGGGATTGCAGGTGATGCGGCCGCGCCAGGGGAAGGCGGGTTGCGTGCCGGCGCCCGTGCAGGGATCGGTCAGTGTGTTGCCGGGCGCGATGTCCATGAAGACGAACGGGCAGAACATCACGCGCAGGCCGCGCGCGGTGAGATTGGCGATGGCTTCGCGGATGCTCGCGTCGCCGGGCGTGCCGCCGTAGTTGGGGCGGCCTTCGGTCTGGCTCACGACATGGGCGCTGGTGCGGGTGTAGGTGCCGACGCTCCAGGTCTGCGGATAGGTCTCCTTCGCGGCGGTTTCGACGCCGGGGCGGATGGTGCAGTGGTCGGCGCGCAGGTCCGAGCCGAACCAGCCGACGACCAGCGAGACCGATTGCAGGTTGGGCGCGAGCGCCTGGAGCTCGTCGAGCGAGGCGTCCAGGTCGGAGACGCCGGCGGCGTTGTGCGCGTTCTGCGAAGCGGTGGCACCTTCGCCGTCGTCTTCCGTGACGATGGTGTCGGAGTAGCAGAACTCACCGGCGCCAGGGATCAGCGCCACACCCGTCAGCGCGGTTTCGAGCGCGCCCTCCTCCGCCAGCGTGTGGAAGATTTCGAACTGGAGCTGCGGGATGCGGTTGCCGAAATCGGCTACGGCCAAGTCCTCAAACACGACATAGGCGAGGCCGCGGAAGGCGGGGGCATTGTCCTCGCCCTCGATGGTGGCGATCAGCGGATCGGGCGTTTGGGTTTCGCTGCCGTCGTGGAAGCGCAGGGTGAAGCGCGAGCTGTCGATCAGTGTGCCGTTGGCCCAGATACGGCCGACGCGTGTCGCGCGCTCGCACAAGCCGACGGCGAAGGAGATCGAGTAGGCGAAATCGGTCTCGGACGTGCCGGGCGTGGCGAAGCCTTTGCCGGTGCCGGTAGTGCTCTGCGTCTCCCTGAAGCGCGAGGCCCAGATGAGCTGGCCCGCGGCGCGGGTGCGGCCATAGAGGCGCGGGATCGGCGCGCCCTCGGTCGAAGCCTGGATGTTGGTGTCGGTGAGCCGCGGGCCGGTGCGGTGGCGGGCGGGCGCGATGGCCGAGTCGATCTCCGAGCCGGCGAAGGCGCCGAGTGCGCCACCGAGTTGCGCACCGGAGATACCGAGGAACGTGCCGGCGCCGAACAGCGACGAGCCAAGGCCCGTCCCGGCGACGCCGAGGATGAGGGATGCCATGTGTTGGTCTTTCTCTTTGCGCAAGCGCGCTGGCCGGCTGGGTCAGGCCCGGCCCAAAGAAAAACGGCGGCCGATGAGGGCCGCCGTGGGGTGGTTTGATGCCGTCGAGAATCAGGGCTTTCCGAGCCGTTGCCGCGCGAGCGCGAGGTCAGCTTGGGCCTGAGTGTTGTTGGGATCGAGCTGCAACGCTGCGGTGTCGTCTGCGATCGCTTTCTGCGGCTCGCCATGCGCGATGTGTACGGCGCCACGAGCAACGAGAGCCGGTACCCAGCCGGGACGGAGCTCAAGCACACGATCGAGATCGGTGATGGCGACTTCGAGCTTGTCCATGCCGCTCGCCACCACCGCGTGGTTGTACCAGGCATCCGGGTTGCGCGGCTGCGCCTGCGTCGCGGCGTCGTAGTCGGCGAGCGCGCCAAGGAGCTGCTTGAGACCAAGATGCGCTTGTGCGCGCAGCATCAGCGCCAACGCCTTGTTCTGCGGGCTCAGATTGTAGCCGGCGTTCAGGTACCAGGTACATGCAGCGACCGCCGACTCGCCCTCGCCAGTGCGGCATTCTCGGAACTTGTCGGAGACGCTATCGGCGTTAGCTAGCGGACTGACCGCGAAAGCCACCAGCGCCGCTGCAGCATACAGACTGCGTGTCTTCATGGCCCTACCCCATAACCGGCAAAGGTGGAGACCACCGCGGGGTCAAGCTTTTTTGCGAGATCGATGTCGGCGCCGCCGCCAGATGAGTCCCCCTGTTTCCGCTTCGCGAGGCCACGGATGTAGAGCGATCGTGCGTTGCGGCCTTTGCTGATGGCAATGTCGAGATCGGCAATTGCGAGATCGTACTTGCCCATCCGGAAATAAACCAATCCGCGCGAGTCGCGCGTCTCGAACTCATCGGCTAACACCAGCGACCGACTGCAGTCAGCCAGAGCCGCATCCAGATCGATCCCGGCCTCGGCACGTGCAAAACAACGATCGTTGAGCAACTCCGGATCCTCGCCGTGAACCGATATCATATGGTCGTAGTCCGCTATCGCACCCTTATAGTTGTGCTGCGCCTCATAAACCTGCGCCCGTGCCCACCAGCTGTAGAGAAAGGTAGGTTCGATGGCGATGGCCTTGTTCGCATCCTCAAGCGCCGCGTCGAGACAGCCCATGCCGCGATAGATATTGGCGCGCAAAACGTACGTTCCCGGTGCGCCGGGGACCTGGTTGAGTTCTTCCTCCACGTCCTTGAGCGCGGCGTCGTACTGGCCCATCTGAAGATGGGCGTAGGCTCGTGCCCCATAAACGAAACCGTTGTTGGGTTGAAGCAGAAGAGCACGGTCGTATTCCGCCATGGCGCGCGGATATTGATGGAGCGCGAGATAGACGTCCCCCCGGTCGACCATGGCCCGGTAGTCGTCCGGATCAAGCGCAAGAGCTGCGTTCAGATCGGTAAGCGCATCGGCGTGCTTGTGCAGGCCGAGTTCGGCGACGCCACGCTGCCGCAGGGCGACGACCTTGTCGCCTGGATCGAGCCCGTTGGTCCCAAGCACCTGGTTGCACGCTTCGATCCGCAACGCCGGTGGCTTCTTGGAATAGCCGGAGCAGTCATCCGCGAGTGCGTTGCCAACGCCGAAGATCGAGTCCGGTCCGTAGAGACCAAATCGAACCACGGCACTGTGCGGCACCGCGACGGCCTTTCCGTCGCGCAGGGCCGGCGTGTAACGCCAGGTCACCACGGCAGCGAGCGCGGCTTGATCCAACAGAGCATAGCCGCTCGAACGCGTGACCTTGGGGTCGACGACAGTCCCTTCGGCTGTGATGGTGAATGCGACGACGACGTCCCCTTCCTGCATCAGCATACGGGCGCCGTCCGGATAGAAGGATGCGGCCTCGTGGCTCCCGAGTGGCGTGGCGGGGCGATCGGCCTCAGCACGGGCTGGCGTCGCAGCGCAGGCAAACAGCAGCACCGCGAACAAATGGCGGTTTGGCATGTGGTACCCCTTCAGGAGAATTGTAACACAACTTGCGAATGTATCCGCCGGAGGCGGGTCAGGACGCTGAGAATGTGCTTTCGATCTTCGGGTCTATCGCTTTCGCGGCGGTGAGGTCGGCCTGGGCGGAGTTGTCGCCCTTCTTCTGTTTGGCGAGGCCGCGGATGTAGAGGGCGGCGGCTGTCTGGGGCTTGGCTGCGAGCACGGCGGTCTCGTCGGCGATGGCGGCGTCGTATTGCGCAAGGCGCAAATTGGCGAAGCCGCGATTCTGCTTCGCTTCGAGATAGTCGGGCTTGAGCGTCAGGGCGTGGTCGAAATCGGCCAGCGCGGCGTCGGGCTTGCCGGCCGAGAGATACGCGTCGCCGCGGTTGTTGTAGGCCTCCGGATCGTTGGGCTGGAGCTTCATGTAGGTGTTGTAGTCGGCGATCGCCAGATCGGGCTTGTGCATCGTGACATAGAGCTTGCCGCGCGCGAACCAGCCGAGCGGGAAGTCGGGCTGGCGCTCCACCGCGTTGGTGTAGAGCTTGAGCGCCTTGTCGGGCTGCTGGTCGAGCTCGAACAGGCTGCCGAGGTTGACCCAGGCGAGGCCATAGGCGGGAAGCAGCGTCGTCGCCTGGGTGTAGTCGAACGCGGCCTTCGGATAGTCGCCGCGCAGCTGATAGGCGACGCCGCGGTTGACGAAGCTGACGGCGAGATCGGCGTCCTTCTGCTTGCCGTGCTTGATCATCCAGGAACAGGCGGCGATCTGCACGTCGCCGCCATCGCCGTGGGCGCAGGTGAGGAAATTCTCCTCGAGCTGGGCGAAGGCGGGCGTGGCGACGAGGACGGCGAGCACGGCGGCTAGAAGCAGTTTCATCTATCTCTCTCCAACATCGTCATCGCCCGCTTCATGCGGGCGACCCATTTTTTGGCGCGGTACCAAAATTGGGTCACCCGGATCGCGCGAAAGCGCGCGACCGGGTGATGACGGCAATTTCGAACATCACAGGCGGAAAGCATATGCCAACTTGGCGTGCCAGAAAGGGGCGAGGCGCTCTTCCGATACGCGGCGATTCTGGCGGGCGTGGATCAAAGTCATGTGATTGTCGCGCGCGGCGATGATCCCACAGTGCTTGGCGGGCGCGGATTTGGCCATGCGGAACAGGACGACGTCACCGAAGCGGAGTGCGCGCAGGTCGATCTCGGTCAGATGGCGGGCGAGCGCCTGGTACAGGGCCTCGCCGCCGGTGGCCTCGGACCAGTCGGGGGCGTAGGGCGGCGGGGCTTCGGGCTCGGGTCCCTTGAGCTCGCGCCAGACGCCGCGCAGCAGGCCGAGGCAATCGCAGCCGATGCCTTTGAGGCTGGCCTGGTGGATGTAGGGCGTGCCGATCCAGGTGCGGGCGATTTGGACGGCTTCGCCGTCAGCGAGTAGCGAATTGCGAGTAGCGAGCAGGGATTGTTGATCCCGGTTCGCGTTCCTCAATTCGCTGTTCGCCACTCGCAATTCGCTAGTTTCCATAACGTGATCCTCCGTTGAGCGGGAGCGCCGGGCCGGCGAGGACGGCGTCGTTGCCGGGCATGTACGGGAAGCCGCGGAAGTTGATGCCGTTGACGAACTTGCTCTTGCAGGTAGCGAACTGCTTGTCGCAGCCGGCGGTGACGGTGAACGTGTCGCCCGGCGCGATGGGATTGGACATGGCGTGCCAGAGTTCGATGGTGTTGGCCGTGTGACGCTTGATCTCCATCGCGCGGGCGGCGTTGGCGCCGGTCGTGAAGGTTAGCTTGCCGTTGGTGAACCAACCGGCGGCGAAGCTTTCGATACCGGTGATGGTGAGGCGGCGGTTGTTGGCCGCGGTGACGATCGTGCCGGTGGCCGTGAAGTCCGGCGTGGCGATGTTCTTCGTACAGCGCGCGTCGCCGAGATCGGCATCGCAGGCGTAGGCGAACACCCTGCCCTTCGGCTGGCCCAGGCGATGGGCGAGGCCGCGGACTTCTGCGGAGAAGCCGGTCCTGCCGCGCTTGACCTCGCCGAGATTGCCCTTGCGCATGAGCACGCGTTGCGCGGGCGTGGCCCAGTTGACGCGCCAGATCTCGATGGCCGCATCGTCGTAGAGGCCGGCGGCAAGATCGGCCTCGTTCAGTGCCTCGGAATCGAGGGCACCGGTGACGGTGAGGTTGTCGACCGCGAGACCAAGAGTGGATTGCACTTCGGACGCGGTGAAGCCGGTGACGGCGGCATAGGTTTGCGCGTCGAAGGCGACGGGTTCGTCGTGGTCGGTGAAGCCGAGCGTCGCGCCGTCGCGGCGGGTGAGTTTCCAGCACCAGCACAGCGTGGTAGCGCCGGAGTCGAGATGCGATTGCATCCCGGCGGGGAGGGTTTTCATTATTCTTCTCCAAAGGACGAATTGCCCTCTCCCCCGCTTCAGCGGGGGAGAGGGTTGGGTGAGGGGGCGCTGATGCGATGCACATTGCTTCGCTCTCGCATCGGCTCCGATGCAAGTTTCCAACGCTGCGCGTTCTTTGCCGCCCCCTCACCCTGCCCTCTCCCCCACTGCGTGGGGGCGAGGGTGTTTATTGGCGCACCTCGACCAGCGGGACGTTCGGCAGTTCGCCGGCAGTGAAGTCGGCGAGGTTGATCGTGAGAGTGTCGGTGTCGAAGCGGACGGGGATGTCGAACTCGAAACCGGCGGTGACTGGACCGGACGGTGCCGACGCGAAGGTCACGCGGCCGGTGGTGACGTCGATGGTGAAGCCGCTGTGCTGTTCGACGCCGGCGGCGGCGATGCGAACGGTGCCGGCGACGGGTTTGGCGATGGTGCGGGTCCAGCTCGACGGGCCGCTCAAGTAAGTCTTGGCGAGCTGGAAGGTGGTTGCGTCGATCGCGGTGAGCGGCTGGTCGGTGGGGCCCGGCGTGGCTTGCGGGGCGCAGGATCTGAAATCGAGCGGGTCCCTGAAGCGGAAGGCGTGCAGGCGGCCGAGGCGCGCCTCGAAGAACGCAATGACGGCGTGGATGTCGTCGAGCGTGCGGATGCCGGTGCCGGCGTCGTAGCGGCGCCGCGAATTGGCCCACACGGCGTTGCGCTCCTCAAAGCCGGAGCCGAGGGTGACGATTTCTGTCTTGCGCTCAGGGCCGCCGGTGGCGTGGAAGGCTATGGCGGTCGGGAAGCGGATTTCGTGGAAGGTCATTTGACTTACCCCCTCCGCCCTTCGCACCTAATGGTGCTACGGGCACCTCCCCCGCCAACGCGCTTCGCGCATGCGGGGGAGACCGGGCTTTTCCTGTTGCGAGCGTTCATAGATTTCTCTGTCCTCTTGCGAGCGCGCGGGAGAGCATCGCGGCGATCTGGGTTTCGGATTTGAGGAAGCTGGAGGCGTCGCGGGTGGTGACGTTGACCGTGATGCTGGGGCGCAATGCGGTGTTGGGCGTGATCGCGCCGGCGCTCGCAGGCGTGAAGAGCTCGGGGCCCTGTTCGCCGACCAGGTAGGGCACGCCGGCATCGACGGGGCCTCCGGTCGCGCGGGCGCCGCCGATGGCGCCGGCGATGGAGGTCAGCGCGTTCTCGATCGGATGGACGATGAATTGCGTCGTCGCGATGCGGTCGAAGTCGGCGAGGATCGCGGCGACGAGCTGGTCCATCGAGGCTTTGCCGCCGATCACGGCGCGCGCGATGGTGTTCTCCACCGAAGCGAAGCTGCGCGACACGGCGGTTTCGATGGCCGCGGTGCTGGTCTGCACGGGACCGGTGACGAAGCGGTCGAGCGCCTCGGCGGCGGCGGTGAGGGATTGGTCGAGGTCGGACATCGTGGATTTCCGTTGTTGGTTCACGCGGAGGCGCGGAGACGCGGAGTTCAAGAACCCTCCGCGACTCCGCGTGAGATTGTTGGCGCGCATTCGCGCGCCTAATCGGGATGCGCTTGCATCAGGTGTTCGAGATCGATGCGCGTCAGCGTGGGGCCGCGCGGCGATGTGGTGAGGGCTCGCCATTCGGGGAGGGAGAGGCTCCAGAAGGTTGCGGGCGTGAGGTGCAGCGTGGTGAAGGCGGCGTGCATCACGTCGCTCCAGCGAAAGGGTGGTTGTTTGCCCCGTGCACCATCGCTTCGCTACTTGAGTGCACGGGGACCCCGGTCAAACCGGCAGCGTTGAAGGCGTCGGTGACGGCGGTGACCAGGGTGCCGAGATCGCAGGGCAATCGCAGCACGTCGGCGGGCGAGAGGTCGTGGCCGCCGCCGCGCAGCAGGGCTGCGGCGACGATGGCGAGGTCTCCGGCGCGGACGCTCTTCAGGCGCGCGGCGACATCGCCCAGGTTTGAAAGGCTCAGGCCGTCTTCGATTTCGGCGAGCGCGCCGAGGGTGAGCAGCAGGCGATATTGGCAGCCGCCGGCAATCAAGCCGGCCTCGCCGCGGATGCGGTTGGGCATGACTTATTCCTTTCCCCCTCCGCCCTTCGCACCTGACGGTGCTACGGGCACCTCCCCCGCCAGCGTGCTTCGCACGCGCGGGAGGAGGCGGGGCTCGTAGGTTGTTAGATGGATGCGAACGAAAGTGCGCCCGCCGAGGCGAGGGAGAGGCTGAGTTTCAGCTCGCCGTCATAGGGGCCGTCGTAGGAGAGCCCGGTGAGCTTGAAGGGGCCGGTGACGGTGCCGAAGCTGGGGATCACGACCTCAAAGTTCGCACAGCTCTGGTTGAAGAACGACGTGCGCAGCGTGGCGTCGGACGCGGCGTCCTTGAATACCCCGGAGCCGGAGAGCGTGGCGGATTTGACGCCGCCGCCCGCCAGGATCTCGCGCCATTGCTCGGCGGAATCCGCGTTGGTGACGTCGATCGGCTTCGCGTTGAACGCGAGCGTCGTTGCGCGCAGGCCGGCGACGGTGGTGAAGGTTTCGGGATCGGCGCCGTCGCCGATCTTGATGAGCAGGTCTTTGCCTTTTTGTGCAGTCATGTCGGTTCTCCGTTGGAGAGTTTGGTGGAAGTGGCAGGGCGAGGTAGCGAGTAGCGAATAGGGGGCGCCGCGGCACTTCTTCCCTATTCGCCACTCGCTATTCGCTTGGTTCGGTCAACGCACGGAAGCGGATCGCCGCGTGGATGGTTTCGCCGTCGGAGTCTCGCTTGATGTCGGTGTCGAGCCAGCGCAGGTCGACGAGCGTGTGGCCGGTGATGGTGAGCGCAGCGCCGTTCAGCGAATGGACGACGGCAGCGGTGGCGACTCTCGATTCCTTCGTGCCAGGCGCTCGTGACCAGACGTGTATGGTGATCGTGTGCGCGGTTGCGGAGTCGGTGGCGGTGCCGGCGTCGGACTCCTTGCTCTCGCCGATGACGATGTAGGGGAACGGAGCGCCGCGGGGGACGCTGTCGTAGATGCGCGGCGGGTCGTCGACGATGTCCTTGATGTTTTCGTCGGCGGCGAGGGCGGCGAACACGGCCTGTTGCAGCGCCCAGGATGCGGCGGTCATGGCAGCTCCTGCACGTGAAGAGTGGTGAGGGGTTGATGTGCGTCGAGCACCGCGTGGATGTGGAAGAGACGCGGGCCGACAGCGAGGCGCTGGCCGGCGGCGAGATCGGTGCGGCGGCGCAGGGTGACGATGTGGCGGACTTTGGATTCGAGGTGATCGGCGCCGACGATGTCGGTGGCGTCGCGCGGCTTGAGCGCGATCCAGGCGGTGGCGAAGGCTTCCCAGGATTCGGCGAAGCCTCCGCCGCCGTCGGGCGTCAGCGTGCGCGCGAGCAGGGTTGCTCGCTGGTTCAGTTCGGAGAGCATTTTGCGCGGATTCCTCCCTCTCCCCCCGCGAAGCGGGGGAGAGGGTTTGGGGTGAGGGGGTGGATGTGTCGGTGTTGTTGCCCGGGTGAGAGGCGCGGCGCTGGTACAGCGGATCCTGCAAGTGCAGTGGCGCGGTGCCGCCCCCTCACCCTGCCCTCTCCCCCACATGCGTGGGGGAGAGGGAGTTTCTTTCAGATTTTCAAAATCCGGTACGGCGCCAGAAGTGCCAGCGCATCGAAAGGCAGCTCTTCGGGGAGGTCGCCGCGGTTGGTGTACATGGCGGCGGTGAGATCGAGGATGGCTTCCTTGATCGGCGCGGGGACGGTGCTGGCGTCGCCATAGCCGGCGGTGAAGGTGACGGCGATGCCGTTGATCGCTCGCAGGTTCGTGGGCGGTGCGGTGTTCTCGGCGAGCGCGATGCGGGCGGGCGCCGAGGCGGTGTCGACGATGGTGAGGCCCGGGTCGAGGGTTGTCGTGGTGTCGTCTCGCGCGGTCGTGACGATGCTGGTCACCGATTGCAGCGGTGGGAGCGGGAGCTCGATCACGCCATCGAGCGGCCAGGCATCGAGGTGGAGCGTCCAGCCCTGGGTGACGAAGGCGCGGCCGGTGTGCCATTCGGCGCGGGCTCTTGTGGCGGCGATCAGGCGGGTGATGAGCGTGTCGTCGTCTGTGGTGTCGACCCTGAGATGGAGCTTCGCCTCGGCGAGCGTGACGGGCTCGGCGGCCGGTGGGGTGTTCAATGTTAAGGGCATGTGATGCTCCTTGAAAAAATATCACGCGGAGTTCGCGGAGTGGCGGAACCCTTCGCGTTCTCCGTGACTCCGCGTGAATCATCTGCCGCGCTTGCGCGCGGCGCTGGGTGGCCGGGTCGAGCCCGGCCATGGTGACGGTTTTTGGTTCAGCGCGGGAAGGCCCGCCTCCCCCGCGTGTGCGAAGCACACTGGCGGGGGAGGTGCCCGTAGCAGCGTTAGCTGCGAAGGGCGGAGGCGGCCCTTAAGACGCCGCGAACTTCATCAGTTTGATGGCTTCGTAGTTCTGGACGCCGCCGCCGACGCGCTTGGTGGTGTAGAACAGGACGTAGGGCTTGGCCGAGTACGGGTCGCGCAGGACGCGGATGCCGATGCGGTCGACGATCAGGTAGCCGCGGGCGAAGTCGCCGAATGCGATGCTGTAGGAGTTGCTCGCGATGTCGGGCATGTCTTCGGCTTCGGCGACGGGGTAACCGAGCAGCGTGGGCGACTGACCCGCACTGGCACCGGGGCTCCAGATGTAGTTGCCGGTCGTGTCCTTGAACTTGCGGATCACGCTTTCGGTCTTGCGGTTCATCACCCAGGTGCCGTTGGCGCGATAGGCCTGCTTCGGCGCATAGGCGAGGTTGACCAGGTTGTCGACCGGGTTCGTCGACGCGAAGGCGCCGTCGGCGCCCGACGCGATGTAACCGAGCCTCGTCCAGGCCCAGCTCGCGTCGGCGACAATGGTCTCGGTCAGGAAGCCCTTCGGCGCCGACGTGCCGTTGCCGGAGACGAAGGCGGCGCCTTCCTGCTCGGCGAACACGGTCTGCACCTCGTCGGCCAGCCAGCGTTCGATGTCGACGGCGCTGTCGTCGAGCAGGGTCGGCGTCGCAGCGGGCATGGCGTAGAGCTCCATCGCCGGGAAGTCGATCACCGCGAGCGTGGGCGTATTGGTCTGCGGCCGCGCGTCGGTCTCCGCGACCCAGCCGGTGGCGGCGCCGGACGTGGCGATGGGCTTGCGATACACGTTGCCGCCGATCTGGCGCACCGTGGCGATGGCGCGAATCGGCGAGGCCTTCGCCAGCACGCGGTCGATAGTGCTCTCGATCTCGAGCGGCACGGTGTAGCCGCCGTCGGCGTTCGAGCCGGCGGAGAACGCGGTCTTCAGCTCGAGCTGATCGAGCGCGGTGGCGTCGCCCTTGCGCACGTAGCGGTCGAAGGCGGACTTGCGTTCGAGCTGGTCGCGGTCGGTCGCGGCCTTGCGCTCGGTGCTGAGGCTGGGGCGCGATGCGTCGAGCAGCAGCGTGTCGAGGGCGCGCTTCTGGTCGTCGAGCGCCTTGTTGATGCGGTCCACCTTCTCCTCGGTGACGACGTCGGCGCTGCGGCGTTCGAGCTGGGTCAGGCGGTCGTCATTGGCCTGCTTGAACTGCTCGAAGGCGGCGAGGAAGTCGTCGAAGGCCGACTTGATCTCGGGTGTGGTGGCGGTCTTGGTTTCGTATTCCATTTCTACTTTCTCCTTGGGTGCAACAAAAAGCTGTCATCCCCGGCCGAACGCCGCGCAGCGGCGTGAGGGGAAGGGGATCCATGGCCAGGCTCCGAGCCCAGTCGTGGGTCCCCTTCCCTCACGCGAACGCTGGCGCGTTCGCGCTCGCCGGGGATGACAGTTGGGATTCAGGTTCGAAGAACTTGTGCGGCGTGCCGTAGCTTCGCGGCGTCGTTCTTCTCACCGATGGCCGTGACCTCGCTTCCGGCGAGCAACGGGAAGGTCACGACCGAAATTTCCCAGAGCTCGATTTCCAACAGTGTGCGCGTGCCAAGCGCCGCATTGCGGCGCGCACGCAATGTCTTGAAGCCGATCGACAGGCCGTCGAGCGCGCCGGCGCGGATCAGCGCGGCGACATCGCGGGCGCGATCGCTTTCGGTGGCAAGGCGGCCGCGGACGTAGAGGCCTTTGGCGTCCTCGCGGATTTCCTCCCAGGTGCCGATCGGTTCGTGCGCGAAGTGCTGGTAGAGCATGCGCACGCGTGCGGGCGGGCGGCGGTTGAGCGAACGCTGGAACGCCCCGGGGACGACGATGTCGCCCGCACCGTCGGCCACGTGGAAGAGCGAGGCGTAGCCTTCGAACTCGTCGCGGCCGAGCGCGGCGATGCGCGCAGGCGTAAGGGTGCGCGCGAGGCGATGCCTCGCGTGGTGGATGATGGTGGGCATTTGATGGTGATCCTTTGATTCACGCGGAGGCGCGGAGTTCGCGGAGTTGCTTGCGCGCGCCTTAACCCCAGCCGTCATGGCCGGCCTCGTGCCGGCCATCCAAGATCAGGGGCGGCGCAGAACTGGCTCGGCACGCGCCGGACTTTTGCTTGCAGCCTGGGTGTTCTTGGGTTGCCGGGACAAGCCCGGCAATGACGGTGGTGTTTAAGGTGCAGAAGCGGTCGACGCGCTGCGGTCCAGCTTCGCTTCGATCCGCGTCAGTTGCTGTTTCATCTCGGCGATCTGTTCCTGCATCACGGCGACGCGGTCGATGGTGGTTTGGTTGCGCAGCTGCGTCTGCTCCAGCACCGCGATGCGGTTGGAGGCGGAGCCGGCCCAGTAAATGGCGCCGGCGCTCTGCAACAAAAAGGCCGCCACGAGGGCGGCCGGAAACTTCTTCTCCAGCACGGGCTGGAGCGTGTCGGCGATGGTCATTGTAGTTCCTAACGGATCGTTGTCGAAAGCGTGGGCGCCTGAAACCCCGGAATGCGGTTGCACAGCGTCACCTTGAAGACCGGCGCAACATCGTCGCGCAGATATCCATCCAGCGCCGCGACCAACGCGTTGTCGCTTGCCTTTTCCGAGTACAGAGCGACGACAGCGCCGAACTCGCCCATGCCGAATGTGACGTCGAGTATCGCCGACACCCCACGATACTCATCGGTGCCTACCTGATGCTCTCCGTTCAGCCCGAGTTCGTGGCGCCTGGCAAAGGCATCCATAAGCGACGAGAGCTGCCGATCGGCCTTGCGATCGGCGGCGTGATGCGCGGCGACAGTTGCGCAATACCGGGCCTTGATTTCACTGGCACTCGCGGGAGTCGTAGCAACCAGCATAAAAGCCGCCACGAGGGCGGCCGGGAACTTCTTCTCCAGCACGGGCTGGAGCGTGTCGGCGATGGTCATGTCATTTGCTTTCGTCGAGTTTGTGTTCGAGAGCGGCGGTCTTCTGTTCGATTGCCGCCAAGTTCCTTGGACTGTCGTTGCGGCAGTAGGCGATCATCGCCTCTGCCACGTCGACCAACATGCCCGGCGGCGAGTCCGGCGCCGGCGACCAGGTTGTCCCAGCCATTCTTGAAGCCGAAAAGTGAAACGTCTCGCCGTCGCCGCCGACGATGATTTCGCGGCCGCTCTGCGGTTTACCGTCGGCGCCCCAACGAACGGCCTCGCCTTCCTGAAAACGCGTTGCAGACAGCATGACCTCCCACAGATTGGCGATACGTGCGCCAAGCGCTGAATCGATCCGCTTTTCACATCGGTCCACCGGTATGTCGCGCCAATCTGGCGGCAGGTGAGTTTCCGCGATTTCTGCGGGCGTGCGACCGTAGTATCCCCAAAGCTGCATCTTCGATTCGACGGCGATTACTTTCCACTCGCCCAAATGGATCGAAAGGCCGACCCCATACTCATGGTGGAATGATGGAAGGCCAATCATTCTTCCGACGACGTCGTGTCCGGAGAGATCTTTGAAGTTCGTCAGCACCATGTCGTTGTAGTCGACATCCCATAGGTTCGCCTTGGTGTCGAACGATGAACGCTCTGGCTCGAGGTGATCGAGTGCAAATGCCGGTGTTGCGAGCGACAGAAGAAGAAAAGCAATTGCGGATCTTCTCATCAGCGCCCCCTCACCCTGCCCTCTCCCCCGCTCCGCGGGGGCGAGGGTAATGCCTTTGCCTCTCCCTCGCCCCCACGTAGTGGGGGAGAGGGTTGGGGTGAGGGGGCTGTCAGTTCGTGCAAGATGCTGCTCATGACAGAAGCGAAGTTGTGCGCCATGTCTTCGTTCATGATGCGGTAGACATCGAACCCTTTGGTACGGAAGAACGCGTCGCGCGCAGCATCGTAACCTTCGCGGCCTTCATGCAGCTTGCCGTCGAGTTCAATGACGAGCCGGTGTTCCAGGCAGACGAAATCGGCGATGTAGTTGCCGATCAGGTACTGCCGCTTGAACTTGAAGCCGCCGAGCTTGCGGTTGCGGACGGCATCCCAAAACACCTCTTCCATCGAGACAGGGTTGTGACGCATCTCGCGGGCGCGCGAGCGGTTGAGCGCATGCGCTTTTCGTTTTGACTTCCGGTCCTCGGTCACCATGGTAACAACTCTAACTCTACCCTCTCTCCCACGCATGTGGGGGAGAGGGCCAGGGTGAGGGGGCGCTGATGCAGCGCATCCTAGTTGGTGGTTTGCATCAGCCGCGATGCCAAATGGTAATCGCGGCGCGCGGCTTTGCCGCCCCCTCACCCCGGCCCTCTCCCCCGCTAAAGCGGGGGCGAGGGAGTTACAGAGGTTCATTGGTAGCTCCGTAACCCGCGGCGGCTCGTTTCTCATTGGTGGTGAGGAACGTGGCCTGGTTTAGGCGGTCCCAGATGGATTCGCGTTCTATGGCCAGGGCATCTACGGCGTCGGGGTCGTAACCGACGCGGAGGGTTTCTCCGAAGCGCGGCGCGAGCCAGCGGGTTACGCCGGACGATGTTCTCGCGACGAGCGGCAGCACCGTCTGGCGCCAGAAGCTGAGGTTGGCTTCGCGGTAGTTGGAATAGGTGTTGTCGCCGGGGATGCCCAGCAGCATGGGTGGCACGCCGAACGCGAGCGCGATCTCGCGCGCGGCGACGTCTCGCGTGGTGGCGAAGTCGAGGTCGGCGGGGCTGTGGCTCATGGTTTTCCAGTCGAGGCCGCCTTCGAGCACCATCGGGCGGCCGGCGTTGGTGGCGCCCGAGTAGGCGTCTTCGAGTTCGCGCTTGAGGCGCGTGTGCTGCTCTTCGGTCAGCGCGGGGGCGCCGTCGGGGCCGCGGTAGACGAGCGCGCCGCTTGGCCGCGCGGCATTGTCGAGCAGGGCTTTCACCCAGGCGGCGCCGGCGTTGTGGACCTCGATCGCGTTGGCGGCGGCCTGCGCGGGCGAGAGGCCATAGTGGTCGTCGAGCGGATGGAACAGCGTCGCGTGCAGCACGGGCAGGAAGCCGGTCGCGGCGTCGCGCGCGATGCGCGTGGTCCTGCCGTCGACGGTGTAGTCGTAGGCGATCGGCCAGCCGCGCGCGCCCGGCACGATGGCGACGCGGTCGGGGCGCAGCGTGTAGAGGGCGCGCGGTTCGCCGCCCGCCGTCGCGGCCTCCATGTAAGCGTTGCCGGCGCATTGCAGGAACGCGTACCAGCGCGCGAAGAACTGGGCGCCGTCTTCCTCTGGGTTCGGGTGGGTGAGGAGCGTGAGGAGCGGATGGGTGTCGAGCTCCTGCGCGCCGTCGTAGAGCAGGAAGGGGACGGAGGCCGCGGCCTCCGCGATCATGCGCACGCAACGATAGACGACGGCGTTGCGCATCACGCCCTCGCGCGAGAGGCCGGCGTAGTCGCGGGAGCCCCAGCTTGTGCGGGCGGTGAGGGAGAGGGCGATGAGGGGGGCGGATTTGCGTTCCGGCGCAGCATTGTTGTTGGGCGCTCCCGCTCGCGCGGACGCGCCGTCGCGGCGGCGGCTGAGAAAGTCGAGCATGGTTGGGTCTCCTGGAATTGAAAGCCCTCGCCCCCGCGTTAGCGGGGGAGAGGGTTGGGTGAGGGGGCGGTGCAGCTTGCGAACCGTTCGTGATGGCACGGAGGGGAGATGCCACCGGCGAATGTCGCGCTTTGCATCAGCGCCCCCTCACCCCTGCCCTCTCCCCCTCAAAGGGGGAGAGGGAGATCTCTTTGGCTAAAAGGTTCTGATCCTGGGTTCGGCGGTTTTGGTTATCGGGAACAGGTATGTGAGCGCCCAGACGAGAGCGTCTAGGCGGTCTGGCGATGAGCCCTCGCCGTCGTAGTTGCAGAGTTGGTCTTCCAATTCTGCGTGGACGCCGATGTGGTGGATGCGGCGTTGTTCGTACAACGTCGCGATGGGTTGGGCCCGCGTGCGCTTGTCCCGCGTGGCGTGGACGGTTTGCACCGGCAGGTTCTGCTGCGCGTTGGCGAGGACGGACTTGATCGTGTCGCCGCCGTTGTTGGCTTCAGCGATGACGCGGTCGGCCTTGTAGTCGACGAAGGCGTTGGCGGCGCGGGCGGCCCATTGGGAGGGCGTGACGCCGCCGATGCTGAGATCGGCCAGGACATAGCCCTGCCCTTCGGCGTCCTTGCCAGCGACGATGATGCCGGTTTCGTCTCCCGAGATTGATACGGCGGGGTCGATGGCGACGACGACCTGCTGGAGCGCGGGCGCGATCCTGATGCGGGTTGATTCGATCCATTCGCGGCGCCAGAGCGCGGCGTCGTTGTCCTCGATGATCTCGGCGTCGAGCTCCTGGCGGCCGAGGCGGCTGCCCAAGTAACGCTTCTCCATCGTTTCGAGGAATCCGGGCGCGAGGTTGCTTGCGTTGTCTTTCGTGCGGCTGACGGTGACGGCGACGTCGGGCATGGTGCGCAGGTTCAGCATCGGCTCGATCGCGCGCGGCGTGGTGGTGACCAGCATGCGCGGGTCCTCGCCCAGGCGCAGCGCCATCAGCGCCATGTCGAGCGTCGCCTGCGGGTCCTGGTGCTTGGCCCATTCATCAAGCCAGCACGCGTCGAACTGGTGGCCGCGAATGGCGTCGGGTTCATCTGCCGAGAGAACCGTGGCGATCGCACCATTCGGGAAGAGGACGCGGCGGTTGCTGGGCTCGTAGTTCGCGCCGGGCGCGACACTCAGGAGACCGGAGACGCCTTCGATCATGACGGCTCTCGCATCGCTGTGCGTGGCGCCGATGAGGCCGATGCGTTGCATGGCGCCGCCGTCGACGCCTTCCGCGATCCATTCGGCGCCGCTACGCGTCTTTCCGGCGCCGCGGCCGCCGAGGAACAGCCAGATGCGCCAGTTTCCGGGCGGCGGGAGCTGTTCGTCGCGGGCACGCAGGTACCAATCGTCGTAGAGGTCGTGACATTCCGATTCATCAAACGCCTCCAGACCCTTCGCCATCTGTTTCCGGCTGAATTGCTTCCAGAAATTCTGTCGTAGGGCGGCCCGGACGTCGCGGCGTTTGCGGGCGTTCTTGGTGTGGCGAAGCGAGGCACGTTGCATATCCAGCTTGTTGAGACGGTTGAGCGTGCCTTCCAGGCGCGCGAGCGTGAGCGAATCCTGCTCGCGCAGGTCGGGCGTGTTGTCTTCCTTGACCTCCTTCTTCGCCGCGTTCTCGAAGCGCAGCATCTGTCTGTTCAGTTCTTCAAAGAGTCGTTTGACCATGTCGTCGATCCATCCGGGCGGGATGTCCTCTGCGGTTACGTTGATCCAATGGTGAGGGTGCGAACGCGCGACATCGCCGCGCGCCGCTTCCGGGCTCGTTGTCATCTGCTTACACCTTGGGGGATGTAGCTCAGGTGGGGTGTTCGACCGCGCGGTACAAGGGGGCAGATATTTTTTTTCGAAAAAAATTTTCTGTCGCGTGCGATGCGGCGAACACGCGCTAACGCCTTGACGCGAAAGAGACGGCGAGCCGAGCGCGTTCGATAAGTCGGGCGACTTATCGAACGCCGTGTAATCTTATTGCGGACGAAATTTTTTTTCGGGTCACCAGGGACGTCGTTTGGCGCGCAGAGAAGCCGAGGCCGTTCATTGCTCCGCGACTCCGCGTGAGAATTGATCGATGCGCTTCGCGCGCCTCAGGGCGGGATCGCGACGCCGGCGGTCAGGGTGAAGGACTGATCGTGACCGGCGGCGAAGCTGTATTGGTAGCCGGGCTCGAGGAAAAGGCCGACGCGGCGGTCCATGGCCGGCCAGTAGATGAAGTCGAGCGAGGTGTCGAAGGAGTCTGCCACTCGGTGTGGTGCGGGCGAAACATGGGCTGGAACGCCGCTTCGAACTCCAGCCAGCCGCCGAACGGCGTGGTCTCGATGCCGATCGCGGGGCCGTAGGCGGATTCACCGCCGGTGAGGCCCCACTCGGCGCCGAGCATGGCGAGCGTGGGCTCATGCGCATCGTCGCTGTCGGCACCGGCGGGCGTCGCCAGTGCGCAGACAAGCATCATGCCGAGAATCCAGTGCCGCGCATCGCGCCCCCCGAGAAGGCGGCGTGCTTAGCGGTGTTCCGCGTGGCGGTCAGCATAAGGTTTCCAATGTGATGCAGGGGCGCGTGCACAGAGGGGGCGGTCTATCGAACCGTCTCCTTCTCCTTCGGAGCGGAAACGCGGCGCGTCTTCTTCTCGGCCCTGGGCTTGGGAAGGAGCCGGAAGCGCGTCTGACACCAGGCGAAATCGACACCGACATCCAGCAGCGCATCGGAACGTCCGCACGGGCAGGCATATTCCATGACCGCGACGACGCGATAGGTCTCACCGGCCACCAGCGGCACCGGCCGGCCGGTGGCATGGTTGGGAGCGGCATTGATGCACAGAACCAGATCGCCAGGGCCGACGGCGTCGCTCATAGCTTCCATCCAGTACCTATCGGGAAGACTAGACCCCGGACCGTCAGGCAACAAGGACAGGCGGTTCGGATCGGAGTCGGGCTCATTCGAACTGCACGTTCTGAACACGCTGGCCGCGCAGGAAATGCCGCGCGGGGCGGTGGCGCAAAGATGAAGCAGAGGCCAAACGCCGGGGATCGCCGGGCATTACCGGTGCGTTAACCGCTAAGGTCTTGAAACGGCCTCAAATCTGGGCGACTGACGCGGCCGATGGCTGGCAATAACGGGTTCCTGGACAGCGTGGGCGAGAATCTGAACGCGCTGGGCCACTTCTTCCATGCGCGGCGGCGGTTCTTCGCGCCGCTGACCGCAATCATCACCGCGGCGATCGGCGTGCCGCTGGCGCTGTTCTTCCTGGCGCCCACGATCCTGTCGTGGTTCGCCGCGCCGCTGGACATGTCGCACGACCTCTATGCGGTGAACCGGCCGATCGCGTTCACCTTCCTGGATGCGGAAGGCCGCGAGGCCGGGCACCGGGGCGCGATCATCGGCCAGCGGCTGACGCTGGAGCAGATGCCGGCCTACCTGCCGGCCGCGTTCCTCGCGATGGAGGACCGGAATTTCTACGAGCATGGCGGGTTCGACCCGCGCGGGCTGGCGCGCGCGCTGTGGGTGAACTTCGAGCACGGTCACGCGGTGCAGGGCGGCAGCACGATCACGCAGCAGACGGTGAAGATCGTCTTCCTGACGCAGGAGAAGACGCTCAACCGCAAGCTGGAAGAACTGCTGATGGCGACGCGGCTCGAGAAGACGCTGACCAAGAAGCAGATCCTGGAGCTGTACCTGAACCGCATCTATCTGGGCGCGGGCGCCTATGGCGTGGATGGCGCGGCGCATGTCTATTTCGGCAAATCGGCGAGCGAGCTGACCTTGCCGGAAGCCGCGATGCTGGCGACGCTGACGCGCGCGCCTTCGGTGTTCTCGCCGCGGCGCGACCTGCCCCGGGCGCAGGCGCGGGCCAAGATCGTGCTGCGCGCAATGGTGGAGACCGGCGCGATCACGCAGGCGCAGGCCGATGCGGCCATCGCCTCGCCGGCGGTGATCAGCGACCGCGTGGCCGAGGACGCGCAGAACTATTACTTCGACACCGCCGCCGACCAGGCACGCGAGCTGGCCACCCGCGACGGCGTGGCGCCCAACGTCGACCTGATCGTGCACACGGCGCTGGTCCCCCGTATCCAGGAGGCGGCGCGGGTGGACGCGGCGCGGGTGATCGCCAAGAGCGGGCCCAAGGTGCATGCGAGCCAGTCGGCGGTGGTGGTGATGAAGCCCGACGGCGCGGTGGTCGCGATGGTGGGCGGCATCGACTACAACGAGAGCACCTTCAACCGCGCGACGCAGGCGCATCGCCAGCCGGGATCGTCATTCAAGCCGTTCGTCTATCTCGCAGCGCTGGAGAGCGGGTTGCAGCCCTGGGACCAGCGCGCCGACGAGCCGGTGAACATCAACGGCTGGACGCCGACGAATTTCGGCGGGCGCAGCTTCGGGACGATGACGCTGGCCGACGCGCTGGCGCATTCGGTGAACACCATCACCGCGAACCTGGCGCAGGAGGTCGGCGTCGACAACGTGATCGCGGCGGCGCAGCGCGTGGGCATCGACAGCAAGCTGGACCAGAACGCGTCGATCGCGCTGGGCACGAGCGAAGTAACGCCGATGGAGATGACGCGGGCCTATGCCGTGTTCGCGAACGGCGGCTACAAAGTCTATCCCTACCTTGTGACGGAAGTGGACGACGCGGGCGGCCACGTCCTCTACAAGCGGCAGTTCCAGAGCGACGACCAGCGCGAGCGCATCGTCGCGAGCCATGTGAACAAGGACCTGGTGGCGATGATGGCCGGCGTCGTCTCGCACGGCACCGGCATGGGCGCGGCGGTGCCGGGCCACGAGACCGCGGGCAAGACCGGCACGACGCAGGATTTCCACGACGCCTGGTTCGTGGGCTACACGGCGGATTATGTGTGCGCGGTGTGGGTGGGCAACGACGACTCCTCGCCGATGAAGGCGGTGACCGGCGGCTCGCTGCCGGCGACGATCTGGAAGGCGACGATGACGGTGGCCGAGAAGGGCCTGCCGGCAACCAAGCTCGACAAGTCCGACATGCAGCCGCCCAACGACCAGACGGTGTTCGGCGACAATGGCGACGTCTACACGCCGTCGAACGGCAGCGACGACGAGAGCGGCGGCGGCACCGGCGCGTATTTCCCGGGCGAGACCGGCAACAGCGGCGCCAACAACACGCCGCCGCCGGGCGCAGAGGATCACCGCACGTTCTGGGACTGGATGTTCAACCGCCGCGGCCGCGACAATGAGGGCCGGCCGCAGAGCCAGGACGACAGCCGCGGCTCCTCGCAAGACGGCGGCGGCGACCGGCAGGACACGAACTAGCTCTCCGCCCTTCTCCTCCGCGACTCCGCCGTTGGCGCTGCGCGCAAGCCGGGTTAGCGCCTGCGCCAGCCGTAGTGATGATGCCGGCCCTAGCGCCAGCCATGCGTGTTCGCCGTGGCGGAGCCGGAGGCGTTTGATGGCATCGATGCATGGCCGTTCGTCGAGAAGCTTGCGTTCGAGTTTGCGCAATCCGGAGGAGCAGCAGGAACCTGTTCCGGGACAGAGTTGCCGTGCGGGAAGGCGTCCTCGCCGCTTGCCTTGGTCCGGCGGAGCCGGAACACTTGTCGCCAGATCAGGGAGGAACGACAATGAAGGATCTGGCGGGCAAGGTGGCGTTCGTGACGGGGGCGGCGTCGGGGATAGGGCTCGGCATCTCGACCGCACTGGCGCAGGCGGGCGCGAAGGTCGTCCTGTGCGATATCGAGGACGCGGCGCGCGACAGGGCGGTCGAGGACCTGAAACGCAAGACCAACGCGGACGTCATGGGCGTGCACGCCGACGTGTCGCTCAAGACCGAATTGCAGAAGGCGGCGGACGAGACGCTCGCGCAGCACGGCAAGGTGCACATCCTGGTCAACAATGCGGGCGTGGCGGGCGGCGGCGGCTATGGCGGGTGGACCGACAAGAACTGGCGCTGGACGCTGGACGTCAACCTGATGGCCGTGGTGTGGGGCGTCGAGATCTTCGGCCCGCTGATCGAACGGCAGAGCGCCGCCGAGGGCGGGCACATCGTGTCGACGGCGTCGATGGCCGGGATGCTTCCGGGCGCCAGCGCCTACAACGTGTCGAAGTTCGGCGTGGTCTCGCTGATGGAAGGCTTGCGGCCCCTGCTGGCGCCGCGCGGGATCGGCGTGTCGGTACTGTGTCCGGGCTTCATCCACACCAACATCATGAACTCGAACCGCAACCGGCCGGAGCGATTCGCCGAAGTGGACCGCCCGCTGCCGACGACGGGCGTCGTGGCGGACATGATCAAGATGGTGCAGGGGCGCATCGAGACCGGCATCGATCCGCTCTATGTCGGCGAGCTGGTGCGCGAGGGCATCGAGAACGACTGGCCCCACATCTTCACCGACAACGAGTTCGAACCCAACCTCGACGCGCGCTTCGCCGAGATCAAGAAGGGGTTCGACAGGATCCGAGGGCGGGTGCCACGGCGGGGATGATGGCATGAGGCGCCGGCACGAATACCGGCGCCTCACGCGCGGTTACCAGCCGTAGTGGTAGGGGCGGCCGTCGTCGCGATCGTAGCCGCGACCGTACGCCCACCGGCAATCGTCGCCATCGCGGTCGCAGACCCAGTGGCGGTTGCCGTAGCCGGACCGGCGATCGTAGTCGTCGCGGTCGAAACGGCGGATCGTGTAGCAGTCGTCGCCGTCATTGTCGCAGCGAACCACGCGGCAGTCGTCGCCGTCGCAGCGCGTGGTGGTGTAGGCGGCCGACGCGGCGCTGGGGATCAAGCCGGCAAGTCCGATGGTCCCGACCGCGGCGGCGGCAAGCGCAAGTTTCGAAAGACGCGATGTCATGTGTTGTCTCCATCCTCATTCCCCCGACAGGCCCATCCTGCCGGGAGCAAAATGAACCGGAGCCGAACAGGTCATTCAGGTTGGATGCGAGAGGCGGCGGTGCACCGTGCGGTGGGGGAGGAACTCCCCCGCGCGGGTGCTCGCGGGGGAGGGACGGCTAGAAGCCGATCCAGATGCCGCCGCGCCAGTAGCCGCGGCCGTCGTGCTCGCGCCAGTGGTAGCGAACGGTGTCGCTGTCCGTCCAGCGCCAGTCGTCGCCGTGAACGATGACACGGGACTCGGTGGGATAGGTGTACTGGTCGGTGACATGCCAGCAGTCGCCGACGTCGTTGCAGGCGATGTAGGCCGATGCGCTGCCGGTGGTGAGCGCGAAGGCGCCCGCGCCGATCGCCGCCACGGCGGCCAGCCTGGTAAGACGAGTCATGCAGTGTTCTCCTCAAGCGAGTGGACGGGAGTTCAACGCCTGCACTCGCGCGGAGGTGCCGGTTGTTCCGGAGGGAACGCGATGAAACCAGCCTTCCGTTTGCTCAAAGACGATCCCCCCGAGGACCGTGCGTGACGGAAATCCCCTGCTCTCTCGTTCAATGCTAGATTTGTCGCGGGGGCGGGATCATGCGGACATTCCTGAAAATCCTGGGCGTGCTGGTGATCGGCGTCGTGCTGGGGCTGGCGGCAACCTGGGCGACCGTGATCCGCGGCGGCTGGGGCGGCGCGGTCAGCGATGGGCCGTGGAAGACGAGCCTGACCGTCGGTTCGAGCGAGGGCGGCATGTACCAGCGCGCTTCCGTCGCGGTGCACGGCCTTCTGGCGCTCAACCGGAGCGAGACGATCTACTACACGGCCAACACCGACAGCGCGGGCGAGCCATTGAGGGCGGACGCGCACTGCCCCTATCGCATCGACGGACGCGATCTGCCGGCGCGCTGGTGGAGCATCACCGCCTATGGTGCGGACGACTACCTGATCCCGAACGCGGCGGGCCGCTATTCTGTGACGAAGAACAGCGTGATCCAGCGGAACCGGGACAGCTTCGTTGCCAACGTGTCGGTCGATCCAAGTCCCGAGAACTGGATTCCGGTGACCAAGGGTCCGTTCTCGCTATCGATCCGGCTTTACAATCCCGACCCGAAGGTCGCCGCAGATCCGGCGCACATCGCGCTTCCAACCATAACGTCGAGCTGCGGCACATGAAGAACTGGCTGGGATGGATCGCGGCCACGCTGGCTGTGGCGGTGGTGGTGCATGTGGCGAGCGTGATGTTCCTGCCGCGTGCGATCATGCTGCGGACGATGGGCGGAATCGTGCGCGGGGCGCATGGCGCCAACCACATGGTGTTCGGGGCAAGGCCGACGGCGGCCAACCGCGGGGTGGTGCGGCCTTCGCCGGACCTGCTCTATTCGTCCTGCGTGTACAACCTTCAGCGCGGCGGCGGTGCGGTGCGCGTGCGGGCGAGCGGGATGCCCAGGACCTACTGGTCGGTGTCGGTGTTCGACGCCGACACCAACAATATCTTCGTCGAGAACGACCGGAAGGCCGGCGACCATGTCGACTTCCTGATCGTGGCGCCGGGCTTCGGCCAGGGCAGCGGGCTTCCCACGGTCGAGTCGCCGACGCGGGCGGGGATCGTTCTCTTCCGTACACTGATCGACGACGACAAGCGGCTGCCCGAGCTCGACGCCGCGCGCCGCCACGCGAGCTGCGAGGCGTACCGGGCGGACTAACGCATGCCGATGCGGATGACCATCTCCGTGGAGAACTGCACCACGGCGATCAGGAGGCGCGTGAGCCAACCATCGCGGGCCAGGCGCGACTCGGCGGCGTCGTGGTGCTCGCGCTCGTCGTCATAGATGCGGCCGACGCAATCGCGCGCGTCGGGCGCGGCAGTGCGCAAGTAGGCGAGCTGTTCTTCGAGGTGACGCAGCACGACGTGCTCGACTGCGAATGTCGTGGCCGCGATGGCGGATGGACCAATCAGTCCCGTCACAAAGCCGAGCCCGAAACCGCCGACAGCAGCCAGGTGATAACTGACACAGCGACGGACACCGATCTGCGACAGGTGCTGCTGGAATATCCGGCGGTGCTCTTCCTCGTGCTGCTGGAATTCCATCATTGCGACAGGAGAGACGGCGCCCTGATCCGCGCCACCAACCTCTGTGCGCGATAGATGTTCACTGCGCCGTTTTCGCCCGCGTGATCGACCTTGATCATCTTCTCCGCCACGGTTGCGGCGGGGCGGAGCCTGCGAATGTCGGCGATAGCGGGCATCGTCATCGGCAGCAACTTTACACCAGCGGGACGGCGGTGGTACGCCAGCATGCGAGGCGAGGCGTACCGGACGGAGTGACGGTTTTCCTTCCCGTTATGGGGAAGGCGACGCCTCAGCGGTGCGAGACGGATGGGAGAATCCCGGTCGAGCGAGTTCTGAGCCGCTCGGTGCTGCGTACCCCCTCCACCATCGCTTCGCGATGGTCCCCCTCCCCCGTGAACGGGGGAGGAAAGGGCAACGCCCTTGACCCGCTCCCCGGTTCGTAGACGATGGGCAGAGAATTGCGTTGGAGGACGCCATGAATATTGCAGTCAAGGTCGAGACGGCCGAAGACATCGCGGCCATGCCGCTGGAGAAGCTGAACCCGGCCAGGGTGGACCGGTTCGCCAACGACACGCTGTGGCCGGTGTTCGAGCGCCTGCGCCGCGAGGACCCGGTGCATTTCACGCCCGAGAGCGAGTTCGGGCCCTATTGGTCGGTGACCCGGTGGAACGACATCATGGCGGTCGACACCAACCACGAGGCGTTCTCGTCGGCCGACGGCATCGCGCTGGCCAACCTGGCGGACCAGGAGAAGGCCGAGGCCGCCCTGCGGGCGCTGGGCCAGGAGCCGCGGCGCGGCGGCGGCGCGGGGTTCATCACGATGGACGAGCCGGAGCACAGCCTCGGCCGCAAGGCAGTGAGCCCGACGGTGGCGCCGGCCAACATCCAGACGATGATGCCGGTGGTGCGCGAGCGCGCCGGGCAGATCCTGGACTCGCTGCCGATCGGCAAGGAGTTCGACTGGGTCGACCTGGTGTCGAAGGAACTGACGGCCATGACGCTGGCCTCGCTGTTCGACTTCCCGTTCGAGAACCGGCGCAAGCTGACCTGGTGGTCGGACATGGTGATGAACCAGCCGGGCCACGGCCCCGTCGAGAGCTGGGAGCAGAAGGGCATGGCGATGTTCGAGTGCTTCGGCACGTTCGAGCAGATGTGGAACGAGCGCCTGAACGGCCCGCCGTCGAACGACCTGATCTCGATGATGGCGCACAATCCGGCGACGCGGAACATGTCGCGCGAGACCTACCACGGCAACGTGATCCTCTTGATCGTGGGCGGCAACGACACGACGCGCAACACGATCAGCGGCAGCGTGTTCCAGCTGAACAAGAACCCTGATCAGTACGCGAAGCTGCGCGCCAATCCCGACCTGGTGCTGCCGATGGTGTCGGAGACGATCCGCTACCAGACGCCACTGGCCTACATGTCGCGCACCGCGCTGCGCGACGTCGAGCTTGGCGGCAAGACCATCCGGAAGGGCGACAAGGTCGCGATGTGGTACATCTCTGGCAACCGCGACGAGACCATGGTCGAGCGGCCGAACGAGTACATCATCGACCGGGCGCGGCCGCGCCAGCACCTGTCGTTCGGGTTCGGCATCCACCGCTGCGTCGGCAACCGCGTGGCGGAGATGCAGCTGACCATCATCTGGGAAGAGATCCTGAAGCGCTTCCCGGAGATCAAGGTGGTCGGCGAGCCGGTGCTGAACTGGTCGTCCTTCGTGCACGGCTTCGAGAGCCTGCCGGTGGTGATTCCGTATCGGGCTTGATTTCCGGTGCGCGGCATTGCCGCCCGCCAACCCAATGCCGCGTACCTTTTGTGCGATCACAGCGCAGGCGGCACCTGGATGGCCCGCTGTTGCGGGCCATGACAGGATCGCGGTGGAGGGTCTGCCATGAGCGTTCGGACCATTGTGGCTGGTGCCGTGCTGGGCGCGATTGCCGTGTGCGCGCCGGTGCGGGCGGCGGAGGATGCGAGCATTGCGCGCATGGCGGCGTGCCAGGACTCCTGGCTCGACTGGAGCAAGAGCGATCCCGCCAAGCTGAAGGCGCTGGGCGAGCACTTCCGCGCCGCCTATACGCCGCACGACAACGATCCGTGGTTCCTGCCCAAGGCGCCGACGACGGTCGCGGGGCTGAAGGTGCTGAAGGTGTTTCCGCAGAGCGTGGGGATGGGCGTGGGATTGTCGGTGTTCGTGGAGGCGAGCTACGACACGGCGAAGAAGACGTTCGAGGACGTCCTCAAGAAGAAGATCGCCAAGTGCGAGGCGAGCGACGGAATGCACTCGTGCGAACTCGACCTGGCGCCGCAGCGCAGCTTCACGCTGATGACCGCGGACGATGATCCGAAGACGACACTGATCGGGTGTTTTTATCTGTATGAGAAGTAGGTCCCTTCCCCGTTTACGGGGAAGGTGAATCGCCGCGCGTTAGCGCGACGAGACGGATGGGGAGAATCCCCGTGAGCGAACCTAACACTGCCGGTGCTGCGAACCCCTTCCACCACTCCGCTTCGCGTCGCCTCCCCCGTAAACGGGGGGACAATGCTATCTCGAAAACGAGCCACACTTTGGGCACCGGTCAAGGGTCCAGAATTACTTCCGGGAATTTGCTGGCGGACAATTCAGTGAATAAGCCGGACCTACGTGATGAGACTTGGTGACAACGAACCGTGCGCTCGTCGAGGTAGGCGGGCATAACACCCCTGACGTTGTAGTCTATATGCCCGATGCTTTGTCGTTTCAGACTTGCTTCACAACCAGTCATTCCCTTCGTGGTATTCTTGCCAAGGCGACAGCGGCAATGGAGTAGCTGATGAGCCGAGTTGTGCATTGGGATTTAGTGTTGGCCTGTTTGCTTGGGGGATCGCTTTGTATGCCCTCTGGGGCGCTTGCCGAAAAAACCAAGGTCGTCTCAGGACTGGTCGGAGCGCAGGATACGCAGTCGAAGGAGTGGTTGGCGTTATCTCCGACTGAGGCGGATCAAGTCGTGATTCAACACCTGCTCTCGTTGCTCAAACCCGTCGGCAAGTTTACGCAAGACAAAAGCCACAACGTCGAAGCTACGACGTTTGTTACACAGCCGTATTCGACAACTTATCCCTATGTCTGTCGTCAAGACCGAGTCACGCTTCAATACCAATATCAGGGCAAATTCGACGCGACAGGAAAATGGCTCGACGACGAACGGCGACCTGTTGGCGTTGAAGCCCAAGCCACATTTCATATCGCACAATTGCCCGTTCCCGGCTTCATTCCGGGGACGAGCTATCCTGTGACGGCCTGTGATGCGTCGCACCCAGGCGCCGCGGCGAGATGGATTGCGGCACCACACGTCACAGACGCCATTCTCGCCGCGAACCTTTTTCGCATGGCCGAGGACAATGTGAGGGCGGGTGGCTTGGTGCCCACACTCTGTGACAAGCACGGGACGCTTACCTGCCGCGAATGGCTTCTGTCGCTGGATGATCTCTCGAAGATGGACTCCGTGGAGCAGTGCTCCGCAAGCAGTAGCGACAGCGTTTGCTATGTCCTCTCGTTCGATTCCGTCGATGTCACGATTATCGGAAAAATATCGCGCGATGACGTAGAGAGAATCACGCCCGCTGCAATAACTTCCGTCCGGATCGACAACGTCATCACGCTCATGGAGTGAGGGCATACATATCGACGCCGTCCTGGCATCAAACGCCGCTGGAATTGAATCCGATTGATTTGAGGGCGGCCAAAGCGCTTTGATTTAACTCCCCATTGTGGATGTCGCCGGAGCGAGACAGATGCTTACGAAACAAATCGTCGCGTTCATTGATCTACTTGGTTTTAGCTCGATCATTCGCCAGAACGATGAAGTGCGGCTCCAGCAAGTGTTAGGGCTGTTGAAGCAACTCGCTGACGCGGTTGGTGAGTTCAACATCGCAGAGATCGCAAAAAGCGAACAACGTCGAGAGGTGTCGCTAAGGCCTGCGATATCGGCATTCTCAGACAATATCGTTTTTTCATTCAGACTCGACAGGATGAGGAAACTTGATATCCGTGAGCACGCAGCAGTGCACTATCTCGCGCACGACGTGGCGCGAATCTTTATGCGTGCGATAGACTTTGGGTGTGCAGTTCGAGGAGGGATCGCGGTCGGCGATCTTTTTCATGAAGGCCGCGTAGTCTTTGGTCCGGCTCTCGTGGAGGCTTATGAACTGGAGTCGAACTTCGCGCATGAGCCCAGAGTGCTCCTGAGCCCGGAAGCTGCGAAACTGCTAAAGCACGACTCATATCTGGTGCGAGAAGACGACGGGTTCGATAGCTTGCATTTTCTACGGGCTGCGTTCGATGCTAGCGCGAATAGTCTCGACTGGCATGCCAAGACGCGAGCACGGGTAGAGAAAGAGTGCGCTACGCTCAAGGATAAGGGCAATCTGAAAGGATACCAATATTGGTCCGCGCTTCTGACGCGTTTTGATCGCTTGCTGCCGAGACGAGAGAACTAGGCACGAGGTGTTCGAGAAGCGATCAAATTCCCAGAACGATTTCAAGAACTGACCGGTGCCCAAAGTGTGGCTCGATTTCGAGATAGCATTATCCCCTCCCCCGTAAACGGGGGAGGAAACGAGGGCGTCAGTGGAACAGCTGCACCGCGGCGATGACGAGTTCGGCGAGGATGAGCACCACGATCAGGATTTCCAGGCGGGTCGATCTCGCGGTGTCGATCATGTCGGTGAAGGTTTCGGCGACGGTGCCGATCACGGTCAGCTTGCCGTTGAGCAGCGTGCCGCGCTCGACGATCTCGTATTCGTCCTCGAGCCGCGCGTAGAGGCGCTCGAGCGAAGGCTGGTCCCACAGCACGTCGGGCTTTTCGGCCACCGCGATGCGGCCGACGAACCGGTGCTGCGCGAGCAGCGCGGAGCCGATCAGGCGCAGCAGCGGGCCTCGGGCGCGCGGGATGCGGCCGGTCTCCGACATGGCCTGGGCCGCGGGCTCGATGGTGTCGAAGACCTGGGCGATCTCGCGCTCGTAGCGCGCCAGCGCGACGGACTTGGCGAGGATGTCGGCGATGACGAGCACGCGCGGCAGGTCGAGCGTGCGCAGGCAGAGGATGCCGTCTGGCTGCGGGCCCTCGTCGCCCTCGGCCAGCAGCGCGATGGCGACGCGCTCTTCATCCTGGGGGCTGATGGGGTTGGCGAGATCGGTGGAGAGGCGGGCCAGCGCGGCGGCTTCTTCCTCCGGCGTGAGGCCAACGAGGACAGCGGCGCCATAGCGGAAGGCGACGGCGAAGCCCTGCCCTATGCGTAAGGCGAAAGGCGTGGCGGAGACCACCTGTTCGTAGAGCGCGCGGTCGATGTTGAGGCGGTCGCCGAGAAGGACGGCTCGGGCGCGCAAGGGTGTGGCAGATGCTTCCGGCGGCATGGCGGCATTATGACCCTTCGGGCCGACGCTGCGTAGCGGCCTTTGGTGACAGATGCGGCCCTGGGCGTTGGTCCGTTTCGCATCGTTTGCTATGCAGAGGGCCAGACCGGCGAAAGGATTCCGCATGCGCAGATGGGTGATGATGCTGGCGGCGCTGACGCTGCTGCCGGTTGCGGTTCAGGCGGCTACTGCGCCGGCGCCACTGACCAAGATCCGCTTCGTTACCGACTGGAAGGCGCAGGCGGAGCATGGCGGGTTCTACGAGGCGCTGGCGCTTGGGCTGTACAGGAAGGCAGGCCTCGACGTGCAGATCATCGAGGGCGGGCCGACGGTGAACGTGCCGCAGATGCTGGCCGGCGGCGCGGCGGATTTCGGCATCGGCTCCGATGCGTTCATCGCGATGAACCTGGTCAAGCAGCGCGCCGGCATCAAGGCGGTGATGGCGATCTTCCAAAAGAACCCGCAGGTGCTGCTGACGCATCCACGGCCGGATGTGAAACGGTTGGCCGACATGAAGGGCAAGCCGATCATGATCTCCGATGCGGCGACGGTGGCGTGGTGGCCGTGGCTGCGCGCCAAGTACGGCTTCACGGATTCGCAGATCCGCAAATACACCTTCAACCTGGCGCCGTTCATCGTCGATCCGAGCGCGATCCAGGAGGGCTATCTGTCGAGCGAGCCCTACACCATAGAGACGCAGGCGCATTTCAAGCCGCAGGTGTTCCTTCTGGCCGACAACGGATTCCCCGGCTACGCCAACATGGTGTTCGCGCCGCAGAAATGGATCGACGGCAATCCGAAGGCGGTGCAGGCGTTCGTGAACGCGACGCATGACGGGTGGCTGCAATACCTGAACGGCAATCCTGCGCCGGCGAATGCCCTCATCAAGAAAGACAACCCGGAGATGAACGACGCGCTGATCCGGCAGGCGATCGCGAAGATGAAGGGCTATGGCATAGTGCTGTCGGGCGATGCGGCGCCCCTGGGCGTGGGCGCGATGACGGACGCCGGGTGGAAGACCTTCTTCGACACGATGGTGAAGGACGGGCTGTACGACAAATCGCTGAATTACAGGGCGGCGTACGACTTGCGCTTCATGATGGGGATGCCGAAGGGGTTTGAGTGATCGACGGCGATGGGCAAGGGTCGCTTAGAGGCGTTCAGCGATGGCGTGATTGCCATCATCATCACGATCATGGTGCTGGACCTGAAGACGCCGCACGGGGTGTCGCTGGAGGCGATGCGCGAGGTGTGGCCGACGCTGCTGCTCTATGCGTTCAGCTTCATCTATGTCGGCATCTACTGGAGCAACCATCACCACATGCTGCATGCGAGCCGGACCGTGACCGGCGGCGTGCTGTGGGCGAATTTGAACCTGTTGTTCTGGCTGTCGCTCATTCCCTTCACGACGCGCTGGATGGGCGAGAGCGGCGTGGCGACATGGCCGGTCGCGGTCTATGGCGTGTCACTGCTGACGCCGGGCATTGCATACTACGTGCTGAGCCGCCTGCTTATCGCGGCGAACCCCGACAGCCTGCTGGCGCGCGCGGTGGGCGCGGACATAAAGGGGCTCGTCTCGATCGTGGGGTATGTTGCCGGTATCGCGCTGACGTTCTGGCAGCCCTGGGCGGGGATCGCCTGCTATGTGCTGGTGGCGCTGATCTGGCTGGTGCCGGACCGGCGGATCGAGGGGCGGGTTTAACGCCTCGGGCCGCGGGCGACCATGTAGCCGGCGATGCGGGTGATGGGGAAGATGCCGTCTTGCGCCTTCATGCGGCCGGCGAGTTCGGCGTCGAGCCGTTGCAGCTGTTCTCCGGTCGCGTCGCTGCCGGGCGGGTAGGAGCGGATGAAGTTCACGACGTCCTGCGCATCGGTCACGCGCAGGATGTCGGTGCCCGCATGAACGGCGACCTCGTTGAAATGCCGCTCGAGATGGGGGTGGCCGGATTCCAGGCTGAAAGAGGTGGAGCGAAGCTGATCGGGCAGCGCGCCGAAGACATGGGCGGTAAGCGCCTCGAGCTCGATGAAATTGTCGTTGCCGTTGGTGGTGGCGATCAGGACGCCGCCGGGCTTGAGCACGCGTGCGATCTCCGCCACGGCGCGGTCCTTGTCGGAGGCGTGATAGAGCATGTGCATCGCGGTCACGACGTCGAAGGTGCGGTCCGCGAAGGGCAGCGCGCAGACGTCGGCGACCTTGCCCGTGACGGCGCGGAATTTGCCTTTGACCGCGGCAACGGTCTGGACTGCTTCGTCGACCATGCCCTGTGACTGATCGGCGAGCGTGAGTTCGAGGCCGGCGGGCAGCGCGGCGGCGTTGACGGCCCAGAAGCGCGCCGGGCCGCAGCCGATGTCGAGCACTTTCGCGTTCGCGGTGATGAGGCCTGTGTCGGCGACGGAGAACGCCTTGCCGGGCGGACCGTATTTCACGTGGATGGCGATGCGTGCGTTGAGGTTGGCACTGTCCTTGTACTGGCGCTGCATATCGGTCATGGGAACGGGTGGCCTTGGCCCGCGCCGAGCTGCGCGTTCATCCGGCTGAACACGCGCACGAGATTATCGCAGGCCGGTTTCGCGGCCTCGCACTGGACCGCCATCTCGACGTACACCGCGCCGTCCTTTTCGACGAGGTGGCGCTTCACGGCCGCGGGATAGGCGACGTCGCCCGGCGGCGTGAACGACCACAGCGTCTTCTCCGCATCGTCTTCGGCGACCGTCCAGCCGTCCTGCGTGCTGAACGTCACGCCCGGTTTGGCGTGAAGCGCGGCCAGCGCCGCGGCGACCGACGGGTAGCCGATGGTCGGGCCGGCGGCTTCCGGCAGCGGCGACTGATAGTTGGGGCAATGGGCAGAGAGGTTCGCCCACGCCGCATCGACAGCCGCGGGCGAGGATTTCTTCGCGATGTCGCCGGCCGTGGCATTGTCGAGGACGTTGTTCTCCTCGCGCATGACCGTGAAGCCGCCGGCCGTCGGCGCCTGATACAGAACGAGGAAACCGCAGCTGCGATCGATGTTGGCGAAGCGGCTGACCAGATCGAGCGCGACGAAGGTGCCGGGCAACGGTGCGTTCGGCGAATCCTTCGTCCAGGTGACGGTGGTGATGCGCCGTTCGAGCACGGCGCCGGCCCTGGCGTTGAACCTTGCGACGCGATCCGAGAAGGCGGCGAGCGTCTCGTCCTTTTGCAGCAGCGGCGCAATTAGTGCGTAGGCCTCGGCGTACTTTCCGGCGTCCATGGCCGCGAGATACACAGCTGCGGTGCCGCGTGCCTCCTGCTCGAGTTCGGCTGAAGGTGTCCATCCGGGCTTGGAGTCGGTCGTGACATTGACGGCGCGGGGCGGGTCTGCCGACACCGCCCGCATGGGCAGCACGGCGAGCGTCAGCGCGATGGCCGAACCGATGATGTGGTGCCGCATTGCTGTGATGCCTCGCGAAGCGGGCAGAGGATAGCGGTTGTGCGGCCGTCCCCACACCCGTTTTATTGAGCGGATGGAAATCGCGGCTCGCGCTTTTCGCGGATGGCGGCGATGCCTTCGGGGACTTCGCCGCTCAGGAAGCACAGCATCTCCATCGCGAGGCTGGCGTCGAAGGCCGGCTGGAAGTGGCGCATCCAGTTGTTGAGCGAACGCTTGGTGAAGCGGATCGCCTGCTGGCTGCCGGTGGCGAGCTTCTGCGCGGTCGCGAGCGCCCGGTCGAGCAATTGGGCGCGCGGGACGCAGAGGCTGACGAGGCCGATGCGCTCGGCTTCCTTCCCGTCCACGAAGTCGGCGGTCATCAGGTAGTACTTGGCCTTCGCCATGCCGCAGAGGAGCGGCCACAGGATGACGGCGTGATCACCGGCGCTGACGCCGAGGCGGACATGCCCGTCGGTGATGCGCGCCTCCTCCGCCATGATCGAGATGTCGGCCATAAGCGCCACCGCGAGGCCGGCGCCGACGGCGACGCCGTTGATGGCGGAGACGATCGGCTTCTCGCAGGCGAGCATGTTGAAGACAATGTCGCCGGCCTCCTTCATCGTGTTCGCGACCTGCGCCGGGTTGCCGGCGGTTTCGCTGATCCAGTCGAGGTCGCCGCCGGCGGAGAAGGCGCGCTCGCCCGCGCCGGTGACGACGGCGACGCGGACGGCTGGATCGCTGTCGATCAGCGGCCAGATCTTCGTGAGCTCCCAGTGCAGGCGGGCGTTGGTGGCATTCATCGCCTGCGGACGGTTGAGCGTGATGAGCAGGACGCCGTTGGGCTTTCGATCGAAGAGGAGGAATTGGAAATCGGCGTAGTCCATGGGGGCGGCTCCTGTCTTTCGCACCTCGAAGATTGTCATGGCCCGCTGTTGCGGGCCATGACAACAAGGGATGGCGACGCTTTTGCGGGCCATGACAGTGTGTTTTATTGCGTGAACATGTCCCTCCTCACCCTCTCCGGCATCTCCAAGAAATTCGACAACGGCACGCAGGCGATTGCGCGGCTGGACCTTGACGTTGCGGACGGGGAATTCCTGTCGCTGGTGGGGCCGAGCGGGTGCGGGAAATCGACCGCGCTGCGCATCATCGCCGGGTTGCTGACACCGGAAACGGGGATGGTAACGTTCGCGGAGCCGAAGCCGCCGATCGGGTTCGTGTTTCAGGAGCCGACCCTGATGCCGTGGGCGACGGCGCTGTCGAACGCGCGGCTGCCGCTGGACCTGAACGGACACCATCGCGGGGAGGCGAACGACCGCGCGGCGCGGGCGCTGGCGCGTGTCGGGCTCGCCGGGTTCGAGAAGGCATATCCGCGCGAGCTTTCGGGCGGGATGAAGATGCGCGTATCGATCGCGCGCGCCATCGCGGCGGAGCCGAAGCTGCTGTTAATGGATGAGCCGTTCGCGGCGCTCGACGAGCTGACGCGCCAGGCGCTGAATGACGACCTGCTGAAGCTCAAGCGGGAAGACGCGCTGACCGTGATCTTCGTCACGCATTCGGTTTACGAGAGCACCTACCTGTCGAGCCGCGTGGTGGTGATGACGCCGCGGCCGGGACGCGTGGCGGCGGACCTGGCGCTGAACCCGCCGGCGGAGCGGGACGAGAGCTACCGGCTGTCGCCGCAGTTCACGGGGGACGCCGGGCGCGTATCGGTGGCGCTGAAGAGCGCAATGGCGGCGGCATGAGGACGTTCATTTGTCGAGGCACTGTCCCCCACCCGAAAAATGCTTCGCATTTTTCGACCTCCCCACAAAGGGGGAGGTAATGATGAAGCGCGATATCGGATTTCTGCGCTACCTGATTCCCGTTGTCGTGTTCGCGGCAGCGCTGGTGCTGTGGGAATGGCGGGTGCATGCGAGCGGGATTTCGCCGCTGGTGCTGGCGACGCCGTCTGACATCTGGACGGCGCTGTTCGAGCACTGGGACGTGCTGGGGCCGGCGCTGCTGTTCACGCTGAAGATCACGGCGGAGGCGTTCGTGCTGGCGACGGTGGCGGGCGTGGCCATCGCCGTGCTGTTCTCGCTGAGCCGGGTGATCGAGTGGGCGCTCTATCCGTTCGCGGTGGTGTTGCAGGTGACGCCAGTGGTGGCCATCGCGCCGCTGCTCCTGATCTGGATCGGCTACGACAATGTGAACGAGGTGCTCGTCGTACTGGCGTGGATCATCTCGTTCTTCACCGTGCTGTCGAACACGGTGACGGGCCTGAAATCGGCGGACCACAACCTGACCGATCTGATGAAGCTGTACGGCGCATCGCGGCTCCAGATCTTGTGGCGTCTGCAATTGCCGAGCGCCCTGCCCTACATCCTGACCGGCATGAAGATCTCGGGCGGGCTGGCGCTGATCGGCGCGGTGACGGCGGAGTTCGTGGCGGGATCGGGCAACGATCTGGGGCTGGGCTGGGTGATCACACTGTCGACCCGCAACCTGGACACGGCGCAGGCCTTCGCGGCGCTGGCGCTGCTGTCGGTGCTGGGCATCGCGATCCTGTTCGCACTGACGGGACTGGAATGGGCGCTTCTGCACCGCTGGCACGAAAGCGCGGTGAAGAAGCAGAGCTGAAGGGGGAACAATGAAAGCGGCAATACTAGGCACCGCGCTCATCTTTCTCACCGGCGCGGCCTTCGCCGATGTCCCCGGCGGCTTCGGGATTTCGCCGAGCGATTCTGGCGAAGCGCTGCGCTATCTTCGATGCGGCAAGGCCACACTCGACTTCGAGGCGCGGATCGTCGCCTGCAAGCAGCTAGTGAGGGACAAAGGTGCCGACAGCTATGCGGGTTCCATGCTTGGGAAAATTTATCTCGAGCAGGGCGACATGGAAAAGGCGCATGCCGTCTACGATCAAATGGTCGCGAACAGCGGGCGCGATCCGTGGGCGTGGGCACAGCGCGGCGCGTTCTTTGTGGCGGCCGGCGATCCGAACTCCGCGATGAAGGACGCCGAGGCAGCATTCGCGGCCGCACCGCAGACGCCAGCCGCGTTCACGGCGCGCTGCTTTGTCCGCGCGATTGCCAACCGCGAATTGGAAGCCGGTCTTGCAGATTGCGACGCCGCGTTCGCCAAGGCGCCGGTCGATGCCGATATGCTAAGCACCAAAGGGCTTATCCTTTATCGCATGGGCCGCTTTTCCGATGCCGTCGACGCATTGACGTCGGCGATCAGAAAGGATTTCGATAGGGTGGATGCCTGGTCGAGGTATCTGCGCGGCTTGGCTAAGAGGGCGCAAGGCAATTCAGCCAACGGGGATTCGGATATCGACGCCGCCGCTCTGATCGATCCGCATATCTCAGATCTCCTCGACCGCTATGGCGTGAAGGCACCTTAAAGCAGCGGGCCCTTGGGCAGCGGGACGAGGCGGGCGGTGGAGGTGCCTTTGGCGAGGACTTCGCCCTGCTCGTTCAGGAGGCGGCCTTCGAGGAAGGCGGTGGTCTTGCCCATGCGCTCGATCCAGGCTTGGGCGATGACGGGGCCAGGCCTGGCGGACTGCATAAAGCTGATCTTGATCTCGAGGCTGAGCGGTGAAAGCTGGCGGCCGGACTTCGCGATCACGACATGCGCCATCGCGGCGTCGATCCAGCCGGTGATGAAGCCGCCCTGCACGATGCCGCCGGAGTGGCAGTGATCCATGCGGGCGCGGTAGCGAAGGACGGCGCGGCCGGACGCGGCGCCGTCGTCGATCACGTGCTCGAGGCCCAGGGTGGCGGACAGGCTGTCCGGCTTCTCTGCAACTTCAGACATGTGTGCTTTCCGGCGATGACGATGCGGTGCTGTAGCGCGCGGCGGCGCGCGGGCGCAAGATGACGCAACGGAGGGCACGTTCCTCGTGCTTGCGCGGTTCACGGCGCACCAACTGGATGGCCCGCTGATGCGGGCCATGACAGTCGGGATCAGGCCGTCGGCGGGAGGCCGGGGGCGGGTTCTTCGTCGAACGGGGCTTTCGCGAGGCGCGCGGGGGCGCTTTCGGTCATCAGGATCATGGCGACGAGGCTGGCGGCGATTGCGACGACGAGATACCAGGACGGCGCCATCGGATTGCCGGTGACGTGTATCAGCCAGGCGATCACGGCCTGCGTCGAGCCGCCGAAGATCGAGATCGCCACGGCATAGACGGTGCCGAAGATGCCGCCGCGCACCTTCTTGGGCAGCACCTCGATGAAGGCGACGTAGAACGCGCCCGACGAGATGTTGAGCAGGATCGACAGCGTGGCGGTGCCGATGAGGAGCGCGGCGGTCGAGCGCTCGTTCACGATCAGCATGAACACCGGATAGGCGAGCAGCAGGAACAGCGTGCGGCTGCCCACCATCATCACGCGGCGGCCGTAGATATCGGACAGAATGCCGCCGGCGAGCGAGGCCGCGACGCCGAACACGCCGTTGATCATGGTCGCGCCGTAGCTCGGCGCGGCCGCCATGTGCAGCGTGTTCTGCGCGAAGGTCGTCATGTAGTTGAGGACGTAGGTGGCGACGGTGCCGCCAATGAAGATGAAGAGCGCCAGCACGATGACGCGACCGTGCGTGGCGAAACCGGCGGCGAAGCCCTGGTGTTCCTGCTCCGGCAGATGGTCGGGCGTGTGCAGCGACTCCGGCAACTGGCGGCGGATGTAGAGGCCGAAGGGCAAGGTCAGCGCGCCGAGGGTGAAGGCGACGCGCCAGCCATAGGTGTCGAGCGCTTCCGGCGAGAGGTTCAGCGCGAGCAGGAGGCCGACGGTGCCGCCGACCATGGCGGAGACGCTCTGGCTGGCGCTCTGCCAAGAGGCGTAGAGGCCACGGCGGTTGGCGGGCGCGCCTTCGACGAGATAGGCGGTGGAGGGGCCGACCTCACCGCCGAGCGCGAAGCCCTGGGTCAGGCGCGCGAGCACCGCCAGCGCCGGCGCCGCAACGCCGATGACGGAATAGGAGGGGATCAGCGCCAGCGCGAGGATGGCGAGCCCCATCATGGTGAAGCTGACCAGCATGGCGGGGCGGCGGCCGGCGCGGTCGGCGTAATGGCCGAGCACGATGCCGCCCACGGGCCGGAGCAGGAAGCCGGCGAAGAAGGTGCCGAGCGACAGCATCAGGCTGCCGAAATCGGTGCCCGCCAGCACCTTGGGAAAGAAGGCGTGGCCGATGGCGATCGAGAAGAAGGAATAGGTGGTGAAGTCGTAGAATTCGAGCGCATTGCCGAGGACCGCGGCGGCGACGTGATGGCGCTTGATGATCGGCGTCTCGGATGCGGTCAACGGTGATCCCCCGGATGAACAGGCAGTCTTGCACGAATGGAGAGCCAAAAGTCCACGCCACAAGCGGAACCAGCCGGCGGTGATGAGGCGGCACCAGCTTCATCAGACCGTGCTCGACCATCTGACGCCAGCCGCGCAAGCGTTCGTCGCGAGTCTCGCGCTCGATGGTGTAGTTCCGCCTGCTCTTTCGGAAAGTCGCCGGCGCGCGCGCGGCGACTTCGGCGGCAAGCGCCACAGGGTCGGCCCTCGCGAGACGCGAGACGTACTTGCCCGATTCAGTCGCGGGCAGCGAGGCCGTCGATGTTGTCGATGCCGTTGATGAAGGCGGCGTAGCCGACGGCATCGAGCAGGTCGCGGCGGGCGTCGCGGACCTGGCGCTTCAGAGCCTTCGGCCAGTGCGCCTCGTATTCGCGCATCGCTTCGCGTAACGCGTCGAGGGCGCGGATCGCCTCCAGCGCGGCGTCGCGGTCCACGTGAACCATAACCTTGGCTTTCATCGTTCCCCCGAACGGGTTGGGCTCGAGAGAATCTTGCCCGGAACTGGTGAACAGCCCGTTAGTCATCCCAGACCGGGAAAAATAACGTCGTCAGTAGTGTTGTTCTTCAAAAATCACACGAAACTTGTGTGATGTTCTTGAAGTTTGCAGCGCGGCATGTGATTTAGCCCTTATGGCCAAGGTCCAGGACCCGCAGATGCTCACCGCCAACCGTCTTCGCGACGGGGAGGTCCTTTATTGGAGGGCGGGCAACTGGGTGCTGACCCTGGCGGAGGGCGAGGTTTTCGCGGACCCCAAGGCTGCGGATGCGGCGCTGGCGGCGGCGGCGCGTTACGTCAAAGAGAATAGTGTGGTGGCGCCCTACCTTTTCGACGTGCGGGTAGCCGATGGCGTCATCAAGCCCGTGAAGGAGCGCGAGATCATCCGCGCCAGGGGGCCGACGGTGCGCGGCGAGGGCAAGCAGGCGCTCGGAGCGTTCGATGTATCGATATGACGAGTTCGACGCCAGGTTCGTAGCGGAGCGCGTCGCCCAGTTCCGCGGCCAGGTCGAGCGGCGGCTCAAGGGCGAACTGACGGAAGACGAGTTCAAGCCGCTGCGGCTGATGAACGGCCTGTACCTGCAACTGCACGCCTACATGCTGCGCATCGCAGTGCCGTACGGGACCCTGGCATCGCGGCAGCTGCGCAAGCTGGCGCATATCGCGCGGACGTACGACCGCGGCTTCGGGCATTTCACCACGCGCACCAATTTGCAGTTCAACTGGATCAAGCTGGTGGACGTGCCGGACATCCTGTCGGAGCTGGCGAGCGTCGAGATGCACTGCATCCAGACCAGCGGCAACTGCATCCGCAACGTGACCGCCGACCAGTTCGCGGGCGCGACGCCGGAGGAGATCGAGGATCCGCGGCCCCTGTGCGAGATCATCCGCCAGTGGTCTAGCCTGCATCCGGAATTCGTGTTCCTGGCGCGCAAGTTCAAGATCGCGGTGGGCGCGACCGAGCACGACCGCGCGGCGCTGCAATACCACGACATGGCGGTGCAGATCGTACGCAATGCGGAGGGCCGCGTCGGATACAAGGTGATGGCAGGCGGCGGCATGGGACGCACGCCCTACATCGCGCAGACGATGAGCGAGTTCGTGGAGCGCGAGGACATCCTGGCGTATCTGGAAGCCGTGCTGCGCGTGTACAACCAGGACAGCCGCCGCGACAACAAGCACAAGCAGCGCATCAAGATCCTGGTCAACGCCATCGGCATCGAGGAGATGCGCCGGCGCGTCGATCGCGAGTTCGAAGAGCTGAAGCGGATGGGCACGCTGCAATTGCCCGCCGAGGAGCTGGCGCGGATCACGGCCTATTTCGCGCCGCCGGCGTTCGAGGCGCTGCCAGACAACATGCCGTCTGGCGACAATGTGCCTGACGGCCTTGGGGCCTTCGAGGACTGGAAGAAGACCAATATCGCGAGGCACAAGGCGCCGGGTTACGCCATCGCGACGATCTCGCTGAAGACGCCGGGGCAGATTCCGGGCGACGCGAGCGCGGACCAGATGGACGCAATCGCGGACCTGGTGGACGAGTTCAGCCTCGGCGAAGTGCGCGTCAGCCATGAGCAGAACCTGGTGCTGCCGCATGTGCGTCAGCGCGACCTGCCGGCGATTTTCGCGCGGTTGCAGGCGCTGGACCTGGCGGCGCCGAATGCCGGGCTGATCACCGACATCATCGCCTGCCCCGGTCTCGATTACTGCGACCTCGCCAATGCGCGCTCGATCCCGATCGCACAGGACATTGCGCGAAGGTTCGCCAACATCGAGCGGCAACAGGAGATCGGCGAGCTGAAGATCAAGATCAGCGGCTGCATCAATGCCTGCGGCCATCACCATGCCGGACACATCGGCATCCTGGGCGTCGACAAGAAGGGCGTGGAATTCTACCAGCTCCAGCTCGGCGGGTCCGGCGCCGAGGATGCGAGCATCGGCGACATCATGGGGCCGGGCTTCGGCGAGCACGAGATCGCGGGTGCCGTCGAGCGGGTCGTGAACCACTATCTGGCGGTGCGCCGGCCGGGCGAGCGCTTCCTCGACACCTATCGCCGCGTCGGCATGGAGCCGTTCAAGAACATCGCCTATCAGGAACAGATGTATGCCGCTCATACGGGTTGAAGGTGGGCGGTTTGAAGGTGGGCGGGTTGAAGGCGGCAAGCCTGCGGTTGCGGACGATACGTTCGCGGCGGTGGCCGACGATGCGGCACTGCCCGCGAGCGGCGGCGCGATCGTGTCGCTGGCGCGGTTCAACAAGGAGCGCGAGGCGCTTCTTGGCCGCAACGCGCCGATCGGCGTGCGGCTGACGGCAGCGGAGAACCCCGAGGCGCTGGGCGACGACGTGCACCGTTTGTCGGTGGTGACGCTCGAGTTTCCGTCGTTCAGCGACGGGCGCGCGTTTTCGTGGGCGCGCATCCTGCGCACGCGCATGGGCTACAAGGGCGAGGTGCGCGCGGTCGGGCATTTCATCTACGACCAGCTCAATTACCAGAAGCGCGTCGGGTTCGACGCGTGGGCGACCGACCGCTACGGCGTCGCCGATTTCGAGAAGGCGTTCGCCGAGATGACGAATGTCTACCAGCCCTCGACCGACGGGAAGAAGACGATCCGCGAGCTGCGGGCGGCGAAGTAGCCCTTCCCGTATTGGCGGCGCCGGTCACTCATGATAGTATTACCTACCTAAGTATAGGTAATACCATGACGATCACGAACATGACCAAGAAGGCTCAAGTCACGATCCCGAAGCGCGCGCGCGAGGCCACCGGACTCAAACCGGGTGGCAAGGTCAGCGTTACGGTGGAAGACGGAAAGGTTGTGCTGAAGCCGGCCGGCAGGATGCCCAAGAGTCCCTTCGAGAAAATCCGGGGCACGCTTAAAGACACGATGACGACAGACGAGATTCTCGCGCTGTTGCGCGGCGACTGAGTAGTGATCATCGTCGACACCAGCGTACTGCTCGATGTCGTGACGAACGACCCGGTCTGGGGCATCCGGGCCAGGTTGGCACTGGACAATGCCTCGGCCACCGACGACGTCGTCATCAACGACGTCATCTACGCTGAACTCTCTGTGCGATATCCGACGATAGAGGGGTTCGAAGCTATGCTGAAATCCGTCCCCTTGCAGCACCGACCGATACCGCCACGCGCCCTGTTCCTCGCGGGCAAGGCCTATCAGCTCTATCGGAGGCGCGGCGGCATGAAGACCAGCGTGCTGCCGGATTTTTTCATCGGCGCCCACGCGGCCGTCGAAGGCGCACAGATCCTGACGCGCGATCCTGGGCGCGTCAAAACCCATTTTCCGACCGTGACGCTGAATGCGCCCTAGGTAGGCACCTCGTCCGAAATGTGTGCATGCCCCCGGCTTCACGGCGCTGCCGTGACAGCACGGTGAAAGGCGCGCAGAGTGCGCGTGCGTTTTTGCCGAGTGGGGCGGCGAATGAGCGTGGCGAGCATGACGGCGGCGACACCGGCGAAGGCTTCCGTGCCGATGCGGCATGTGATGGCGGTGTCGGTGGGGAACGCGCTCGGGTTCTATGACTTCCTCACCTATGTCTATTTCGCGGTCTACATCTCCAAGGCGTTCTTTCCTGCGGGCGACCAGACCGCGGCGCTGTTGAGCACTTACGCGGCGTCGTTCGTCGGATTTCTGGCGCGGCCGGTGGGGGCGATGGTCATCGGGCCGATGGGCGACCGCATCGGACGCCGGGCGGCGATGACGCTGTCCTTCGCGCTGATGGGCGTTGGCGTGGTGGGCGTGGCGCTGACGCCGACCTATGCACAGATCGGCATCGCGGCGCCGATCCTGGTGGTGCTATTCCGCATGGTGCAGGGCTTCGCGCTGGGCGGCGAGGTGGGACCGACGACGGCGTACCTGATCGAGGCGGCGGCGGCGGAGCGGCGCGGGTTCTATGCCTCGCTGCAATATGCGACGCAGGATGCGGGCGTGCTGGTGGCGGCGTGATCGGGACCGTGCTGGCCGCGTCGCTGACCGCCGGCCAGTTGCAGGGCTGGGGCTGGCGCGTGGCGATCCTGATCGGCGCGAGCATCGTGCCGTTCGGCTTGTGGATGCGGCGGAGCCTGCCGGAGACGCTGCATACGGCCGACGACGCGGCATTGGCACCGGATGCGACCGTGGGCGAGACGGCGGCGAAGCCGGGGCTGCGCCCGTTCGTGCTATTGATCGTGTTCGGGCTGATGATGCTCGCGTCGGGGACCATAGGGTCCTATGTCGGGTCTTACATGACGACCTATGCGCTGACGGAGCTGAAGCTGCCGGCGACAGTGGCGTTCGGCGTGATCATCGTGAACGGCGGATTCTCGGTGGTGTTCGAGCCGATCAGCGGCTGGCTGTCGGACAGGTTCGGCCGCAAGGCGGTGATGCTGGTGCCGGGCGTGCTGATGCTGGCGACGATCTTTCCGTCGTTCTGGCTGATCTCGGCGTATCGCACGACGTTGGTGTTCTACGCGGCGATCGCGTGGGTGACGATCCTGCAGGCGCTGAGCTCGACGCCGGTGGTGACGGTGCTGACGGAGACGCTGCCACCGCGCGTGCGCTCGGGCGTGGTGTCGACGGTGTACGCGTTCGCGATCTCGATCTTCGGCGGCTCGACGCAGTTCATGCTGACCTGGCTGCTCGCGGCGACGAAGAACCCGCTGGTGCCGGCGTATTACTGGACGGGAGCGCTGGTGGTGGGGCTGACAGCGATGGCGCTGGTGAAGGAGAGCGCGCCGGTGAAGCTGAAGCGGTAAGACTGCAACCTCTAAGATGTCATGGCCCGCGACTGCGGGCCACCCAGATGAAGTCCGGCGCCCATGTCGAACAGCTATTTTGTCTACATCCTTGCGAGCAAGCGTAACGGCACACTCTACATCGGCGTAACGAACGACCTGGGGCGGCGCATCTGGGAGCATCGTGAAGGAATTGGCTCGAAGTTCACAAAAAAGCACGGCGTGACGAATCTTGTTTACTTTGAGGTGTACGACGACATCCAAGCTGCGATCGCGCAGGAGACGCGCCTCAAGAAGTACAAGCGGCAGTGGAAGATCAACCTCATCCAATCCCGCAATGAACTCTGGGACGATCTGTACGAGACGTTAGACGCCTGAGAAGGCGTTACCTGGGTGGCCCGCATTCGCGGGCCATGACAACCTTTTTTTGATGTCCTCGGTTCCCTAGGATCACACCATGCATATGTGGTCGTTGCTGGGGATTGCGGTTGTCGTGCTGGGGTTCGCGCTGCGCGTGAATCCGCTCCTGACCATTGCGGTGGCGGCGGGCGTGACGGGGACGGCGGCGGGGATTTCGCCCGTGCACATCATCGCGGCGTTCGGAAAGGCGTTCGCGCAGAACCGGCTGATCGGCGTGGTGTTCCTGGTGCTGCCGGTGATCGGGATCCTGGAACGCTATGGCTTGCAGGAGCGGGCGAAGACGCTGATCGCGAAGCTGCGCGGCGTGTCGGCGGGGCGGCTGCTGCTGGCATACATGCTGATCCGGCAGGCGGCGGCGGCGTTCGGCGTGCCGCTGGGCGGACAGGCGCAGGTGGTGCGGCCGCTGCTGGCGCCGATGGTGGAGGGCGCGGCGGAGACCGAGATCGGACGCGTGAGCGAGAAGCAGCGCTATTGGCTGCGAGCCCACGCTGCGGCGGCGGAGACCATCGGGCTGTTCTATGGCGAGGACATCTTCATCGCCATCGGCTCGATCCTGCTGATCAAGGCGTTCCTGGCGCAGGAAGGGATCAATGCGGAGCCGTTCGCGCTGTCGGTATGGGCGATCCCGACCGCGGTGCTGGCGGCGGTGATCCATGGGGTGCGGCTGCTGCTGATCGACAGGCGGCTTCGGCGCGAGGCGGCAAGCACCGTCCCCCACCCGAAAAATCGCTTCGCAATTTTTCGACCTCCCCACAGTGGGGGAAGTGATTCCGCATGATTACGCTGGAGCATGTGTACATCCTCACCGGATTGATGGGGCTGGCGTTCACGGTGTTGAGCGCGCGGGATCGCAGCAATCCGAAGCGGTGGGGGAATGCGGCGTTCTGGGGGGTACTGTCGCTGTCGTTCCTGTGCGGGTCGTGGCTGCCGGATTTCTGGAACGGGGTGATTGTCATCGTGCTGGTGGTGATCGGCGGGTTCGGGCTGATGCACCGGAGCGCCGCAGTGACATCGACGCCGCAGACGCGGCGCGAACATGCAGAGCGGTTCGGCAACGGGCTGTTCCTGCCGGCGGTGATCATTCCGGTGGTGGCGCTGGTGGGCACGCTGGCGTTCAAGGGCTCGCCGTTCATCGATCCCAAGAACACGACGTTGGTGTTCCTCGCCATCGGCGTGCTGATCGCGCTGGCGGTTTGCTATGCGTGGTTCCGGCCACCGGTGCTGGCGCCGCTGGAGGATGGGCGAAGGCTGGTGGACACGATCGGCTGGGCCACGGTGCTGCCGCAGATGCTGGCGTCGCTGGGCGCGGTGTTCGCGCTGGCCGGAGTCGGCGACGCGGTGGGGCACATCGCGACGACCTATCTGCCGCTGGGCTCGCCGGTCGCGGCGGTGGTCGCGTATTGCCTGGGGATGGCGCTGTTCACCTTCGTGATGGGCAACGCGTTCGCGGCGTTCCCGGTGATGACGGCCGGGATCGGATTGCCGCTGATCGTGCGCACCTTCCACGGCGACCCGGTGATCATGGGCGCGATCGGCATGCTGGCGGGCTACAGCGGCACGCTGATGACGCCGATGGCGGCGAACTTCAACATCGTGCCGGCGGCGCTGCTTGAGCTGCCGGACCGCAACGGCGTGATCAAGGTGCAGGTGCCGACGGCGCTGATGCTGCTGGTAGCGAACACGGCGCTGATGGCGGTGCTGGTGTACCGGTTTTGACGCCGCTTTGAGAAGGTGCGCGACCGATCGCGATGTCACGCGCCGCTGTGGCTACGGAGCGGCGCGGACTCTCGTCAATCGCTTGAAAATTAGTCGGCTTGTCTGTATAATTCGTATAATCTGGAGATGATCATGGTCCGTGCTACGGCTCGCCAATTTCAGCGGAGGGTAGGAGAAATCCAGCATATGGCCCGCAAGGAGCCTGTGGAAATTACGCGCCACGGGCGGCGCGAGTTCGTGCTTATGTCCGCCGAAGAATACGACTGGATGCGGGCGGTGATGAAGCGGTCGTTCCGGACGGAGGAGTCACCCGAGTTCATTGTCGAGGCCGTGCGGAAGGCGAAGATGCATCCCCGGCACAATCACCTCAACAAGCTCCTTAAATAGGTGCCGCTCCCCGAGCCGGAGCCCGGCCTGGTTTTCCGCTACGACTTCCTTTGGCGGCGAGAAGCAGACGCTGGGCGCGACACAAGCAAAGAACGGCCGGCCTGCATCGCTGTGGCGACCGATTCCGAGATGGCGCGTCGGCGCGTTGTGATCCTGCCCATAACACACAGCCGTCCCTCGAAAGCAACTTTCGGAATCGAGCTGCCTGATACGGTGCGACGCGCACTTGGTCTGGACGACGAACCATGCTGGGTCATCGTGTCGGAATACAACATCGACAACTGGCCGAACGCTGGCATCGCGACACTGCCGGAGAGTACCAGCAAGTATACGTATGGCTACCTGCCGCCCCGCCTGTTCGAGACGATCAAGGCGGAATTCCTTAAGCGGTTCGATAGCAAGCGCGCAGTGCGACGTTGACCGTCACGACGCCACCTCGCGCGTTGCCGGGCGGCGGATGTTGATGTCGAAGGATGAGGCGGGGTAGCGGCCGCCGTAAGCGCGGCATTCGGCGGCGTATTGCCAGTATTCGACGGTGACGTTGGCGACGCCGAGTTCGGGGATGTTGTTCTCCTGCCAGAACTGCGGCGGGCCACAGTAGTTGCGCAGCGGATAGCGGTTGAACCACAGGACCGAGATGGGCAGACCGCGCGCGATCTCGCGGTTGACGAGGTCGCGGAGCTGCACGCTGTAGGCGCCCGAGAGATAGATGCCGAATCGCGTGTACGGCGTGAGCACGCCGTAACGCTGAAGTGCGGGGATCAGCGCCTCGAGATAGGCCGCCGAGAGCGCAGTGTCCTTCTCGACGTCGAGGAATATCTCAAGCCCGTCCGGCAGGCTTCCACCCATCGCCTTCAGATCGGCGATGCGGCTGGCGAGGCAGGAGGCGGCGGCGTTCGCTTCGGCCGCGCCGCGCGACAGCGTACTCTGGCCCGGCTGGAGGATCAGGAACGGCGCGACGTTGTTGCGCTGCATCACCGCGAGTTCGGCGGCGGTGAGGTCGTATTCCGGCTTGAAGTGGCAGAGGTAGCGGCCCCAGGCGACCGGCGACTTGCCGGTGAGCAGGCGGAACGACGAGAGCTGGTCGTCGCTGACCGGCATCACGCTGTCGGCGAAGAGCTCCGCCTCGCCGTAGTTGATGCGGTAGTTCACGCCGGCCGGCGGGCCAGAGGGCGTGATCACCGTCGCGGGCGGCGCCTCGGTCGTGCAGGCGCCGAGCAGCAGAGCGAACGAAAGGATGAGGGCGGCGGCGCGCACGTGGTCGTCTCCATCTTTGCCCCCGCGTCCAGAATAAGGGTGTCAGGTGGCTTTGCGAAAGAGCGGTTTGCAACAGAACGGCGACAGGCTTGCGGGGAGTTTTTTATTGACCCCCCTCCCCCCTTGCCCCAAAGAGAGGCCGCAACAATTACCGGGGGCGCTCAGCATGAACGCACCTGTCTCCGTCTCCCAGCAGATCCCGCGCTTCGCCACCATGGAGAAGGCGATCGCCACGATGAAGCCTGGCGAGCCGGTGTACTGCATGTTCCCCGAGAAGTTCGGCGCGGCGGCGAAGCGGTTCCTGGACGGCTTCCCGGGCGATGCGCTGTTCGCGATCAAGGCGAACCCGGCGCCGCTGGTGGTGGACCAGGTCTGGGCGTCGGGCATCCGGCACTTCGACACCGCGTCGTGGGCGGAGATCGAGATCGTCAAGCAGCGCTATCCGGACGCGCACTGCCACTTCATGAATCCGGTGCGCGCCAACGGCACGGCGAAGAAAGCGTTCGAGCAGTACGGCGTGACAGACTACGTGGTCGATTGCGACTACGAGCTGGACAAGCTGATCGCCGAGACCAGGAACCCCAAGAAGCTGCGCATCTTCGTGCGCATCGCGACGCCGCTGGGCGGCGCGGTGCTGGAGCTGTCGAGCAAGTTCGGCACGACGCAGGCGGACGCCGCGCGGCTGCTGCAGCGGGTGAAAGAGGCGGGTGCGCAGCCCTGCATCTGCTTCCACGTGGGCTCGCAGTGCCTGTCGCCGTTCAGCTATGCGCAGGCGATCGAGATGGCGCGGCGCACCGCACAGATGGCGAAGGTCGAGCTGGCGGCGCTGGACATCGGCGGCGGCTTCCCGGGCCCTTACCAGGGCGACGACGTTCCGCCCTATCACTGGTATTTCGACACCATCAAGGAAGCGCTCGAGACGCTGCCCGATCCGAAGATCCCGCTTCTGTGCGAGCCGGGGCGTGCGCTGATCGCGGAGGGGCTGTCGCTGATCACGCAGGTGATCCTGCGCAAGGGCGACCGGCTTTACATCAATGACGGCACCTACGGCTCGTTCGACGAGCTGACATTGCCGGGCTGGAGCGCGGATTATCCGAACAGGGTGTACACGCTGGACAACAAGGGCCGCGCGCTGCCCCTGCCGGGCGCGACCTTGCCGTTCCGGGTGTTCGGCCCGACCTGCGATACGCTGGACGTGCTGCCGCGGCCGATCATGCTGCCGGCGAATATCGGGCCGAACGATTTCATCGTGTTCGACTACATGGGCGCGTATTCGGTGGCGGTGCGCACCACCTTCAACGGGTTCTATCCCGACACGTGGTGCATCATCGGAAATTAGGAGGCGTACACTTCATCGCGAGAGGTGACGGTCATGAAGGCGGTACGGGCTTTTGCTCTGGGTATCGGCGTGGCGGGGATGTTGGCGGTGTTTGGCGCACAGGCCCATCCGGCGATTTGCCCGATGATCTACAAGCCGGTATGTGCAGTGCGGCACGGGCACATCAAGACATATGCAAACAGCTGTATCGCGCGGGCTGCACATGCTCGCATCATCCATAACGGCGCGTGTCATCCGCGGGATTAGGCGGGGACTGATCTGCGCGCTCGCGATGTCCGCGACGCCGGTTTGCGCCGCGACTTATACCGATGCGGCGCGCGGCTTCGCGATCGACTATCCGGACGGATGGACGGTCGATACGCGGTTCCAGGACAAGGGCTATCGCTTCTTCCAGGGCGAGAGCGAGGACCTGCATGAAGGCGTGGCGTTCTCGCCATCGACCGACCTCGCGCCGGGCACCGCGTTGCAAAGCGACCAGCTGAAACTGGTGGTCGAGCGGGCGCGGCCGGCGGACATGTGCCAGGCGAGTGCGTTCCTGGTCGATCCGCCGCCGGACTATTTCACCAAGACCGTGGTCGACAAGCCGGACGTCGTGCAGACCGTGGCGGAAGCCGGCGACCAGTATGTGATCGAGCACCTGGTCGTGATGGCATCGCGGAAGCCGTGCCTCGCCGTGCATTTCATCATTGTCGCGGCGCGGCAGGGTCGCGCGTTCGATCACGCGAAGCTCGTGGATTATCTGAACGCGATCGCGAAAACGATCCGTCCCGCGCCTTGATTCCTGCCCCCTCCGCCCCTCGCACCTGACGGTGCTACGCACCTCCCCCGCCAGCGCGCTTCGCGCGCGGAGGGAGGCGGGGCTGGTAATTTGCGATCGCCTACGCGCTACTTCTTCAGAGAAGATGTGAGGACCCAGCCGTCGATGTTGGCGGTCTTGACGTGGGTCCAGTCACCCTGGGTCTCAAGTGCGATCACGGGATCGCCTTTCTTGAGACGGGTGACGACGTCGGCGCCGGCGCTGGCGCCGGCGTGGATATTGGCGGTGCGGGCGATGACGGCCGGCGCGCCCGTCGCGGCAGCGGGGGTTGCGGCGGCGGGCGCGGGCTTGGCCGCGGGCGCGGTCGCGTAACCGGCGGGGACCGTGCCGAACACCGAGGCCTGGAGCTGCGCGATGCCGTCCTGCATCTCGTACGGCAGGTACGGCACGACGAACGGGAAGCCGAAGGCGACGATCGCGACGGCGCCGAAGATGAAGGCGATGTCCCGCAGCATCTTCCTGTTGCGGCGTCCCGAGTCGTGGATCGTCATCTCGTGTTCGGGCTCGCGCGCGGGCTCGGGGAAGAACTTCGGCTTCGATTCGCGAACGCTGCGGCGCGACTCCAGCGATGCCCTGAGCTGCGCGGTCTCGACCTCGCGGTCGGACAGCGCCTTGCGCAGTTCCTCGATCTCGCGGCGCAGGCCATTGATGTGCGCATCGTCGAAGGACGCGGGCGGCGGCACGGATTGCGCCTCGGCCAGCGCGGCTTCGGCGGCCTCGGCGCGCCTGGTGAGGCGGGCAACCGAGTCGGTGCGCCACTCGCCTTCCGCCTGCGCAAGGCGGGTGGATTCCTCGCTCTTCCATGCGGCCCTGGCGGATGCGAGGGCGGCGTCGATTTTGGCCTGCACGGCTTCTGGCGCGACACCCTTCGGGGCCGGCGGAGGCGGCAGTTCGGCACGGACCCTGGCTTCGGCGGCGGCGATGCGCAGGACCTCGCCGGCCTGCCATTCCGCCTTTGCGGCAGTAACGGCGGTTTCGACCTGGCACGCGATGTCGGCCGCCGACGGACCGGCCGGCGCAGAGGCGAGCGCGTCGGTGCGGGCCTTTGCTTCTGCGGCGGCGATCTGGAACGCGGCTTCGGCCCGTGCGAGGCGGGCGGCGGCGTCGGCTTCCCATTTCTGGCGCGCGGACGAGAGCGCGGATTCGATCTGCCGGTCGACGGCGTCGGCGGGCACGCCTTTCGATGCGGCGTCGGCGAGGCGTGCCTCGAGGGCGGTGCGCTCGTCACGCAGGCTGCGCAGCTCCGCATCGCGGGACGCCTGCGCGTCACGGGCGGCATTCAGGGCGCGGTCGGAATCGGCGAGCTTCTGCTGGAGCGTGCGCAGCTCGGCATCGCGCGAGCCCTGCGCATCGCGGTTGCCGGCCAGCGCGCGTTCGGCGGTTTCGGCGCGCGCCGTAAGCCGCTTGAGCTCATCGGCGGATTTCGCCTGCCACTGCCGTTCGGCAGCGGCGAGATCGTCTTTTGCCCGCTGCTGCGCGGCCGTCGCGTCGCGGCGCATCAACCCGAAGTCGTCGTCGCGGCGCCTGAGCGTGGCTTCGAGGGTCGTGACCTGCTCGCGCAGGCGCTGCGCTTCGGCGGATGCGGCCTGGCCGGCGGCGACCGCGGTGCCAGCGTCACGCGCTTTCGCTTCGGCGGCGGCGAGGCGGTCCCTGAAGGTGCGCTCCGCATCGGCGATCTGTTGCGCGGCGCGGGCCTCGGCGTCGCGGATGGCGGCGACGGCTTTCGTCTGTGCGTCGGCAGCGGCGCCCTCAGCGGATTCGCGCCAGTGCGCCTCGGCGGCGGCGAAACGGGCGCGCTCATCGTCCTGCCAGAGCTTCTTCGCCTGCTCCTGCGCCAGCTGCGCGGCGGCTTCGAGGCGGCGCTGCAGGTCTCCGCTGTCCTGGCGCGGGGCACGGCGGAGCTCGCTCAGCTCCTTCTCGCGATCGACAAGGGCGTTGCGGGCGGACTGGAGCTCTTCTGTCAGGCGGCGCAGGTAATCAATATCGACGGCTTCGCGCGTCAGGTCTTCGGCGACGGAGGCGTCGACCGGCAACTCGAGCATCGCGATGGTGCCGCCATCTCTGTCGAGCAGGCGCAGCGCCAGCGCCGGGCGGTCGAGCGCGCTGTCGGGGCCGACATATTCGACGCCGTCGACCTCATCGAGCAGGAGCGACCACGAACCGTTGCCGTTGTTGCGGCCGCGCGTGAGACGCGCGAGCTGCGGCACGCGTTCGATGCGCACCGTGTGGAGGCCCCTGCTGCGATGCGGCTGGATGAGCGGCAGGACGCGCAGCGGCACCGCCTTGACATCCGGGGGCTGCGCGCGCGCGTCGACGCCCAGCGACTCGGCGAGCCGCTCCGCCGCAAGCCTCCGGGCAAATCCTTTGCTACGCGCCGCCACGGTGAGGGTCTCGGTATACAGGCGGCAGTGTGCGCGAAAACAAGTAAATCCTTTCATTCCAGACCACGGAAAAACCCAAGGGAAGCAAGGTTCCGCCGGTTTGCGATTGTCAGGCCTGCCGGTAGGGCCAACGAATCCTTAACAGCTCGCTTCTAATGTGCGCACGGGGACGTGAGCCGCATGCCGACACCCAAGGAACGCCTGACGCATCTGCTGGAGCTTGCCGCGAGCGGCGCGGCCGAGCGCGGGGCGCTGGCCGGCGAGGTCGCGGACCTGCTTCTCGACTGGCCGGCGCAGTATCCGGCGGCGATGCGGGCAACGTTCGAGGCGCTGCTCGAGAAGATCATCCGCGAGATGGACGCGCGCGGCCGGATGGCACTGGCGGTGCGGTTCGAGGGACGCGAGGGGGCGCCGCTGGGCGTGCTGAACGCGCTCTTCCTGGAGGCGACGCCGGCGGCGAAGGAGTCGATCCTGGCACGGAACGACGCGGCGGGCTTCGTCGAGGCGGACCGTGCAGACTGCGCCGCGCTCCTGACGGCTTCGCGCACCACGACGAACTTTGCACCGGCGCTGGGCCGGCTGACCGGTGTGCCGGACAGCGTGGCCGAAGCCGCGATGGCCGATCCGCAAACGCTGGCGGTGCTCGCCAAGGGCGCCGGCGTCAACCGCGCCACCTTCTCCGCCGTCGCGATCCTGACCGGGCCCCCGTGCACGGTGCAGGAGAACTTCGCGATGCTGACGCTGTTCGACCAGGTGCCGGAGAACGGCGCGCGGCGGATGGTGCAGTACTGGCGCGGACGCTGCGGCGTACCGGCGCCGGTCGAACGCGCGGCCTGAAGGCTTACAGGATTCCAGACGGTCCGCTAGGCTGACGGCGATTAGCGCATCTGCATTCAGAGGGGATCGCCATGTTTCGCCTTGCCTGCGCCGCGCTGGCCGCGTTGCTGCTCACTGCCCTGCCCGCATCGGCCGGGATCGTGCCGTTCGCCAGGACCTTCCAGAGTCGCGTGATCGATACCAACGGCACACAGCTGTATGTGCGCGTCGGCGGGAGCGGGCCGGCGGTGGTGCTGCTGCACGGCTTTGCCGACACCGGCGACATGTGGGGCGCGCTGGCCAACGTGCTGGCGAGGGACCATACGGTGATCGTTCCGGACCTGCGCGGCATGGGCCTCTCGGCGCATCCCGATACCGGCTACACCAAGAAGAACGAGGCGCTGGACATCGCTGGCGTGATGGATGCGCTGAAGGTGCAGAAGGCCGACCTCGTCACGCACGACATCGGCAACATGGTGGGCTATGCGCTGGCAGCGCAGTTTCCGGAGCGCATCACCAAGTGGGTGGCGATCGATGCGCCGTTGCCGGGGATCGATCCGATCTGGGCGGCGCAGCTGGTGAACCCCAAGACCTGGCACTTCAACTTCCACGGGCCGGACGAAGAGCGCCTTGTGGCGGGGCGCGAACGCATCTTCCTGGACCGCTTCTACAACGAGCTCGGCGCGCATCCGGAACGGATCGACGAGGCGACGCGGGCGCACTACGCGACACTGTACGGCCAGCCGCATGCGATGCACGACGCGTTCGAGCAGTTCGCGGCGTTCCCGCAGGACGGGATCGACAACCGCGCAATGCTGGCGGCGGGCGGCAAGCTGAAGATGCCGGTGCTGGCGCTGGGAGCGGATAAATCCTACGGCCTGACGATGAAGCAGGACCTGGACTTCGTGGCCGAGAACGTGACGGGCGGCGTGGTGCCCGACAGCGGTCACTGGGTGATGGAAGAGAACCCGGATGCGGTGGTGAAGCTGGTGACGGGGTTCTTGGGGAAGTAACCGCTGTGGCAGCAACCGTCGAAAACTATGTCTTGCCTAGTAGCTTATATCGGTACCGATCTCTCGAGGAATTTGATCGCGAGATTGGCGCCATAGAGCAAGCGTACGTCTATTGCGCCTCGTTCGAAGAAATGAACGACCCCATGGAAGGGTTATTCAATTTCAGCGCCTTGGCCAAGAAGACCGGGCATGACGCGAAGTTGCGAGCTGAGATTCGACAGCATCGCAGCGATATTGGTCTCGCGTCATTTAGCGAGACGAATGACAACGAACTCATGTGGGCGCACTACGCAAACCAATTTAAGGGCATATGCATCGAGTACTCGTTCTATCAGCTCCGAAAATCGCTACCGGATGACGTCGAATTCGTCCGCCTATTTTACAATGAGAAAGTTCCAACCGTTGGGAAAAACAAGAAGGAGCCGATCGAGATTGCCAAGCGAATACTATCTTTCAAAAACTACCGCTGGCTGTATGAAAGGGAATGGAGGATGTTTGCTCGCAGAGGGCGGGTGGAATATGCAGATCCAAAGGTCGTGAAGAAGGTTCACATCGGGTTTCGGGTGGAACCCGATGTCGAAAAGGCAATCAAAAAGCGGCTCAAAGCGATCGGAATCAAAACGCAAGGCATGTCGATCAAAGGCTACGGGATGAAGTTTGAGTAAGCACCCAAACTACTCTTCTGCGTGCACGTCGGCGCGTTCGCGGGTTTTGGCGAATTTGATGTTGGGGTGGCGGTCGGCGACGTAGCCTAGCTCCCACTGGCTTTTCGCGAGGAACACCGGCGCGCCGTCGCGGTCGCTGGCCATGCCACCGCGGTTGGCGGCCATGAACTTCTCCATGTCGGCGTCGCTGCCGCTGATCCAGCGGGCGGTGTCGAAGGGCGCGGGCTCGAGATCGGCGTCGAGGCCGTATTCGGCTCTGAGGCGCGACTTCAAGACGTCGAGCTGGAGCGGGCCGACGACGCCGACGATCCAGTTGGCGCCGATCTGGGGCTTGAACACCTGCGTGACGCCCTCCTCCGCGAGGCTTTCCAGCGCACGGGTGAGGTGCTTCTGCTTCATCGGATCGCCGAGGCGCACGCGGCTGAGGATTTCGGGCGCGAAGTTCGGGATGCCGGTGAAGACGACGTCGCCGGACTCCGACAGCGTGTCGCCGACGCGCAGCACGCCGTGGTTCGGGATGCCGATGATGTCGCCGGGCCAGGCCTCGTCGACCGTCTCGCGCTCCTGCGCGAAGAACAGGATCGGGTTGTGGATGCCGATGGATTTGTGCGTGCCGGACTGCGTGAGCTTCATGCCGCGGCGGAATTTGCCCGAGGCGAGGCGCAGGAAGGCGACGCGGTCGCGGTGGTTGGGATCCATGTTGGCCTGGACCTTGAACACGAAGCCGGTGACTTCGTTGTCCACGGGTTCGACGGTCTTCGATTTCGTGGCAGCGGGGCCGGGCGGCGGGGCGTTCTGCGCCAGCGCGGAGAGAAGCTCGCGCACGCCGAAATTCTTGAGCGCGGAGCCGAAGAAGACCGGCGACTGGTGGCCCTCCGTATAGGTGCCGTGATCGAAGCGCGGCAGGCCGGCGCGGGCGAGCTCGACGTCCTCGTCCAGCCTGGCGCGCTCCTCGGCGCTCAGCATGTCGAGGGTGTTGTCGTCGAACGCGTTGAACTTTTCCGAGTAGAGATCGATGGTGCCGCGGAAGTTGAGGCCCATGCCGACGGGCCAGACCATCGGCGCACATTCGATCTGGAGCTGGTCGGCGAGCTCGTCCAGCAGTTCGAGCGGGTCGCGGGCCTCGCGGTCCATCTTGTTGACGAAGGTCATGATCGGGATGTCGCGCAGGCGGCAGACCTCGAACAGCTTGCGGGTCTGCGCCTCGATGCCCTTGGCGGCGTCGATGACCATGACGGCGGAGTCGGCGGCGGTGAGCGTGCGGTAGGTGTCTTCGGAGAAATCCTCGTGGCCCGGCGTGTCGAGCAGGTTGAAGACCGCGTTCTCGAACTCGAAGGTCATCACGGCGGAGGTGACGGAGATGCCGCGCTCCTGCTCGATCTTCATCCAATCGGACTTGGCGCGGCGTGCCTCGCCGCGCGCCTTGACCCGGCCGGCAGCGTGGATGGCGCCGCCGAGCAGCAGCAGGTGCTCGGTCAGCGTGGTCTTGCCGGCGTCGGGGTGCGAGATGATCGCGAACGTACGGCGGCGTTTGGCTTCGTGGGCGAGGGTCATGGCGGGGCGGGGATAAAGGAAGACTGCCCGATTGTCACGATTGCAGAATCTGGGTGCGGATGCCGTCCTGCTCGATCACGGTAAAGCGGCGGTGGAGCTCGTCGCCTTCGGATAAAATTAGCCCCAAAAGTCTGGTCCATTTGAAAGGCCAACGCTGGGCGTTCATCCGCAGAAGAACAACGCCTGCCGATTTGAACCCGTCCCGGAACACTAGTTCGCCGAAGTCCTTGTCTTCCGTGAGCATAAGGCGATTTTCAGCGGCTGCGGCTTCCAGAATCTGACGATCGGGGACTTGCCGGGCGGCTTCTGCCGCATACGCCACGTCGTGTCCTGCACCGCGGAGTTCTCGAACTATCTCGCTATGAATATTCTCGTCGGCAAACCAGCGCATCCGGCTATTGCGCCGCGGTGCGCGCCATGTAGTCGTCTGCGAACGCGCGGGCCGCTGCGATGTCCTCCGCTTTCAGGCGAGGATGCGCCGCAAGTATCTCCATTTCGGTCATACCCTCGGCCAACTCATGCATGACGTGCTCGACCGTCAACCGCGTGCCCTTGATCACGGGTTTGCCAAGCATCACGTCAGGATTGAACTCGATGCGTTCGTGTTTCATGGACCGATCATATCACACCTATGTGCATGCGGCACCGCCCCCTCACCCCGGCCCTCTCCCCCGCTTCGCGGGGGCGAGGGAGTTTCTTTATAGTGTGATGCGCGATGGAGTGGGGATGGCGATGCGGCTGATTGTGTTGGCGATGGTTCTGCTGGCTGCCCGCCCTGCCCTTGCGGGCATGCCGGCGGATTGTTCGAAGGGGCCTGTTCCGGACGGGGCGGTGCACGGGACCGTCAACGGGAAGCCCTTCGTGCCGCAGGAGGCGACGCTGGGCTTCACCAAGGACGGGATGGTGGTGAACGACGTGCACCTCGACCGCTATGTGCTGTCGATCCAGACAGACGGCATCTTCAACGCGCTCTCGGTCGACATGATGGTGCCGGGCGGGAAGAAGCCGGACGGGCGCACCTTCCGCGTGCTGCCCGTCGACGACATCGACAAGCAGCCCGCGGCCGCGGAGGGCACGCCGGAGGTGCAGGGCTGGGACCTGGAGCAGGAGAACGCCGGCGTGAAGACCAGCTTCACGGAAGATACGGCATCGATCCAGGTGGTGTTCGGCATGCGCAAGGGCAACGTGATGCCGGGGAAAATCCACATGTGCGTGCCGGGCGTCAGCGCCGAGATCGTGGGAAGTTTCTCCGCGACGATGCAGTGATCGGCCCCTGCTCTCAGGGCAGCGGGGCCGTGAACTGGCCGATGTCCGACAGGCCGAGTGCGCGCTCGATGGCGGCGACGCGCGTGCGGATGTGTTCGAAGCCGTCCTTGCCGACCTCCTGCTGCTCGATGTCCTCGAACTGGTCGCCCAGGTCGTCGAGTTCGGAAGCCGACAGAGCTTCCTTCCAGCCGGGGAACACAATCGTGTCCTCGCGCGCGGCGTGATGCTCGTACATCAGCTCGAAACGGTCGAGCGCGTCGGCGAGACGGGTGTCTCGCTTGCCGAGTTTCGTCGCGCTGTCGATGTAGGCGTTGATGGCACGGCCCCGCGCGTGCTGGGCCTTGAGGACATCGATGTAGGATGCGGCCTCACCACCGGCCTTCGCGACGGCGGGAAAGATGTGCGCCTCCTCCAGCTTCTGCTCGTGATAGCCCTCGCCGAACTGGCGGAAGATGGCACAGGCCTGGTTGAGGGCGGCGATATCAAATGTCTGCGCGGCACGGATGCGTTGGGCGCTGGCGCGATAGATGAGCAGCAGGCGACGCAGGATGCCGTGCTCGCGCATCAGATCCTCCACCGCGCCGACATCCTTGGCGTCGACATAGCCGGCGCAGGTGGCGAGCGGGACCGCCGCGGCGGCAACCGCGGAAACCGCGAGGATTCCGCGGCGATTGACGATCTGGTTCATGGCAAGCCTCCCACGCCTGAAATGAACCAGACCACCAATCGTTTCTGCGTCACAGCACTTTCAGCATAAGGCAGGCCGGGTTCTCAGGGCTCCATAGCTCGGGAAATTCGTCGATGGCGACGAAGCCCATGGCCTCGTAGAAGGCGCGGGTCTTCGCGTAGCCGGGATCGGCGTCGCGCGACGACAGCGTCTTCACGGTGAGGAAACGGATGCCGTTCGCACGCGCGTGGGCGGCGGCCTGTTCCATCAGGGCGCGGCCGGTACCGTGGCGGTGCAGCGCAGGCTTCACGCCCATGACATGGACCTCGAAGACATGCGGCGTGGGTTGGCCCAGCGCGATGAAGCCCAGCAGGCGGCCATCGTCATAAGCGGCCCACATGGGCATCGTTTCGACGCCGCGGATGTAAGCCTCGTTGGAAGCGGGGATGCCGAACCATTTCGGCAATGCGGCAAGAACCTCGGCGCAGACGGCGCCCTTGGCGGTGGAGACTTCGACGATGTGCATGACAGGTTTCCGTTGAATCGAACGAAAGGGGCCGCGCGAACGCGGGTCTCAAGAGTGCGGATGGTGTGATCGCTGCCTGTCGAAGCGACATTAGCACGGTGCTAGCGTGACCGCGAAGGGGCTTTCGATTTGGAGAGCCAGATGCGATTTCATTCGACGATCTTCGCCGCGTTTGTCCTTGGCAGCGCGCCGGCGTTCGCCGCGCCGGTGGATTGCAGCAAGGGGCCGATCCCCGCAGGACCGGCCAAAGGCACGCTGAACGGGGTGCCCTTCACGGCCGATCTCGTCAGGCTCGATCCCATCGAGCAGCGCACGCAGGGTCCCGCCACGTTCGACGTGTGGCACATCTACCTGAGCGACAAGGCGGGATCGAAGTTCGATTTCACCGTCATTACCGTGAAAGGTAAGCAGCCCGACGGGCATACCTTTGTTTCCGATGTCACCGGCAACGGACCGGAGGCCGGTCCCGGATCGCACGAGGTGCAAGGCTGGGAGATGACGGCCAAGGGCAACGAGGTCGGGTTCTACGAGGTGAACGACGCCTCGTTGCAGGCCGCGTTCGGCCACCGGACCGGCAATGCGATGCCGGTTTCGCTCCACTTCTGCGTGCCGTCCAAGAAGACCGATGTCGCCGGTGCCATCACAGTGCCTCTCAAATAGGCGGGCCGTGTGCTAGCCTTTCCCAAAGACTCATAGGGGGAGCTAAGAGTCATGCGGGCGGGAATTGCACTTGGCGTTGTAACGGCAGCATTGATGACGGCGGCGCCGGCGTTCGGCGCGGCGGCGGTGCGGGATTGCAGCACGGGGCCGATCTGGACCGGTGACGCTTCGGGCTTCATCGACAACACGCCGTACAAGATCGAAGGCGTGGCGCATGCGCCGGTGTCGAGCTATCCGCAGGGGCGCAACCGCTACGATCAGTATCACCTGTATCTGAGCAGCAAGGCGGGGCAGATGTTCGAGATCATCCTGGTCACAAAGAGCGGCGAGAGGCCCGACGGGACCACGATGACGATGAGCCTGCACGGCAACGGCAGCGAGGCGGCGCCGGGTGCGCCCAACGTCCAGTTCTGGTCGCTTGAGGACAAGACGAAGAAACTCAAGATCATGAACTACAGCGCGAGCGATGCGACGATGCAGGTCGTGTTCGGAAAGCGCAGCGGCGTGAACCTGCCGGTGCAGATCCATTTCTGCATCCCGTCCAAGCGCACGGAGATCGCCGGCCACTTCACGGTGAACCTGTCGAACCCGAGCTAGACGACCGGTTCGTCGACGAAGGCGCGGCCCTCGCGGTCCTCGATCTCGACGATCCAGACGTCGGGATCGAACTTCACCTGGCGATCGAAGAAGGCGCGCGTTTTCTCCTCGTCGGCGGAGTCGCCGAGCGGCTTGACCCAGACGAGGTCGCCCTCGGCGCCGCGCCGCGCCTGGTCGAGCACGAGGCTGGTGCCGTCGAGGCGGTTGACGCGGAGAAACACCGCACCGGACTCCTCCGAACCCTTGCGCACGACATAGGCCGGTGCGCCCGCGACTTCGGCGCGCCGGATGAGCGCGCGGACGAAGATGCCGGCCTTGAGGCGGGGAACGGTCATGGCCGCATTGTGTCACGCGCAGCGCGGACGCGCCAACGCGCGGTCACTTCAGCAGCGGCATGCGACCTCGCCGTCTTCACCGAGGACGCCGACGTTGAACTGATACGGGAGGGATCGCGGCGCCAGCGTGGCCGCAAGCTCCCCCGGGGGTCACCAAGGGGTGCAAATCGGCCAGCGTACGATTATGCAGGCCTTAGGCATCGGGGTCGCCCGGGTTAGACTGGCGAGATGCCGGATGCGCCCTACCCCCTGGTGGAAGTCGCGATTGAGCCCCAGAACGAGGTTGCGGCGGCGCAATTGCGCGAGGCGTTGCCGCAGCTTGCGGCAGCCGATCCGTCGTTCACCTTCGACCACGACCCGGAATGCGGGCAAACCGTGCTCAAGGGCGCGAGCGAGGCGCACCTCGAGCAGAAGGTGCTGATGCTCGAGCGAGTCTACGAGATCGCAGTGGAAATAGGTGCGCCGCAGATAGCCTATCGCGAGACATTGGTGCGGCCAGCAACCATCAAATACATCCACAAGAAGCAGACAGGTGGTTCCGGCCAGTTCGCCGAGGTCACCATCGCGTTCGAGCCACTGCCGGCTGGAAGTGGTTTCAAATTCGACAATGCCGTCGCGGGAGACGCGATCCCAGAAGCGCTCGTGCCCGCGGTGGAACGCGGACTGCGGGCTCAAAAGGAGTCCGGTCTGCTCGCCGGCTTTCCGGTGATCGACTTCAAGGCGACGCTCATCGACGGCAAGTACCACGAGATGGATTCGAACCCGCTTGCGTTCGACATCGCGGCGCGGGGAGCTTTCCGCGAGCTGGCGCAACTGGACGTCGTCGTTCCACTGGAACCGATCATGGCGCTGGAAGTGGCAACGCCTGAGGACTTCCTTGGCGGCGTGATCGGCGACCTGAACTCCCGGAGAGGAACCGTTGCAGGCACGGAGAGCGGCATAGACGGATTCGAAATCGTTACAGCCGAGGTGCCGCTCGTAAACCTGTTCGGCTATGGCCGGGCGCTGCTCGCGATGACGGGAGGGCGGGGGCGCTTCACCATGTCGTTCGCCCGCTATGCGCTTGCGCCATTGCCCGACTCCGATCCGGACCCGCGATTTCCTGGCGCGATGGGCATGCGGGTCGCCTGATCAGGCCGCGCCTCAGTCGTGGTGGTCGTCGTGCGGGTGGTCGTCGCCATGGTGATGGTGATCGTCGCCGCCGACGCCGACACCAATGCCGATGGTAATGTTAGGACCGCCGCCCTCGTCCTTCGGAGGATGATAGTCCGACGGGCACGCCTTGAGGCCGTTGAGGCCTTCCAGCTCGTCGCGCAATGAAGCTTCTTCCACCTTGAGGTCGGCGAGAGCCTCACCCGAAGCGCTGCGTTCCTGCTCCGTCACGGTCGCAAGTTTGCCTTCATCGTCCTCGATCGCTTTGGCGACGTTGTCGCCATCATCGCAGGGCGGAAGGCCGGCTCTATCGCTCTTGTTCGGCGGCGGCGTCGCGCCGCCCGGACAGGGTGCGGCCAGCTTCTTCTTCAGTTCGCCGATCTTGTCTTCCAGCTCGGCTTGCTGGACTTCCAACGCGTGCTGCTTCGTTTCATCGTCGTCGAGCACCTTCTTCGCGGCCTTGGCCTTGTCGCTGTCGGCGCCGAATTTCGTCTCCATATCGGCGACATGATTGCGATCTTCGGTGATCACGCCGGAGACGCGCAAACGGTCTTCCTGGTTCTTCCTGAGCGCCGCCTCCGCCGCGTCGAGGTCCGCCTGGACCTGGGGATCGGCACAGGGCGGCTTGGCCCCTTCACCGCCGCCGGCAGGGGGCGTTTCGGTTGTCGCCGGGCAGGGATCCAGTGCTTCCAGCTCGGAGATCTGGATTTCCAGCTGCGATGCCTGGCCGTAGAGATCAATCCATTGCCCCTGATCCTTCTTCACCGCGTCGCCATAGGTTTTGACGCGGTCGAGGTCGCCGTCGGCAACGGCCTTGTCGTACTTGGCCCGGTCGGATGCCATGACACCCTCAAGCACCTCCAGACGCTTTTCGATTCGCGCGAGATCCGCCCGTGCGGTCTCGATTTTCGCCGGCGTGTCCTTGTCGGCGCACCCGGTGCCGCGCCCCGCAATGGCGATAGGCTGCTGCCCCGGACATGGATTGGGCATGGTGATCGCCTTCGAGCGGCGTTTCATCTCGGCCAGCAGCGCCCGGACATCGTGCCAGACTTGACCAGATGCCTTGACGTTGCTCTTCATGTGCAAGGCGGCCGCGGCGTCATCCTTGGTGAAGGGATGCGGGCCGTAGTCGCTCATGTACGCGGCGGCCGCATCGGCAAACGCGCTGAACGCTTCCGAGACAGCCTTGGCGGCCGCATCCTTTTGTTCCTTCGTGCCGCAGTCGCGAATCGCGCCCGCTATTGCGATTGCGATGCGCAGCTTTTCGTAGAGCGGCTGAAGCCTGGCGTAGTCCTGCGCCTCGGGAGAGTCAGCGGCCTTTGACGGTCCGCCGAAGGGAGGCTGAAATTTATCGTCGGCCTTCGCCTGCGTCAGCGCGAATGCGCCGGACACAACAAGGATTACAAAAACCGCGCGGGCGAGTGAGAGCGTGCCAGTCATCGACACCACCTTCCAACGGCACGAGTAGAAGTCCGGTCCGGGTCTTGCACAAGGCGGCGGCGTTCAAATCATCGTCGGATGAACAAAACGCGAATCCGCCGAGTTGCAGTGCTCAGGCCGCGCCCTTGAAGGGGATGATCTTGGCTTCGCGCAGGTGCAGCGCCTGGCCGTTCTCGTCCACAGCGGCGAAGGGGAGACGGATGCGCACCGTGGTGCCCTCGCCAAGCTCGGATTCGATGGTCGCCTCGCCGCCGTGCAGCGCCGACAGCGCCTTGACGAGCGCAAGGCCGAGGCCCGTGCCTTCCTTGGCGCGGACGTGTTCGCCTTCGACCTGCTCGAACGGCTTGCCGAGGCGCTCGAGGTCTTTCGCGGAGATGCCGACGCCGGTGTCGGTGACGCTGATCTCGATGCCGCGCTCGTCGCGCCGCGCCCGGATGCCGACCCCGCCACCGCGCGGTGTGTACTTGATGGCGTTGGTGAGCAGGTTGATCAGCATCTGCTTGATCGCGCGCTTGTCGGCGAAGATGGTCGCGGCGCCCGGCAGGATGTCGAGGCGCAGGGCGATGCCGCCGCGTTCGGCCTGGATCTTCACGAAGCGCAGCGCGCTCTCGGCGGTGTCGTCGAGCGGGAAGCACTCCTCGAACAGGTCAAGCTTGCCGGCCTCGATCTTCGACATGTCGAGGACGGAATTGATGAGCTCCAGCAGGTGGCCGCCCGATTCGTGGATGAGGCGGGAGTATTCGAGGTACTTGGCGCTGCCGACCGGGCCGAACATCTCATGCGTCATCACCTCGGAGAAGCCGAGGATGGCGTTCAACGGCGTGCGCAGCTCGTGGCTCATATTGGCGAGGAAGGAGGACTTGGCGCGGTTAGCGCTTTCCGCCTGGTCGCGCGCCTCGATCAGCTCGCGCTCCTGCGCCTTGCGCTCGGTGATGTCGCGGGTGACGGCGACGATGTCGGTGCCCTGCCCGGTTGCCGACGGCGCGGGGCGGCAGCGGATCTCGGCCCAGACATGCGAGCCGTCGCGGCGCTTGAGGCGAACCTCGGCGGATGCGGCGCGGCCGTAATAGGCGGATTCCATGAAGGCGGCCTGCATCGCCTTCAGGTCGTCGTGATGGACCAAGGACGCGGGCGCGCGGCCGAGAAGTTCCTGTGGCGGCAGGTCGAGCAATGTGTAAGCGGCCGGGCTCGCAAAGCGAATGCGGCCGTCGGAGGAGTGGCGCGTGATCAGGTCCATCGCGTTGTCGGCGAGGAACCGGTACATCGCGGCGCCCTCGGCGGCGGCCATGTCGGCGGCGCGCTGGCGATCCTGCGCGGCAGCGGCAACCAGCGCGGCCTGCACCACCGCGGCGAGCACGGAGATGGTGTAGACCTCCCACGCCGGGACCGGCAGGCGCGAGGCCGGCAACAGGCCGAGCGCGCCGAACGCCGCGACGGCGGCGAGCGCCAGGGCGGCCGCGATGGCGGCGCGGATGACGGCGGGCCGGCCGCCGGAAAGCGCGGCCTCGGCCGGAACGAGCGCGAACCACACCACCAGCGGCGACAGCACGCCGCCGGTGAGCGCGGCGAGGTATCCGATCATGGCGGCGAAGATCGCGAGCGCCGTGGTTTCGAGGATCGGCAGCGGAATGCGGGTGAAACCGAGCAGCGCCAGGAATGCCGGCGCCATCAGGCCGGCGATGGCCAGTCCTTCCGCGGCATCGGGACGGCCGACGAAGGAGATGAAACCCAGGCCCAGGACCGCGCCCACGATCGCCTTCGACGCCTGCACGGAGACAAAGAGGCGCCGAAGCGCCTTTCCGTCCGTGTACGAAGTATCGTCGTTAACAGCCATTAGGCTTTCGCCGACTCGGTACCATCACCCCGGCTCAAGCTTGGGTCATCACACTTAACGAAAGCTGAAGGTTCCGGAACTTCGTTCGCCAAATCGAAACACCTGGGGCAGCCGAGATTTACGCTTCGTTAGGGATGTTGGCCCGATTCGGGCGGAGTCGGGTATTGCCTAACGGTTCGGCAACGCTGTGTGTCGGATTGTTCCCGCAAAGGCTGGGGAACTGCGTTGGGGTTTGCGAACGCACAGAAAGTGCTCGCGCCGGATTTCGAGGCGCTGGACAGGGCTGCGCAATCGCCGGCGGTGCTGGATGCGCTCGACTGCCTGCGCATCGCGATCACAATGTACGACGCGCGTGGGCACATGGTCTATGCGAATCAGCATTTCGGCTATCTGTTCCGCGGGCTGCCCGGGCGCGAGGCGCTCATGGGGATGTCCTATGGCGAGATCGTGCGGCTGGAGATCGAAAGCGGCGAGATCGGACCGGCGATGCTGTTGCAGGGCGTCGACTCGTTCATCGCGGCGCGCTGCAAGCAGCTTTCGAACGGCGATTTCCGGCCTTTCGACATCACGCTGTCGGACGGGCGCATCGTGGAGATCAAGTCGCGGCGCACGCGCGACGGCGGATCGATCGTGCTGTGGGCCGACGTGACGGCGGCGCGGCAGGCGTTTGGGCGGCTGGAAGACGCGATCGAATTGTCGGCGGACGCGTTCGCGTTCTTCGATCTCGCCGACCGCATGGTCGTGTGCAACAAGGAGTTCGCGGCGCTGTATGGGCGCGGCGTCGAGCAGATGAAGGGCATCGCCTTCCGCGACATGATCACCGATGCCGTCGAGCGCGGGCGGGTGAAGGTCGAGCGCGGCGACAAGGCGGGCTGGATCGAGCGGCGCATGGACCTGCACAACGCGCCGGCGGGCGCGATGACGCTGGAGACGCCGTCGGGCGCAGCCTATCTGGTGCGCGACCGGCGCACGCGCGATGGCCGGGTGACGGTCCTGACCGACGTCACCGACGGACGGCGGGCCGAAGCCGCTTTCGCCGAGCAGACCCAGACGCTGGAGAAGACGAAGGCCGAGCTGGCGCAATCGGCGACCTATCTCGCCGACCTGACCAGGCGGCTGGACGTCGCGGCGGCGAGCGCCGACACGACCAAGACGACGCTGCTGCGCACGATGAGCCACGAGCTCAAGACGCCGCTGAACGCGATCATCGGATTCTCCGACCTGCTGAACCAGATGGCCGAACGCTTCACGCCGGAGCAGACGCGCGAATACGCGACGCTGATCCATGCCGGCGGGCAGAACCTGCTCAAGCTGATCAACCACATCCTGGATCTCACGAAACTCGCGGCCGGCAAGTTCGAGCCGAAACCGGTGCGCCTGGACGTCTCGGGCGCGCTGTGGGTGGCCAAGGACGCATTCGCCGAGCGCGCGACGGCAAAGAGCATCGAGATCGACGCCAATGGCTGCCCCGCGGGGTTGATGGCCGACGTCGACGAGGCGGCGTTCGGGCAGATGATCACGCAGCTGATGACCAATGCGGTGACGTACACGCAGAACGGCGGACGCGTGACGTTGCGCGCCTGGGTGACGGACGGGCGCGTCTCGCTCTCGGTCGCAGACAACGGGCCGGGCGTGTTGCCGGAAGATCTGGGCCGTATCCTGCAACCGTTCGAGCAGGGCGGGCGCTCGACCACCGACCACGAACACGGCGCCGGCCTGGGTCTGACGCTGACCAAGGCGTTCGCCGAAGCGCATGGCGGGGCGCTCGCGATCGCCAGCGAGCCGGGCGAGGGCTTCACGGCGATCCTGGAACTTCCCGAAGCGCGCTAAGCCGCGATTTTCAACGAATGTCGTGACGTACCAGAGGCTTGGCGAGCCTTCGGCAACATAATTGTTTTTCAAAATTTGCCGTGAGGGGGCCGGCACGCAATTCGTCTCAAATTTGAATTAGAGACGCGCAAAGTTTGGCGCGGTTTTTCGAAAATCTTGATTCGAGACAGCGCGAAATTCGAAAAGCCCTGTTTTCCGCGAAGTCCGGTATCTGCCGGATTAACCCATTTGCATCGAACTTTACCGATTGGTTTCAGCGCACGGCAAAGGGAACCAATCATCCTCTCACGCATAACGGCGTTTGAGGGTGTCTCATGTTGTTGCGCGCAGTCTTCTGGCTTGGACTGGTTGCCCTGATGGTACCGCACGAGCCGGATCTGGGATTTGGACGCCCAGGCCCCAGCGCTGTGGCGACGGCGGGCGCGCCGCCATCGACCATCGCGCGGCTCATCCAGAACCCGTCGGTGCAGGACGCCTGCGCCAACCATGCCGTGGCATGCGCCGGAGGCCTGAGCATCCTGGACAGCTTCCAGGCGATGGCGGTGCGAAGCCTGGACGAGGTCCGGGCGGACATCGAGGCGCACAAGGCGAAACAGCTCGCTTCGCGTTAGTTTTCCCCCTCCGCCCTTCGCACCTGACGGTGCTGTGGGCACCTCCCCCGCCAGCGCGCTTCGCGCGCGCGGGAGGAGGCGGGTCTTAGACCAGTCGTTCAACCGAAGCGCCGTCGAGAAGGATGGCGTCGGGCAGTTTCAGGCTTTTCCAGAAGGCGAAGACGTCGGCGACCGCGCCGGTGCGGCCGAGATAGACCGACAGGATGGTGCCGTGCGTGACCACGGCGATGTCGTCGGCGCCCTTCTGCAACTGGCGTTCGATCGCGGCGGCGAAGCGGGCGCAGGCCGCGTCGGCGGACTCCTCGCCATAGACGATCTCCGAAGGGTTCTCAAACAGGCGGCGGATACCGGAGTCGATCTGCGCGCGGGTGAGAAAGCCGACGGTGCGGCGGCTGGTTTCGGCGAAGTCGTCGTCGATTTCGACCGGGAGCTTCAGGGCTTGTGCGATCGCGGTGGCCGTGCCGACCGCCTTGGGCTCGCCGCTGCTGGCGATCGCGCGGAAGTCAAAGCGCGTCAGCTGGGCGGCGAGCGCGGCCGCGGCCGCGACGCCTTCCGGCGACAGCGTCCAGTCGGCGGCCGGGACGCCTTCCTCGATCCGCGGCATCGCGTGGCGTATGAGAACCACCCGGGTCATGCTGTAGGCTAACAGGCTTCGCGGGCCGAGGAAGTCATGACATTCGATCCAGCAGAACATCGCGTCGTGCCGTTGCGCGGATTCCATGAGCTGAAGGTGGGCGAGGTGTTCAACATCGCCTCGCGCACCATCGGGATGGAGAATTTCGCGGCGTTCCAGACCGTCAGCATGGACAACCATCCGATCCACTATGACGTCGAGTACTGCAAGAGGCTGGGTTATACGGGACCCCTGGCGCACGGGCTCCAGGTGCTTGCCTTCACCGCGGCCGGCGCCGGGCTGTTCCCGCATGTGATCGGCGAGAAGCTGATCGGGTTCATCGAGGTCAACGCGAAATTCCTCAAGGGCGTCTTCCCGGGCGACACGCTGTATCCGGCGCTGACCATCACCGAACTCACCCCGCAGAAAACCACCGGCATCGTGGCGATGCGGGCGACCGTGCATAACCAGAAGGGCGAGCTCGTGCTGGATGGCGTGCATCGGTATCTCACGCGGCTGTGAGAGATGACTTCCCTCTCCCCCTTTTGGGGGAGAGGGAAGGTCCTCTTGCTGAGCGGTCATGCACTCTCCTGTTCATTTTCCTGCGACCAGCTGCGGATGTGCGACTGTGTCGTGACGCGCAGGCCGTAGTGGTCGGCGAGACGGTTCAGCGCGATGCCGAGCACGATGCGCGCGCTGCTGCGGGGCCAGCCGAAGGTGCGTTCGGCGTCCTCGAGGCCGCGCAGGTGGCAGACGATGTCGAACAGGAGATCGCTGAGGCCCGGCCCTACCGCGCGCATCGCCTTGTTGAAGCGCTGACGGGCGGCGACGATGGTGTCGGTGAACAGGAGCTCGGTGTTCACGCTGCGCTGGCCGCCCTGCACCGGGGCCGTCAGATCGACGCCCATGCGCGGCATGAGCTGCGCCAGGGTGAAGTCGCGGCGGAGCTTTTCGCCGGCGTCGAACTGCGTCGCGTCGATCTGGCCGCGGTGGCGCAGGCGCGTGAGGTGCGACTCGGCTTCGTCGACCGTGACGGTGCGGTGGCGGCCATTGTCGTCGCGCACGCGCTTCTGTGTGCGGATCTGGTGTTGCGCCGCGAACGCGTTGTCGGGTTTCGCCATCTGCCGGTCGTACCAGCCGGCACCCGCGTCGCTCAGCACATAGCGGCCGCCCTTGGTCGTGGCGGCGATCCAGCCGCGCCGGAAGAACGCCTGCGCGAGGTCGTCGGACACCTTCTCCTTCAGGTATTTGCCGTCGGCGCCGTAGCTGAGCAGCAGGAAGCCGCCGAAGGGCTGGCGCGCGAGATGAGCACCGGTTTCACGCAGCGTGCGGAAGAGGCGCCGGGCCTCGCGATCGACTTCACCGCGGGCGATCATCAGGCGGCCTCCATCGCGTCGCGCAGGAGGGATTCCAGCCAGGAAATGGTCGTATCGATCTTTGCGTCTTCGCGCATCGCTTCGACCCTGCGCACGGCATGCAGCGTGGTCGACGGCCGGCGGCCGAATGCACGGCTGAGATCGGCAAGCGTCATCGCGAGGACGGTATGCGAGAGATAGATCGCGACCTGACGCGCCGCGACTGCCCTGGTCGAACCGCGCGTGACGCGGAGAAGCTCGCCGACCGGTACGTCGTAGATCGACGCGACCAGGGTCAGGACCCGCGTGCGGATAGCCTCGGATGGCTTGCCGGGTTCGGCGGCGGTTTTCGCTTGCATGGATACCCTCCGTTCTTGTTGTTGGAGGAAATATATCCTTGTTTTCACCATGTTCGATAAATTTTCCTACCGGTAGGACAAAGATCGAAGAAGTGGCTCCGCCGCGGGCAATGAAATCAACTGCTTAGCCGGAGCGATTTTGTCAGCAATCGAACAGGCGCGACCCAGGCTTGTTCGATAGAGCAGCGGGCAGTGTCTCAGTTTGAAAATCCACTCGTCACTTGATCAGGTTCCGCGCCCGAGCCCAAAGTTCCCGATCCTTGGAAAGGTGCTGGGGCGGATGGAACCCGAGACGGATCGGCCTAGCGAGCCGCCGGTCGAACAGAAAAGAGCGTGGGCGACCCCGGGGGTAATTAAATCGATGGTCGAACGAAATACAGACAGTGGTAGCGGTCCATTAAGCGACGGACACACAGCCAGTTGAGTTGCCAGAGTGCGTCATGCTGCCAGATTGGCAGTGGCGTTTGCGCCATAATACCGGGCTTTTGGCCCGTTCTCCGGGGTGGTCGCGCTCGCGAGAGAAGCCTGCATCGTAGGTTTGCAGAATATGCTGTCGGCTATGAATGGTTCAGGCCCGAGGGTCGCCTCCTAAAGTGGCTTCTCAAGGTGAAGCCGACGTTCGGTAGTGTCTCAGTTTGAATTCCAGCGAAAGCACGGGGCCTCCCCCTCACCGCAGCTAACGCGGGCGAGGCGCGCAGTTAGAGGAGCACCGCATCGTTGGACGCGGCGTCGGGAACGAGGATCCTTGTCTTCTTGGCGATGCGCTTGCGGCGGTCGTGGCCGTACCATGTGTTGCTGCGGTCGGTGCGGCGGTCGGGGCCGAAGAAGGTCGCTGCGGCTATGAAGTTTCGCGGCCTCTTGATCGAAACTTCCAGCTTGCGCGCGATGGTGGCGGCGCTGACCGGATGGGTCAGCACGTCGGTCACGCCGGCGTCGCGCGCCTGCTCCACATGACGCTGATGCGCATGGCTGTAGACGATGAAGAGCGGCGTCATGGGACCGAGGACGCCGGCGGCGCGGCGCGCCGCGACGTGGAACGGCATCCGCTCGAACCGCTCGGCGGCCGCGTCGCAGAAGATCGCCCCGTAGACCGAGGTGCGCAGCGCCTCGACCGCGCGGCCGGGCTCCTGGATCGCGGTGATCAGGCGAATGCCGAGAAGGCCGAACGCGGTGCGCAGGATCTGCACGTTGGCGGCCTTGCCGCCGACGATCAGCACGCGCAGACTCTTGAGGTCTGTTTCGGTCACGCCCACCACCCTTTGGCGAAAATCGTAGAATTGTGCAACTGAACGCGGCGTTAATCGGCGCGGCGCGCCACGTTGGGCAGCGGGCCGCGACCTGATACATTCGCCGCCATGACAAACAGATGGTTAGCGCGGGTGGGGCTAGGTCTTTTCGCCATGCCGCTGCTGGCGGGATGCATCGCGCTGGGCAGCAAGGCGAACCGCGATCCGAACTTCCAGGCCGGCTATTCCGACGGCTGCGCCTCGGCCACGTCGAGCGGTGCGAACTACCGGACCGGCAGCCAGATCCGGGACGACGCGCTGTACAAGACGAGCCAGGCCTATCGCTCCGGATGGGGCACGGGGTTCGCGAGCTGCAATCCGCGCCGCAGCCCGTCCGGCACCGACCCCAACATGGGCGGCATGCCCTCGCAGCGGCCGCCGGGCCAATTGTGAACGGCTGGTGGCGTCATCCGCGGTTGCGCGCGGGCCTGTTGATCCTGTTCGGCGTGCTGGTGTTTGCGTTCGGCTCGCTGTTCCTGGCCTATGGCCAGGCCGATCCGTGCCGTGCGCTGGCCGTGGAGCGGGCGCGCCGCTCAGCGGCCGGCACCATGGTCGAGCCGTGGACGCGGGCGGAGACGAGCCAGCTGTCGACCGCGGCGTGCGTGAGCGGCTTGCTCGACAGCTGGGGCGAACGGCTGACGCATTACGTTTAAGTGGCGTTGGCGTGGCTTTGCCGCCCGCCAACCCAAAGCCACACGAACGCGAACGCGACGCTCCTCAAATCGAGTTCGTGGCGGTTTGAAGACGGTCACAGCCGAGCCACCGTTAATGCGCGGTTAACCAAATCGGCGCGAAGTTGATGTTGACAACGATGCTTAACAGGCAAACTGTCACATAGTCCGTGTACGTTGCACATTGCTCTTTGTAGGGAGCGCTTTGCGATGATGGGATTGCTGGTCACGAACCGCGAGCAGATCGGCGAGCAGCAGATGCGCCTGCCGCTCCTGCCGGCCTTCGTCCGCCGCGCCTGGAGCGCGATTTTCCGTAAACACTAGGCAGCCGCCAAGCCGACCTAGTACCCGCCGGGGCCGTTGGTCTGGGCGTTCGGCAGCTCGACGACCAGGAACTTAATGTCCTGCTTCGGCGCGAAGTTCGTGAGCGTGGACTCGAACGTCGTGGCGCCGGTCTTCCTGAGGTCGCCGTTCCAGCACATCGACATCACGCTGGCCGGCCGCATCTTGTCGATCGTCAGGTGGAACCTGCCGATCGGGCCGCTCCAGTTGTTCGCCGTCCTGATGATGAAGTCGGTGCGGTAGGCGTTGAGCAGCGTGCCGTTGCCGAGGTTCTTGCCCGCGAGGCTCTTGATCAGCTTGAGAATCGCCGTCTTGGTGCCGGAATCCATGCAGTAGATCCTGGTGCTGTCGTAGTCCTTGTCCGGCGTGTTGATCTCGCTGTCGCTGAAGAAGGACTGGCCGGTCACCGGCGTGTAGCTGTGGTCGACGCCGACCGTCTTGCCCGCCGGGAAGTGCATCTTCCACCAGAACCTGGTGAGCGTCTTCCATTTGGCATGCACGACCTCGCCGGTCGAGGCGTCGCCCTCGATCAGGCCGGCCTTGCGGAGCTTGTCGGCCAGCGCCTTGGGCAGCTTCTGGAGCTTATCGTAGGCGCCGTCCTGGATGACGATGTTGAGGGGCAGACCCGCGGCCGTCACCTGGTCGGTTACGTCCCTGCCGTTGAGGACAGCGCGCTCTTCCGGCGTGGTGGCGACCGGCTTGCCGTCGACCATGAGCCTGAAGTTCACGAAGTTGGGCGTCTTCTGCGTCGTGGTGCCGATGGGCGATTCCGCGAGCTCGTAATTGTCGACGTCGGGGAGCGGGAAGGCGACGATGGTGTCGATGTCCTTGCCGCTGTCGTTGGTGAACGTGTAGTGGACCTTCACCTGCTTCGGCGAGATGTAGAGGTCTTCCGTCGCCATGCGGATGTCGGCGTTCCTGGTCAGCACGATGCCGCCGGCGTCGAGCGTCGCGGAGGAATCGTCGGCGAGCGCGGACGGCGTGAGCGCGAGCGCGGTCAGCGCGGTGGCGGCGAGAAGCAGGCGTTTCATGTGCGATCCCCTTCGTAACCAAGAATGCCGAACTGGATCGAAGCCCCCAATCCCGTTCGGTGCGCACGCTAACACGGCGCGCCGGGCCCTGCTCTAATTTGGGTTGGTGACGGGAATGCGGCGGGACCGGGCCAAACGGCGCCTCGGTCCCCCACCCGAAAAGTCGCGTGCCGCGATTTGTCGACCCCCGCCTTCGCGGGGGCAGGCTCTCGCCACAGGGGAGGTGATTGATCAGGAATACTTCCGTTCTTCCCACCACGGGAAATAGGGGGGCATGTCCTTCGACACGACCTGCGGGAAGTTGGCGGGGCGCTTTTCAAGGAAGGCGACAACGCCTTCCTTCACGTCGGCGCTGGCGCCGCGCGAGTAGATGCCGCGGGAGTCGACCTTGTGGGCCTCCATCGGGTGATCCATGCCGAGGCCGCGCCACATCATCTGGCGGATCAGCGCCACGGAAACCGGCGCGGTGTTATCGACGATCTCTTTCGCGATGGCGCGGGCGCGCGGCAGGAGCTGGTCGGGCGGCACGACCTCGTGCACGAAGCGGCCGGCGAGCGCTTCCTTCGCGTCGAACACGCGGCCGGAGAAGCACCAGACCAGCGCCTGCTGGATGCCGACGAGACGCGGGAGGAACCAGCTCGACGCGGCCTCCGGCACGATGCCGCGGCGAGAGAAGACGAAGCCGAAGCGCGCGGCCTCCGACGCGATGCGGATGTCCATGGCGCACTGCATGGTGGTGCCGATGCCGACGGACGCGCCGTTGACCGCGGCGATGACGGGCTTCAGGCACTCGAAGATCTCGAGCGTGAGGCGGCCGCCGCCGTCGCGCACGCGCTCGTCGGACCAGTTGAAGTTCTTGCTGTCGGCGGAGCCGGCGTTGCGTTCGGGACGGTCGGAGCGGGCGGTGGCGTCGAAGGTCGCGGCGCCCGCGGAAAGATCGGCGCCGGCGCAGAAGGCGCGGCCAGCGCCGGTGACGATCACCACGCGCACGTCGTCATTGGTGTTGGCATGGCGGAACGCGTCGATCATCTCGGTCATCATCACGCCGGTGAAGGCATTCAGCTTGTCGGGGCGGTTCAGCGTGATGGTGAGGATGTGGTCGCTGATCTCGGTGATGATTTCCTTGTAGGCGGTCATGGCGAAGGTCCTTGGGGCTGTTGGCGGGATCATAGCGCAGGCACGGCTTGACGCACGGGCAGCAAAACGGGCGCGCCTTTCGACGCGCCCGTTCTTCAACGTGGGTGCAGACTACTCCGCCGCGTGGCGGTGGGGGTGGTGCTGCTCGATGCGATGGGCCTCGACGGACGGCGCGGTCGGCACGCCTTCGGCCATCGCCTGGTCGATCGCAGCGATCGCGCGGTGCAGTTCGCCGAGCGATTCCTCGATGTCGACCTTCTGGCGCTCGAGCTTGTGGAGCTGCTCCTCGAACTTCTTGCGCGCATGCAGCGTCTGGGCGACGCCGCGGTCGTGGTGCTGATCGTAGAGATCGAGGATCTCGCGGATCTCGGCAAGGCTGAAGCCGACGCGGCGGCCGCGCAGGATCAGCGTGATGCGCGCCCGGTCGCGCCCCGAATAGATGCGGGTCTGGCCGCGCCGCTCTGGCGCGATCAGGCCTTCATCCTCGTAGAAGCGCAGCGTGCGCGCGGTGACCTCGAACTCCTTGGTGAGCTGACGAATCGTGAATGTGCGGTTGTGGTGCATTACCCTATGTTCGGGGTCGCTCAGCCTTGATGGCTTCGTCGCCCCGCCTCCCTGACAATTTCTCAGTGGCGGGGATGTTGGGTGCCGTTTACGTGAACGTCAAGTGATGAGTCTGCGACGACGGCGCCGCAACAAAAGGATAGGCTGCGGTGCAGTTAGGGAAAGATATGAAAATGTGAACGCAGCGGAACCCCCGTTCGCTTTCCGCCGTCCGCGGATTCGGGAGAAGCATTACTCCGCGGCGGCGCGGACGGCGTGGGCTTCCCTCTCGAAGTTCTCGGCCGCGAACGTCCAGTTCACGAGCTTCCTGAGCGCCGCCTCGAGGTATTTCGGCCGTTCGTTCTGGTAGTCGAGATAGTAGGCGTGTTCCCATACATCGAGGGTGAGCAGGCAGTTGATGCGCTTCGCCATCGGATCGATCGCGTTCGCCGTCTTTTCGACACCGAGCTTGCCGCCCTGCGAGGTGAGCCACACCCAGCCGGAGCCGAACTGCTCCTTGCCGCTGGCTGCAAGCTTCTCGAGCAGCTTGTCGGGCGAGCCGAAGTCACGCTCGATCGCCTGCGCGAGCTTCTGCGGCGGCTTTCCGGATCTCGGCGTCAGCGAGCGCCAGTAGAAGTCGTGGTTCCAGACCTGCGCCGCGTTGTTGAAGATATTCTTCTCGTCGCTGCCGTCCTTCGCGTTGACCGTCGCCTGCACCACACGCTCAAGCGGCATGTCAGCATAGGCGGTGTCCTTCACGAGCGTGTTAAGCGTGTCGACATAGGTCCTGTGATGCTTGTGATAGTGAAAGCCGATGGTGCGCGCGCTGATCGCCGGTTCGAGCACGGATTCGTCCCAGGGAAGCGGTGCGAGTTCGAACGGTCCGGACATGGATGGCCTTTGCTGTTCGTTGTTCTGTCGATTGCAAAAGGGAAATCCTTTAGCGTCGGCAGCGTTCCCGGGCCGCGATGAAATCGGGTAGAAATCACCTGAACCTGGAGGGAACGCACATGGAAACCCGTTTCACCTACGCGATCCGCTATGTTGCCGACATGGACAAGGCGATCGCCTTCTACCGCGACAAGCTCGGACTCAAGCTGAGTTTCCCGTCGCCGGGATGGAGCGAATTCGATACGGGCAGCGTTACGCTCGCGTTGCACATCGCGACCAAGGAGAAACCGGCCGGAACCACGGAGCTCGGATTCCGGACGGAGGATGTGCAGCGCGAATACGCAGCGAAGAGCCTGAACTTTCCGGCGGCGCCGCGCGTGGAGCACGGCGTCACCATCGCAACCTTCACGGATATGGACGGCGCGCCTTGCGCGCTGAACAGCCATCCGGAACAGCGTTGATATGGTGCGGCGCGGCGCATTTTCAATTGCGCCGCGCACATAAACACGGCGTTCACGCTACTTTAATGTATCTGGCGCGCGTCTGTGCGCGCGACGACATTCAACGAAAATTCGTGAAGCGCGTGACCGGCGTTGTCACTCGACTTTCATGCGTGGCCGATAGAGAACGGCTCATGAGCCGGGGGCATCGACAACACGGACGCTGCGGAGGATCCGATGCCTGCATATGAAATCTGCTATCTGGAAGAAGACGGCGCGCTGGCGTGCGCTTTCTCTGTGCAATTCGACAACGAAATGCGCGCCAAGATTCTGGCGCATGCCATGAAGCCCACCGATTGCCACCGGATGGAAGTCTGGCGCGGCCGCGAGCTCGTCTACGCACGCCCCGAGATCGACGAGGCCTTCGACCGCATCGCGCTGCTCGCGCACCGGCGCTGGCATATGCCGGCCCCGGCCCTCGGCTAGGCATCCGGCGGGCGGGTTCGTCCGGTGGGACGGCGGGCGACCTGCTCCATCATCGCAACGGCGAAGGCGATGAAGGCCGGCACGGCGAGCAGCGTGCTGTCGCTGTTGCCGACCTTGCCGCTTGCGCATGCCGGAGTGCCGGCGAAGCGCGCGATGAAAGCCTCTGTGATCTCTGCGAACTGGCGCGCGCTCCAGTTTTTGTGCGCGCCGTTCGACGAGTCGTACTCACGGCATTGGAGCCAAACGCGATTGCCGTTCTCCATCACCGGCACCGAGAAGGTGCGCACGATCTTGTCGGGGAAATCGGCGATGCTCTCGGCATGGTGCAGCAGCGTGACCTCGTCGGGGTCCGAGCCAAGGAGCAGGAGCTTGCCGTTGGCCGTGACGAGCTTCTCGAACGGCGTGCGCTTGCCGAAGGGCCAGTCGTTCGGGTGATCGGCGACGAACCAGCCGGCCCGGGCACCGCGTGCGCCGAGGCGCACCGCGACCGAATCCGACATCACCGTGCCGGGCCAGGAGCGGAAGAACTCGGCGAGCGTCCCGACGTCGCGGTTGGCGCGTGTCGCCTGTTTGTCGAAGGGCGGCAGGTGCTCGAGAATCTGCGCCTCTTCCTCGGGCGAAAGGATGTCACGGCCGACATCATCGAAGCCGTTCGGCGCGCCGATCAGCATGACCATGGTGCCGCCGGGACTGACGGCATCGACGATCGCCTGGTGGATTTCATCGGGACCGCCGAGCACCGGACCGACGGAACGCACCGAGGCATGCACCATGACGAGGTCGCCGGGCGCGAGGCCGAGGCGGCGCAGGTCGGTGATGAGCTGGGCGCGGGTGCGGGGGAGCATCGGTTACGCCTTTCCTTCCATCACGGATGGAAGGTCGCGAGCGCCGTGAACAATACGGACGATCTCAATCTCGCGCTCCCCAACCTTGAAACAGGATCAGGTGGCTTCCAAAGACGGCACTCCGCAGAGGAGGGATCAAATCATTCCGCAGCGGGTAGATGCGAGGAAACCTGCGCAGGCTGGCGATCTTGCGGTGCAAACCCGCGATATACTTCCGCGCGCTTTGAGGACTATCGACAGCGATGTAGTCGAAAATGTCCTGCAGATCGGCCAGAGCGGGCCGGGAAATGATGATCCGCATTCAACGGTGCCGCTTTGCAGCCTTCTGCCTCTTTACTGCCGCTTGGTACCGAGCTTCCAATCGATCGAAAACCTCTTCCATAGGCATGCCTTCGCCTCGCTTGAGCGAGTCCAAGCCCTCCTGCGCCATACGGCGCAGATCGTCCATGTTGCGGGCATACGGGTAGCCTGGCGGAAAGGGACGGCGCTTGTCGCGCCATTCACGCACCGCCTCGCGCAGGACTTCGCTGGTGCTGGCGTAGTCGCCGCTGTCGACGGCGTAGCGGATGTCGTCGACCATCTCTTTCGGGAGGGCGATGGAGATCTTCTGGACTTTGCTGGCCATGCTGTTCCGGTAGGAAGAATTGCTACTTTATCCTACCACGACGGCCATATGCGAGCAATCTGCGCCATCAGGGTTGCGGGCAGAGCGTCCGCACAAGACCAGTCCGCCACCGGGCGCGACCGGTGTGGCGCGGCTTTTCATCGGCGGCAACGCTGGCGGCGGCAGGCCAGCGCGATCAAGGCTGCGCCGTGTTTCACGTCATGCCGCGATCAGCTTCTCCTTCGCCGCCCAGTCGAGCGATTTCGCAAGGGCGCGTTCGAGGCGGTCGAAGAGCTCGTTGATTTCCGCCTCGGTGATCACGAGCGGCGGGCAGAGCGCGACCCGGTCGCCGAGGAGCGCGCGGACGATCAGGCCCTCCTCCTGCGCGAAATTCATCAGTGTGGCGCCGGCCTGTCTGGCGGGTTCGAAATTCTGCTTCGTCTTCTTGTTTGCGACAAGCTCGATGGCGCCGATGAGGCCGATGCCCGCCGCCTCGCCGACCAGCGGATGCTCGGCGAGTTTCGCCAGGCGCTTCTGAAACAAGGGGGCCACATGGCGGACATGGCCAACGAGATCGCGGCGCTGGTAGATCTCGATGGTCTTGAGCGCGACGGCGGCCGCGACCGGATGGCCGGTGTAGGTGAAGCCGTGGCCGAAGGTGCCGATCTTGCCCGACTCCTGCTCGATCATGTCGCTGAGTTCTGGCGAGAGCAGCACGGCGCTGATCGGAAGATAGGCGGACGACAGCGCCTTGGCGATGGACATGCTGTCGGGCTCGAAGCCGTAGGTGGTCGCGCCGAACCAGTTGCCGGTGCGGCCGAAGCCGGTGATCACCTCGTCGGCGATCAGCGGGATGCCGTGCTTCTCCAGGACCTGGGTAACGGCGTCGAAGTAACCGTCGGGCGGAAGGATCACGCCGCCGGCGCCCATGACGGGCTCGACGATCATGGCCGCGATGGTGTCGGGGCCTTCCCTCTCGATCAGCGCGTTCAGGTTCGCGCCCATGCGCGCTGAGAATTGCTGCTCCGTCTCGCCTGGCTCGGCATTGCGATAGTAATGCGGGCAATCGGCGTAGCGCGCGAAGTCGAACGGCAGGTCGAAGCTGCGGTGGTTGTTGGCGAGGCCGGTGAGGCTGGCGCTCGCGAGCGTGACGCCGTGATAGGCCTTGGTGCGGGAGAGAATCTTCTTCCTCTTGGCCTCGCCGCGGGCGTTGGCGGCGTACCAGTGGAGCTTGACCTGCGTGTCGTTGGCTTCGCTGCCGGAATTGGCGAAGAACACCTTGCCCACCGGGAACGGCGCAACCTCTTTCAGCTTTTCGGCGAGCGCGATGGCCGGTTCGTGGCTCTTGCCGCCGAACAGGTGGCCGAAGGAGAGCTTCTTCATCTGCGCGGCAGCGGTCTCGGCGAGTTCGTTCTCGCCCCAGCCGAGCGCCGTGCACCACAGCCCGGCCATCGCCTCGATGTAGTCCTTGCCGTTCTCATCATAGACGCGCACGCCCTGCCCGCGCTCGATCACCATCGGACCGGTTTCGCGGAACTTCACCAGGTTCGTGTAAGGGTGCAGAACGGCGTTAACATCGCGCATCTGGGCATTGCTGAGCGGCATGGCATTACCTAAGTTGGTTGTGACGGCATCCTAGCGTCCGACGCGGATCGCTGTCTTGGGCTGCCAGCCAAGCCTTTCGGGAACGGGTCGATGAGAACCTTGCGCTGGGCGCTTGCCGGCGTCGCCGTGGTTGCCGTTGCGCTTTATGCCACTGTCCTGCTCCTGCTGTTCTCGCACCAGCGCGAGCTGCTGTTCATCCGCGGACGCCATGCGCTCGCGCGCGGCGAGGAGTACCAGGCGCGCGCGATCACCGAAGCGGACGGCACGCGGGTGACGGTCTGGCAGACGCCGGCGGCGCGCGCGGACGGGCCGGTGATCGCGTTCTTTTATGGCAATGCAGGAGCGGTGTCGGACTTCGCGGCGATCGGGGCGGCGTTCCATCGCCAGGGTTATGGCGTGCTTCTCGCGTCCTATCGCGGCTATCCAGGCAACTCGGGAAGCCCCAGCGAGGACGGGATCATGGCGGATGCGCGGGCCATCCTCGGGGCGCTGCCCAAGGGGCACGGCAAGGTGATCCTGTGGGGCCAGAGCCTGGGGACCGGGGTGGCGGCACGCATGGCGGCGGAAGGCTATGGCGCGGCCTTGATCCTCCAGTCGCCCTACACGGCCGTGGTCGACGTGGCGGCGCGGCGGTTCTCGATGTTCCCGGTTCGCCTTTTGATGAAGGACCGCTTCGACACCGCGGCGCTGGTGTCCAGGATCGACGTGCCTGTGCTCATCATGAGCGGCACGGCCGACGTGACGGTCCCGTTCGACATGGGCCAAACGCTGGCACGGCTGTTCGGCAGGCGCGCAACCTTTGTGCCGTTTCCGGGCGAGGGCCACGAGCTGCCGGAATGGGGCGTGGCGTCGGTCGCTAACAAATGGTTGCGCACGCGACCGCTGTGACCGGTTCCCGAACCGGCCGGGCCCGACCGCGCATGGATCAAAATAGTCCAGCCGGAGGGCTGCAGGCGAGGCCTCGGACCTGCTAGGCTGGCCGCAATCTGAACTGTCGCGACGGAGCCGCGCATGAGCAGAGCACCCGACATGGACAAGCTGAACGCGCTGGTGGGGAAACTCGTCGGCGATGTGGGCGCGGCCTTCACCGGCGCGCTTATCGTGCTGGGCGACCGGCTCGGTCTCTACAAGGCGATGGGGGACGGCACACCGTTCACGCCCAAAGAGCTCGCCAAGACGACGAAGCTGAAGGAGCGCTATGTGCGCGAGTGGCTGTCGGCGCAGGCGGCGGCCGGGTTCGTCGATTATGACGACGCAAGCGGGAAGTTCTCGCTCAGCCCGGAGCAGTCGATGGCGCTGGCGCAGGAAGGAAGCCCGGCATTCTTCGCGGGTGCGTTCCAGATCGCGCAGGCGATGTGGGTCGACGAGCCCAAGGTCGCTGAGGCCTTCAAGACCGGCAAGGGTGTGGGCTGGCACCAGCATTCGACCTGCCTGTTCCGCGGCACCGAGCGGTTCTTCCGTCCCGGCTACAACACCAACCTGATCGGATCATGGATCCCCGCGCTGGACGGGGTCGAGGAAAAGCTGAAGGAAGGCGCGGTGGTCGCCGATGTCGGCTGTGGGCATGGCGCGTCCACCATCCTGATGGCACAGGCCTATCCGAAGTCGAAATTCTTCGGCTTCGACTATCACGGGCCGTCGATCGCGGCGGCGAAGGAGGCCGCGAAGAAGGCCGGCGTGGACAAGCGCATCACCTTCCAGAAGGCAACGGCCAAGGACTATCCCGAGAAGCAGTACGACCTGGTCGCGATGTTTGACTGCCTGCACGACATGGGCGACCCGGTGGGCGCGGCGAAGCATGTGAAGAAGGCGCTGGCGAAGGACGGCACGTTTCTGCTGGTCGAGCCGTTCGCGCATGACGCGCTGACCGACAATCTGAACCCGGTGGGGCGCCTGTACTACTCGGCGTCGACAATGCTGTGCACGCCCGCATCGCTGTCGCAGGAGGTCGGCCTGGGCCTCGGCGCGCAGGCGGGCGAGGCGCGGCTGCGCGAGGTGGCGACGAAGGCGGGCTTCAAGCACTTCCGCCGCGCGACGGAAACGCCGTTCAACCTGGTGTTCGAGGCGCGGACATAAGGAAGACCGCGTACCCGTCCGGGGCTTAAACCTTGCTTTACGTGCCGGCGCATAGCGTGCTCGGACTACGCGAGGTGTTCCCATTGCAAGCCCGGTTCGATTTCGCCGCCGCCGGCGACGCGCTCAATGCGCTCGATCTCGGGCCGCTCAATCGCGAGCTTGCATCCCACTGGCTGTCGCTGTGGAAAAACGATGCGCCGCCGACGCGCGGCGCGATCAATCCGGCGCGGATGAAGGCGTTCCTCCCGGGACTTGCGATCATGGGGCTCTATCCCGACGACACGATCCGGTTCCGCATCGCGGGTACGGTTTTCAAATCGGCGTTCGGTTTCGATCCGACCGGCCACGACATGCTCGCGCTGACGGCACCGGAGCAGCGGGCGGACCGCCTGGCACGCTGCAGGCGCCTTGCGTTCGATACAGTGGCCGTAGGAATCCGGTTGAGCGCGCGGACGGGGGAGCCGGACATGATCGCGCAGGACCTGATGCTGCCGCTGAGCGGCGTGAACAAGGACGGTAGCCGGAGCTGGCTCTTCCACAATAGCTGGCGGCCGAACGGCGGCGAGTGGCGCGGCGGGCTGACGTTGAGGGCGCTTGGCATGACCGAGACATTCGTGGCGCGGGTGCTGCGCCCGATCTAAGGCGGCGCCATTGACGGCCGGCAGATCGTGAGCGCCACCGTTCAGCTCGCGAAGAAGCCGCGCAACAGGGCTTCGGCGCGGTCGGGCTCGTCGCGGTAGATGCCGTGGCCGGCGTTCTCGAACACTTCGAGACGGCGGTTGGCGGGCGGCAGCGCGTCGAAGATCTCGCGGGCGCAGGAGACGGGCGTCACCGGATCGTAGCCGCCGGCAAGCACCAGCGCCGGACATGTCACGCGCGACAACGCCGCGAGCGCGTCCATCGTCTTGATCTCGCCCAGCGAGAAGTGGCGCATCATGTCGATCCGCATGATGGCGCGGCGGCGGGCGGCCGCCTGATCGGCGGTGACGGCGCCGGGCGGATTGTAGAGCGGCATGCAGATGCGCATGTAGTCGGCGAAGTCGGCCTCGCCCATCCTGTTCCAGAAGCGGTCGGCGGCGTCGCGCGCTTCCTTGCCGCCGCGGGATTCGAAGATGTCGAGCGTTTCGTCGAAGCGCATGCGCGCGGCGGTTGAGGAGAAGACGACCTTCGACGGATGCTCAGGATGGCGCGTGGCATAGGCGATGGCGACCATGCCGCCGAAGGACTGGCCGAACACAACGGGCTTTTCAATGCCGAGCGCGTCGCAGAGGCCTTTCACGTCGTCACCCCACTGGTCGAGCTTCCAGGTGTCGGACGCGCCGCCGGAGCGGCCATTGCCGCGGTGGTCGATGTAGACGACCTGATGGGTGTCGGCGAAGCGGTCGAAATACGGGCGCATCGTGGAGTGATCGAAGCCGGGGCCGCCGTGCATGACGATGAGCGCAGGCTTGCGGCGCATGGTCTCGCCGTCGACGGCAAGGCCGGAGCCGGCGGTATCGAAGAAGATGCGGGTGCCGTTGACGGTGACGAACATGGCGGGTCCTCTAGTCGTGAAACAGGCGGCCGAGCGGGCGGTTGACGATGAGTGCGAGCGTGCCGCCGATCGCGGCGATGGCTGCGTGCGTGGCCCAGAAATTCATCGGCGTCATGTGCTCATAGAGGCTGCCAAGGCGGCCGATGATGGTGTTCGACAGGAAGAGCGTGAGGAAGACGCAGCCCATCATGGTCGCCTTCACCGCCGGCGGCGCGGCGCGGCTGACCAGCGCCAGCAGCGTCGGCCAGTAATAGAGGAACGCGACACCCAGGATGATGTCGTAGGTCACCGGGAAAACCGCGTTGACGCGCGGACCGAGGGCGCAACCGATCACAAGCAGCAGGTTCGCGAAGGCGGCAAGATAAGCGCCGGTGGCGATCTTGACGATCTCGTTCGGCTCTCCGCCGCGGCGCGCCTGCACGCGCCAGAGCCAGACCAGCGGCGGCACGAAGACGATGCTGATGAACGAGTCGATGGAGTTGAACCAGGGCACCGGTACATGGAAGCCGAGCAGGTCCAGGTCGACATGGTCGTTGATCCAGATGAGGCCGATATTGGAGTTCTGGTAGTAGGCGATGGAGTGGAAGATGGAGAGCGCCATCACGCCGAACAGCGCGGCGATGGTACGCCACTGCCTGGCATCGATCTTCGCGCGTGGCTGCGCCCTGTTGGCGGCGGGCGTCGATTCCGTCAGCGTGCGATAGCCGGCCATGTAGGTCGCGAGGCCGAGCATCATCAGGATGCCGGCGAAGCCGAAGCCTGCGTGCCAGCCGTAGAACTGCGCCAGGGCACCGCAAACGAGTGGACCGGCCGTGGCGCCGACATTGATGCCCATGGAGAAGATGGAGAAGCCGCGGGTGCGGCCGGGCGCGTCGTCCTCAGCATAGAGCTGGCCGACCTGGGCGGAAATGTTGCCCTTGAGCAGGCCGCAGCCGGTGACGAGCAGCGCGAGCGCGAGCAGGAACGACGCGTCGAACGCCATCGCGATATGGCCGGCGCTCATCAGCACCGCGCCGATCATCACGGCACGGCGGCGGCCGATGAAACGGTCGGCGACCCAGCCGCCGAGCACGGGCGTGGCGTAGACGGAGGCCGTGTAGAGGCCGTTGACCTGGGAAGCGAAGGCCAGCGTGCTCATCCTGCCGAACACGGCTTCGACCCCGGCGCGGAAGGCCGCGAAGCCGGTGACGTGCTCGACGTGGCCGGGCAGGAAAAGCTGCTGGGTCATGTAAAGCACCAGCAGCGCGGTCATGCCGTAGTATGAGAAGCGCTCCCAGATCTCGGTGAAGGCGAGATAGCCGAGGGCGGTCGGCTCGCCGAAGAACGTGCCTTTGCGCGGCGATACCGCGATGTCAGCCATGAAAGACGCGCCCCGCGCTCGGCCTGCTCCGGCGACGTTAAATAGGGAGTCCGGGCGATGGCAAATTGCTGTCGCGGCGTCGTCGCGGCGGCCGAGCCACAGGCCAAGCGCGGTCCAAACGACAAAATGGGCCGCCGTTGCCGCCGCGCCTGCGCGTTCCTATGATGCGGCTGGGAAAAAAGGGGATTTCCGATGCTCGGTCTGATGCAGGACTGGCCGCTGCTGGTCCACAAGATCATCGACCATGCCGCCCAGAATCACGGCGACCGCGAGGTGGTAACCCGCAGCGTCGAGGGGCCAATCCATCGCACCAACTACCGCGAGATCGCGGTCCGGGCGCGCAAGGTGGCCGAGGCACTGGACCGGCTGGGGCTTAAAGAAGGCGACCGGATCGCGACGCTGGCGTGGAACACCTGGCGGCACCTCGAGACCTGGTACGGCATCACCGGCATGGGCGGCGTATACCACACGCTGAACCCGCGGCTGTTTCCCGACCAGCTGATCTACATCGCCAATCACGCGGAAGACAAAGTCATCTTCTTCGACATCACCTTCGCGAGCCTGGTGGAGCAGATCGCGCCCAAGCTGCCGAAGGTCGAGCTCTACATCGCCATGACCGATGCGGCACACCTGGCCGAGATGACAAAGAAGAGCGGGGCGAACATCCCGAACCTCGTCGCCTATGAGGAGTTCATCGCCGGATCGAGCGGCACGTATGAATGGAAGCAGCTCGACGAGAAGGCGGCGTGCGGGCTTTGCTACACATCGGGCACGACGGGAAATCCGAAGGGCGTGCTCTACTCCCACCGCTCCAACATGCTGCATGCGATGATGTGCGCGCAGACCGACGCGCAGGCCGTGTGCAGCCGCGACTCCATCCTGCCGGTGGTGCCGATGTTCCATGCCAATGCGTGGGGCCTTGCGTTCTCGGCGCCGATGGTGGGCGCCAAGCTGGTGATGCCGGGGCCGAAGCTGGACGGTGCATCGGTGTGCGAGCTGCTGACGACCGAGAGGGTCACGATGACGGCAGCGGTGCCGACCGTGTGGCTGACGGCGCTCCAGTACATGGACCAGAACAACATCAGCCTGCCCCATCTGAACCGGGTGATGATCGGCGGCTCGGCCTGCCCGCGCTCGATGATCGAGACGTTCGAGAAGAAGTACAACGTGCAGGTGATCCATGCCTGGGGCATGACCGAGATGAGCCCGCTGGGCACCATCGGCACGCTCAAGCACCATGTGGCCGAGCTGCCGCACGACAAGCAGATGGACTACAAGGTCAAGCAGGGCCATCCGGTGTTCGGCGTCGAGATGAAGATCACCGACGACGACAACAACGAGCTGCCGCGCGACGGCAAGGCGTTCGGACGGCTGAAGGTGCGCGGCCCGGCGATCGTGAAGGGCTATTTCCGCGGCGAAGGCACGGACGCGTTCGACGACGACGGCTGGTTCGACACCGGCGACGTCGCGACGATCGACAGCGAAAGCTACATGACGATCACGGACCGATCGAAGGACGTGATCAAGTCGGGCGGAGAGTGGATCAGCTCCATCGAGATCGAGAACATCGCCGTCGGCCACCCGGCGGTGGCGGAAGCGGCGGTGATCGGCGTGCGGCATCCGAAATGGGACGAACGGCCGCTGCTGATCGTGGTGAAGAAGCCCGGCGCGGCGGTGACTCGCGAGGACATCCTGGAGTATCTGAAAGGCAAGATCGCGAAGTGGTGGATGCCGGACGACGTGCAGTTCGTCGCCGATATCCCGCACACCGCGACCGGCAAGATCCAGAAGACCACCCTGCGCGAACAGTTCCACGCCTATCGGCTGCCCACTGCGGCGGAGTAACCGTCCCCCACATGCGATCGCAGTACATCGCGGCCATCGGCTCTCTGGTCTGTTTCGTCGTGGGCGCCGCGATCGTCGCCTTTGCCGTGCACGGCAAGATGGTGGAGCAGTTCGACTATCCGGCGGCGCTGCGATGGGCGATGCCGGGCTTTGCGGTCGGCGGGATCGGCGCCGCGGCGGGCCTTCTGTGGATCGTTCGCGCGCTGCGGGACAACAACTCCCATGGCTGGACGTTCGGAGCGCTCGGTCTTGCCGGATGCCTGGTGCTGGCGGGCGTGCCACTGAACCAGCTGCGGTTGTACCTGCTGTCGCCGCCGATCCACGACATCTCGACCGATCCGGAATATCCGCCGCCGTTCAAGGCGGTGTTGCCGCTGCGCGCGGCGGCCGGCGCGAAGAACCGGCCCGGGTATGACGGCGCCCAGATCGTGACCTACCAGGGCAAGCGCATGACCGTCTCGGCGGCGCAGAAGAAGGCCTATCTCGACATCCGCCCGTGGTCGAACCTGTTCCCCACCAGGGCGAACGAGCCGCCGACGGAAGGCACGCCGCGCAGCAAGGCGTTCTGGCACGCCTACTTCACGATGGAGAAGCTGGGCTGGAACATCGTGGCGTTCGACGAGAAGACCGGGATGGTCGAGGGCACGGTGTCGAGCTTCTGGTTCGGCCTGACCTCGGACGTGGCGGTGCGCGTCAGGCCCGCGGGACGCATCGGCGCGCTGGTCGACATTCGCGCCAAAAGCCGCGACGTCGAGAACGACATGGGCTTCAATGCCGCGATCATCCGCCAATACCGCGCGAGTCTTTGATGCAGGCGCTAAAAGCGGCGGTCGTTGCGCTTTCGCTGACTACCTCCGTCGCGAGCGCCTCTGCGGAAGACGTTCTCATCCGCTCGGATCTGCCACTGCCCATCGGGAGCGACCAGAAGGAGTACCCAATTCCCTGCAATACGGACAAGTCATTCGGAATGTGCAGCCGTTTTGCGTTGGGTGACTGGAAAACGCAGCCAGCCGAGTGCGGCGATCCAGACTGCGCATTTTGGACAAGGCTGGAAATCGCATCGGTGATTGACGGAGGCTATGCTTACGGTACGGCTAACACGCAGGCCGCACTTGGCGGAAACTTCGAGCCGGTCGCGATCATCAAGCTTGAACCGGACCGGTCATCGACCTTGTTCGCGATCCAGGTGGGCTATCGTGGCGGTAGCACATACATCCTTCTTTCAACGCCGCCACGTGATGGCCTTATCAAGAACGCGACAGTCCTCGAACCGCGCTGTATGGCTCTCCCGCATGTTGAGTCCCGCCAGCGCCACGAGCCTCTGTTCCTGCGGACGGACTACTGCGCCGTGAATTCAATGAAAGCCCTGGTCGCGATCGCACGCGACGCCATGAACCGCGCTCCAGCGGCAACAATGACCTGGGTGGCAGACGCGCCGGAAAAGCCCTGAGCCAGGTGACGTAGCTGCCGCCTTGGCGGTGGACGGGCGGCGATTCCGGGATCACACTTCGGCGCAATAGATATAAGCGGAGGATGCCTTGGACCTTTCTCCTGAATTGCTGTCGGTGGCCGGGACCATCGATTTCGATCCCGACGCCCTGAAGACGAAGTATCTCAGCGAGCGCGACAAGCGGGTGCGCGAGGACGGCATCGGCCAGTACATCGAGGTGACGGCGGAGTTCTCGCACTATGTCGACGATCCCTATGTCGCGCCGGGGTTCACGCGCGCGCCGGTGTTCGACGACGTGGAGTTCGCGATCATCGGCGGCGGCTTCGGCGGGCTGATGATGGGCGCGCGGCTGCGCGAGGCCGGTTTCCGGAAGATCCGTGTGGTGGAGAGTGCGGGCGACTTCGGCGGGACCTGGTACTGGAACCGCTATCCGGGCGCGATGTGCGACGTGGAGTCGTACTGCTATCTGCCGCTGCTGGAAGAACTCGGCTACATGCCGAAGCACAAATATTCTTTCGCGCCGGAAATCCTGGAGCATTCCAAGGCGATCGCGCGGCACTACAAGCTGTATGACGATGCGTTGTTGCAGACCTCGATCACTGCGATGGCGTGGGACGAGGGCAGGAAGCGCTGGGTGATCTCGACCAGCCGCGGCGACAGGTTCACCGCGCAGTACGTCGCCATGGCGAACGGGCCGCTGAACCGGCCGAAGCTGCCGGGCATTCCCGGCATCAACGACTTCAAGGGCCACACCTTCCACACCAGCCGGTGGGATTACGCCTATACCGGCGGGGACTCATCGGGCGGGCTGGCGAAGCTCGGCGACAAGCGCGTGGGAATCATTGGCACCGGCGCGACGGCGGTGCAGTGCATTCCGCACCTGGGCGAGTGGGCGAAGGAACTGTTCGTGTTCCAGCGCACGCCCTCCTCCATCGACGTGCGCAACAACGGGCCGACCGATCCGGCGTGGGCGGCGTCGCTGACACCGGGCTGGCAGAAGCGGCGGATGGACAATTTCAACACGCTGGTCAGCGGCGGCGATGCCGAGGAGGACCTGGTGAAGGACGGCTGGACGGACATCTTCCGCTCGGTCACCGGCACCGCGGTGAAGGAGGCCTCGCGCAAGATCGGGCGGCGGCTGACGGGCGCGGAGCGCGCGCAGCTGATGGAGCTGGCCGACTATCGCAAGATGAACCAGATCCGTGCGCGCGTGGATGCGATCGTGAAGGACCCGGACGTCGCGGCGAAGCTGAAGCCCTGGTACCGCCAGTTCTGCAAGCGGCCGTGCTTCCACGACGAGTATCTGCAAACCTACAACCGGCCCAACGTCACGCTGGTCGACACCAATGGCCGCGGCGTGGAGCGGCTGACCGAGGACGGCGTGGTGGCGAACGGGCAGGAGTACAAGGTCGACTGCCTGATCTTCGCGACCGGGTTCGAGGTCGGCACGTCCTACACGCGGCGCGCGGGCTACGACATCGTGGGGCGCGGCGGCCAGACGCTGTCGGAACACTGGCGCGACGGCTTGCGCACGCTGCACGGCCTGACCACGCACGGTTTCCCGAACTGTTTCTTCCTGGGATTCACGCAGGGCGCGATCACCATCAGCGTGCCGCAGGCGCTGCGCGAACAGGCCACGCATGTGACCCACTTGGTGACGGAAGCGAAGAAGCGCGGCGCCGAGGTGCTGGAACCCACGGCGGCGGGCGAAGAAAGCTATGTGCAGGAGGTGCGCAGCCTGGCGCGGCTGGGCACACGGTTCTATTCCGAGTGCACACCGGGCTACTACAACAGCGAGGGCGCCAAGGGGAACCGGTCGGGATTCTTCTCGGACATGTATGGCGCCGGTCCGCTGCGGTTTTTCGAGGTGCTGGACGAGTGGCGCGGCACCGGCAAGCTCGAAGGGCTGGAGTTGCGTTGAAGCCCGCCTGCAACGCGCCGGTTTTACAAACGTTGTCTTCTCAGGAACGCACCTGAGGCCGTCATGTCCGCCGCGATGAAGGAGTGGAAGGTTCAGCCGCACGGCCCGCTGGTCAACGTCGCGGACAACATCATCACCGCCGAGGGCGAGGTGCACGTGCCGGCGGGCACGATTCACCGGCGCATGACCATCGTGCGGCTGCACGATGGGCGGCTGGTGGTCTGGAGCGCGGTGTCGCTGGACGAAGACCAGATGCGGAGCATCGAACGGTTCGGGCGGCCGGCCTACCTGATCGTGCCCAATCCCCATCACCGCATGGACGCCCGGGCGTGGAAGGACCGCTATCCCGCCATGCGCGTGATCGCGCCGGAAGGCGCGCGCGACCACGTGGCGGAGGTCGTGCCGGTGGATGCAACGACCGCGACGTTCGAGGACCCGGACGTGAACTTCGTCACCGTGCCGGGGACCAAGGGACAGGAAGCGGCGCTGGAGATCATGAATCCGAACGGCGTGACGCTGGTCCTGAACGACATCATCGCGAACATCCGCGACGCGCACGGGTTCTCCGGCTGGATGCTGAAGCTGATGGGCTTCGCGGGCGACGAGCCGCATGTGCCGGTCACCATCCGGATGATCCTGATCGAGAACAAGAGGGCGCTGGCGCTTCAATTGCTGCGCTGGGCGGGCATTACGGCCCTGCGGCGGATCATCGTCAGCCATGGCGAGATCATCACTGACGACCCGCGCCGCGTGCTGCGCGAACTGGCCGTGCAGCTGGGGATTTAACCGCATCCTACGGTCTTCATCGAAACGTGCGGCCGCCCGGCATGGATAGGTTCGGCCGTCTCGACGGAAGGCCGACCGATGAAAGTGACCTGCTGCATCCGCTACACGCTCGATCCCTACAAGCGCGAGGCGTTCGAGGATTATGCGCGGCAATGGCTGAGCATCATCCCGGCCTGCGGCGGCGAGCTGCACGGCTACTGGATGCCGCATGAGGGGACGGACAACATCGCGCTGGCGATGATCTCGTTCGATAGCCTGGCGAGCTATGAGAAGTACCGGGCGCGGATCAAGGCGGACGAGCGCGGCATGGCCAATTTCCGCTTCGCACAGACCGGCAGGTTCATCCTGAGCGAGGAACGCACCTTCCTGCGCATGGTCGAGCCGTGATCAGCGACCGAAGATGCGGCCGTCGGCCATCACGAAGCGGGGCTGGCGCAAGGCTTCTAGATCGGCGAGCGGGTCGCCGTCGACAGCGATGAGGTCGGCGAGGAAGCCTTCTCGGATACGGCCGAGGTCGTTCGGACGGCGCAGGATGGCCGCGTTGATCGCGGTGGCGGCGGCGAGGGCTTCTGCGTTGCTCATGCCGAGCTTCCGCATGGCGATCAGTTCGTCGAGGTTCGTGCCGTGGGCGAAGACGCCGACGTCGCTGCCGCAGCCGATCGTCACCTGCGCTTCGCGCGCCAGGCGGAACGCGTTGGCGGCTTCGGCCATGCGCGGGCTGGCGTCGCCGCCGGGCTTGTAGTCGCCGCGGTAAAGACTGATCGACTTCACCGCCATCAGTGTCGGCAGATAAGCAATCTTCTTCAGGTGCATCAGCGCGAAGGTGGCGGCGCTGCCGCCATAGCCATGCTCGATGGTGTCGACGCCGGCGAGGACGGAGCGGCGCATGCCTTCGTCGGACGTGGCATGGCTGGCGACGGGCCGGCCCAGGCTGTGGGCCATGTCGGCCGCGGCGCGCATCTCGTCGATGGAGAAGGTCGGCACCGTCTCGCCGTTCGGGCCGGCGCGGTAGTCGGCGTAGAGCTTGATCCAGTCGGCGCCGTGCGCCGCCTGGTGCCGGACGGCGCGCACGATCTGGTCGATGCCACTGGCTTCTTCGGCGCCCTGCGGGAAACAGCAGTCGGGGCGGAAATTCCTGCGTGCCGGACCGTAGGAGCCGGTGGCGACGATGGCCGGGCCGGCAACGAACAGGCGCGGCCCGGGCGTCAGGCCCTCGGCGATGGCGCGCCTGAGCGCGACATCGGCATAGCCGGCACCTTCGGTGCCGAGATCGCGCAGCGTGGTGAAACCGGCGCCCAGCGTGTCGCGCGCGTGATTGACGGCGCGCACGGTGCGGTAGGCCTCGGCCTCCTTCAGCACCTGATCGTCCCACGGCGTCTCGTTGTAAGGGTGCAGGAAGAGGTGGGAGTGGATGTCCATCAGGCCGGGCAGCAGCGTGGCGCCGGCGAGATTGATGTGTTCGTCCGCGGTGAGTTCAGTGCGCGGCGAGACTTTCGCGATGTGGTTGCCATCGACCAGCACGGAGAGACCGGCGCGCACGCCATCATCGGCGCTCCAGATCCGCGCGGGATGAAGGGCAATGGTCACGCGGCGAGGCGGTAAGTGCCGCCGTCGTTGGTGATGCGGCCTTCGTGCTGGAGCTTGATCAGATGCGCGAGGACCGAACGCGAGGCGGCGGGCCACAGGCCCTTGTCGATGGCGGCGTAAATGCGTTCGACCATCTTCGGGATGGTGACGAGACCGTCCCTGATGGCGTCGAGGACCTGCTGTTCGCGCTCCAGGCGATGTTCGCGATACGCGGCGAGGAACGGCTTGGGGTCGGTGACCGGTGCACCGTGGGTCGGGTACAGCGTCCGGTCGTTGCGCTTCTCGAGCTTCTCGACGCTGGCAATGTATTGCGCCATGTCGCCGTCAGGCGGCGTCACCACCGTGGTCGACCAGCCCATGACGTGGTCGCCGGTGAACAACGCCTGCTCTTCCTTCAGCGCAAAGCACATGTGGTTCGAGGTGTGGCCGGGCGTGTGCACGCATTCGAAAGTGAAGCCTTTTCCTTCGACGACGTCGCCGTCCTTCACCCGCACGTCCGGCGTGAAATCCATATCGCCGCCGGCCTCGACTTTCGGGCCATCGTCCCGGCCGGAGCCGTGCGGGCCGAAGGCGTAGGTCTTCGCGCCCGACCAATCCTTCAGCGGCTTCGCCGCCGGAGAATGGTCGCTGTGGGTGTGCGTGACGAGAATGTGCGTGATCTTGCGGCCAGCCAGCGCGCGTTTCATCGCCGCGACGTGCTCGGGCATGTCGGGGCCGGGATCGATCACGGCGACCTCATCCCTGCCCACGATGTACACGCCGGTGCCGCGGAAGGTGAACGGGCCGGGATTGTTCGCGACGATGCGGCTGATCAACGGCGTGACGCGGATCTCCTCGCCGTAATGCGGCTCGAAGGTCCGGATGAAAGGAATGGCCATCAGCGCTTGCTTTCCAATTGCTCCAGCTCGCCCTGCGGGCGGGTCATGATCCGCTCCTTGCGCACGATCGCGTGCGGGCGCGAGCGGTGCAGTATCTGGCCGATCTTCTTCGGTGCCCGATGGGCCATATGCTCGAGCATATAAGAAAGCCAGCGGGCGCGGTGGCGGACGCGCTGGATCAGCCGGCGCATCGTGCGGGAGTAATTGATCAGAAGGGCGAGACCGGCCGCGAGCGGGAGCACGCCGACGAGCGGGATCGGGACCGGCGCCGGGGTCAGGACGATGCCGACAATCGTCAGCACCCACCCCAGCGTGAGCATCAGAACTTTGCGCAACCTGTGACCGTCGGTTCGTTCTGGCCATACATGGGCGAGCACCACCGCTGGCGCAACATGCCTGGTCACAACCTTGCCGCGCCTTTCATGTGGCCATTGTCCAGACTGAAACTTGCGAAAGTCGCTGACTCAGCAAGTATAATTCACGAAATGCGATTACATCTGGCTAAATGCAAGTAATTACTTTGTAAGCCATTGATATATTGTCAGTTCTATGTGCAGGTACGTGTATAATAAAATTGCTCATCATTCAATGAATATCAGGAGTTGTTGCAGAACTGCACTCGCGAGCGCCGCAATCATTGACGTACCGTAATTTTGACGGCGCGGAGCGTCACGTGGCGTCACCCGAATTTTTCGGGGCAAACGACGCACTGGGGAGCGCTCATGAATTTCCGTTCGGTACGCGCCGCCGCTTTGGCGGGCGCGGCAGCCTTCGCCACATCCTCGACGGCACCCGCCGCCACAGCCGACGCGAACACCGAAGTGGTGGTCGTAACGGGTTCGTTGATCACCGGCGCCGCCGAGCAGGCCGCACTTCCCGTGACCGTGCTAGGCGCAGACGATCTTAAGAAGCGCGGTTCACCGTCGATGGTGGACCTGATCAAACAACTTCCGTCGAGCGGTGCAGTTTTCGGCGATGCGAACCAATTCACTGCCGGCCGCACAGAAGGCGTGAGTTCCGTCAACCTGCGCAATCTCAGCGCATCACGCACGCTGGTGCTGTTCAACGGGCGGCGCATCGTGACGTCGGCCGCAAGCGCGCTGACACCGCTTGTTGACCTGAACATGTTTCCAGCGGCAGCGATCGGGCGCATCGAGGTGTTGAAAGACGGCGCCGCCGCGACGTATGGCTCCGAGGCGATCGGCGGCGTGGTGAACATCATCACGCGCGAGAACTTCGAAGGACTGGAGCTCAGCGCCGACTATCGCCAAATCAACGGCTCGGACGGCGACTACAACGCCGGCGCCGCGTGGGGTTGGGGCGACGACAACGCAAACGTCTTCCTGGCCGCTGGGTACAACAAGCAATCCGTGCTGCCGGCGACAGCGCGCAACTTCGCGACGCCGAAGTACACGACCCAGGCCGGCGCGCTCGCCGCGCTGTTCAAGAATCCAGGCGGCGGCTGGTCCGGCGCGGCATCGCCCGGCACGTACATCAATGCGACCACCGGCGCGCCGCTGCGCGATCCAGCCTGCGCGAGCGACTGGGCCGGTGAAGCCGACACCAATATTGCCAACCCCGCCATCTTTCCGGCTGGCACCCAGGGCTCCGGCGGCGCGGCCGGACGCTGCTTCTGGCGCTTCGCCGACTTCGACGACCTCGAAGAAGACAACGACCGCTATCAAGGTTATGGCGAATTCAACGTGAAGTTCGGCGGCGGCTTACGGCTGCACGTCGAGGGCCTTTACGGCCGCACGGATGTTCACAATGTCCCGCAGTCGGTCAGCTATCTGCCGAACCAGTTCCCCGGCATTGGCGGCCCCTCGAAGACGATCGGCTTCAACGCGTTGACGGAGTCGTCACCGCTGTTCCCGAATGCCAACTACTACATTCCGGTGCAGAACCCGGGTCTGGCGGCACTGCGCACGCTGAACCCCTCGCTCGCCGCAGCGACAGCCAACGGCCTGTACGCAGGTTTCCTCATCTGGCGTCCGCTGGGTATCGGCGGCAACTCGTTCTTCGGTGGCAAAGGCCAATTGGGCCAGCGCACACAGGACACGTATCGTCTGTCTGCCTCGCTAGAGGGTGACTTGCACTGGCTCGGCGACACGCATTGGCAGATCGCAGCCACGCAGTCCGGTGCGACCGCGGATCAGATCACGCCTGACATGCTGGTCGACCGTCTCCAGCTCGCGCTCCGCGGCTTCGGCAGCCGGCTCGGTTCCACGGATTGCAATCCCGCAACCGGAACGCCGGGCGTCGGCAACTGCTTCTATCTCAATCCCTTCTCGACAGGGGTGGCCAAGCAAGCGATCACCGGTGCGGTTAATCCGCAATTTGCCGCAGCCGTTGCCCTGGACCCGCGCGTCGTCAACGATCCCAACCTTATCGGCTGGATCTACGGGCCCGGTTCGCAAGAGACTCACGCACGAAACGCCGAGCTCGTGCTCGATGGTCTGCTGACGGGTACGTTCGGCAGTATGAAGCTCTGGTCAGCCGACGCGATCGGATGGGCCCTTGGCGCGCAATATCGCCGCGACTCCTATGAAGGGCGTTACAGCGCCTACACCGACAATACCATCACGCCATGCGTCGACACGATTCTGACCGGCACGACCACCTGCACCGTCCGCAACGGACCCTACGGCTTCTACGGCAACTACGCGCCGTATCATCTGACGGGCGAGACGAAGGCGGTCTTTGCCGAAATCAATCTTCCGATTACGGAAGACCTGCAAGGCAATATCGCGGCTCGCTACGAAAAGATCTATGGCGGCAAGGACACCTTCAATCCGAAAGGATCGCTGCGCTGGCAGGCGACGGACTGGCTGGCGCTGCGCGCGTCCGGCGGCTCAACCTTCCGCGCCCCGACCCTGGGAGCGTTGGTGCCGAACCCGGTCACGATCCTTGCCTTCTCGCCCGCAGGTGGCGCCTATCTTGCCTTCGACACCTTCGGCAATGGCGGGTTCCCGGCCGGCACCGTCGGTCTGTCGCCGGAAAAGGCGAAGAACTTCAACGTGGGCGCGATCGTCACCCTCGACGCGTTCTCCGCCACGGTGGACTTCTGGCATTTCGACTTCGCCAATCCGCTGGGCACGGAATCGGGCAATGCGATCCTCGGCGCAATCTTCCCGAATGCGCCGGCATCGTTCGTGACTGGAAACCAATGCGCCAACCCGGCATATGCCGCCCTGATCAATCGCGTCACGTTCAATAGTGCCGCGGCGACACAGGTCCTGCGCTGCCAGGCAACGACATCGGTCTCCAACATTGCCCGTGTTCACGTGAACACGATCAATGGCGGTTCGCAGATGACGCAAGGCATCGACTTTTCGGCCCAGTATATCTGGGCGGACGCGATCGAATCCGGCGATGCCTTCACCTTCCAGACGCTCGGTACCTACAATCTGAACTACAAGGTGTCGCAGCAGGTCGTCGAAGGCGTCACGTTGATCCCAGCGTTCGAAGCAGCGGGCGAACTCAACGTCGGCAACGGGGCGGTGGTCTCCCTGCCGCGGTTCAAGGGCAGCATCTTCGCCCAATACAACACCGGACCGCACAATCTGCGCCTGACAATGAACTACGTCGGCTCAATGGCTGATTCCAACAGCCCGATCGCTAGCCGCCGGTCCATCTTCACCGTGCCGCAGGCGGGCTTCTCCTGCATACCAGCGGCACCCGTGACCCCAGCGTGTCTCAGCAGGTCAGGTGCGACGGTGGCGCCGTGGATCACGTTCGATCTGGCCTATCAGTACGATTGGGCCGAGCAGAACCTGCTGTTCAGCCTCACGATGAACAACGTGTTCGACAAGGATCCGCCGTTCGCGCGTACTGACTATTCGTATGATGCATTCACGGCGAATCCGTTGGGCCGCACCATCAAGTTCGGCATCACGGCGAAGGTGAACTAAGCCAAACACCGTAAGGGAAGCGAAGGGCCGGGAAGGAGACTTCCCGGCCCTTCTTTTTGCTTACCCTGCGGCGTGTTTGCGCAGGTGCTGCCGCCCGCCTAACGTCCGCCCTCATTTTCCAGGGAGGCCTTGCATGAAGCTCTACGATTCCGTCGGTCCGAACCCGCACGTCGTGCGCATGTTCATCGCGGAGAAGGGGATCTCCATCCCGAAGGAGACCGTGAACCTCATGGCCGGTGAAAACCGGCAGGAGGCACACCTGAAGCGCAACCCGCACGGCCAGATGCCATGCCTGGAACTCGACAACGGCCAGTACCTCTCCGAGATCGTGCCGATCTGCGAATATCTGGAGGACAAGACCCCGAATCCACCGCTGATCGGCAAGACGGCCGAAGAAAGAGCCGAGACGCGCATGTGGACGCGGCGCATCGACCTCAACATCTGCGAGCCGATTGCGAACGGGTTCCGCTTCAGCCAGGGTCTGCCGTTGTTCCAGAACCGCATCGTCACCGTACCGGAGGCGGCGGACGGGTTGAAGCGCATCGCGCAGGACCGCATCCACTGGCTGGATGGCCAGATGGCAGGCAAGGAGTTCGTCGCCGGCAAGCGCTTCACGCTGGCCGATATCCTGCTCTTCTGCTTCCTCGCCTTCGGCGCCCAGGTCGGCCAGCCAATCAACCCGGACTACAAGAACATTGTGGCGTGGTTCGACCGTGTGAAGGCGCGGCCGTCGGCGGCGGCCTGAGCCCAGTTCCCGCAACCTGCGCGCGGCCCTGCTATCAGGGTCGTGCGCTGGTTGACGGTTCCGCAACAGCGTTAATCAACATTCGACATTCTCCAAGCCGCAACTCGCTCGAGATGATTAATCTCGGCGGATGGAGCATGCCTCTTCTACCCTTTCAAAGCGCGTCGGCCGCAACGTCTTCATGGCATGCGCGGGGTTGCAACTCGGGCCGTCCCTTCTGGTATGGGCGGTGCGCGGGATCGCGGCGGCGGCGCAGTGCGCACCGGGCGCCGATTTGTGCCGCGGCATAGCGCTGGGCGCCGGGTTCCGCGATGTGCTGGTGCTCGCCTGGGCGGTCGGAACAAACACCTGGCTGCTGCTGGGTGTGGCTCTGGTCGCGGCAGTGGCGGCGATGTTCATGCGCAGGCCACTGCTGGGCGCCGGCACCGTTTTGTTTGGGCCGCTGCTGGCCCTGATCCTGCCGATGTTCGCGGTGTACTCGGCAGCCTATCCCGGCTGTGCCATCAGCGAAGCTTCCGTCGGCGACTGCGCGCTGTGGGGCGTGCAAATGGGCGACAGTGCGCACGCCGCAGCCGGGGTTCCCGGACTGATCTACGGGTTCGCGCCGCTCACCTTCGCGCTGGCGCTGGTGCTGGGGATCCTGGGCTGGTTCATCGCCCGGGAGCGAAAGCCACGCGGACATGCTCACGCTTCCATGCGCAACGATGCGTCAGGCACATCCTTCCGCGTGCCGGACTACCGGTTCAACGACCACGACCAGCCCTAGTAGGGACGGCCGTCGAGCGCGTGGATGAAGCCGCGCAGCGTGCGGTAGAGATAGAACACGAGGACGACGAGCGCGAAGAGGCCAAGCAGCGGCACCAGCGCAACCAGGCCGCCCACCAGCTCCGGCGGCGGATTGCCCTCGGTGTGGAACAGCGAGACCAGCAGACTGCCCGCGCCTTCCAGAACGACGCCGGCGAACACAGCCGCCGCGGCGGCGGCGATCCAGAACACCCAGAGCAGGTTGCGGCAATGGCTCTGCCACAGCGTGCCCCGTGCCTCCTGCCGCCGGGCATAGACCACGATGACGCCCGCAACCGCGGTGAGGCCGCCGCTGAAAAGCGCGGCCAGATAGAGGCCGTAGGCGATCAGCAGCGAGGCGCGCAGGCTTTCGTCGCGCGGCGTGGTGAGAGCGGCGTCAGACATACGGCTTGCTGTCGATGGCGGCGATCAGGCCCTTGATCGAGCGGTAGAGGAAATAGATGAACCCCGCAGCCATCACGAGGATGCCGAGGCCGAAAGCAAGCGTCAGCGGGATGCCAGCGACGAACAGAAGCAGCCACACCCAGAAGGCGTGGATCGCATTCTCGATATGGCTTTCCCAGATCGTGCCCTTGTATTCGGCGCGCCGGATGTAGGCCATGATCACGCCGACGAGGCCGGTGCAGCCACCGGTCAGCACGCCGCCGATATAAAGCCCGTAGATGATGAGCGTGTAGGTGCGGGCATCGATGTCGCTGGGCGAGGCGGTAGCGACAGGCGGGGCGGGATTTGGCGGCACGTCGGTCATGGGCTTTCTCCCTGAAAGCGCACGCATGATGTGGGGATAAGGCCCTGTCACGTCAAGATTTGCCGCCAGAAACCACTCGAATCATGCGACCGAGGGCTGGTTGGAGAGGGATGAACCGCATGGCGCCGCGCCTGGAAGTGATCGTCGGGCCGATGTTTTCCGGCAAGACCGAGCTTCTGATCAGCCGCCTGCACCGCGTGCTGTATGCGAGGAAGCGCCTGCGCATCATCAAGCCGGCGCGCGACACCCGCACCCAGGGCTTCATCGCCAGCCGCGCAGTGAACCCGGACGGTACGACGGAGATCACCGACAAGCTGAGTGCGCAGATGGTGCGCGATGCGGACGAGTTCGCGAAGATCGCTTCGCACGACGACTATGACGTGCTGGCGGTGGACGAGGCGCAGTTCTTTCCCCTCGACGAGCCGATGCGGGATTCGCTCGGCTGGTTCGGGCGCGCGATCCGCGACCTGATCCGCGAGCGGCGCGAGAGCAATCTGCGCATCATTGTCGCCGGGCTCGACATGGACTTCGCGGAGAATCCGTTCGGACCGATCCCGGGGCTGCTGGCGATGGCGGACCAGGTCGACAAGCTGACCGGCGTCTGCATGGTGTGCGGCAGCGACGCGGGGTATATCTCGCACCGGATCATTCCGGGCGAAGCGCAGCTCGTGGTCGGCGACGCGGGCGAATACCAGGTGCGCTGCCGCACCTGCTACGAGCCGCCGGGCATCCGCGGCAGTGTTCCCCTGAAGCAACCGCGCAAGCGCGCCTGACCTGCGGCAGTCCCGAACGCGGTCATCGGAACCGCGCGCATCCTTCGAAACGGATGCGCGCGCGGGCCGTTTTCTTCGATGGTGGATGGGGTTTGACAACTCGTTCCATCGCCGCTTCGGGATGGAACCGTTCGAAGGAGACTTTCCGATGAGGACACTTCCGAGACTTCTGACGACTGCGGCGTTCGCGGTGGTGCTGGGCACCGGCGCGAGTGCGCTCAGCGGCAGCGCGGCGCAAGCGGCGATGACCCTGCGCAACGACTGCCTGGGCGACACCTGTGTGAAGACGACCTGCGATGACGACGGCGTCTGCACCCGCACGACGACGAACTACAACACCGATCTGGGCACGGTCTCCCGCAGCCGCGTGTACCAGAGCTCGTTTCGCAACGTGAAACCGACGCGGTATGCGTGCGACGTGGATGGCGACAACTGCCACTACACCCGCAGCTACTACATCGATGAAGACGGCAACGCCGTCTACGATGCCGGCGTCTATCCGTAACGACCGATAAGGCCTGGCGCCGTCCGCTTGCCTCCGCGAGCGGGCGGCGTTGGCGTGTCCGGGGCGGAGGCTTATATTGCTGACGGGCCTTTCGAGAGAGACGCGCATGTGCCGGAACATCAAGGTGCTGGCGAACTTCAAGCCGCCGGCGACGGACCAGGAGATCCAGGACGCGGCGCTGCAATTCGTGCGCAAGCTTTCCGGCACGACGCGGCCGAGCAAGGCGAACGAGAAGGTGTTTAACCGCGCGGTGCACGACATCGCGCACATTGCGCAGCATTTGCTGGAAGACCTGGTGATCACCTCGCCGCCGCGCGACCGCGCGGTGGAGGCGGCGAAGGCCAAGGCGCGGAGCGCGAAGCGGTTCGGCACCGAGGCGGCCTGACCCTTTGCAAATGACGCCGTGCTGCACGATTCGGTGGCGCGGTCCCGGAACGGCACAACGCGACGCTGGTTAATGCTGGCAGCGGCGGGTCCGCCTGCTGCATCGGCTCCAACCAACGAAAGGCCGCGTGAAACGGGCTGGCGCAAGCGGCCGCGTGTGGCGCGCGAACATCGATGATCTCCATGGGCAAGTTCCTCGCGGGCGGCGTGCTCGCCGTTGCGCTGGTGGCGGCGTCTTCGCCGGCGCCCGCGGGCGCGGACAGCGTCGCGACGCGGTGCGGTTACGACGGTTGCCGGGCGGTCCGCTGCAACTACACCGGCGACCGCTGCTACCGCCTCGATGCGGCGTACAACGGGACTTACGGGAGCGGGCGGTACTACCGCAGCGCCTACTACGGCGGCGGTTACTACGATCGCGACGACTATTATGACCGCGGCCGGTATGTATGCGATTCTGACGGAGACCGCTGCTATCGCTCGTATTACGGCGGCGGCTGGAATTACCGCGAGTATTATCGCCGCCAGGGCTATCACTGGAACAGCGGCTATCACGGCGATTACGACCGCGGAGAATATTATCGAAACCGCGACTATGACCGCGACTACTACCGCTATCGCAATTATGACCACGATTACGATCGCGACTACGACCACGACTACGACAACGACTGAGCGCCATGTGACGGAAGGGCAGAGATCGCACGATCCCTGCCCTTCCCGCCGTGACGCTACAGCCGTTGAATGACTCCGGCGCAACGGCGGGTGCGCGGGGCGCCTGCCGTTCGCTCACTTCAGCACAGCGTGCCGAAAGCGCAGGCGCCGAGGCCGTAGGCAATGGCGACGGCGAAGCCGACCGCCAGCGCCAGCCAGAAACCCGCCGCCGCGAGGCGGCTGTCGTAGTGCAGCTCATCCATGGCATGCCCTTCGGCCGGTTAGTGCCGCGGGCCGCTGGAGGAGCCGGAGTTGCGGCCGCCCATGATCGCGCCGATGAACGGCGCCGACAGGGCGTCGCGGTCCAGCCGCTCGCGTGCCTCCTGGATGGCGGCGAAGGTCACGGGGAACGGGGTTCCGGAGAGGTGGCGGAGCGTCGGCAGGTCGGGAACCGCCGACGCGTCGGAAGCCCAGGCGGCCAGGATGGCGCGCTGTTCCTCAGCAGTGAGATCGGGATGGTTGACCACTTCGTGCGGGAACCGGAGTCCCGCGGGGATCGAAACAGACTGCACGACCACGCGGTCGTGCAAGGGAAGGTTGCGCATGGCGTCCTCCATTTTGCAAAACAACGTTGTCCGGCCTGCCCAAACAGCAGGCCGCGCCGGATGAACTAGGGCGGCGGGCCGGGATTTCAAGGGGCATCCCGGCTTCATGCCCGCGCACGCGGGAACCCAGTGCGCCCGCGCCTGCGGGCGCAGGAGAAGCAGCACCGGAGATAAGTCTTTGGCGCGGACGCGCGCCTGCCGGGTCCCCGCCTGTGCGGGGATGGAGTTAGGCCCGGACGATTTTCTTGCGCGGCTTCTTCGCGGGCTCGGCGGGGGCGCTGGCGGCGGCGGCGCGGTCGGCTTCTTCTTTGGCGAGGCGCAGCGCGCGGAGCTTGGCGGTCTTGGCGTCGTTGGCGGCGCTCTCGGCCTGGACCATCTGCTTGACGAGATTGGTACGCTGCTCGGCGATGTCGAAATGGCTCTGCGCCTTCTTGCGCGCGTCGTTGCGCGGCGGCGGGCTTAAGGGGTTGCTCATGAATTCTCCTTACACGGATGAAAAGCGGAAGGCCGGCGGCGTTCGCCACCGGCCCCCGTTTGTCTCAGACGCTTGCGCGCATCAGACGGCCTTGAGATTGACCGCCTTGGAGCCGCGCTTGTCCGGCTGCTCCTCGAACGAGACCTTCTGGCCCTCGTTCAGCGAGCGCATGCCGGCGGCTTCGACGGCCGTGGCGTGCACGAACACGTCCTTGCCGCCGCCTTCCGGCGCGATGAAACCAAATCCCTTGGTGGCGTTGAAGAACTTTACGGTGCCGATGGGCATTGCATTTTCCTTAGGTCGTGCGTTCCGCGCGTGCGGACATCGCACGGGCGGCGTGGAAAACGGCTTTCAAGAAGTCTTCCGGCGGGTTCGGCGCGCTTGAGCGGGTCGGATCAACAGGAGCGCTTCGTCTGACGAAGACGTAAGAACCACGTGTGGGCAGTATAGTGCGCGCCGCGCCGAATTACAACGCGGCGCGGAAACCCTCGGATTTTGCGGAAGGTTCGTCCGTATACGGCAGAATTGGTGGGGCGGGCGCGGTACGGAATTTCTGTAATAAGGCCTAAGTTCGCCATACCTAGAAGGACCGGACCGCTGCGCTAAGTGTTGACAGATGTTCCCAGATATGGAACATTCTCATCATGCAGGTGATCGCCAAACGGACGCTGCGCCTGTTCTGGGAGCGTCATCCGCAGGCCGAGGGCCCGCTGCGCAGCTGGCATGCCGCCGTCAGCAAAGCGATGTGGAACGGGCCAACCGACGTGAAGCGCGCGTTCGGCGCCAATGTCGATTTCGTCCGCGACAACAGGATCGTCTTCGACATCGGTGGCAACAAGTATCGCGTGGTGGTTCACGCGGCGTATCGCTTCAAGCGCGTGCTGGTGAAGTTCGTCGGCACTCACGCGGAATACGACAAGATCGACGCAGGAACGGTGTGATGAGCAAGAAGACAAAGACCCCGGTGCAGATCACGCCGATCCGAAACGAGCGCGATTACGGCCGGGCGCTGAAGGACATCGAAGTCTATTTCGAGAACGAGCCGCGGCGTGGGTCGGCGGAAGCCGACCGCTTCGATGTGCTGGCGGCGCTGATCGAAGCTTACGAGGCGAAGCGGTGGCCGATCGATCCGCCGGACGCGGTGGAAGCCATCCGCTTCCGCATGGAGCAGTCGGGCCTGGGACAGTCCGACCTGGCGCGGCTTCTCGGCTCGCGCTCGCGCGCCTCGGAGATCATGCGGCGGAAGCGTCCGCTGACGCTGGAACAGGCGTGGAAGCTCCACCACGAATGGCATATCCCCGCGGAAGCCCTGCTGCGGCAGAAGGCGGCGTGAGGCAGAGCCGGTTTCTACTCTGACCCCAAACTTCCGGGCCATTCCCAATCGTCATGGGCGGCCTTGAGCCCACCCCAGAGTCTTCGGCGCGCGCCGGTGGGTGGCCGGGTCCCGCCTTCGCTCTGCGAGCTACGGCGAGGCGAGCAAGCCCGGCCATGACGACCAGGTTCAGCCCGCCTTCAGCTTGATCTCGATCCGGCTGCCCGTCGCCTTGGCATATTTGCGCAGCGAGGCCAGCGAGGGCGAACGACCGCTCTCCAGCCGCGCCACCGCGGACTGCGAGGTTCCCATGCGCCGCGCGATCTGTGCCTGGGTCAGCTTGGCGCGGGTGCGGGCGGCGATCAGTGCCTCCGCCAGCGCGAACTCTTCCTCAAGGGCGTCATAGGCCTTCTTGAAGACCGGGTCCTTCATCTTCTTTCGGGCCCATGCTTCGACACTTTTCATTCTTTCAACTCCTTCAAGCGCATCAGCGCCATTTCCAGCTCTCTTGGTGGCGTTTTCTGCGTCTTTTTCACAAACGTCCGCAACACGACAACGCGCTGTCCACTCGCCGCGACATAGATCGAACGAGCGATCCCATCCTGGCCTGTCATGCGCATCTCCCAAAGTTTGCCCGTGAGGTGCTTCACATATGGTTCGTGCACAGCCAGTAAGCCACGGCTCTCGATCATCCGGCTGATGCGCAGGAAGCGAGTCTGCATGTCCACCGGCAGAGCATCGACTTCCGCTTGCGCCAGCGCATTTACGAAGCCGACCGTCCAGCTCATTTTTGATATATATCAGAAATGAGATATCCGGTCAACGAACGTGATCCGCGCCGCGGGTGGTTGCTAGCGGGCGCGCTGGGCGCGCAGCGCGCCGCTCCAGGTGCCGCCGTTGGAGCTGATGCCGCCGAGCACGCTGCCGTCGTCGGAGAGGACGAGGCGATAGTGATCCTGGCCGAGGATGTTCTTCGGATTGTCGGTGCGGACGCCGTCGAGGATCAGCTCGCCGCCATCGACATGGCCCACGACGTATTCGATACCGGCAGGACCTTCCTGCCCCTGCTCGTTCGGCTGACCGGCGGTGACCAGCGTCCAGTGGATCTCGCCGTTGACGTGGCCGTGGCCGTCATCCTCCAGCGTGAAGTCGGGCTTCCAGGTATCGTGCGTCGCGCCGCCCTGCCACAGGCCGCTCCAGTGCCCGTCGAAATCCCGCGCCGGCCGCGCCGCCGCCGGCGGCGCCAGCGCCAGAAGAATGACCATCGTGCCAATGACAATACCGCGCATGTGAGCCCCCCATTGCTTGGCGGGGAGAGTTTAATCCACCGCGACCCAAATTCCACTCTGACCCCAAACTTCCATGACAATGCCGCGCATATGAGCCCCCTCGTTGCTGGCGGGGAGACTACCCGCCACTTGCGCCGATACCTCCCGGCCAAGCTTCAACTGTGCTTGCGTGGCCGCAGTAAACTTCGCTCGAGTTGCCGGTAGATGGATGCGCTGAGTAAGGCGGGGGCCTAACAGTAGTACAACGCAATGGTCATCACTCGACCTGACACTTCGCACTCCGTCCATGGTGTCCGGCCACATCAAATAAACATCCGCAGCTGCGGCGGCCGCCTCGCGCGCATCCTCCGACAGTCCGCCGAAGTAGAACGGTGGACAGCGACCCGACTGTGTGCGGACCCGCGGCGGGTCGAGCATCATGCGGTAGTGTTCGCCCCGCATATCGATTGCCTCGCCGCTTAGAAGCGCGCGCAGAATTGTCATCACTTCAACCGTCCGACCATAGCGCGGCGCGCTTGCCAGGGTCTCGCCGGGAAGTTCACTCGAGATGATGTTGATGGTCAGTCTTCCGTTCAGCATCCGGTCAACGGTTGCAAGCTGCCGCGCCAGTTGCGGTGGCCACATCTCGCCGCAACGAACGGCGACCAGAAGGCGCATTCGGCGCAGCATCGAAGCGATACCGGCTGCAAATGCGATGGAGTCGATCCCGAGCGCGTAACCTGAAGGAAGCAGTACGTTGTCGTAGCCTAAGCTCCGCACTATCGCCGAGGAATTCTAGTCGCCAGCCGGCTCGCCGCGCATCCGCGCCTCGCCCCGCTCGTGCCTCAACTCGAACCTGCTGGCGAAACACGATGCCGATGCCGTTCCGGAGATGGGGCCGCTGTTTCTTCGGCACCGGTGCTTCCGAGAGACTATTGCAAGCATGGCTAGACCTGCGGCTATGAGGTCTTGGTTCCATACGCGTGCAACATCGTGTTGACCGCTGCGCCTATCCCAATCGAGTGTCATGACAGCGCCGCTTTATTCTAACCGCCGGTTCTAGCGTAGCGGCGGGCGCAAGTAATGTCTTGTTACTGTGCTTGCTGGAATAGCTGGTATTCCCCTTTTGTACAGGCGAATCCGCGATTACAGGTGTCGCTACCGGCTCCTGCTCCCGAAAGTCTTCGGCACATTTGGCCGGCTCGCCCGCTTCATCCGGGTGCGGCTGCCTTTGCCCAGGCTCTTGTTGCGGCCGCCTTCGCCGTCTTCGGCGCCGTCTCTTACGGCTTTGAGGAAGGCGTCGTCTACGGCTCGGTCGACTTCGCTTTGGCGGGCGAAGGGGTCGTCGCTGATGGCGAGTTCGGTGGCCTGGAGGCGCTTGAGCTCGTCGCGCAGGCGGGCGGCTTCCTCGAATTCGAGGTCGGCGGCGGCCTTCTTCATGCGCTTCTCGATGTCCTCGATCGTCGCTCTGAGGTTGTGGCCGATATATTGATTGCCGTCCTCGCCAAGCTGGCCGGCGCCGACGGTGACATGGTCGCGCTCGTACATCGATCCCATGATGTCGGCGATGTTCTTCTTCACGCTTTGCGGCGTGATGCCATGGGCCTCGTTGTAGGCGCGCTGCTTCTCGCGGCGGCGGCTGGTCTCCGCCATCGCGCGCTCCATCGAGCCGGTGACCTTGTCGGCGTAGAGGATCACCTTGCCGTCGACGTTGCGCGCGGCACGGCCGATGGTCTGGATCAGCGAGGTCTCCGAGCGCAGGAAGCCTTCCTTGTCGGCGTCCAGGATGCAGACGAGGCCGCATTCGGGAATGTCGAGGCCCTCGCGCAGCAGGTTGATGCCGATCAGCACGTCGAAGGCGCCCAGGCGCAGGTCGCGGATGATCTCGATGCGCTCCAGCGTCTCGACGTCGGAGTGCATGTAGCGCACGCGGATGCCCTGTTCGTGCATGTATTCGGTGAGGTCCTCCGCCATCTTCTTGGTGAGCGTGGTGACCAGGGCGCGGAAGCCGCGGCGCGCGTTCTCGCGGCATTCGAAGATCAGGTCGTCCACCTGCGACTCCACCGGGCGGATCTCGACCGGCGGATCGATCAGGCCGGTGGGGCGGATGACCTGTTCGGTGAAGACTCCTCCGGTGCGCTCCAGCTCCCACGGGCCGGGCGTGGCGCTGACATAGATCGTGGAGGGTCGCATCGCGTCCCACTCCTCGAACTTGAGCGGGCGGTTGTCGATGCAGGACGGCAGGCGGAAGCCGTATTCGGCAAGCGTGGACTTGCGGCGGTAGTCGCCGCGGTACATGCCGCCGATCTGCGGCACGGTGACGTGGCTTTCGTCGGCGAACACCAGCGCGTTGTCGGGGATGTATTCGAACAGGGTGGGCGGCGGCTCGCCCGGCTTGCGCCCGGTCAGCCAGCGCGAGTAGTTCTCGATGCCGGCGCAGGAGCCGGTGGCCTCGATCATCTCGAGATCGAAATTGGTGCGCTGTTCGAGGCGCTGGGCCTCCAGCAGCTTGCCCTGCTCGCGGAATTCGGCGAGGCGGGTGACGAGCTCGGCCTTGATGCCCTTCATCGCCTGCTGGAGCGTGGGGCGCGGCGTGACGTAGTGCGAGTTGGCGTAGATCTTGATCTGGTCGAGCGTGCCGGCGGGCTTGCCGGTCAGGGGGTCGAACTCGGTGATGCTATCGACCTCGTCTCCGAACAGCTCGACGCGCCAGGCGCGGTCTTCCAGGTGCGCGGGGAAGATGTCGACGGTGTCGCCGCGCACGCGGAAGGCGCCGCGCACGAAGTTGTTGTCGTTGCGGCGGTACTGGAGGGCGGAGAGCTGCTGCTGCATCTCCATGCGGTCGAGGCGCTTGCCTTTGGTGATGGTGACGGCGGTGCCGGAATAGGTTTCGACGGCGCCGATGCCGTAGATGCAGGAGACCGACGCGACGATGATGACGTCGTCGCGCTCCAGGATCGCGCGCGTCGCCGAGTGGCGCATGCGGTCGATCTCCTCGTTCACCGAACTGTCCTTCTCGATGTAGGTGTCGGTGCGCGGGATGTAGGCCTCGGGCTGGTAGTAGTCATAGTAGGAGACGAAGTACTCGACCGCGTTCTCCGGGAAGAAGGCCTTGAACTCCGAGTAGAGCTGGGCGGCGAGCGTCTTGTTGGGGGCGAGGATGAGCGCCGGGCGCTGGGTGCGCTCGATCACCTGGGCCATGGTGTAGGTCTTGCCCGAGCCGGTGACGCCGAGCAGGACCTGGTCGCGCTCGCCGATGACTCCGTGGTTGACGATGTCGGGGTTGGTGAGGCCTTCGACGAGGTCCTTGATCGCGGTCGGCTGGTCGCCCGCGGGGGTGTATTCGCTGACGAGCTTGAAGCGCTTGCCGCCTTCGGACTTTTCGGGGCGCGCGGGACGGTGGGGGACGAAACCGGCCAGCTCCGCACCGGTGGCGCCGTGGAGCGGGAGGTTGCCGATGCCTGTTGGAGGCGGGGCGGGGTCGTAGGCATCGCCCGCAGGCGCGACGGGGATGGCCTCGACCGCTTCGCGGAAACGCGCTGCGCCTTCGCTCATTCCGCCGTTGGAACGCGAGCCCGCATTGTCATTGGCGCGCGTCCCGCGCGACCGCCCTTTGCGGGGAACCATGCCGTTGTTGTGCGCCATGGCGCTAATATAGGCCGCGGGGCCGGATTTTGCAGCCCGCGCGCTGCCAGCCTGCTGCCAAGCTTGGCAGGAACCTTGCGGAGACCGGCATGACAAACGAGTGCCTTTCGATCGAGATCGCGCGGGAGAAGCACGGCGAGGATTCGCGGTCGGTGCGGCTGTCGATCGAAGCGAGCGGCGCGGTGCTGGTGGACGCGCAGGACCTGGGGCGGCTGGTCGAGGCAACGTTCGGGGACGGCGACTACGAGTTCTGGGTGCGGGTGAAGCCGGACGCGCTGGCGCGGCTGGCGTTCGAGCTGCTGAAGGACAAGTACGGCGGACGAGCCGACGCGGTGGACGACCTGCGCCGGTATTGCGAGGCGCGGGGCGTCGCGCATGATTTCGAGACCTGGGCATAACCCAAAACGGGCATTCCGCAGAAGTCGGCTGTTTTGGGCCGGTTCTACGTAGTTTTGCTGCCCCCGCTCCGGGGTCTTTTCAGGGGTTGGCAAGCTTCTTTGGCGAAACTTCCGGCGCCCGGCAGAAAGCAGCGCATGCCTTCCGAGACTGCCCCATCCCCCTCGTCCGCAACCCCAGACGTCACACGTGCCTACCGGCGCCGCGGCTGGGCGATTGCGGCCGTGTTCGTGGCGGTGGAACTCGCGATCGTGGCGGCGAGCCTGGTCGAGCCCGGGCCATTGTCGGTCTCGATCATGTCACTTCTGGGCTTGCTGACCTGCGGGCTCGGCTTCGCGATGGCGCGGCGGATGCTCGAGCGCGGGCTGAAGGCGGAAGCCGACTCGTTCGCCAACCAGGCACGCATCAGCGACTTCGCAGAGCTCGCGTCCGACTGGTTCTGCGAGCTCGATCGCGACCTGGTGGTGACCTATGTCTCGCGGCACCATTCGGAGGCGACGCCCAACATCCTGGTCGGCCAGCGCTGGTCGCCGGGGACGGGCTTACCCGGATTCTCGCCGCCGGACCGGTCGCTGGCGGATGCAGCGCTGGACCACCTGCCGTTCCGCGACCTGCCGATGCGCGAGAACGAGCCGGGAGGCCAGGTCAACCACTGGTCGTTGTCGGGCAAGCCACAATTCGCGGCGGACGGTTCGTTCGCCGGCTATCGCGTCAGCGCGCGCAACATCACGCCGGTCATCGAGGCGTTGCAGCAGCTGGCGCGGGCGCGCGACGAGGCCGAGCGCGCCAACCGCGCCAAGTCCGCGTTCCTCGCCAACATGAGTCACGAGCTGCGCACGCCGCTGAACGCGATCCTGGGATTCTCCGAGCTGATCGGGATGCAGGTGGCGGCCGGCAAGGGCGATTTGCGGCACGGAAGCTATGCGCACGACATCCAGACGTCGGGGCGGCACCTGCTGGCGATCATCAACGACCTGCTCGAGCATTCGCGCGTGGAGGCGGGCGAGATGTCGCTCACCATCGCGCCGTTCGACGTGGCGGAGGCGATCGAGTCGGTGCGGACGCTGTGCCAGCCCCGCGCCGATGCGCTGGACGTGGTGCTGCGCACGGAGGTGCCGGATGGGCTGCCGCAACTCAGGGGCGACGCGCTGCGCTTCAAACAGGTGCTGATCAATATCGTCACCAACGCGATCAAGTTCTCCCCCGAGGGCGAGGTGACCGTCTCGGCGCACCCGGACGGCGCGATGCTGCGCGTCGAGGTGCTGGACAACGGCATCGGCATGGACGCGGCGGGACTGGAGCAGGCGCTGAAACCGTTCGGCCAGGCCGATAGCGGGCTCAACCGCAAGTACGAGGGCACGGGGCTGGGCGTTCCGCTGGCCAAGGCGCTGACCGAATTGCAGGGCGGCCGTTTCGCCATCGCGAGCAAGCCCGGCGCCGGCACGCGCGTGACGATCACGATGCCGCTGATGCGGGAAGCGGTCGAGCCGGTCGCGGTGGCAGCAGCCTAGCGATCGCGCAGGATCTGCTTACCGGTGCGCGGGTCGGTGAGGGTGACGTTCTCGGCCGCCTGGATGCGCCAGCTTTCGCCGCGGCGCGTGACGACGATCATCAGCAGCGTGTCGACGGCGTGCGGTCCGGCGGGATGGGCGGGGCCAGTGGTGAGGCGCGAATAGACGTGCAGGACCGCCGCGTCGTCAGACAGCATGTCGACGTCCGGCGGATCGTTGCGCAGCGTGGAGTCGCGATAGACGGTCTCGTGGATCGCGCGATGGCCGGCGACGATGGGATCGACGCCGCGCCAATAGGTGCCGAAGCGGTTCACGAAGGTGGCATCGGGGTGGAACAGCGCCGCGAAGGCGGCCATGTCGTGCGCGTTCCACGCGGCTTCGAACCGGCGCGGGATGTCGGCAGGCGTGGCTATCGTCATTTCAGGTCTCCGTTCAGCAGGCGGATGATAGCGGCCTGCTGCGCTTTCGCTTGCGGCGAGCCGCTGCCGCCGCGGCCGGTTGCCTTCAAGGCGAGGTCCATCGGCGTCGCGCCGTTGCCGTTCTTCAGCACGGGATCCGCCCCGCCTTCGAGGAGCGCGCGGACGGCGTCGGCGCAGCGGGTGCGGACGGCGCGGTGCAGCGGCGTGACTCCGGTCTTGTCGCGGGCGTTGGGATCGGCGCCGCCGGCGATGAGCAGGGCAATCACGGCCGCCTGCGCGCGCGGCTTCCAGCATGGCGAATTCGGATGACCGTCGGATGCATAGTGCAGCGGCTGCGCACCGCGCCGGTTTACGGCGTGTACATCGGCACCGAGGGCGAGAAGCTTGCGCATGACCCGCGTATCATAGGACGCGGCGGCAACATGCAGCGCCGTGTCGCCCTGATAGACGTAGTGTCCGATGTCCCCGAAGAAGAACGCCTTCGCGGCAGAGCGCGTGGCACCCGTATCCAGCGCTTCGTGGGCGAGCACCGGCGACGCCGCGAGGAGCTGCAGCGCGTCCTCGCTGTCACGTGTGCCAATCGCCCTGATCAGCTTCGAGAGTTGGGCCTCCATCATCCCGCATAGTGATCGGGCATCAGGTGCAGGGCAAACGATAGCGCCTCAGGACAGTGGTTTCCTTGACATGCAAAATGCGTAATCTGGTTCTTATTTGACAACGCCATCTGGAGAATTTCCTCCCATGCATTCCCGCAATTCGTTCGAGAGAAGCCTGGAATGGCTGCTGTTCCAGTCGCGCTGGCTGATGGCGCCGGTCTATGTCGGGCTGGTGCTCTCGCTGCTCATGCTGCTGACGGCGTTTGTTGGCGAGTTCCTGCACGCCGTGCCGCACGTTCCAACGATGAAGACGGAAGAGGTGCTGCTGACGGTGCTGTCGCTGATCGACCTGTCGCTGGGGCTTAACCTGGTGCTGATCGTGGTGTTCTCCGGCTACGAGAACTTCGTCTCCAAGATCGATACCGGCGATTCAGCGGACCGGCCGCAGTGGATGGGCACGCTGGATTTCTCGGGCATGAAGATGAAGCTGATCGGGTCGATCGTCGCGATCAGCGCGATCTCCCTGCTGCGCGCCTTCATGACGATCACAGAGCCGGACCAGTCGATCGACGAGAACCACCTGCGCTGGATGGTGATCCTGCACGTCACGTTCCTCGCCTCCGGCCTGCTGTTCGCGGCAATGGACTACATCGCCTCGCTCACCGAAAAGAACGAGCACGCGATGCGGCTGGCCGAGAAGGCCGAGGGGCACAGGTGATCCACGGCGGGAGCGCGTAGTCCCGCGCGTCAAGAAATCGTGCGCGGAGGCAGAAGCCTGCGCACCTGCATCGCGGATATTGCCGTTCGCAACATCCCTTCGCTGTCCATCGTCTCCGTGAAGCCGGCCTGGCGCAGCTTCACGGTCGAGACCAGCGCAGGCATGCGGACGCGGTCGCCGGCCATAAGCAGATCGACATAGTCCAGCGACTGGCCGGCAAAAGTCGCGAGATCCGGCGCGGCAAGGCCGTATTTGCGGCGGATCGCGTCCCATTCGGCGGCGCGTGCCGGGAGGAGCTGCGAGAGACGGGCTGGACGATCCCCGCCCGGCGTCATGCCGAGAGCGTCGGCAATGGCGGGCCACACGCCGTGCCACGTCATCACGTCGCCGTTGGTGACATTGAAGGCCTGGTTGCGCGCGGCGGGGGCCTCGCCGGCCCAGCGGATGACCCGTCCGACGAGATCGGCATCGACACCTTCGAACACGTTGGAAACACCGCCCGGGAAGTGCAGCGACTCGCCCCGCTCTTTCAAGAGCGCGCCGTAAAGGCCGAGCGCGGCGACCGGATTCATCGCGGCGCCGAGCGCGTCGCCGAAGATCACCTGCGGGCGGATGATGGAGAACGTCCACGCGGCACCGCGCTGGCGTTCGCGCAGATAATCTTCCTGGTTCCAGTAGAAGTTGGGCTGGGTCTTAAGCTCGTCGCGGTCTTCGCGCGCCGGAACCGGGATCTGGCGCACATGCGCGCCATAGGCCTTGGTGCCCTGCATCAGCGTGACGTGTTTCAGGTTCCGCGCCGTGCGCGACAGCGGCTCGAACAGGTTGCGCAGCATCGCGGCGTTGCCATCGATCTGCTCAGGATCGAGCCAGCTAGCCAGCAGGCCGTTCTCCTTCTCGTAGAGCGCGGTGAAGACGAGATGGGTGACGCCGGTGAGCGGCGCGAAGGCGGCGTCGCAGGCGCGCGGGTCGAACAGATCGACGGCGAGGTGGCGGACCGGACCGACGCCTTCGGGTGGGCGGCGGGAAACGGCAATGACCTCGCAGTCGCGGTCGTCGGCGAAGGCGCGGATGGCGCCGCGGCCGACCAAGCCTGAAGCGCCGGCGACAAGGACCTGTTTCATGGCGGCAATGGTCCGCCTGCGTGGCGGACGGTGCAAGCCACAAGCATGGCAGGCTTGAAATTCTTGCACTTTTGCCAACTGCCGGCTGCTGACACGATGCTGTCAGTAACTTGGCAGCAGTATCCGGTTCCAGACGGAGAACCATGCCCGGACGCCGGGCGATCGGGGGCAGATATGCGTCGCGCCGAACGGCTGTTCCAGATCATCCAGATCCTGCGCCGCTCCAAGCGGCATCCGATCCGCGCCAACGACATCGCGGACGAGCTCGAAATCTCGCTGCGCACGGTCTATCGCGACATCGCGCAATTGCTGGCGGAACGCGTGCCGATCCGCGGCGAAGCGGGCATCGGCTATATCCTGGAGGACGGCTTCGACATGCCGCCCCTGATGCTGACCGCCGACGAGATCGAGGCGGCGATGCTGGGCGCGCAATGGGTGATCGGGCGCGGCGACGAGGCGCTGGCGCGGGCCGCGCGCGACATGGTGGCGAAGATCAGCGCCGTGGTGCCGCCGCACCTGAAGCCGCTGGCGCTGGATTCGACACTGGTGTCGTCGCAGTGGCGGCGGATCGCGCCGGACGCGTGCGACATGGCGCGGATGCGCGCGTCGATCCATGCGCAGACCAAGGTCACGCTGCTGTACGGCGACGAGCAGGGGCGCGAGACGCAGCGCACGATCTGGCCGATCGCGGTGTCGTACTGGGAGCTGGTGCGCGTGGTGGTGGCGTGGTGCGAGCTGCGCAACGACTTCCGCAGCTTCCGCACCGACCGCGTGCGGCAGGCGGAATTCCTCTCCGACCGCTATCCGGTGCCGCGCACGCGTTTGACCGCGCAGTGGCGCAAGCAGATGGCGCAGGCGATCGAGCGCGGCGACCATCGCAAGCGCTACGAGAACCAGCAGGCGCGGACCTGACACCTTTTGGTCGCGCAAACTTGGGCGAAGCGAAGGCGCGTCACCCTTTTGCGCTCCTCAGACGAGCTCCAGGTCCGACGCGCCCGAGAAGCTGGAATTGAAGTCCTGGAAGATGTTGGTCAGCTCTTCCGCGTCGATCAGGCTGGCGGCCTTGTCCGGGAAGCGATAGCGCCAGAAGCTGACGACGTGCGAGATCGCGCCGATGCGGTCGCCGAGATCCACGAACAGGTGCGGGGCGCTGAGGAGAAATTCGCGGAAGCGCTTTGGCTGATGACGCTGCACGAGGTCGTCGTACGCCGCGTCGTAGATGCCGAGAAGCTTGGTGATGCACTGGCCGCTGTCGCGCACCCTCTCGATGATGCCGCGGCGGGAATCGGCGAGGAAGGCGCGGCGGTCGGGGTCGATGGCGCCGAACGGCTGGACCTCCTTTATCTCGCGCAGCACGGCCAGCACGTCGGGCCAGAAGCGCTCCATGCTCCACTTGTAGTACAGGAAGCCGCGCCAGCTGAAGACGCCCTCGTGGAAGTCGCGGCCGGTCATCGCCAGCGTCCGGCGCAGCGGTTCGAGCTTTTCGTCGATCTCGTTGGAGAGCATCGCGGTCGCGAGTTTGGCCGTCGATTGCGTGCCGCCGCCGGTCGCCAGCGTGATGAGCCTGCGGATCTCGCCAGCGACGAAGCCGTGCATGCGCATGCGGTCGGCGCGGCTGATCTCGAAATAGCACTCCGCGCAGCCGATGCCGGCGGCGCGGAAGTGTTCCCGCAGCAGGAACGGATCGAGCGACGGCACTGTATCCATGACGCGCAGCACCTCGCGGTCCCGGTCGAAGCTGCCGTCGCTGCCGTAGATGCCGACATCGCGCAGCTTGTCGTCGTAGCCGCGCTCATGCACGAAGAAGGAACGGCCGCCGGCGCGGAGATTCCCGATGTCGAAGGGCACGATGATCTTGGTGGCCACCAGGCGGGCGTCGTCGAACAGGTAGGTTTCGTCGGCGCGCACGCGATGCTTCAGAATGATCGCGCAGTTGATCACCGGGGAGGTGAACAGGGGCCGCGTGCGGTGCTCCGGATTCTGGGCGTTGGCCAGCGCAATCGCGGCGAGGTTCAACACGCGGCTAGAGGAGGCGCTGGCCAGCGCGTCGAGATAGCGGTGGGAGCGGCCAAGAGCCACGCAACGAGCTCCGTCGTGCAGGGGGCAACTTGGGGAATCTACTGATAAGATATTAATTACCCATTATGGGGATACCAGAGCCGGAGTTCCCACGCTTTGGCGTTGGCCAAGGTCAGGCCGCACGTCGCCCGCCACCACCGACGAGAAGCTGGCAGTGAAGTCCTGGAAGATGGAGGCGAGCTCCTCGCAGTCCATCGCCAGGCGCGACTTCTCGGGAAAGCGATAGCGCCAGAAGCTGACGATGTGGGAGATGGCGCCCATCTTCTCGCCGAGGTCGACGAACAGATGGGGCGCGCTCAGCAGGAAATCGCGAAACGTGGTTGGCGTATTGTTACTGACAAGGGCCTCGAAGGCGCTGTCATAGACCTTGAGGATCTTGCGCACCGCGAGGCCGCAGTCACGCACGCGCTGGATGACCGCGACCCGCGACTGCGCCAGGAAGGAGCGCGCCTCGCCGCCGACCGCGCCGATCGGCTCGACCTGCTTCACTTCCCTCAGGACCTTGACGATCCGCGGCCAGAGCTCGTCCAGGCTCCACTTGTAGTAGAGAAAGCCGCGCCAGCTGAACACGCCTTCGCGGAAATCGTCGGGCTCCATCGCAAGCGTCTCGCGCAGGGGCTCGAGCTTTTCGTCAACCTCGGTCGACAGAAGCGCGCTGACCAGCCTGGCGGTGTAGTCGTTCTGCTCGGCGCCGCTGCCCGTGGCGAGCTGGATCAGCTTGTGCACCTCGGCAGAGACGTAGGCATGCATCCGCTGCTGATCAGCGGGGTTGATCTCGAAATAGCTGTCGGCGCACTGGATCTGGTGGGCTCGGAGCCGTTCGCGCAGAAGGAAAGGATCGAGCGAGGGCACGCGATCGATGAGGCGCAGCACCTCCAGGTCGTGATCCATGCCGGTCTCGCGGTATTGGCCGACCTCTTGCAGGATATCGCGAAAGCCCTTCTGCCCCACAAAGAAGGACCTGCCGCCGGCCTTCAGGTCTGCCAGATCGAACGGGATGATGATCTTGGTCGCGACCGAGCGGTTGTCGCCCAACACATAGGCATCGTCCGTGCGCACGCGGTGCTTGAGCAGGATGCACGAATTGATCGCGGGCGAAACGAACAGCGGGCTGGCGCGATGCTCCTCATTGGAGGCGTTGGCCGCGGCAATCATCGCGAGGTTCAGCACGCGGCTGGTCGACGCGCGGTTCAGCGACGTCAGCAGGCGGACGGTGCGGTCGATCGCCAAAGTGGCCCCGGATAACGCTTCAGGGGTGCAGCTTGCACCGGTATCCGTAAACATGCGCTTGCCGCCCATTGCAGCCCAAAATGGGTTGTTTACCCGGCGGTGCAGGCAGGTGGCGGAAAGTCTCTCATCTCACCCGATCGGGGGAGCCAAAACAAAATCGAGGCGGAATACCCGGTTTGGGTATCGCTGTGATTGCATCTTCTTGCTCAAGATTGCCATACCCACTCTATAGATTGTCGCTTTATTGCCGCCTTGGTTTCTTCATTGCTCCATCACTGAGTAAGCGGGGAAAACGGTTGTGCGTCGCGGCATGCCCCGGGGGAAAACCGCGTTGAACGAGATTGATTTTCGCCTGATCGGCAGGCTCTCGATTGCCTACGTCATGGCGCTGGTCACGGAGGTCCTGCGCAATTCGCACCTGGACCTTCTCGACCTGCTGATCGTGACCTCTGTCACGGAAGCCAACCAAAAACCGCTGCCGGGCGGCGCTGAACCGGGCAGCGCGCGCGGGATCAGCCGCAACGCCGTCAGCCGCCGGCTGAATGTGCCACTGGAGACGGTGCGCCGCCGCGTCTCGAAGCTCATAGAGCAGAACGTCTTGTCCGAGCAGCCGGACGGTCTGGTCTTCTCAAACACCAACCAGGCGGGCCTGGGCGCCAATGCCGGTCTGGATGCCCTGAACTACAAATTGCTCAAGCAGCTTTTCCGCGACCTGAAGGCAAAGGGCGTTCCGCTCGACTAGCAACGCCGCCCATGTTTGCACGCCCTGAACGGCTAGCATTTATTTCAACGCCGCCGCCGTGTCGTTGGCGGCCTTCTGCGCGACGGCGAGATCGGTGGCGGCGATGCCGCCGCGCGCCGTGGCGGCGGCGGCTTCGAGCGCGGGCCGTTTCGCCGGATCGGAGTCCGGGATCGCGCCGGTTCCGTCCGCCGAGCACGGGTTCATCTGCTTGACGTCGTAGCCCTGGCCGTTCGAACCGACGAGGCAGTTCACCGCGTGGTGCAGGTGCATCTGCACCCCGGCGAGGTCGGTCGCCTTGGCCGCGAGCCCGGCATGGAGCCGGGCCGTCGCGATCTCCTTCGCCGCGTCGGCGGCGAAGGCAGCAGTGGGGGCGAGCAGGATGAGCGCGATGGCGGCGCCCTTCACAAGATCGCAGGTCTTCATGTTGCCTCCTACCAGACAGTCGTCAGATTGCGTTGCAGCGGCCGCGTCGCGCGGTTGCTGTAGCGGTTGGCGAGGATGCCGCTGACGGTGGCATCGCGGCCGTAGAACGCCTCGTTCGCATCGTCGTCAGCCTTCACGACCGAGCCGTTGAAGGTGAGGCCGCCATAGGCGCCGGTGCCGGACGACCACACGACGATGTCGCCGCCGCGCACGGTGGTAGCGCCCTCGGCCGCGGCGCTGAGCGTCACGACGGTGAGGCCCGCGCCGGCGCCGAGCTTGGACTCGCCCTGCTCGATGCCCCTAAGCGCGCGGTCGGTCATTATGATGAACACCAGCTCTGCCTCCTGAAGCCCGATCTGGAGGCCAAAGCTCGCGGAGGCGAGGTTGTAGAAGGCGGGCGACGACCAGTTGCGGCCGCTGCGCCTGAGCAGCACGCCGGCACCGCCCTCGGCGCCGAAGATGAAGCCGCCCTTGACCAGGCGCGGCACGATCAGCACCGCGCGGGCGGAATGGATCATGCGCGCGGCTTGTGCAAAGGACGGATCGCTGCGCAGGTGATCGACGACATGGTTGGCGTGGTCGATCTGATCGGACGCTTGTGCGGCGGGCGCCGCGACGAGGGCGAAGGCCATGGCGATTGCGGCGGTAAGCTTTGCGAACAACGACATGGCGGTGTCTCCTCTGAAGCCGCGAAGACTAGACCATCAGAATGTGACGGAGAACCGGGCGGAACCAGCTTATGACGGTTACAGGACGGATTCTGCCGTCTCCGGCGGGCGGGCGAGCACCGTGCCTTTGGGCGTTGAGACGATCGGGCGGTTGAGCAGGATAGGATGCTCGGCAACTGCGGCAAGCAGTTCGTCGTCGCTGGCGTCCTTGAGGCCGAGTTCCGCATAGACCGGCTCCCTGGTGCGCAGCATGCCGTCGCGCAGGCCGAGCCAGTCCTTGCCCGCGGTGGCCTTCAGCGCGGCGGCGAGCTTCTTGAGTTCGGTCCTGGAGAGCGGCGTCTTCAGATATTCGACAACGGCGGGCTTGATGCCCTTCCCTTCCAGCAGCGCCAGCGCACCGCGAGAGTTCGAGCATTTCGGGTTGTGGTAGATGGTGATGTTTTTCATGGCGCCCTCCTGAGTCAGTTCACGTACATGAACATGCGGGTGACGAAGGATACCTGGTAGAGCAGGTTCGCGATCGCGAAGGTCCAGTGGTAGGGCTTGTTGCGGGTCCACATCGCAATTCCGGCGAGCACCACATAGGCTGGCGCGCGAATCCAGTACTCGAGTCCGAAGGATTCGAGGTGCTCCGTGCCCTTGAGCACCGTATCGACGAAATCGAATACGAAAGTCAGCGCGAAGAAACCGAAGAACCAGCCGCGGCGGGAATAGAAGTAGTCCTCGTAACCCCGGTACTCGGCGAGATTGTCGGGATAGAGGATCACGGTCAGCAGGTAGAGCACGATCGCGAACGCCACCAGGAAGACGTAGATCCCGAAACTCCACTGCATCAGGCCGGTCAGCCGGAACTCCCACCACCAGAAATGGACGAGCATCAGAAGCACGCTGACGCTCCAGACCAGGTGAACCGGATAGATCCTGTCGAGCGACGGATGCTGCACGAAGCGCGAAGCGCCTGTCAGGATCCGCGCGATCGACAGGCTGATGATGAAGCCCATCACCAGCCGGACGTGGACAAAGAGGTCAGCCGCGGAATTTTTCATCCACGCCCGCTTGTCACCACGTCCATGTCCAGGCCGCGATGCGCCAGCCCTCGGGCGTCCTGTCCAGCGCGTAGGTGATGGTGCCGTGCTCGATCGAAGGCTTGCCCTGGCGCTTGTAGCTGAAGTCCGTCTTCACGACGGCATAGGCGTGATCGCCTTCAACCAGCACGCGGCCGACTTTCACGATCCTGAGTTGCGCGTCGGTGTCGCCATGTGCAGCGGCGTCCTTGCCGAAATCGGCGCCCCAGCCGGCAAGGCTGTTCCAGTGATGGACGGGAAATTCGTCGACGATCGTTGGCGCGGCGATGTGCTGAGCGGCCGCCTTGGCCATGTCGTTCTTGTCGATCGCGGCCACGAACGCCCTGATCGGCGCGAGGACCTCGTCGTTGGCGGCGGCGAATGACGGCGACGATGTGAGCAGCGCGGCGACGGCCGCGGCAGGCACCAGGATGCGCATGTCTCCCCCAGAACCAAAGACAGCGCAAAGCATAGCCAAAAAGGAGACGGGCGCGCACCCCCATGCGCGCCCGCTCCGCCACGCGGTACCGGAGGGCCTAGTACCAGCCGTGGAAGCGGTGCTCGTGATAGTGCGAGTGCCAGCCACGGTCACCGCGGTCACCCCGGTCACCGCGATCGCCGCGATCGCCGCGATCATAGCGATCGCCACGATCGTAGCGGTCGTAGTCGCGGCCCCAGCCGGCGTCGCGGTGGTAGCCCCAATGATAGTCGTCATAGCCGCGGGCACTGGCGGGCGTGACGGCGGCGACGCCGGCAAGACCGACGAGCGCCGCGATGATGGTGGACTTGAGAAGCCTGGATTTCGACAGCATGAACGTCTCCTTGGTTGGACATGTGCATGCTGACGTCCGCGATATGAACCGTGGCCGCTATGGACCGTTCATGATCGCGGTTTGATTGGGGCATTGGCGCGATCCGGGACGCTTTGCGACATCTGTCGAATGAAATTCGCCCACTGCCCTGCGGCACGGCGCCGATTCACCAAGCTGGGCAAACGAAAAGCGCGGCTTTCCGTGGACTCCAGCTTGGTCGAACCAGCGCCGAAGCGCCAGAAAACGCCCCCAAGACGAGGGCGCTTTGCGCTATACTGGCGCCGAGACGGCGATGGTGCGCCGCCAGCAACCTCGCAGAGCCCTAGGCCCGCGTGAGCGGACCCGGACCCGGCGTAAGAGAGGAGCCCGGCATGGTCGATCCCATCAAGGACATTGCCCGCAAGCGGCAAACGACTGGGTTCACCGCGTCGGAAGCGCGCGACGCGCTCGTGAAGAAGGAACTCGAAGCCGAACGGGCCGCGTTCGAAGCCAAGACGCAGAAGCTGCGCGCGCTGAGGCTCGCCAAGGAAGCGGCCGACGCCGCGGCCGCCATGAAGCTGGCGGCGGAACAACCGGCCAAGAAGACAGCGCCCGTGCGCAAGAAGAAAGTCTAGCAACCGGTTTGCGTGGGCAGCGTGCGAGGACTAGCCTCGCAGCAACGGCGTCACGCCAGAGAAAGCGACCATCTGTATCGCTGCCGCACCCGTTGTGCCTGGACGAGACAGCACCACTTCCCTCTGACGGCCGGAGATCAATGCCGCGTGCCCCCGCGCGGCATGCGAAGCAGGACGATCAGCATGCCCACTGGAATCGTGAAGTTCTTCAACACTGCGAAAGGCTATGGATTCATTGCGCCGGAAGGCGGCGGCAAGGACGTGTTCGTGCACGCGACCGCAGTGCAGGCGGCCGGCCTGCGCACGCTGAACGAGGGACAGAAGGTCTCGTTCGAAGTGCAGCCCGACCAGCGCGGCTCAAAGGCGGTGAACCTGCGGGCGATGTAATCGTGTTGTGCAGTTTCGCCGAGCGGCCGGTGCACGCGCGCCGGCCGCTTTCGTTTCAGCTCTTCTTGCAGGCCATGTCGGCGTCGAGCGCGAGACCGGAATCCGGATAGTCCATCGTCATCTCGCGGTACCTGTCCGTCGAGCCAAGGTCGTAGATGCGGACCAGCAATTCCACCTTGAAGTTCTTGGTGCAGTCGACCGCATACAACTGTCCCACCGGATCGCTGCACATTTTCGATGTCCAGTAAGTCAGGCCGTCGGCCCTGGTCGTCACGCTGTCCTTGTCGAAGCACATCGGGTTGCCGCTCGCAGTGTCGCGGGTATGGACCCAGGTGGCGGCGCCGGCTTCCGGCGCGGCAAGCATCAAGGCGATTCCGGCTGCAAAGCAAAGGATTGATGCCAAACGCATATCAGACCTTCCGCGGCGCTCCGGAGTGACAATTACAACCGCCGGGGCCATTTGCCAAAGGGTGGCGGATCACCTGAAAATGCCGTCATGACTCCCGACAAGACCGATCCGCCGGCGGGGCCCGGCGGCGATCCCCCGCGCGCCGCAATGCCGGGCGGCATGCCCGGCGGCTTTCCTGGAGGAGGACGGGCGGGCTTCGGCGGCCGCGCCTTCGATCCCCGCCTGCTGGAAGGGCCGATCCCACGCTCGCTGTTCCTGCTCGCCTTCCCGATCATGGGCGGCAACCTGCTCCAGATCGCCTATCAGCTTGTGGATGCGTTCTGGGTCGGACGGCTGGGCGCTTCCGCCGTGGCGGCGGTGTCGGTGTCGATGCCGATGATGTTCCTGCTGATGTCTGTCGGCATGGGCTTCACCATCGCGGGCTCGACGCTGATCGCGCAGTATGTCGGCGCGCGCAACCGCGGGATGGTGGACCACGTCGCGGGACAGACGCTGCTGACGACGGTGGCGGTGTCGGCGGTGCTGGGCGCGTTCGGCGCGCTGGTCGCGCCGTACCTGCTGGAGCTGATGGAGGTCGCGCCCGACGTCTATCACAACGCGCTTGGCTTCCTGCGCGTGCAGTTCCTGAGCCTGCCGATGGCGTTCGCCTATTTCTGCTTCCAGTCGCAGATGCGCGGCGTGGGACAGGTAACGGTGCCTCTCTACATCATCGCGGGTTCGGTGGCGGTGAACTTCGTCATCAATCCGTTCCTCATCTTCGGGCTGCACCTGGGCGTGCTGGGGTCGGCGGTCGCGACGGCGGTGAGCCAGACGATCTCGGCGACGATTGCGATCATCCTGCTGAGCAGCGGGCGGTACGGCATCACGCTGAAAATCCGGGAGCTCAGGCCCGACTTTGCGTTTATCAAGCGCGCGTTCAACCTGGGCTATCCCGCGGCGATCGAGGGCTCGGCGCGCGGCCTGGGCGTCACCATCATGATGTTCCTGATCACAAGCTTCGGCACGGTAACGACGGCGGCCTATGGCGTGGGCGGCAACATGATGCAGCTGGTTGTGATTCCGGCGATGGGCTTTTCGATGGCGACGTCGACGCTGGTGGGACAGAACATCGGCGCCAACAACATGCCGCGCGCCGAGGCCGTGGCGCGCCTGGCCTCGATGATCACCTTCGGCACGCTGACGACGATCGGCCTCCTCGCCTTCGCCTTTGCGAACCACATCGCGGCCTTCTTCGTGCCGCACGACAAGGCGGTGATCCACGAAGCGAGCGTGTTCATCCGTACCGTGTCGTGGAGCTACGGCTTCATCGGGCTTCAGTTCGCGCTGATGGGCGTGCTGCGCGCGTCGGGCAACATGATCGCGGCGATGGTGATCAGCCTGGTGTCGCAGTGGATGCTGACCTTCCCACTGGCCTTCGTGCTGTCGCACCGTGCGCATCTGGGCGCGCACGGCATCTGGTGGGCGTTCCCGATCGCGAACGTGATCACGGCGGTGATCACCATCATCTGGTTCAGCCGCGGCGACTGGAAGAAGCGCCGCCTGATCGCGCCGCAAACGCTCGAGGAAGAAGAAGCGGAAGAGATCGCCGAGCAGGTGGTCGTTTAAGGAAAAGGCCCGGACGATGCCGGGCCTCTTCTCTTCGTTGCGTTGCCGCCTATTCGTTCGCCTGGAAGTCCGGGAAGCGCAGGACGACGCGCTGTGTCGGACCGTTGCGCAGGTTGAACGACGCGTTCGCCGGCCGCGCGGTCGAGCCGTTGATCGCGGCGCTGACCTGATACCGGCCGGCCGGACCCTGCACGAGGACCCAAGGGCCTGCGCAGTTCAGATCGGCGATCGGCTGGCCGCCCTGGCTCAAGGTCACATGCGCGCCGGACAGGTATTGCGCGCCGCCGTTTGAGAACTCGATGCGGACCGGATAGCGCGACCACTGCGGGTCGTCCTTGGCGGAACCGACGCCGGTGCAAACGGTCTGGATGCTGCCGAAGGACACGGGCGTATCCATCGACATGGGCTGGGGCAGCGTGGGCGCCGTCACCGCGGCGGCCAGAAGTATGGCTCCGTGAAGGTTCATCATCGATCTCTCCTCAGTTGCGCCGAAGAGCCTGCATGGCCCGCGTGGCAGAAACGTGGAGGCGGGGGCGTTTGTTCCGTCCTTTCGGTCAGGCGGCGCGGAGCGGCGTCACCCGGGGAAGGTAAAGCACGGCGTCGGCCTGGGCGGCGAGCGGGGTTTCAAACACGGCGTTGTACATGTGGCCGATCGCGACGGGCCGGTCGAACAGCCCGGGCGCGTCGGCCGGGAAGAACAGGAGCGGCGCCTGGGTGAGGCGTGCGAGTTGCGCGTTGAGGGTGCGGGACGGGAAGTTTGCGCGGCGCGGGAGCGTCGAGAGAGGCTGGCAGTCCTCGCCGGCACCGTAGAGCATCCAGATCGATAAGACGCGGCGTTTGCGTTCCTGCGCCAGCCAGTGGCCGAGCGACGGGACCCTGTCGCCGCCGGGGCCGACGCCGGGGGAGGCGATGAGATTGTCGTTCTTCGCAAGATGCAGCGCGTGCCCAAGGAGCATCTGGCGTTCGCTGGCGAGCAGCCGTTCGGCTTCGCGGTAGCGCCGCTTCATCGCGCCCTCGCGGAACGCCATGCCGGGGCGGACGGCGTCGTAGGTCCTCGCGGTGTAGGTCATGGCGATGTAGTCGAGGCTTTCGGCCAGTGCGTCGCGCGCAGCGGCGATCTGCGGCGGCCAGTCGGCCGGGATCGTAATGGCTCGGAGGCGCACAGCTTCTTCGTGCGGCGTCTCGCCAGGGATGCGTTGCAGCGACTGCCGGATGGGTGTGGTGCGCGGGTCATTTGGGGGCAGCAGGGCGGCCATGTCGTCATAGGCGCCGCCGGGCAGCGCATCGATGTCGATGCCGGCGTGGCGGGCCGGCAGGCCCGCGGCGCGGAGGCCGTTGATAAACCGCTTCTGCTCGGCCACGAATTCGGCGGCCGGATAGCCGTCCACTTTGAGGATGCCGCCGGGGCGGTCGTCGCGATCTGGGCGCAGATGCGTCAGGTCGTCGAAAGACGGCAGGCGCAGCGCACTTTCGTCGCCGGTTTGCAGATAGCGGTCGATACGATAGCCGTCGCTCCAGCCGATCTCCTCAAAGACATCGCGCCAGCCCTGCACGAGGAGGAAGCGCGCGAAGAGGAGACGGAAATCCGTCTTCTCATGCACGAAGTGATTCAACTCGCCCAGGGCGATGACGTCGTGACCTCCGATGCGGTCGGCGAGCGGCGCGAGCAACGCCGGGCCGGCTTGCGAAAGGTCAGGCGGCAGGCGGATGGCGCGCGTTTCGATGAAGCGCGCCAGCGGGATCACGAGAACCGTTCCCACGCCGCCTGGCGCGACACCCCGAGCGCGGCCGCGATGTCGGCCCAACTCACTTCACGCTTGCGCAGGATATCGACGGCTTCCTGCATGCGGTCGCGCACCTGGATATAGGCCATGTTGTAACCCTTGATCATGCCGAGAACCGTCGGCGTCTCGAGTGTGTCGAGGTTCTTGATCTCCGCCGGGTTCGGGTCCGGTGTGTCGGCCATGATCTTCTCGCAGAGCGCAACGCACTCGTTGCAGATGAAAACCCCGGGGCCAGCGATCAGCTTCTTCACGTCGTACTGCGGCTTGCCGCAGAACGAGCAGAACATCGTGCCGGGCGGATGCTTGCGGAGGTCAAGCGCCGGACTGTAGTGGCCGGTCTTGGGTGACTTGGCATTGTCGCTCATACGAACCTCGCTGTCAGGTCAACCCTGACAGTCAAGCTTGCCCTGACAGTCTTGTCAAGTTGAACCTGACGTCCCACTCAACCGATTTTCCGCTAGGCTGGATTCAAAAGGGGATTCTGCATGAAACGCATTCTGGCAGGCATGGCGGCGGCCGCGCTGATCGCGAGCGGTCCGGCCGTGGCAGCGGCATCGAAGGCGCGCGCGATCGCGAAGCTGACCGGGATCGACGGGCAGCCGGCCGGCACAGTGTCGTTCGCAGCGACCTCGCATGGCGTCCTGATGGTGTTCGACCTGAAGGGGCTGACGCCCGGCGCGCACGGCATCCACATCCATACGTCGGGCAGCTGCGATCCAAAGGTGGTGTTCACCTCCGCCGGCCCGCACTTCAGCGACGATGCGAAGAAGTTGCATGGCTACCTTGCGGAGCACGGCATGCATGCGGGCGACCTGCCCAACCAGTTCGCCGCGAGCGACGGCACGCTGCATGCGACGGCGATCAGCAATGCGTTCTCGCTGGGCAACGGCAAGAAGTCGATCTTCGACCGCGACGGGGCGTCGATCATCGTGACGGCGAAGCCCGACAACTACTTGAGCCAGCCGGACGGCGGCTCCGGCGAGCGCGTCGCCTGCGGCGTGATCATGCGTACCGTGGCGCCGGGATCGGCCAAGCGCGGATCGAATCGCCCGCACAAGTGAGCGCGCGATTGCGCGCGCGGGGTACGCGGCGCGCGCATAAGTCAGCGTGCGGCTTTTGTGCATGATCGACACGGGCTTTGGAGCGTTCGACCATGCTTGTCCTCCACCAGATGCAGATCAGCGGCAATTGCTACAAATGCCGGCTGACGGCGAAGCAGACGAACACGCCGATCGCGCTCAAGGAGTACGGACTGCACGACGGCATGACGCGCACACCGGAGTTCCTCGCGAAGAACCCGAACGGCCGCGTGCCGATGCTGGAACTCGAGGACGGACGCTTCCTGCCCGAAAGCGGCGCGATCATCGCCTATCTCGCCGAAGGCTCGAAGCTGGTGCCACAGAGCCGGTGGGACCGGGCGCAGATGCTGCAATGGATGTTCTTCGAGCAGTATAGCCACGAGCCTTATGTCGCGGTGGCGCGCTTCTGGCTGGCTTACGCGCCGAAGGAACAATTGGAAGCGAAAAAGCACCTCGCGCCCGAATGGCACGCGAAGGGAAATGCGGCACTGGGGGTGATGGAGACGCACCTGAAGTCGCATGACTGGTTCGCAGGGAACTCCTACTCCATCGCGGATATTGCGCTGTACGGCTACACGCATTGTGCCGAGGAAGGTGGATTTACCCTCGGGGATTTCCCGGCCGTTTCGCGCTGGCTGAGGCGCGTCGCGGAACAACCCGGCCACGTCACCATGGCGGCACAGTGGTGACTTGCGCCAAGAGGACCGAGCGCCTATATCGCCCCTACCAAGGCCGCGCACGCCTTTAGAGAAATTGCTTTTGTTTACCCATGCGAGGCTCCATTCCACCGGAGCGCGGTGCTGGCGTAGAGACGACGCTTTTCCTGAAACAAGTCGCGGTGCTGGTTGTCGCGCCGGACGCGGTGTTCGCGCGACACATCACAAGCGTTCAGGAGAAAGCCGTAATGATCGGTCAAGTCAAGTTCTTCAACACGACGAAGGGTTTCGGATTCATCGCCCCGGAAGAGGGTGGCAAGGACGTGTTCGTGCATGTCACGGCCGTCCAGGCGGCGGGCCTCCGCGGCCTCAACGAGGGCCAGAAGGTCAGCTTCGAAGTCGAAGCCGACAAGCGCGGTCCGAAGGCCGTCAATCTGAAGCTCGTCTAAGCTTCGGGTCAGAGAACTGAGATCAACGGCGCGGGAGCAATCCCGCGCCGTTTTCTTTTGGGGCGAAACGCGTCACCGCCGTTTCGCATTGCACAACGACACTGCTGCTGATCGGACTGGGGCCGGATTGGACCGCAGCCGTATGGACAGGGTTCCCCGGCGCGCCGCAGGATGGGCCGGACGGAACAGGGGGATCGGATGGACAGCTCAAAGAAGATTGCAGCGGAATTCCTGGGCACCTTCTGGCTGGTGCTGGGCGGTTGCGGCAGCGCCGTTCTTGCAGCCGGCGTGCCCGAAGTCGGCATCGGCTATCTCGGCGTGGCGCTGGCCTTCGGTTTGACGGTGGTGACGGGCGCCTATGCGTTCGGCCACATCTCCGGCGGGCATTTCAATCCGGCGGTGAGCTTCGGCGTGTTCGTCGCCGGGCGCATGAGCACGATGGACATGATCACCTATTGGGTTGCGCAGCTGCTGGGCGGCATCGCGGCCGGCGGCGTGCTGTACCTGATCGCGAGCGGACAGGCCGGCTTCGACGCGCATGCGGGCTTTGCATCGAACGGCTATGGCGAGCACTCGCCGCAGCATTACACGATGGTCGCGGGGCTCATCTGCGAGATCGTGATGACGTTCATCTTCCTGGTCGTGATCCTGAACTCGACCCTGGGCGCGCCGGGCATGGCGCCGCTGGCGATCGGCCTGACGCTGACCCTGATCCATCTGATCTCGATCCCGGTGACCAACACATCGGTGAACCCGGCGCGGTCGATCGCCGTGGCGATCTTCCAGGGCGGCTGGGCACTGGAGCAGCTGTGGCTGTTCATCGTGGCGCCGCTGGTCGGCGCGGGCCTGGCAGGCGCGTTCCAGCATTGGTTTGTCGCGGCGCCAGCCCGCCAGACTTCGCAGAAATTGGCCTCTTAAGCGCCTTCATGGCATATCCTCACTGGGCGCCGCTTTGGCGCCCGGTGAGGCTTGTCCTTGGGTTATGAAGGTCCCGCGATCGGGGAACTGCTGGACGGCGATGCGCTGCGGCGTTCGCTGACGGCGCTTGCGCATGACTCCGGCGACAGGGGTGCGCTGCGACAGGAGGCGACCGCGCTGATAAAGGCCGCCTTCCACGACGGGCGCGCGCGGGTGAAGGCCGGGGTCGAGAACGGGACGCTGAGCGGGCTGATCGCGGCCCGGGCGCTCTCGGCGCTTCAGGATGCGATCATCCAGGTCATCTACGATTTCGCTGTCAAGCATTTCTACTACGCGCAGAACCCGACCGATGCCGAGCGCATCGCGGTGGTGGCGACGGGCGGCTATGGCCGCGGCGAACTGGCGCCGGGATCGGACATCGACCTTCTGTTCGTGCGGCCGTTCAAGCAGACGCCGTGGGGCGAGAGCGTCATCGAATTCATTCTCTACATGCTGTGGGACCTTGGGCTGAAGGTCGGGCATGCGACGCGGTCGCTGGGCGAATGCGTGCGGCTGTCGAAACAGGACATAACGATCCGCACCGCGATCCTCGAGGCGCGGTATCTATGGGGCGACGAGCAGCTTTACGAGGAGCTGCGCAAGAAGTTCTGGAGCGAGGTGCGCACCGGCACCGGGCAGGATTTCGTCGACGCCAAGCTGGACGAACGCAAGGAACGGCACGCGCGGCAGGGATCGAGCCGCTACCTCGTCGAGCCGAACATCAAGGAAGGAAAGGGCGGCCTGCGCGACCTTCAGACGCTCTACTGGATCGGCAAGTATGTCTACCAGGTCGACGACGCCGCCGACCTTGTCGAGCACGGCGTGTTCACGCGGGACGAATACAAGATCTTCCAGAAGGCGGAAGCGTTCCTGTGGGACGTGCGCGTGCGGCTGCACTATCTGGTCGGGCGCGCGGAGGAGCGGCTGAGCTTCGACGTGCAGCCGGAACTGGCGGCGCGCATGGGCTTCACCGGCGACAACCCGCGCCGCGCTGTCGAAGCCTTCATGAAGGCCTACTTCCTGGTGGCGAAGGACGTCGGGGACCTGACCCGCATCTTCTGCGCCGCGCTGGAGGACCAGAACAGGAAGCGCCGGCCGACTCTTGCCTCCATGCTGCCCGGGTTCCTCCGCCCGCGCACCAGCGGCGACGACTTCTATGTCGAGAACGGGCGGCTGAACGCGCGCGAGGGCATCTTCAGCCGCGACCCGGTCAACATGATCCGCATCTTCCACATCGCGGACGCCAAGAACGTCGACGTGCACCCCAATGCGCTGCGACGCATCACACGCGCACTGGACAAAATCGACGACGAGGTGCGGCGCGACCCGGAAGCCAACAGCCTGTTCCTGGACATGCTGTCGTCGCGCCACGATCCGGAGCGCGTGCTGCGCCTGATGAACGAGGCCGGCGTGTTCGGCAAGTTCGTGCCGGAGTTCGGCCGCGTGGTCGGGCTGATGCAGTTCAACATGTACCACCATTATACGGTCGACGAGCACCTGATCCGCGCCGTGGGCTACGTCGCCTCCATCGACCGCGGCGAGCATCGCGGCGAGCATCCGCTGTCGTCGGACATCATCAAGCGCATCAAGTCGCGCGCGGCGCTGTACGTCGCGATGCTGCTGCACGACATCGCGAAGGGATTGCCGGGCGACCATTCCGGCGTCGGCGAGGTGATCGCGCAGAGCCTGTGCCCGCGGCTGGGGCTGTCGCCGGAAGAAACGCGGTCGGTCATGTGGCTGGTGAAGAACCACCTCGTCATGAGTGACATGGCGCAGAAGCGCGACATCTCCGATCCCAAGACCGTGCGCGATTTCGTGGCGCAGGTGCAGACGCCGGAGATGCTGCGCATGCTGCTGGTGCTGACGGTCGCCGATATCTCGGCAGTGGGACCGGGCGTGTGGAACGGCTGGAAGGGCCAGCTGCTGCGCGAGTTGTACTACGAAGCGGAAGCCGTGATGTCCGGCGGGGACGCGGTGCCGGCGCGGTCGGCGCGGGTGGCGCGCGCAAGGGAAGCGCTCGCCGCACGGCTGACGGACCTGCCCGAGGATGCGCGCGAGCGTGCGCTGACGCGGCACTACGACAATTACTGGCTGGCCTTCGATCCGGCGGCGCATGAATGGCATGCGCGGCTGATGGCAAACGCCGATGCCAAGGGCGAGCTGTTCAGCCTGGCGGCCGAGAGCAACGACTTCCGCAGCGTGACGGAGATCGTGCTCTACACGCCGGACCATCCCGGCCTGTTCTCGCAACTGGCGGGCGCCGTGTCAGCGTCGGGCGGGATCATCGTGGACGCCAAGGCATTCACCACCACCGACGGCTTCGCGCTGGACGTGTTCTCCGTTCAGGACGCGGAGGGCGGCACGTTCGGCGATACATCGCGCGTCGAACGGCTGCGGCAATCGGTTGAGAAGACGCTGCGCGGAGAGATCTGGCTCAGGGAAACCATCGCCAGGCGGCCGCCGAAGAAGAAGGCGAATGCGTTCCGCGTGACGCCGCGTGTCGATTTCGACAACGAGGCGTCTGCCACATCGACAGTGGTGGAAGTCGAAGGTCTCGACCGGCCCGGCCTGCTGTACGAAGTGACGGATGCGATCTTCCAGTCGGGGCTGTCGATCAGCTCGGCGATGGTGTCGACCTATGGCGAGCGCGCGGTCGACGTCTTCTATGTGCGCGACGGCTACGGCCACAAGGTGCGGCACGAGGAGCGCCTGAAGGCGGTTCGTGAACGCCTTCTTAAGGCGCTGGAGGACGGAGCGGCGCGGTAAGCGCGCCCTCTTCCGCTGGCCCCCTCAAACGGGTATACCCCTTGCCCGAGATTGAGGCCGCTTCCGTGAAGCACGCGAATAGATTGCTCCGGTCGCACCCGCGTTGGCGGGGTTGGTGGCGCGCGTAAGCCTTTTGACTTCGCGCCTTCTCATTCCTCTTTGCCTTTCGGAACACACAGCATGACCACGAGCCATAAGCAGCGCGTCCTTTCCGGGATGCAGCCGACCAACACCCTTCACCTGGGCAACTACCTCGGTGCGCTCAAGAACTGGGTGAAGATGCAGAACGAGATGGAATGTCTCTTCTGCGTCGTCGACATGCACGCGATCACCGACGCCGGCTACGGCAAGCCGGACGAGGTCGCGCGCGCCACGCGCGAGGTGACGGCGGCCTATATTGCAGGCGGCATCGATCCCCGGAAGTCGCCGATCTTCAACCAGGCGCGCGTGCCGGCGCATGCGGAACTGGCTTGGATCTTCAACTGCGTGGCGCGGCTCGGCTGGCTCGACCGCATGACCCAGTTCAAGGAGAAATCCGGCAAGCACAAGGAGCGCGCGTCGGTCGGCCTCTACACCTATCCGGTGCTGATGGCGGCGGACATCCTTGTCTACAAGGCGACGCATGTGCCGGTGGGCGAGGACCAGAAGCAGCACCTGGAGCTGACGCGCGACATCGCGCAGAAGTTCAACAACGACTATGCGAAGCCGGACTACTTCCCGCTGCCGGAGCCGGTGATCACCGGACCGGGAACGCGCGTGATGTCGCTGCGCGACGGGCTCAAGAAGATGAGCAAGTCGGACGAGAGCGACAACTCACGCATCAACCTGACGGACGATGCCGACACGATTGCGCAGAAGATCCGCAAGGCGAAAACCGACCCGCATCCGCTGCCCGCGAACGAGAACGAGTTCAAGGGACGGCCGGAAGCGGAGAATCTGCTCAACATCTATGCCGCGCTGGCGGACGAGCCGGTCAAGGCGGTGATGGCGCGCTTCGCGGGGCAGCAGTTCTCGGGCTTCAAGGGCGAGCTGGCGGACCTGGCGGTGAGCAAGCTGTCGCCGATCACCGCGGAGATGCGGCGGCTCATGGCCGACCCGGCGGAGATCGACCGTCTGCTGGCGGCCGGTGCTGAGAAAGCCAGCGCGATCGCCGAGCCGATCGTGCAGGACGTGAAGCGGATCGTGGGGTTTGCGGTTTAGGCGCCGCGCGCGTTCTGCTTCCCCGCACTGGGCAAAAGGCCCTACCGCTTCCGTCCCACCGGCGCATTGGGGTCGATGCCGTAGCTGAACATCACGTCGTGGCTGCGGGCTTCGAGGTGCTGGCCGCCGTCGACGATGATCGTGGCCCCGGTGATGGACGGGACGTTCGTCAGGTAGCTCAGCGTTTCGGCGATGTCTTCGGGTTTCGAGCCGAAACCGAGCGGCGTGGCGGCGTGGGATTTCTCGAAACCCTCCTGCGTCTGGTCGCCACTTTGCAGCGTGAGGCCCGGCGCGATGCCGACGACGCGGACGCGCGGCGCCATCGCCTGGGCGAGGAGCCGCGTGGCGGCTTCGAGCGCGGACTTGGTCAGCGTGTAGGATAGGAAATCCGGGTTCAGATTGAACACCTTCTGGTCGAGTATGTTCACGATCAGGCCCTTGGACCCTTCGCGCAGCTGCTTGCCGAAATCGCGGGCGAGCAGCATGGGCGCGTGCAGGTTCACGGCGAACAGCTTCTCCAGGTTCTCGCGCGTGACGTTGGAGATGTCGTCGTATTCGAAGGCGCTGGCGCTGTTCACCAGCAGCGAGCAGAAGCCCCAACCAGCATTCGCCTTGCCGAACATGTCGGCGAAGCTGTCGAGCGCGCCGAGATCGCCGCCGACCGTCACGGCGCGGCCGCCCGCGGCCTTGATTTCCTTCGCCAGCGCTTCGGCGCCGGGGGCGGAATTACGGTAGTGGATCGCGACCGCCCAGCCGTCAGCCGCGAGACGGCGCGCGAGCGTCGCGCCAAGGCGGGCACCGGCGCCGGTGACCAGCGCATAGCCATTGCGGTCGGGGATCGCCGTCATTTGCCCCTCACGCGATAGACCTCGACGCCGGCGCCGGCGGCTTCGTTGTAGATGTCGGGCTTGAAGATCGAGACGCGGCAAGCCTGGACCCGCTTGTCCCGGAAGCAGAGCTTCACCAGCTCGTCGAGCAACGTCTCGATGAACACGGTGTGCCTGCGGCGCGGCCATTTCCTGAGCGCATCGCGGATGTAGTCGTAGTCGACGACGGCGGAGACGTCCTTGTAGGTGCGCTTCACCGGCGCGGCGTAGAGCTCGACGTTCACCACGACGCGCTGGGGCTTTTCCGGGTGGCGTTCCCAGGGATGCAGGCCAAGGCGCACCTCGGTCACGAGGTCGCGGATCATCATGCGGACATAGCCGCTTTCGGTCGTCCAGTGCGCAGGCGGAGGGCCGGGTTGCGGCGTTTTCTTCATGGCGCGAGCTTTAGCATTGGCCACCGAACGGGTACAACACGCGTCCGATGAGCAACCCGAACGTCACGCGCCTGCCCTTCGCCGATGCCACGAAAGCCGTGCGGCACGTGTTCATCCGCAACCTCGAACTGCTGGCGCATATCGGCGTGCACGGCCACGAACAGGGCAAGCCACAGCCGATCCGGATCAACATCGACCTGGCGGTCGAGGACGCCGCGGTGCTGGCGGACAAGCTGGACGTGGTGGTGGACTACGAGGCAATCACCAACCGCGTGCGCGCGCTGGTCACGGGAGGACATATCAACCTGGCCGAGACACTCGCCGAGCGGATCGCGACCGTGTGCTTCGAGGATGCGCGCGTACGCGTTGCGCGCGTGCGGGTAGAGAAGCTGCACGCCCTCCCCGGCGCAGAAAGCGCCGGCGTGGAGATCGAACGGTACCGGCCTTAGCCGCACCCTCCGCCGTCATCGCCGGGCTTGTCCCGGCGACCCATGAACACCCAAGATGCAGGATGGTCTCCCGCGATCCGTTCAACGTGTTCATCGCCGTGTACATGATGGCGAGCCGTAAGCACGGAACGATTTACATCGGAGTCACCTCGCGACTGCCGGGACGAGTGTACGACCACCGAGAGTCGCTAGTCGAAGGATTCACGAAAAGGTACAACGTTCACTGGCTTGTCTGGTACGAGATGCATGAGCGGATGACCGATGCAATCCGACACGAGAAGACGCTCAAGAAGTATCCGCGCCAGTGGAAGATCAATCTGATCGAGCGCGAGAACCCACAGTGGGATGATCTGTTTCCTGCACTGGTCAGCGCTGTCGGAATCGTAAGGCCCAAGTAGGTGATCTTGGGTCGCCGGGACGAGCCCGGCGATGACGACATCTTTTGTGATTTCTGACAGTGCTTAAAGCCCAAATGGGTAGGTGTCTGGCGCATCTGTAGCGCGTTCAGCGCCCGACAACGGCGTGATCGCTTTGGTTTGTTCGAACCAGACGTACGCGTCGAACTGTTCGCTTAAGACCGCCTTGAAGTAGTGGCTGAGATATTCCGTTTCGGGGCGGTAGATGACGCCGATGGCACGCTCGGTGCGTGGGGTACCGAGCAGGCGGCGCAGTTCGGGGTTCGCATCGCGGCGCCAGTCGGTCAGCGAGCGGACCTGGCCGGCCTTGCGGAAGGCGTGTTCGAAGCTGTCTTCGCGGGCCGGGTTCACGCGCTTGATCTGCATGGGCTCGTCCCATTCGTCGGCGGCCGCGACCGTGCCGGTATCGGTGCCGAAGCCGATCGCAACGCAGCTATCGCCGAACGCCGTGCGGCAGAGCTCGCCGATGTTGAATTCGCCCCGCCAGCCCATCGAGGTGGCGGCGGCATTGCCGATGTGCGAGTTGTGCGCCCACACTATCGCCTTCGACTGCGGGCGGCGGCGCAGCAGGACTTGCAAGGTGTCGAACATGTGGCGGTCGCGCAGGTTCCAGCTCTCGGTCGAGCCGTGATACATGATGCGATAATATTCTTCCGCGGCGCGCACGATGCGCGCGTTCTGCTCGGCATCGAAATAGGCTTCGCCGTTCCTGTAGGCCATGCGCTTCGACAGCAGTGCGGTGAGCTGTGCCGCGACTTCGTCTTCACAGGTCCTGGCCCCCATCAGCGCGCGATGGCCGTATTGCTGCGGATGGTGCTGCCAGGGTGTGAGGCAGCCATAGCGGTGGCGCGCGGCCTTCGCGGCGGCAGGATCGACCTTGTCGAGATAGGCGAGCACGGCGGCGATGGAGTTGGCGAGGCTGTAGACGTCGAGGCCGCGGAACTCGGTGCGCGCGGCGGGGAAGTGGTTCTTGTTCCAGGCGCGCAACCAGTCGACGAAAGTGTGGACCTCTGCGTTGCGCCACATCCAGGTGGGGAAGCGGGCGAAGGCCTGCTCCTCGTTCTGTTGCGCTTCGCCGTGGCGGACATAGGTGTCGATGCGGGCGGCGTCCGGCCAGTCGGCCTCGACAGCGACGATATTGAACCCGTGGCGCGCGATCAGACGGCGGGTGATGGCGTCGCGGGCGCGGTAGAACTCGGACGTTCCGTGACTGGCCTCCCCCAGGAGCACGATGCGCGCGTCGCCATAGCGGTCGAAGAAGGCCCCGAAGGCATCGTGGTTTTCAGGGGACGGCAGGGGCTCCGCGGCGGCGCGGAGAGCCTCGACAAGTCCACCGGTACTGCTGACAGTTCTGGCCACACTCATATTCCATGAATGGTTGAACCGGACACAAGTTTCCGGCGGTTGAACCGGATGTTGTATGATCGAGATCATGGAAAATTCGGAGACCGACGCGCCGCCGAAGGGCGCGGAGCGCATCCAGGCGTATCTGAAGACGCTGCCGGATGGGCCGGGCGTCTATCGCATGCTCGATGCCAAAGGCGACGTGCTCTATGTCGGCAAGGCGAAGAGCCTGAAGAAGCGCGTCACCGCGTACGCCAGCGGACGGCCGCATTCCGAGCGGCTGACGCGGATGATCAACGACACCGCCGAGATGATCTTCGTCACGACGAAGAGCGAGATCGAGGCGCTCCTGCTCGAATCCAACCTGATCAAGCAGCTGAAGCCGCGGTACAACGTGTCATACCGCGACGACAAGTCGTTCCCCAACATCCTGCTGCGCGAGGATCACGCGTTCCCCCAATTGCTGAAGCACCGCGGGGCGCATTCGACCAAGGGCACCTATTTCGGGCCGTTCGCTTCCGCCAAGGCGGTGGCGAACACGCTGAACACCTTGCAGCGCGCGTTCCTGCTGCGCTCGTGCTCGGACTCGACGTTCGAGACGCGCACGCGGCCGTGCCTTTTGTTCCAGATCAAGCGCTGTTCGGCGCCGTGCGTGGGGCGGATCGACGAGACGGGCTATCGCGAGCTGGTGCGCGAAGCGGAACTGTTCCTGACCGGCAAGAGCCGCATGGTGCAGGACATGCTGGTCGCCGAGATGAACAAGGCGGCGGAGGTCACGCGCTACGAAGAGGCCGCGAAGCTGCGCGACCGGCTGAAGGCGATGAGTCATGTGCAGCTGAACCAGGGAGTCAATCCCTCGACCTTCAGCGACGCGGATGTGTTCGCGCTGCACACGGAAGGCGGCGAGACCTGCATCCAGGTGTTCTTCTTCCGTGCCGGGCAGAACTGGGGCAACAAGCCGTATTTCCCGCGCGTGGGCGCCGACCAGGCGAGCGGCGAGGTGCTGGAGCAGTTCATCGGCCAGTTCTATGACGAGCGGCCGGCGCCGCCGCTGATCCTTTTGTCGGAAGCGATAACCGAGGCAGAGCTGGTGGCGGAGGCGCTGACCCTGCGCGCGGAGCGCAAAGTGGAGATCAGCGTACCGCAGCGCGGCGAGAAGCGCGAGATCGTCGAGATGGCGCTGACCAATGCGCGCGAGCAGCTCGGCCGGCGCATGGCCGAGAACTCGGCGCAGCGCGAATTGCTGAGCGGCGTGCAGGATGTGTTCGGCATGGAGGCGCCGCCGACCCGCATCGAGGTGTACGACAACAGCCACATCCAGGGCACCAACGCACTGGGCGGGATGATTGTTGCGGGGCCGGACGGGTTCGAGAAAGGCGAGTACCGCAAGTTCAACATCAAATCGACCGAGCTCACGCCGGGCGACGACTACGCGATGATGCGCGAGGTGCTGACGCGCCGGTTCTCGCGCCTGATCCGCGAAGGCGACGATCCCAAGACCAAGTGGCCGGACCTGGCGCTGATCGACGGCGGGCCGGGGCAGCTGGCGGTGGCGTGCCAGGTGTTCGCGGACCTGGGCGTGGAGGACGTGCAGCTGGTCGGCATCTCCAAGGGGCCGGACCGCGATGCGGGGCGCGAGCATTTCTACCTGCCGGGGAGGGAGCCGTTCCGGCTCGATCCCAAGTCGCCGGTTCTCTATTACCTGCAAAGGCTGCGCGACGAGGCGCACCGCTTCGCGATCGGCAGCCATCGCAAGAAGCGGAGCAAGGCGATCGGCGCCAGCCCGCTGGACGAGATCGCGGGGATCGGTGCGGCGCGCAAGCGGGCGTTGCTCCAGCACTTCGGCTCGGCACGCGCCGTGGCTGCGGCAGGCATCAGCGACATCGAGGCGGTTGAGGGGGTCAGCGGCAACATGGCGAAGAAGATCTACGACTTCTTTCATCCTGGCGGCTGACGCCGCAGAAGCCGGAAGTCAGAAATCGGAAGTCAGAATGCATGGGCGGCGTTCCGATTTCCGGCTTCTGATTTCCGATTTCTGGCACTAACGTGCCTTCCATGCTGCAAATCCCCAACACCATCACCGTGCTGCGCATCCTTTTGGTGCCAGTGTTCGCCGTGGCTTTCGTGCTGCCGGGCGAAGCATGGCGGCTGACCGCATTCGTGGTGTTCGTGATCGCGGGGCTGAGCGATTTCTTCGACGGGCTGGCGGCGCGCAAGCTGAACCAGCCGTCCGATTTCGGGCGGATGCTCGACCCCATAGCCGACAAGATCCTGGTCGGCGTGGCCCTGATGATGCTCGTGGCGGAAGGCTCGGTGCAGCAGTTCAATCTGCCGCCCAATCCCGGCCTGCACAGCCTCCTCAAGCTGGTGCCGGCGCTGATCATCCTGTCGCGCGAGATCCTGGTGTCGGGGTTGCGCGAGTTCCTGGCCGGGGTTCGGGTGAGCGTGCCGGTGACGTTCCTGGCCAAGATCAAGACCACGATCCAGCTGGTCGCCATCGGGGCGATGATCCTGGGCCCGATCGCGGACCGCTGGGTGCCGGGGACGCTGGCGCTGGCCTACACCGCGCTGTGGGTGGCAGCGGCGCTGACGGTGGTCACTGGCTATGAGTATTTCCGCGCGGGCCTCGCCTACACCCGCAAGCGCCGGAACGAGGGCGCGGCATGAACGTGCTGTACTTCGCCTGGGTGCGGCAGAAGGTGGGCCGGTCCGACGAGGTGATCGAGCACGGGCCGAGCCTGCGCACGGTCGGCGACCTGGCGCTGCTGCTGGCGTCGCGGGGCGGCGGCTATGCGGAAGCCTTCGCGGACCTCAGGCGGCTGCGGGCCGCGGTGAACCAGCACCATGTCGGCATGGACGCGCCGCTGGCGGCGGGCGACGAGGTCGCGTTCTTTCCCCCGGTGACGGGCGGATGACGATGCACCTGAACGTCCAGATCCAGCAGGAAGACTTCGACGTCGCCGACGAGATCGAGGCGCTGACGACCGACGAGGCCGGCGCCGTGGCGACGTTCACCGGTCTGGTGCGCGGCGGCGACGGCATCACGGGGCTGGTGATCGAACACTATCCCGGCATGACGGAGCGTGAGATCCGGCACATCGCCGAACAGGCACAGGCGCGCTGGACCCTGATCACCGGGATCACGATCATCCACCGCATCGGACGGCTCAGCGTCGGCGAGCGCATCGTGCTGGTCGCGGTCGCGTCGGCACACCGCCAGAGTGCGTTCGCGGCGTGTGAATTCCTGATGGATTACCTCAAGACCCGGGCGCCGTTCTGGAAGCAGGAAGCGCGCGGCGAAGCGCTGAGCTGGGTCGAGCATCGCGCGTCGGATGACGCGGCGGCGGAGCGCTGGCGCAAGCCATGACCTATCTGTGGGTCGTGTTCACCGTCGTCGCGGCGGCTGGCCAGACGGCGCGCAACGCCATGCAACGCGAGCTGACGGCGTCACTCGGATCGGTGGGCGCGACCCATGTGCGGTTCCTGTTCGGGTTTCCGTTCGCGCTGCTGTTCCTGGCCGCGGTGACGGCGTGGAGCGGCGGCGGATTGCCGGCGACCAACTGGCAGTTCTGGCTGTCCGACGTCGCGGGCGCGCTGGCGCAGATCGGCGGTACGGCACTGATGCTCAAGACCATGACCGAGCGGTCGTTCGTGGTGACGACGGCGTATCTGAAGACCGAGCCGCTGTTCGTGGCGGCGCTGGGGCTGGTGTTCCTGCACGATCCGCTGACGCTGGGGATGGCGATCGCGATCGTCGTGGCGACGTCGGGCGTGGTGCTGATCTCGTTGCGTGGGCGCGTGGCGGAGAGCGGCGGCTGGCATTCGGCGCTCTACGGGTTGTCGGCGGGCGGGTTGTTCGCGGTGTCGGCCATCGGCTATCGCGGCGCGATCCTGTCGCTGCACCTGCCCGGCTATGTGATCGGCGCGACGTTCACGCTTGCCGTCGGGCTGGTGATCCAGGCGGCGGTGCTGAGCGCGTACCTGGCGGTCACCGACATGAAGGTGCTGCGCGCGATCTTCCGGCTGTGGCGGCCGTCGCTGTTCGCGGGCTTCATGGGCTCGGCGGCAAGCGAGTTCTGGTTCCTGGCCTTCGCCCTGGCGAGTGCCGCGAGCGTGCGCACGCTGGGCCTGATCGACGTGCTGTTCGCCCAGATGGTCAGCCATATCCTTTTCAAGCAGAAGACGACGATGCGCGAGGCGGCTGGCATCGTGCTTCTGGTCGCTGGGGCGATCCTGCTAGTCTATTCGCACAGATAGGCGGAAGACGGATGAGCAGCGAAGCGCGCGACCGAAACCGCGATGCGTGGAATGCAGAGCGCTACGATTCCTGGGTCAAGGCGATCGGCACGCCAGAAGCCGAGGCGAAGCATCTTGTCGCCAATCCACGGCATGTGCCGCGCCGGCTGCTGCCGCATCTCGGCGACGTGGCGGGAAAGACGATCTGTTCCGTGCAGGGTTCGCACGGCCGCGTTGCCGTCGCGCTGACGTTGCTGGGTGCGGAGGTTACCGTCATCGATTTCTCCGAAGAGAACAGGCGGTACGCGCTCGAGCTGGCGCAGGCGGCACGGGTGAGCATCGACTACCGCGTCGGCGACAGCCTGGAGGCGGACAAGCTCGGACTGACATTCGATGCGGTCGTGATGGAGCTCGGCATCCTTCACTACCACCGGGACATCGCGCGGTTCTTCGAGGTCATGCGCGCGATCACCCGGCCGGGCGGCACGATGCTGATCAACGAATTCCACCCGGTCCAGCGCAAGCTGTTCGGGACGCTGGAGCCCCGCGATTACTTCAATACCGCGCTGACAGAGGGCGACGTGCCAAATCCAACCGGCGACGGCCGCACCCTGGGCAAATGCACGCTGCGGTTCTGGACCCTGGGCGAGATCGTGACCGCGGTGATCGGTGCCGGATTCCGCGTCGAACGGCTCGACGAGCACCCGGATTGGACGGACGCGAAAATTCCCGGCACCTTCACGCTCGTTGCGCGGGTCCCAAGCGGAGAAACATCATGATCGAGCGAACTATCGATATTCCGACGAAGGACGGGGCGATCACGACGTTTGTGGTGCATCCGGAGCGCGGCGGGCCGTTCCCCGTGATCGTGTTCTACATGGACGCGCCGGCGATCCGCGAGGAGCTGCGCGACATGGCGCGGCGTTTCGCGAGCGGCGGCTATTACGTGATGCTGCCCAATCTCTATTACCGCTCGGGCGTCATGGAGATCGGGCCGCTGTCGCGCGACCCCAACGATCCGGGGCGCAGGCGGATGTTCGAGCTGATGGAGTCGCTCTCGATCCCGAAAATCATGGACGACACGCGCGGGCTGTTGAAATTCGTGGACGAGGATCCGGCGGCGAAGAAGACGAAGATGGGCGCGGTCGGTTATTGCATGAGCGGGCAGTACGCGATCAACGCGGCGGCGCTGTTTCCGGACCGCTTCACCGCGGCGGCGTCGATCTATGGCGTTCGGCTTGTGACCGACGCAGCGGACAGCCCGCACAAGATGGTGGGCAAGATCAGGGGCGAGAGCTATTTCGCCTGCGCCGAGATCGATCACTGGGCGCCGAAGGAGATGGTGGATCAGCTGCGCGCCGCGGTCGAAGGACTGAACGCCGAGGTCGAGTGGTGCCCCGGCGTCGAGCACGGCTTCGCCTTCCCGCAACGTCCCGCCTACAACAAGGAGGCGGCGGAGCGGCACTGGGAGCGGCTGTACGCTCTGTTTGGGCGCAATTGTCGCTAAGGGTCTGGATTCCCGCCTTCGCTGGCACGAAAATCGATTGATGGGAGAGACGTGATGGGTTTTTTGGACGGGATGATCGGCGGGATGGTCGGCGCCGCGCTGGTGCCGGTCGTGAACAACCTGCTGCAACAGCATGGCGGCGTGCAGGGCATCGTGAACCAGTTCGAGATGCAGGGGCTGGGCTCGACGGTGAATTCCTGGGTGCAGAACGGGCCGAACCAGCCGATCACCGCGGCGCATGTGAACCAGGCGTTCGGCGAGCAGACGATCGCGCAGCTCGCGGCCAAGGCCGGGATGTCGCCGGCGGAGCTGTCGGCAAAGCTCGCGCAGGTGCTGCCGCACACCGTCGATGCGCTGACGCCGAACGGGACGCTGCCGCCGGCGGGCGCGAACATGGGTACGCCGCCGCCAAGGTAAGGAGGGAAGCGCCATGAGCTATGCGGGCGAGCGGTTGATCGAAGACGCCGACAGCCACCTGATGGAACTTCCCGACTTTCTTTCCAAGCACGCCGACCCCAAGGATCGCGATGCGTTGCCGGTGCTGGGGAGCCTCACGACGGGGCAGTTCAATCCCGGCGACTATGTCGGCAAGAGCGGGCACGATCCCGAAACGGTCGAGCGGCTGCTCGCGCTGGGCGCGGGGCTGACACACGGGCCGAAATGGCATGCGGCGCTGGGTTCGTTCAGCGGCACGGAACGGACGCTGGCGCTGAACCTGCTGGGGTTCAGGCATCAGGTCGTGTTCTCGTCGTTCTGCGCGCGGGCGATTTTCGAGGCGCCGATGGCGTCACGCTATGCGGCGGCGCGGGCGCACAATCGGGCGATGGCCGAGTTCTGCTCGGCCGACAGGCGGCTTATCGGCGTCGCGATGGTGCCGCTGGACGATCCGGACGCGGCCGTCGCCGAGATCAATGCGGCGCTGGATGCGGGTTTGGGCGCGGTGTGGATCGCCTGCGATCCGCCGGGCGGGCGTTCGCCGGGGCATCCGGCGCACGAGAAGATCTGGGCGACGCTGGCCGAGCGGCGCGCGCCGTTCATCCTGCATGTCGGGAGCGCAACGCTCTCGATTGACAAGCCCTGGATGAACGACGGCGTGCCCGGGCGGGTCAGCGCGCGCGGCGGCGCGGAGGTGATCGGGTCCAAGGACCTGACGGTGATCCACCACTCGGCGCACCGCTTCCTGTCGGTGATGATCCTGGACGGCGTGCTGGAGCGGCATCGAAACCTGCGCGGCGGCATCATCGAGATCGGCGCGGGCTGGGTGCCCGACATGATCCGGCGGCTGGATCACGCACAGGAAATCTGGAGCAAGTCGGAGCCGCACCTTGCGGAGATGACGCGGCGGCCGTCGCAGCAAATCCGCGAGCAGCTGCGCTTCACGCCCTACCCGTTCGAGGACGTGGCAGCGATGGTGCGCGAGTCGTTTCCGGAGCTGTACATGTTCTCCTCCGACTATCCGCACGCAGAGGGCGGGCGCGATCCGTTGGGGCGGTTCGACCGTGCGACGGCATCGCTAGACGAGGATGCACGGGCAAAGTTCTTCGCCCGCAATTTCCGCGATCTTTATCCGAACGCCGCGTAAAGGATGCGCCGGCACCGGAAGGGGGAGCCGATGCCGGCGCGGGAGACGTTGGGGCGCGTCTCCGATTGATGTGCCTGTCCGGCTGACGAGCACGAGAACGATATAGCGCGCGAAAATTACGCCGCCAGGACCGGCGGCTTAAACTTCCGTCAGCGTGAAAACGGAATGGTGATCAGAGGAGCGACGCGATGAGACGCTGGCGCATGGCTTCGCGTTTCGCCGCGGCCAAGTGTTCGGGGCGGACGTGGCGCAGCACGTCCTGGTAGACCGGATGCCGCTCGCCCGACCACAGCAGGTGGACGAGGATATGGGTCGGGTCGCGTTCGTCAGAGTGGAGCGCCTCGCCGCGCCGGTGGGCGCGCTCCAGCTTCTCCTCCCAGATGTCGATGTCCCGCCATTGTTCGGGCGACAGCGTCCCGACGCGGAAGACGCGACCGTGGATCGTGATTTCTTCGAGTGGCTTGGCGCCGGCGAGTTCGGACATTTCTTCGACCGTGAATTCCATGGGCGTCGTCCCCCATTTGATTGGGATAGGAACTCACGAATCCGCCGGCAGTTCCATGCAGTTGATCACACCGCTTGTGTCGGCCAAGCTGCGTAGAAACACGGGGGCTAGGCGAATGGTTCTGGGGTTGGCGACGCGGCCGGAAGATGTGGGGCTGTCTTCGGCGGGGCTGGACGGCGTGGACGCCGGGCTTCAGGCGGAGATCGACAAGGGCGACCTGGCGGGCGCGGTCACGCTCGTGGCGCGGCATGGAAAGGTGGCGCGGCGGTCGGTGCTGGGCCTCGACAGCATCGCGAACAAGACGAAGCTCAAGACCGACACGGTGTTCCGCATCTTCTCGATGACCAAGCCGGTGACGGCGGTCGCGATGATGATTTTGCACGACAAGGGACTGTGGAAACCGGACGATCCGGTCGGGAAGTTCATCCCCGCGTTCAACCACAGCACGGTGTTCGAAGGGCTGGACGATGCCGAGCAGCCCGTGACGGTGAAGGCGGACCATCCGCCGACGCTGCGCGAATTGCTGACGCATACGGCGGGCCTCACCTATGGCCGCAGCGAGGCGTTGCATGACGCGCCTTACAAGGCGGCGGACATCTGGGGCGCGCCGACGCTGTTCGAGTTCGCGGAGCGGATTGGGCGCATCCCGCTGGCGTACCAGCCGGGGACGCAATGGCTCTACAGCCTGTCGATGGACGTGCAGGGCGCGATCATCGAGAAAATCACGGGACAAAGCCTCGCCGCCTTCATGCAGGAGCATATCTTCGCGCCGCTGAAGATGGTGGACACGGCGTTCTGGGCGCTGCCCGAGAAGGCCGGGCGGCTGCCGAAGCTCTATCGCACCAGCCGCAAGGGCGGCGTGGTCGAGCTCGACAAGAACCCGATGGGCGGCAACGACTACCTGTCGCCGCCACGCCTGGCGGGCGGCGGCGGCGGGCTGGTGTCGACGCTCGACGACTATGCGCGGTTCGCGCAGATGCTGCTGAACCGGGGCGAGCTGGATGGCGTGCGGATTCTGTCGAAGGAAGCCGTGGCGCTGATGAGCCGCAACCATCTGCCGGCGTGGATGCTGGAAGCCGGGTTCGGGATCGGCGCGATGCAGATCCGGCCGGGCTTCGGCTACGGCTTCAACGGTGCAGTGTTCACCGATCCGGATGCGGCGGGGATTCCCGTCGGGCGCGGGACGTATGAATGGGACGGCGCGGCGGGGACGTGGTTCTGGGTCGACTGGGCGAATGACCTGATCTTCGTGGGCATGATCCAGCGCTTCACGATGACCGAGGGCATCCAGAACGCCCAGCAGCTCACACAGAAGCTGGTGGCGAAGGCGATTCTCTGACGAGACGGTAGCGGCGCTGGACGATGGCGGTGGCGCGCGACTTCGAGAAGGTCCTGCCGTCGCCCGTGTGCATGAAGCCGAGTCTTGTGAGGATGCGGCCGGAGTTCACGTTGTCGGCGGCGTGGCCGGAGGTGAGGGCCGCGAGCCGGACGGTGTCGAACGAGAAGCGGACAAGCGCCTGCGCGGCCTCGAACGCATAGCCCCTGCCCCACGCGGCTTCCTCCAGCCAGTAGCCGAGGCTGCCTTCACCGTTCGCGATCTCGTCGACATCGACCAGACCAATCATGTGGCCGTCGAGGAGAATAGCGAAGCGATAGGCGGTGCCGTCGCGCCATTCCCGCTCGTGGCCCGCGAACCAGGCTTCCGTGCCGGCACGATCCGGCGGAAACGACGCCATGCGCAGGTTGCGCGTGACGTTCCAGTTGGACTGGATTTCGATGGCGCGCTCTGCGTCGATGATTTCAGACGGACGCAGCGAGAGGCGACCTGTCCGGAGGAGCGAGCGTTCAATCATCTCGCTTGATGCACCGCCCCCTCACGCCGGCCCTCTCCTCCGCTTACGCCGAGGGCGAGGAGTTTGCTAGCTCGCCTTCGCGAGATGCACCGCGCTGACCGGGGCGTTCACGTCGGCGTGGTAGTCGTTCATCAGCGTCTCGGTGATCTTGCCGGGCCTGAACTTCCAGGGGCCGATCTCGCTGACCGGCGTGACTTCCGCCGCCGAACCGACGATGAAGCACTCGGTGAAACCGTCGAGTTCGCTGCGCTCGATGTGCTTCTCATAGACCGGGATCTGGCGCGCCTTGGCGAGCTCGATCACCGATTTGCGGGTGATGCCGTTCAGGAAGCAGTCGGCGATGGGCGTGTAGAGCTTGTCGTCCCTGACGAAGAAGATGTTCGCGCCCGTTGCCTCGGCGACATAGCCGCGATAGTCGAACATCAGCGCGTCGGCATAACCCTTCGCCTCTGCAGCATGCTTGGACATGGTGCAGATCATGTAGAGGCCGGCCGCCTTGGCCGCCGTCGGCGCCGTGTCGGGCGCGGGGCGCTTCCATTCGGAGACGTCGAGGCGGATGCCCTTCATCTTCTCCTTCGGATCGAAGTAACTGCCCCATTGCCACGCGGCGACGGCGACGTGGATCTTCGTCTGCTGGGCGGCGACCGCCATCATCTCGCTGCCGCGCCACACGACCGGGCGGATGTAGGCGTCCCTGAACCCCTGCACGTCGCAGGCGGCGATGCAGGCGGCGCTGATCTCGGCCTCGCTGAAGGGAATCTTCATGCCGAGAATCTCGGCCGACTTGAAGAGGCGTGCGGTGTGCTCTTCCAGCTTGTAGATGCGGCCGTTGTACATGCGCTCGCCCTCGAACACGCAGGAGGCGTAGTGCAGGCCGTGGGTCAGGACGTGCACCTTGGCGTCGGTCCAGTTGATCATCTTGCCGTCGAACCAAAGCTGGCCCTGGCGCTGATCGAAGGGGATGATTTCCGCCATAAAACGTGTTCCTTCCCGGTTTTGGCCGGCCTTGCCCAAGGGGCCGGTTGGGCCTAGTTATCAAGGGGTTAGCCCCGTCCGGCCACCATTATAGCCCCGCCGGTACTTAAGAAAACAAGACGCATAGAATACCTGCCATGAGCGTTGCCCCATCGTCCGTACAAGATCCGCATCTGCTGGTGGTGGATGACGACGAGCGGTTGCGCGCGCTGTTGCAGCGCTATCTGGCCACCAACGGCTATCGCGTGACCGCGGCGCCCAATGCGCAGGACGCCCGCGCGCTGATGAAGAGCATGGCGTTCGATCTGCTGATCCTGGACGTCATGATGCCGGGCGAGAGCGGCTTCGACCTGACCAAATCGGTGCGACAATCGAGCCAGGTGCCGATCCTGATCCTGACGGCGAAGGGCGATGCCGGCGACCGCATCGCCGGCCTCGAGCACGGCGCCGACGACTACCTGCCCAAGCCGTTCGAGCCGCGCGAGCTGCTGCTGCGGGTGACCGCCCTGCTCCGCCGCGCCGCCCCGCCGGCGCTGGTCGCGCACAGCGAAGTGAAGATGGGCGAAGCGACCTACGACGCCGAGCGCGGCCAGCTGCGGCGCAAGGGCAAGCCAGTGCACCTGACGAGCAGCGAGGCGGCGCTGCTGAAACTGTTCGCGGCCAATGCGGGGCGCTCGTTCTCGCGCAGCGACCTGTGCACGCGGCTGGGCGTGACACTGGAGCGGTCGATCGACGTGCAGGTGACGCGCCTGCGGCGCAAGATCGAGGAAGACCCCAAGCTGCCGCTCTATCTGCAAACCGTGCGCGGGGTTGGATACGTCCTTGTCCCAGACCGAGTCTCCTGACGCCGCCCCGCCCCTCCAGGGCATGGCGCGCTACGATCCATGGCGCTTCGTCAAGCCGTTCCTGCCGCGCGGGCTGTTCTGGCGCTCGCTGATCATCATCGTGGCGCCCGTCGTGCTGCTGCAGGGCGTGATGACCTATGTGTTCTTCGAGCGGCATCTCGACCAGACGACGCACTGGATGGCACGCGACATCGCGGCGGACGCTGCGTTCCTGGTGTCGCTGGAGCAGACGCATTCCGGGGCGGAGCGCGAGGCATTGCGCGCACAAGCGAGCCGGATGCTCGACTATCCCGTGACGTTCCAGCCCGGCGCCCACGTCTCGCCGCATGCTGAAGGGCACAAACCCAGCACAATCGACCGCGCCCTGGACGCCATCATCGCACAGCAAGTGCAGGGGGCGCGCGCCTTCGAGGCGACCGGCGATGCCGCGACGATCACGATCCGCATCGAGCTGGCCGACGGCGTGCTGCGAATGGCGGTGCCGCGCTCGCGCGTGACCGTGACCAGCCCGGACGTTTTCATCATCTGGATGGCGGGTTCGGCGCTGGTGCTGATGGGAATCGCGGTCCTCTTCCTGCGCAACCAGGTGCGGCCGATCGAGCGGCTGGCGCTGGCGGCGGAGGCCTTCGGCAAGGGGCGCACCGTACCGGACTATCATCCTTACGGCGCGACCGAGGTGCGGCGCGCGGCACGGGCCTTCATGGTGATGCGCCAGCGCATCGAGCGGCAATTGCAACAGCGCACCGAGATGCTGGCGGGCATCAGCCACGACCTGAAGACGCCCTTGTCGCGCATGAAGCTCCAGCTCGCGATGATGCCGGAAAGTACCGACATCCAGGCGATGCGCGGCGACATCGCCGAGATGGAGCATATGCTCAACGAGTATCTCGAATTCGCGCGGGGCGAGGGCGGGGAACAGTCGACGCTGGAGGACTTGTCGGACCTTGCGCGCGACGCGGCGGCGGCATCGGTGGGCGCCTATGGCATGGAGTCGGCGGTGATTGCGGTCGAGGCGCCGGGGCCGATCGACATGTACATGAAGCGCAAGGCGCTCAGGCGCTGCGCGACCAACCTGATCGACAACGCGCTCAAATTCGGCAAGCAGGTCAAGGTGTCGGTGATGCGCGACGACCGCTTCGCGCGGATCATCGTGGACGATGACGGACCGGGAATCCCGGCCGAACGCCGGGACGAGGCTTTCCGCCCCTTCCACCGGCTGGACGAGGGCCGCAACCTGCAAACCGGCGGGTCGGGGCTGGGACTGGCCATCGCGCGCGACATCGCCCGTGCCCATGGTGGCGACATCCTGCTGGACAAGAGCCCGCTGGGCGGGTTGCGCGCTACGATCCGGCTGCCGGTCTGACTACTCGTATCCCGGCGCCGGCTGCCAGAGCGTGGTGACGGTGCCCTGGTCGTCGGCAATGACAGCATTGGGACCGGACTTGTAGTCGGCACGGCCGCGGACTTCGCCGCCGAGTGCAACGACCCGCGGCAGGAAGGTTTCGAGGTCGTCGACACGGAAATAGGCATGGCCGGAGAGGTCGATCGGACCGCCTTCGCCGATGCCCAGGGAGAATTTCGTGTTGGCGACGTGGCCGCTGCCGTCCTCGAACGTCCAGCCGAACAGCGTGCCGTAGAATGCCTTGGCGCGGGCGACATCCTTGACCGTGAGCGTGAAGTAACCGAGTTCGACGGGCATGACGGACCTCCATTGCGCATAGTGTGGCGCAAGACGAGACGGAAGGATTGTAGAAAATTCCCTCAGAAGACGTAGAGCAGCCCGATTGTCATGAAGATTGCAGCCGACAACGCTGAAATGAAACCGAGCGCCTTCAGGGCGCATCATCCACCAAGGGAATATGGCCGTGGAAGGGACCGCGGTGCTTGAGCCAGGCCGTGGGCGAGACACCGGCAAATGCGCGAAAATCGCGGATGAAATGGGACTGGTCATAGAAGCCGTTCTGCTCGACCACGTCGCCCCAATCAATCGCGGGCCGAAGGTGCAGGTCTTCCATCATCCGGCGGAAGCGGGCGATGCGCAGGTAGAGCTTGGGCGTGAGGCCGACCTGCTCCGAGAACAGGCGTATAAGCTTCTTCTGGCTGACATCGGCGTGCCTGGCGGTGGCGGCGACGCCGGCACGATGCGGCGCGCGATGGAAGCAGGCCAGCGCCGTTGCGACAGCGGGATGGAGTTCGAGATCGCGCGGCGCGCGGGCCACGAATGCGCTGAGCAGGATGTCAAATTTGTCTTCGGGCGTCTGCGCCTGGACGAGACGCTGGTGCAGGCGCTCGGCATCGGCGCCCCACAGGTCCTCGAGTGCAAAGTGCCGGTTGTGGAATTCGCCGCCAGCGGGCTTCAAGAACGGCCACGCACCACCAGGCTTGAACTGCATGCCCATCATATGCGGCTGGGTGGCGTAGATTGCGAATGTCTCGGAGCTCGAGCCGGAGAATCCTATGCCACGGATGCGATGGCGGACGCCGTAGCCTTCGCCGGAAAAAGACGACAATGCATCGTGCTGCAGATTGATCAGCAGGCCGACGGTTGGCGATGCGACGATGATGTCCTTGGCATGAGGCGCGGTGTCGCCCTCCCAATACCAGAGATTGTCGATGAACCGATCGAGCGGCGGCGGCGGTTTGTGGATCTTGTAGCGCACAAACGCATGGTGCGCCGCGTGCGGGGCTAACTCAACCGGCCAAGTTCCGCGCCGCGCCGGCGCGCCGCGGCGACGGCGCGGCGGATCAGGGGCGACAGCCCGTTCTTCGCCATCAGGATTTTCAGCGCCGCTTCGGTCGTGCCTTTGGGGCTGGTCACGTTGCGGCGGAGTTCGGCCGGTGGAGTGACGTTCGAATCGAGCAGGGCGCCGGCGCCGGTGATCGTAGCGCGCGCGAGCTGTTCGGCCTGGGCGCGCGGCAAGCCCTCAGCCTCGGCCGCGTCGGCAAGCGCTTCGACCATCAGGAAGACGTAGGCGGGGCCGGAGCCGGAGATAGCGGTGACGGTGTCGATATCGTGCTCGTGCTTCACCCACGTCGTTGCGCCGAGCGTGGCGAGCAGGGATTCGGCGAGCGCCTTGTCTTTTTGGGTGGCCGACTTGCCGGCGTAGAGCGCGGTGATGCCGCGGCCGATGCTGCCCGGCGTGTTGGGCATGGCGCGCAGGATGCGGGCGCCCCTGCCCCAGGCTTTGGTCATCGCTGCGAGGCTGGTGCCAGCGGCGATGGAGAGCATCAGCGCGCCGGACTGCGCCACGGGTCTGAGCGACGGCAGCTCGTCTTTCAGGATCTGCGGCTTCAGCGCGACGACGCAGGCGCGGGCGCGCACGGTGTCGATGTTTGCGACGGCCGGAAAGATCGCAATGTGGTGCTTCTTCGCAAGGGCCGTCAGTTCGAGCGATGGCGCGGTGTCGACGGCAATGATCGGACCGATCTTCTTCGCGACCCAGCCGCGCAGCAGCGCGCCGCCCATGCGCCCGGCGCCGATCAGAAGAATGGGGGCGGTGCTCACGCCTGCCCCGCGCACTCCAGAACCGCCGCGGCGACGGCTTCTTCGGCGGTCTTGCCGCCCCAGAGGACGAACTGGAAGGCCGGATAATAGTGCTCGCAGGCTTCGAGGGCGAGGTTGAGCAGGGCTTCGCATTGCGACGCCGATGCGCGCGCGTCGGGGAAGATCATCGCATGCCGGAAGACGACCGTGCCGTCTTCCGGCCAGAGGTCGAAATGACCGATCCAGAGCCGCGCGTTCACATACATCAGCAGATCGGCGACGTTGTTCCGGCGCACGCCCTCGGCAATGCGCATGTCAAACGCCGACGACAGATGCAGCGATTGCAGGTCGTCGCGCCAGGAGAACGAGAAATGGTGATCGGCCCAGCGGCCGGCGACGGAAAGATTGAGTTCGTCGCGGCCCTGCCGCTCAAACGCCCAGCCATTCGCTTCCACCGCCTGCTCGAGCATGTCGATCGGGTGCGGGGCGATTGCCTGTTCGTTCTGGTGGATGACGGTCATGCGGGCTCCGGTACATCGGCTGCCTCTCGCGAAGCAGCGAAGCAGTCGCGGACCAAACTGGCACAATCGCTAGTGGGGTCAAGAGTCTGCGCACGCGATGCGTGGGACAGACTCCCTCATGCACAGCTTCGCCGGTGCGTCGTTCTGACTCGCAAACCGAGTCTTCCACCGAAAGGCAAATCACCCACAGCGCGCACGCAAATCGCCAACAGAGTCGTGCGCGAGCTCACAACAAAGTGCGACGCGCAGACGCTTAAGTGGTTGATGGCGGATTCAATTTCGCCTCGAGGGCGGCGATGCGAACGGCGAGTGCGTCGTTCTCGGTGCGCGCCTTGGCGGCCATCGCCTTGACGGCCTCGAACTCCTCGCGCGGGACGAAATCCATGTCCGCGACCATGCGTTCGAGGCGCTGGCGCACGAAGGTGTCGATCTCGTCACGCACCGATTTGGCGGCACCGGCCGCATCGGTGAAGATTCGAGCCATGCCGTCGAGGAACGGGTTGTCGGTCTGGGCCATGGGCGCCTCCTGTTGACACTTATATGGCGGTCGCGGGCGGCGGCGACAAGCAGGACCGCTTGACACGAAAGGCCGAAACAGACGTTGGTTCCGCCCATGCCGTACGGCCTCCTGCCCTATCCGAAGATCGACCCGACCCTGTTCAGCATCGGGCCGCTGGCGATCCGCTGGTATGCGCTGAGCTATATCGCGGGCTTGCTGGCCGGGTGGTGGCTGGCGGCGCGGATGACGCGCGAAAAGGCGCTGTGGCGCAACCCGACCTTCGCCAACAAGCCGCCGATGAACGCCGAGCAGGTCGGCGACCTGGTGGTGTGGGCGACGGTCGGCGTGATCGCGGGCGGGCGGCTGGGCTGGATCCTGTTCTATGGCATCGCGCTGTGCCTGGTGTCGCCGCAGACGGCGATGTGCCATGTCGGCGACGGCGTGCTACCGGGCGCCTTCGTCACCAATCCGATGCACCTGATCACCACCTGGGAAGGCGGCATGTCTTTCCATGGCGGGCTCGCGGGCGTCGCGCTGGCGCTCTGGCTGTTCTGCCGCCGCAACAAACTGCCGCTGCTGTCGGTGGCGGACATGATCGCGGTGGTCGCGCCGGTGGGATTGTTCTTCGGGCGGCTCGCGAACTTCATCAACGGCGAATTGTGGGGAAAGCCGACGGACGTGCCGTGGGCGATGATCTTCCCGCGCGCCCCCGACCACATACCGACGCCCCGTCATCCGAGCCAGCTTTACGAAGCGGCGCTGGAAGGGGTCGTGCTGTTCCTTTTGCTCCAGATCGGGTTGCGCTACTTCAAGCTGCATGAGCGGCCCGGACTGCTGACGGGGCTGTTCTTCCTGGGCTATGGCGTGTTCCGGTTCTTCGTCGAGTTCTTCCGCGAGCCGGACGGGCCGTTCCTCGGCTGGTTCTCCATGGGCATGGCGCTGTCGATCCCGTTGTGGCTGGCGGCGGCGGCGTTCCTGTGGGTGTCGCTCAAGCCCCGCGGACGCGGATGAACGCGCTTCAGCAGCGTATCGCGGCGCTGATCGCGGCCCAGGGGCCGATGCCGATCGCCGAATACATGACACTGGCGCTGCACGATCCGAGCGGCGGCTATTACGCAACGCACGATCCGCTGGGCGCCGCCGGTGACTTCATCACCGCGCCCGAAGTCAGCCAAATGTTCGGCGAGCTGATCGGGCTGTGGATGGCGCAGACCTGGATGGACCAGGGATCGCCGGCACGCCCGACACTCGTCGAACTGGGACCGGGTCGCGGGACGCTGATGCACGATGCGTTGCGCGCATTGAAACTGGTGCCCGCGTTCCGTTCGCAGGTGCAGGTGGTTCTGGTCGAGAACAGCGCGGTACTGGAAGGCGCGCAGAAGAGGACGTTGAGCGCCCTGGATGTGCCGATCCGTTCCGTCACCGGTTTCGCCGATGTGAAGACCGAGGGGCCGATGTACCTCGTCGCGAACGAGTTCTTCGACGTCTTGCCGATCCGGCAATACGTCAAGAAGGGCGGGGGCTGGTTCGAACGGATGGTCGGCACGAATGCCGACGGCACGCTCCGCTTCGTGCTGTCGCCCGTACCATTGCCCGCGCCACCGCCCAACCGCGACGGCGCGCCGGAGGGCGGCGTCTATGAGCAGTGCTCGGCCGGCGAAGCGCTGGCGGACGAGATTGCGCATCGGATCGCGGCGCACGGAGGGGCGGCCCTGATCATCGACTACGGCTACGACACGCCGGGCTTTGGCGAGACGTTGCAGGCAATGAAGCGGCATGGTCCTGCGGAAGTGCTGAGCAACCCCGGCGAGAATGATCTGACGGCGCACGTCGACTTCTGCGCACTAGGCGATGCGGCGGTGCGCGGCGGGGCATCGGTTTGCGGACCGATGCCGCAAGGTGCATGGCTGAAGAGCCTTGGCATCGAGCAGCGGGCCGAGGCACTGTCGGCGCACGCACGGTCGGGCGCGCTGCTACTCGATGCCGATCGGATCTGGCGCGGCGTGGAGCGGCTGATCGCAGACGATCAGATGGGCGAGCTGTTCAAAGCCATCGCCATCGTGCCAAAGAACGCGCCGACACCACCGGGGTTCTGATGCTGAGTTTGCTTGCGAAACACCTGGACCTGCCCCGCATCGCGCACGGGTTCTTCGGGCGCACCGGCGGCGTGTCGGACGGCATTTACGCGTCGCTGAATTGTGGGCCGGGATCTGGCGACGGCCAGGACCATGTCGCGGAGAACCGGCGGCGCGTGCGCGAAGCCTTAGGCGCAGACGGGCTGAACACGCTCTATCAGGTGCACAGTCCGAACGTTGCGATCGTGACCGGTCCGTGGGACGGCGCACCGCCGCAGGCAGATGCGATGGTGACTGCGGTGCCGGGACTCGCGATCGGCATCCTCACCGCCGATTGTGCGCCGGTGCTTCTTGCCGACGCGGACGCGCGGGTCGTCGGCGCGGCGCATGCCGGATGGAAAGGCGCTATCGGCGGCGTGATCGAGAATACGCTGACCAGGATGGAAAGCCTGGGCGCCCGGCGCGGCCGCGTCGCAGCGGCCATCGGGCCTTGCATCAGCCAGGACAATTACGAAGTGGGGCCTGAGTTCATCGTGCGATTCGTGACGGACGATCCGGCCAATGCCCGGTTCTTTGCTCCCGGCGCTCGTGCGGATCATCACATGTTCGACCTGGAAGGGTATGTCGTGGACCGTCTCCGTGCCGCCTCTGTGGACAGAATCGAGACGCTGGGCGCCTGCACCTATGCGCGCGATGCCGATTTTTTCAGCTTTCGGCGCACAACCCACCGTGGCGAAAAGGACTACGGGCGCCAGATTTCCACCATCGTGCTGCGTTGACGCTTTGCGCGCTGCGGGCGTGCTTGCTACACAGCCCGTCATCAAACCATCGCAAACAGGGCAGCCCACCATGACCGACGGCGGACAGCGCGGAATGAAGCTGCTTGCGGGCAATTCGAACCGCGAATTGTCGGAAGCGATCGCCTTATACCTGAAGGCGCCTTTCGCAAGGGCCGTGGTCCGGCGCTTCGCGGACATGGAAGTGTTCGTGGAGATCCAGGAGAACGTGCGCGGCGAGGACGTGTTCGTCATCCAGTCGACGAGCTTCCCGGCGAACGACAACCTGATGGAACTCTTGATCGTGATTGACGCGCTGCGCCGGGCGTCGGCGCGCCGCATCACGGCGGTGATCCCGTATTTCGGCTACGCGCGGCAGGACCGGAAGGTCGGTCCGCGCACGCCGATCTCGGCCAAGCTGGTGGCGAACCTGATCACCGAGGCCGGCGCCCACCGCGTGCTGACCGTCGACCTGCACGCCGGGCAGATCCAGGGCTTCTTCGACATCCCGACCGACAACCTCTACGCCATGCCGGTGATGGTGAAGGACATCGAGGACTATCTGGGCATCGGCAACCACCTGATGGTGGTGTCGCCCGACGTGGGCGGCGTGGTGCGCGCCCGCGCGCTGGCCAAGCGCATCGGCGCCGACCTCGCCATCGTGGACAAGCGGCGCGAGCGGGCCGGCGAGTCGGAGGTGATGAACATCATCGGCGACGTGCGCGGGCGCAGCTGCATCCTGGTCGACGATATCGTCGATTCCGGCGGCACGATCTGCAACGCGGCCGAGGCGCTGCTCAACAACGGCGCCAAGGACGTCTGCGCCTATGCGACCCATGGCGTGCTGTCGGGCGGCGCGGTGGCGCGCATCGCGGGATCGAAGCTCAAGTCGATGGTGGTGACGGATTCGATCGCCGCCACGGCCGACCAGCGCAAATGCCCGAACATCCGCCGCATCTCGATCGCGCCCCTGCTCGGTGAAGCGATCCGGCGCATCAACCACGAAGAAAGCGTGTCGAGCCTGTTCGACTAGGCGACAGGCGAAACCGCCAGATTTGCCAACCGCCGCTGCGGCAATCCTGAACTTCGAGGCGCACTTCCCGCTAGCGGCGGCCCTGCCCCGCCCGCTAGGCTTCCCCCACAGCTAATAACAACACGGGAGGTTCACATGCATGTCGGTATGGGCGTGATCTTTCAGGCGACGGACCCCAAGCGCACCGATCGCGACGTCTACAAGGCGGAGCTGGCGCTGGGCGATCTGGCGGAGCCGCTGGGCTTCGACTCCATCTGGGGCGTCGAGCATCACTTCACCGACTACACGATGTGCCCGGACGTGTTGCAGTACCTGTCGTACTACGCCGGCCGCACGAAGCACGTGAAGCTGGGCTCGATGGTGGTGGTGCTGCCGTGGCACGACCCGATGCGGGTCGCGGAGCAGATCGCAGTGCTCGATCACCAATCGGACGGGCGCTTCATCTTCGGCATGGGGCGTGGCCTCGGGCGCGTGGAGTTCGACGGCTTCGGCGTGGACCAGAACACGGCGCGCGAGCGTTTCGTCGAGTCGGCGCAGATGCTGCTGGAAGGGCTCGAGCGCGGCTGGTGCGAATTCGACGGCAAGTTCATCAAGCAGGCGAAGCGCGACATCCGCCCGCGGCCGTTCAAGACCTTCAAGGGCCGCACCTATGCGGCGGCGGTGTCGCCGGAATCGTCGGAGATCATGGCGAAGCTCGGCATCGGGCTCCTGATCATCCCGCAGAAGCCGTGGGACGCGGTGTTCACCGAGATGGCGAACTACCGCAATATCTACCGGCAGGTGAACAAGGCGGATGCGCCGGCGCCAATCCTGGCGGGCTGGGTGTTCTGCGACCGCGACGCCAAGAAGGCGGAAGCCATGGCGCGGGAGTACATCGGCGGCTACTGGCAGACGGTGCTCAAGCACTACGAGCTGGCGGGCGATCATCTGACGAAGACCAAGGGCTACGAAAGCTACGGCGCCATGCAGCAGATGGTGCGCGGCGGCGGCGCGGACGCGATGATCGACTTCTTCCTCAGCCTGCAAATCTGGGGCACGCCCGACCAGTGCCATGAGCGGATCGTGGACTTCACGCAGAAGCTCGGCGCGGAGACGTTCACCGGCGTGTTCTCCTATGCCGGCATGCCGTACGCCATGGCGGAGGAGAACCTGCGGCTGTTCGCCTCCGACGTGCTGCCGCGGCTGAAGGCGCACCAGCGCGTGAAGGCGGCGGCGGAGTAGCCGTGGCCACCAAAGCCGACGTGAAGAGGATCGCGCTGGCGCTGGAGGGCGTCAGCGAGGTCGATCATTTCGGGCGGCCCAGCTATCGCACCAAGAAACGCATCTTCGCGGTGATGCGGCCCGACGGGCTGTTCGTCCACCTGCCGGAGGAGCGCAAGGAATTCCTGTTCGCAGCCGACCCCAGGACGTTCGTGAAGTTCATGTGGGGCACACGCTCGAACGTGATCGTGCAGATCGAGAAGATCGGCAGGCCGGAGCTGGAACGGCTGCTTCACGAGGCCTGGGAGTTCAGCAAACCGGCACTTCCCAAGGCGAAGGCCGCGAAGAAGAAGGCCACCGCAAGGAAGCGTCCATGAGCACTTGCGCCGACCTGCGCAAATTCGCGATGGCGCTGGAGGGCGTGGCCGAGAAGCCGCACTTCGGCATGCCGTCGTTCCGTACGAACGGCAAGATGTTCGCCGAATCGATCCCTGACAACAATGAGGCGATCCTCAAGCTATCGAAGATGCACCAGGAAATCCTGTTCGAGACACGGCCGCAGACGTTCAAGCCGGCGATCTGGGGTGCAATCCGATGGGCGCGCCTCGCGTTGGACGGTGTCGCGGCCAACGAGCTCAAGGATCTGGTACGCGAGGCCTATGACGAAGTCGCGGCGAAGAAGCGGTCAGCGAAGCAATCCCCCGCGCCAAAGCGGAAGCGGGCGCGAGCCTAGGGCGACGTCGACCGCGGCGCGGGCGAGCAGGCGCGTCGAGTCGAGCGGGGGTAGCGGCGAGTTATGCTCGTTCAGGAGCATGGGCAATTCGGTGCAGCCGAGCACGACGGCGTCGCAGCCCTGTGCCTTCAGTCCTTCGACAGCCTGCGCAAGCCGGCGGCGCGCCGCGTCGGTGACTTTGCCGCGCACCAGCTCGTCGAAGATCATCGCCTGGATGGCGGCCTTGTCGTCCTCCGGCGGCGTCGTGAACTGGATGCCGCGGCGCGTGAAGGCGCCGGGGTAGACCGGACCTTCCATCGTCCAGCGCGTACCGGTAATGCCGATCTTCCTGAAGCCGCGGCCGGCGGCCTGTTCGGCGACGATCTCCGCGATGTGCAGGCCGGGCAGCGGCAGCGGTTCGGTCATCGCCTCGAACGCGAGGTGGGCGGTGTTGTCGGGACAGATCCAGAAGGCGGCGCCGGCGTCCTTCAGGCGCGCCGCCTGGCGGGCAAACAGCGTGACGATCGGCGGGTAGTTGCGCATCGCCCAATCGTCGAGCACCGGGCCCATCGGCTCAATGTCCAGGACGATGTCGGGATGGATGTGCGGGCCGAGGCGATTTTCGCCCTCGTGGATGCATTCGAGGAAGCAGAGGGCCGCACCCTCGCCCGAATGCGCCAGGATGCCGATGCGGTTCTTCATGGCGCGAGCCTAGCGCATCCGGAGCAGAGCCGGGCTTGCGTCCTTTGCATGCCTCTTCGCGCTAGCATCGCCTTCCTGTTGCGGAGTTGGCGGCCGTGGAAAAGATCGCTCTCGATGACAAATTCGCGCTCTTCACCGAGCACTGGCGGCCGAAAGTGGTCGCGGCCCTGAACGGGCAGGAGGTGAAGGTCGTGAAGGTGCAGGGCGAATTTCCCTGGCATCGGCATGCCGACGCCGAGGAAATGTTCCTGGTGTGGCGCGGGCGATTCCGCGTGGAGTACCGCGACCGTGTGGTCGAGATGGGTCCGGGCGAGATGTGCGTGGTGCCGCGCGGCATCGAGCACCGCACCGCGGCGGACGACGAAGCCGACGTGCTGATCTTCGAGCCGTCGGATGTGATCAACACGGGCGATGCGCCGGTGTCGGAATACACGGCGCCGAACAATGCCGGGATCTAGCGCGACCGTATGAACTGCAACATGTCGGCGTGAAGTGTCGTGCGCTTGCGCCACGGTTTTGCCAGCGACAGCAGGATATCCAGATGGCCGATGCCGTCGTAGAGCTTCACCTGCACATCGTTGCCGTAGCTCAACAGGCGAGTCGCGAAGCGGCGTGAATTGCCGGCGCCCACGGTCGAGTCTTTCGTCCCGTGCGCGAGCAGCATGGGCGGCGCCCTGTTGGCGGCGTATTTGATCGGCTGCGTCTCCATGTTTCGCGCGCCGCCGAAAATGTCGATCATCGCGGCATCGTAGAGCGGCAGGAAGTCGTACGACCCGGCGATGCCGATGACCGCTCTGATCCATGATGGGCCACCGCCGACGGAGTTCAGATAGATCGGGTTCACCCCGAGCATCGCTGCGATGTAGGCGCCGGCGGAGTGGCCGCTGACTACTATGCGCGACGGGTCACCGCCGAGCATCTCAACGGTCTCTCTGAGAAAGCGAACGACGTGCGCACCATCGTGCAGGAAGGTCGGATACTTCACGTTGGGATAGAGACCGTAATCGGCAATCGCGACAATCATCCCCTCGCTGCTGAAGACTTGGCCGAAGGCGCGATAAATGTTCTTCGACCCACTCTGCCAGCTGCCGCCGTAGAAGAAGACCAAGACGGGTGCCGACGATAACGGCCGGTCCGGGACGTAGAGGTCGAGACGATGGCGTGGCAACGGGCCGTAGGCGCGGTCGGGCAACACGCGGTAGCCGGTCCGGGGGACGACGGCGTTCACCGCCGGCACGAGGACCCGCACCCCGGCGCTGCCGGTGATGGCCAGGAAATGGGGGACGGCGCGGGAAAGGATCGACGGCATCGGCGGGACGATCCTTATACGATCCTTGCGCCGGTTTGGACGGGTCGGAACCTGTCAGCGGTGATTGAACATTTTTGCTTGTTGTTTCAATGACTTAATAACAACAGGCCTCACGCTCCCATGGCCGGTTGCGCCCGCTCTCGCCTTCCGTTACAAGCCGCGCCTTCGCGTGTCGTCCGGCTTATCGGGCGAGGCAGAACCAAGGGAATTCCGCACCATGCCTCAGATCAACGAATTGTCGGCGCAGGCGCGCACCGGCAAGGGCAAGGGCCCGGCTTATCAGGCTCGCCTCAAGGGGTTGATCCCTGCCGTGGTGTATGGCGGCGATGCGAAGCCGGAGAACGTGACCGTCGACTACCGTGCGCTGGAGCGCCAGTACCAGACCGGCCATTTCACGACGCAGCTGCTGATGCTGGACATCGACGGCAAGAGGACGCGCGTGATCCCGCGCGCCGTGCAGATCGACCCGGTCAGCGACCGTCCGGTGCACGTTGATTTCATGCGGCTGGGCGAAGGCGCCAAGGTGCGCCTGGATATCCCGGTGCACTTCCGCAATCACGGTGAGTCCCCCGGCCTCAAGAAGGGCGGCGTGCTGAACATCGTGCGGCACGAGATCGAGCTTCTCTGCCCGGCCGAAAGCATCCCTGAAGAGCTGATCGTCGACCTGACCGGCCTGGACATCCATGACTCGGTGCACATCAGCGCGATCAAGCTGCCGGAAGGCGTGAAGCCGATCGTCCGCGAGCGCAACTTCACCATCTGCTCCATCGTGGCGCCGACCAGCGTCATCGAAGAGCAGAAGGCTGCTGCCGCCGCGGCTGCTGCCGCCGCTGCCGCGCCGGTTGCCGAGGAAGGCGCCGAGGCTGCTCCGGCTGCCGCTGCACCCGCCGCCGAAGCCGCGAAGGCGCCGGAGAAGAAGTAGCCTTCCGCCGCCGCGGAAGGCAGAAATCAGAAGCCGGAAGTCAGAAATCAGAATGTGCCATTTCCCGTGCCCTTCTGATTTCCGATTTTCGGCTTCTGGCTTCTGAGCGGTGCCGTGGAAACGGCACTGCTCATAGCCGGTCTCGGCAATCCCGGCGCGGAGTATGCGCGCAGCCGCCACAACGCCGGATTCATGGCGGTGGACACGATCCACGCGAGCTATGGCTTCGGCCCCTGGCGCGCGCGCTTCCAGGGCGTGCTGAGCGAAGGCTTTCTGGGCAAGCGCAAGGTCTATCTGCTCAAGCCCGGCACCTTCATGAACCTCAGCGGCGACAGCATCGGCGCCGCCATGCGGTTTTTCAAACTGCCGCTCAATGCGCTGGTCGTGATCCACGATGAGCTCGACCTGCCGGCCGGCAAATTGAAGGTGAAGACGGGTGGCGGCGATGCAGGCAACAACGGCGCCAAGTCGATCACCGCGGCGCTCGGCGCCGACTACCGCCGTGTGCGCATCGGCATCGGTCATCCCGGCGAGCGCGGCCGCGTGACGGGGCATGTGCTGGGCAACTTCACCAGGGCCGATGAGGAACAATGGCTGGTGCCCATGCTGACGGCGATCGCCGAGGCGGCTCCGCTGCTTGCCAAAGACAACGATGTCGGCTTCACGAACAAGATCGCGCTGACCCTCAACCCGCCGCGCCCCAACGCGCCCAGGCCGCCCTCCAAGGTGCCGGCGCCGAGAGTGCCGAAGGCGAAACCAGAAGAAAGCGACGAGTAATGGGCTTCAAGTGCGGCATCGTCGGGCTTCCCAATGTCGGCAAGTCCACCCTGTTCAACGCGCTCACGCAGACGGCGGCGGCGCAGGCGGCGAACTATCCCTTCTGCACCATCGAGCCGAATGTCGGCGACGTGGCGGTGCCGGACCCGCGGCTGGAGACGCTCGCCAAGGTCGGCAAATCGGCGGAGATCATCCCGACCCGCATCACTTTCGTGGACATTGCGGGGCTGGTGCGAGGAGCGTCGAAGGGTGAAGGGCTGGGCAACCAGTTCCTCGCCAACATCCGCGAGGTCGACGCCATCGCGCATGTGCTGCGCTGCTTCGAGGATGACGACATCACCCATGTCGAGGGCAAGATCGATCCTGTCAGCGATGCGGAAACGGTCGAGACCGAGCTGATGCTGGCGGATCTCGAGAGCCTGGAGAAACGGATCACGCCGCTCGAGAAGAAGGCGAAGTCCGGCGAGAAGGAGGCCAAGGAACAGCTGGCGCTGATGATGAAGGCCGTCGTGCTCTTGCGCGAAGGCAAGCCGGCGCGCCTTGCCGAGCTGACGCCGGAAGAGCGTGGGCCGTTCTCGCGGCTGGGCATCATGACGTCAAAGCCTGTGCTGTATGTCTGCAATGTCGAGGAAGGCTCGGCGGCGTCGGGCAACAGATACTCCAGGGCCGTCGACGAGATGGCGAAGAAGCAGGGCGCCGGATCGGTGACGATCTCGGCCCGTATCGAGGAAGAGGTCGCGCAGCTTCCGGCCGGCGAGCGCGAGGAATTCCTGTCGAGCCTGGGCCTGGAAGAGCCGGGCCTGAACCGGCTGATCCGCGCGGGCTACGCGCTGCTGGGGCTTCTGACGTTCTTCACCGTCGGGCCGAAAGAGGCGCGGGCGTGGACGGTGACGCAAGGCTCGCGCGCGCCGCAGGCGGCGGGTGTGATCCACACCGACTTCGAGCACGGCTTCATCCGCGCCGAGACGATCGCTTTTGCGGATTATGTCGCCGGCAACGGCGAAGCCGGCGCGCGCGACGCGGGCAAGTTCCGGCTGGAAGGCAAGGACTATGTCGTGCAGGACGGCGATGTCATGCATTTCCGTTTTAACGCGTAAAGCTGCCGCAATCGCTCCCTAGTTGCGCCGCGATGCATGCCCAGCCTTGGCATCGAGCCAAATGAGGGGACGCATCATGGTTCGCACCATCGTTATCGCCATTTCCTGCGCGGTGCTGCTGGCTGGCTGCGACCGGGCGCCCGAGGTGGCGCGCCAGATGAACCTGACGCGAGACGAGACCGCGCCCGTCGGTAGCCCGTCACCGGCGGCAGGCCTCGCGACCGAGGCGACCGTGCCCGCGCAGCAGCAGTTCAGCTACACGCATAGCTGGGCGGTGGTGATGGCGCACGGCACCGTCGCGCCCCGCTTCGCGCGCGCGCGCGACCTCTGCCTGCACGATCCGAGCCTCGACTGCCGGCTGGTCAGCGCCAACATGACGTCGAGCGGCGATAACCTGGACTCAGTGTCAGCGACGCTCGAAGTGCAGCTGCCGCGCGGCAAGCTTGACGGCTTCGAGCACGCGCTGCTGGCGCCCGTGAAGGGCGAAGCGGCAGGCGATGCCGTGATGCAGTCGCGCTCGACCCAGGCGCAGAGCGTTGAGACCGCGGCCGGCGACACCGCACGCAAGGTGGCACAGCTCACGGCTTATCGGGATCGCCTGGCAGACATCGCCAAGCGGCCGAACCTTTCGGTCGACGATATCATCAAGATCGAGGCCGAGCGCGCCCGCGTGCAGGGCGACCTGGACGAAGCCACCGGCCAGCAGCGCACGCTGACCAGCGGCATCGCGCGGGAGGATGTTTCGATCACGCTGTCGGAGCGCACCGTTCCGGTGGGACGTTTCGCCTCGTTCTTCAGCGAAGCCGGCGAGACCCTGACGGACAGCGCCGCCAACGCGCTGCTGTTCGCCATCGGTGCCGTGCCCTGGTTGCCGCTTCTCGTGCTGCTGGTCTGGCTTGTGTCGCTCCTTTGGCGCTGGTTCCTGCGGCGCCGGACAGCGCGCAGCACGGCAGCGCCATCCGGTTGACGGGCGCGGGGCATTCTGGCCGATACTGCCTCAACACAGCTGGAGGAACGGTCATGGCGCTCAAGGGCAAGATGGAGAAGATGAAGATGAGCGATGGCGCCGAGGTCGGCGTCTATCGCGTGCAGCCGGCCGGCGCGCGGCGCGGGGGGCTGGTGCTGATCCAGGAGATCTTCGGCGTCACCGAGCACATCATGGAGCTGTGTGACGGTTATGCGGCAGACGGCTACGAGGTGCTGGCGCCGGCACTGTACGACCGCGAGCACCCCAACTTCCAGGCGACCTACTCGCCGGAGGACATCCAGACCGGCATCAAGCTGGCGCGGGCCGAGCATCCGTTCGATCTGTCCATCAAGGACGCGCAGACCTGCATCGACGACCTGAAGCAGCGCGGACACGTGTTCATCACTGGTTATTGCTATGGCGGTTCGGTGACATGGGCGGCGGCGGGGCGTTGCCACGGCCTGAGCGCGGCGTCGTCGTATTACGGCGGCAATATCGGGCAGATGATCGACCTGAACCCGAAATGCGCAACCATCTGTCATTTCGGCGAAAAGGATCACGGCATCCCGATGGACGTCGTGAAGAAGCTCGCCGCCGCCCATCCCGGCGTGCAGGTCTATCTGTATGACGCGGGCCACGGATTCAACTCCGACCGCCGAACCGATTTCGACGCGGCGAGCGCTTCGCTGGCGCGGCAGCGGACGCTGAAGCTGTTCCACGCCAACGGCGGCTGACAAGGCATCACAGGCGATTGTCGCAAACTGTCGCGACCGCTGTCCAAGCCGCGCGAACCGGCCTAGGCTGGTTGCTGCGTTGACGACGCGCCAATCTGGGGCAACGTCAGGGCGTCAAAGGGGCTTCAACCACAGAGGGTTTTGCACATGAAGATGGTTCTTGCTTCCGTATTTGCAGTCGGTCTGATGGCTGCCGTCGCGCCAACAGCCGCCGGCGCCGCCAATGCCGGTATCGGCTTCACTGGCGTGACCGCCACCACGCAACAGGACGCCAACATCCAGGCCGCGCGCTGGTACCGTCATCATCACATGCGCTATTGCACGCGCTGGGGTTGGCACCACCATCGCCGCTGGTGCTCCGGCTGGGGCTGGCGCTAACAGTCCGCACAACGACTCGATTGGAAGGGCCGCGCGAGACCCGCGCGGCCCTTTCGTTAGCGAAGCGCTGCTTCGATGTTGCCGCCGTCGACGGTGATCACGGCGGCCGTCGTCTTCTCGGCGTGGGCGAGGTAAACGAAGGCTTCGGCCACTTCGCTCGCGTAGACCTCACGACCCAGCAGGTTGCCGGCCATGTAGGTTTCCTCCGACACGCCGCGGGCCTTGGCGCGGGCGGCGACCATTTCATCGGTCAAGAGGCCTGAGCGGATCCGGTCGGCGTTCACGGCGTTGGCGCGGATGCCGTCCTTGCCGTGGTCGAGGGCGTACTGGCGGACCAGGAACAGCGTCGCGGCCTTGGGCAGGCCGTAGGGGCCGAAGTCCTTGCCGGGATTCACCGCCTGCTTCGACGTGTTGAACAACAGGCAGCCATAGGTGCCCTGCGCCTTCATCACGTGCACCGCGGCCTGCGCCACCGACTGGTGCGCGAAGAAGTTCAGCTCGAAGCTCTTGCGCAGCACCTCGTCGTCGACGGACCCGATCTGGCCCTGCCAGGCGGCACCGGCGTTAGAGACGACGATGTCGACGCCGCCGAACGCTTCCACCACCTTGTCGAACGCAGCCTTGACGCTGGCCGGATCGGTCACATCGCACTGGATCGCAAGCGCCTGCTTGTGCACGGCTTTCGCGGCCTTCACAGCCATATCGTGATCGCGGTCGAGGATGGCGATTTCCGCGCCTTCGGCCGCCATCGCTTTCGCGGTGGCCGCGCCGATGCCCGAGCCGCCGCCCGTGATCACGCAGATCTGGCGGGCGAGCGACTTCTCGTTCGACTTGCCCAGCTTGGCCTGCTCCAGCGACCAGTATTCAACCTCGAACATGTCGTTCTCGGAGATGCAGCGGTATTCGCCGACCGCTTCCGCGTCGGTTATGACCTCGACCGTGTTCTCGGCGATGTCGGCGGCGATGGCGGCGTCCTTCGCCGTGGGGCCGACGCCAAACAGGCCTACACCAGGCACCAGGATCACGCGCGGGAGCGGATCGAGTTCCTTCTTCTTCGGATTCGAGGTCGCGTTGTTGCGCGCGAAGTAGTCGTGGTAGTGCGCGACGAAGACGTCGACGGCTTCATGCACGTCCTTCTTCCACTCGGCGAGCTTGTGCGCATCGGGCGCGGGCACGACCAGCGGCCAGTTCTTGGTGCGGATCGTGTGGTCGGGTGTCACGACGCCGACCTGGCTGTAGCGTCTGACGTCTTCGCCGCCGACATAGGCGAGGATCGCGGGATTCGTGCGGAAGCACAGGATCTGACGCTTGACCGTGCCGGCCATCGGATTGCGCTCGATGGCGATGGCGCCGCGCAGGATGGGAGCGATGTCGGCGACCCTGGCGATGTGCTGCGGCAGCGCAGCGGGCTTCAAGGCCTTGCGGTTCTGCTGGAGACGATCTTCCGCCATCGTCACGAATTCGATCATCTTCTCGTACGCCGCCTTCGCGTCCTCGGCGAAGGTGAAGATGCCGTGGCGCGGCAGGATCAGGCCCTCGACGTTCGGATTGGCGTCGAACACGTCCGCCACGGCCTTCGCCAGCGTGAAGCCGGGAATGAAGTACGGCACATAGGCGACGCGCTTGCCGTAGACGTCGCGCGCGATGGATTCCGGGTTCGGCTGGTCGGTGATGGCGAGCACCGCGGTCGAATGCGTGTGGTCGATGAACTTATGCGGCAGGAAGGCGTGCAGCAGCGTCTCCACCGACGGGTTCGGGGCCGAACTGTCCAGCAGGTTGATGCGCTGGAAGTTGACCATGTCCTCGTCGCTCAGCGTGTTGAGACGGCGGAGGCGCCGCAGCTCGTGCAGCCGAACGGCGGGAAGGCCCTGCGGCTCGATGTTGCCCATGTCCCAGCCACTGCCCTTGATGTGCAGGACGTCGACGTCTTCGCCGAGCTGGTCTTTCGCCCTGGTCTTCACCGATGTGTTGCCGCCGCCGTGCAGCACGAGCCTGGGATCGCCGCCGAGCAAGCGTGTGGTGTAGGTGCGCAGGGCGAGGTCTTCGTTGACGCCCTGGGCGCCATAGCGCGCGACATATTCCTTGGCTTCAGCGTCGGACCAACGGGACTTCATTTCAGCACCATCACCATATTTAGTAGGCCTGTCGCAGGACGTGCCACATCGTATTGCTTTCTTATTTTGTCGAGCGGCGCGGGGTGTCTATCAGATCGCAACCCGCTTGCGCTACAGCCTACTTAAGTTCGTCAAATGCCACGGTGAAGTCCGGCAGGTTCAGCCGCGCTTTGAGGCTCGCATATTGGGCTGGATCCTTGATGACTTCGATCTTGCGCGGCTCGCCGTTTTCGCTGTCTTCGCGGTTCGGTTCGCGCGAAATGATCGTAAATTCAGAACCCAGTGTGCGTGCACCGGCCGGATGTGACGCCGCGACGACGTACTTGTCGTTAAAGCCAGCCGCATAAACGGTCGGCCCAGCCAAGCCTGCGCAGTCGCCCTTGTCTAACGACCAGCACAACATCATGTCGTCGTAGACGTCCACTGCAACGAGGTGATACCGCGCGACCAATGTCTGCTCGTGCACGAAGCCGCAAGCCGAGAGAAGCGGCAACGTCAGCAATACCAGCAACCACCGCACCATCGATACCTCCGCTCGGGACGGATGCCCCGCCGCCCAACACAGGGCCGTCAGGCGGCGGGGAAGAGGCTCCGTAGGCCCTGCTCCGTTGCTTCGCAAGTCCCGCGTTCGGTGATGAAACCGGTGATGAGTCTTGCGGGCGTGACGTCGAAGCCGGGGTTTGCGCCGGGGCTGCCAGGCGCCGCGATCTCGACCGTCAGGATTGTTCCAGATGGGGTGCGCCCGGTCATTTTCAAGAGTTCGTCGGACGATCTTTCCTCGATCGGGATGTCGCGGCCGGATTTGAGCGTCCAGTCGATCGTCGAGCTGGGCAGCGCGACGTAGAACGGCACGTTGTTGTCCTTCGCTGCCAGCGCCTTCAGGTAGGTGCCGATCTTGTTGGCGACGTCGCCATTGGTGGTGACGCGGTCGGTGCCGACGATGCACATGTCCACCTTGCCGTCCTGCATGTAATGGCCGCCGGCGTTGTCGGCGATGATGGTGTGGTTCACGCCATGCGCGCCGAGCTCGAACGCGGTCAGCGAGGCGCCCTGGTTGCGCGGCCGCGTCTCATCCACCCAGACATGGAGCGGGATACCTTCGTCATGCGCCATGTAGATGGGCGCGAGCGCGGTGCCCCAGTCGACCGTTGCAAGCCAGCCGGCGTTGCAATGGGTGAGGATGTTGACCTTGCCGCCGTTCTTTCTGTGCAGGTCGCGGATGATCGCGAGACCGTTCCGGCCGATGGCTTCGCACATCGCGGCGTCCTCGTCGGCGATCGCCTGCGCTTCCTTCCAGGCCAACGCAGCGCGGTCGGCGCGCGGATGGTTGCGCACGCTCTCGCAGACGCGGTTCAGCGCCCAGCGCAGGTTGATGGCGGTGGGACGCGTCTCGGCCAGCATGTCGTGCGTGGCGGTGAGGTTCTCGTCCGACGGGTCGTGGCGGATGGCAAGCGCGAGGCCGTAGGCGGCCACGGCGCCAATCAGCGGGGCGCCGCGAGTGATCATCACCTTGATGACGCGCGCGGCATCCTGCGCGGATTTGAGCTCCAGCGTGACGAATTCGAAGGGGAGCTTCGACTGGTCGATGATACCGAACGCGCTCTCGCCGATCGGCCAGACGGAGCGGTAGTGCTTGCCGTGGATCTTCATTGCGTGGGGGCTCCGTTGAGATCGGCGACGAAATCCTCGACGGAATCGCCGGTCGAGCCGACGCTGATCTCGAGCTGATTGCCGGTGATCGGCTCCACGACGACCGGAACCGAGACGACGTGGCCGTCATAGACCACCGCGAAGCGCTTGCCGACGTTTGCCGTCGTGGCGGCGGTAAGGCGGCCGACCGCGTCTTCCGAGATCGTGAGGCGCGCGGCTTCGTCGCCATAGCCGGTCGAGAAGAGCTGCGCCCCAGTGATGTCGGCGCGGCTGATGATGACGTCAGGCGCCAGACAAAGCTCCTCGGCTACACCCTGATGCGCGTAGGGCACATGCGCAGCGCCGGGTGCACAGGCGATGACGAGATGGATCTCCAGTGGCCTTGCGGCAGGCGCGGCGGCGGCGCTGGACGCGAAGGCCAGTGCGAGCGCGGTGAGAAGGTGCCCTTTCATAGGGCGGTGTTTAGCGAGTCTTTCCCAGTGCCGCCACTTCTTCGTCACGGGCGGGCTTGACCCGCCCATCCATCAAACAAATCAAGGCATTCCGCCCGTCTCGTAGAGATCGAGCCATTGCGGGTTCGTCTTGTTTATGAGATCGATTTTCCAGTCGTGCTTCCAGCGTTTCATGCTGGTTTCACGTTGGATGGCGTCGACGACAAGTGGATGCTCCTCCCACCACACGAGCCGCGTAACTTTGACTTGCGAGTGAAGTTGCAACCCTTGCCGATGCGATGGGCGTAGACACGCTCGGACAGGTTGTTTGTGACGCCGATGTACAGCGTGCCGTATGGCTTGCTTGCGAGAATATAGACGTAGCCCCTCCGCATACGCCGATTGTTGTTTGATGGGTGGCCGGGTCAAGCCCGGCCATGACGATTTGGGATTCAGGTGTGCGGCACCGTCGATTGCATGGAGGGGAACTGGCTGAAGCCTTCGTACCAGGCGGCGAGCTTGGGATGGAGGGCGCGCCAGGGGATGTCGGGATAGCGGAAGTCGAGGTAGCCGAGCGCGCAGCCCGAAGCGATCTCGCCGATGGTTGGCGTCTCGGCGAACTTGATCTTCTCCAGCGCATCGAGGCTCGCCGAGATCGTCAGGCGGTAGCGGTTGATGAAGTCGAGGTTCCGCTTTTCGTCAGGCTGGACCTGTTCGTAGCGGCAGGCGACGGCGGCATCCATGATCCCGTCGGCCAGCGCCTGGAGGGTCAGCGCCTTCCAGCGACCGGAATGGACGCTGAAGATGCTCATGCCAGGAAAGAAGCGGCCATTGCCGACGTGGTTCAGATATTCGCAGATCACCCGGCTGTCGAACAGCACAGAGCCATCGTCGAGGGCGAGCGCCGGGATCTTCTTGAGCGGATTGATCTTGCGCAGGCTCTCGTCGTCGCGGGCGTTGACGTTGACGATCTCGGTCTTGATGTCGAGCTCGTGGAGGATGATCCGGCACTTGCGGGCAAAGGGCGAGGCGGGGTTGGAATAGAGCTTCATCGGTCTCTCGCTTTCGCGTACATCGGTCCCCCAACCCCAAAGATGCCTCGCGTCTTTGGACCTCCCCAAGGGGAGGTAATGCACGCTTAGTGACCCTCGTACGCTACCAGAGTCGTGACCTGCTTGCCGAGCTTGCGGATCCGGTCGGCGCCGCCCAGTTCGGGGAGGTCGATCACGAAGGAGCACCCGACGACATTGGCGCCGGCGCGTTCGAGCAACTTGACAGCAGCAACACAGGTGCCACCGGTGGCGATCAGATCGTCGACCACGATGACGTTCTCGCCCGGCTTGACGGCGTCGGTGTGGATCTCGACGCGGTCCTGGCCGTATTCGAGGTCGTAATCCTCGCCGATCACGGTGAACGGCAGCTTGCCCTTCTTACGCACCGGCACGAAACCGCAGGACAGCTGGTGCGCGACCGCGCCGCCCAGGATGAAGCCGCGTGCCTCGATCCCCGCCACCCTGTGGATGTCGACGCCGGCATAGGGCTGCACCATCTCGTCCACCGCGCGGCGGAAGGCGCGCGGATTGCCCATCAGCGTGGTGACATCGCGGAACATGATGCCGGGCTTCGGATAATCCGGGATGGTCCGGATGGTCGTCTTGAAGTCCATGGGGCGCGCGCCTTTACGTGACCGCATCTTCTATACGGAGCGCCGAAAAACCCCAAGACCGCCTTGTTCCTGACGCGGTCCGGCGTGACGATCCGCCGTTGCGAGGGGTTCGCCAGGGATGGCGCTTTCCGAGGCAGGTGCACGCGCAAGATTGCCGGAGCGGGCGGTGCCGACCCGGCTGGACGCGCTGCTGTTCCAGATCAAGACCAATGTGTTCCGCGCGGAGCGATTCCTGCGCGAGATCGGGCGCGTGCCGCGGCGCTTGCCGCGCGGAGACGCGGCGGGATTTGCAACGGTCGTGACCGAGGTGCGTTCGCCGCTGTGGGGCGATCCGCGCGCGGGCGAGCGCGCACTGCAAATGGGCAAGGTACAGAACCTGCGCGCAGCGGCACGGCGGCTGGACCGCACGGTGCTGCCGGCGGGCGCGGTGTTCAGCTTCTGGCGTCAGTTGGGACGCGCGAGTGCGCCGCGCGGATTCGTGGCCGGGCGGATGTTGCAGGAAGGCTGCCTGGTTGCAGCCACGGGTGGCGGACTCTGCCAGTTGTCGAATGCGCTGTATGGCGCGGCACTGGATGCAGGCTGCGAGATCGTTGAGCGGCATGCCCATTCGCGCCGCGTGCCGGGATCGGCGGCGAAGGTCGGACGCGATGCGACCGTGGCGTGGAACTACGTGGACCTGCGGTTCCGGTCGCCGCGGGAGATAATGCTGCGGGTCGTGGTGGAGCGGGATGAGTTGGCGGTGCGATTGCTGGCGCGCGACGACTTACCCCCACCGGAAAGATCGCGCAGCGATTTTTCGATCCCGGATCAAGTCCGGGACAGGCTCTCCCGGCAAGCGGGAGGTGATGAGGCGCAGTCGTGCGGGGGGTGCGGGCAGGTGTCGTGCTTCCGGCATGAAGGACGCGCGCCTGCGCCAGCCGGGCGGACGGCGTGGCTGGTGGATGAGAACTGGCCGGAGTTTCGCGACTACGTAGCGAGAGCGCGGACAAAGGACGATGTGCTGGCGTTACCACTGCACGGCGCGCGGTGGCACGCGGCGCGTTATGCATGGCCGACGGGCGGGTTCTCGCGGGTGAAGGCGGCAACGCTGACCGCGCTGGCGCGCAGCGTGGCGCTCCGGCGCGCGAAGGACGGGCCGGAGCGGCGGGCAACGGAGTTGCGGTGGTCGCGCGCGCTGGCCGAACGGATGGCGCGGACGTTGACGCCGGACGTGACCGAAGTCGTGGTGGCGCAGTCGCTGCTACCGCATCTGTGGGCGGACGGGCATCTCGGCGGGCGGCGGTTCTCGGTGCTGATGACGCGCATGCCGATGGCGGCGATCGAGAAGCGGCTGAATGCGGCGGCGGCGGTACATCCGGAGCGGCGGACGCTGGCGGATTTCCGCGCCGATCCGGCGCTGGTGGCGGCGGAGACCGAAGCGCTGGCGGCGGCGGATGCGGTGATCACGCCACACACCGAGATCGCGGCGCTGTTCGGTGCGCGTGCGGTGCTGCTGGGCTGGAAGAGGCCGCCGGCGCGGCGCGGCGACGAGGGTCGCGCGATCGCGTTCGTCGGGCCGACCATCGCGCGCAAGGGCGCGTATGAATTGCGCGAAGCGGCAAAGGCGCTCGACCTGGAGATCGTGCTCTTGGGCAGCGAACTGGAAGGCCCGGACTTCTGGCGCGGCGTGCGCACGCGCCGCCCCGATCCCGCGAACTGGATGCACGGCGTAGCAGCGGTGGTGCAGCCTGCCCTGCTGGAAGACGCGCCGCGGCGGTTGCTGGCGGCCTTGAGAGCGGGCGTGCCGGTGATCGCCACGCGGGCATGCGGACTGCCGGAGCAGGATGGGCTGACGTTGGTGCCCCCCGATGATGTGGAGGCATTGATCGCAATCCTGCGCGAGCTTCGCTAGTGGCCGGGGTGTTCGATCAGTTGATCTGTCCAAACTTCGAACGTGTCGGCGCCATCAACCGTAAGATTGGTCACTGGGGGATCAATCTCGACCGTTGCGAATTCACGGCCATTGTCGGCTGCTTTCGTCGCAAGAACCTTACATCGGATTGTACCCGGCAGGGGATAATTGCTCGTCTCGGAAAGATCGGCGTCCGTCACGTACACTTGCTTAAGGGTGAGGAACCAGTCGCGTCCCAGTCGATCCCGCAAGAGGCAGCGCACAATACCGGGCGGGTAGTTCTCATGCCACGCGACGATCTTGGCAATGACATCGCGATACTCGGACACAACTATTTCCGCCTCTTCGCTTTCGGCGCGACCTTCTTCGTCGCCTTAGCCTTCACGACCTTCTTCGGCAGGAGGCGGGGGGCGATGGCGTCGAGTTTGCGGACGAGGCGCGAGTCGCGCTTCTCCCGCGCGGTCATCACGGCGGTGTCGAGGACGTGCTCGATGTGCGGCGACGGCTTGTGCTCGGGGCCCAGCTTCTGCGCCACGTTCATGATGAGCTTGCGCGCGTGCTCCGCGTTGGCGTGCATCACCTTGACCACCGCGTCGACGGTGACGTGGTCATGGTCGGGGTGCCAGCAGTCGTAATCGGTCACCATGGCCACGATGCCGTAGGGCAGCTCCGCCTCGCGCGCGAGCTTGGCTTCGGGCATCGCGGTCATGCCGATCACCGAACAGCCCCAGGAGCGGTAGAGATTGCTCTCCGCCAGCGAGGAGAATTGCGGACCTTCGATGCAGAGATAGGTGCCGCCCCGGGCATAGGTGATGCCCTCTTCGGCGCAGGCGATGCTGAGCGCGTTGGCAATCTCCCTGTCGACGGGATGCGCCATGGAGACGTGCGCGACCATGCCCGGGCCGAAGAAGGATTTCTCGCGCGCGAAGGTGCGGTCGATGAACTGGTCCGCGATCACGAAGGTGCCGGGCGGCAGCTCTTCCTTGAGCGAGCCGCAGGCGCTGACGCTGACGAGATCTGTGACGCCGACGCGCTTCAGCACGTCGATGTTGGCGCGGTAGTTGATCGAGCCCGGCGTCTGGACGTGGCCGCGGCCGTGGCGCGGCAGGAAGACGAGGTCGGTGCCCCTGAAGGTGCCGAACAGGAGCGCGTCGGACGGCGCGCCCCATGGCGACTTCACGGATTTCCAGCGCGGGTTTTCGAGGCCGGGAATGTCGTACACGCCGCTGCCGCCGATGACGCCGAGGACGGTTCTGGTCACGCAAGGCCCCTTCTGGATTGCGGCGTGCTTTTAAGCAGCCGCCCGCCGCGCGGCAAGGCGGCGGTGTCACGACGCTGCCATCCGGGCGGCCGTATCATCCGCGCCCGAAGGCGGGGGCTCGGGCATGGACCTCTTCGGTGATTCTGCCGGTATGTCGCTGCGATTTCTGTTCGGCGCGATGCGGGCGAGCGTCGACTTCCTGGAGTGGTTCGATCAGCGCATCGACGCGGACAAGGCGTTGATCGCCGGCGCGGTCCTGCTGGCGGGGCTTTGGGCGCATCATCTGGGCGGGCTGCCGCGCCGGGTGGGCGTCGCGATGATGGCGGTGGCGGTGCTGCTGGCGGGCGTCGCAGTCTACCAGGGCAACCATCGCATGATCTACGGCCTGACGCCGTTCCGGGCGGAGCTGCCGCCCGTCTTCCGGCGCATCCATGGTGGTGACGGCGATGTCATTGCCCATGACGATGCAGAGCAGAACAGCGTGGAGCTGACGAGCGGGGACGCGCCGCGGATCGCGCCACAGCAATGGCTGGCAGCGCGTTGCCTCGCGACCGATCCGGAGCCGGAGCGGCAGATCGGCCTCGAACATGCGCTCATCGAGAGCCTGGCGGCCCGCGATCATGTCGACGTCTACACGCTGACCCTGCTGCCGGGACGCGTGATGCGGCAGGGCGGCGCGCCGGACGGCTGCCAGTTCGCGTGGGAAGACGGCGCGCACGCCGTCAGCCATTACGAGGTGTTCGTCGCGATTCCGCTACCGGACGGCGGCACGCGCTATGCCCATCTGCATGCGATGAGCCGCAAGCCGGCGCTGGTGCTGATCGCCCCGGACTTCGAGGCGATGCGGCGCACGCTGTTCGACAGCGCCGGCGTGGCGCCGGCGCCGCCCGCTAGTGCGCGTCCTTCCACACCTGCCGGTAGCTTAAGTACAGCAAGCCTGACAGGACGATGAGGAACACCATGACGCCGACGCCGATACGGTGGCGGTCGTCGAGATGCGGCTCCGACGTCCAGGCGAGGAAGTTCGCGACCGCATAGGCCTCGTCGGCGACGGTCGCCTTCTTCTTCGGATCCCAGTCGTTGAACGTGACCTGTCCGTCCTGGAGCGGCGGCGGCATGGAGATGTTCCAGCCCGGGAAGTACGGGTTGAAGTACTTGCCGTCGGTGACCTTGAAGCCGTCCGGCGTCTTCTCATGGAAGCCTGTGAGGATCGAGAAGACGTAGTCGGGGCCGCCGTTGCGCGCCGCGACGATGAGCGACAGGTCCGGCGGCAGGGCGCCGCCATTGGACGCGCGGGCGGCGTTCTCGTTCGGGAAGGGCGGCGGAAAATAGTCGGCCGGGATGCCAGGACGCTTGAGCGGATTGCCCTTGTCGTCCGTGGTCTCGCCCTTGTCGTTCGGACCGGCGAGGACCTGGTAACCGGCGGCGATCGCCTTCATCTGCGCCTCGCTGAAGCCGGGCCCCCCGGGCTCCGACAGCGTGTGGAAGGCTACGCGGTTCAGGCTGTGACAGGCCGAGCAGACTTCCTTGTAGACCTGGAAGCCGTGCTGGAGGTCGGTCTGGTCGTACTTGCCGAACACGCCCTCAAACGACCATTCCTGTCTCTTGAGCGGCCATTGTTCGCCCGTCGTTGTGTCGGCGGCAAAGGCCGGCGCGGCGAGGGCGAGACCGAGAACGAGGCCGAGCGAAAGGGTGAAGCGCATGGATGTCCTCACTCGGCGGGGGCCGCGGCAACGTTGCCGAGCACCGATTTGGCGATGGAGTCTGGAAGCGGCTTGGGCGACTCGATCAGGCCGACGACCGGCATGATCACCCAGAAGAACGCGTAGTAATAGGCGGTGCCGAGACGGGCGACCCACACCATCGGGATGCCGAAGCGCGCCGCGTCAACCGACAGCGCGCCGCAATAGCCGAGCAGCAGGCAGTCGACGACGAACAGCCAGAAGAACTGCTTCATCAGCGGCCGGAAGCGGTTGGAGCGCACGCGGCTGGTGTCCAGCCACGGAATGAAGGCGAGCGTGACGATCGCGCCGCCGAGGACCAAGACGCCGATCAGCTTCTGCGGGATCGAGCGCAGCATCGCATAGAACGGCAGCAGGTACCATTCGGGCACGATGTCGGGCGGGGTCACCAGCGGATTGGCCGGGATGTTGTTGTCCGGGTTGCCGACGAACTCTGGTGCGAAGAACACCAGGAACGCGAAGAGGATCGCGAACAGGCCGACATAGAACGCGTCCTTCGACGTGTAATAGGGGTGGAACGGCAGGGTGTCCTGCGGGCCTTTCACGTCGATGCCGAGCGGGTTGTTGTTGCCCGGCACGTGCAGCGCCCAGATGTGCAAACCGACCACGCCCGCGATCACGAACGGCAGCAGATAGTGCAGCGAGAAGAAGCGGTTCAGCGTCGGATCGCCGACCGCAAAGCCGCCCCACAGCCATGTGGCGATGTGGCTGCCGGCCTTGATGCCGCCGGTGATCTGGTCGAGCGACGAGAACAAGTTGGTGATGACGGTTGCGGCCCAGAACGACATCTGGCCCCAGGGGAGCACGTAGCCCATGAACGCCGTTATCACCATCAGCAGGTAGATGATGACGCCGAGAATCCAGAGGATCTCGCGCGGCGCCTTGTAGGAGCCGTAATAGAGACCGCGGAACATGTGGATGTAGACGGCAAGAAAGAACATCGACGCGCCGTTGGCGTGGAGGTAGCGGAGCATCCAGCCGTAGTTCACGTCGCGCATGATGCTCTGGACGCTATCGAAGGCGAGGCTCGAGCCCGGCACGGCGCCGACGGCGCCCGACGGATCGAAGTGCATCGCGAGCACGATCCCGGTGACGATCTGTGCGCCCAGGCAGAACGTAAGGATGGCGCCGAACGCGTACCAGAAGTTCAGGTTCCGGGGCGTGGGGAACGTCATCATCGTATCGTGCGAGAACCGCAGGAGCGGCAGCCGCGAATCCAGCCAGCGGGTAAAGCCCGTCTGCGGAACGTAGGTCGAAGGACCGGACATCAATGCGCTCCGTTAGCCGACTTTGATCTTGGTGGCGGTTTCAAAGGTGTAGACCGGAATCTCGAGGTTCTGCGGCGCAGGACCTTTCCGGATGCGGCCGGCGGTGTCGTACATCGAGCCGTGGCAGTGGCAGAGCCAGCCGCCGAAATCGCCTTCGAACGCGGTCGGCGTGCAGCCGAGATGGGTGCAGACGCCCGACGAGACAAACCACTCCGCCTTGCCGGCCGCGCCGCCGGCGGTGGCGATGCGGTTCGCGGCGGTCGCCGGGGCGCCGTCGGGCAGGTTGAGGTTGCGAGCAATCGGATCGGGTAGATCGGACAGCGGGACCGCGTCGGCGGCCGCGATCTCTTTCGCGGTGCGGCGGCGCACGAACAGCGGATGGCCGCGGAAGGTGAACACCACCGCCTGGCCAACCTGGATCGGCGCCAGATCGATCTCTATCGACGCGAGCGCGAGCACTGCGGTCGAGGGGTTCATCTGGTCGATCAGCGGCCAGGCGACGGCAGCGGCGCCGACCGCGGCCATGGCTCCCGTGGCGATGTAGATGAAATCGCGCCGCGTGGGTTCGGCGGTCGTCGTGGTGGCCAAGGGCTTGCCCTCTTGTACGTTCGGCGCTCCGGGCGGCGGGAAACGAGCGCGCAACCCCCGGAATCCTCAAAGCGCGCCGCTTTGCTGGCCGGAAAGTATAGAACCGGTTTTGGCCGGTCGCGCGGCACGATGACGCATAAAATGCCGGAGATTCACAGGCTTGGCGCAAAATGCCTCAGCACTCGACGACGCTGAGATAGCCCTGCTTGCCGTAGTCGAGCAGCGCGGCATCGCGGGTCATGACCGTATAGCCGTATTCGCGCGCCGTGGCGGCAACGATGCGGTCCGCGGGGTCCTTGATCATTCGACCGGGAAGCGACCATGAATCGAGAAGCAGCCTTGGCGAGAGGCCCGCGAACGCAATTCCGGGCAACGCAACCGCGCGGGTCAGCCAAGCCTCCGGCGTCAGGGCTGAACGGAATCCGCCTCGCGAGGCCTTTGCACCGATTTCCCACGCTGTGAAGGGCGAGACATAAATCGTCTCACCTTTCGCATACCGCTCAGCAAGGATCGTCTCGCCAGGCTCACCCAACAGGCCCTCGACGAGCCACATGATCGCGCAGGTATCGAGAAGTATTGGCCCGCTCACTTGCGGGCATTCTCATTGATCTGGTCGAAGTCTGCCATGATTTCCTTCTCCACCTCTTCCCATTCCTTGTCTGTGTAGACCGGTTTGGTGAGGTCATATCCGGGCTCGATTGTGACCATGCCCTTCAGTGCACCACTCGCCGGATGGCGCGCGAGATTGGTGCCGGGCGGGGGGGCCGGCGGTTGCGCCGGCTCCGAGTTGCGGAACGTGGAAGGCTGCTCATGCATTCCGGAGGCCGACACCACCCGGCGGAAGACGAGTTTGCGGAGGGTGATGTCCACCTGCTCCGTGCGATAGCCGGCATCGAGCCAAACTTGGGTCATGACATTGTTGGACGTGCTGTTGCTCCACCATGCTTGGTGCTTCTGAGACTTCGGCAGCCTGGTACCGACCACGCGCTCGATCTCACCGAACGTCATCGGGATCAGATCCTTGCCCTGCCCGCGCAAGTAAGCGCCAAGCCGATCATATTTTGTCATAGCAATTTCCTTCGAAATTTCCTATAAAGGAAACAATAATTCCCGTCAAGGAAGCCCGTGCGCCTCGTGCTGTTTGAACCCGACATCCCACAGAACGCCGGAAGCCTGATCCGGCTCGGCGCCTGCATGGGCGTTGCCGTGGATATCGTCGAGCCGTGCGGGTTCGTCTTCTCGGACGCCGCGATGCGGCGGGCGGGGATGGACTATCTGGGGCATGCCGAGGTCGTTCGGCACGTGTCGTGGAGCGCCTTCATCGCACAAGCGACGGGCCGGATCGTGCTGGCAACGACCAGGCCGGCAATGCCGTACGCGGACTTCTTGTTCGCTCCCGACGACAGCATCGTCCTGGGGCGCGAGAGCGCCGGCGTGCCCGACGCCGTTCATGATCGCGCCGACGCGCGCTTGCGTATTCCCATGAAATCGGGCTTGCGTTCGATCAATGTGGCACAGGCCGGCGCCATGATCCTGGGCGAAGCGCTTCGCCAAACGAGACTGTTTCCATGACGACCGACATGGCAATCAAAGGCGGGGGCGACGACAAGAAGGCCCGTGCGCAGGCGTGGTTCGAGGGTCTGCGCGACAGAATCGTGGCGGAGTTCGAGGCGATCGAGCGCGAATACACGTCGGGCCGGCACAGCGAGCTGCCACCCGGCACGTTCGTCCGTACACCAACCAAGCGCACCAACGAGGATGGCTCGAACGCCGGCAGCGGGCTGATGTCGGTGATGCACGGCCGTGTGTTCGAGAAAGTCGGCGTCAACACGTCCACCGTGAACGGCGTGTTGTCGCCGGAAGCGGCCAAAACGCTGGGTTCGCCGGATGATGACCGGCGGTTCTGGGCGAGTTCGATCTCGCTGATCGCGCACATGCGCAGCCCGCATGTGCCGGCGGTGCACATGAACACACGCCACATGATCACTACGACCGGCAGCTGGTTCGGCGGCGGCGCCGATCTCACGCCGATGTATCCGAATCCCCAAGATGAGCAGGACTTCCATGCTGCGATGCAGCGTGGATGCCGAGCCTTTGGCGCGGAGACCTACGCGAAGTACAAGAAGTGGTGCGATGAGTACTTCTACCTTCCACACCGCAACGAGCCTCGCGGAGCCGGCGGAATCTTCTACGACCGCCACAACAGCGGCGATTGGGAGAAAGATTTCGCCTTCACACGGGACGTGGGGATGGAATTTGCGAACGTGTATCCCCAAATCGTAAGGAGGCGGATGGGCCAATCGTGGACAGACGCCGAACGCCACCATCAGCTCGTAAAACGAGGCCGGTATGTGGAGTTCAACCTGATGTGGGATCGCGGCACGCTGTTTGGCCTGAAAACGGGACACAACATCGACGCGATCCTGGTGTCGATGCCTCCCGAAGTCCGCTGGCCATAGCCTTTTCGCGTAAGGATCCTGCGTTTTGGACTTGTTGTTCAGTCACGGCGGGTTTTTCGCCCTTCTGCAGGTCGTTCTGATCGATATCGTGCTCGCCGGGGACAACGCGGTGGTGATCGGCATGGCGGCGGCGCGCGTGCCGCAGATCGTGCGCCGCAAGGTGATCTTCTGGGGTCTTGTCACGGCTGTGGTGGCGCGTGTGTTCCTCGCCACGATCACGGTGCGGCTGCTCGAGTATATCGGACTGACCTTTGCCGGCGGCGTGCTTCTGCTCTGGGTGTGCTGGAAGCTGTGGCGCGATATCCGCGAAGCGGCGGAGGAGCAGAAGGCGGCCGAGACGATGGACGGCCCGCCGGCCGCCGACAAGCTCGGCGGTCCCTATTCCTACGAAGCGAGCACGCAGATGATGCGCCGCGCGATCGTCCAGATCGCGGCGGCGGACTTGTCGATGTCGCTCGACAATGTGCTGGCGGTGGCGGGCGCGGCGCGCAATCACATGGTGGTGCTGGCGATTGGGCTTTGCCTTTCCATCGGCCTGATGGGCGTGGCCGCCAGCGTGATCGCGCGCGTGCTAAACAAGCATGCATGGATCAGCTATGCGGGCCTGTTCATCGTGCTCTATGTCGCGATCAGCATGATCTGGCGCGGCAGTATGGCCATCATGCACGCGATGTAGGCGCGCTCAGGTCAATCTCAACAATACCGCGGTGGCGTCGTCGCTCTTCTTGAAGCGCGGATGCTTGTGGCCTTGCGGATCGGCGTCCTCGATCTCGCGCAGCTCATCGGCGAGGAAGCCGAGGCCCTTGGTCATGGCGCGCGCCATCAGGGTGTGCGGCGTGTAGCGGTCGTAGTCGGTCGTCAGCGCCAGGAAGCCGTCGGACGCGAGCAGCAGCGTCGAGCCGCGCGCAGCGGCGACCGGCTTGCGGTTCACGTGATCGGCCGCACGCGGGTCGGGGCTGAACACCCACTTCTTTCCGGAGTTGATCCGGCTGCGTGCCATGCGGAGCGCGGGCAAGAATTCCGGACGGTTGGCGCCGGAGGCCGGCGCAATGCCACGCTCCTTCGCGAGCCGCGCGGCGTCGTTGGACTCGCGCTTCTTGGATTCGAAGGACGCACCCAACACTTCGACCGTGTCGTCGGCACGGTGCAGCAGGCCGGCGCAGTCGCCGTACCAGAGGAAGTCGAAACCGACGGCAGTCGCGAAAGCGAAAGCCATCGATGCGAATGGCGTCTCCCATGTTTCCTGGATCGGGCGCTTGCGCAGAGCCTCGAAGGACTTCTTGGCGTCCTCGAACGTGTGGCGGAGCGCATCGACCGGCGCGTCACCGTCCTTGATGTGCGCGATCAGGCGGCGGGCGCCGAAATGCGCGATCCAGGCGGCATCGCTGTCGCCCGGCATCAGCGGCTCGCCCAGCGAGGTGGCGCCGTCGAGCACGACGGCGGCGTTGTCGGCATGGCCGAACGCGTCGTCGTTCGGCTTCAGAGGGTCGCCGGGGATGGAAAGGGTGTCGAGGACTTGGAAGGACATGCGGTCAGTATGCCGTGGCTTGCACGACAGCCTTGAGACGTTCGGCGAGGGAGAATTCGTCCTCGATGAAGTCGGCGTCGACCCACCAGTCCTCGACCTCCTCCAGGATCCTGCCGATCAGCGGGCCCTGCGGGACGCCGGCCAGCATCACGTCGCGGCCGGTAAGGGGAAACCGGGGGCGCGGCCAGGTGGCGGCGACTTCCAGCAGCATGCGCCAGTTGACGGCGTTCGACGCCTTTGGGTCTTCCGCCCATTTGATGAAGACACGGTCGCGAAAGCGCGGGATGCCGATGCGGTAGAGCATCTTCCGCTGCTCCTTCACCGACATGTAGGAAACGATCTTCTCGCGCGCACCGGCGATGTCTTCGAGACGGATCGCGTCCTTGTTCGAGAGGCGTAACTTGTGCGCGACAGCCTGCGCAACGGCGATATCGTCCGGCAGCAGCGCAGCGAGGCGCAGAACAGAGTCGGGCGCGAAGAAATTGTTGGCGTCGATCTCTTCGAGGCTTTCAAGACGCGCGATGTTGAGTTCGCCCGGAAGCAATGCGGACAGGATGCCGGTGGCGGCCATGATGCGCAGAACGCGCGACGGCTGATCGGCTTCGAGCAGGCGAAGCAATTCCTTCTGGATGCGCTCGCCGGAGAGTTGGGCGAGGCCGGCCCTTTCAGCCGCGGCGGCGTGAAGGGCGGCGCTGTCCATCTCGCCCTTGCCGTACCAGGCGTGGAAGCGGAACAGGCGCAGGATGCGCAGGTAGTCCTCGCGAATGCGCGTGGTGGGATCGCCGACGAAGCGGACCCTGCCGGCCTTCAGGTCTTCGACGCCGCCGACCGTATCAAGGACCCTGCCGTCGGCACTCGCGTAGAGCGCGTTCATGGTGAAGTCGCGGCGCTGGGCGTCCTCTGCCCAGTCCGTGGTGAAAGCAACGGTGGCGCGGCGGCCGTCGGTCGAAACATCGCGGCGGAGCGTCGTGACTTCGTAGGGTTTGCCGTTAGCGATCGCCGTCACGGTGCCGTGATCGATGCCGGTGGGCACGGCACCGAGGTGCGCGGCGGTCAGGCGCTTGCTCACCTCTTCCGGTAGCAGCGGTGTGGCGATGTCGACGTCCGCGACCGGCTTGCCGAGCAGCGCATTGCGCACCGCGCCGCCGACGAAGCGGCCCTCACCGCCGAGCGCATCGAGCACGGCGCGCGTTTCGGGCGCGGTCATCCAGGCGTGGCGTTTGGGATCGAGCACGGTCATTGCGATTTCTTGTCCGGCACAACATAGCCCGGAACGACCTTGCCGTTGACCACATGGGGCGCGACATAGGTGCCGGTGGTCGGCTCGCCTTCGGTGAAACCCCAGACGATGAAGCTGGCGGCAAACAGCGCGAGACCGGCGATGAACAGCCAACTCCACGGATGCTGGCGCTTACCCGGCGGCGGCGTGGGCGCGAAGCGGAGCACCAGCAGATATGCGCCGTAGGCAATGAACGGCAGCGCGACGAGAAGCAGGCGCTCAAGGATCTGGCGCGTCATGGCTTGGTGATCCGGTCCGCGAAGTTTATCAGCATCGCGGCCGTGGCGCCCCAGATGTAACGGTCTTCGTAGGTGAAGGAATAGAAGCTGCGCTGCACGCCCTGGAATTCGCGGGTCTGCTTCACGCGGTTGGCGGGATCGAGCAGGAAGCTCAGCGGCACTTCGAAGATCGCCGCCACCTCATGCTCCTGCGCTTTGATGGCGAAACCTTCGGCCAGGCAGCCGACGACGGGCAGGATCGCGTAGCCGGTGCCGGTCTCGTAGGCGTCGAGAAAGCCGACGACGGTGACGAAAGCGGGTTCGATGCCGGTCTCTTCCTGCGTCTCGCGCAGCGCGGTCTCGACCAGCGAGATGTCACCGGGGTCGGCCCGGCCACCGGGGAAGGACACCTGGCCGGCGTGGCGGTTGAGATGCTCGGTGCGCTGGGTCAGCAGCACGTGCGGTTCTTCGCGCAGGATCAACGGCAGCAACACGGCGGCCGGCGTGAGGTCGCGCTTTTCCTTCGGACGGTTCTGCGGGTTGAGATCGAAATCGCCCCGCTGCGGTGTGAGCGGCAACAACGGCGGTTCGAGCAGCAGTCGCGAGCGCAGCAGGTCGATGCTGTTGACGATGCGGTTGCCGATGACGGCAGGATGATCGTCGTTCATGCCGGACGGCCAAGCCGGAAGAACGAGCCGTTGCTCCACACGCCGAGGAAGCCGGCATGCTCGCCCTCGCCCGGTACGGCGAGATCGGCCATCTGGTAGAACACGGCGCGCGCGATGCGGGCTTCGAGCCCCCTGCGCACATGAACATAGGGCGCCGGTTCGTCCGTGGCCGGATCGGTCTCGACGCGGATCGGATTGCCGGGGCCGGCAACGGTTTCGTCGCCGACATTGGTGGTGAAGGTCAGCGTCTGGTCTCTGCCCGCGCCGGCAACGTCCATCAGCACTGCCTGGAACGGCGCGTCCTCGACGACGATGCGCATCTTCTCGACCGGCGTGACGAGATGGAAACCATCCGGGTCCCTGCGCAGGATTGTGGAAAAGAGGCGGACCAGCTCCTTGCGGCCGATGGGGCTGCCCTGGTGATACCAGGTGCCGTCGCGCGCGATGCGGATGTCGATGTCCCCGCAATGGGCGGGGTTCCATTTCTCGACCGGCGGAAGCTTGCGGCCTGCTGCGGCGTCGCGCTGGAGCGCCGCCAGCCCAAGAGAGAATCCACCGCTGCTCATATCGTTAAGGCCATTTGCATCACAGCGCCGTCAGCGGGCGGGCTTTTCCTTGTTGTGCCGGTGCTTAGGCGGTACATAACGCCTTAGTCCCGGCGCACTTTGTAACAAGGATAGGGTGCGTTGCCGGGACCGGCAACCAAGCACCCGGAACCCTTCCCCTCATGAACGATATCGTGGCCGAAAGCTCCGACGCCGTCCCCAGCGCGATGGCCCATGTCGAGCGTGCCGCCGCGACGCTGGCCAGAGTGCATACCGCTGTAGGGCAGTCGATCTTCGGTCAGGAAGCGGTCATCGAGCAGACGCTCGTGACGCTGCTGGCGGGAGGACACGGGTTGCTTATCGGGGTACCCGGCCTCGCCAAAACCAAGCTGGTGGAGACGCTGGGCATTGTGCTGGGCATGGACTGGAAACGCATCCAGTTCACGCCGGACCTGATGCCGACGGACATCATCGGCTCGGAAGTGCTGGAGGAAGGTGCCGACCACAAGCGCGGCTTCCGGTTCGTGCAGGGGCCGGTGTTCACGCAGCTTCTGATGGCGGACGAAATCAACCGCGCCAGCCCCCGCACACAATCCGCCCTGCTTCAGGCGATGCAGGAACGCCACGTGACGGTGGCGGGGCAGCGCTACGATCTGCCCAGGCCCTTTCATGTGCTCGCAACGCAGAACCCGCTGGAGCAGGAAGGCACTTACCCGCTGCCGGAAGCGCAGCTCGATCGTTTCCTTCTCCAGATCGACATCGGCTACCCCGACAAGGATGCCGAGAAGCAGATGCTGGTCGCCACGACGTTTGGCGAGGAGGAGAAGCCGACCGCCGTATGCACGCCGCACGACCTGATGCTGGCGCAGCAGATCGTGCGGCACATCCCGGTGGGTGAGAAAGTTGTCGACTCGATCCTGCGGTTGGTGCGCGCTGCGCGGCCAGGCGAGGAAGGCCAGAAGGACGTGCGCGACGCAATCGCGTGGGGCCCGGGGCCGCGTGCCTCGCAGGCGTTCATGCTGGCGGTGCGCGCGCGGGCACTGGTGGAAGGACGGCTGGCGCCGTCGACCGACGACGTGGTGGCGCTGGCACAACCGATCCTGCGGCACCGCATGGCGCTCACCTTCCCGGCGCGGGCCGAAGGTCTGACGGTGCCCGCCGTTATCGACCGGCTGTGCCGGAGCCTTCTTTGAGTTCGAGCGGCAGCGCGCATCTCATCCATGACGCAGAGGCGCTGGGCGCCGGCCTGCCCGCGCTGCTGGTGGATGCGGAGCGGCTGGCGTCCGCCGTCAGCCTGGGCGTGCATGGCCGGCGCAAGACCGGCATGGGCGAGAGTTTCTGGCAATTCCGCCGCTATCGCCCCGAGGATTCCTCGAGCGCGATCGACTGGCGCCAATCGGCGAAGTCGCAGCATCTGTTCGTGCGGGAGCGGGAATGGGAAGCGGCGCAGTCGGTGTGGTTCTGGTGCGATGGCTCGCCGGGCATGCGCTTCGCCAGCGGCAAGGTGACAAAGATGGAGCGCGCGCGCATCCTGGCGCTGGCGCTGGCATCGCTGCTGGTGCGCGGCGGTGAACGCGTGGCGCTGTACGGCGAGCCGTATGCACCGGCGAATTCGCGCGTCGCGCTGCGCCGGATCGCACACGTCCTGGGTGACGACGCACCGCGGCCGGAAGCGCTGCCGCCGGAGGCGCCCATCAGCAACAACGCGCAGCTGGTTTGGTTCAGCGACTTTCTTTCGCCCGTTGCCGAGATCGAGGCGACGATGCGGCGGCTTGCGCATTGGGCGGTGACAGGACAGATCGTCCACGTCATCGATCCTGCGGAAGAGGATTTTCCGTTCGAGGGCCGCACGCGGTTCGAGGATCCGCGCGGAAGCCTGAACGAAACCATCGGACGGGCGGAGACGGTGGCGGGTGCCTATCGCGCGCGATTCAAGGCGCATACGGAGACGGTGGGCGCACTGGCGCGGCGACTGGGCTGGTCCTACATCGCGCATCGCACCGACAAGCCGCCGCAGACGGCGCTGATCGCGCTCTATGCCGACATGAGCGGCGCGTGAGCCCATGGAATATCTGTCCGGACTGAGTTTCGGCGCGCCGTGGATTCTGGCGGCGCTCATCGTGCTCCCGGCGATCTGGTGGCTGCTTCGCGTCACGCCGCCCCTGCCGCGCACCGTGGTGTTTCCGCCGCTGCGGCTGCTGCTCGGACTGTCGGGCAAGGAGGAAACGCCGGCGCGGACGCCGTGGTGGCTGCTTCTGCTGCGGCTGATCGCGGCGGCGCTGGTAATCGCGGCGCTCGCCGATCCGATCTTCGGCAAGCCACCCGCGCTCGAAGGCACGGGTCCGGTCGTGCTGTTCGTCGACAATGGCTGGACCGCCGCCGCCAACTGGGACGCGCGCCAAGCGGTGATCGCGAACGTGCTGCGCAGTGCCACCACTCAGGGGCGCGCGGTCGCCATCGTGCCGACGGCCGATGTGCCGGATGTCAGCCTGAAGGACGCGGGCGAGGCGAAGCAGATCGCGCAGGCGATGCTGCCCGAGCCGTGGCTCCCCGACCGCAAGCGCGCCGCGGCGGCGGTGCAGGCGGCGCGCTTCACCGCGCGGCCGCTGATCCTCTGGCTGAGCGACGGGATCGAGGACGGACAGGCCGCCGCCACGGCGGAGACGCTGGGTGCGGCCGGCAGGTTGCAGGTCTATGGCGATGCGGCGGGAAAGGGGCCGCTGGCGCTGCTGTCCGTGGCGAACACCGCGGCGGGTTTCGACGTGACGCTGACGCGCGCGGGCGTCGACGGTACCCGCAACGGCGAGGTCAACGCGCTGGGCAGCCACGGCGAGATGCTGGCGGCGGCGCATTTCCATTTCGACGACGGCAAGAAAACCGCTACGGCCCATATCTCCCTGCCGCTGGAAGTCCGCAACGAGACGACGCGCATCGTCATCGTGAATTCCGACTCCGCCGGCGCCGTGCAGATGCTGGGCGGCGGCGGCGCGCGGCGCGCGGTGGGTCTGGTGTCGCCAGGCGATACCGAAGCCGCGCAGCCGCTGTTGTCCGACACCTATTACCTGGAGCGCGCACTGGCGCCCTATGCCGACGTGCGCAAGGGCAACATCTCCGACCTGCTGGCGAAGGACGTGTCGGTGCTGATCCTGGCCGATGTGGGGCACATAACCGGTGCGGACTACGACAAGGTCAGCAAGTTCGTGCAGGACGGCGGCCTGCTGATCCGCTTCGCGGGCGGGCGCATGGCGAGCGGCAGCGACGACCTGGTGCCGGTGAAGCTGCGCGTCGGCGGACGCTATCTCGGCGGATCGCTGGCGTGGGCGGAGCCGCAGAAGCTGGCGCCGTTCGCCGACTCGAGCCCGTTCGCAGGTCTGAACATCCCCGCCGAAGTGACCGTGACGCGGCAGGTGCTGGCGGAGCCGTCGGTCGAGCTCGCCGACCGCACCTGGGCGCGGCTGACCGACGGCACGCCGCTGGTCACCGCACAGGGCCGCGGCAAGGGCTTCATCGTGCTGGTGCACACGACAGCAGGGCCGGCATGGTCGACGCTGCCGATCAGCGGACTGTATGTCGACATGATGCGGCGCCTGCTGGCGCTATCGGCGGGATCGCGTCCGTCGGACATGAAGAGCGCGGTGATGCTGCCGCCGGTGACCACACTGGACGGCTTCGGCCATCCGCGGCGGCCGCCGGCCGAAGCACTACCGATCCGCGCGGCCGACCTCGGCAAGACCGCGGTGTCGCGGACGCATCCGCCGGGACTCTACGGCGTCGCGGGCACGGAAGACGCACTGAACGCGATGCGGAGCGACAGCGAGCTCCTGCCGATGGGGGAGATCGGCGCCGACGTGATCGCCTATGCCCAGACGACTGTGTTCGAGCTGGCGCCGTGGCTGTTGTCCATTGCAGCGGCGTTGATCTTCTTCGACGCGATCCTGTCGCTCTGGATGCGCGGATATTTCTCGCGGCTGCGGGTGATGCGGGGAGCGGCGGCGCTGCTGGCGGTCGGCGTGATCACACACGGCTTCGATGCGCGTGCCGACGATGCGTTCGACCTGAAGGCGGCGACGGATACGCGGCTCGCCTATGTCGTGACCGGGCTGCCGGATGTCGACGACGTCAGCAAGGCGGGGCTGATCGGGCTGGGCAACCAGCTGCGCCTGCGCACATCCTACGAGCCGCAAGAGCCGATGGGCGTCGACATCGCCAAGGACGACCTGTCGTTCTTCCCCCTGCTCTACTGGCCGATGGATCCGCGCGAGAAGGACCTTTCACCGGAGGCCGTGTCGCGCATCAGCGATTACATGCGCAATGGCGGCACCATCGTGTTCGACACGCGCGACCTGACGCTGGGATCGACGCGCGGCGCCAACTCGCCTGGCGAGCAGACGCTGCGGCGGCTACTCGCGAAGCTCGATCTCCCGCCGCTGGAGCCGGTGCCGTCCGATCACGTGCTGACCAAGGCGTTCTACATCCTGCAGGCGTTTCCCGGACGCTGGGACGGCGGCAAAGTGTGGCTGGAGGCGCTGCCCCCGCCGGATCCGCATGCGGGGCCGACGCCGGCGCGCGGTGGCGATGGCGTGTCGCCGGTGATCATCGGCGGCAATGACTGGGCGGCGGCCTGGGCGGTGCGCGCCGACGGTGCGCCGATGATGGACGTGGTGCCTGGCGGCGAGCGCCAGCGCGAACTGGCCTATCGCTTCGGCATCAACTTGGTGATGTACGCGTTCACCGGCAACTACAAGGCCGACCAGGTGCACGTGCCCGATCTGCTCAGACGGACGGGGCAGTAGGCGATGAATTTCTCCATCGACTTCGCGCCGCATGTGCCGTGGATCGCACTCTGGATCGCGCTGGGGCTGGCCGTTGCGCTGACGCTTCTGTCGTTCCTGCTGAGGGCGCGCGGCGCGTGGGCGCGCGCGCTGGTGTTCGCAGCCCTGCTGTTCGCCATCGCCAATCCGCTGGTGGTCAACGAGACGCGTACACCGCTGCCTGACGTGGCGGCGATCGTGATCGACCGCTCGCAGTCGATGGGCATCGAGAACCGCCGCGCGCAGGAAGACGCGGCACTGGCGGCCATCCGCAAGCAGCTCGGCGCGGAGAAGAACCTGGAAGTGCGCGAGAGCGTGGTGACCACCACCACGACCGGCGAGGACAACGGCACGCAGCTGTTCGCGGGTCTCACCGCAGCGCTGGGCGACGTGCCGCCCGAGCGCATCGCGGGCGCGATCCTGATTACCGATGGCGAGGTGCATGACGCGCCGCCGGTCGACAAGCTGGGCATTCGCGCCCCGATGCACGCGCTGATCGCCGGACGGCACGACGAGAAGGACCGCAAGCTGAGCGTCATCAGCGCGACCCGCTTTGCGATCGTGGGCCAGACCGCGCCGATGGTGATCCGGGTCGACGATTTCGGCTCGCTCGGCCCCGGCACCGCCGAGGTCGATGTGCGGGTTGACGGCGCTTCGCTCGGAACCCAGGTCGTGCCGGTCGGACGCAACGCGACGATCACCGTGCCGGTGAAGCATGGCGGGGAGAACGTGGTCGAGATCGAGGCACGGCCGGGGCCGTCGGAGCTGACGCTCCAGAACAATCGCGCCGTGGTGACGGTGTCGGGCGTGCGTGACCGTCTGCGCGTGCTGCTGGTCAGCGGCGAGCCGCATGCCGGCGAGCGGGTGTGGCGCAACCTCCTGAAGGCCGATCCGTCCGTCGACCTCGTGCACTTCACCATCCTGCGGCCGCCATCCAAGCAGACGTCCGACCCGACGCCCCTCAACGAGCTGTCACTGATCATCTTCCCCGTGCGCGAGCTGTTCAGCGAGAAGCTCTCGAGCTTCGATCTGATCATCTTCGACCGCTACAGCGAACACGACGAATTCTCCCGCGTGCTCCAGCTCGTCTACTACGACAACATCACAAACTATGTGGAGAACGGCGGAGCGTTGCTGGTGGCATCGGGGCCGGAATTCGCCCAGCCCATGAGCATCGCCCACACACCACTGGCCGCGGTATTGCCGGCACAACCCTCCGGCGACGTGACGACACAGGGCTTCAAGCCGCTGGTGACGCCGCAAGGCCTGGCGCATCCGGTGACGCGCGATCTGCCCGGCAGCAACACGGAGAACAATCCCGCGCCGGCCTGGGGCCGCTGGTTCCGTATCATCGGCGCCACCAAAGTCTCCGGCGAAGCGGTGATGAGCGGGCCGGACAACAAGCCACTGCTGGTGCTGGACAATGTGAAGAAAGGCCGGGTGGCAGAGCTGCTGTCGGATCATGCCTGGCTGTGGGCGCGCGGCTTCGAGGGCGGCGGGCCGCAGGCGGAGCTGCTCAGGCGCCTGGCGCACTGGCTTATGAAGGAGCCTGAACTCGAGGAAGAGCGGCTGTCGGCGACGATCGGCGAAGGCACGATCACCATCGAGCGGCGCACCATGGCGGACAGCACGCAGCCGGTAACGCTGACCTACCCGTCGGGCAAGAAGACGACGCTGACGTTGAAGAAGGTCGAGCCGGGCATCTGGCGTGCGACGGCGAAGGCCGACGAGTTGGGCCTCTATCGGCTGACCGACGGCACGCTGACCGCGGTGGCGGCGGCGGGGCCGCTCAATCCGAAGGAGGTCGCCGACATGCGCGCCACCGACACGGTCCTGTCGCCGATCGCGAACGCGACGGGCGGATCGGTGCACTGGCTGGTGGACGGCACACCCGACGTGCGCCGTGTCGGTGCGAGCGGCAATGCGGCGGGGTCGGACTGGATCGGCCTTCGGGCGAACGGCGCCTATCGCGTGACAAGCGTCGAGCAGCAGCCGCTTCTGCCATCCTGGGCCGCGCTGCTGCTGCTGATCGGAACGCTGCTGTTAGCGTGGCGGGTTGAGGGGCGCTAGTGCCAGTGCTCCCCAGATTACGCGATGTCGCCTTTTACTACTTCTGGAGGCGGCGCGAGCGATTCACATGGGACAAAACGGTCTGGGGTGACCGCCACGCCGTTGCGGACGCAATCGTGGCCACCGAACCAACAAGGTGGAACATCCAAACAAGGACCGGGCTCTCGATCCTCATCTACAAGCAGATTTTGCTCATGAGGACGCCGCGCAGGACTGTGTCGGTAGAAATCAGCGATGATCACAACATCGTTCTTTCCAACCAGCCGCGCGCATTTGAAGTGGGATTCGCACACTTTTCCATTGCGTTTGTTGCGCTCTGGGAGGCCGTGGCTCTCGTGATGTTCTTCAACATGACGGGCTGCGGCAGCGTAGGGTGCGGGCACATGTTGACTGGCATACTGTTGCTGCTGGTCGGACCGCTCTTTTTGATGCTGCCGGCCCCAATGTTCTGGTCCGACTACATGTTTTCGCGCGGACTATTCATTCAACTCGCTGAGCACCTCGTGGCACTGCCGGGTGTAGCCTACTGTGGTCCCGAGGTCGGCTAGCACGCATCCAACGTGCGTTTCATCGTCAGCCGAGGCCGGCGCCGTCGGCGGTGACGGGTTCGTCTAACCTGGCGCGGCGGACTTCGCCGGTGAGGTTGAGGGCGGCGCCGGCCTTGAGTGACAGGCCAAGGATGCGCGACGGGTCGACCGGGCCGGGGAAGCGGATGCGACCTGGCGGAAGCTTTGCGAAGCCCACGCGCGCGTAATAGGGCTCGTCGCCAACCAGGATGACGACCTCGTGGCCGAGGCGGCGCGCTTCGGCGAGCGCGTGTTCCATCAGGCTGACGCCGATGCCGCGGCCGCGCTGGTCCGACTGCACCGCAAGCGGACCCAGCATCAGCGCGGGCTGGCCGCCGATCATGATCGGCCAGAAGCGCACCGAACCGCGAAACCTGCGGCCCTCGACGGCGACGAAACTCAGCTCGGCGAGGTGCGACACACCTTCCCTAAGGCGATAGGCGGATTTTGCGAAACGGCCCGGACCAAATGCCGCTTCGTTCAGCGTGTCCACCAACAGCGCGTCTTCCGGGCGCTCGGGCCGGATCTTCCAGGTGGGTTCGCTTGCGTCGCTCAATATGGGCTCGGTAGGCTGTGGGCCAACAAATTCCTGGTGGAGGAAACATATGGGCGTGCTCGATGGCAAGGTCGTGCTGGTAACGGGCGGCGCCAACGGCATCGGCAAGGAATGCGCGTTGCTGGCGGCGAAAGAGGGCGCGGCGGTCGTGGTCAACGACCTGGGCGGCGCGGTCGCGGGCGGCGACGAAGGTTCGGCCGGCCCCGCCGAGCAGGTAGCGGCGGAAATCCGCAAGGCTGGCGGGCGCGCGGCGGCGAACAGCGACAGCGTGAGCGACCGCAAGGGCGTCGGCCACATGATCCAGCAGGCGATGGACGAGTTCAAAGGACTCCATGCGGTGATCAATCCCGCCGGCATCCTGCGCGATACCATGTTCCACAAGATGACCGACCAGGACTGGGACATGGTCGTCAACGTGCACCTGAACGGCGCCTACAACGTGACGCGCCAGACGATCAATCATTTCCGCGAGCAGGGCGAAGGCTCGTATGTGCTGTTCACCTCGACCTCGGGGCTGATCGGCAATATCGGGCAAGCGAACTATGCGGCGGTAAAGATGGGCGTGGTCGGCCTGTCGCGCATCATCGCGATGGAAGGCCAGGCCAAGAACGTGCGCTCCAACTGCATCGCGCCGTTCGCGTGGTCGCGCATGATCGCGACGATCCCAGTGAAGGACGAAGCCAGCGCCAAGCGCGTCGACCGCATGAAGAACTTCATGCGCGCCGACCAGGTGGCGCAGCTGGCGGTGTCGCTCGCGTCGCCGGCGTGCAAGGACGTCAACGGACAGATATTCGTCGCCCGCGGCAACGAGATCTTCCTGATGAGCCAGCCCCGCCCGGTGCGCGGCATGGCCAAGCTGGAGGGCTGGACGCCGGCAACGATCGCCGAGCACTGCATGACGGCGCTGAAGCCGACCTTCGTCGATCTCCAGCCGACCACGGGCACGTTCGGCTGGGATCCGGTCTGATCACAACTGTCATGACCCGCACTGCGGGCCATGACAATCGAGTTTGATACAGCAACGGAGGAAGCGATGGGTATTCTGGAAGGCAAAGTCGTCTGGGTGACGGGCGCCGGCAACGGCATTGGCAAGGACTGCGCCCTGATCGCAGCCAAAGAGGGCGCCAAGGTCGTGGTCAACGATCTGGGCGGCGGCATCCACGGCGATGACGAGGGCTCTGCCGGCCCGGCGGAAGTCGTGGCGCGCGAAATCCGCGCCGGCGGCGGCAAGGCGTTCTCCAACTCGGACAGCGTGACGTCGCTAAAGGCGATGGAGGCGCTGCGCGACCAGACCCTGAAGGAGTTCGGCGGACTGCATGCGGTGATGAACCCCGCGGGCATCCTGCGAGATGCCATGTTCCACAAAATGACGGAAGCCGACTGGGACAAGATCATCGAGGTGCACCTGAAGGGCCACTTCAACGTGTGCCGCGCGACGATCGAACATTTCCGCGAGCAGCAGGACGGCTCCTATGCCCTCTTCACTTCGACCTCGGGCCTGATCGGCAATATCGGGCAGACGAACTACGCCGCGGCAAAGCTCGGCATCATGGGCCTCTCGCGCGTGCTGGCGATGGAAGGCGCGAAGTTCAACGTGCGCTCCAACATCATCGCGCCGGTCGCGTGGACCCGCCTGACCCAATCGGTCCCGATCCGCGACGAAGCGCAGGCAAAGCGCCGCGAGCAGATGGCGGCGCTGATTCGTCCCGACCAGCCGGCGAAGCTCGCCGTCGCACTTTGCTCCGACCTGGCGAAGAACGTATCCGGCCAGATTTTCGGCGCGCGGGGCGAGACCATCGAACTCTACAGCCAGCCGCGTCCGATCATGAACCTGACGAAGGAATCGGGCTGGACGCCGGAGCTGATCGCGACCGAGGCGTTCGGGCAGATGAAGGAGAAGTTCTTCCCGGTCTCCCGCTCCGCCACCTCGCCGCAGCCGGAACGGCAAACAGCTGGTTGATCCGTCCGCCCTTCTCATTCAACGGCGTTGCGGACACCTCCCTTCAAGACGCTTCGAACGTCTAGAGGATTACCAGTAAGGACTCGGCGGTGACTGGCTGACGTGCTCGGCCAGTCGCCGCGCGGTACCGCTACCGATCCCGCTTGGCGGGTCGGCGGGATCGACGAAGACAATCTCGCGAACCTCGAGGTTCGGACGGAAATCGACCTCCGCATTCATCAAGCGATAAAGAGCGATGAGGTTCGTCACCCAGCCGACGCGACGCGTGTAAAGCCCAACCAAAACGGGAGGATCGGAACGCATCCCGCCAAGCTCCTCGCGCAGTTCGCGCAACACCGCTTGCTCGGGCGGCTCGCCGCCTGCGACTCCGCCGCCGGGAAACCCGAGGACGGAGTGGTAGGAATGCCGCGCCAACAACACACGTCCGTTGCGGTCGAACACCATGGCGTGCGCACCGAAAGCGACCGGAGTCAGCAGCGCCCTTGCGGTCATCGCCGTGTCGAGGACAAACGGCTCGAACAGCTGGCGGAGACGAGATTTCATCTTGTTCCCTTGCCGAATCCCGGTAAGAAATTGGTAACTACGTATTTCTACTGTCCGCGCCCGAAGATCGGAGTGAAACCAATCTTGACGTTGCCGGGTACATCGTCGCAAGCGGCTCATCGCGCTCGTTCGCGATGGCGGCGCATCTCTTAGCCGAAGCGGGATTGCCGTGTCTGAGGGAGCGTTGGACCATCTGAAAGCGCTGGTCATCGAAGACAACCCGCACATGCGCGCGCTTTTGAAGGCGCTGCTTCACGCATTGGGGATTGCGGCGATCTTCGAAGCCACGGATGGCGCCGGTGCGTTCGACCTGCTGCGCCGCAAGGAACCTGACCTGATCCTGACCGATCTTTCGATGAGTCCGGTCGATGGCCTGGCCTTCGTGCGCGAGGTGCGCCATTCCCCGACGAGCCCCAACCCCTACATCCCGATCATCATGGTCACCGGCCACACAGAGAAGCACCGCGTCGAGGCCGCGCGCGATGCAGGCGTGACGGAGGTACTGGCCAAGCCGATCGCCGCCGGCAGCCTGATCCAGCGGATCGCCGAGATCGTCAATCGACCGCGCGCTTTCGTGCGTGGCGGTGAATATTTCGGTCCGGACCGGCGGCGGCGCCAGACACCGGAATTCACCGGACCATTCCGGCGCCGCGAAGACCAGGAAGACATCGCCATCCGCTGAGACGTGACGCATATGAGCAAGAAGCCGCAAGCCAACTTCATATCCGCCGCGAACTACAAGCCGCTCGTGCCGCGGGAGCGCCGCCAGGCGGTTGCTGCGATGCTTAAGAGCACCAAGACGCTGGCGCGCGCCGCCCGCGTGATCGCAATGAAGACAGCGGAGCTGCGTGGCGCCGTTCTCGGCCTGGTCGACGAAATGGAGCGGGCGGCGCAGGCGGGTGATCTGCCGGCGACCTTTGAGGCGGCACACGAGATCCGCGGCCTTGCCGGTACGGCGGGTTTGACCGCGACAGGGCGCATCGCAAACGGCCTCTGCCGGTACCTGGACGCGGTCGCGATGCTGCGCACCGATGCCGATCGCGCCGTCATTCACCTGCACATCGACGCTATCCTGCGGTCCTCGCGGACGGAGGACGAAGCACTTCGCCATGGCGACGCGGTAGCCGAGCAACTGGTGACGCTGGTGAGCCGCAAACTGTCCGGGATTAAGGAATAGGTAACGCCTGCCGCCTGTTCTTCAGCGGTTCTTAAGCCGCGGGCGTTAATAGTAACCGCCAGAGTAACGAATTCGGGCGGGCCATGCTCCAGATCGGCGGCATCGTAGTTCTCTTCGCGTGCGTGTTCGGCGGCTACCTCATGACCGGCGGTTCGCTGGGCGTGGTGTTCGAGGCCCTGCCGCACGAGATCATCACGATCTTCGGCGCGGCCGTCGCGGCGATGCTGATCGCCGGCTCGATGTACAACATGAAGAAGATCTTCGGCTCGCTGGGCAAGGTGATCGGCGGCCCGCAGTGGAAGCCGAAGGACTACACCGACCTCCTGTGCCTTTTGTTCCTCATCACCAAGACGATGAAGTCCAAGGGCATGATCGCGCTCGAAGCGCATATCGAGAAGCCGCAGGACTCCTCGATCTTCAAGCGCTATCCCAAGATCATGAAGGACCACTTCGCGCTCGATTTCATCTGCGACACGCTGCGCATGATGACCATGAGCCTCGAGGACCCGCATCAGGTTGAGGCGGCGATGGAGAAGCAGCTTGAGAAGCATCACCACGAAGCGCTGGTCGGCGCCAACGCGCTGACCTCGATGTCGGACGGCCTGCCGGCGCTGGGCATCGTGGCTGCGGTGCTGGGCGTCATCAAGACCATGGGCGCAATCAGCGAGCCACCGGAGGTCCTCGGCGGCATGATCGGCTCGGCGCTGGTCGGCACGTTCTTGGGCGTGTTCCTGGCCTATGGCATCGTCGGTCCGATGGGCTCGCGCCTGAAAGCGGTGGTCGACGAGGACGCGCACTTCTACTACGTGATCCGCGACATCATGGTCGCGCATCTGCACGGCAACGCCGCGCAGGTCTCGGTGGAGATTGGCCGCGGCAGCGTACCGAGCGAAGCGCAACCGTCGTTCCAGGAGCTGGAAACGGCGCTGAACACGATCCCGCCGGACAACGGCTAAACTACGCCCTGATCTGCGCCTTACCCAGCATGAGCGACGGGCGGCCGTCGTATTTCTGCGACGCATGCGGACCGTCGGCATCTACCCAGTGCAGAAAGACCTGCACCAGCTGGTTGCCGGCGTAAGGCTCGCGCCAGTGAAAGAGATCGATGCCGCGGTAGAGCAAGGCGTCGCCGGGCTTGAGGTCGACGCGCGCACCGCTGGAGGCGTTCTCGATAAACAGGGGCCATGGAGTCTCGGGCGTCTGGCCGATGTTGAGGCTGAGACTGAACTCGCACGCCGGGCGGTCGCGGTGGCTGAGCAATCTATCGCCGCGCTTGTAGATGCGCAGATAGGAATAGGTCGGCAGGAGCTCGCGGCCGGTGACTGCCTCGATCTGCGGCTGGACGTATTCGAGCAGGCCCTCGGCGGCGCTGTCGCCGTATGACGCGGGCGTCATCGGCACCAGCGCGTCGCCCCAGACCATGAGGCCGGCGGCATATTTGGTGTGGATGTAGGACCAGAAGAAGTCGGTGAGCGCGGGCGCCAGCAGCGACGGGAGCACCGCATAGCCATGGCGGGCGAAATGCTCGCGCCCCGGGATTTCGGCATCTGCCTGGATGACGTGGGTGTTCATGGCGCGCTGGTTCGCAACGCGCGATTTCTAGATCAGAGACCTGCCGCTAACGCAGTCAACATGCCGTGAGGCGACAAAGCGTGACAATTATTCGGGCAAGTTGAACTTATTGGGCCAGCTTCGCCAGCTTTTCGCGGTTGTCCCCGACGGCGACGAAGAATGTTGCCAGCGCGCCCGCCACGATGCCGAGCGGCATGGCGTAGAACACATCCATGTCCGTCCCGAACACGATGATCGCCGTAACGATGATCCCCGTGAACTGCGCCACGTTCTTCGGCATCCCACAAATCCCTCACGGAACGCGCGAAGGGTAGCGAGCGGGCTTGCGCGCCGAAAGAACGTGGTGAAGAACTAGTAAATGGCGACCGCCTAGCCGCCGAGGTCCTGCTTCTTCTGAAGGTACTCGTCGCGCTGGATTTCGCCGCGGGCATAACGCTGCTCCAGGATGCTGAGGGCTTCAGCGCGGCTGCCGGGCGGGTTCCACGGATGGCCGTAATAGGGATACCGCCAGTAATAGCGGCGCGGCCCAAAGACGAGCGCGAGGACGACGATCACGAGGATCAGACCGCCAAGCCCATGGAAAGGCGACCAGAAGAACAAGGGCCAGAAGAACAGCGCGTGCAGCATGGGCGGCCTCCTGGCCGTGCATATGGGAACCCGGGAGGCCGATGTCTAGACGTTGAAGGCGATCCCCTGGGCCAGCGGGAGTGCGTCGGAATAGTTGATGGTGGCGGTCTGGCGGCGCATGTAGGCCTTCCACGCATCGGAGCCGGATTCGCGGCCGCCGCCGGTCTCCTTTTCACCGCCGAACGCGCCACCGATCTCGGCGCCGGACGGGCCAATGTTCACATTGGCGATGCCGCAGTCGGAGCCGGAAACCGCGAGGAAACGCTCGGCCTCCTGCATGTCCTGCGTGAAGATGCAGGAGGACAAACCCTGCGGCACGGCATTGTGGCGGGCAAGCGCGTCGGCGAAATCGGTGTAGCGCATCACGTAGAGGATCGGCGCGAAGGTCTCGTGGCAGACGGTCGGCGTCTGCGCCGGCATCTCGATGATGGCCGGATGGACGAAATGCGCATCGGGGAACTTGTCGGCCAGCGTACGGCCGCCGCCTGTCACCACGCCACCTTCGCCGCGGGCCGAGGCTAGGGCGCGTTCCATGTTGTCGAAGGCCTGCCTGTCGATCAGCGGGCCGACCAGCGTGCCGGCGTCGAGCGGATTGCCGATGGGAAGGTTCGCGTAGGCCTTCTTCAGCGCGGGGACGAGCTTGTCGTAGATCGAGTCGTGCACGAAAAGACGGCGGAGCGTGGTGCAGCGCTGGCCGGCGGTGCCGACGGCAGCGAACAGGATGGCACGGACGGCGAGATCGAGCTTGGCGGTCGGCGCCACGACCATCGCGTTGTTGCCGCCGAGCTCGAGAATCGCCTTGCCGAAGCGCGCGGCGACGACGGGCGCCAGTTCCCGGCCCATGCGGGTTGAGCCGGTGGCGCTGACGACCGGGATGCGGGCGTCTCTCGCAAGCGCCTCGCCGGCGTCGCGCAGGCCGAGGACGACCTGCGAGAGGTGCGCGGGAGCGGCGCCGAACTTCTCCACAGCGCGCTCGAACAGCGCCTGGCAGGCGAGCGCGGTCAGAGGTGTCTTCTCGCTCGGCTTCCAGATCGTGCTGTCGCCGCAGACCCAGGCGAGCGCGGCGTTCCACGCCCACACCGCGACCGGGAAGTTGAAGGCGGAGATCACCGCGACGGAGCCGGCGGGATGCCACGTCTCCATCATGCGGTGCCCAGGGCGCTCGGAGGCGATGGTGAGGCCGTAGAGCTGGCGCGAAAGACCGACCGCGAAATCGCAGATGTCGATCATCTCCTGCACCTCGCCCAATCCCTCTTGCAGGATCTTGCCGGCTTCAAGGGTGACGAGGCGGCCGAGTGCCTCCTTGTTGGCGCGCAGCTCTTCGCCGAACAGGCGGACCAGTTCGCCTCGTTTCGGCGCCGGCACATCGCGCCAGATGCGGAAGGCCGTGACGGCGTCAGCAACCTTGGCATCGATCGACTTCGCATCATCGAAAGCTACACGGCCAATCTCGGCGCCGTCGATCGGCGAGTGCACGACGTGATGGCCGTGCGGAACGATGCCGAAATGCGAAAGGGTGTGGTTCATGGCGTGCGTTCCGCTGGCGTCAGTGCCCCTTGGCATAGTAGCGGCCGAAGCGGTTGGACAGGAAATCGGCCAGCTTCACCTCTTCCTGACGCACGAAGCCCTTCTTCGGCAACTTGCCGTCGACCAGCATGTCGCACACCGCGCAGATGCCCGCGGCGGTCGTGATCTGGATGGCGCTCATCGGGCGGTCGCCGACCCGCTGGCTGTAGATCTTCCTGGCGTAGCTCTCCTGGGTGAGGCGGCCTTCGCGCCAGCCGGACACGGTGACGAACACCAGCACCACGTCCTGGAAGGTGATCGGGATCGCGGTCTCCAACACGTCCTTCAGCACGTCGCGGCGGACACCAAGGCGCAGATCGCGCACCAGCATCTTCACGATGTCGCGGTGCCCGGGATAGCGGACCGTCTTGTAGTTCAGGTTCTCGACCTTGCCTTCGAGCGTGTCGCACAGCGTGCCGAGGCCGCCAGAGGTGTTGAACGCTTCGTACTCGGTGCCGTCGAGGGCGAACTCTTCCAGCTCCTCGAGCGCGGGGACCTCGACGCGGTGGCCGTCGCGGATCGACTCGCAGGGGTTGCAATATTCGTTGATCAGGCCGTCGGTCGACCAGGTGAGATTGTATTTGAGCGCACCTGTCGGGAAGACCGGCAGAGCGCCCACGCGCATCTGCACCTCGCGCAGCCTGTCGAACTTCCTGGCGAGGTCGGCGGCGACGATCGAGATGAAGCCGGGGGCGAGGCCGCATTGGGGGATGAAGGCGGTATCGGCGCCTTTGGCGAGTCTCTTGATGATGCGGGTGGATTCGACGTCCTCGGTCAGGTCGAGGTAGTGCGCGCCCGCGCGCTTGGCAGCCTCTGCCACCGACGCGGTCAGGTGGAAGGGTGTGGCGGAGAGGACGATGTCGTGACCCTCCACCTCGTGCGCAAAATTCTCGGCGTTGCCGATCTCGGTCTGTCGCAAGGTGACGTTCTTCTTCGGCATGAGCGCGAGTGCGCTGGCATCGCGGTCGGCCACGGTGACGGTGTAGTCGCCGGTCGACGACAGGAACTCGGTGATGGCGACGCCGATCTTGCCCCCGCCGACAAGCAGAACCTTCTTCATGCATTCCTCCCAAACCCTGCGGAGATTCTCGGGCGTCGGCATGCCGGCCGGGAGGCGGTGAAGCGACGGAAGTTGCTTTCGCGCCCGGCGAATCGCAGGCTCCTCCGGCGATTCGACGGGGAGCGGCCGATGCGGGATTCCGATGCCAGGCTTGTCGCCCTGCTGCGCGCCAATGCGCGCGAGCCGACGGCGTCGCTGGCGCGCAAGCTGAACCTGGCGCGCTCCACCGTGCAGGAACGCATTGCGCGGCTGGAGCGCGAGGGGACGATCCGCGGCTACACCGTGCGGCTGTCTGACACGGCGGATGCCGCGAAGCTGCGCGCGGTGGTGATGATCGAGACCGACCCCAAACGTGCCGACCGCGTAACGGCGGAATTGAAGAAAATGCCGGAGGTCCGCTCGCTGGCCGCGGTATCCGGCACCTTCGACCTGATCGCGACGGTGGAGACCGAGACGCCGGCGCGGATCGACGCCCTGCTCGACCGCATCGGCCGCGCCAGCGGCGTGGCGCGGACCGTGTCGTCCATCATCCTTTCCGAGAAGTTCAGCCGATAGTTCCAACCATGCGCAGACAGTCACAGCATCGTAAGCATTCCGCGCTGAAATCCCTTTTTTGCCCATTTTGGGGAGCCATAGTCTCAACGCAAACGGGGAAACCCTTCTTTCGTGACGACCGAGGCTGAGTCATTGCCGCGAGGCGGCCTGCTGGCGCGCGTCGTCCACCGTGCGCGCAAGCCGAACCGCGTGCATGTCGAGAAGCTGAAGGACCACGTGCCGTTCTGGTTCGTCGCGGCAGTGCTGATGTTCTTCGCCTGGCTCCAGATCGCTCTCAATCCGTTCGGCTTCAGCGATCTCACGCAGCGCTACTCGCAGGACGTGTCGAACCTGCTGATCACCGGTCCCTATCTCTATCCGACGACGGGACGTGACAAGGTCAGCGTGGCGCTGATCGAGGAATACACGCTGCAGGCCCTCCAGATGCCGTGGCCCTGGAACTATGGCGCGCACAAGCAGGCGTTGGATGCGATCCTTCAATATCACCCAAAGGCCGTGGTGGTAGATTTCCTGTTCGTCGACTCACGCGCAGATGACACGCTTCCCGACCTGATAGGCGAGATCGATCGCTACAAGAAGGCCGGTGTGCCCCTGTACTTCGAAGGCGGCACCGACCTGCCTTTCGGTGAGCATCCGCTGCGCCCCGAACTCGCCAAGGCGGCGTACGCCATCCTCGACCCGACGATCGACGTCTATGATGGCGTCGTGCGCCAGTATCCGGCGAGCGGCCATTGCTATAACGCAAAGGGCGAGGTTGCAGGCGCCACCTGCCCGTCGCTTGCGCTGCACGTGTTCCGGGATGTGTATCCGAACATGCCGCTCGAACCGCTGAAGGGCCGGATGGAGCTGGTGTGGGGCACCAACACCGATCCCATCAATCTGAAATGGCGCACCTATCACGACGAGGACGGCACGACGCGTCCCTGCAGCACGCAGGCGAGCGCCGTCCTGCGCATCTGGCGCGCATTTTTCGACAAGAGCACGGCCCAGGGACACTGCCCCTACAACGGCATCGTTCCGGTGGAGGCCCTGCTGCGCGGCGACCAGGACCCGGACATCACCACGCTGCTAACCGACCGCGTCGTATTCTATGGCGGTGCGCTCAAGGGCGCGCAGGACACCTCCTACACGCCGGTCAACGGGCTGCAGGCCAACGTGTTCGTGCACGCGATGGCGATGGACAATCTCATCAGCTTCCACGGCAAACCGTACCAGAACGTGATGACGGTCGCGGGTTTCACGATGGGCAACGAGCCGGCGCAGGTCCTGGCGATCATACCCGTCATCCTGATCCTGTCGTTCATGCACATGCGGCGCGTCCGGGCGCGCAAGACTGCGAAACGGCCAACCCACGAAGAAGAAGGCGAGCGCGACGCGATCTACGAATGGTTCGTCGACAAGGGGATCGAGAATTTCTGGCACTGGTTCGGCTTCTTCCTGGGACTCAGCATCGGTTTGCTGCTGGCGCTGTGGGTCGGGCTTTCGGTCGCGAACTGGGTCGAGGTGGTTTTCATCTCGGTGGAGCTGGCAGCGATGCTGCTGATCGGCGTGCCGGATTCGTTTTGGGGCTATCTGCATCACGTCGCGGGCGGGGTGCCCGACGACACAAAGGGAGCAACATCGGCATGAGAACGAACGTGTTGTTGTGCGCGCTGGCGGGCGCGGTCCTGTTTTCCGCCGCGCCGGCCCTTGCGGCCGACGATTGCCCGAACGTGACGGGTAACGCGGTGCTTTCGGCACGGACACCGCAGGTGGATCTCTACGACGGACCGACCGGCAGGCGCATCAAGTCGCTGGACGACGACAAGTTTCCGAAATGCCTGGCGGTGGCGCAGCAGGCGCCGAACATGATGTTGCAGGTCACAATCGACGGACAGGCCGTGTGGGTGCCGCCGCACATGGTCAACTACCGCCTGCTCGGCAAGAAACCCGCGATCTGCCGCAACCTGGCGATGGGCGGCGACTCGACCAAGGTCGGATCGACGCGCGCGCTGGGCGAGGATTGCCCCAAGCCGAAGGGAGGCACGCAGTGAAGCGCCTGATTGCGAGCGCGGCTGCCGCGCTGTGCCTGCTGGCAACGCCGGCGCTGGCCAACGGCTATCCCGGCAAGGGCAAGGCGATCGACCAGCTCCATCCAGCCGCCGACTACAGCGACGTGGCCGCCGGCCGGCCGCTGGCGCTGGGCATCATGCGGGCACGCGCCAACGGGTTCGTGCCCTCGCCCCTGATGCAGGCCTATGCGAACGGCGTGCTTGCGAAGCTGCTGCGCGGCGTACCGCTGCCGCCGTCGTTCCAGCCGCAGGTGCGCGTGCTGGCCGCGCCGGAGTTCTCGGCCCTGTGCACGCCGGACGGCACGATTATCATCACCGTGGGCCTGCTGGAGCAACTCGACAACGAGGACGAACTCGCCTTCATCCTGGGTCATGAGGTGAGCCACGCGATCTATCGCCATCACGAGAAGGACTGGGCGAACAAGGCGCAGTACTACGCGGTGGTGAACGGCGCGGCGGTGCAGGGCATCGCTGACGCGGCGCTCGTAAGCGGCGCGGCCGGTGGCGGAGATATCGCACGCGGCCTGGATGTAGCGCGGCATCTCGCGAAGCTCTCGGCCAACGTGCTGGGGCCGCAGATGTCACAGAACCAGGAGGACGCGGCCGACGCGCTCGGCTTCGACCTGATGGTGCGCGCGGGCTATGACGGCGAGGCGGCGACCGCGGTGATGGACAAGCTGGCGGCGCAGGAGGCCGAAGCGGCGGCGGCGGCAGCGGCGGCGCGCGACGCGTCCAGGGCCGGCAAGCATGGCGGGGGCGGCTTCAGCTTCGGCAATGTCCTCGGCGCGGTGAACAATGCGATGAGCGGCAACTGGACCGACCTCGCGATCTTCGCCTTCGACACCTATGTCGACAACATGTCGGAAGAAGCCGTGGCGCATCATCCGGCGCCGGAGCGGTTGAAGCTCTTGTCCAACTATGCGTTCCGCGAATATCGCGACACGCTGCCGGCGGCGCCGACGCCATTGCCCTGGGCGGAAGGCAACAGGACCAAGGACGGCATCGCGATGACGGCAATGCTCGCGCACTACGCAGCGGCGGAGAACGCGGCGGCGTATCTGGCGGATTCGAGCCAAGGTACCGCCGACAGCGCGCGCAGCGAGGTCACCCGGTCCTCGACCACGCCGACGGCGGACCATGCCTACACGCAGTTCGTGGCGTACGAGTACTACGACAGGAACGGCAACAAGCCGCAATCGGAAGCCGCGCTGGTGCGCGCGGCGAACGGGCCGGAGGCCTCGTGGGAGATCTACTCGCGGCTGATCGACCTGCACCTCGCGCGCGACGACTTCCCGGGCGCGCTGACGCTGATGGACCAGGCGACGGTCAAGTTTGAGGACTCGCCGGTCCTGCTGCCCAAGCACATCCAGATCCTGGCGCAGTCTGGCGACACCGGCGGCGCAGAGGCCCTGCTGCCCAAGTGCAAGTCGTACAAGATCGACGAGCTGTACGACGCCTGCAAAAAGGCAGCCGGCAACGGTTGAGGGGAAGGGCGCGGTGCGGGGAGGCGCCGCGCCCTAGCCGGCTCTAGCCGGGCTGGCGCAGCGTGAAGCCGTCGGCTGTGACGGCGTTGCGGATCTCCTGCGCGTGGGCGCGGTCGCGCGCCTCCACCACCATGCCGAGATAGGCCGATTTTACGGGCGTGTCCGTCATCATGCGGTTGTGGCTCACTTCCAGGATGTTGCCGCCGTGGTCGCCCACGATGGTGGCGATGCGGGCGAGCAGGCCGGGACGGTCCTCGATCATCACTTCCAGCGACAGGATGCGGCCCTCGCGCGAAAGCTCGCGCAGGATCACGTTCGACAAAAGGCGCATGTCGATATTGCCGCCGGAGAGCACCACGCCGATGTTGCGGCCGGCAAAGAGCTGCTTGTTCTCCTGGACCGCGGCGAAGGCTGCGGCGGCTGCACCCTCGACCACCGTCTTCTCGATCTCGAGCAGCGCGCCGATGCCTTCCTCGATCTGCACTTCGTCGACGAGGAGGATGTCCTTGACGTTGGCGCGCACGATCTCGCGCGTCAGCAGGCCGGGTTCCTTCACCGCGATACCTTCGGCGATGGTCTGGCCGGCGGCGGGCAGGTTGGCCGTCTTGATGATGTCGAACATCGCGGGATAGGCGCGGGTCTGCACGCCGTAGATCTGGATGTTCGGGTTGATTGCTTTGGCCGCGATGGCAACGCCGGAGATCAAGCCGCCGCCGCCGATCGGAACGACGAGGGTGTCGAGCGGCTCTTCGGCATCGGCGAGCATCTCGAGCGCGACGGTGCCCTGGCCGGCGATGATCAGCGGGTCGTCGTAGGGGTGGACGAAGGTGAGGTTCTTTTCCGCCGCGATGGCATGTGCGCGTGCCGCAGCTTCCGTCAGCGTCGCGCCGTGGAGGATGACGTCGGCGCCGAAATCGCGCGTGTGCTTCACCTTGGTGAAGGGCGTGCCTTCGGGCATCACGATCGTCACCGGGATTTCGAGGCGGCCGCCGTGATAGGCGACGCCCTGGGCATGGTTGCCGGCCGACATGGCGATGACGCCGCGCTTCTTCTCGTCTTCCGTCAGCGACAGCAGCTTGTTGAGCGCGCCGCGTTCCTTGAACGAGGCGGTGTATTGCAGGTTCTCGAATTTCAGATGCACGTCGGCGCCAGCGATGCGCGAAAGCGTATCGGAGTGGCGGGTCGGCGTGCGCTCGACCTGGCCCTGGATGACGCGCGCGGCGGCGCGGATGTCGTCGATAGTGGGGGCAACGCCGGCTTTCGTCGTCAACACGTCACCTCAGTCTGTCTTGCCATCGCACCTGACGGTGCCACGGCGAGGGATTTGGCAGCAGCGGAGGGATTTGAAACCCCGACCAAGGGATTATGATTCCCTCAGAACCTCTGACAAGGTTGTTCATCGCTGCTCGGCAGATGGGCCGCTATCAATCACATCCATTCTATTACAGGTACTCAGCAGGACATAGGGAATCGTATTCCTCATCCTGCGCGAACATCCACAGCCGCCGTCTCCCGGATCGAGCTCTAGTTCGCGTGCAGCGCGCGGGAGAGCGCGGCGGTGGCCGGCGGGTATGAAGGGCCACCGCAAACCGTGAGATTGTCGGGGACATAGATGCGCTTGCTGCGGACGGCCGCGAGCGCGGGATGATTGAGCAGCATCGCGCCCCAATCCCGAATGTGGCGCCTGTCGTTGGTGAAGATGATGAAGTCCGGCTGGGCGGAGACGATCGTTTCCAGGTCGACCCGCGCCAGGGTGCCGTCGGCGAAACGTATCGCCATGTTGCTCAGACCGACCCTGCGCATCATCTCGTCCATCAACGTGCCGGGGCCGGTCACGAAGCCCTGGCGCTGGTAATAGACGGCCGTCGGCGGCGCGGCGGCATGCAGAGCGGGGATTTGCGCAAGTTGCGCCTGCATCTTGGCGATCAACGCCGCGCCGCGCCCGGGATGGCCGATGGCGTCAGCAATGAGGCGGGTGTGCTCGACGATGTCGGCGAAGCTGTTGTCCGCGCCGATGTCGAGAATCCCGAGCCCGAACCGCTTCAGCAACGAGCGGGTCTGGAGACCGCGGGAAGGACTGCCGACGATCAAGTCCGGCTTCAGCGGCAGGATGCCCTCGGCGTTGCCGCGCACAGTGGGATAGGCTTGAGCTTCACGGGCGTAGAAGGACAGAGCCGGATCTCGCGCATATTCGGAAAGCGCGGCGATTTGGTCCTTGTCCGCGAGTGCGATCAGGTATTGGTCGGCGCACAGGTTCGTGGAGACGATGCGGCGGGGCGCTCCTGCAGCGACGGCTTGAACCACGCAGAGCAACAGGGCGGCGAGGACGAAAGTGACTTTCATGACGTGCGCGGCGCTCTCATGCCGGCTTCTTAGAACGTTCGCAGCCGCATTGGCGAGGGGCGCATGAATACCCGCTCTCCCGTCGCGCTTTGGGGCCTGCTCGCGGTCCTGCTGGTGGTTGTGGCGACCGTTTCGCTGGGCGTAGGCACGGCGTTCATTCCACCGGCAAGGGCCTTGGCGGCGCTGTTTGGTCACGGCGATCCGATTGCGGTGGCCATCATCGGGCAAATCCGTCTGCCCCGCGCGCTGCTGGCATTGATCGTGGGCGGCGTGCTGGGGCTGTCTGGGGCCGCATTGCAAGGTTATCTGCGCAATCCATTGGCAGAGCCATCGACGCTAGGTCTTTCCAACAGCGCGGCGCTCGGTGGCGTGATCGCGCTGTATTTCGGCTTCGCCGAAAACTCCGATTGGGCGCTGCCACTCTTCGCCATCGCGACAGCGCTGGGTGCGACGCTCGTTCTCATGGCGCTCGTGCGAATTTCAGACAGCGCCGTGACGCTGATTCTCGGCGGCATCGCCATGGGCACCCTGGCGGGAGCGGCGATCTCGCTGGCATTGAACCTGTCGTCCAATCCCTTCGCGGCGCTGGAGATAGCGTTCTGGTTGCTCGGATCGGTCGAGGACCGCAGCATGCAGCAGGTGTGGCTGGTGCTACCCTTTGCGGCGGTGAGCGTGGTGCTGTTCCTCTGGGACCGCAAAGCGCTGGACGCGCTCACCCTGGGCGAGGAGACAGCCAAGTCGCTTGGTTTCAACCTGCGTGCGGTGCAGCTGCGCCTGATGGCGGCTGTGGCGCTGGGCGTGGGTGCTTGCGTGGCTGTGAGCGGCTCCATAGGCTTCGTCGGTCTCGTCGTGCCGCACATCCTGCGGCCGTTGGCGGGATCGCGGCCGTCGCGGTTGCTGATCCCGTCCGCGTTGGCCGGCGCGGTACTGCTGACGGCGGCCGACGTGCTGGTTCGCGCGGTGCCGACCACCAACGAGCTGAAGCTCGGTGTGGTCACGGCGTTCCTTGGAACGCCATTCTTCATGCACCTGCTCTTCCGCGCACGCCGGCCTCTTGGCGAGCCATGACGGACACGTCTGCGCCCGTGTCGAACTGATCGTTCTGGACGTGCGTGGCGATCGACCGGTGATCCCTTGCACTACGAACGGCATTCGCATTACCGCAAGTGGGCATTTGTTTTCGCACTTGCGAAGCGCCTACAGCTTGGATAGCTTTTTTTGTGATGGTCCTCCGAGAGGAGGTCAAAAGGGAATGCCGTGCGCGCGCCTGGATAGGCAAGCAAATCGGCAGCTGTACCCGCAACTGTCATTGGGGAGTCCCCGCCGTAACTGCCACTGGAGCGCAAACTCTGGGAAGGCACGGAAGGGGCAAAGATCCAAGAGCCAGGAGACCTGCCATCGAAGTCGCCCGTCTGTCGGCCGGGGCATGCCGAAAGAGCGGACCTCCGTAGAGGCGACACCTGATGGCGGGCGGGGCCGTGCGGGTGTGACCGGGTAGCCGGTTCTCTCACCACACAGCCGAAACGTCTCCACCGCCGGTGTTTTGGCCGGGGCTTTGCCCCTTTGAACGGAGACGACTTATGGCGTTACGCCTGCGATCCATCACGCTTGCCCTTCTGCTTTCCAGTGTTGCTGTTCCTGCCACGGCTGACAGCAGGCCCGAAACCGTGGTCGTTTCGGCGACGCGCACCCCGACCGATCTGTCGAAGATCGGCTCGGAGGTGTCGGTGATCACCGCCACGGACATCCGGCAGCAGCAAACCGTGTTCGTCACGGACATCCTGCAGACAACGCCGGGGCTGACGGTCAATCAATCTGGACCGCGCGGCACGAACTCCAGCGTGCAGCTGCGCGGTGCGCCGACAAACGAAACCTTCGTGCTGCTCGACGGCGTCGAAGTGTCCGATCCGAGCCGCACCCAGTCCGCCTTCGACTTCTCGGAGCTCACGGCATCGGGCATTGACCGCATCGAGATCTTGCGCGGCTCGCAAAGCGTTCTCTACGGCGGCGACGCCGTCGGTGGCGTGATCAGCATCGACACCGCGCGCGGCCGCGCTGACCTCGACGTCCTTGGGTTCGGCGAAGGCGGGAGCTACGACACCTACATGGTGGGCGGGCGTATCCAGGGCGGGCTGGACAACGATCGCTTCGGATACAACGCGACCCTGCAATATCTGAATACGGGTGGTTTTTCAGCCGCCGACAGCAACCTGCCGGGAAACACCGAGCCTGACGGCTATCGCAATCTCTCGAGCAACGGCCGGTTCGACTTTTCCGTCAACGACATGATCGATCTGAAGCTGGTCTATCGCTATGCCGACGGCAAGGCGAATTTCGACTTCTGCGGCGGTCCGTTCTGCGACGCGCCGAACTATGGCGACTACTTCACCCAGTATTCGGGGCGCTTCTCCGCCAATCTGCACAACCTGCTGAATGGCATGCTGGAGATCGAGGCCGGCGCGCAACTGGCGCACAACGAGCGGACCAATTTCGACGGGGCGCTATCGGACTACTACTACAAGGGCGACCGCGACAAGTACGACTTGAAGGGCGTGCTGACCCTAAACCCGGACAACATCGTCGTGTTCGGTGTCGAGACGAAGCGCGACTCGAGTCGTTCGGATACGGATCTCACTGGCCATCACATCCGGGATACCGGCTTCTACGCGGAATACGAGGTCACGCCGATCGAGGCCCTGTCGCTGACCTTCGGCGCACGCCTTGACGACAACGGGTTGTTCGGCACGCACGCCACGTACCGCGCGACTGCGGCTTACAACATCGGGTCGACCGGCACCAAGCTCAAGGGCAGCTACGCCACCGGCTTCCGTCCGCCGAGCCTGTTCGAGCTGTTCGGCGCCTGCTGCGGCGATCCGAACCTCGGCAACCCGGCACTCAAACCCGAGATCAGCCGCAGCTTCGACGCCGGCTTCGATCAAAACGTCACGGACAATCTGACGTTCGGCGTGACGTATTTCCGGCTGGAAGCCGCGAACCTGATCGAGTTTGGCGGCGTCTTCGGCACACCGGGGCCCCACTACTTCAACGTACCCGGCACGACCGTGTCGAACGGCGTTGAAGTGTCTGGCGATTGGGCGCCGATCGACGACCTCACGCTGAATCTCGCGTACACCTACAACTATGCGCGCGACGCAACCGGCGTTCGCCTGCAACACAGGCCCGAAAGCGTGCTGAACTTCAATGCGAACTACGTGCTTCTCGGGGACAAGGCAAACGTGAACCTGAACGTCCGCTACACTTCCAACACGCTGGACACCGACTTCAGCGTCTTTCCGGGTTCGATCGTCAATCTCGGAAGCTACGCCGTGGTCAATCTTGGAGGCAGCTACAAGATTCTCGACAACGTCGAGGTCTACGCTCGCGCCGAGAACCTGTTCGACCAGAAGTACGAGACCGCCTTTGGCTACGGCACGGCCCAGCTGAGCGGCTACGGTGGCATACGCGTGTCGCTGTAGGGAGGGGGCATGACCGCCACTGCAAAGATGGAAGTCCGGGACGCGGGCGGCCGGGTTGAGGAGCAACTCTCTCGAAGCGGTGTCCTGCTGATGGCCGCGGACAGGGCAATCCGGTCCATTGGGGTGGTGCCGGAGCTGGGACTGGGCGTCGTTACCGCGCTGCTGGGAACGCCCGCGTCCCTGTATCTTATCTTCATGGCAAGGCGCGAGGCGACATGACCACGCTCTCGGTGCGCAACCTGACGGTTTCGCTGGGCGGCAAGCCGATCCTGCGCGATGTCACGGCCGAGTTCGCGCCGGGTGGATTGATTGGACTGATTGGCCCCAATGGGGCCGGCAAGTCCACCCTGCTGCGCGCCATGGCGCACCTCATCCCGCACGATAGCGGCATGGTCGCCATGGACGGACAGGACATCGACGGGATTCCGACCCGCGCTCTGGCACGCAAGATAGCCTACCTGCCGCAGGGCCACACCCTGCACTGGCCCCTGCGTGCCGATCACGTCGTGGCGCTTGGCCGCCTGCCGCACAGGGCGCGGCCGGATCGGGACGCGGCGGCAGTACGCACAGCGATGCAGCGCGCCGATGTCGGACAGTTCGCCGAGCGCATCGTCACCACGCTTTCGGGCGGCGAACGGGCGCGCATCATGCTCGCGCGGGCGCTGGCAGTTGAAGCACCGGTGCTGTTGGTAGACGAACCGGTCGCCTCGCTCGATCCCTATCATCAGTTGCACGTAATGGAGCTGCTGCGGGAACTGGCGAAGGAAGGACGGCTGGTCGTCGCTGTGCTGCACGATCTGCCGCTGGCGACACGGTTTTGCGATCGTCTGGTGATGCTGAAAGACGGGACGGTTATCGCCCAGGGTTGCGCAGCCGACGTGCTGTCCCGCGAAAATCTGCAGCACACCTACAGCGTTGAGGGCGTGTTCGGTCGGGAGAACGACGAACAATTCGTGCTGGCGTGGCGCCGCCTGGCGGCCGCCGGTGCGGAGTTGGCGCATGTTTGAGACGGTCGGGGACAGCCTATCACGGCGCCTTCACAACGAGCCATGCGTGCGCGCGGACAGACGCCTTCCTGGCGCGGCAGATGACGCACGTGCGTTGCGCGTCATGGCGCGCGCGTCCTTGCCTTATTGCAGCGTGCGCCGGCTACTTGATCCTGAGCGGCTGGCCGGCGACGACCAGTTCAATCTGGTCGGCCTTCGCCGCGACGATCTGGTTGACTCGCCCCTGTGCGTCGCGAAAGGCCCGCGACAACGCGTTGTCAGGGACGATGCCCAACCCCACCTCGTTGGAGATGAACACAGTTGTGACGGGTAGCGTTGCCGCATAGGCCGCAACGGCGGCCGCCTCGTCCTCCGGAGAGCGGCCCACTTCCAGCAGGTTGGAAATCCAGAGGGTGAGACAGTCGACAAGGATGGCCCTGCCGTTCGCCGCGCGCGCGATAGCGCCGCGCAGATCGAGAGGCTCCTCAATCGTGGCCCACCCCGCACCACGCTCGGCACGGTGGCGCGCAATACGGTCGCGCATCTCGTCGTCCCGCGCCTCGGCCGTCGCTATGTAGGTGCATGGCGGAAACGCCGCGGCTATCGCAAGACCTCTCGTCGTCTTGCCGGATCGCGCACCGCCCAGAACCAACCGCATGTCAGACATAAGGCACCGCCCACTGAACCGGCGATCAGCGCCGCGATCTGGTAGCAGCGGAGGGATTTGAACCCCCGACCAAGGGATTATGATTCCCCTGCTCTACCACTGAGCTACGCTGCCAACCCGGTGCGGGCGCGCATGTAAGGGAGGGGGTCTTTCCCTGTCAAGGCAAAGACACAGGCGAGACTTGCCCTGCGGGCAAAGTGGCTCCTGCCATCCGGTTGCGGGGCCGGCGTGGCATAATGTGACCCATGAAGCGCAGTCTCCGCATGAAAAGGCCGCCGAAATACGAGCTGGTCAAGAAGATCGCGCTTGCCCTGCCCGACGTGCGGGAGGAGGGCCACCGGCACGGGCCGTGGTTCAACATCGGCAAGCGGGTGTTCCTGCTCTATTGGGGCCGGTCGGAGAGCTGGATGATCCGTCTGCCGCCGGACCACATTCTCATGTTGGTGGCGGTAGGCGAGGACATCTTCCGGCCTATGAAGAACGGCTCGCCGTTCTGGATTTACATCAACGTGGACAACATGGATGCGGCGATGATCCGCGACTATGTCGGCGCGGCGTGGAAGCATACGGCGCCCAGGAAGCTCAGGGATGGATTGCGTGAGCGCGACGAAGACGAAGACGACAGCGAGCTTCAGGGGGAAGCCCTCGCCTGAGGCGGCGAAGGCGCCTAAGGCGGCGCTGATCCGCAAGATCGCGCTCGGCTTCCCCGGCACGCACGAGGTGCCGGATCACGCCTGGCCGTGGTTCAACGTCGGAAAGAAGACGTTCGCGCTTTATCACGCGGACAGGAACCGGTGGATCTTCAAGCTGCCCATGGCGCAGCAGATGATGCTGTTCGACACGCGACCGCAGACGTTTACCCCGATGCGGGCGGGCAAGCTGCTGTGGAGCTTCGTGAAGGTCGAGGACGTGAACGATACCGAGCTGCGCGATCTGCTGAAGGCGGCGTGGACGGTAGTGGCGCCGAAGAAGCTTCAGGCCGGTGCTTAGTAAGGCCAGCCGCGGACCTCGCCAAAGCAGATGAGATAGCCGTTCAGGTCGCGCACCAGCATCTCGCGGCGGCCGTCCTCCAACTCGGGCGGGTTGACGATATCGGCACCGCGGCGTTTGAGCTCATCCGCCAGTGCGGTCACATCGGAAACCCAGATATAGAGATCGAGCGCCTCGCGTAGCTTCGATGTGTTGGTGATGGCGGCCGGCTGTGCCGGCGCCTGGCGCAGCATCACGCGGGCGCTGTTGCGCTGCATGATCGTGAAGCCGGGCGGGTTGCCGAAATAGCGGCCAAGATTGAAGCCCAGCACGTCGCGCCAGTATTTGCCGCTCTTCACCACGTCATCGACCAGAAGAAATGGCGCCGCTTCAAGGAAAACGGCTTCGTGCTCGGGCTCTTGCGGCATGGCAGTCCTCAGCCTGGTAGAAGCATCATGCACGAGGGGACCTGACATGAAAATGAAGGCGGCGCGCGTGATTCTGTTCACGCGGCAGATCGACAAGATGACCGAGTTTTACCGCGACGTGATGGGCCTGAAGGTCGTGACCAACGATCCGGGCTGGCGCGAGCTGGACGCAGGCGGGATCACGATCGCGCTGCATTCGGGGCCGCCCTCGCCGGGGAGGAAGGGACCCAAGATCGCGTTCCTGGCGAAAGACGTAGCGAAGGCGCGCGAGGCACTCAACAAGCGCGGCGCGAAGTTCGGCAAAGTATCCGAGGGCCAATACCACCTCTGCAATGGCAAGGATCCGGACGGCAATCCGATACAGCTGTCGAACCGCTGACTACTCAGCGGCGACGCGCTGCGGTGCGGCCCGGGAGATCCAGCCGCCGCCCAGCACGCGCGTGCCGTCGCGTTCGTAGAACACGCAGGCCTGGCCGGGCGCGACGCTTTCTTCCGGCGACAGCAGCTCGACAGTTGCCGCGCGGCCTTCAAGCGGCGTGACGCGGGCGGCAACCGGCGGGCGCATGGAGCGAACCTTCACGGCGCAATCGAACGGCGCGCGCGCATCGATCAGCCAGTTCACATCGCGCAGGTTCACCATGCGCGTGGCGAGCGCCGAGCGCGGGCCGACGACGACGCGCGCGTTCGCGGCGTCAAGTGCGACGACGAACAGCGGCTCCGCATTGCCGGAAAGGCCGAGGCCCTTGCGCTGGCCAACAGTGAAATGAATCACACCATCATGGTGACCGACCACGTCGCCTGCGAGGTTCACAGTGTCGCCGGGCTTCACCGCATCAGGCTTCAGCTTCTCCACGATATTCGCGTACTTGCCCTCGGGCACGAAGCAGATGTCCTGGCTGTCGGGCTTGTCGGCGGTGATGAGGCCGAGTTCGGTTGCTATCCTGCGCACCTCGGGCTTGGGCAGATCGCCCAGCGGGAAGCGCAGATAGGCAAGCTGCTCCGGCGTCGTCGCGAACAGGAAATAGCTCTGGTCGCGCGCCGGGTCGGCGGCACGGTGGAGTTCCGCGCCGTTCGGGCCCTCGACGCGGCGGATGTAATGGCCAGTGGCGAGCGCGGCGGCCCCGAGCTCGCGCGCCGTATCCATCAGATCGGCGAACTTCACCCGCTCGTTGCAGCGGACACAGGGGACCGGCGTCTCGCCGCGCGCGTAGGACGAGGCGAAGTCCGCAATCACGCGATCCTTGAAGCGCTGCTCGTAGTCGAGGACGTAGTGTGGGATGCCGAGCGTCTCGGCCACGCGGCGGGCGTCGCGGATGTCCTGGCCGGCGCAACAGGCGCCCTTCTTCTTCGCGGCCGCGCCCTGGTCGTAAAGCTGCAACGTCACGCCCACGACGTCGTAACCCGCGCGCTTCAGCAGCGCAGCGGTCACGGACGAGTCCACGCCGCCGGACATCGCGGCGACGACGCGGGCTCCCTTCTCGAGTGCCATCTGGGGAAGGTCGGCGTTCATGCGCGGGGCTATAGGCCGGGCCGCGCAGGGGCGCAAGTTTGACGGAAATCAGGCCGCCGGCAGGTAGTTCAGCAGCGAGATCTGGTTCAGCTTGGATGTCACCTGGAGCGCCGCCTGGAGCGCCACCTGGTCCTGGTTGAGCTTGGTGATCGCTGTCGGCATGTCCACGTCTTCGATGTTCGAGACGAAGCCCTTGTAGATCGTGGACAGCGACGACTGGTGGTCCGAGGCCGCCTGGAGCGTCTTGTAGACGAAACCGTTCGAAGCCGCGCCGTCGTTCACCTGCTGCGCCGCGGACACCGAGGTCTGGATCTCGCTGGTCAGGAAGTCCAGCTGCGGCTGGCTGAGGGTCTGGCTCGCGCCGAAATTGCCGTTCGTACCCGAATCGAACGCTGCGACGTCCTTCAGCACACCCATAAGCCGGGAGCCGATGTCGGAGGCCAGCACGCCGACCTGGACGCTCTGGCCGTCGGCCACCTGCACGGACTTCTTGAGCGTGCCGTTGGAGAACGCGGCCGAAACCGACGGCAGCGCCACGAGCTGCGCCAGCGAGGTGACGTTGAGCGGCGGTGTGGTGTCCTTGTCGCCGCCATAGATGTAATTGCCGTTGGCATCCTTGCTGTTCAGGATTTGGCTCGCCTGATCGAAGACGCCCTGCATTGTGGCCATCAGGCCCTGGCCGTTGTTGTTGGCGACGGCCGTGGTGATCGCCGTACGGAGCTGGTTGGCGAGATCGGACAGCGAGCTGAGCTGCGTGTCCTGGAGATTGCTCTGGTTGAGCGCCAGCGTTGTGTTCGACTGATAGGCCTCGGCCTTGTTCGCGGCGGTGCGCGAAGCCTCGAGCAGTGCCGCTTTGTCGCCGAGACCGGCATAGTCTGTCGAGACCTTGCCGCTGGCGACCTGCGCCTGCGTCTGGTTCAGTTGCTGGCTGGCGTTCATCACCTGCTGGAGCATGTAGAGCGATTGGCCGGCGGTGGATGTGCGTTCAATGGCCATGATGGCACCTATTGAATCTGGAGAAGCGTGTCGAAGAGCTGGCTGACGACGCTGAGCAGGCGCGCGCCGGCGGCATAGGCCTGCTGGTACGTCATCATGTGCGTCAGCTCTTCATCGAGATTGACGCCCGAGGTCGCCGATTGGCGGGTCTGCGCTTCCTGGAGGCGGGCGTCCTGCGATGTCTGGTTCGCCGTGGCGGCGGAGCTGCGGGTCGCGACGTCCTGATAGAAGCCGGCCGCATAATCGCTGAGGGTGGCGGCGTTGGCTGACATGCTGCCCGCCTTGGCAAAGGTCTGGGTGGCGGACCCGACCGCCTGCAAGGCCTCTGCGCCGGAATTGTCGCCGTGGCCGATGACCGAAGCGCCGGCCCAGGTCGAGCTCGTGATCTGCGGCTTGGCGAAGGAAAGGTTCGACGGGTTGGCCACGATGCGAGGGTTGACCGAGAAGCCCTGCGCCTGGAGCGCAAGCTGGTTGGCACCGATGCCGAAGAGCTGCGCGAAGCTCATGCCGGTCGTGCCGCGCTGCGTCGTGTCGCTGGTGACGTTCAGCGTGTAGTTGGTGGTCGAGGAGGAATTGGTCTGGGTGATCGACCCGTCGCTGTTGAGCGTGAAGGTGACTTGGCCGCCCATCGCCGTGTTGAGCGCCGTGACGATCTGGCCCATCGTCATGCCGGCGGTCAGCGTCACGGTGGCCTGGCGTGCGATGTCGCCGCTCGGACCTTTCAGCTGAAGGCTGATCTGGCTGCCGGCGGCAAAGTTGCCGGCATCGCTGGCGCTCAGCCCGGTCGCGAGAATGGACGGCGCACCGCCCGAGAAGAGATCGTTCAGGCCGAAGAACTGCGAGAAGCCGGAACCGCCGCGGCTGGCCGGCGTCGTGGCGTCGTCCTTGGTGACAATGCCGTTGCCGCCATTGGCCGAGATCGTGAGCACGCCGTTGGTGAAGCCGGCGGTGCCCTGGCCGCCCAGCGCCGTGTTGAGCGCGGACGTGAACCCGCCGACCGTGTTGGTGAAGGAACTCGGCGGGTTGCCGTTGATCGAGATCGTCTGCGCCGAGAAATCGACATCGACCCTGGACACGATGTTGCCGTTGCTGTCGACCACCGCGACCGTCGTCTTGCCGGTGAAGTTCAGCGCGTCGTTCGCGTCCAGTCCGGTGTTGCGGCCGGTCATCGAGGCCGGCGGCGGGTACGAGGTGTTGGCGTTGTTGACCGCGTTGTAGGCGGTCGCCGTCTGCTTCGCGAGATTGCCGACTTCCTGGCCGAGATCGCCGAGCGTGCCGTCGCGCATGTCGAGCAGACCCTTGAGCTTGCCGCTCGCAAGATGCCCGTCGAACGCCTGTGGCGGACCGATGCCGAGGCCTGACGACGGGTTGATGTCCTGGATCTGGATCGAGTTGTAGGTTCCGTTGTTCGAGCCGCCGCTGTAGCTCAGCTGCGCATAGCTGTCGCCGACCAGGTTGACACCGTCCTCGGTCATCACGCTCACCCGGCCGTCCGGCAAGTCGGTGGTGCGGATGCCGATGAGCTGGGCCAGATTGTTAAGCGCGGTGTCGCGCTGGTCGAGCAGCGCGGAAGAATCGTCTCCAGCCATGCTCGCGTTCTTGACCTGCGTATTGAGGTCGTAAACCTGCTTGACGAGCTGGTTCACGCTGGTAGTCGTGGCGACGACCTGCTGATCGACCTGCGAGCGCAGCGAAGCGATGGAGTTGCCGAGGTTCGAGATCGTGCCGGCGAGATTCTGGAACGCGCTCAGCGCGCCGACCTGGCTGGCGCTCGCGGTCGGCGACAGTGCGGCCTGGCCGATCGCCGTGCTCACACCGGTGAGCATGGAGGTCAGGCTGGTGCCGTCGCCGGGCTGGCCGAGCACAGCCGAGAGCTGCGAGAATATCTTGCCCTGCGTGTCGTAGCGCGTGGCGCTGGAGTTGGCCGACAGCGCCTCGGCATTGAGGAACTTGTCGACGACGCGCTGGATGGATGCAATGTCGACGCCACCGACCTGGTTGCCGACCGCGACCGTCTGGAACTGCACGGTGCGGCGCGCGTAGCCCGCCGTGCTCATGTTGGCGACATTGTTCGAAACGACGCGCAGGGCCGTACTGTTGGTCTGAAGCGTGCTCAACGCCGCCGATGCGATTCCCGTCAGGCTCAAGCGAAATAATCCATTGCCGCCGAAGTCCGGTTCGCAAGCGCCGTGCCATCCAAAGTTCTGCATTTTCGCGAAAAGAACGGGCGTCGCGGGGCACTTTGCGCGCGGCAGGCGGCAGAGTTTGCCGCGCGCGGCAGTTCGTGCCTCGCGCTTTCGCGGCACGAAAATCGCTCGCGTAAGAATAGAGCGCTCGAAACGAGCCCTGTGCGGCTCGCAGGCTTCTGGTCCGGCCCTTGCTACATCGCCAGCGGCAACATGCGGATTTGGACTTCGTGGCGGTCATCGCAGCGAACAACGTGACGCGCAATTCTCCGGCAAGCGCCGCGAGCGGCACCGAAAATGCGGCCGCAAGCGGCGACGTGTTTGCCGCGATGCTCGATCAGCTTGCACAGGACGTAGCGAATGGAACGGCAACGGCCGCTCCAGCGAATGCTGCCTCCACCAACGACGCCGATCCGGCGCAAGACCAGGCGACGCCACCGGCGCCTGCCAACACGAGCGGGCCGATCACCGACCCGCTGCTCGTGCAGCTGATCGCAGCACAACAGGTGGCGAACGGAACGCCGCCCGCGTCGAATGCCCCAACTGCAACCCCGAGCGACGCGACCGCGCCTGATGCCGATGCTCCTGCGGCACCGTCAACCAGGCCCGATACGCCGCCCGCCCCGACAAGCACCGCGACTGCCGGCACCGCACCCATGCCAGCGGCCGACGCGACCGGTATGGCGCCAACGCCTGCAGCAGCGCCGGATGGGGCGTCGACGCCCGCCGCGGATCCGAATCTTGCCGGCGATGTTGGCCGCCGTGCCGACACGCTGGCAAAAGAGCAGATGCAACGTCGCGCGCGGACAGAAACCGCACCGTCGGACAGGCCCGCTCAGACCGATCTGCCACCCTCGACCCTCGATCCGTCGCTCGCCGGCGCTTCGCAGGCCACCGCTCCTTCACAGGCTGCGTCCCCTTCGCAGCCGGCGTCACCTTCGCAGAACCACGCATCGCAAGCGGTTGCCCAGCAACCTGTCCAGAACAGTCAGCCGGCGCCCAACCCGACGACGAGTCCGGGCGGCAACGCGCCCGCAGCGGCCGCTGATCCGGCGCAGCAAGCCGACCAGCCTGCCCCAACCGATCCCGCGTCGGCCGCCGTCATCGCCGCCGCGATGCCCGGCACCAATGCGGGTGCGTCCGGAATGGTTGTGAACGGCGCGACCGCGAAACCCACGAAGGCACCAGCGGGCGTCACCTCGAGCGACGGCGACAGGACCGAGAGCAGCACCACCAGGGCCTCGGCGCTGGCCGATGCCGGCGACGTGGCAAAGCGCGGCTTCACGCCGGTGGTCCGCACCGACGCGCCCGGCACGGGGAACAACGACACGAGCAAGCCGGCACCGACCGCGGCCGCTCCGCAGACGCCGCAACACGACGCCGCCAATCCGGCGACGGTGGCTGCTACCACAACCGCTCCGGCCGTCGAGCCGGCCCCGGCTGCGCCCGCGCATGGGCAGACCGCGCCTGTGCCACCACCCGACCCCGGCGTGAGCATCGCGACCGTGAATAGCGGCCCGCCCGCAACCCAGACGGCCGCGCCCGCGCACATCGCGGTACAGATTCAGGTTTCGCAGCAGGCATCCGACCTCAATACCTTGGCCGTGACCATCGCTGCCAGGTCCGAAGCAGGTCAGAAGCATTTCGACATCCGTCTCGACCCCGCCGACCTCGGCCGCGTCGACGTGCGGCTGACGGTCGACGACGCTGGCAAGGCGCAGGCCTTGCTGACGGTCGAGAAGCCGCAAACGCTGGAGCTGCTGCAGAAGGATCAGGGCCATCTCGAACGCGCGCTGAAGGATGCAGGCCTCGATCTGGGCCAGAACGGCCTCAGCTTTTCGCTCAAGGGCCAGCAGCAGCAACAACAGCAGAACGCCGCGCAGGATCACACGCCGTTCGCCCGGGGCCAGCGCCTGACGGCTCGCGCTGTCGCGGCGGTCGACGACATTCCACCCACTCTTTCGGCGAGCAGTGTCGGCATCGGCGACACGCGTCTCGACATTCGCGTCTGAGGCAGACCATGACCACCCCCGTCACATCGACAACGAACGCAGCCAACACGGTAGCCGCCGCCGGCAACAGCGCGATGCAGCAGCTGTCAGGCAACTTCCAGACCTTCCTGACGCTGCTGACCACGCAGCTCCGGAACCAGGATCCCCTGAGCCCGATGGACTCCAACCAGTTCACGCAACAGCTGGTCCAGTACAGCCAGGTCGAGCAGCAGATCAACACCAACGACAACCTGAAGACACTGATCAACCAGGGTGCGGCGCAGACCGGCGCCTATGGCGTGTCGTATCTCGGCAAGGCCGTTACCATCGCGAACGGCAATGCGCCGCTTGCGAACGGCCAGGCGATCTGGGCCTACAACCTCGACGCCAAGGCGGCGCAGACGCAGCTGACCGTCACCGACGCCAAGGGCAATGTCGTCTACTCGACGACCGGCGAAACCGCTTCGGGCTCCCACGTGCTCAAGTGGAATGGCGTGAACAATGGCGGCACGCAGCTCGCCGACGGCACCTATAAGCTCACCGTCACGGCGAAAGCGGCCGACGGCTCGACGGTCAACTCGAAGGTTACCACCACAGGCGTGGTGAGCGAGGTCGACATGACCAGCGGTGCGCCGGTCCTCATGGTCGGGCCCATGTCGGTGAACCTCGCCGATGTGGCGGGCGTCCTCGACATCAGCAACATCAACACGAATGCGAATACCAACACTAGCACCACCAACACAGGCACGGTGAACTAGACGAAACACGCGTCCGAGAAACGGACGCTTCAATCCAAAGGCCGTGCAGTGCGAAGCGCCATCGGCCCTGAAGGAAGCAGACAATGAGTATCTATGGCGCAATGATGATCGGCGTCGCGGGCCTGAGCGCGAACTCGCGGGCCCTGAGCGTCGCCTCCTCCAACATCGCGAACGTGAACACGATCGGCTACAAGGCCTCGTCCAACGCGTTTACCACCCTGCTCGCCTCCGCGGTCGGAACCGGCGACGTGTCGTCGGCCGGCGTGACCGCCAACCAGCAGCAGCATGTCACCGAGCAGGGTGGCTTGATGTCCACCACGTCGGCCACCGACCTGGCGATCTCGGGCAACGGCTTCTTTGTCGTGAGCCCATCGGTGCAAACCCCGGGCGCGAGCCAGGCCCAGCTCTACACACGCGCCGGCAACTTCGTGCCGGATTCGAAGGGCAACCTCCAGAACGCTGCGGGCTTCTACCTGCTGGGCTGGCCGCTCGCATCCGATGGTTCGGTGCCGACCGACCGCAACGACCTGACCAACATCAACGTGCAGAAACTGGCCGGCAAGGCCGAGGCGACGACCAAGATGTCGCTTCAGATGAACCTCCAGGCCAGCACGCCCATCACCTCGCCCTACACTCCCGGCGCCATGGCGGCGGGCACAGTTGCGCCGGCGTTCCAGCGCACGATCAACGTCTACGACAGCCAGGGCGGCACGCAGCCGCTCCAGGTCTCGTACGTCAAGACCGGCGCCAACACCTGGTCCTACGAAGTGACCTACCAGGGAGCGGGCGCCAATATCGGTTCACCGGCCCACAACATCCTGAAGACCGGCACAATGTCGTTCAACGCTGACGGCACGCTGGCCAACGCCGACAACACGGCCTCGCCGGCAACCGGCGCGGTCAGCGTCACGATACCGTGGGTGCCGGGCGTCGCGGGGCTCAACCCCCAGACCATCAGCATCAACATGGGAACCGTTGGCGGCTCGGACGGCGTGACACAGTTCGACAACCCCTCCGCCCTGGTGTCCTCGAACGTCGACGGCTCGCTGTTCGGTGCGTTGACCGGCGTGGTGATCGACAACAACGGTTTCGTCACGGCGCAGTTCTCGAACGGCCTGTCGCAGAAGGTGTTCAAGATCCCGGTCGCTACGTTTGCGAACCCGGACGGCCTCTCGGCGGTTACCGGCAACGCCTACACCGCGTCGCTGGCCTCGGGCACACCGACCGTCGGTGAAGCGAACCTCGGCGGCGCGGGTCTCATCCAGTCCAAGTCGCTGGAGGGCTCGACCTCGGACCTTGCAACCGAGTTCACCAACCTGATCACGACGCAGCGCGCCTATTCGGCATCCGCCCGCATCGTGACGACGGCGGACCAGATGCTCCAGACGCTGGAGCAGATCCAGTAACCGGTGAGCAGATGCCGGCGCCGCAGGCCTTTCACGCGGTGCCGGCAACGCCGGTTCGATAACGTCTTATGGATAAAGATACGACTTTGTTTACCACGTCGCTTGGCCTTTTTTTAAAGCGCACAAGGTTAGCTTTTGCGCGGGTAATGAAGTTGGGAGACCAGGAAACATGGTCGAAGAGAGAAAAGGACGCGTAAGCTATGTCATCGGGCCGGATGGCAGCCCGTTGACGCTTGCCGACCTGCCGCCGCCCGGAACGCGGCGCTGGGTGATCCGTCGCAAGGCGGAGGTAGTAGCGGCTGTGCGCGGCGGTCTCCTGAGCCTGGACGATGCCTGCAAGCGGTATACGCTGACCGTGGAGGAGTTTCTCGCCTGGCAGCGCGCAATCGACCGCTTCGGCATGCCCGGCCTGCGCGCCACGCGCGTTCAGCAGTATCGCAACTGACAGGGCGCCACCTGAAATTCGGCACGGGCTTGGTCGACGACCGTCGCCGCGATCGAACAGGAAGCACCGGTGCACGCCACACCGGTGCTTTTTCTTTGGCGATTTTCTTGAATGTCCCCGCCAGCAACGCCGCAGGGCTTGCACCCTTCGCAAACGATCCGCGCTGGCGGGGACAGGACCGTGCGTGCCTTGACCGACGACTACACAAATGTAGCGCGTGGCGCTGCCCGACCACATGCTGCGGCGCAGAGTTCGTAAAGAGCGCGTTAATGCGCGACCGCACGTTCGCCGTTACACGATGAGCGTCAGCGTTAAGGCCGGCTTTACCATGCGCGCGGCAATGTTTGCCTAGCACAGCGCGGCGGGATGCAACTCTTCCCGTCGCACTTTTGTGGGAGCGGGCATTTGCCGGAATTCATCAAAGCAATCGGCGCGGCGCGGTTCGGCGTCATGGCGGGCATCGCCGCGGCGCTCACGGCGTTCTTTCTCTATGTCGCCGGCGCGATCACCGAGCCTGCGAAGTCCGTGCTGTTCTCCGGTCTCGATCCGCGAGATGCCAGCGCCGTCACCGGCAAGCTCGACTCGATGAACGAGAAGTACGAACTCAAGGGTGACGCCATCCTGGTGCCGACCGAGGACGTCACCAAGCTGCGCATGACCCTGGCGGCGGACAACCTGCCGTCGGCCGGCGTCGGCTACGAGATCTTCGACAAGTCCGACACGTTCGGCACCACTGCCTTCGTGCAGAACATCAACAAGCTGCGCGCGCTGGAAGGCGAACTGGCCCGCTCGGTCGAGACCATCGAGGGTGTGGACGGCGTGCGCGTGCATCTGGTGATTCCAGAGCGCCAGATCTTCAGCCAGAGCAACGACAATCCGACCGCGTCCGTTGTGCTCAAGACGCGCGGCGTGCTGGGCCGCGGCCAGGTCCAGGCGATCCAACACCTGGTGGCCGCCGCCGTCTCCGGCCTGACCGCGGAACGCGTTGCCATCGTGGACGACAAGGGCAACCTGCTCGCCGGCGGCGACGACAAGAGCGGCCCGAACGCGCTTGCGATCGGCGAAGCGAACCAGACCACCGATTTCGAGGATCGCATGCGCTCCCGCGTCCAGTCGATCGTCGAGAGTATCGTCGGCGCCGGCCATGTGCGCGTCCAGGTCACCGCCGACATGGACTACAAGCACGAGAACACGATCGCCGAGACCTTCGATCCCAACAGCAAAGTGCTGCGTTCGACCCAGACGGTCGAATCCAACAACACCGACAGCAACGGCTCCGGAACCGCGCCCGTCTCGGTCGGCAGCGCGCTGCCCGGCGCCACGCCGCCCGCCGCCAATGACGGCAACAAGTCGAATGCCAGTCGGACAGAAGAGACCAACAACTACGAGATCAACCACATCACGACGACCAGCACGGTCGACGGCGGCACGCTGAAGCGGCTCTCGGTCGCGGTGGTGGTGGACGGCAGGCAGGCCGACGGCGGCAAGTACACGCCGCGCACCCCGGCCGAGATGAAGCAGATCGCCGACCTGGTGAAATCGACGGTCGGCTTCAATGGCCCGCGCGGGGACATCGTGCAGGTCGACAACATGGAATTCGCGCGCCTCGACACCGGCGACGCCGCGCCGCCGCCAGCCCCGCTGCTCGGGCTCGACAGCACGCAATGGTTCAAGATCATCGAGGTCGCGATCCTGTCCATCGCCGCCATCATCCTCGGCTTCTTCGTCGGCCGCCCGATGATCGCGCGCATGTTCTCTCCCAGCGCCGCCGCGGCGGCGTCAGCGAACGCGGTGATCGCCGGTGCACTGCCGGCACCTGCAGGTGATGCCGCCCAGGCCATCGCGGCCGGCCATGCGCCCGTCGTACTGCCGGCACCGCGCAGTCCCGGAATCGACCTGTCGCAGATCGAAGGGCAGGTCCGCGAATCCTCCATCAAGAAGGTCGGCGAGGTCGTCAGCGCGCATCCCGAAGAAGCGCTCGCGATCATCCGCACCTGGCTCCACGAACCGGCGTAACGCACCATGGCACCGCGCACCAAACCACCGGTCAAGGACGACCTCCGCCAACTCTCTGGCGCCGAGCGCTCCGCAATCGTCATGCTCTCGCTCGGCGAGGAGCACAGCCAGAAGATCTGGCAGATGATGGACGAGGACGAGGTCAAGGAAGTGTCTCAGGTCATGTCGACGCTGGGCACGGTAAGCTCCAGCCTGATCGAAAAGCTGCTGGTCGACTTCGTCTCGCAGATGTCGGGAACGGGGTCGCTGATGGGCTCCTATGAGAGCACCGAGCGGCTCCTTGCGCGCATGATGCCGGAGGACAAGGTCAGCCAGATCATGGAGGAAATCCGTGGTCCCGCCGGTCGAACCATGTGGGACAAGCTCGCGAACGTGAACGAGACGGTTCTCGCGAACTACCTCAAGAACGAATACCCGCAGACCGTTTCGGTCGTGCTCTCCAAGATCAAGCCGGAACATGCGGCGCGCGTGCTGGCGGCCCTGCCCGAGGAATTCGCCCTCGAAGTCGTGCAGCGCATGCTGCGCATGGAGGCGGTGCCGAAGGAAATTCTCGACAAGGTCGAGCAGACGCTTCGCACCGAGTTCATGTCGAACCTCGCCCGCACCGCCAAGCGCGACGCGCATGAGCAGATGGCGGAAATCTTCAACAATTTCGACCGCCAGACCGAAAGCCGGTTCGTTACGGCGCTGGAAGAGCGTTCGCGCGATAGCGCCGAGCGCATCAAGGCGCTGATGTTCACCTTTGAGGACCTGGGCAAGCTCGATCCGGGTTCGATCCAGACGCTGCTTCGCCACGTCGAGAAGGACAAGCTTGGCCTCGCCCTCAAGGGTGCGACCGACACGCTGCGCGACACCTTCTTCTCCAACATGTCGGAACGCGCCGGCAAGATCCTGCGCGAGGACATGGAGGCGATGGGCCCGGTGCGCCTCAAGGACGTCGACGAGGCGCAGATGCGCATGGTCAACGTCGCCAAGGACCTCGCGAACAAGGGCGAGATCATGATCTCCAGCGGCGGCGCCGAAGACGAGCTGGTGTACTGATGAGCCCGACCCGTCAGAAATATACCTTCGACATCGAGTTCCGCCCGGAAGGCGACCTCGTCTCCAACGCCGCGCGCGCGCGGCAGAAAAAGCCCTACAGCGTCGACGAGATCGACGCGCTGTCTGCCCGCGCCCGCGAGCAGGGCATGAAGGCCGGCCAGGTCCGTGCGCTGGAACAGCAGGCAGCCGAGGTCGCGCAGCTCGTCGGCGTGCTGCGGGACGTCGTGGCCCGCTCGAGCCGCGCCACCGAGGCGGTGCGCGAGGAAGCGGCCATGCTGGGGCTGGCGGCGGCGCGCAAGCTGGCTTCGGCAGCGCTGGATCACATCCCGTCCGCCGATGTCGAGAACGCGCTGCGCCATGCCCTGCACCAGGCGATCGGCGAGCCGCGCATCGTGCTTCACACCAGTCCCAAAGTTGCCGAAATCCTGAAGCCGCGCCTGGCCGAAATCGCGCATGAAGAGGGCTTCGAGGGCCGCGTGATCGTTTCGGGCGAGCCGGGCCTCAAGCACGCCGACTGCCGCATCGAATGGCGCGGCGGCGGCGCCGAACGTTCCGAGGACGCCATTGCTGCGGCCATCGCCGACCTGATCGCGCGCCGCTTCACCAATCCATCTTCTCCAGTGGAGGAATAGACCATGGCAGCCAGCGACAATGTCGGCCTGCCCGATCTGGGACATGAGGACGCGCCTGGCAACTCCGCGCTCCTGAACACCGACCCGAACGCCGAAGGGGACGTCAAACGCACCGCGCAGGACCTCGAAGCCGTGTTCGACGTGCCGGTGACCGTGTCCGCGGTGCTCGGCAAGTCGGCCATGGAGGTCAGCCAGCTGCTCAAGCTCGGCAAGGGCACCGTGGTCGAGTTGGACCGCAAGGTCGGCGAAGCCATCGACATCTACGTGAACGACCGCCTGGTCGCGCGCGGCGAAGTGGTGCTGGTCGAGGATCGCCTCGGCATCACCATGACGGAAATCATCAAGGCCGGTCAGGGCTAAGGAAGGACTACGAACATGCGTCTCCTCATTGTCGGCCAGCTGCAAGGGCAGCTCACCACCGCCACCAAGATCGCGATGGACCGTGGGGCGAAGGTCACCCACGCGATGGACATCGACCAGGCACTTGCCACGCTGCGTGGCGGCAAGGGCGCAGACCTCGTGCTGTGCGACGTCAAATGCGACATCGGCCAGCTGGTGCGCGGTCTCTCGACCGAACGCATCTGCACGCCGGTCGTGGCCTGTGGCATTGGCACCGATGCCCGCTCCGCCGTCGACGCGATCCGCGCCGGCGCCAAGGAATACCTGCCGCTGCCGCCCGATCCCGAGCTGATCGCCGCCGTTCTCGCCGCCGTGGCGGACGAGAGCCACCAGATGATCTTCGAAGACGCCGCGATGGAAACCGTCATCGCGCTCGCAGACCAGGTGGCGCCTTCGGAAGCCTCGATCCTGATCACCGGCGAAAGCGGCACGGGCAAGGAGGTGATGGCGCGCTACATCCACCGCAAGTCGAACCGCACCGACAAGCCGTTCATCTCAGTGAACTGCGCCGCGATCCCGGAGAACCTGCTTGAATCCGAACTGTTCGGTCACGAGAAGGGCGCGTTCACCGGCGCCATCGCCCGCCGCATCGGTAAGTTCGAGGAAGCGAACGGCGGCACGCTGCTGCTCGACGAAATCAGCGAGATGGATGCGCGCCTCCAGGCCAAGCTGCTGCGCGCGATCCAGGAGCGCGAGATCGACCGCGTCGGCGGCGTCAAGCCGGTCAAGGTCGACATCCGCATCATCGCGACCTCGAACCGCGACCTCGCGGAGGCGGTCAAACACGGTACGTTCCGCGAAGACCTTCTCTACCGTCTCAACGTCGTGAACCTGCGCCTGCCCGCCCTGCGCGAGCGTCCGAAGGACATCCAGGCACTGGCGCGGCACTTCGCCAACAAGTACGCGACCGCCAACGGCCTGCCCTATCGCCCGATCGCGCCGGCGACCGAGCGGCTGCTGGCCGGCCATCCTTGGCGCGGTAACGTTCGCGAGCTGGAGAATACGATCCATCGCGCGGTGCTGCTCGCGACCGGTGCGGACATCCAGCCGGAAGCGATCCGCCTGCCGGATGGCAGCCAGGTAACCAACGCGCCGTCGCCGTCGGGCCTTTCGGCCCCGGTGCAGGCGGCGGTGAACAATGCCGTCGCGGTGACACGCGGTCTCGTCGGCCGCACGGTGGCGGACGTCGAGCGCGACCTGATCCTGGACACGCTGGACCATTGCCTGGGCAACCGCACGCATGCCGCCAACATCCTCGGCATCTCGATCCGCACCCTGCGCAACAAGCTGCGGGAGTACTCGCAGGCGGGTCTTGCGATCCCGAACCATGGCGAACAGCGCGTCGCGAACGGTTGAACAGATTAGCTAGGCGGATCACATGGCTGACGTCAGCGCCACGCCTTCCTCGAATGCGGGCTCAGGCTTCAACCTGAGCCTCGCGTCGATCACCGACATCATCAAGCGCGCGGACCTGGCGCTGGCGCTGGGCATCATGGCGATCCTCGTCGTGCTCCTGCTGCCGCTGCCGCCGTGGCTGCTCGACGTTGCGCTCGCCCTGTCGCTGAGCTTCTCGATCCTGATCCTGATGACCGCGGTCTTCATCAAGCGGCCGCTGGAATTCAGCTCCTTCCCTACCGTGCTGCTCATCACCACGATGATGCGGCTGGCGCTCAACCTTGCCTCCACCCGCCTGATCCTCGGCCACGGCAACGAGGGCACCGATGCTTCCGGCTACGTCATCCAGGCGTTCGGCAAGCTCATCATGGGTGGCAATTTCGTTATCGGCTTCATCGTCTTCGCCATCCTGGTAATCGTGAACTTCATCGTCATCACCAAGGGTTCGGGCCGCATCGCGGAAGTCGCCGCGCGCTTCAGCCTGGACGCGATGCCCGGCAAGCAGATGGCGGTCGATGCCGACCTCTCCGCCGGCCTGATCGACGAGAAAGAGGCCAAGCGCCGCCGCAAGGAGCTGGAAGCGGAATCGAACTTCTTCGGCGCCATGGATGGTGCCTCCAAATTCGTACGCGGCGACGCGATCGCCGGCCTGATCATCGTCGCAATCAATGTCGTCGGCGGCATCATCATCGCGGTGGCGCAGAAGGGCATGTCGTTCGGCGACGCGACCACCACCTTCACCCTGCTGACCGTCGGCGACGGTCTCGTCTCGCAGATGCCGGCGCTGATCATCTCGACTGCCGCCGGTCTCATGGTATCGAAGGCGGGCGTCGAGGGGTCGACCGACAAGGCCCTGATGAACCAGCTGTCGTTCTATCCGCAGGCGCTGGGCATGGCGTCGGCGGTGATGGGCGTCGTCGCGCTGCTTCCGGGCATGCCGACGCTGGTGTTCGCGGGGCTCTCCGCCGCGACCGGCGGCCTGGCCTACATCGCCTACAAGAAGAAGGGCGAGAAGGAAGCCGCGGAGCGGGCCGAGGAAGAGAAATCCGCCGTCGATGCGAAGGACAAGGAAGAGCCGATCTCGACCGCGCTGGCACTCGATCTGCTGCGCGTCGAGCTGGGCTATGGCCTCCTGCCGCTGATCAACGACGTGAAAGGCCACCGCATCACCGACCAGATCAAGGCGCTGCGCCGCCAGCTGGCGACCGAGATGGGCTTCGTCATGCCGGCGGTGCGCATCCTGGACAACATGCAGCTCGGCTCCAACGAGTACCGCATCCGCGTCAAGGAAGTGGATTCGGGCCGCGGCGACCTGTTCCCCGGCGACCTGCTCGTCATGGATCCCAGGGGCCTGCCGATCGACCTGCCAGGCCGCCACACGACCGAGCCCGCCTTCGGCCTGCCCGCGACCTGGGTCAACCAGGCGCTGCGCGAAGAGGCGAGCTTCAAGGGTTTCACTGTCGTCGACCCCGGCACCGTGCTCACCACCCATCTCACCGAAGTGCTCAAGTCGCATATGGCGGAGCTGCTCTCCTACGCGGAGACCAAGAAGCTGCTCGACGACCTGCCGCCCGAGAACAAGAAGCTGGTCGACGAGCTCATCCCGTCGCAGATCTCGGTCACGGGCGTGCAGCGCGTGCTCCAGACCCTGCTTGGCGAACGCATCTCGATCCGCGACCTGCCGGCGATCCTGGAAGGCATCGCGGAAGCCGTCGGCTTCACCAAGAACGCGATGTACATCACCGAGCATGTGCGCCAGCGCCTGGCGCGCCAGCTCTGCCACGCCAACCTCTCCCCGGCCGGTTACCTGCCGCTCATCGCGCTGTCGCCGGCATGGGAGCAGGCGTTCCAGGAGTCCATCGTCGGCCAGGGCGAGGACCGGCAGCTCGCGATGGCGCCGTCGCAGCTCCAGGCCTTCATCCAGACCGTCCGCGACCGCTACGACGAAGCGGGCCAGAAGGGCGAGACGCCGGTGCTGCTGACCAGCCCGCAAATCCGACCGTTCGTCCGCTCCATCGTCGAGCGCTTCCGGCCCCAGACGGTCGTGATGAGCCAGGGCGAAATCCACGCCAGTGTGAAGCTGCGCACGATGGGACAGGTGTAAGCCATGCAGCTTCGCACCTTCCTCGCGAAAGACATGAAAGAGGCGCTGGCGACCGTCCGCGCCGACATGGGACTGGACGCGGTCATCATCGCTTCGGAGAAGTCGAAAACGGGCGGCGTGATGGTCCGCGCAGCTCTCGACGCGCCCGAGCCTGCCGCCACACCGGCGCCGCAGCCGGTGCAAACAACCGCCATCGTCACCGATATCGACAGCGCGTTCCAGAGCGGCATGCTCAAGCGGCTGCGCGGCGGTTCGGCGGAAAAGAAGAGCGCGATTGCGTTCGACCGCGCCGGATTGCTGGGCGCGCTCAACAGGCACCGGCTGCCCGACGGCCTGGCGCATGCGCTGGCCGAGACGGCCGCGAAAGCGCAACTGACCGACATGACGCTGGCGCTGGCGGCGGCGCTGGACAAGCGGATGCGGCCGCACCCCATCGATTTCAACGCGGCGAATGCGGTCCTGCTGGTCGGGCCGAACGGCGCCGGCAAGACCGCCGTCGCTGCAAAGATCGCAGCCCACGCGCGGCTCGCCGGCCGCCGCACGACGCTCGTCGCATCGGACTCGGCCGGCGCCGGCGCTGTTGCGCGTCTCGAGACCTTCGCCAGGCATCTCGATTCCGCCGTGACGGTCGCGGAGACCGCGGCGGAGCTCAACAAGCTGGTGTCGGACTGTCTTGCCAAGAAGACCTTCGTGATCGTCGACACTGCAGGCTTCGATCCGCGCGACGGCCGCGCCCGTACCGCATTCACCGCGCTGGCGCAGATCGGCAAGCTGGAAACCGTCGGCGTGGTGTCGGCCTTGTCCGATGCCGAGGAAGTGTCGGAGATCGTCGACGCACTGGGCGCGATGGGTGCCAAGCGCCTGATCGTCACCGGCGTGGACCTCACGCGGCGCATGGGCGCGATCACCGCCGCCGCATGCCAGAACGTTCCGGTCGCGCACGTCACGCAATCGCCCTTTGTCGCGGGCGGCCTGGAATCACCGACTTCGCTGTCGCTCGCCCGCCTTCTGCTGGACGAGCAAAGGAGCGCACAATGACGACCCACATCACCGCCATCGGCTCGGGCAAGGGCGGCACGGGCAAGACGCTGATCTCCGTCAGCCTGGCGTACGCACTGGCGCACCAGGGCGAGCGCGTTCTCCTGTGCGACGCCGATCTCGGCCTGGCCAACGCCGCAGTGCATCTGGGCGTCGGCGAAACGGGCGATCTCGCCGGCTTGCTCGCCGGTACGCGCACGTTGAAGGACGCTGTTGTGCGTGTGGCGAGCGGGCCACGCGCGTCGTTCGATCTTCTCGCGGCACCCTCCGGTTCGGGCGCGCTCGCCAATGCCAGCGAAGCACAGATCCAGAAACTGATCGCCGCGCTGGAGTCCGCGCAGGGCTACGACCGGGTGCTCGTCGATCTCGGCGCGGGCGTCGACAACAGCGTGATGACTGTCGCGGCACGGGCCGATGAGACATTGCTCGTGCTGACGCCGGACCCGGCGTCGCTGACCGACGCCTATGCCTTTGCCAAGCTTCTGCTGCGCCGCACCACAACGCGCATGCCGCAAGCACTGGTGAACATGGCGCTGAATGCGACCGAGGGCCGTCGCGTGGCGGACGCGCTCATCGGATCGGCCAATGCCTTCCTCAAAGCTGCGCCGGACTACCTGGGCTACGTCCCGTTCGATGCGCGGGTGCCGGAAGCGGTGCGGCGCCAGGGCCCGCTGCTCAGCCTGTTCCCGCAGTCGCCGGCCTCGGCAGCGATCGAAGGCATCGCACGCAAGTTGCACGGGGCAGGAACTCCGGTTGCAGCCGTGGGCCTTCGTTAACCTTATCGCAGCTTCCTGGCGATTTTCCGCTGCCTGAAATAGCAGCAGCCGGAACTTGGTGTATGCTCCCTTAACAAAAGTCGATGCCGGACGGTGACGCGCCGGGGCACGATGAGACAACGCGTTCAAGGGGGTAGCATGTCGTTTCTCATGGATATGTGGCACGCGGTGCAGGGCATCGTGATGTCGTCGGACTGGATCACGCTGGTGATCATGGCGGTGATCGCGCTGGGCGCGGGCTTCCTGATTCATCAGTTAAGTTCGCTGCCGACGGCTACGGTCGTCGCGCTTCTGGCGTTCGGGCTTGCGAGCTATGCGCGCGGCGTGCTTCTCGGAAAGCAGAACGCGGCCGCCTTTGCGAGCCAGGACTGGCAGGCCTTCCTGAATCTTCAGATGAAGATTCTGCTGCCCTACTTTCTGATCTTCCTGGTCGCGATCGGCATCGCGCACGCGCTGCGCATGGTGACGCTCGGCCGCGGCTAGCCGCTGGTCACAGCATCGGCGTTAGGCATATGGACGGGGGTGCGCGAAGCCGTTAGCTTTTGCGCATGGTTCTTTATGCAGTCATAGGTGCCGTTGTCCTGATCGTCCTGTGGGCGATCCTGACCTACAACGGCCTCGTCAGCCGACGGGCCATGGTGCAGGAAGGCTGGAGCGGCATCGACGCGCAGCTCAAGCGCCGCGCCGATCTGATCCCAAACCTGGTCGAGACCGTGAAGGGTTACGCCGCCCATGAGCGCGGCACCTTCGACGAACTGACCCGCATGCGTGCGCAGGCCGGCACGAGCCAGGACCCGGCACAGCGGGCGCAGACCGAGGGCGCGATCACCGCGGCGATCGGCAAGGTGCTCGCGGTGGCTGAGGCTTATCCGGACCTCAAGGCTTCCGCGAATTTCCAGCAGCTGCAAAAGGACCTGGCCGACATCGAGGACCAGATCCAGCTGGCGCGCCGCTACTACAATGGCGCGGTGCGCAACTACAATGTCGGCGTGCAGTCCTTCCCCGGCAACCTCGTGGCCGGCATGGGCGGCTTCCAGCCGTCGAAATTCTTCGAGCTCGAGAACGCGGCCGACCGCAACGTTCCGAAGGTCTCCTTCAGCTGATGCGCTGGACGATCTTCGCACTGCTGCTCGCGCTGCTCGCGGGGCCGGCAGCGGCGCAGGATGACCAGCAGACGACGGCCACGACGCGGCATCATGCCGGCGACCGCCCGGCGGCTCCGCTCCAGCAGCCTCCGCCGCCCGCTTCCGATCTGTCCGACCACACCGAGCGGATCACGAACTTCGACAGCGACATCACGGTCGCGAAGAACGGCACGCTGACGGTTGCAGAGACGATCGGGGTTTATGCGGCCGACAGCCGGATCAGCCACGGCATCTACCGCGACTTCCCAACCATCTACACCGACAGGCACGGCCTGCGGGTGAAGGTCCGTTTCGACGTCGTCTCCGTGACGATGGACGGGCACGACGAGCCCTACACGACCGAAAGCATCTCCAACGGCGTACGCGTCAAGATCGGGGACAAGGACGTCGTCGTCGACGAAGGGCCCCACACCTATGTGCTGACCTACACGACCACGCGGCAGATCGGCTTCTTCGACACCTACGACGAGCTCTATTGGAACGTCACCGGCAATGGCTGGATCTTCAGCATCGACCAGGCCGCTGCGACGGTGCACCTTCCCAAGGGCGCCGAGATCAAGCAATCCGCCTTCTACACCGGGCCGGAAGGCGCAAGCGGCACCGATGCGACGTCGCAGAAACTGCCCGGCGGCGCGATCCGCTTCGTCACTACCCGGCCGCTCGATTCCTATTCCGGCCTGACGATCGCGGTCGGCTTTAGCAAGGGCGTGATCACGCCGCCGACCGCAGAGGAGCTGCGCGAGGAGTTCATCCTCGACAATGCGAGCGCGATGGTCGCGGTGCTGGGCCTCCTGGTGCTGACGATCTTCTACCTGACGACCTGGTGGCAGCACGGCCGCGACCCCAAGCGCGGCACCATCATCCCGCTGTTCGCGCCGCCGGCCGGCCTGTCGCCGGAAGCGGTACGCTACATCCACCGCATGGCGTATGACCGCAAATCCTTCGCGGCGGCGCTGATCAACATGGCGGTGCGCGGCTATCTGAAGATCGCGGAAGACCACCACACCTACACTCTGACCCGCACCGGAAAATCGGCGGCCGATTGCGGCCTGTCCGGCAGCGAGATCGCCCTCGGCGATGCCTTGTTTTTCAGTGCCACCGATTCCATCGAGCTCAAGCAGGTCAACCACACGCGCGTACAAAGCGCGATCACCTCGCTCCAGCGCAGCCTGAAGGCGGAATGCGAGGTGCACTACTTCATCACCAACGCCGGGTACTTCTGGGCCGGCCTGGGCATCCTGTTCCTCACCGGCCTCGCCGCAGCGCTGCTGTGCGACCAGGCCGGGAGCGCCGCTTTAGGCCTTGCGATCATGGCGATCCTGGCTGCTGGTACCTCGTACCTGATCCATGCAATGTGGGATCGCTGGCGCACGGTGTTTCTCGGCCCAGGTTCGCGCATCGGCAATTTCCTTGTCGCACTGATCCTCACGGTCCTCGGTATCGGTGCGCTCGCGGTCTTGCTGGTGGGCATTTTCGCCGCCGGCCAGGCGTCTTCGCTGCTGGCCGCCGGCGCCCTGGTCGCGGACGGCGCGCTGGCCTACGTGTTCTATCACCTGCTCAAGGCGCCCACGGCGCTCGGCGCGCAGACCCTGGATAAGATCGACGGCTTCAAGATGTTCCTCGAGACGGCGGAGAAGGACCGGCTCGAGATGCTGAACCCTCCGCAGGTCACGCCAGAGGTGTTCGAGAAATTCCTGCCCTACGCCATCGCGCTCGACTGCGAGAACCAGTGGAGCAGGAAGTTCGAGCGCGAAGCTGCAGCCGCCGGCCGCGATCCCAACCAGGGCTACACGCCCTACTGGTACACCGGCAGCAACTTCTCGAGCCTCGGCGCCGCGGGCTTTGCATCGTCCATCGGCTCGTCGCTCGGCAGCGCCGCGGCATCGGCCTCGACCGCGCCTGGTTCAAGCTCTGGCAGCGGCGGCGGCGGCTTCTCCGGCGGCGGTGGAGGCGGTGGCGGCGGTGGCGGCTGGTAGCGCCATTCTGGGCGTGACAGGCCCAGGTGGAGAGCATCACGCTACTGACCGCCGACACTCGCGTCGCCAAATACCCGGTCGCGTCGCAGAAGATATAGGGCTGCCGCTTCTTACCGCTTGCCACGCTTGATACTGTCGATCGCGACCGGACCCGGCCCCATGCCCACGAGCAGCAGCAGCGCGCCGGCAATCGCCATGTTGCGGGCGAAGATTTCGTAGTCGGCGGCGCGGGCCATGTGATCCTGGATCACCCAGAAATTGTGCATCGCGGCCGAGACGACGACCGTGAAGCCGAATAGCAGCACCGCGCCATGGCGCGTCTGGAATCCGAGAATCAGAGACAGCGAACCCAGCCAGATGACGATGAGCGAAAGCATCAGCAGCACGGGCGGCACCGGAACGCCCTTGAGCGCCATCAACTGCACCGTCGCGTCCCACTGGCCGCCATAATAGATCGCCTGGCTCAGGAAGAACCACGCCAGGATCAGCCGGCCCACCAGCGGCGAGATGTATTCGGAAAACGACATGAACGCGCGCCCGCCCGAATCAGTCGAAGGATCATAGCGAATGGCGAATAGCGAGTAGCAAATAGGGAAAGATCGTCTCCCTATTCGCTACTCGCGACTCGCTATTCGCTTCTTTAGGCGCCGCGCAGGGCGTGCTTGCGCAGGTGGCGGACCAGCGCCATCTCGTCGAGGCGCGACTGGGCGCGGCGGGCTTCGATCTCCTGCGCGCGCTTGACCTGCTGTTCGGTCGCGAACTCCAGGCTCTTCAGGTCCTGGAACGCGGTGTTGAGGTCGGCCTGTGCGGTGACGCGCTCGCGCTCGATCTCCTTGAGCGTGGCGCGCAGATTCTCGCGGCGGGTTTCGATGGAACGCAGGAACGACGGGAAAGCGAGACGGCCGATATCGGAATCACCGGCACGCTGGCGCTCACGGGCGACGCTGTCCTCGAGGTCGGAGAGCTTGCGCTCGGCATCCGCCTTCATGCCGTCGAGCGTCGCCATCCGGCGTTTCATCTCGTCGACACGGAAGCGCCGAAGACGGATCAGTGTATCGCCACGTTTCATGACCCATTACCTCCCCGGTGCTACGCCCATGATCTTCTCAAGAGAGCCATAGCATTCGGTAAACGCCGTGCGCTCGTCCTTTGCTTGTGCCAAAAAGGCTTCCAGCTGAGGATAGAGCCTGATGGCGTTATCCACTTCACTATTCGTGCCAGCCTTGTATGCACCGAGACGGATCAGCTCCGCCATGTCCTCATAGACGGCGAGTGGTGCACGGGCGCGCAACACAAGTGCTTGTTCTTCCGGCGTATTGCAGGCCGGCATGGCGCGCGAAACCGATTTCAAAATATTGATGGCCGGGAAACGGCCGCGTTCCGCGATGTTCCGTTCCAGCACAATATGCCCGTCCAGGATGCCGCGCACCGCATCGGCAACCGGCTCATTATGATCGTCGCCCTCCACCAAAACGGTGAAGAGGCCCGTGATGGAGCCCTGGCCGTTCGCGAAGCCCGGGCCGGCGCGTTCGAGCAGGCGCGGCAATTCGGCGAAGACCGTCGGCGTGTAGCCTTTCGAGGCAGGCGGCTCGCCGGCGGACAGGCCGACCTCGCGCTGTGCCATCGCGAAGCGCGTGACCGAGTCCATCAGCATGAGAACCTCAAGGCCCTGGTCGCGCAGTTGCTCCGCGACAGCCATCGCGACATACGCCGCCTGACGGCGCACCAGCGCGGGCTCGTCCGATGTCGCCGCGACGACCACCGAACGCGCAAGACCTTCGGGACCGAGATCGTCCTCGATGAACTCCTTCACCTCGCGGCCGCGTTCGCCGACCAGCGCGATCACGATCGCGTCCGCATCGGAATTGCGCGCCAGCATCGCCATCAAAGTCGACTTGCCGACGCCGGAGCCGGCGAAGATACCCATGCGCTGGCCCTGGCACAGCGTGGTGAAGGCGTTCATCGCACGCACGCCGAGATCGAGCTTCGCGCCGACGCGCGCGCGTGAGGCCGCCGGCGGCGGATTGTTCTTGAGCGGATACGGTTCGGGGCCAACCGGAAGGGGGCCGAGCCCATCGGTCGGATTGCCGAAACCGTCGATCACCCGTCCGAGCCAGCCCGTGGTCGGGAAGATCGCGGCGGGCCGGTCGTCGAAGTCGGCGCGGGCGCCCAGGGTGATGCCGTCGAGATTGCCGAGCGGCATGACAAGCGCCCGGCCCTCACGGAAGCCGACGACTTCGCACGAAATTCTCTTGCCGGAACTAATGGTTAGCTGTACCTGTCCACCCAGGCTGATCGCTCCGGCGGCGCCGGTGACTTCGACCAGGAGGCCTTCGATCCTGGCGACCCGGCCGAAGCGGCGCATGGTCGGTACGGCACTGATTTCCTTGAGCAATGCTTGCATTGGGCCCTTTTCGAAGGGCCTTCTGCCCTCCGTGAAGTGCACATCTTGCAGCCAAGGATTTAAGTGGCGGTAAACTTAACGAGACGAATCAAGGGGATGCGGGTGCGCCGCAGAACGGATTCTTAGGAGAGGTTGGCTGGCATTAATCAATGCAACGGTCTCTTAACCAGTTAAGCATAGGGTTCGTTAGTCAACAGCCTAAGCCTTGCCTGAAGAGGGGTTCATCGACATGCGCGTATTGCTGATTGAAGACGACAGCGCCATGGCGCGCAGCATCGAGTTGATGCTCCGCAGCGAGGGCCTCAACGTCTACACGACCGATCTGGGCGAAGAGGGCATCGACCTCGGCAAGCTCTATGACTACGACATTATCGTTCTGGACCTTCAGCTGCCCGATATGAGCGGCTTTGAAGTGCTCAAGGCCCTGCGCGTCGCCAAGGTGCAGACGCCGGTCCTCATTCTCTCCGGCAACGCCATCGTGGAAGCCAAGGTCAAGGCGCTCGGCTTCGGCGCCGACGACTACATGACCAAGCCCTTCCACAAGGACGAGCTGGTTGCCCGCATCCAGGCGGTCGTGCGCCGCTCCAAGGGCCACAGCCAGTCGGTCATCACCACCGGCAAGCTGATAGTGAACCTCGACGCCAAGACGGTGGAAGTCGACGGCAGCCGCGTCCACCTGACGGGCAAGGAATATCAGATGCTGGAGCTGCTCTCGCTCCGCAAGGGCACGACCCTCACCAAGGAAATGTTCCTAAACCACCTCTACGGCGGCATGGACGAGCCCGAGCTCAAGATCATCGACGTGTTCATCTGCAAGCTCCGCAAGAAGCTGGCGGCCGCGACCAACGGCGACAACTACATCGAGACGGTGTGGGGCCGTGGTTACGTGCTGCGCGATCCGGCGAGCGACGAGCCGGTAGCCGCGTAAGCCTTCCCAAGGCTGAGACTTTCCGGAAAGGGCGCCGCTTGCGGCGCCCTTTTTGTTTGCTCACTCCGTGCGGAACCGGTTCACGCACAGGCTCTGACGGTCGATGGCTTTGTGTTTGACCCACCCCGGCAGAACAAGTTCATCCCGCGTCGCCCGGGCGAGGCGCGCAACGGCCGGACGCATCAGCTGCTCAATCAGCGCCCGGGCCCTTTCGCGGTTGGTGACGCCGATCAACCTGATGCTGAGATCGGCGCAGAGGTTCGATGGCGGACCCAGGAACACGTCGATCGACGCAATGTCGGAATTCTGAAAGAACCAGAGCGCGCTGCCCTGCGGCCACGGAAGTTTCCGAATATCGCCAGGCGGCGTACCGTAGCTCCACACTACGTAGAGCGCCTGACGCAGATCACGCTCTCCGAAAGGCGAGAGCGCGAGGCCGATGACCACCTTCGTCGCACCGCCCCGCGGTGCATCGGCCAGCGCGAACGTGCAAGCCGGCTGGACCTGACCGGGACACCAGCCGGCACAAACGACAATATTCTCGAACTGCGGCCGACCGAGGCTGCCGCCCAACAATCGCCCGGCGGCTTGCGCGTCGATCAGCTTGCAGGTGATCGGGACATCATCGGCCGCCAAGGCCGGACTCGCGGTCAGAGCCGCAAAGAGAGCAACGGCTCGAAGGAGTTTCATTTCACCTCGCGATACGGCTTTTCGCGCAGGTGCGTATTGAAGTAGAGGCCCGGCGATTCCGCAGTGATCAGGCCCTGGTACTCCTCGGGCGTCACCTGATCGTATTGATAGGTGCGCTTGTTGGCGCGGAAAACCGCCGTCATCTGTTGCTTCTTCTTGTCATAGCGCACCGACTGGATCGTGCCGCTGGCGAGGCGCACCTCGTCCCTGCTCGGTGGTGCAGTTAGCGCATTCACCACATCTTTTGATGTCGCGTCCCGCTTGCCAGTGACCTCCAGCGCGATCGCGATCCACCATGAGTTCGGATAACCGGTCAGAAGATCGCGAAACGTCGCCGCCTCATCGATCGGGCGATGAAAGCCACGGCTCCTGAGCGCGAAATTGATCTGCTTGGCGTCAGGATGTGTTTTGGGATCGAGACCGAGCGCCTCGAACAGACGCGTCCAGCGCATCCGCCCCTCCTCTTCGTGGCTGAAGAGGTCGGTCATCTCAATGATCCATCGTGCAGTCGAGGATGTGGTTGTCGAGCGGGGAGCCGATGAACATGCGGTGACCGCTGACGGCGCCGACGCTGGCGCCGCCGATGCCATGCCCGAGATCGGTGTACACCGCGGTAGCGCTCTGCGGGATGCCATTGGCGAGCGCGATCCTGAACACCTGCGACGGCGCCGGCTGATTAGGATCGGCACGGAAGGCCGCCTGGGCCAACGCCTTCGGCCGCGCCCCGGCCCAAAGCTGGCCCTTCGCGTCCATGCGCAGATTGTCGACATTGGCAGGGATCGCGACCGACCCGGCCTCGTCCAGCGTGCCGGAAAGCGGCTGGCGGTTAAACGCCGTCACCCGCCGGTTCCACGCCTCGCCGACATACAGGAATTTCTGGTCCGGCGAGAGCACGACCCCGCTCGGGAACGCCAGGCCGCGTGCCACCTCGCGGAAGAGGGTGCCGTTGAAATACAGCACATTGGCGCGCGGCAGCACGAAATAGTCGTCCAGCGAACGGCCGAGGTCGGTGGTGCTGCCGTGATCGTTGACGACATAGAACCGGTCGCGGTCCAGCGCGGCGATGGCGTTGGGGCTGACGAGCTGCTCGCCCGCAATGTTGCCGACCGAGGTGAGCTTGGCCTCGCCGTTCTTCACCGCGACGTCGAAGATCTCGATGCTGTGCGTGCCGTCGCTCAAATGGTTGATCGCCATCAGCGTGAGCCCGCCGTCCGGCGTGCGCACCAGGCTGATACCGTGCGGATGGAAATCCGACGGCGTGCCGGCGAGCTTCACCGGATGCGGTGTGGCGTCCGCCAATTTGAACACATACAGGCCGTCGTGTTTCGAGGGGTGACCGGCGACCTTTGCACGGCGGTCGAGCGCCGAGATGAACACCAGACCCGATGGCTCATCGATCGCGATGTCCTCGGGACCGTTCGCGGTCGGGATCGGCTTGCAGGTACCGGCAAACTCCGGCGTCACGTCGGTGAACACGCCATAGGCGGTCAGCGTCCGCGCGCCCAGCGCGAGCAGGCCCACCAGAACTACCGAACCGGCGGTAATCGCGGCGCGGGCGACGGGCTTCATCGCTCAGCTCGCGAGCGCGAGCGCGCTGGTGAATTGCAGATCGGCGAGGCGAGCATAAAGGCCGCCCCGCGCCACGAGTTCGGCATGGCTGCCCTCCCCCACCACGCGGCCCTGGTCCATCACGACGATGCGCTTCAGGCGCTGGATGGTGGCAAGGCGGTGTGCGATCACGATGGTGGTGCGGCCAGCCATCAGATTCTCGAGGCCGATCTGCACCAGGCGTTCGTTCTCCGCGTCCAGCGCGCTGGTCGCTTCGTCAAGCAGGAGTAGCGGCGCATCGCGCAGGATGGCGCGGGCAATGGCGACGCGCTGGCGCTGTCCGCCGGAGAGCGTCACGCCGCGCTCGCCGACAAGCGTCTGATAGCCGCTCGGCAGCTTGTCGATAAACTCGGCGGCCGCGGCGGCTTCGGCGGCGCGGCGCACGTCGTCATCGCTCGCATCGGGACGGCCGTAGCGGATGTTGTCCGCCAGCGTGCCGGAGAAGATCACGCTGTCCTGCGCCACCACCGCGATGTTGCGGCGGAGGTCCGACGGATCGGCGTTGGCAAGATCGACGCCGTCGAACGTGATGCTGCCCGCCTGCGGCGCGAAGAAGCGCAGCAGGAGCTGGAACACCGTCGACTTGCCGGCGCCCGAAGGCCCGACCAGCGCCACCGCCTCGCCCGGCGCGATGTCGAGCGAGAAGCCGTGCAGCGCCTTGTAGTTCGGCCGCGACGGATAATGGAACGTCACATCGCGGAAGCTCACCACGCCCTTGGCCGGCCGCCCGATGGCCTGCGGTTGTGCAGGCACCGCGACTTCCGGCTTCACGGTGAGTAGTTCGCTCAAGCGCTCTGCCGCACCCGCGGCGCGTTGCACATCGCCCCACGTCTCGCTCATCGCGCCCACGCCACCGGCCACGATGCCGGCGTAGAAGATAAACTGCACCAGTTGGCCCGCCGACATCGCGCGCGACACCACGTCCTGCGCGCCGATCCAGCCGACGCCGGCAATGGCGCCGAACGCCGCGAAGATAACCACGGCCGTCATGGCGGCGCGGGCGCGCGTGCGCAGGATCGCGACATCGAACGAGTTCTCCACCGTCTGGCCGTAGCGCGCGCTCTCGCCCTCTTCGCGCGTGAAGGCCTGCACGGTCTGCACCGCGTTCAGCGTCTCGCTCGCATGCGCGCTGGTATCGGCGATGCGATCCTGGCTGCGGCGGCTCAAGGCGCGAACCCAACGCCCGAACAGGAGCAGCGGGATCATCACCAGCACGACGGCGCCGATCACGAGCAGCGTCAGCTTGGCGCTGGTGACGAACATCAGCACCAGTCCACCGACGAACATCACAAAGTTGCGTGCCGATACCGACACCGACGAACCCACCAGCGTCTGGATCAGGGTCGTGTCGGCGGTCAGGCGCGAGAGGACTTCACCTGTGCGCGTCACTTCGAAGAAGGAAGGCGACAGCCTGATGACGTTGGCGAACACGGCCTTGCGCAGATCGGCGACGACCCGCTCGCCGATCCAGGTCACGAAATAGAAGCGGATGGCGGTCGCAATGCCGAGAACCGCCGCGGCGAGCAACAGCAGGCCGAAATAGCGCGAGATGAGCTGGATCTGGTCGGTGCTGAAGCCCTTGTCGATCAAGCCGCGCAACGCCGCAGGAAGGACCAGGGTCGCGCCCGACGAAACGATCAGCGCCAGGCTGGCGGCCGCGATCCGGAAGCGGAACGGGCGGACGAACGGCACGAGCGCCCGCAGCGACCCTAGCGAGCGGCCCTTCGCCCGGCCCGCGGCCACATATTCCATCTGCTCAGCGTATTCTTCCCCGGTCTGGCTCAAGGGTTCCGCGTCCGGCTGGCCTGTCCGCCCCATATATAGGAGCGCGGAAAGCGGAGCTAAGGGACCCTTCGCCGCGCGGGTTGCTTTCTTGAAGGCCCTTCCCTATAAGGCCCGGCTTCCGTGACGGGACAAAGGGCTTGGCCATGAAAAAGGGCATCCACCCCAACTACCATTTCGTCGAGGTCCGCCTGAACAACGGCGAGACCTACAAGACCCGCACGACTTGGGGCGAGGCCGGCCAGCAGCTCACGCTCGACATCGACCCGACGACGCACCCGGCCTGGACCGGCGGTCAGCAGCAGCTGATGGACCGCGGCGGCCGCCTGACGCGCTTCAACAAGAAGTTCGCGGGCATGGTCGGCGGCGAGAAGAAGTAAGCCGCACCAACGATCGAATTCGCGAACGGCCGTCCGGTTTCCGGGCGGCCGTTCTGCTTTGTCATCCTTCGTCACGATGGTCGGCGAGGATTTCGCCGATGACGTGGCGGGCACGCGCCACGAGGGGCGGATTGGTCTGCCGGTAGTACGGCATCGCAACCAGCGCGAGCGCGAGCGCCCAGCCGCGGCCCCGCGCCCAGCTTGCATCGTCGGCATCGAGTACCGCGCGAAACACGCCGCGCACATCGCGATCAAACAGACTCCATGCGACGAAGATGTCGGCAGCGGGATCGCCGATCGCGAGGCCGCCGAAGTCGATCACGCCACACAGCGTTCCATCCTTCGCCAGAAGATTGGCCGCACTGAGATCGCCATGAACCCAGACCGGCGCGCCGTGCCAGGCTGCAGCGGCGCTGTCGGCGTCCCACGCCGCGACCACCGCGGTCGTATCGATCTCGCCTTCTAGTGCAGCGATGGAGCGGCGGGTAATGCCGTCGCGCCGGATCAGAGGTTCGCCGCGGCCGAAATTGTGCTGTCCCGGACGTGGGGCGCCGGTGGTGTCGATCTCACGCAGCGCACAGATGAACCGCGCCAATGCCTGCGCAAGTACGGCGCCGTTGCCGCCCTCAAGCAGAGTCTCACCCGTTACCCAGCGGCACACGGACCAATCAAAGGGATAACCTTCCTGCGGCGCACCGCGCGCCAGCGGCACCGGAATCGCGGCCGGCAATCGCGGCGCCATGCGTGGCAGCCACAGCTGCTCCTTCGCGACCTGGAGCGCGGCCACCGGCCGCCGCGGCAGCCGCACCGCCATGTCAGGGCCCAACCGGTACATCGCGTTGTCGGTACCGGAAGACGGCACCGCGGTCACCGGAAGCTCCCGCCAGCGTGGAAACTGGGCCGCAACCAGCCGGCGCACCAACACTTCGTCGATGTCGATCTCGTCGTCATGCATCTTGCGGGTAGTCATGCGCGACCACACGCGACGCGCGGGCGCGCACCAAGGCTCTGAATCATTGGGTTTTCCGAAAGCAGAGTGAAAGACGACTGCCTCGCAAGCAGCGGGAAACGCTTAGAGCGTGGTCCTGCGCATGGGGAACTCCCGCCATTGAATCGGCGCGGAAAATATGCGCCCGCAATCCGCCCGATGCAACTTAAGCCGCGTCTTCGTCCCCGAAGGCCTTGGCGAGGCGATTGAGCTGCCCGTGCACGGCCGGGATCGACGTCCTCCGCAGGCCGTTCGCGAACAGCACGTCGTCGAGACGCGCGATGCGGCGGTAGAGGTTGTCGCTGCGCGCCAGCAGGTCGCGCAGGGTCGGCGGCAGGAGATCGGTGCCGTCGGCGCCGCCGCCGAGGCAGATCTCTTTCGAGCCCAGCCGGTAGCGCTCACTGCCCGCATCCGATGCCGGCATGTCGCCTTCGTGCACCGCGCGCTGCACCAGGAGCCAGCTTGCCGCCTGCATCAGCCGCGTGGTCACACGCATGCTCTCCCCGGCGTAGAGAAGCGCCGCCTTGCGCGGCAGCTCTTTCGACTCCTTGCGGCCGCGGCCGTCGAGATACTTTGCCGTTTCTTCGACCAGCGCCATGCCTTCGTCGAACGTCCGCTCGAACAGTGCCGAGCCGGTGAAGTTGTGGATGTCGTCCCCGATTTCTTCGTCAGCCATGTGGCCGTGTGCCCGTGATAGCGCGCGAACCGTAACAAGCATCGGCGCGCACGCAAGGCGGATTCCACGCATCTCTGGAGATAAACCAAATGAATGGTTGCAGCAGAGCATCACAGCCCTGTGCGTATTAATCTTGATGAACGCGCCTCTCAGCGTTTGAAGAACGCGTCGGCGGCGGATTTCGTCGCATCGCGGGCGCGAATCGCTTCGCGGCAGCGTGCGATCTCGCCTTCCAGTGCCGCGATGCGGTTCTCGAGTTCGTGGGCCGATAGGGCGGTGATGTCCTCGCCCAGCACGATGTCGGGCTGCTTCTTGCGCGGCGTCAACTCGTCGGGATCGATCGGCATCTCTTGCGCTCCGTTGGTGCTAGTGTTCGCTTACGGTACAGCGAGTGCAAGCGGTGAGCGCATGAAGGCGATCGAAGTCAGGAATCCCGGACAGGGCTACACGCTGGTGGTGGCCGAAATTGCGACGCCGAAGCCGGGACCCGGCGAGGTATTGATCAGAAACACCGCCGCGGGGCTGAACCGGGCTGATCTGGCACAGGCGATGGGCGGTTATCCGCCGCCGCCGGGCGCACCCGCCACGCTGGGCATGGAGTCATCGGGGGAGATCGCCGAGGTCGGCCCGGGCGTCACGGCATACAGGGCCGGCGACAAGGTGTGTGCGCTGATGGGCGGCGGCGGTTATGCCGAATATGCCCTGGCGTCGGAGAAGTGCCTGCTGCCGATACCGAAAGGCCTGGGCGTCGCCGAAGCCGCGGCGCTGCCCGAAGTCCACTTCACCGTATGGACCAACCTGATGGACACCGCGCGGCTGAAGCCGGGCGAGAGTGTACTGATCCACGGCGGCACGTCCGGTATCGGCACGGCGGCGATCCAGCTTTGCGTCGCGCGCGGCCACAAGGTGTTCTCGACCGCCGCGAGCGAAGAAAAGTGCGCCGCGATCCGCGCGCTGGGCGGGCATGCGATCAACTACAAGGAGCAGGACTTCGTCCAGGTGGTGAAAGACGCCACCGGTGGGCGTGGAGTCGACGTGACCCTCGACATGGTCGGCGGCGACTACATCCAGCGCAACATGAGCGCCGCGGCGATCTGGGGCCGCATCGTGAACATCGCCTACCAGGCGGGCATGCAGGCGAGCGTGAACTTCGGCCCGATGCTGATGAAGCGGCTCTCGCTCCTCGCGACGACCCTGCGCGCCCGCTCCAACGACGAAAAGGGCGTGATCCGCGACGCCCTGCTCCGCGAAGTCTGGCCCCTGATCGACGCCGGCACGATCAGGCCGATCGTTGACCACACCTACCCGCTGGCCGAAGCAGCCGAAGCCCACAAGCGCATGGCCGGCAGCGGCCACATCGGAAAACTCCTGCTGACGATGTGAGCATGCGCATTCTTCTGAGCGGCGCCAACGGGTTCATTGGGCGCTACCTGTTGGCCAGGCTGGTCGGCGCCGGGCACGAGGTCATTCCCGCCGTGCGTGACGTGCGCCAGACCAACGACGTGCTGGGCCGGCCGGCATCGATTCCCGTCGATTTCAATCGCGACGTCACGCCCGAGACATGGTTGCCGCGACTCAAGGATATTGATGCGGTCATCAATTGCGTCGGCATCCTCCAGGGAAGGCCGGGCCAGTCAATCCAGGCGATTCACGCCGCGGCGCCGATCGCCTTGTTCAAGGCCTGCCAGCAGATTGGCGTCAAACGCGTGATCCAGATCTCCGCGATCAGCTCCGGCGCAGACACCGCCTATGCGCACACGAAACAGCAGGCGGACACTTTTCTCGAAGCGACAACGCTCGATTGGATCGTCCTGCGTCCCTCGCTGGTCTATGCCGCCGGCGCTTATGGCGGCACGTTGCTGTTCCGCGCGCTGGCCGCCCTGCCGTTCGCGATTCCGTTGATCGGCAAGGGGGAACAAGAGTTCCAGCCGATCCACATGGATGACCTCACAGCTACCGTGCTCCGCATCCTGGCGACACCGGCCATCACCCGTACGGTGATCGACCCAGTCGGTCCGGAGACGCTTTCGCTCCGCCAGATCCTGCTCGATCTGCGTCGCTGGCTCGGGCTCAGCAGCGCACCCACGCTGTCGATCCCGTTATGGCTGGTACGACCGGTTGCACGCGTCGGCGATGCGTTCGGCGGCACGATCAACACCACAGCGCTGCGTCAGCTTGCCTTCGGCAACACCGGATCGTTGGAGTCGTTCGTGCGTGCAACAGGAATCCAGCCGCGCCGCTGGCACGACATGCTGCTCGCCTATCCCGCGCAGTTGCAGGACCGCTGGGCGGCGCGACTCTATTTTCTGCGACCTCTGCTGCGCTGGGCGATCGCGCTGACCTGGTTCGGATCGGGCCTTGCCGGGCTCTTTCATCGCGACGCGATTGCCGCGAACATGCCGATGCTCGGACAGGCACCGCCAACGGGCCTGATATGGGCGGTGTGCCTGCTCGATCTGCTGATCGGCGCGGCAGTCGTCGCGCGCTGGCGGACGCGGCTGATGACGGCTGCGCAGGTCGCTGTGGTCGCCGGCTACACCACCGTGCTCACGCTGTCGGAACCGTCCTTGTGGATCGAACCGTTCGGCCCGCTGCTGAAGAACCTGCCGTTCGTCGCGGCCGTGCTGGCGCTCGCCGTGCTGGAGACCGAGCGATGAGCGACTACTACCCTCTCATCAAGCTCATCCACATCCTGTCCTCGACTGTCCTGTTCGGAACGGGACTCGGCACCGCATTCCAGATGTGGGTGACGAACCGAAGTGGTGATGTCCGCGCCATTGCGCAGACGGCCCAAAATGTCGTCTGGGCCGACTGGCTGTTCACCACGCCCGCGATTGTCGTCCAGCCTGCCACCGGCCTGCTGCTCATCAACGCCGCCGGCTACGGCCTGTGGGAACCATGGCTGATGGTCGCCTATGCGCTCTATGCAATTGCTGGGGCCTGCTGGATGCCGGTCGTGTGGATTCAGTTGCAGCTGCGCGATCTTGCGCGCGCCGCCGCGACCGGCGCGGCACCGCTACCAGTGCGCTATCATCGTCTGATGGCATGGTGGTTCTGGCTTGGCTGGCCGGCCTTCTCGTCCGTCGTGGCAATCTTCTGGCTGATGGTGACGAAACCGGTCTTCTGAAGTCGTGGAGGGAATTGAGATGGAAGCGGGCTCCTATCGCACTGTTCCGGTCGAGCGAGTCGAATGGGGCGTGCCGGCTGCAAAGGCGATCGTGGCGGACGCGAAGAATCGCGACGCCAGGCGCGTGCTGGTCGTCGCGTCGGCGACGCTGGCACGGAATACCTCCATCGTCAGCGAGACGAAGGGCGCGCTGGGTGAGCGTTTCGCCGCACTCTACGACGGCTGCAAGGAGCATTCGCCGCTCGACACCGTGCTCGCCTGCGCGCTGCTGGCGCATGACGTCAAGCCGGACCTGATCGCGACCATCGGCGGCGGCTCGCACATCGACACCGCGAAGATCGTGCAGTTGTGCCTGACCCACGATATCCGGACAATGGACGCTTTGCTCGCCTACACGAACAAGCCGACCACCGAACCCTCGGTCGTGCGCCAGATCATGGTGCCGACCACGCTGTCGGGGGCGGAGTTCGGCAATCTCGGCGGCGCGCTGGACACGACAAAGAAGCTCAAGACCAGCTTCATCGCGCCCGACATGGTCGGTCGCGTGATCGCGCTCGACCCCTGGGCGGCGACCCACACACCCGAGTGGCTGTGGCTTTCGACCGCGATCCGCTCGGTCGATCACGCGATCGAGGGCTATTGCGCGCTGCGCTCCAACCCTTTCATCCGCGGCAGCGCACTGCATGCGCTCCGCCTCTTCGCCCAATCGCTTCGCCGCACCAAGGCCGATCCCAACGATCTCGACGCGCGCCTGATGTCGCTCCAGGCGGTGTGGCTCGCGACATCGGGCCTCGCGCGCGTGCCGATGGGCGCGAGCCACGGCATCGGCTACCTCCTCGGCTCCATGGGTGGCGTGCCGCATGGCTACACGTCGTGTGTGATGCTGCCCGCGGTGCTCAAATGGAACGCGGCGGTGAACGTGGACATCCAGCCGCCCATCGCCGACGCCCTCGGTCGGCCGGACCTCTCCGCCGCCGACGCCGTGGCTGCCCTGCTCGACGACCTCCAGATGCCGCGCACCCTCAAGGACGTCGGCATCGGCGACGACCTGGTTCCCAGGATCGCCGAACAGGCCGCCAAGAGCCCCGCAGTCGCCAACAACCCGCGCCCCGTCAAAACCCCGCAAGACGCTCTTGAGATTCTCGCTCTCGCCAGCCGGCGCTGACGATGAACACAGCGGTCATCGCGAAATAGCCGAAGCGCAGAGGCGCCAGATAATCTCCCAGCGCTATGGAAACGACGAGCGCGGACGCGAACACCAGCAGCAACACCGCGCAGGCCGCGCGCTCGATTGGCCTGAAAAGAAAGGCCAGGGCCGCGACGAACTCGGGGACTGCGAGCGCCAGAGCGACATGATGCTGATGGCCGGGGTTCACCGCCGTAACGGCGCTGCTTCCCGCGATGAACAAAGCGAAACTCCAGCGCAGCAGACGCAGGGCCCAGCTGCTGGTCATGCACGCTCCACCGGACGGGGCAGGACGAAGGTCTTGCGCGCAATCGGTTCGTTCAACTGTCCCGGCGCATACCACCGCGCCAGCACGGTCTTGTCGAACAGCTCGGCGTTCGACGCAGCGAAGGCGCGATAGTCGTCGCAATCCGCCCCGCGTTCGGCGATCAACGCGAGGAAGGCAAGCGTGATCGTCTCGTGATAGGCGCCGGGGTTGCCGGCGCGCGCTGCGATCGCCTTCAGTGCGGCCGAATAGGCACGCGCCGCATCCAGGAAGTCGTGGCGCTTCAGAATCTCGAACGCCATGTGCACGTGATCGGCATGTCGGAAATCGCCGGCCTCGATCTCGCCGTGAAGGAAGGCGTGAAGATCAGCCATCCGCCGCCTCCGAGAGCCGATGGGAATCCTCCGCCGTCAGGTCGAGCCCGTAGACATCCCTCAGTTGCGCGATCTGCTTCAGCGTCTTTTCGCCAAACGGCGCTTTGCCTTCGAAGGCGTGCAGCACGATCCCCTCGAGCAGATCGCCAAGCGAAAGGTCCAGGCTCTCGGCCAAGCCCTTCAGCACCTTCAGTGTCCGCTTTTCCAGCCGGACGCCGGTCTGCACCCGCTCTATCGTTTTCATGTTATCTTGGTACATAAGTACCAATCGAAATGCAAGCCGGGCCCGTTATTTTCTTCCCTTGGTGGTCGCCAGTCGCTAAAACCCTCGCCATTCCTCAAAAGGCTCCAGCTTTGCGAGGTCGGTGGGTCCGGTGAACGGGCCCCCGGCAAAGGAGAAGATTTTTATGGCCGCCGAACCAGTACGTCCGCTCATGCCCAAGGCGACCGCCGTCTGGCTGGTCGACAACACCTCGCTGACCTTCGAGCAGATCGCCGATTTCTGCGGCCTGCATCCGCTGGAGGTGAAGGGCATCGCCGACGAAGACGTGGCAAAGGGCATCAAGGGCCAGGACCCGGTGTCGAGCGGCCAGCTCACCCGCGAGATGATCGAAGAGGCCGAGAAGGACCCCAAGAAGCGCCTCAAGATGGCGGCGCCCAAGCACAAGATGCCAGCGGTGAAGCAGAAGAAGGCGCCGCGCTACACGCCGGTGTCCAAGCGCCAGGACAAGCCGGATGCGGTCTACTGGATCCTGCGCAACCATCCCGAATTCGCCGACGCGGATATCATCCGCCTGATCGGCACGACCAAGGCGACGATCCAGAAGATCCGCGAACGCAGCCACTGGAACGCGACCAACATCAAGGCGGTCGATCCGGTGACCCTGGGCCTGTGCTCGCAGCTGGAGCTCGACCTTGCGGTGTCGCGCGCCGGCGCCAAGAAGGAGCGCGCCGAGAAGCGCGCGATCAAGAAGGGCGAGACGCTCAAGCCGATCAGCGAGACGGTGCCGGTGGACGCCAAGGCCGCACCCAATCCCGATCCGCTGGAATTTCCGCAGGACGACAACAGCCCGGGCTGATCAGGCCGCGGTTTTCGCGGGCTCTTCGGCGCCACGTGGATCGAGCTCGGCCTCGACCGGCGTCGCCTGCTGCGGTAGCGGCTCGAAGCGGTCGCGCAGGCCGGCCGGCGCCGCGTGCTTCATGCCGATGCGCGCGATCGTGAACGCGGCCATCGCGGCATGAATCGCCGCCGTGTAAAAGAACAGCGCCCCGGTGCCGAACCGGCCGATGGCCAGCGCGGCGATCGTCGGGCCCAGCACCGACGCGAGCGAGTTGATCAGGAGCAGCGTCGCCGACGTCTCGACGAACTCCTCGCGCGGGATGCGGTCATTGGCATGCGCCACCGACAATCCGTAGAGCGGAAGCGCGACGAGGCCGAAGCACCCGACCAGCGTGAGCGTCAGCCAGGTGTGGATGCCGCTGAACAGCCCGAGTGCCACGCCAAGCGCCGCAGCGGCGACACAAACAAAGGCGATGATGTAGCGCCGGTCCATGCGGTCGGAGACCCGCCCGAGCGGTAGCTGGATTGCCGCGCCGCCCAGTGTGAACACGCTCATGAACACCGATATCCAGGCCTTGTTCAGGCCATGCGCCTGCGCGAACACCGGCGCCAGCGTCCAGATCGCGCTGTTGGCGAAGCCGACCGCGATGCAGCCCATCACGCCGACCGGCGAGATGTTGTAGAGGCGAAGCGGCCGGAGCACCGGCACGTGCGCCGCGTGCGGCTGCGGCAGCCGCGTCAGGCCCATCGGTATCAGGCACAGTGCATAGAAGATGGCAGCCAGGCTGAACAGCGCGAAGCTCTCCGGCCGCGCCGTGCCGAACAGCATCTGGCCAATGATGATCGCGGAGAAGTTCACGGTCAGATACGCCGAAAAGATGCGCCCGCGGTTCTCGTTGGTGGCGCGGTCGTTCAGCCAGCTTTCGATCACCATGTAGATGCAGGCCGCCGCCACGCCGAAGAAGCCGCGCAGCACGATCCACAACAGCTCCGACACGAACATCGATTGCAGCAGGATGGTCGCCGCCGATATACCGGCGCCAATGCCGAAGGTCCGGCTGTGGCCGACGCGCGCGAGCAGGCGCGGCCCCACGAAACAGCCGGTGACGAAACCCACGAAATAGAACGAACCGACGATGCCGAGCGCGAGGTTGGAGAACCCCTCGGCATGGGCGCGCACCGGGATGAGCACGCCGATCAGGCCGTTGCCCATGATGTAGAGCGCGGTCGAAAAAAGGATCGCCGCTATGGCCCAAAGCTGCTTCTGCATCGCCGTCCCGTCATAAGCGGGTCTAGGCAGCCAGTGTGGTCAAAATATGTAGCGCAGTGCGACAAATCCGAGCACGACCAGCACCAGGAAGCCGATCAGCACCCACTCCATGTATTTCTCGATGAAGACGCGCGCCTGGTCGCCGAAGACGAAGACCAGCAACCCCTCCAGCACAACGAAGCGCAGGCTGCGGGTGATGGCGGAATAGAGCATGAACGCCGCGAACGGCACGTGGGCAAGGCCCGCCGAGATCGTCACCAGCTTGTAGGGAATGGGCGTCAGCCCCTGCACCACGATCAGCGCCGCGTTGGCCGCATACTTGGCACGCAGCGCCTCCACCTGTTCCAGCGGAATGTGCAGCAGGTGGATCAGCCACACCCCAGCCGTGTCCCAGAACAGGGCGCCGATGGCGTAGCCGAGCATGCCGCCCATTACCGACCACAACGTGCACCAGCCCGCCGTCAGAATGGCGCGCTGGCGGTTGGCCAGCATCATCGGCAACAGCATCACGTCGGGCGGAATCGGGAAGAACGAAGCTTCCGCGAAGGAAAACATCGCAAGCGCCGCGAACGCATGCCGGCCTTGGGCATTCCTCAGCATCCAGGCGTAAAGGCGGCGCAGCGGATTTCCGCTGGCGGGAGCGGCGGCCTGATCGGTCATCGTGGTTCTCTGTGGCGCGGCCCTTCCTAGCAGTGGCGGCACCTTTGCAAAAGCTTGCTGGTTAATGCCGGTTTCTTTAGCGTTCGCCGCGCTGTCGAGAACCTTCCGAGCGCCATGGCCACGAAAAAGAAAATGCCGAGCAGAACCGCCAAGCCGCGGGCCGCGAAAAAAGCCGTGAAGAAGCCGGCGCCAAAGAAGGCGGCAGCAAAGAAAAAAACGGCGAAGCTCGTCCGGGTCGCCGCACCCATGCCGGGCAAGCCGGGCGCGCGCGCCCGCGGCCGCAAGTCGCTCATGCACCGCGCCGGCGACACCCTGCGCGCTATGCCGCGCCCGGTGCACAAGGCCGCGGCCAAGGGAAAGTACGACACCGATCTCGACCGCAACGCCGCCAACTTCCAGCCGCTGACACCGCTCGAATTCCTTGAGCGCGCCGCCAGTGTCTTCCCCTATCGCACCGCGATCATCCACGGCCGCCAGCGCTTCAGCTACGCCGACTACTATGCGCGCTCGCGCCGCCTCGCCTCGGCCCTGCATAAGGCTGGCGTCCGGAAAGGCGACACGGTTTCGGTAATGCTGGCCAACACGCCGCCGATGCTCGAGGCGCACTACGGCGTCCCGATGGCGGGTGCGGTGCTGAACACGCTGAACACGCGGCTCGATCCGCCCGCGCTCGCGTTCATCATCGATCACGGCGAAGCCAAAGTTCTGATCACGGACCGCGAATTCTCCGTGGTGATGAAGGATGCGCTGGCACTCGCGAAGACCAAGCCGATCGTCATCGACTACGACGATCCCGAATTCCCCCAGACCGGCGAGCGCCTGGGCAACATCGACTACGAGGCCTTTATCTCCGAAGGCGATCCGGAGTTCGCCTGGGATTACCCGGCCGACGAGTGGGACGCGATCTCGCTCAACTACACCTCAGGCACGACCGGCAATCCTAAGGGCGTCGTGTTCCATCATCGCGGCGCGCACCTGATGGGCTACGGCAACGTGCTGGCGGCGCAGATGCCGCGCCATCCGATCTATCTGTGGACGCTGCCGATGTTCCACTGCAACGGCTGGTGCTTCCCCTGGTCGCTGTCGGTGGTTGCGGGCACGCATGTCTGCCTGCGCTGGGTGCGCGCCAAGGCGATGTTCGACGCCATCGCCGAGCACAAGGTCACGCATCTCTGCGGCGCGCCCATCGTGATGTCGACGTTCATCAATGCGAAACCCGAAGAGCGCCGGCCGCTGCCGCACAGGGTGGAGTTCATCACCGCCGCCGCGCCGCCGCCGGAATCCGTGCTGGCCGCGATGGCGGACGCCGGGTTCAACGTCACGCACGTCTACGGCCTGACCGAAACCTACGGCCCCGCCGTGGTCAACGAATGGTCCGACGCGTGGGAGCACCTCGAACCCGGCCCGCGCGCCGCGAAGAAGGCGCGCCAGGGCGTGCGCTATCACGCGCTCGACGCGCTGACCGTGATGGACCCGGAGACGATGGAGCCCGTCGCCGCCGACGGAGAAACGCTGGGCGAGGTCATGTTCCGCGGCAATGTCGTGATGAAGGGCTATCTCAAGAACCCCAGGGCCACGCACGAGGCGTTCGAAGGGGGCTGGTTCCATTCCGGCGACCTCGGCGTGATGCACCCGGACGGCTACATCCAGCTCAAGGACCGCTCCAAGGACATCATCATCTCCGGCGGCGAGAACATCTCGTCCATCGAAGTCGAGGACGTGCTGAACAGGCACCCCGCGGTGATGTTCGTTGCCGTTGTCGCGAAGGACGACGAGAAATGGGGCGAAACCCCCTGCGCCTTCGTCGAGCGAAAATCCGGCTTCGAGCACGTCACGGCGGAAGAATTGATCGAGTACTGCCGCGCCAATCTCGCCCGCTACAAGTGCCCGCGCTACGTCGCCTTCGTGGAGCTGCCCAAAACCTCCACCGGCAAGATCCAGAAGTTCAAGCTCCGCGAGATGACCAAGGATGTGAACTGACGGGACGTCGCGCGTGCCGATCACAAGTCGCGTTGTGCAACCCGAATGATCGACCCACACCCCCAAGGTAGGGGATAGCGGTGTGGTCCCGGTACGGACAACCTTCGCGCGTCAGGCGGGGTTTCATGGCATCGATACCGAAGCGGGACGTCGGGCAGAACGGTGACGACTTGCTGCGTCGCCTGCAGGCCCTTCTCTACGAGTACGAGACGCGCGGTGAATTCGAGCGCGCGCGGCCGCACATCCTGTGGCTGATGGAACTTGCGGAGAAGCGGCCCTGGCCGAGGCGCTAGCCGTGCTTGAAGAATTGCACCGCGCGCTCGTGCTTTTGCGCCGCCGTGCGGCTCTTGAACGTGCCGAGGTTCCGGCGCCTGCCGGTCTTCGGGTTCTTCTTGCGCGAATAGAGGCGGTATTCGCCCGACGGCAGCTTGCGGATCACTGGACCTTCCAGGCCGGTTCGGCCTTCTCCTCGTAGTGCCGGAAGGCCGTCTTCAGGCCGGTCAGGACTTCCGCTGCCGTCTCGAACATCGCCTTGAACTGCGGCTCGTCCACCGTAACGATGTCGCTGCGCAGATGCTCGATCAACTCGTCGAACCGCTGGCTCATGTGCCGCGCGTGGAACCTTGGGTCTCGCGAGGTTTCGGACTGCGTTGCCGTCGCTTTTGCCATGCTCGCCTCCTTGTTGGAGGGAAGGTAACGGCCCGGGTGCGCCGCGAGTTTCGCGGGCCAGGGCAGAAAGGCTAGAGCGCAAGCCGCATGGCGATGCGGTGGGGCAGGCCGCGGGCCGCCTCCCTCGCGACGAGCGCCGCCAGACGTGCCTCGGGATGCGCGAGTTCGACAAACCCATAGCGCGCATAGAACGGCCCATTCCAGGCCACGTGCCGGAAGGTGGTGAGGGTCACGGCCGCGAGCCTCTGCGACCGCGCATGGTCTCGCGCCGCATCGAGCAGGCGGCGGCCGAGCCCGCGCCGCTGCGCCTCCTGCGCCACCGCGAGTTCGAGGATGTGGAACGCATCGTCCGCGACCTCGCCGAACAGGCAGCCGACGACGCGGCCGCGCGCATCCTCCGCCACCCAGACATGGCCGCGCGCGATCATCGGACGATAGTGCTCGGGCGGATCGACCGGCTCGTCCGCCACCCAGGCGATGTCTGGTATTGCCCGGAACAGCACGCCGGCGGACGTCTGCACGCCGGGCAAAGCCTCCGCATCGACGGGGCGCGCAAGCCGGATGGTGAAGGGGCCGCTCATGCGGCCGATCTAGGGCGTGCGGGAAATTTCTACAAGACGAACGGGTGCGATGCCCCTAGGCTCGCCGCGCAGAGCCTCGAGATCCGTCCGTGAGCCAGCAAGCCGAACCCGTATCGCCGCCCGCCAGCCGCTTCGCGCTGGCCTTCATCTTTATCACCATGCTGGTGGATACGATCGGGCTCGGCCTGATCATCCCGGTCACGCCCGCGATCATCAAGGAACTGACGGGCGACACGCTGAGCGCCGCAGCCGGTTGGGGCGGCTGGCTGATGTTCGTCTTCGCGTTGATGCAGTTCCTCTGCGCGCCGCTGATCGGCAACCTGTCGGACCGTTACGGGCGGCGGCCGGTGCTGATCGTGTCGCTCATCGCGCTGGCGGTCGACTACACCATCACGGGCTGGGCGCCGACGATCTGGTGGCTGTTCCTGGGCCGCTTCCTGTCCGGCGTCGCGGGCGCGACCTATCCCACGGTCAACGCCTACATCGCCGACGTCTCGCCGCCGGAGAAGCGGGCCGCCAATTTCGGCCTGACGGGCGCCGCCTTCGGCGTGGGGTTCATCCTGGGCCCCGCGCTGGGCGGCGTGATCGGCGAGCATTTCGGCCCGCATGCGCCGTTCTTCGCCGCCGCCGGCATCGCGCTGCTGAACGCGCTGTTCGGGCTGGTCGTGCTGAAGGAGTCGCTGCCGCCGGCGCAGCGCCGCCCCTTCGAGGTCGGCCGTGCCAATCCGCTCGGCGCGCTGAAGTCGCTTGGCCGCTTTCCGATGATGTACGGGTTGCTGGGCGTCGGCGTGCTGCTCCAGCTCGCGCACGATTCCCTGCCCGCGACCTGGACCTATTACACGATGCTCAAGTTCAACTGGGGTCCGGGCGACGTCGCCTGGTCGCTGGTCGGCGTGGGTGTCACCACGGCGGTGTCGTTCGCGGTGCTGCCGCGCCTGGTCGTGCCGAGGCTGGGCGAAGGCGGTGCCGTCTATTTCGGCCTGTTCTTCGCCGCGCTCGGCTATGCCGTGTACGCCTTCGCGGTCGCGCCCTGGATGATGTACGCCGGGATGGTCGTGTGGGCGCTGGGCGGCGCCGGCGGGCCGGCGCTGAACGCGATCATGTCCCACGCCGTGCCCGCCAACCAGCAGGGCGAACTGATGGGTGCGCGCGGCAGCCTCGACAGCATCACCTCCATCATCGCGCCGCTGATGATGACGGGCCTGTTCAAATACTTCACCAGCGGCCACGCCTTCATCTACTTCGCGGGCGCGTCGTTCCTCGCCGCCGCCCTGTTCGAGTTCGGCGGTCTGGCGCTGTTCGCGACGACACGGCCGCGCACCCGGACCGAGCCGGTGCCGGCGGGGTGATGCTTCGGGGCTCGCTTCCGCTGGCACCTCAGCATGACGAGTCGTGCGTCATCCTGAGTGCTGCGAAGCAGCCCCGAAGGATCAAACGTGCCTTGGATTTAATGGATGCTCGACTGAAGTCGGAGCAGCTCGTCCTTTATTCGGAGCTTTTCTTTTTTGAGGGCGGCGATCTGGGTCTCGTCCCAGTCGGGATGCGACATCTCTTCGTGGATGCGCTCTTCGAGTTTCTTGTGTTTTTCGGACAGCTCGTCGATGTGTCCCTGCAAGGCCATGCTTACACCTCACGGTTTAGGCGTAAAAATTAGATCACTCTGTTACCTGTCTGTCACGTCCCTCTTTCGAATAGGGCGAACAGTCTCTAAAACCGGGACCCGATGGCGCGGGCAGCAGAAGACAAGCAAAAAGAACGGGTTGTGCTGGGGATCAGCGGCGCCTCCGGCGTCGCTTACGGCATCCGGCTGCTCGCGGCGCTACGCGAATTGGGTTTGGAATCGCACCTGGTGATGACCAAGGCGGCCGAGATGACCATCGGCCTGGAAACCGACCTCAAGCCCAAGGCCGTCGCCAAGTTGGCCGACAAGGCCTACCCTATCGGTGACATCGGCGCGGCCATCGCATCCGGCACCTACAGGACGAAGGGCATGATCGTGGCGCCCTGTTCCGTCCGGAGCTGGTCGGAGATCGCGACCGGCGTGACGACCAATCTCCTGACGCGTGCCGCGGACGTGACCCTGAAAGAGCGCCGCCCCCTTGTGCTGATGGTTCGCGAGACGCCGTTGCATACGGGGCACCTGCGTACGCTGGCGCAGCTTGCGGAGATGGGCGCGATCATCCTGCCGCCGGTTCCCGCGTTCTACGACGAGCCGCACCGGATCTCCGATTTCGTGGACCAGATGGCGGGCCGCGCGCTGGACCTGCTGGGGTATGATTGGCCCAGGCGGAAGCGCTGGAACGGACATTAGATGGCCAGCGAAGTCACCAGGCCCGACGAGGTGGCGCTCAGGGCCAGGCTCGCGGAACTGATGCAGGAGCACCGCGATCTCGACGCCGCGATCGACGCGCTGCAGGGTTCGCCGGACCAGTTGCAGATCACGCGGCTGAAGAAGCGCAAGCTCCAGCTGAAGGATCAGATCACCAAGATCAACGATCAGCTGCTGCCGGACATCATCGCCTGATCCTTTTCCTTCCCCGTTTACGGGGCGATAATTTCGAAACAAAATCCTTTAGAAAATAGCACGAAGATTTTTCGCGGTGGAGCTTGAACGTGCCGCTCGAAACACCATTTCTCGTAAATCCCCCAAGGTGCGACCAGACCGCTGCGGCTCCGCAGGAAGCCGCGGCATTGCTGGCTTTTGCGTTTGCGGGATCAGCCCAATTTGCCCCCAAAAAGATAAATCAGGAGAGGGACCGCTATGCAGGAAATCGGAACGTCAGCGCGAGCTTCGCTTGTGCGCGTACATCGCCTCATCGGCGCGCGCCATCGCCAAGTCGGCGTCGTCCCCGGCTTTCAGTTCGAACGCACCATAGGAAAAGCTGATCGGAATCGCCTGCCCGTTCCATTGCGTGGGAGATGCACGCAGCTTCTCCGCCAGGATGTCCGCCTTCTTGTGCGCCTGGGTCTGGTCGGCGTGGCTGAGCAGCACGCCGAATTCATCGCCGCCGAGGCGGCCGACGCAGTCGCTGTCGCGGATGTTGTCGGACAGGACCTTGGCGAAATTCTTGAGGGCCGCATCGCCGCCGGCATGGCCGTGCGTGTCGTTGACCGTCTTGAAGCCGTTGAGATCGAAATAGATCAGGCTGGCTGGCGTGCCGTAGCGGCCGGTAAAGGCGATGTAGCGCGTCAGCTCGCGCACGAAGGCGCGGCGCCCGAGCACGGGCAGAAGCTGGTCCTGGTCGGCATTCTTCTCCGCCTCGTCGAGGCGCTCTCTGGTGGCGGCGAGCTCGCGGCGCAGGTTGTCGACCTCGCCCATCAGCATGACGATGGCGTCGCGCACGCGTGGCGTGAACTCGGATTCGGGGATGCCCAGCACGGTGGCCGCGGCGCCGACCGGAGACGCACTGGTGGTTGTGGCGGCGGACTCGGCGGCCCGCGCATAGGCGCTGGCGCCAACGGAGCGCGCCGCACGTGTGGTGTTCGTGCGCTCAATCTTCATGAGCGGTCCCTTCGGCCATTCTGGCGACAAAACGTTACTAAGATGACTTTAACAATTCCTTTATAGGACAACCCGGCCGTTAACGGGTGGCAAAGGGAGGTTCCGGCCCTATACTCCGGTGCTTCCTTGAGTCTGCAACCGGAAGCAATGCCCAGCAAAATCCTCGTCGGCATCATCATGGGAAGCCAGTCGGACTGGCCCATCCTGAAGCCCGCCGCTGAAATCCTGAAATCCCTCGGTGTTCCGCATGAGAGCAAGATCGTGTCGGCGCACCGCACGCCCGACCGGATGCGCGACTACGCCAGGGCGGCAGCAGGGCGTGGGATCAAGGTGATTATTGCCGGTGCCGGCGGGGCGGCGCATCTGCCGGGCATGACGGCGTCGTTCACCACCCTGCCGGTGCTGGGCGTGCCGGTAGAATCCAAGGCCCTGAGAGGCATGGACAGCCTGCTCTCCATCGTGCAGATGCCGGGCGGCGTGCCCGTCGCGACCTTCGCGATCGGCGAGAGCGGTGCGAAGAACGCCGCTCTGCACGCCGCGGCAATTCTCGCCCTGAACGACAAGGTGCTGGCGAAGCGGTTGAGCGCGTGGCGGGCGCAGCAGACGGACAGCGTTGCGGAAGCACCGTCGGACAAATGACCATGACGAAGACATTGTCGTCGCCGGTTCCACCCGGCGGCACCATCGGCATTCTGGGCGGCGGCCAGCTCGGCCGGATGCTGGCGTTGGCTGCAGCGCGGCTTGGACTGAAGACGCAGGTGTTCTGCGACAACCCCGCGTCGCCGGCGTTCCACGTGTGCGACGGACACACGCTGGGCAAGTTCGAGGACCTGCACGCAGTCTCGATGTTTGCAAGGGCGTGTGACGTCGTGACGTTCGAGTTCGAGAATGTACCTGCCGCGACCGCGGAGCACCTGGCGGAGGTCGTCCCCGTTTTGCCTGGCGCGAAGGCCTTGGCGCTGACGCAGGACCGGCTGGAAGAAAAGACCTTCGTGCGCTCGCTCGGGCTGCAGACGTCGCCGTTTATGGCGGTGGCGACGCCGGAGGAAGCGGCCGATGCGTTCGCGACGCTCGGCACGACCGGCGTGATCAAGACGCGCCGTCTCGGTTATGACGGGAAGGGCCAAGCGAAGGTGACCAGTGCCGCCAATGCCGCCGCTGCGATCCGCGTCTTTCATCATGCGCCTTCCATATTGGAAGGTTTCGTCGATTTCGCGTTCGAAGCCTCTGTTATTGCTGCGCGCGGCGCGGACGGATCGTTCGCGGCTTACGACTCGCCGGAGAATGCGCACGAGCACCACATCCTGCGCCGCTCGATCGTGCCGGGACGGCTGACGGCGGCACAGAACGAATCTGCGAAGGAGATCGCGCGCAAGATTGGCGATGCGCTCGGCTATGTCGGTGTGTTCGCAGTGGAACTGTTCGTTATGAAGGACAGCTCGCTTTTGGTGAACGAGATCGCGCCGCGCGTCCACAACTCCGGCCACTGGACCCTCGAGGCCTGTGCGGTGAGCCAGTTCGAGCAGCACATACGAGCGGTGGGCGGCTGGCCGCTCGGCGATCCCGCCCGCCACGCCGACGCGGTGATGGAGAACATCATTGGCGAAGAGGCAGCGAACTGGGCCGAATATGCGCGACGGCCCGGCGCTTTGCACCTTTACGGCAAGGCGGAGATCCGGCCCGGGCGGAAGATGGGGCATTTTACACAGCTTTCCCCATTGACGCGGACCTGACCCGCCCATAGTTTCCGCGCCCTATGAGCCCCAAGACGAAAGCCACGACGAAGACGAAGAAGCCCTTTCGGGCTTCGGTCATCGCGCGCGCGTAAGTCAAACCGCATCGCCTGATCCGAAGCCCCGCCGAAAGGTCCGGGGCTTTTTTGTTGCCTGATGGAGCAGTTTGAGATGAAGAGGAATCCCACCGTTGCCATCGTCGGCGCCACCGGCGCGGTCGGCGCCGAGTTCGCCGCCACGCTCGAGAAGCGCAATTTCCCGGTCGGCAAGCTGGTCGCGCTGGCGAGCGCGCGCTCGGCCGGCAAGACGATGGATTTCCGCGGCGAGAAGGTCGTCATCCAGGAGCTGACCGAGCGGTCGTTCGACGGCGTCGACATCGCGCTGTTCTCCGCTGGCGGCTCGATCTCCAGGAAGTACGCACCCATCGCGGTGAAGGCCGGCGCCGTGGTGGTGGACAACTCGTCAGCTTTCCGCATGGACCCGAACGTCCCGCTGGTGATCCCGGAGATCAACCCGCAGCGCATCAGGGACCACAAGGGCATCATCGCGAACCCGAACTGCTCGACCATCACCGCGCTGGTGCCCCTGTGGCCGATCCATCGCAAGAACCGCATCAGGCGCATGATCATCTCGACTTACCAGGCATCGAGCGGGGCTGGCGCCGCGGCGATGGAGGAGCTGGTGGAATCCACCCGCGCACACCTCGAGGGCCGCAGGTACGAACCGAAGGTGCTCCCGCACCCCTATGCCTTCAACGTGTTCAGCCACAACGACACGATCGACCTCGAGACCGGCTACAACGGCGAAGAGACCAAGGTCATCAAGGAGACGAAGAAGATCTTCGAGGACGACAGCATCCGCGTCGGCATCACCTGCGTGCGCGTGCCGGTGCTGCGCGCCCACTGCGAGGCGATCACGATCGAGTGCGACAACCCGATCGGCGAGAACGACGTGCGTCGCATCCTGAGCGACGCGCCGGGCGTGAAGATCGTCGACGACCGCGAGAAGAACTACTTCCCGATGCCGATCGACGCGTCGGGCCAGGGCGACATCCTGGTCGGCCGCATCCGCAGGGACGTAAGCGACCCGACCGGACACTCTGTGGCGATGTTCGTTTCGGGCGACCAGCTCCTCAAGGGCGCCGCGCTGAACGCCATCCAGATCGCGGAGTATCTGCTCTAGCCGCGCGTGCTTCGAGGCTCGGCGCCACGGCGCTGAGCCTCGAAGGACAAGCCGCTAACGCCTCACGTTGAAGGCGCCAAGCACGTCCGACAAGGGCGGCAGGCGGTCGAACATGCTTTTCGCCTCCGCCTTGAACTTCTCAAACTGCATCACGTTCTCGATGCGGGCAGCGAGGAAGTCGGTTGTCGCCTTTTCATCCGAACTGGTGTCGGTGAACCAGCGCATCAGCGTGGACGAGTACACGCCCGCCAGGATCCCGCGCTTGGTGTAGAAGTTGAAATCGGTCGACGTGTCACCGGCGGCGCGCCACATCTTGTCGACCGTGCGATAGACGAGTTTCGCGCCCAGAGCGGCATGCGGCGGCAGCGTGAGGAATGCGGCGGCGCGGCGGGCAGCTTCCTTGTGCTCGCGCAACGCATGGATGCGCGCCATCACGGCAGCGCTGATGCGCGAACGGATCTTCATGGACTTGAGGTCCATCCCAGCGAGGCTCTTTTCCATGTACGCATCGGCACGATCGGAGAACAGTTCGACCAGGCTCAGCGGGCCTTCGGGGAAGAGGCGCTTCAGCGCGTCTTTCGTCACGCCAGCCTCTTTGCCGGCGAGCGTGAGTGTCTTGTCGGAGAAGCCGTCGAACGGCGCGTGCTTCAGCGCAGCGTCAAGAACCGCGGCCTTCAACTTCGTATCGTCGGGCTTCTTCTTCGCGGGCATCACCGCATCCAGTGCTTCGCTTCGCTCTCGAAGATCAGCTTACCAAGATCGTTCATCCGGCTGGGATACAGAATCCCGTCCAGATGGTCGCATTCATGCTGCACCACGCGGGCGTGGAATCCCTTGGCGGTGCGCGCAACCTGCGTTCCGTCCAGGTCGTAACCGCGATAACGGATATGGAACGGGCGTTCCACGAAGCCACGCAGGCCGGGCACCGAGAGGCAGCCTTCCCAGCCACCCTCGATCTGAGGCGCCACGATCTCGATCTCCGGGTTGATCAGCACGGTCAGGGGGGCGGTGTGGTCGAAGCGCTCCTCTGCCGACAGGCCCGGATCGTTGCGACTATCAGGAGCTTGGAATACCACGACCCGGAGCGGAACATGCACTTGGGGCGCGGCCAGGCCGGCGCCGCTAGCGTCGATCATGGTCTCCACCATGTCGGAGACCAGACGGCGGATATCGGAGGCCTCGGGATTGGCGACCGGCTGCGCCCTCTGGGCCAGCACCGGATGCCCCATCTTCGCGATCTTCAGGATGGCCATGAATTCAACCTCTAGTCACCGCTTGGCAGCATTTCCGACCACGGCGGGGTCTCCGCATATAGGAATGATGTCATCGTCTTGCAAGTGCGGTGGACACGTTAAGGGACCTCTGATATCACCCGCGCCTCTCAAAACGGCCCGGAGTTCAAGACTTTGCAGATCATCGTCCGCGACAACAACATCGACCAGGCGCTGAAGGCGCTGAAGAAGAAGATGCAGCGTGAAGGCATCTTCCGCGAGATGAAGCTGCGCGGCCATTATGAGAAGCCTAGTGAGAAGCGCGCCCGCGAGCGTGCGGAAGCCATCCGCCGCTATCGCAAGCTCCAGCGCAAGCGCATGCAGCGCGAAGGCCTGCTGCCGCGCTAAGCCGGCATCGGCCGTCATGAATTCGGGAAGCCGTCCGTGATCCGGGCGGCTTTTTCATTTGCAGAAAGACCAATGCATGACCGACGACATTTCCGACCGCGTGAAGTTCCACGGCGAGCAGATCCTCTCAAAGGACTGGGCCACGCTGCGCAAGGTCGATTTCTCCTGGCGGCGCAGCGATGGGCAGTGGCAGCGGATGAGCCGCGAGGTCTATGACCGCGGCGGCGCGGCCGTGATCCTGCTCTACGATCCCGAACGGCGCACCGTGGTACTGACCTCGCAATTCCGCATGGCGCCGTTCCAGGGCGGCTATCGCGGGCTGATGGTCGAGGCGGCGGCCGGCATGCTGGACGGCGAAGACCCGACGCGCCGCGTAATCGCAGAGGCCGAGGAGGAAACCGGCTATGCGCTCGCTGAGGTGACAAGGCTGTTCCATGCCTTCATGGCGCCGGGCTCCATGACGGAGGCGATGCACTTCTTCGTCGGCCGCTACAACGCCGCGCAGAAAACGGGCGCCGGCGGCGGCCACCCGCATGAAGGCGAGGACATCGAAGTGCTGGAGATGCCCTTCGACGACGCCTACGCGATGATCGCGGACGGGCGCATCGTCGATGCCAAGACGATTATTCTGTTGCAGTGGGCGAAGCTGAATGTGTTTGCGTAGTTAGAACAGACGAATTTCGGACGGTGACGAAGCCTGGAATCTTGCGTCCGCCAAGCAGCTCGACATCTTGATGCAGTGCCGGCCAGCCGCAGGCGAAGCGCGCAGTCCAGAAAGAAACTGACTGGCGTCATGGCTATCGAATATTGGCATCGTGCCGCTTTTGATAACACGGGGAACTGGGCTCCCGTTTCCTAGGCGCCTGCCAACGCGGTGCGGGAATCGCGGAGGAGATCAAGCCCGGCAAGCATGAAGCCAGCACCGAATAGGACTGCGGAGAGTCCCACGAGCGACAGGTGACCCGACGGCAAGAACCCGACGGTGACGGCGGGTGGAAGCGCAGTCAGCCAACAGCTCGGCGCCCAAATCGCCATGTATCGTTTGACCAGAGCGTCGAGCGAGTAGACCGCGAGGCCGGTGAGCGCAATCATGGCGCCCAACGGATAATTGCCGATGCCGAAGGCGCTGGCGCGGACAACGAGGATACCGACCACGAAGATCGCAAGGCCCAGCGTGCCGGCGCCGCCCATCGCGGCGCGGCGGCTGAACCATAGGCCTGCGACGCCGGTGAGCAGCAAAGCATCGGTGACAAAGTAGATCGCCGCGAGCGCGTTCTGCGGCAGCGACGTCGTGACGATGTTCACCAGGCGCAGGATGCCGCCCACGAGCGCGGCGAGGCCGGCGATGCGAAGAAAGCTCATCTCACCCCTCCTTCGCGATGAAATCTTGCGCCTGGGTGGCGAGGCGCAGGCCGTGGTGGCGCTTCTGCGGCGTGTGCAGCCAGCGGTTCATGGCGCTGGCCATTGAGGGGATCCAGGGAGCGCGCGGCGCTGCCTTCAGCTCGTCCTCCAGCGCGAACAGCATCTTCACGCGGTGGCAGGCGATGATCGGCTCGACGATGCCGTGGTCGTAGAGCGTGGCCATCTCTTCGGCGATGAAGCCGCGGGTGTCGGCGACGTGCCAACGCGCGACGTCCTGTTGCGCGTTGACGTAACCCTTGTTGCGGCCGACGAACAGCGCGAGTTGAAGAAGTGCCCTCGGCCAGAGATCGGGCTGCGCCTCGCAGATGTGGCGCGAGGCATTGGCGAAGGTGAGCGCGTGGGTGAAGTCGAGCCAGCTCACATTGTCGGCGATGGCGTTGTCCGTCGCGGTGTCGAAGGTGAGGTCGAAATGCAGCAGGTTCCACGCCGCGGCGCCGACGAGCGCGTCATAGATCTCTCGCGGTGGACGCGCGGACGAGGCAAGCGTGCGCTTCAGCGCGGCGTCGATGGAGAGACCAGTGAAGTCCTGCGGCGTCGCAATGGCGTCGCCCCTACCGTCCCAGGCGGCGAGTGCGCCGTCGTAGATGCGGAATTCGGGCAGGCGCTCTTCGCGCGTACCGTTGATCTGCTGGCGTACCAGCGCGAGCAGCGCGGGTTCGGCCGCGTCGTCGCCAAGCCTGGCGATCAACTCGCCGATCTTGAACACATAGATCGCGCTGTGGCCGAAATCGGCGTAGTGGGCGAGGGCACCGCGGCCGAGCGCGTCAAAGATCGCGTCGCGAGGGACGCCCTCACGGAGCGCGCCGCGAATGCGGGCGACCGCTCCGGGTTCGTCCTCGTGTTCGATCGCAACCGTGAATGCGTCGGCATCCCACGGCTTCGTTCCGGTCGGGAAGGGATAGTGCCCTCCTCCCAGCGTGTCCCAGGCGATGTGGGCTATAGGTTCGATCATGGCGGTGAGGCGTTCGGCGTCGCCAGGCGCGCGGGCGGCCAAAGTGAGCCAATCGGGTGCCGCAGCATAGGCGTGCGTCATGCCGTATTCGAAGCGCTCATTCTGCACGGCCATGGCCTGGATCAGCGCCTCGCGGGCGTCGAAGCCGGCGCGTTCCAGCCGGGCCACTTCGCGCGCCATGCGCGGGAGATCGTTGTCGCGGATCGCGGCGGTCAGGCCATTGAGCGCCCGTTCGCGCTGAGCTTCGGCCGGCGGATCCGCGAGATCGACGAAGATTTCGCCCTGGCGGACGTCCACGGCGTAGGTGCGGACGGGATCGCGCCCCACCAGCGCGGCGCCCGTGTGCAGGTCGAATTTCCAGTTGTGCCAGTTGCAGGTCAGCACGCAGGCGGGACCTTCAGTGCCCTCGCTCAACGGATAGCCCTCATGCGGGCAGCGGTTGGCGACGGCGAAGACCTCTCCGCCGCTGGCGATCAGGAGGACCTGCTTGCCGGCGTGGCGGAATACCTTGCGTCCCTTCTCATGCAGGGCGCCGGCGGCAATACCGGTGGAGACGAACATCTGGCCCTCATTTTCTAAAGTTATACCTTTAGAATATTCTCACCTCTTGCTTTATGCAAGTTCTTCCTTTAGAAATTCTGCGCATGGCTGCGGTGCAGAATCTTAAGGGCAAGGACGCGGTCCTCGACATCCTGAAACGCGAGGGCCCGATTTCCGCGGATTCCGCGGGTGAGCGCCTGGGGCTGACGCCCATGGCCGTGCGCCTGCACCTCTATGCTCTGGCGGAATCGGGCGACGCGACCTTCACCGAAGAGGCGAGGCCGCGCGGGCGGCCGGTCAAGCTGTGGACCGCCACGGCCCAGGCCAACGCACATTTCGCCGACAGCCATTCCTCGCTGGCGACCGACCTGATCGTGCAGATGAAGAAGGCGTTCGGGGACGAAGGCCTCGACAAGCTTTTGAAGCTCCGCAACGCCGATCTCGAAAAGGCGTACCGCGCCAAGACCGACAAGGCAGCGACGCTGAAGGCCAAGCTGGATGCGCTGGCGAAGATCCGCTCGGCGGAAGGCTATATGGCCGAGGTGCGGCGTGAGCCAGAGACCGGCGAATGGCTGTTCGTCGAGAACCACTGCCCCATCTGCGCCGCGGCGCGGCTGTGCACCGGGCTCTGCCGTGAGGAGCTGGCGCTGTTCCATCGCGTGCTGGGCAAGGATATCAAGGTCGAGCGGCTGTCCCACATCCTGGCCGGCGCGGGGCGATGCGCCTATCGCGTGACGCAGCCGTGAGCCTGCCCAACGTCCTGGTCGTCACCGGCATCATGGCGGCCGGCAAGTCCACCGTGGCGCAGGCGATCGCGGAGCGGCTGCCGCGCGCCGTGCACCTGCATGGAGATGTCTTCCGCAAAATGATCGTGACTGGCCGGGTGGCGATGGAGCCCGAAACGATGCGCGAGGGCGAAGCACAACTCTTGTTGCGTTATGAGCTGGCCGCGACGGCGGCGAGGCGATATGCGGAGGCCGCCTTCCAGGTGGTGTGGCAGGACGTAATCCTGGGGCCGCATCTGCGTATGGTGGCGGACATGCTGTCGGGGATCGATTTCGGCATCGTGGTGCTATGTCCGTCGCCGACGGTCGTCGCCGAGCGCGAGAAGGCGCGACCAAAGACCGGCTATGGCGGCTGGACGCCCGAAATGCTGGACACCGGGTTTCGCGCCAGCACGCCGCGGCTTGGGCTGTGGCTCGACACCAGCGCGCTGGATGTGACGCAGACGGTTGACGCAGTGTTCGCGCGCGCCGGCGAGACACGTACCGGCCCGGCGGCTGTTTAACTCCACGCCAATCCGCCTTATCTATGCGGCATGGCCGTGAAGCTCACCGACAAGGATATTGCCCGCATCGCCCGTGCGCTCGCCGAGCCACGGCGCTTCCAGGTGCTGAAGGAGATCGGCGCGGCGAAGGGCGGCACGATCGCGTGCAGCGACCTACGGGAACATCACAAGGTGACGGCGGCCACTCTGTCGCATCACCTGAAAGAGCTGGAGATAGCGGGCCTGATCGAGACCACGCGCGAGGGCAAGTTCATGACCATCGCGCTCAAGCGTGACGTGCTGGACGCGTATCTGGGGCAGTTGCAGAAGATCTAAGGGAGCATGGGATGAAGCAGCCCGATTTCGATGTTGCCACCGCGCATCGGTATTTCGCGCCTTACTGCTTCAATTCCTGCCGGGACCTGATCGAAAAGGCCGACCGGACCGCCGACGACGAGCTCATGATGGTGGCGCTGAGCCACGCATCGCTGTTTCTGGCGAAAATCGGGCCGATGTGACGGACCGAAATCTGTCGGTCGGATATTGGCAGCTGTCTCGGGTTTACGCGCTCACGGGCGCGCACGGGGAAGCGAAGCGTTATGCCGATCTTTGTTTTTCCTGCAGCGCAGGGATGCAACCGTTCGGCGTGGCCTACGCCCATGAAGCGCTGGCACGCGCGGCGCTGGGCCTAGGCGAGGGTGGAGCTGCTGCCGCGCATCTGCGCGAGGCGGGGGAACTCGCGAAAAGCGTGACGGACGAGCGCGATCGCAAGTTGCTGGAGACAGACCTCGAGAGCCTGGGGCCAAGTCCAGCCTAGCCGCGACGCGCCTTTTCCGCGAGCTCCATCAGCAGCGTCTTCGCGATGAATTCAGGCTTGAAGAATTTCAGGTCGCCGCTTCTCGAGCCGAGTTCACAGGTCACCGTCACCTTGGTGCGGGTTGCGCTGTACTGCGCGGTGTATTTCCTCGACCCAATTTGGCACTCCACGGTGCCGGTTTGGCTTGTTGCGACGGCCATTCTTCGATCCGGTGATGTAAGCGGGCGTGTTCTCCCCGTGCGCTCCTTTAGCGCCGGCGCGTGACAGTCGCTTGCGCGTCCTCGCATCAGGATTAAGGAACTCTCACCCCGACCGAAGACCTCTTGAAGAATATAGTTAGACAATTATCTAACTGTCGAACGGGCGTGTTCCGCGACTTTCCGCAAGAAGCGGGTCGAGTTGCGGCCGGTACGCCCGCCAACATGAAGCGCAATCAAAGGGATGATTTCCATGAGCAGCAAACTGAAAGGCAAAGTCGCCGTCGTGACCGGCGCATCCAAGGGCATCGGCGCCGCGATCGCAAAAAGCCTGGCCGGCGAAGGCGCGAGCATCGTCATCAACTATTCATCGGACGCGCAGGGTGCCTACAAAGTAGCTGGCGACATCGAAGCAGCAGGCGGCAATGCGGTTGCCGTTAAGGCAGACGTCGCGAAGGCCGCGGATGTCGCACATTTGTTCGCTGAGACGAAGAAGGTGTTCGGCACACCCGACATCCTCGTGAACAACGCGGGCGTGTTCAAATTCTTCCCGCTGGAAGACACGGCGGAAGAGGAGTTCCACCGCCAGTTCAACATCAACGTGCTGGGCACGCTGCTCGCCACCAAGGAAGCGGTGAAGCATTTCGGCGACAAGGGCGGCAGCGTGATCAACCTCTCGTCCGTCGTGTCGAGGAACCCGCTGCCGGGCAGCGCGGTCTATGCGTCAACCAAGGGCGCGATCGATACGCTGACGGAAGCACTGGCGGTCGAGCTCGCCGGGCGCCGCATCCGTGTGAACGCCATCGCGCCGGGCGGCACCGAGACGGAAGGCACGCACGCCATGGGCATGGTCGGCAGCGACTTCGAGAAGGACATCGTCGCCAAGACTCCGCTGGGCCGCCTGGGCCAGCCGGATGACATCGCCAAGGTGGCTGTGTTCCTGGCGTCGGATGATTCCGCGTGGCTCACCGGCGAGCGGATCACAGCATCCGGCGGACTTCGCTAACCAGGTGCAAACCATCCTTCGAGGCTCGCTTCGCTCGCACCTCAGGATGACGAATTTTCCTCCCGTCATCCCGAGGCGCCCCGCGAAAGCGGGGCCTCGAAGGGTTGCGGCGGGAGGATCGCTTGCCTAAGTAGGTCACGGGCGACCAGCACGGACCGGACGTTTGAGCGACACCATTGTCGAGCTTTCCCACGTCACCAAACGCTTCGGCGATTTCACCGCGGTCCGCGATCTCAGCTTCGCGCTGACCCGTGGTTCAATCCTCGGCTTTCTCGGCCCCAACGGCGCCGGCAAGACCACGACGCTGCGCATGATGCTGGGCATCCTGCCGCCGGACGAAGGCACGATCCGCGTGCTGGGCAAGTCGATCGGCGAGGTGCGGGAACGCATCGGCTACCTTCCGGAAGAGCGTGGCCTCTACAAGCGCATGCGGGCGGATGCGGCAATCGCATATCTGGCAACGCTGAAGGGTATGAACCGCGCCGATGCGCTGGTGAAGGCGCGCAAGCTGCTGGACGGGTTCGGGCTGGGCGAGTTCCAGCGGGTGCGGATCGAGGGCCTGTCGAAGGGCATGGCGCAGAAGGTGCAGCTTCTGTCGGCCGTGGTGCACGACCCGGAATTCGTCATCCTGGACGAGCCGTTTAGCGGGCTGGACCCCGTGAACCAGACCGAGCTGGAGGCCTTCATCCGCAACCTCGCGGCGGAGGGAAAGACGATCCTGTTCTCAACCCACACGATGCAGCACGCGGAGCGACTGTGCGACCGCCTGGTGATCCTGGCGAAGGGCTCGAAGCGCTTCGAGGGCACTCTCGACGAAGCGCGCGGGCTGTTGCCGCGCCGCGCGCGGCTGGCGGCCGAGACCGATCTGTCGTTCCTTACGAGCGTACCGGGCGTCGAGCGGGTGACGGCGCCGGGTGCGGGATCACCATACTGGACCATCGACCTGAGGGAGGGCGATGACGGACGGGCGCTGCTCGCTGCCTGCTTCGACCGCAAGGTGCCGCTGACGCATTTCGACGTGGCGCCGCCCAGCCTGTTCGACGTGTTCGTGTCACTCGTCGGACAGGCGCATGCAGAAGAGGCAGTTGCCGCATGACGATGCACCGCACCTTCCTCATCGCACGCCAGGAGTTCATCAAATATGTCACGCGGCGCGGGTTCCTCATTTCGATCCTGATGTTCCCGCTCTGGATCGTGGTCGTGGCCGTGGTGCCACAGCTGACCAGCGGCAACGACAGCCCGCGCATCCTGACCGTGGTCGACCAGACCGGCGGGTCGTATCGCGAGGCTATCCGCAACGCGATCGGACGCGACAACGAAAGCCGCAACCTTGCAGCCATCGCGCACTATTCCGGCGGCTTCATCGATCTTTCCAAGCTGGCGCCGGTGACCGCGCAGATGCTCGCGCATCCCGACACGCAGGCGTCACGCCGCGCGTTCGAGAACATGGGCGGTCTCGATGCCGTGCGCGCCCAGATCGCGGCGCATATGAAACCCAATGCGCCCGGCTTCACCGAGCCTATGCCGCGCTACATCTATGCCGAGCCGCCGCCCGGGTTGGCGCGCAATCCGAACCCGAAGAACATCGGCGCGGCGCTGCGTACGGAGGGGCCGTCCGAGATCGACGCGGTCGTCGTGGTCCCGCCGGGCTTCGGGCCGGGTGCACCGGAAGCCGCCTTCTGGTCCAATGCACCGCGCGGGGGATTGAAGGAGTTCGTCGACAATGCGCTGAGCGACGCGCTGCGCCTGGCCGCCATCCGCGCGGTGGCGCCCAATGTCAGCGACAACGTGATGCTGACCGACGGCGCGGACCTGGAAAGCCACAGCCCGGCGCATGCCGACGGCAGCAGCAATGCGTTCGACCAGGGCGTGCCGATTGCGCTCGCCGTCATCCTGTTCGTCGTGTCGGTGATGAACTCGTCGGTGCTGTTGCAGGGGGTAGTGGAAGAGAAATCCACCCGCATGATCGAGGTGCTGCTGTCCTGCGCCACGCCGCGCGAGATCACCACCGGCAAGCTGGTGGGCGTGATCGCCGTGGCGATCACAACCCTGCTGATCTGGGGCCTGGTGCTGCTGGCGATGATGCTGCTCGCGAGCCATGAGACGGTGACGCTGGCGATGTCGTCGCTGCGCGCCATCGCGACGCTGGATACGGTGCCGCTGCTGCTGCTTTTCTTCCTGTGCGGGCTCTTGATCTACGGATCGCTTTTCCTCGCGATCGGGTCGATGGCGAACAGCCTGGCGGATGCCCAGTCGCTGCTGGGGCCCAGCATGCTGATCCTGATGCTGCCCAACCTGATGATCGCGGGCGTGATGGCGAATCCGAACGGGCCGCTGGCGACGGGACTGTCATGGGTGCCGATCTACACGCCGTTCTTCATGATGCTGCGCATCGCCTCGCACCCGCCGGCCTGGCAGCTGTGGGGCACCGCGACGCTTGCGATCGTGACGACCATCCTGATGATCATCTGGACGGGGCGCGTGTTCGCCAACAACGTGCTGACCACCGAACGCCCGCCCGCGCTGGGGCAGCTGATCGGGCGGCTGTTGAGGCGGAAATAGGCGTCAGGCGCCGCCGCACATGTGCTCGGAGTCCATCGCTTCCCAGGTCTTTTTGGTGCGTAGGTCGGTGGCGCGATAGGTCTTGCCCCGGTCGTCGCCCTTCGGGCAGTCGCTGGGCAGCGAGATGAGGCAGAGCTTCACACTGTCACCGACCCGGGCGCTGGCGACGCCTGGAAGCGTCTCGTAGCTCACCTGGTAGATGCCGTTGGTGTAGTTCACTGCCGAACCGCTATCCGGCATGTTCTCCAGCCGCGAGGCGAGCTCCGAGATGCGGGTGGTGACGCACTGGCCGACTTTCCTCGGAACCGGTCCCTCGGTGTAGGACGGCGGCGCGGCCAGCGCCGGGAAGGTGAACGCAACGGCAGTAAAGGTAACAATGACGCGGCTCAGCACGGGGAAACCTCCGGAAAGGTGACGGACAACAGCATGGATTTGCGGCGCGAACGGGGCAACACTGCGCCGCAATGAGCCACGACCACGCCGGGCACGACCACCGGGACGATCACGACCACGATCATCACCACGATCATGGCATCGGGCACACGCATGGCGTGACGGATCTGACGCGGATCGGCTGGGCGTTCGCGATCATCTTCGTGTTCATGCTTATCGAAGCCGCTGGCGGCATCCTGTCCGGGTCGCTGGCGCTGCTCGCGGATGCTGGCCACATGGTGTCGGACGCGGCAGCGCTGGGGATGAGCTGGCTGGCGATCCATGTCGGGCGGCGGCCGGCGGATGCGGCGCGGTCGTTCGGCTACAAGCGGCTTGAGGTGCTGGCGGCATTCGTGAACGGCTGCTCGCTGTTCGTGATCGCCGCATGGATCGGGTTCGAGGCGGCGATGCGGCTGCGTGCGCCCTCGCCCGTCATGGGCGGGCTGATGATGGGCGTTGCGTTGGCAGGCCTGGTGGCGAACTTCGTGGCCTTCCTGATCTTGAACGGCGGATCGAAGGAGAACCTGAACATGCGGTCGGCCTGGCTGCATGTGCTGGGCGACACGCTGGGCTTCGTGGTGGCAATCGTGGCGGCAGGGGTGATCATCCTGACCGGCTGGACGCCGATCGATCCGATTCTATCGGTGCTGGTTGCGGTTCTGATCCTGCGCAGCGCATGGCAGGTGGTGCGCGCGTCGTCGCATATCCTGCTGGAAGGGACCCCGGCGAACCTGAGTGCGGACGTGATCGCCGCGGACCTGAAGACCCATGTTCCGGGGGTCGGCGACATCCATCATGTGCACATCTGGTCGCTGACCAGCGAGCAGCCGCATGTGACGCTGCATGCGCGCTGCATAGACCACAATGCCGACGTGATTGGCGGAATCAATGCGCGGCTGAAGGAGAAATTCGGCATCGCACATTCGACCATCCAAGTCGATGTCGAGGATTGCCCCGACGAGGACTGCGGCGACGCCGGCGTGCCCATCCGCCTGCACGCGCATTTGCATTGATGATGGCTCGGGGCCGCCATGGAAAAAGGGCCACGCGGGTGCGCGGCCCTTGTCCGGGAAGTCAGGCGTAGTCGATTAGTGGCTGAGAACCAGCTTGCGGTTGTCGGCGAAGACGACGCCTTCGAGGTTGTCGCCCTTGGCCTTCAGCACGGCATAGACCTCGCCGTCGGCCGAGTAGAGGACGTAGCTGTTGCCCGTCACCTTCCAGTGCGTGACGTGCGCAGTCGCGCAGTCGGACGCCTGCGTCACGCCACCGTCGGCGGTGAGCGTCAGATCGCACGGAGTCGTGGCACCGACCTCAAGCTTGTAGCCGCCGGCGGCGAGCGCCGGAGCCTGCGCATAGGCCGAACCCATGCCGGAGAGCGCGAGGAAGAAGGAAAGGGCGAGGAAGCGGGACTTGTTCATGTAAATAATTCCTTCAAGGTTCAACGTTCAGAACATCGGTATTAGCTAGCCGCATTTCAACCCCAATTCCTTCGCGAGTGCAATAATTCTCGAAGTGATAATTTGTCACATCGAATTCATTAGTGTTTTCAAATTGTTGCCAGTACGAGAATTTTTCAAAACCATCCCGATTTTGGCGCATGGCCGTCGGTTTTGACTGCAGTGCACAACCACCGCGCCGCGCCGCAAAATGGAAATGGCGGCCCGAACCGCCATTTCCTGAGCATGTCCAATACGTTGGCAGCTATTTCGGGTGCGGGACGATCCGCAGATAAGGCTTCGGCGCTTTCCAGCCGCCCGGATACTGCTTCTTCGCCTCTTCGTCGTTGACCGAGCCGGCGATGATCACGTCCTCGCCGTGCTTCCAGTTCGCGGGCGTCGCGACCTTGTGCTTCGCCGTGAGCTGGAGCGAGTCGATCACCCGCAGCACCTCATCGAAGTTGCGGCCGGTCGTCATGGGATAGACGAGGATCAGCTTGATCTTCTTGTCAGGCCCCACGACGAACACGTTGCGCACGGTAAGATTGTCGGACGCCGTGCGCTGGCCCGGCACGGCCTCGGCGGGGAGCATGTTGTAGAGCTTGGCAATCTTCAGATCGCTGTCGCCGATCATCGGATAGTTCACGGCGGAGCCCTGCGTCTCCTCGATGTCCCTGGCCCAGCCGGCGTGGCTCGCGACCGGATCGGCGGAAAGGCCGATGATCTTCACGTTGCGCCTGTCGAACTCCGGCTTGACGCGCGCCATGTAGCCTAGTTCGGTCGTGCAGACCGGCGTGAAGTCCTTCGGGTGCGAAAACAGCACGGCCCATTTGTCGCCGATCCAGTTGTGGAAGCGGATATGGCCTTCGGTGGTGTCGGCTTCGAAATCGGGGGCGGTATCGCCGATGCGCAGGGACATGGGGGCTCCGTGAGAAAGCGGACGCGCAGTCTAGCGCATCGGGCGCGGCGGGTTCACCCTGAAGTGCGGTGTGGTTCGGGACGCGTTGAGGAGGCCATTCATGGGAACGCACGAACTTGTGGCGAACAGCCTTTTCCTGGACGGGCTTGGCGGCGTCGCCGTGGTGCCAACCGGTCCCGACTTCTATGCGCGCATCAAGAACGATACGACGCTCGGAGGCACGATGGTGAGCCTCGGCGGCGGACATGGCGGGCCCGGCAAACATTGGGAGATGCATCCAGCGGGCGAGGAAATCCTGGTCATCCTCGAAGGCACGCCGACCGTGGTGTTTGAGCATGACGACGGCCGCGAGGAAAGGACCGAAGCCTGCGCTGGACAGGCCGTCATCGTTCCGCGCGGCGTGTGGCATCGTACCGACGGCCCGGCCGGATGGAAGATACTCTACATCACCTATGGCGCCGGCACGGCCCACAAGCAGGTCGTGCCCTCGTGATCCCAAACCCGAATGACGAGTTGCAACATTGGTGGATCGCACTTGTGACGTTTGAGCGCCGCGAAGGTCACAGCAACGATGTCTTGCCGTCCTACCATCAAGGCGCGGCTGGATGGATGGCCTGCCGGTCACCGGATGGCGCTGATGTCAAAGATTTGATCGAAAGCGCATTGAAAGCGGTTGGGCTGCGGCTGGTCCAAATCACGGACCAAGCGACGATAAGTTCAAGGGAGTATTTGCAGACACTAGATGCACATCTGGCGGACAATGTCCGGTCGCTTGAACCGGGTAAATGTGTGGTGTGGGGCACGATCCACGCATATCTGGGCGATGGCGAGGCGTAAGCAGCGTTGAAGGTTCGGCGGCAGCGGGTCAGAGTGACCGCGTCACATGGCTCGGGGAATTCCATGAAAATCTGGTCCGTCTGCGCCCTGGGCGCGGCGATGGCCGTTGCCACTCTGGCGCTGGCGACTGACGCGAAGCCGCAATATGGCGACTTCGGCTTCGATCAGGCGGGGCAGGACCTGAAGACGAAGCCGGGCGACGACTTCTTCCGCTTCGCCAACGGGGCTTGGATCGACAAGGCGGTGATCGCTCCCGACAAGCCGTCGATCACCCTGCGCCTGCTGGCCGCGAACCAGACGGAAGCGCACATCCACGAGATCCTGGAGGCCGCCGCGGCGCATGTGGCGCACCAGCCGACCACCGTCGAGGGCAAGGTGGGCGCCTACTACCACGCGTTCATGGACGAGGCGCACATCGAGCAACTGGGCGCGACACCACTGAAGCCGCTGCTTGACGAGGTGAAGGCGGCGAACGATCGCGCGGCGCTGGCGGCGTTCATGGGGCGCAACAATTATGAGTTCGGCGCAAGCATCTTCGGGCTCGGCCTCGACGTCGATCTGAAGGACCCGAAGCACTATGCGGCGTATCTGAGCCAGGACGGGCTCGATATGCCGGACCGCGACTATTACCTGAAAGCCGATTTCGCGAAGCAGAAGGCGGCGTATGAAACCTATGTCGCAACGATGCTGGGGTTGATCGGCTGGAACGATCCGGCCGGCGCGGCGAAGAAGATCGTGGCGTTCGAGACGGCCATCGCGAATGCGAGCTGGACCCGGGCGCAGCAGCGCGATCCGGTCGCGACCTACAACAAGATGTCGCTGGCGGACTTGCAGAAGCTGGCGCCGCAGTTCGACTGGATGGCGTATCTGAGAGCCGCAAAGATGGGCGGGCTCACGACCGTCATCGTGAACGAGAAGAGCGCGTTCCCCGCAATCGCCAAGGTCTATGCCGATACGCCGGTGGACACATTGCAGGCGTGGGAGGCGTTCCGCATCGCCGACAACGCCGCGCCGCTGCTGTCGAAAGCATTCGTCAATGCGCATTTCGAGTTCCACGCCAAAACGCTGACCGGCCAAGCGGAGCTGGCACCGCGCTGGAAGCGCGCGGTGCATGCCGTCTCGGGCGGCGACTCGCTCGCCGGCGGGCGCGAGGATTACTTCGGCACGATGGGATGGGCGGTCGGCGAGCTCTACACCGCCAAGTACTTCCCGCCGAGCGCGAAGGCGAAGATAACGCAGCTGGTGCTCGACCTGAAGGCCGCGTTCCACGCGCGCATCGAAAAGCTGGACTGGATGAGCCCCATGACCAAGGAGGACGCGCTCAAGAAGCTCGACACCTATGTGATCAAGGTCGGCTATCCGGACAAGCCGCGCGACTACTCAAAGCTCGTGATCACCGACGACGATGCGTTTGGCGATGCGCGGCGCACGGCGGAGCATGCGTGGGACTTCTATGTTGCGCGCTTCGGCGGGTCGGTGGACCGCGGCGACTGGGGCATGACGCCCCAGACCAACGATGCCTATAACGGCGAGCTGCGCGACATCGTGTTCCCGGCCGCGATCCTGACGCCGCCGATCTTCGATGCGAACGCCGATGCGGCGATCAACTATGGCGCGGCAGGCGGCGTGATCGGCCACGAGCTGACGCACGGCTTTGACGACCAGGGGCGGCAGTTCGACGCGACCGGCGCGTTGCGCGACTGGTGGGCGCCGAAGGATGCGGCGATCTTCAAGGCACGCGCCGCTATGCTGGGGGCGCAGTATTCGAGCTATGAGCCCCTGCCGGGCGCGAAGGTGAACGGCGATCTGACCATGGGCGAGAACATCGCCGACCTGGGCGGACTGACGCTGGCGCTGGAGGCCTATCACGCCTCGCTGCACGGGAAGCCCGCGCCGGTGCTGGGCGGGTTGACGGGCGACCAGCGCGTGTTCCTGGCCTGGGCGCAGGCGTGGCGCGGCAAGGTAAAGGACGATTTCGTGCGGCGGCAGGTGGTGAGCGATCCGCACAGCCCGCGCCAGTTCCGCGTGAACGGTCCGGCGCGCAACATCGACCTTTGGTACGAGACCTTTGGGGTGAAGCCGGGCGACAAGCTGTATCTGCCGCCGGAGAAGCGCGTGCATATTTGGTGAGGCGCTCGCCACAGGATGCGGTGCAACATCTTCCTTGACTCTACCAAGTTAGTAGAGTTTTATCGAGCCGTGCCGGGTTGATCCCTGGTGCGTTTCCTCCCTGAACTTGGCCGCTCCGCGTGGGCGGCCTTTTTCATGCGGAGCTCAAACTCACCGTCATCGCCAGGCTTGTTAGACAGCCGGACGAGCCCGTCCAGGGCGGTTGGGTTTGTGGTAAGCTGATGACCAAGGGACGGAGAGTTGCATGCCGAAGATCACAACGCGCACGCTGACGCCGACGATCGGCGCCGTCGTCGAAGGGATTGATCTGTCGCAGCCGATCGCGGACGAACAGATCGCGGAGGTTCGTGCTGCGCTGCTCAAGCACAAAGTGATCTTCTTCGAGGACCAGCACATCACGCCAGTGCAGCACCGCGATTTCGCGGCGCGGTTCGGCAAGCTGCACACCCATCCGCTCTATCCCGGCGTGCCCGAAGCGCCGGAGATGTTCATCTTGGACAACCACGCCAACAACCCGACCGACAACGACGCGTGGCACACCGACGTGACGTTCATCGAGACGCCGCCCCTGGGCGCGATCCTGTACGCCAAGCTGCTGCCGCCCGATGGCGGCGACACCTGCTGGGCCAACATGCAGGCGGCCTATGAGGGACTGTCGAAGCCGTTGCAGGGGTTCCTGGGCGAGCTGGATGCGGTGCACGATTTCGCGCGCGGCTTCCCAGCGCGCGGCCAAGTGGCGAAGGAGGCGGGCGCCGACAAGCACGCCAGGGCGTTGGAGGAACATCCGCCGGTGATCCACCCGGTGGTGCGCACGCATCCCGAGACCGGCGCCGACGCGCTGTTTGTGAATTACGGCTTCACCGACCGCATCAAGGGCCTGCGCCGCAACGAGAGCGATGCGCTGCTGCAAATGCTGTTCGTGCACATCCAGAAGCCGGAATACCAGGTGCGGTGGAAGTGGAAGCCGAACTCGATCGCGTTCTGGGACAATCGCATCACGCAGCACTATGCGGTCAACGACTACCTGCCCCACCGGCGCATCATGAACCGCGCCACGATCCTCGGCGACCGGCCGTTCCACCGCTCGCGCAAGCCGGCGGCGGCAAAGATCGCGGCGGAGTAGTTACTTCGCGGGCGCGAGCGTGATCTTGCCGATCATCGCGTCCCACCGCGCCTTTTCGGACGCAGGATAGGTGAGCTGGAAGCTGGTGAGCGTGTCGCCGCGGATGTAGGTCTTGCGATAGACGACGCCGTCTCTCGTGAGGCACGACACGACAACGACTGTCGGCTTCACCAGCCTGTAGGGCGCGGCATCACTGGTGCAGTTGGCCGCGGTCTCACCCGCGATGTCGCTCGGCGATTGATTGAGTGCGTTGTAGCCGCCCCAGACCGCAAGATCAGCACGGCCATGCAGCGCGGTGAAGTGGCGGCCATCGCCGTTTTCGGCCTCCGGCTGTGGCGCGAAGGTGTTGTCCGGATAGGTCAGCGTGTAGCCGAAGCGGTCGTTGGTGTAGCTGGCGGAGAGTGCGGGCGTGGCGACGGCACAGAGCACGGCCACGATCAGAAGTGTTGTGCGCATGCGTGCCCCCCCTGTCGGCGCGAGAGAAGCAGGCGGGACGGTCAGGCGCAATGGCGGTCGAGGCGCTGGCGCTGCCAGATCGTGATGTCGCGCGGCTCCTGGAGCAGCTCGGGCAGCGCGGCGTGCCATGCGGCGCGATAGGGGCGATGGAGTTGCACCTCAAGCACGTCTTCGTGGCTGGTCCAGGTTTCGCACAGCATGAAGCGGTCGGGGTCCTGCGGATCGCGGTGCAGGGCGGCATCGCGGAAAGTGGGTTCGTGGCGCATGGCGTCTAGTACGGCATCGAGCAACGCAAGGAAGGTCTCGCGCTGCTGCGACCGCACGCGGAAGCGGATGAGATAGGTGATGCACATCACGCGGTGCTCGCAATGAAGGCGGCAATGTCGGCGTTGAGGCGCTCGGCATGGGTAAACATCAGGCCGTGCGGTGCACCGTCGTAGACGTTCAGCTTGGCATGCGGGATCAGCGCGGCCGTGCGCTGGCCGGTGAGCGACAGCGGAGCGGACGCGTCGTGCGTGCCGTGGATAATGAGCGTGGGCACGGTGACGGCCTTGCAGTCAGGGCGGAAGTCGGTGTCGACCATGTGTTTGTTGCAGTCGATGGCGATCTTCACCGGGATGCGGCTCATCATCTGGATGCCCCAGTCGACCATCGCCTGCGAGGTTTCCGGCACGAAGAAGGCGCGGGCATTGGTGGCGAGCCAGCCGGGGAAGTCCCTGCGCCAGGTGTTGCGCACGGTTTCGAACATCGCGCCGTCGATGCCATCCGGATTGGCGGCGGTCCTGAGCAGATACGGCGTGGTGGGGGCGACGAGCACGATGCGCGCGACCTTCGACGAACCGTGGCGCGAGAGGTAGCGCACGATCTCACCACCGGCCATGGAATGGCCGATTAGGGTGACCCCGGCCAGATCGTGCTGCCTGATCACGCGGGCGAGGTCGTCGGCCAAGGTGTCCGCGTCGTAGCCGTCGCCGGGTTGCGCGGAACGGCCGTGGCCGCGGCGGTCATAGGCGACGACGCGATGGCCCGCTTCGACGAAATGCGCGTGCTGGTGCTGGAAGACCTCATTGTCGACGGCCCAGGAATGCATGAAGAGGAGCGGCGTGCCGCTGCCCCAGTCCTTGGTGAAAAGATCGACGGGCTTGCTCATAGCGGCTTGTCCTTTCTTCGGTGGCGTGGCGTGGGCGGGTTCGAGAGCGTTTGCGGCGAGCGTGACGCCTGCCGCGGTGGCGAGGCCTTTCAAGAGTTCGCGTCTCTGCATCGCTGATCTCCTTCTGTGAGAAGGAAGATGGCGTGACGCGCGTGCGGCTTCGATTACGCGGCAGGTAAGAAAGCGCGTTATGCGGCTTCGAGTTGCTTCACGAGTTCGACCGTCGCGGCATCGGCGGGGAAGAAGGATTCGACCGCGAGTTCGCTGAGCGTCACGTCGACCGGCGTGCCGAACACCATGGTGGTGGAGAAGAACGACAGCACGCCGCCGCGCACCCGCAGGCGGAACGGGATGGCGATGGGATCGGGCGACGGCACATGCGGCGGAGCGGGCGCGGGATAGGCGGAGATTTCTTTCAGCAGATCAACCAGCGCGGGATCGGCGGTGAGTTCGACCTGGGCGCGCAAGCGATGCAACAGGTGGCCCCGCCATTCGGCGAGGTTCTCGATCCGCGGCGCGAGGCCGTTGGGATGCAGGCTGAGGCGCATCGCGTTGACGGGGGGTTCGAGCAGCTTGGGATCGACGCCCGCATACATCGGTTGCAGCGCCCGGTTGGAGGCGACGATGTTCCAGTTCCGGTCGAGCGCGAAGGCAGGATAGGGCTTGAGACCTTCCAGCACCTTGTCGATCGCCTCGCGAATGGGGCCGAGGGCAGGATCGCTGAGCGGGCGTTCGGGGAAGATCGGCGCGTAGCCGGCAGCGACCAGGAGCACGTTGCGCTCGCGCATCGGGATGGCGAGTTGCTCGGCGAGATGCAGGATCATCTCGCGGCTGGGCGTGGCGCGGCCGGTTTCAACGAAGCTGAGGTGGCGGGCGGAGATCTCGGCCTCGCTCGCCAGATCAAGCTGGCTCATGCGGCGGCGCTGCCGCCACTGGCGCAGATGCACGCCGACCGGCTGTACGTTCATGGGAGCGACTGTACGAGCCGGGCGGCGGCGTTTCCATTACCTGCGAGATAAACGGCTCACGAGTTGTGGGCCAGCCAGTCGGCGACGCGCTCGAAATACGGGTGGTCGCAGAAGATGTAGTTCTCGCTGACGCGACCATCGGGCTGCTGGCGGATGCGGTCGCAGCCGTGGAAATCGAGGCGCGTACCGTCGAGCGTGCCGGTGGCGTGCCAGTGGACGAAGGTGAATTCGCCGGTCGCGGCGTGCTCGGGAACGGTGAGGGTGAAGTCGTCGCTGACAGCAAGCACGGCCTGGATGACACGGCCATAGGGCACCGCACCGCGCACGATGCCGATGGGACGCGGCCAGCAGCCGACGATATCGGGCGTGACGATGCTGTCGACCGAGACCGGCTGGCCGGGGCGTCGCTTGCCCCAGAAGGCCTTGAACAAATCTACGCTCCACGCTTGCGGACGGACGAGGGTTGCAGCGGATGACATGGGGTTCTCCTGTTGAAGGACCCCTGCATCTACGTCCGCTGCAAGGCGCGAGCGATTACGTCGCGCGTAAGAAAGCTATTTCCCCTCGAACTTCGGCGTGCGCTTTTCGATGAAGGCGAGCATGCCTTCGCGGGCGTCCTTGGTGCGCATCAGCGGGAGGAGTTGGAGATAGACGTGGTGCACGTGCTCGTCGAACGGTTCGCTGAGGCCCATGCGCATCATGCGCTTGGCGGCGGAAACGGCGAGCGGGGCGTTGGCGGCGATCTCGGCCGCGAGCGCACGGGCGCGCGGCATCAGTTCGGCGTCGGGCACAACTTCCGACGCGAGGCCGAGCTTCACGCATTCCTCGGCGCCCAGCGTCTTGCCGGTGAAGATAATCTTCGCCGCCTGCTCCCAGCCGAGGAGGCGGGGCAACAGCCAGGTACCGCCGGACTCGGGAAGGATGCCGCGCTTGGCGAAGGACAGCGCCAGCTTGGACGAGGCCGCCATGATGCGGATATCACAGCCGATCGCAGTGTCGGCGCCGTAGCCGGCGGCGCCGCCGTTGATGGCGCAGATCACAGGCGTGTTGATCGAGTGCAGGACCGTCGGTGGCGTGTTGCGCAGGTCGATGTCGGTGGCGCCAGCGCCGCTGCCGATACCCATGCCCGTGCCCTCGGTCGCCTGGCGCAGGTCGAGGCCGGCGCAGAAGGCACGGCCCTTGCCAGTTAGGATGATGCAACGGACGTCGATGCTCTTGTCGGCCTCGATCAGGCACTCCGACAGCCGCGCCAGCATCGGACCGCTGATCGTGTTCATGCGGTCGGGCGCGTTCAGCGTGATGGTCGCGATGTGCTCGCTGACCTCATAGAGGACTTCGTCGGTGTTGGTCTGCTTGTCCATGGCGTTCTCCCAATGCTGTTGGGCGAAGCCTAGGACGCATGCCTGGGAATGGCGAGCCTTACGTAGGTGGAGGTGCGTGCAGGTAGGATTCCACCAGCGATCCCGCGATCAGGCGCCAGCCGTCGACCAGGACGAAGAAGATCAGCTTGAACGGCAGGCTGATGATCACCGGCGGCAGCATCATCATGCCCATGCTCATCAGAATCGAGGCGACCGCCATGTCGATGATGAGGAAGGGGACGAAGATCAGGAAGCCGATCTCGAACGCGCGCTTGAGTTCGCTCAGCATGAAGGCGGGCGCGACGGTGGAGATGGCGACGTCGGCCGGATTATGGCTGGCTTTCGCGCCCGACATGTCCATGAACAGCTTCAGGTCGGACTGGCGCGTGTGGCCGAGCATGAACTTCTTCATCGGAACCGCGGCACGGTCCAGCGCCTGTTCCGTCGTGATCTGGTTGTTCGACAACGGCAAGATCGCCTGGTTGTAGGCGTCCTTCAGCGTCGGCGTCATCACGAACAGGGTGAGGAACAGCGACAGCGAGACGATCACGCTGTTGGGCGGGCTCTGTTGCAGGCCGAGCGCGGTGCGCAGCAGCGACAGCACGACGACCATGCGGGTGAAGCTGGTCATCATGATCAGGATCGACGGCGCGATCGACAGCACCGTGATCAGCGCGATGATCTGCATGATGCGGTCGGTGAAGAGACCGCCGCCGGAAAGATCGATGTTCACGCCGCTGCCCGGCGCGGTGGACGTGGCGCCGGTGGTCGACTGCACGATGGCGTTGGCCGCCGGCGACGCCGCTTCGGCCGCATGCGGCAGGATCAGCAGCGCCACAATGAGCGTGACAAGGATAAGGCCGAGCTTCTTCATTATCCGGCGGCCTCGGGCACCGCGAGCTGCGCCGTGATCGGCATCGGCTGCGCGGGAATGTTGGCCTCGATCACCGACGTGCCCTCGGGACCGGAGAGGATCAGGTGCTCGACATTGTCGCGGCGGACGATCAGCAGGCGCTGACGCGGTGCGATGCCGAGCGTCTCGACGATCTGTAAGCGGCGCGCCGCGACCGGTTTGACGAAAGAGCCGAGGCCGAACTTGCGCGCGGCGACACCGGCGCCGCCGACGAGGCCGAGCACCAGAAGAAGGGCGCCGAAGTAGCGCGCGAAGTCCATAACATCCATGCGCGCATAAAGCGGCATCAACCTTAATCGGCAGTTAAAGAGCGGAAGAAACTGCCCGGCAGAAAAGTCCGTTCTCGTTAAGCGCGGCTTAATCGTTCGCGCTCATCCTCGCGTTTGTTAGGGCTAATTTTCGGTTAGCGGAGAAGAACCGCGATGGCACTCGATCTCAGCAGCATGCCGCTGCTCTCCATGCTGAAGGAGCGCATGGGCTGGCTGTCTGCACGCCAGAACGTGCTGGCGCAGAACGTCGCGAACGCCGACACGCCGGGCTACACCGCGCGCGACCTGAAGCCGTTGAACTTCGAGGACATCCTCAAGGGCACGACGCGCAGTTCGGAATTCTCGCCCGGCCTCGCGACGACCGACGCGCGTCACATCTCGCTCAAGCCCACCAGCCAGGGTGGCGATTATGCCGACCAGAATTCGCCCGACGTCGAAGCCAATCCGACGGGCAACACCGTGTCTCTGGAGTCGGAGATGATCCGCGTCTCCGACACGCAGGCCGAGTACCAGGCAGCGAGCAACCTCTACGCCAAGGCCATCGACATGATGAAGACGGCCATCGGGCACTGAAGGAGATAGACGATGGATTTCACGACATCGCTCGTTGTCGCCGCGTCGGGCATGCGTGCCCAGACCGACCGCATGAAGATCATCGCGGAGAATATCGCCAACGCGAATTCGACTTCGGCCACGCCCGGCGGCGATCCCTATCGCCGCAAGATCGCGACCATGTCGAGCGAGTTCGACCGCGAGCTGAACGCTACGCTGGTTACGCCGGGCAAGCCGATCGCCGACAACACCGAATTTCGCCTGCAATACGATCCCGGCAACCCGAACGCGGACGCCAAGGGCTACGTCAAGCTGCCGAACGTGAACTCCCTGGTTGAAATCATGGACATGCGGGAGGCGCAGCGTTCCTACGAAGCCGACCTCACCGTGATGGATGCGAGCAAGACGATGCTGTCGCGCACCGTCGACCTGCTGCGTAAGTGACGCGAGGCGTCATCCCCGCGAAGGCGGGGATCAAGATGAAGGAATAGGTCATGGCCCTCCCTGCTGCTGCTGCCACCGCCTACCAGGCGATCGCCAACATCGGAACATCCGCCGGCACTGCCGGTTCGGCCGCCACCACAGGTGCGACGGGCGCCAATGCTTCCGACTTCTCGAACTTCCTGTCCAATGCCCTGCGGGACGGCATCGGCACGATGAAGCAGGGCGAGACGATGGCGGGCCGCCAGATCACCGGCCAGGCCAACATCGTCGACGTCGTGAGCGCGGTGAACCAGGCAGAAATCACGCTCGATACCGTGGTCGCGGTCCGCGACAAGGTCGTGTCGGCGTACCAATCCATCATGAACATGCCCATCTGAGGAACAGACATGACACCGGCAGATTCCATCGACTTCGCGCGTTCCTCGATCCTCGTTCTGCTTGAGGTCATTACGCCGGCCATGCTGACCGCGCTGGTCGTCGGCCTGGGCATCGGCCTCCTCCAGGCGCTGACGCAGATCCAGGAGCAGACGCTGGTCTTCGTGCCGAAGATCGTGGCCGTGTTCATCGTCCTTCTCATCACCCTGCCCTTCGCAGGCGCGGCGATGAACGGGTTCATGGTCGACGTGGCGGCGCGCATCGCGGCCTATTAGCCGTGCTCCACATCCATCTCCCCGAGCTTTCCGGCATCCTCCTGACCTACGTGCTCGTGTTCGCGCGCGTGGGCACGATGATGATGCTGTTGCCGGCGATCGGCGAAGGCAGCATTCCGTCACGCGTGCGCCTGACGCTGGCACTGGCCGTCACCGTGGCGATGACACCGACGGTACAGCACAACTATCCGCAGGCCGCGCCGGCGGGCGAGATGCAGCTCTTCCTGTGGGTGGCGCAGGAGGCAACGGCGGGTCTCCTGATCGGCGGCATGTCGCGCATCATCGTGGGTGCGCTGAGCACCGGCGGCTACCTGATCGCGACGCAGACGGGTCTCGCCTATGCGCAGACGGTCGATCCGACCCAGCATGAACAGGGCGCGGTGATCGGCAACATGCTCTCGCTGCTGGGCGCGGTGCTGATCTTCTCCACGGACACGCATCACCTGGCGATCGGCGCGATCAGCGGCAGCTACAAGATGATCCCGCCGGGCGCGGCGCTGCCAACCGGCGACATGGCGGAGTTGACCATTCGGCTGACCTCGGCGTCGTTCGTGCTGGGCTTCCAGCTGGCGGCGCCCTTCCTGGTGTTCGGTTTCGCGCTGTATGCCGCGCTCGGCATCCTGGCGCGGCTGATGCCGCAGCTCCAGGTGTTCTTCGTCGCCATGCCGATCAACATTCTGTTCGGCTTCGTGCTGCTGGCGTTGCTGCTCGGCTCGATGATGACACTGTTCCTGAACTTCTACGGCCAGCAGATGGCCCAGTTCCTGTGACGGTGACCCGTGGCTGACGATCGCGACCCATCACAACAGACCGAAGAGCCTACTTCCAAGCGCCTGGAACAGGCGCGCGAACACGGCGACATCGTCAAGTCACCGGAAGTCTCGGCTTTCGTTCTGCTGCTCGGCGCCACCGTCGCGATCATGATGTTCGGCGGCTCGACGCTGACGAAGCTGGCGAGCGCCATGCGCATCTTCCTCGAGCAGCCGGACCAGATGGCGGTCGGGCCGAGCGACATCATGGGCATCGCGCGCTATGTCGCAATGTCAATGGGCACGATCCTGGGGCCGGTGTTTGCCGTGATGATCGCCGCGGCGCTGGCCGGCCATGTGCTTCAGAGCCGGCCGAGCTTCAGCATCGAGAAGATCATGCCGGACTTCTCGAAGCTCAACATTTTCGCCGCCTTCGGCCGCATGTTCGGAATGGACGGCCTCCTCAACCTCGGCAAGGGGCTGCTCAAGATCGGCATCGTCGGCGTCGCGGTGTGGACGCAGATCTGGCCGGAACGGAACATGCTCGAAGGCGTCCTGCAGCAGACGCCGGACGATATCGTCTCCGATATGAGCCACCTGTTGTTCAAGGTGCTGATGGCGGCGCTGATCGCATTGGCTGTCATCGCGGCGGCCGACTATATCCTGCAACGCCAGCGCTGGCTGCAACGCAACCGGATGTCCAAGCAGGAGATCAAGGAAGAATACCGCCAGAACGAGGGCGACCCGCAGATCAAGGCGAAGATCCGTGCCATCCGCCAGGAACGCGCGAAGAAGCGCATGATTGCCGCGGTGCCGGGGGCGACCGTGATCATCACCAACCCGACGCACTATGCGGTGGCGCTCAAATACGAGAGCGGCAAGATGGCGGCGCCGATTTGCGTCGCCAAGGGCATCGACGCGCTGGCGCTCAAGATCCGCGAAGTAGCGAAGGAACACGAGGTGCCGATCGTGGAGAACCCCCCGCTGGCGCGCGCCCTGCACGCCACCGTCGAGGTCGACGAGGTGATCCCGCAGGAGCACTTCAAGGCGGTAGCGCAGGTCATCGGCTACGTCATGCGCCTCACCGGCAAGATCAAGCCGAACTAGCACTTGCGTTCGCAGGCCGGCGCCCATAGAGGTCGGCGCGCCTATGATCACTGCTTTCGCCCTCCTCCTTGGCGCCGCCGTCACGATTTATTTCTCGTGCGAGTTCTTCGTGAACGGCGTCGAGTGGGTGGGTCGGAAGCTGGGCGTCAGCCAGACCGCCACCGGCACCATCCTGGCAGCGTTCGGCACCGCCTTGCCCGAGAGCGTGGTGACGCTGGTGGCCACCGCCTTCGGCAACAGCACGGCGTCGAAAGAGATCGGCATTGGTGCAGCATTGGGCGGGCCGCTGGCGCTGAGCACGGTCGCGTATGGTGTGGTGGGCATCGCCATGCTGGTGACGGCGCGCGCGACGGGACAGCACAACAATCCGGTGGTGCAGGTCGACGGGCAACGGCTTTCCCGCGACCAGGCGTGGTTTCTTGGCATCTTTGTGTTCAAGGTGGCGTTGGGCTTGATCGCGTTCGCGATCAAGCCGTGGCTGGGCCTCATGTTCCTGGGCGCCTACGCGATCTACACCTGGTCAGAGCTCAACGAGTCCGGTGAAGCGGAAGAAGGCGACAGTGAGCCCCTCATCTTCCGGCCACGCGATTCCGACCCATCCCTGTGGTGGGCGTTGCTGCAAACGGGCATTGCCACCGTGGTGATCTTCGCGGCATCACGGCTGTTCGTGATGCAGCTGGAAACCGTCGGGCCGTTCCTGGGCCTGGCGCCGCAGGTCACCGCGCTGCTGCTCAGCCCCATTGCCACCGAGCTCCCGGAAACGATGAATGCCGTGATCTGGGTGCGCCAGAAGAAGGAGCGGCTGGCGCTCGCCAACATCAGCGGCGCCATGATGATCCAGGCGACGGTGCCAACCGCGTTCGGCCTGTTCTTCACGCCCTGGCTGTTCGATCGCGGTCTAACCATCGCCGGCGGCGTGACCATGCTGGCGGTGATCCTATTGTGGCTGATGTTCCGCAAGGGGCAGGTGCGCGCGCTACGGCTCGCAAACGTCGCGTGGTTGTACGGCGTGTTCGCGGTGCTCTTCGTCTTGTTCGTGCGCTAGCGACAAAGCTTGCTGAAAGGCATCACCTGCGCCTTGCGGTCGGGATAGTCGCCGATGCCGCGGGCTTCCATCGCCTGCTCGAGCGACTCCGGCTGGCCGGGGAGACGGGGATCGGCGTCGGCCTTGTAGAAGGGATCGGCAAGGGCCTCTTCCAGTGTGATCAGCGTCACGCCGCGCTGGCGATAGAGCGCCATCAGGCTGGGCATCATGTGCGCATCGAAAGCGCCCAGATGCATCAGCAGCACATAGGGAATGTCGCGACCATAGAGCTGGTGCGACAGGTCGCGATAATAGTTCAGGCTGCTGTCGGCGGCGGCAGTCCAGGCGATCTCCATCTCGGCGATGGTCGCCGTGTCGTTCTTTGCGACGCAGCGCGCATAGGGACCGTTCCACAGATAGTCGTCGAAGCTGAGGCTGACGGGCGCGATGCGATAGCCGTGCTCGGCCAGGAAGGCGCGCGCACTGTCGTGCTTCAGCACCGTATCGCCCTCGGCGAGATAGGGATAGCGCAGCAAGTGCCAGTCCTGCCCCGCCATCAGCGGGCCAAGGATGGGCTCGTTCCGGAGCGTATCCGTCTGCCAGGCGCTGAGCGGTTTGGCGCTCAGGTTCATGTGCGACCAGGTGTGGTTGCCGAGCGGGAAGCCGGCCGCGCGCCACAGCTTGAGCACCGGCGCGGATGCAGGATCGTCCTCCAGCCGGATTCCATTGATGAAGCCGTAGACCGGCGGCGCGTTCGCCGCCTTCAGCGCGGCGATGATCTGCTCCGCGATCTGGACGCGCGTCGTGCCGCGCGGCAGCAGATCGTGCGACGGAAGGTCATCAAAGGTGATCGCGATGCGCGGCTCGGCGAGCGCGGGAAGGGTGAAGAGGCTGAACGCCACCGCAGCGAGAAGCTGTTTCACTTGAACAGGCCTAAGGGAATCGAATCGGCCATTGCCTTATAGCCTGCCGGATCGGGATGCAGGTGGTCGCCGACGTCGTAGAGCCTGTTCATATAGCTGGGCGCGGCGGGATCGCGGATGACGGCGTCGAAGTCGATCACCGCGTCGAAATGGCCCGGCGCGCGGAGCCATGCGTTGACCGCCTGGCGATCCGCCTCGTTCTTCACATCCGGATGGTGATAGCCGCCCCCATGAACGGCAGGATAGTCGCCACCGTGGACGTTGTGGACGCGCAACGTCTTGCGGCCGATGGAGAGATGCACGACCTGGCGCAAGGTGGCGTCGGCTGGCAGTTCGCTGTGCGCCTCAGGGGTCTGCTGCGGCGTGGCCCAGCTTTCAACCCAGCGCATCGGCGCCGGCCGCGGCCCATGATGCTGCGTCGGTTTCGCCCGGCCGCGACGGTCAAAGCTAGGGCCACCGCCAACGCACCCCGAAATCGCAGCATGCGCGGCCCAAATGATTGATAACGCTACCATAGTGGTAGCCCAGCTTTGCGAAATATCAAAGCACGCGCGGCCTTCCCGGTATTGGATCGCGGCCGTTCCCACCTTCCAGAAGTCCCCGGAGCGTCCAGCAAAACATGACGGCGTCGGCTAGACTCGCGAATCAGATGATGGCGACCAGGTCCCTCGGCTCCAACCTAGGCATCCCGGCCGGCGCTTGGCGTTGGGCGGCGCTTGGCTTTGTTTTCCTGGCGCTGGGCGCGGCGGGGCTCGCGGTGGCGACGCCGAACGCCGCGGGCTGGGCCGGCGTGATGCTGCTGGCGGCGATCGGCGCGGTGGCGAGCCTGTTCCTGTTCGCGGTGTGGCCGAAGGAGAAACTGGCGGTGGCCGATGCGCGGCGCGTCGCGGAAGCGGCGGCACGCGCGAACATCGCCTGGGCGATCACCACCAGCGACGGCGCAGTGGTCGATTGCAACGAGGTCTATCGCAAGATGTCCGGCGCGAAGGACGGCGAGGCCGCACCGCCGCCCGAACTGGCGCTGGCAGGCGAGCCGTCGGCGGCAGTGCTCTACCGGCTGACGCGCGGCGCAGCGGAAGGCGTGCAGCGTGAAGAGAGCTTCGCGGTGGCGCCGGGGATCGAATTGGTCGCGGCGGTGCGTCCGCTAACCAATGGACAGACCGCGTGGTGGTTCACGCCGCGGCTGTCGACGCCGTCGGCCAACATCCATCCGATCGAAAAGGTTGCCGCACCGGTTGCCGCTGCTGCGCCGGCAGCGCCGGTGCCGGTGGCGCCGCCGGGAATTGGCGACGTATTCCGCGACGCGCCGGTGGGCGTGGCGTTCGCGAGCGGCGACGGTATGATCGTCGATGCCAATCCGGAATTCGTGCAGTTCTTCGGGATCGGCGGCCCGCTGATCGGGCGGCCGTTCGCGGAGTTGATCGATGCGGGCGACCGCACGCGCGTCGGCGAGATGATCGCGGCCGCGGCGTCGGGCGCGCGCAATGCATCGAGTGTCGAACTCAAGGCCGCGGGTGCCGACGAGAAGATGGCGGAGCTGTTCGTCAGCCCGATCAGCGGCGGACGCGCGATTCTCTATCTCGTCGACGTGTCGGAGCAGAAGGCGCTCGAGACCAAGTTCGCGCAGTCGCAGAAGATGCAGGCGGTCGGCCAGCTCGCGGGCGGCGTGGCGCATGATTTCAACAATCTGCTCACGGTCATCATCGGCAATTCCGAATTCCTGCTGATGCGGCATCAGGCAGGCGATCCGTCGTTCAAGGAGATCAACGAGATCCACCAGAATGCGCTGCGCGCGGCAAATCTGGTGCGCCAGCTTCTGGCGTTCTCGCGCAAGCAGACGCTCCAGCCGCGCGTGCTGGCGCTGCGCGAGGCGATCGGCGAGCTCGGGCAATTGCTGCGGCGGCTGGTGGGCGACACCATCGACGTGAAAATGGAATACGGCGCGGACCTGTGGCCTGTGCATGCCGACGAGGCGCAGCTTTCCAACGCGATCATCAACCTGGTGGTCAACGCGCGCGACGCGATGCCAAGGGGCGGCACGGTGACCATCCGCTCGGCCAACGAAAGCGTGGTGAGCGCGGCGGCGTTCGGCACCGCGGTGATGCCGGCGGGCGATTACGTGCGCATCGAGGTCGCCGACACCGGCACCGGCATCGCGCCCGAGCATTTAGGCAAGATCTTCGATCCGTTCTTCACAACCAAGCCGGTGGGACAGGGCACGGGCCTCGGCCTCGCCACCGTGTACGGCATCGTAAAGCAGACCGGCGGCTTCATCGACGTGAAGTCGGAAATCGGCAAGGGCACGACGTTCCAGATCTATCTGCCGCGGCATCGCGCCGACGAGAACGCTCCGGCGGCGGCGGAAGCCGCGCAGGCCGGTCCGCGCGACGTCACCGGCCAGGACACCATCATGCTGGTGGAGGACGAGGAGGCGGTCCGCAGCTTCGCGGCGCGCGCCCTGCGCATGCGCGGCTACAACGTGATCGAGGCGAGCGGCGGCGAGGAAGCGCTGGAGCGCATCAAGCGCGAGACCGCGACCATTCACCTGCTCATCACCGACGTCGTGATGCCGAACATGGACGGGCCGACGCTTGTGAGAAACGTCAAGCGCATCAAGCCCGACATGGCGGTGATCTTCATGTCCGGCTATGCCGAGGAAGCCTTCCGCCGCAACGACGAAAACGCCGCCGACCTGCACTTCCTGCCCAAGCCCTTCGGCCTGAAGCAACTCGCCGCGAAGGTGAAGGAAGTGCTGAGCGGTGCACCCGTTCCGAAGCGGGTGGTTGGCGAATAGCCGGTCTGCATCGACGAGAAAGCGCGCGACAAGGCCGGCGCGCGGGCGCATGCTTGGTGCACAGGAGCCCGCCATGGATGCCAGATCGCCGCGCAATATTCCAGCTGATTTCGATGTTGAAGGGCACACCGCGCGTCTCAAGGCGCAGGGATTCACGATCATCGAGGACTTCATGTCGGGCGAGCAACTCGAGCGGTTTCGCGAGGGGCTGAAGGGGCATCTCGGCACCTATCGCGGGCGCAATTCGTTCGAAGGCCTGACGACCGAGCGCGTCTATACGCTGGTCGGGCGCGGCAAGGTGTATGAGGAGATCGCGGAGGAGGCGCGGCTGCTGGCGCTGCTCGACCGCTGGCTGATGCCCCATTACCTGCTCTCCGCCGATCACGCGATCTGCATCTATCCCGGCGAGAAGGCGCAGAGCATCCACTGGGACGACAGCTTCTACCCCTTCGCGCGGCCGCGCCCCGCCATCAGCATGAGCACTATCGGTGCGGTCGACGCGTTCACCTCGGAGAACGGCGGCACCGTGATGTATCCGGGCTCGCACCTATGGGATGCGGAACGGACCGACGCGCTGCGGGCAGCGCTGATACGCGGCGAGAAGACAGCGGACACGGAGAGTGTGATTTATCTGACGATGCCGGCGGGCGCGCTGTGCGTGTTCCAGGGCACGCTGATCCACGGCGCGGGCGCGAACCGCTCGGACAAGCCGCGGCTGGCCTACACCAACCACTATTGCGAACCGTGGGCGCGGCAGCAGGAGAACTTCGCCCTCGGCATCCCGAAGGATCGCGTGGCGCAGATGAGCCCGACGCTTCAGGCTTTGCTGGGATACGAGCTGCGGCGGCCGGGCGACATCATGGGACAGGTGAGCGGCTATCATCCGGCCAAGACGCTCGATCCCGAATGGGTGCTCCCGGTGCTGCGTCCGGCGCGGGCGGAACAATAACGGTTGTCACGGCCCGCGACTGCGGGCCACCCAGCTGACACCTTGCTTGTGGCGCACTAACCAGGTGGCCCGCAGTCGCGGGCCATGACATATGTTTTGAATGGACATCCCGGTCATCGACATTGCGCCGTTCCGGTTGGGCGGCGACGGTGCAAACGTGGCGCGTGCGTGGGACACAGCGATGCATGGCACCGGGTTCGCGGTGATCGTGGGACACGGCATCCCGGATGGGCTGCTGAACGGCGTGTATGACAGGGCGCGGGCGTTCTTTGCGCGACCGCTGGATGAGAAACTGCAGTTGTCGTTTGCGGAGAAGGGACGCGGGCAAGGCTATCTGCCGATGGGGAGCGAGATCGTGGGTCGCAAGCAAGACGCGCAGGCCAAACCCGATCTGTGCGAGTCGCTGACCTTCGCCAATCCGCGCTTCGATGAGAAGGCGCCGGACAACGCACTGGATGCGCGGCTCTATCGCGCCAACATCTGGCCCGACGACATGCCGGGGTTCCGCGAAACGGTGGAGGCGTACATGGCGGCCGGACGCGATCTGGCGCTGACACTGATGCGGTTGAGCGCGGTGGCGCTCGATCTGCCGCCCAACTATTTCAAGCCGTTCTTCGACAAGATGGAGCTGAATCTGCGTTGCGTGCTGTTTCCGGATCAACCTGATGCGCCGGAAGACCACGCGCTGCGCTATGGGCCGCATACCGATTTCTCGGGCTTCACCATCCTCAGGCAGGACGATGCGCCCGGCGGGCTTCAGGTGAAGACGACGGACGGCTGGCGGGACGTGAAGCAGATTCCCGGGACGCTGGTAATCAATGCGGGCGACTTGATCCAGCGCTGGACCAACGACCGCTGGGTGTCGAACGTGCACAGAGTAATCAATCCCCCTCCGTCCTTCGCACCTGACGGTGCTACGGACACCTCCCCCACCAGCGGCTTCGCCGCGCGGGGGAGGCGGGGCGCAGCAAGACTGTCGATTGTCTTGTTCACCGGGCCGAACGTGGATGCGCAGATCGCCACCCTGCCCGGTTGCGGCGAATCGAAATACCCGCCAATCCTTGCCGGAGTTCACTCCGAGCAAAGGATGCGCGAAACCTATGGGGCTGTTTAAGCACACTGTCATGCCCGCGAAGGCGGGCGCCCCGTCCACAAGGTGCGCAGCATCGCGCAGGACTGCTTTCTGGGTCCCCTCCTTCGCGGGGATGACAGTATTGTTCGTGGCTGCGTTCGCACAGGCCGCCGCCCCGCTCTCGCGCGAGGCACAGGTGGCCGCTGTGATCGCGCGCTATGCGAACCAGCCGCCGCAATTGCGCGCGCTGCTTCAGACCATGCCGAAGGGCGGTGACCTGCACAATCATCTCGACGGCTCGGTCTATGCCGAGGACTTCCTCAAATGGGCGAGCGAGGACGCGTTCTGCGTCGCCAGGACCACGCGCGCGCTGACGCCGCCGCCGTGTACCGCCGACCAGGTGTCGGCTACCGGCCTCGCCGAACGCGATCCCGTGTTCTACCAGGCGACGATCGACGCGCTGTCGATGCGCAACTGGTCGCCGGGGAGCGGCACCGGCGAGTGGTCGGGCCATGACCACACCTTCGCGACCTTCGGGCGGTTCATCCCCGTTGGTTCGCGGCATCTGGGCGACATGCTGGCGGCGACGCGGCTGATCGCGGCGGCGGACCATGTGAACTACATCGAGCAGATGACCGATCCCGGCGCGGCGTTTTCGCCCGAACTGTTCGCGGACTCCATTCCGTTCAATGCGAACGATTTCGAGAAGAGCTATGCCGCGATCGCGCCGAAGCTGCCGGCGCTGGTCGCGGCGGCGCGTGCCGAATACGACGCGGCCGAAGCCAAGATGCGCGCGCAGCTGCGCTGCAGTGCCGTCGCGCTGCCGCCGGCCTGCGCAGTGAAGGTACACTATCTCTACTACGTGGTGCGCACGCTGCCGCCCAAGCTGGTGTTCGCGCAGATGGCCCTGGGCTATGCGCTGACACTGGCCGATCAGCGCTTCGTGGGCATGAACTTCGTGGCGCCGGAGGACGACGCGGTGGCGCTGCGCGACTTCAAACTGCACATGCAGATGTTTGCGTCTTTCCACGCGAAATATCCAAGAGTACGGCTGGCGCTACATGCTGGCGAGTTGACGCTTGGGTTGGTGCCGCGTGCCGAGCTGGGATTCCACATCCGCGACTCGGTCGAGATCGCGGGCGCCAACCGCATCGGTCACGGTTACGCCATTGAATTCGAGAACGACCTGCCGTCGCTGTTGAGGGAGATGGCGCAAAAGAAGGTGGCGGTCGAGATCAACCTCACCAGCAACCAGATCACCGCCGGAATTCCCGTCGTCGAAAATCCGATGGCGCTCTATCGCCAGGCGGGAGTGCCGGTGACGCTGTCGGCAGATGACGAGGGCGTGTTCCGCATCGACCTGACCCACGAATATGTGCGTGCAGTGACGGAGCAGAAGCTGGGTTATCGCGACCTGAAAGAATTGGCCCGCAACGGGTTGGAGTACAGCTTCGTGCCGGGCGACAGTCTGTGGATCGGAGGCAACCAGGCTAAAATCAACTTGGCGTGTGCGGGCAATGTACCGGGCGCGAAGCAGCCGAGCGCGCTGTGCGCCGCGTTCCTCGCCAGAAGCGAAAAGGCCATGATGCAATGGGACTTCGAGGCGGATATCGCCGAATATGAGAACGCGGTATTGGCAGGGCCGTTCGCGCGGCACTAACGCAAACGTGTAGCGAGCCTGTCAAAGCCGCCGCGTAGATTGCGGCCCGCTGACTTGGGAGCAGTCACCGCATGAAGCATGTTCTCCTCGGCGCTGTGGTCGCACTGTTGGCGATCGCCGGCGCGTTTCGTATCCCCTGTACCGCGCATGCCGACGCACCCGACACCATCGCAAAGGCCGTCGCCGACCCGACGCGCCCGAAAGACGACCGCGACGCCGATGCCATCCGCCTGCCGGCACAGACACTGGCGTTCGCGGGCGTAAAGCCCGGCATGATCGTGGGGGAGCTTTATCCCTGCGGCGGCTACTTCTCGCGGATGATCAGCGATGTGATCGGGCCGGGCGGCAAGGACTATGGCCTTGAGACCACGCGCTGGAAAGGCTGCGCCGAGGCGGACCAGAAGGTGATCGACGAAGGGCACAGGAACTTCTCGTTCGTCGCCGCGCCGTTCGGCGAATTCACCGCGCCCGAGAAATTCGACCTGTTCTGGATCACCCAGAACTACCACGACCTGCACATCAAGGAGTACGGCAATGTCGACATGGCCGCCTTCAACCGGAAGGTGTTCGACTCGCTTAAGCCGGGCGGCGTGTACTTCATCCTGGACCACCAGGCGGCGGGCAACCTCACCGACGACGAGATCGCCAAGGTACATCGCATCGCGAAGGCGCAGTTGATCGCGGAAGTCGAAGCCGCAGGCTTCAAGCTGGCGGACGAAGGCCACTTCCTGAACCGCCCAGGCGACGATCACACCAGGTCGATCTTCGACAAGGACATCCGCGGCAAGACCGACCAGTACGCGCTGGAATTCGTGAAGCCCTAGGCGTCGACCGCGATGTACATGTCGACATAGGTGCCTTTGCGCATCGGCTCGAAGTCGGCAGGATAGAGCTCGAAGTCGGGCGACGGCACGGTCTTGAGTCCCGACTTCGGCAGCAGTTCGCCCCAGATCACGGGCATCGCGGTCTGCATCTGCGGATGCAGCGCCGAACCGTCGAGCGTCAGGCGGAACACGGCGTAGGTGTGGCTGGCGATGTCGATGCGTTCGAAGCCATCGGGCAAGGGTGTGTCGCCTTTCACTTCCACACCGGCGATGTATTTCAGGCAGCCCTCGGTCTTGTCGATCATCTTGCACACGCCGTAGGTACGTGCGTCGGCCTGCCCGGCGAGTGGCAGGGCACGGATCAGCCGCGGCCAGAGTGCGGGGATACCGCTCTTGTTCTCCGCGTTGAACAGCGCACTGGGACCGGCAACGGTGAAGGCGGGGCGCTTTACCAGATCTGGCAGCTTGTCGACATTGGCTTTGGCCTTGGACGGCATAAGTGTCTCCGTAACAAGAAGGCGGCGCGGGGATTCGCGCTTGTACTGGCCGGGCGGCACGCCATAAGCGCGCCGGAAGGCGCGGGTGAACGCCTCCTGGCTCTCGAAACCGCAATCGAAGGCAAGATCGATCAGCGACGGCGGGCTGTCGCCCACAAGGCGCGCGGCCGCCTTCTCTAGGCGCACGGTGCGTACATAGTCCATGACGCTCTCGCCAAAGCGTGCCGTGAACAGGCGCGAGAAATGATAGGGCGAGAATCCGGCGATGGCGGCGAGTTCCGCCAAGACCATCGGTTCGTCGCGGTGCGCCTCGACATAGGCGAGCACATCGGCGAGGAAATCCGGCTCCGGCGGCGACATCTGGTTCATGCCGTGCAGTATTGCAGAGGCTGCGCGGGCCGTCTTGACCGCGCTTGCTATACGGTCGCGGGTTGCGGCAGTGCAGCGGCGAATCTCAGCAACGCAGCGTCGAACGCTTCCGGCGCTTCGAGGAATGCGGCGTGGCCGCCGTCGAGCAGCGCAACGGTGTGGTGTGGAATGGTCAGCGCCGCCGCCTTCGAGCCGCCCCACGACACGGCCTTGTCGTCCTTTGCCCACGCAAGCAGCACGGGGCATTTGACGGCCGGCAGCAGATGCCGCAGATCGGCTTCGGGCTTAGCGAAGTTCTGCCAGGCCTGCCGCAGCAAACCGGCCGTCTTGTATGCGTCGGCCACGATCTCCTCGCGGCGCCATGCGGCGGGCGCACCCGGCAGCACGGTTTCGTAGTAACGCCGGAACTTGCGCGGATAGTCCTTGTCGCCGCGCTCGCCCTTCGCAAAGAAGCGCGCGTAGTGGTCGCAGACGATGCGCGCGAGCAGGCCGATTTTCTGCATCCCGCCGCTGTTGCACAGTGCCATCGCAGCAACGCGGTCGGGATGCGCGGCGGCATAGCGGATCGCGGTCGCGCCACCGATGGAACAGCCGATGATGCCGAACCGCTTCAGGCCCAGCGCATCAACCACGCCTTCGAGCAGCGCAGCGTAATGCCTCGGTGTCGGCGTGACGCCGTCGAAGGGCGATTGGCCGTGGCCGGGGAAATCGATGGCGTAAAAGGTGAACCGGCTGCCGAGCCGCTCGGCGAGCTTCACGAAATCGCGGGCGCCATGCGCGATGGCGTGAAGGCAGACGATGGCTGGCCCCTGTCCCGCCCGCATCACCGCGATCTTCGTGCCTCCGACGTCGAGCATCACGGTCTGTGGGCCGGTCTGCACTGCAAGCGCTTGCATCGTCATGGCGGCACCTCGCGAGTGATATTGATATCACTTATAGTGATGAGAGTATCACTTTGCAAGGGACGAGTCGTGCCCAGGACAACCGGCGATACCAGGGAAAGGCTGATCGACGCCTCGGCGCGCGAGTTCAGGGCGCATGGCTACGCTGGGACCGACACCAACCGCATCGCCGCCCGCGCCGGTTTTGCGCCCCAAACCTTCTATCGCCACTTCAAGGACAAGCTGGAGATATTCCTCGCCGTGTACCGGCGTTGGGAGGACGAGGAAGCGGCCGTGGTTGCCTCATTGGTGGAAAGGCGCGCGGGCGCCCGCGCGCTGGCGGACGCGATCGTCGCACACCACCGCGCCTATCTGCTGTTTCGCCGTTCGCTGCGCCAGCTGTCGGTCGAGAACCCGCAGGTGCGCAAGGCGCGGGCACAAAGCCGGCTGCGGCAACTGGAAAACACCGTCGCTCTGACCGGCCGCGGCACGATTGCGGCTTTGGCGCCCAGGCTCTTCCAGATCGAACGGCTGTCCGATGCCATTGCCGAGGGCGAGTTCATTGACCTGGGCGTGGATGAGGCGGCGGGTCTTGAGGCGCTCGCCGCGCTGTTGTCCGAACTGCGACTGCCCCGCGGCTAGCCCACCCGATTCTGTGGACACGTACGAGTTTTGTTCTCCGCCCGTTTTGGGCTGTCATACTAGTAGTACATTATGAGAACGATATATTGTATTTCCACGGAAATTCAGCGCATTACTCTGTGACTTGCAAACAAGAACAAAGTACGTACATTGCAGCACACAGGGCAGCGGCTTGGGTTTTCCGGGCCGCTCTGGAATAACGGAGGCGGTTCACATGGCACAGGCGGCTTTGCGGGTAGTGGGCAAGGAAGACAACGACAAGAAGCGGGCCCTGGAAGCCGCGCTCAGCCAGATCGACCGGGCCTTTGGGAAGGGCTCCGTCATGAAGATGGGGTCCAAGGATCTGGGTGTGGCGGCGGATGCCGTTTCGACCGGCTCGCTCGGGCTCGACATTGCGCTCGGCATCGGCGGGCTCCCCCGCGGCCGTATCATTGAGGTGTACGGACCGGAATCGTCGGGCAAGACGACCCTGGCGCTGCATGTGGTGGCAGAGGTCCAGAAGAAGGGCGGCATCGCGGCCTATATCGACGCTGAGCACGCCATGGACCCGGTCTATGCCAAGAAGCTGGGCGTCGACATCGACGAGATGCTGATCAGCCAGCCCGACACCGGTGAGCAGGCGCTTGAAATTTGCGACACGCTCGTGCGTTCCGGTGGCGTCGACATCGTGGTGGTCGATTCCGTTGCTGCGCTGACGCCGAAGGCCGAGCTGGAAGGCGAAATGGGCGACCAATTGCCCGGTTTGCAGGCCCGTCTGATGAGCCAGGCGCTGCGCAAGCTGACCGGCTCGATCTCCAAGTCGAACACCATCGTGCTGTTCATCAACCAGATCCGCATGAAGATCGGCATCATGTTCGGCAACCCGGAGACGACCACGGGCGGCAACGCGCTGAAATTCTATTCCTCCGTGCGTCTCGACATCCGCCGCATCGGCGCGATCAAGGACCATGACGAGGTGATCGGCAACCAAACCCGCGTGAAGGTGGTGAAGAACAAGGTCGCGCCACCCTTCAAGCAGGTCGAGTTCGACATCATGTACGGCGCCGGGATCTCCAAGACCGGCGAGCTGCTGGACCTGGGCGTGAAGGCAGGCGTAGTGGAGAAGTCCGGCTCCTGGTTCTCCTATGACGGCGACCGCATCGGCCAGGGCCGCGAAGCCGCCAAGACCTTCCTTTCGACCAACCGCGACATCGCGGAGAAGATCGAAGCCGCGATCCGCGGCTCGGTCGGGCTGATCGGCCAGAACATGGCCGCCGGCGAAAGCGACAAGGATGAGGACGACGACGAGGAATAGGCCTCGGTTCAGTCCAGACGACTGTTGTTCCTTTTAGGCATGAGAGGAACGACTCCGGCGAAAGGGCGCCCCCGCCAACGGGGCGCCCTTTCGTTTCTCTGTCCGGGCGGACGCGGCGGATTGGCCGCTATTCCGGGGCTGGGGATGACACAAAACCCTATGAACGCTACATAAATCCCCATGACCACCAGCCTTGCCGACATCCGTACGTCGTTCATCGAGTTCTTCCGGGACCGCCAGCACGCGGTGGTGCCGTCGTCGCCGCTCGTCCCGCGCAACGACCCCACCCTGATGTTCACCAATGCGGGCATGGTGCAGTTCAAGAACGCCTTTACCGGGCAGGAGAAGCTGCCGTTCAAGCGCGCGACCAGCGTGCAGAAATGCGTGCGCGCTGGCGGCAAGCACAACGACCTGGACAATGTCGGCTACACCCAGCGCCACCACACCTTCTTCGAGATGCTGGGCAATTTCTCGTTCGGCGACTACTTCAAGGAAGCCGCGATCGAATATGCCTGGGACTACGTCTCCAAGACGGTGAAGCTTCCCAAGGACAAGCTGTGGGTCACGGTCTATCCGACCGACGAGCAGGCGCGCCTGCTCTGGAAGAAGATCGCCGGCATCAGCGACGACCGCATTGTCGGCCATGAGAGCAACCTGTGGGCGATGGGTCCGCTCGGCCCCTGCGGCTACTGCTCGGAGATCTTCTACGACCAGGGTGAGGGCATCGAAGGCGGTCCGCCCGGCAGCGCGGAGGAAGACGGCGACCGGTTCCTCGAGTTCTGGAATCTGGTGTTCATGCAGTTCGAACAGATCGACGAGAACACGCGGGTCGATCTTCCCAGGCCGTCGATCGACACCGGCATGGGGCTGGAGCGCATTGCCGCGCTACTCCAGGGCGTGCAGTCGAACTACGACACCGACCTGTTCCGTCACCTGATCGCAGCCTCGGTCGAAGCGAGCGGCGCGAAGGCGGAGGGCGAGGCAAGGTTCAGCCACCGCGTGATCGCGGACCACCTGCGCTCGACCTCGTTCCTGATTGCGGACGGCGTTCTGCCGTCAAACGAAGGCCGCGGCTATGTGCTTCGCCGCATCATGCGCCGCGCCATGCGCCATGCGCACCTGATCGGCGCGAAGGACCCGCTGATGCATCGGCTCGTGCCGACGCTGGTAGCCGAAATGGGCGCCGCCTATCCGGAGCTCAAGCGCGCAGAACCGCTGGTCACCGAGACGCTCAAACTCGAGGAAATCCGCTTCCGCGAGACCCTGGCGCGCGGCCTGAAGCTGCTGGACGAAGCGACCACGGGCATGGGCAAGGGCGCGACGCTTCCGGGCGAGACGGCATTCAAGCTCTACGACACCTACGGCTTTCCGCTCGACCTGACGCAGGACGCGCTGAAGGCGAAGGACATCGCGGTCGATACCGACGGCTTCACCGCAGCGATGGCGCGTCAGAAGGCGGAAGCCCGCAAGGCGTGGGCCGGGTCGGGTGAGACGGCGGACGAATCCAAGTGGTTCGAGGTGCGAGACGAATTCGGATCGACCGAGTTCCTCGGCTACGACACCGAGACCGCCGAGGGCAACGTGCTCGCACTGTTCAAGAACGGCGCCCGCGCGAACGGGGCCACCGCCGGCGAAACCGTGCTGGTGCTCACCAACCAGACGCCGTTTTATGCGGAGTCGGGCGGCCAGGTCGGCGATCAGGGCACGATGACAGGGCCGAAGGGCGAAGCGCTGGTCGAGGACACTGAGAAGAAGCTCGGCAGCCTGCATGTGCATGTCGTGAAGGTGACCAGCGGCTCGCTGAAGGTCGGCGATGCGGTCGATCTGAAAGTCGACAGCGAGAAGCGCCGCGCGACGCGCGCAAACCACTCGGCGACGCACCTGCTGCATGCCGCGCTCAAGCGCGTACTGGGCGGCCATGTGCAGCAAAAGGGTTCGCTGGTCGCGCCCGACCGGTTGCGCTTCGACTTCTCCCATCCCAAGCCTGTCAGCCATGACGAGCTTGAGCGCATCGAGTCGATGGTGAACGAAGTGATCCGCCAGAACTCCGACACGCTGACGCGGCTGATGCCGACGACGCAGGCGGTGGCGGAAGGTGCGGAGGCCCTGTTCGGAGAGAAATACGGCGACGAGGTGCGCGTGCTGTCGATGGGCGTTGACGGCGACAAGACATACTCGGTTGAGCTGTGCGGCGGCACGCATGTGCGCCGGCTGGGCGACATCGGTCTGTTCACGATACTGGCGGAGAGCGCGGTGGCCGCCGGCGTACGGCGCATCGAGGCGCTGACGTCCGAAGGCGCGCGCAAATTCCTGTCCGGCCAGGCGGACATCGCCAAGGAAGCGGCAGCCGCGCTCAAGACATCGCCCGCCGATCTCGCGGCGCGCGTACTTGCATTGTCGGAAGAGCGGCGCCGGCTCGAGCGCGAGCTGTCGGACGCCAAGAAGGCGCTGGCGCTGGCAGGGCCTTCGCGCAGCAGTGAAAGCGACGGCGCCAAGACCATCGCGGGCATGAAGACGATCCTGCGCGTGGTCGAGGGCGTGAACGCCAAGGACCTGAAGGGGTTGGCGGATGACGCCAAACAGAAGCTCGGCTCGGGCGTCGTGGCCTTCGTCGCAGTGGCCGACGGGCGCGCGTCATTGGTGGTCGGTGTGACCGACGACCTGACCAAGAAGATCAATGCGGTCGACCTGGTGAAGCTCGGTGCCGAGGCGCTGGGCGGCAAGGGTGGCGGCGGGCGGCCCGACATGGCGCAGGCGGGTGGCCCCGATGGCGCGAAAGCGGCTGACGCGCTCGCGGCCATCGAGCATCGGTTGAACGCGGCATGACCGCTCGGCCCGGCGATACGTTACGCCGGCGGGCCTATCTCGCGCTCGAAGGCGGTCAGTTGGGCGGGCCGGCCGGCGTGATCGTCGAGTTCACGCTCGTCGCGCTGATCGTCGGAAACGTCGTGGCCTACACGCTGCAAAGCATGCCCGATTTCGAGGGTAGCTATGGCGCGGCGCTTTCGGACTTCGAGCTCGTGTCGCTCCTGGTGTTCGGCGTCGAGTACATCGCGCGCGTCTGGACCGCGCCCGAGGATCCAGCCGCCCGCGAGCGCGGGCCGTTGATGGGCAGGCTGTGGTACGCCGCCACGCCGCTGATGATGATCGACTTCATTGCGGTATGGCCAACCTTCGTCGCATATTTCGTGCCGTTCCTCGACCTGCGCGTCCTACGGCTGGTGCGGCTGCTCAGGCTGCTCAAGATTGCGCGGTACTCGCCGGCCCTCTCGGCGCTGGCCCGCGTGCTCACCGAAGAACGGCGCGCGCTGTATGGCAGCTTCCTGCTTCTTGTCTGCGCGGTAATCTTGTTTGCCGCCGCAATGCATGTCGCCGAGGGGGGGGTGCAGCCTGAGAAGTTCGGCACCATCCCGAAATCGATGTGGTGGGCGATCACCACGCTGACCACCGTCGGCTACGGCGATGCCGTGCCGCACACGGCGCTTGGAAAAATCGTGGCGGGCGCCGCGATGGTCGTGGGGCTGGGCCTCATAGCATTGCCGGTCGGCATCATCGCCACGGGATTCGCCAATTCGATCCATCGGCGCGACTTCATCGTGACGTTCGGCATGCTGACGCGCGTGCCGCTGTTCGAAGGCCTGGACGCCAAGACCGTCGGCGAGATCATGGATCATCTGCGCGCCTATACCGTCGGCTCCGGCGATATCGTCTCGACGCGCGGCGAGAACGCCGCGGCGATCTATTTCGTGGTCGCGGGCGAGATCGAAGCCCAGATCAAGGACCGCAAGGTACACTTCGCTGCCGGCGATGTGTTCGGTGCCCTGAGCGGCAGCAGCGAGGATATGCGCGAGGCGGTGATCATCGCGGCGTCACCGGCGCGCCTGCTTGAACTGTCCAACAGCGACTTCGAGCACCTGGTCGCCACTCGGCCGGGCCTGCACGACCACATGCGGCAGCGCGCCTTAGAAACCGCCTTGCGGGCTGGCCCCTCTGACGCCGGTCAGGGCGTGCAGTAGATGGCGATCTTGTTCCCAGTCGGATCGCGCAGATAAGCGCCATACCAACTCTGCTTCTCCGGCGGCCGGTAGCCCGGCTTGCCCTCGTCCGACCCACCGGACTGGAGACCCGCGGCATGCGCGGCATCGACCTGTTCGATGCTGTGTGCCTTGAAGGCGATCATCATGCCGTTGCCGAACGTCGCAGGCTCCTTGTTGAAGGGCGGGCAAACATAGACGCTATGATTGTCGTCGCCGCAGACGCCATAGCCGATCCAGCCACCGTCAGCGAATTTCCGCTCATTGCCGCAGGCGCCCAGCACCGAGTCATAGAACCTGCCCGATGCCTCGCTGTCTTTCGCGCCGATTGTGACGTAGCCGATCATCATGATTGCCATCTCTCCAAACCCTGGCGGGGAGACTATATCAACCGATAGAACATAACAGGAACAAATCTGCAGACGCGGTATGCAACGGGTGCATGCAGCCTGCTGACGGAATCGGTCAGGCCCGGCCGTTGTTCAGCGGGATGGTGAAAGCGATGACCGTGCCGGACGGCGCGTTGGGCGAAACCGAGAAGGTGCCCTGATGTTCCTTCACAATCTGGCGGCAGATCGGAAGCCCGAGACCGGCGTTGATGGAACGGGTGGTCGCGAAGGGCTCGTCCAGTTGCGTGGCGATCTCCTGCGGCAGCCCCGTTCCGGTGTCGGCGACCGCAATCCGCAGCGCACCATCGCACAGTGTGGCCGAGACATCGATCGCACGGCGCGATGCATTCTGCATTGCTGCCACCGCGTTGGCGATAAGATTGAGCAAGCACTGCTGGATCTGCAATCGGTCCATCGCGACCCTGGGCAGCGATGGGGCGACATGCTGCGTGAGAACAGCACCGGTGGGCCGCACCACAGGGTCCGCGAGCTTCGCGGCATCGGAAATGACCGATGCGACATCCTCGGGCCTGTGCACCGTCGTGCTCGCCGCCATGAAGGTTCGAAGCCCCTTCACGATCTCCCCGGCGCGATCGATCTGGAGCGCGAGCTTGGTCATGAGTTCCTCGGTCTGCATCTGCGTGAAGGTGCTGCGGCGCCGGCGCAGCGCGCTCAGATAGTTCCGCGCGGCGGTCAGCGGCTGCGATACATCGTGCGCCAGCGCCGAGGCCATCATCGCGATGGCGCTCAGTCGCGACATCTGCACCATGCCCGCACGCAACGCCTCCATCTGGGCCAGCTCCTCGTTGGCGCGCTGAAGGCGGGCGATGATCTGATCCTCCTCCCGGCCCAGACGCACGCGCGACTCGTCCGTGTCCGGGTTCAGCACCGACCGGGTAACGTCGCGCACACGATAGACGATCCAAAGCAGGTTGCCGTTCTGGTCGAGGATCGGCGTGTTCGAGGTGCTCCAATATTTCTCGTCGAGCTGACCGGGACTAGCGGGGCGCGGGAGATCGTATCGAAGCACAGGCATCGCATCCGGACGCCGCGAGCGCGCCACCCGTTCAAGCGAGGCACGGAGCTGCGGGACGGTCGCGGCATCCGGCCGCGCGGGATCCGGAGGCATGAGGTCGAACAGCTTGTGGCCGATCAGGTCGCTTCGCTCCGCCCGCGCCACGCGGCAATAGCCGTCGGTCGCCGCGACGATCCGGAAGTCAGGTGTCAGGACCAGGTAGTTGACCGGGGACTTCTCGAACAACGCCCGGAAGTCGACGGGCATGGTGGTAGGCGCCATGGGGTCTCCTTGGCGGGCCACTCAACAGCCCCGAATGGGAGCGGGCGATACGCAGAACTACCTAAGTAGCGTCAGTACTTACAGCGTAGTGAGCATTTTGCACCTAGCGAAAGGGACCGCGGCTTCAGGCTCGCGGCCAGCTTTCCGGAAGCGTGACCCAGGCGCAGCGGGTGCTGTCTTGCGCGGAGAAGACCGGATCGGGAATCGGATCGTCGACGAAGCAGCCGCCCGCGATGCCCGTAAATTCCGGCATGAAGTTCTGCGATTTCCAGTACAGTGTGGTACCGCAGCGGGCACAGAAATGGCGTGCGTACGGATTGGCCGGGTCTTTGCCGGTATAGATGTGCACCGCACCGGTCTTCGCGACGACAGCGCTATCCGGGAAATAGACCGACCATCCGAAGGCGCTGCCGGTGCGGCGCTTGCAACTCGAGCAATTGCAGATGCCGTTGAGCACGGCGTCGCCTTCGACCGCGATCGAGGCGTCACCGCAGCAGCAACGGGCGGTGTGGGCCATGGCGACTAGGCCATCGCTTTCTTGAGGTTCTCGTCGACCTTGTCGAGGAAGCCTTCGGTGGTGAGCCACTTCTGCTCCGGCCCGACGAGGAGCGCGAGGTCCTTGGTCATGAAGCCCTGCTCCACCGTGTCGACGCACACCTTCTCCAGCGTGTGCGCGAACTTGTCGAGCTGCGGGTTGTTGTCGAGCTTGGCGCGATGCGCGAGCCCGCGGGTCCAGGCGAAGATCGAGGCAATCGAGTTGGTCGACGTCGACTTGCCCTTCTGATGCTCGCGGTAGTGGCGCGTGACCGTGCCGTGCGCGGCTTCCGCCTCCACGGTCTTGCCATCGGGCGACAGCAGCACAGAGGTCATCAGGCCGAGCGAACCGAAACCCTGGGCCACGGTGTCGGACTGCACGTCGCCGTCGTAGTTCTTGCACGCCCAGACATAGCCGCCCGACCACTTGAGCGCCGAGGCTACCATGTCGTCGATCAGGCGGTGTTCGTAGGTGATGCCGAGCGTCTTGAACTGCGACGCGAACTCGGTGTCGTAGACTTCCTGGAAGATGTCCTTGAAGCGGCCGTCATAGGCCTTGAGAATCGTGTTCTTGGTCGACAGGTAGACCGGGTACTTGCGCGCGATGCCGTAGTTCATCGAGGCGCGCGCAAAGTCGCGGATCGAGTCGTCGAGGTTGTACATCGCCATCGCGACGCCGGCGCCCGGCGACTTGAAGACTTCCTTCTCGATTACCTTGCCGTCATCGCCTACAAACTTGATGGTGAGCGTGCCCTTGCCGGGGAACCGGAAATCGGTCGCGCGATACTGGTCACCGAAGGCGTGACGGCCGACGACGATCGGCTGGGTCCAGCCCGGCACCAGGCGCGGCACGTTCTTGCAGATGATCGGCTCGCGGAAGATGACGCCCCCGAGAATGTTACGAATGGTGCCGTTGGGCGACTTCCACATCTCCTTCAGCTTGAACTCCTCGACGCGGGCTTCGTCCGGCGTGATGGTGGCGCACTTCACGCCGACACCGTGCTTGGCGATGGCGTGGGCGGCGTCGACGGTCACCTTGTCGTTGGTGGCGTCGCGGTGCTCGATGCCCAGATCGTAATATTCGAGCTTCACGTCCAGGTAGGGGAGGATCAGCTTCTTCTTGATGAGGTCCCAGATGATGCGGGTCATCTCGTCGCCGTCGAGCTCGACGACCGGGTTGGCAACCTTGATCTTGTCCATGAAGGCCCTTCCGAATTGCTGCTGGCGCGGGGTATAGCGGGGGTCAAATGACCCGTCAAAGCCGCAAATGAACGCCCCCGTCATCATCCTTTCCCACCCCCAATTGGGCGAGAACATCGGCGCCGCGGTGCGGGCCATGAAGAATTTTGGGCTCGAGAACCTGCGCCTGATCAAGCCGCGCGACGGCTGGCCGAACGAGAAGGCGCGGCACATGGCGGCGGGGGCTGCGGACCTTCTGGAGAAGGTGCAGTTGTACGACGACGCAGCGAGCGCGCTGGCCGATCTGGAGATCGTGTTCGCCACCACGGCGCGGGAGCGCGGCGTGGCGAAGCCGGTGGTGACGCCGCCGGAATGTGCGCAGCAATTGCATGCCGCAGCGGCAAAAGGCATCCGCACCGGCATCCTGTTCGGCGGCGAGCGATCCGGTTTGGACAACGATGAGGTGTCGCTGGCAACAACCATCGTCACCATTCCGACTGCGGAGTTCTCCTCGCTCAATCTCGCACAGTCGGTGATGCTGCTTTGCTATGAGTGGTTCCGCGCCGCGGACGAGACGCCTGTGATTCGCATCGATCATGGACCGATCGCGAAGCCTGCGACGCGCAAGGAGATGTTCGACCTGTTCGATCATCTGGAAAGTGAATTACTGACGTCCGGCTTCCTGTATCCGCCGAGCAAGGAAACGCCGATGGTCCGGCATATGCGCGCATTGCTCAATCGCGCGAGGCTGACGGACCAGGAAGTGCGCACCATCCGCGGCATGATCGTGGCACTGTCCAAGGGCAAATTCCGCCGCCCGCCCCCGGGTCACGCATGATCGCGCTGGCGTTCGTCATTCTGGCGGCGATCGCGCTGGCGGCCTGCGGGTTCGTGGCGCTGCCGATTCTGCGGTCAAGAGATACACGCGGGCGTTATGTGCTGGCCGCGGCGGCCGTGCTGTTCGTGCTGGGCGTGGGCGGCGGGCTGTATCTGTTTCTCGGCCAGCCGCAGCTGGCGGTGCGCACCCTCGAAGGGTCGCAGGCGCGCGACCTGAACGCGCTCATCGGGCGGCTGGGCGTCGCGGTGCGCGAGCACCCCGACAATCCGCGCGGATGGGCGCTGCTGGGACAGGCGTATCTCACAGCGCACGATCCGGCGGATGCGTCGAAGGCTTTCGCGCGCGGCATCGATGCCGCGAAGGTCACGGGCATGCCGGCCACGTTGTTCTACTCCGCCTATGGAGAGGCGCTGACGCAAGCGTCGGCGGGCGCCGTGACGCCGGAGGCGGAAGCTGCGTTCACGCAGGCCCTCGCGCTCGATCCCCAGGATCAGGCGGCGCGATATTATCTGGGACTCGCTGAGGCGGCGCGCGGCAACAATGCGAAGGCGCTGGCGATGTGGAAGACGCTACTGGCCGATCTTCCGGCGAACTCGCCGGCGCGTGCCGATCTGGTCGACCGCATCGCGGCGCTGACCGCGAAGGGGGCCGGCGGGCCGCCGGACATCGGTGCGATGGTCGCGGGGCTTGCTGCGCGGCTCAAGGATCAACCCAACGATCCCGATGGGTGGCTGCGGCTGGTGCGCGCCTATTCGGTGCTTGGCGACAAGGCGAAGGCCGAGGCGGCGCTCAGCGACGCGCGCAAGGCAATGAGGGCGCGCGGCGATGTACTCGCCGCGCTCGACACAGAGCAAAAAGAATTGGGTTTGTAACCCAATCGACCTCGGGTCGCTTTGGCACCCCGGAGCGATCCGCTGGCGCGGATCAGTTGTTCGCGTGCTTGGCGCGGAGTTTCGACCAGTCGACGTCGGTATCTTCCACGACGATCGTGATGTAGCAATAGTTCATCACGTACTTGAACAAACGCGAGCGGACAATGCCCTTGAGCGGAACGTTGCGCATGCCCGGATCGTCACCCGGGATGTCAACATAGTCGCCGACGTTCGGGATCAGCGCGAACTGGTCTTGATCGACCTCAACGTCCACCGGCTGGGTGTTGTCGACCGGGTTGGCCCCGCCCTTGGGCAGATAGCGATAGTCGATGCCGTACTTCACGTGCCTCTCCATGCGTGTGCTGGACGGCATACTTGCCGCGAGGCGGAACAAGTCAAGCGGTGCACGGCGAGCCAAACGCCCAAAAACAAAGCGGCGGCCTGTCAGCCGCCGCTCGCCTGCCGTTCCCGGGACGAAAATCAGCTGGAAACGCGGCCCTGCCAGACAGGCCAGCAGTTGATCTTCCCCGCGCGCTTTTCGTTATTGTACAGCTTCATCTGCGCGTCTTCCGCGTTCGCGCCTTGGCTCAGTGCCATGAAATCGCTGCCCCCGGCGCACCAGACGTAGAATTGATGCCGTCCTGAGGAGAAGAAATCTGCCTGCTTGGAGGAGGTGAAGTTCGCCGCCAGCGCAACACCAGCCACGGCCAGTACCACGCCGCCGGCCGCCGCACCCATTACGCGCTTCATCGTCATTCGCTCTATGCTCCAAACAGCGTTGGGCCCTCGCGCGAGCCCGTTTTCTCTCACCAGGGAGCCGTTGGGCCCCGCCGCATTTCGAATGTTCCACCCAAGAAGGGTCCGCTGTCTTTCCGCAGACCTCAACCCGGCCGAAAGCTACACAAGGCGGGCAGCCTTGTCATGCTCAAATCATGGAAAACCAACCGCCTTACGCGGTTATCCGGATGCCTTCCGCACCCAGATCGCGAAGCATTGCCTCGATTTCAAGGGCCGCAGTCTCGACTTCGGCTGCGTCACGCCCGCGCGCGACAAGTTGAACGCCGTTTCCGTCTTCGCGGTAGAAGGGATAGCTGCCGATTGCGACCTCTTTATGGTCAACCTGGATTTTCTTGAGTCCCTCTGCGAGGCGGCCCTCAGGAACCTTCGTCTGCACGGTTGCCGCGTGCACGACGGCGCCGCGCTGAAGCTTGGGTTCGATCGCATCCATCATCGCGCGCATGATCATCGGCACACCGGCCATCACGAACACGTTGCCGATGTGCACGCCCGGCGCGGTGGAGACGGTGTTGCGGACGAGTTCCGCGCCGACGGGGATGTAGGCCATGCGCCTGCGCGCATCGTTGAACTCACCGGGCTTGTAGCGCGCTGCCATCGCAGCCATCGCTTCGGGGTGGTAGTAGCAGCCGACGCCGAACGCGGCGGCGACCGCTTCGAAGGTGATGTCGTCGTGCGTCGGGCCGATGCCGCCGGTGGTGAACACATAGGTGTAGCGGCCGCGCAGGGCGTTCAGGGCATCGACGATTTCCGCCTGCACGTCAGGCACGACGCGGGCCTCACGCAGGTCGATGCCGAGCGCGCCGAGGAACCGGGCGATGTAGCCGGTGTTGGTGTCCTGGGTCCGGCCGGAGAGGATTTCGTCTCCGATGACGAGAATAGCGGCGGTAATGGGCGCGGGCTGGCTCATTGGGGCTGGCGGGTGTAAGACAATCTTGAGTTCCAGAGCCCTAGAAAACAGGGGTTCGGCCGCCACATCAAGCGCCCTGCCTCTGCCTGAGATTTGCCCCGAGACTGACCATGTCCTTCATGCCCGATGCCGACGCCTTTGAGGCCACCCGCCGCGCCCATTTTGCGGTGACACTGCACAATCCTGAGGATTTCGAGGGTATGCGCCGTGCCGGACGGCTGGCCGCGGAGGTGCTGGACCTGCTGGTGCCGGAGGTGAAGCCGGGCGTCACGACAGCCCATCTCGATAAGCTCGCCTACGACTATGTGGTGAGTCATGGCGCGGTGCCGGCGTGCCTGGGCTATCGCGGTTATCGCCACACGCTCTGCACGTCGATCAACCACGTCGTGTGCCATGGCATCCCGAACGACAAGCCGTTGCGTGACGGAGACATCATCAACATCGACGTGACCGTGATCCTGGACGGCTGGCACGGCGACACCAGTCGCATGTACCTCGTCGGCGACGTGAAGCTCAAAGCGCGCCGTCTGGTCGACATCACCTATGACGCGATGATCCGCGGTATCGCAGCGGTGAAACCCGGTGCGACGACCGGCGACATCGGCCACGCGATACAGAGCTTTGCCGAGGGGCAGGAGCGCTGCTCCGTCGTACGGGATTTTTGCGGGCACGGGCTGGGACGCATCTTCCATGCGCTCCCCAACATCGTTCATTATGGCAAGCCCGGCCACGGCATCGGGCTGAAGCCCGGGATGTTCTTTACCGTCGAACCGATGATCAATCTCGGCGGCTATGGCGTGAAAGTATTGGGCGACGGTTGGACGGCCGTGACACGCGATCGTTCGCTTTCCGCGCAGTTCGAACATTCCGTGGGCGTGACAGAAAATGGCGTCGAGATCTTCACCAAATCGCCCAAAGGGCTCGACCGCCCTCCGTACAGCGTCTGAACCGTCCGAACTGGAGGACGTCGCGGGGCTGTTTCGCCCCGCTCTATCGTCCGCGCGCCCCGATCAGTTCGGCCATCGCGAACGGTTGCGCGACCGCTTTCTCAACGGCGGCGCAGATGCCTTGCCCGACTACGAACTGATGGAGCTCGTCCTGTTCGCTGCGATCCAGCGGCGCGACACCAAGCCATTGGCGAAGAAATTGATCGAGACGTTCGGCAGTTTCTCCGAAGCGATCGCCGCGCCGCGGGCACGACTAATGGAAATCGACGGGGTCGGTAAGAGCGTAGTGATACAGCTCAAGATTGTGGAAGCAGCCTCGCTGCGCCTGTCGAGGGGCAAGGTGTTGAATCGGCCGGCGCTGAGCTCGTGGAACGCGCTGCTCGACTACTGCACCGCGGCAATGGCGCGCAGCCCGCGCGAGGAATTCCGCGTACTGTTCCTTGATCGCAAGAACATCCTGATCACAGACGAAGTGCAGAGCAAAGGCACGATCGACCACACGGCGGTCTATCCGCGCGAGATCGTGAAGCGGGCGCTGGAGCTGGGCGCCGCGGCCGTCATCCTGGTGCACAATCATCCGAGCGGCGATCCGACCCCTTCGCGCCAGGACATCGAGATGACGCGCGAGATTGCGGCCGCCGCCAAGGCGCTCAATATCGCCGTGCACGATCACTTGGTGATTGGCCGCAGCGGCCACGCGAGCTTCAAGTCGCTGGGCTTGCTCTGAGCCCAAAGGCCCCTCAACGCATTTGCGTTAGGTGTTTTCCGCCATTTTCCTTCCGCCCTGCCCCTTGGACAGGCAATTGGTATAGTCCGCAGGATTCGGGGAATTCATGCTGCATTTTGCCTTGCGCGAGGCCGGAAGACTGGCGTTGGGCCTGTTGGGCGCGCTGCTGATGGCTGCGGCGCTGGCGGCGCTCGGCAATCGCCATGTGACGGACGGTGTCCTGCCCTTTCTGAAGGCATGGGGCGCGGTGCTGGGTGGCCTGTTCCAGCTCGATCTGGGCCACAGCGCGATCAGCGGTGGCGGGGTGTGGGACGAACTCGCCACCCATCTGCCGCTGACACTCGAGCTGGTCGGTGAGGGGCTTGTGCTGGCCCTCCTTGTGGGTATTCCGGTCGGTTTCCTGTTCGGTGCCGGCCCGGCGCGGCGCGCGGCGGCGCCTTTGGCGCAGGCACTTTCAGCAGCGCCGATCTTCGTGGGCGCCCTTGTGCTGGCTTATATCACGTTTCACGTGCTGCATTGGCCGGTAGCGGTGGGCACCGAGGTCAAGACCAGCCTGAAACTGGTACCCCATACGATGCCCGAATTGCGGGAGGCGCTCTTGCCGGTGCTCACCATCGGACTGGCGGGCGCCGCAGCCGCGCAGCTTGGCCTGCGGCGCGCGACGGTCGAGACGATGCACGAGCCGTGGCGCGTGCAACTGCGCCGCATGGGCCTGACGGCCTGGGATGTCGAACGCGCTTATGTTCTGCCAGCGGTCTTGGCCGGACTGTTCAAATGCCTCGGCGAGGTGGTGCTCGCGCTGCTGTCGGCCGCCGCGGTGACCGAGTGGGTGTTCGGCTATGCCGGTGCCGCCGACCTGTTCGTGAAGTCCGTCGCGCTGCGCGACTGGCACATCGCTGCTGCTGTGCTGTTCGTATTCGCCGGCCTGACCATGACTGCGCACTTCATCGGCACGTGCCTGGCGCGCAGCATCGCCGACCCGGGAGCGCCGACGCCGTGGTGATGACGGTCACCGGACAGCCTCTTCAGTCGGCACTCGCCACGGTCCTGCGCGCCGCTGGCTGGATCGGACTGGCGCTGATCGCAGTGGCCGTGAGTCTCTCGGACTTCCTGGCAAACGTGCCAGCAGATACCGTGAACGCCGGGCCGCTGCTCGGGCCGCCATCGGAGGTCTTCCGCTTCGGCACCGATGTCTTGGGGCGCGACATGCTGAGCGAGACATTGCATGCCCTGAGCGCGACGGTCCGCGCAGCCTTGCCCGCAACGGCGGTAACGCTGGTGACCGGAGCGCTGTTCGGGTTTGTCGCGGCGCGGCTGCCGAGGCCGCTCGCACTGTCGCTCCGGGGTTTGATCGGCACCCTGTCCGCGGTGCCGGGCCTGCTGCTGGCGATCCTGATCATCGGCCTGACATCGCGCGGCTGGGCAAGTGTGGCGGCGGGCCTGGCCGCTGCTCCCATGGCTTTCGTGCAGGCATTCGAACGGGCCGGAACGCAGACGCGCGCGGCGCATTCCGAGTATGCGCGCGCCGCGGGTATTTCCGCCGTCACGCTGCTTCGGCGCGATCTTATCTATGAATTCACCCAGACCATCCTGTCGAGCGCGGCGCGGGCGCTGGCCGCGGTGACGATCATCCTGTCGACTGTGAGCTTCCTGGGATTCGCCGCCGAGCCGCCGCATCGCGACCTGGGCCTGATGATCGCCGCCTCGAAAGGCTATTTCCTGGATGCGTGGTGGACGGCAGCCTTTCCGGCGCTGGCGCTGACGCTGCTGATCCTGTTCGCGCGGCTGGCGGCAGGTCTGGACGAGGGCGAGCGCGCATGAGCGACGTGCGCAAGCCCATCCTGGAACTGAAAGACCTCAGCATCACGCGTGGTGGCGTGGTGGAGCTGGAGCGGCTGTCGTGCGTGCTGGATCGCGGCGAGACGCTGATCGTCCTGGGCGACGATCGGAGTGGCAAGGATGCGCTGCTGCGCCTGTTGGGTGGCTTCGCCCAGCGCGCGGATGAAATCGCCGGAACCATCAAGCTGGGCGCCGGCGACGAGCAGCCGGCTGCGCGCAAGATGCGCTCGCCGATCCGCACGGTCTATCTGCCGGGCATCGAACAGGCGCCGTTCAATCCCCACGTCACGGTTGCTTCGCAATTGGCGCGCGTGGTGGCACGGCGGCATGAGAGCCCGCGGGAAAGCGGGCGCGAGGAGTTGCGCATCGCCCTCGAGAGGCTGACCGGGGCACCACCGTTCGAGACGCTGGAGCAGAAGCCTTCGGCTTTGAGCGCGGTGATGCTGAGCTGGGGCTTGCTGGCGGCGGCGCTGGCGCAGTCGCCGGACCTGCTGATCGCCGATCACGCCTTCGCCGGTCTGACGCCGATCGAGATCAAGGCGATCGTCGCGGCCTTGCAGGCAGAGCAGAAGCGCGCCGGCTTTGCCCTGCTCTACGCCGCGCGCGGCCTGCAGACGGCGGCAAATATCCGCGGGCGCGTGATCGTGCTGCGGCAGGGACGCGTGATCGAGGAAGGCGATTTCGACAAGCTGGCCAGCGGGCAGGCGCATGCGTATACGCGCACGCTGTTCAGGGCGCTGGCGCGGCCGGGCGAAGCGTTGCCGGCGCGCACGACCCGGGGCGAGCCACTCTTGCAGGTGCATGGGCTCGACTTCCGCGCGCCAGGGGACAGAGGGCCGAAGGCGCGCGACGGGTTGAGCTTTGAACTGCGCCGCGGAGCGTCGCTGGCGCTTGTCGGCGAGGAAGGATCGGGGCGGCGGAGGCTGATCCGGGCGCTGCTGGGGCTTCAGCCGTTCGTCAGCGGGCGCGTGGTGCTGGATCAGGTAGACCTGAGCATCCTCTCGCCGGCGATGACGGCGCGTCTGCGCCGGCGCATCGCTTTCATCACGGGCGCCGACGACGCGCTCGATCCGCGCATGACGTTGTGGGACACGGTAGACGAGCCGCTGCGGGCGCATCTGGGCCTGTCGCGCGACCTGGTCGCGGGGCACCGCGAGACAGCGCTGAAGCGGGTGGGACTGGCGAGTCACGACGGCCGCGCGGCGGTGGCGACCCTGTCGCGGTTCGACAAGCGCCGGTTGCAGGTGGCACGCGCCATCGTGAGCGCGCCGTTCCTGGCGGTGATCGACGAACCGCTGCGGGGGCTGGACGCGTTCGCCCAGACCATCATGAAGGAACTGCTGGACGACCTGCGCAAGCAGGAGGGCCCGGCGTTCCTGATCGTGACGGCCGACGTGGGCGTGGCGCAGGCGCTTGCCGAGGACGCCATGTTCTTCAAGGCCGGGCGCGTGGTCGAGCGTGGGCCGCTGCGCGAGATCCTCAAGAATCCCAAGGACGAAGAGACGCGGCACCTGATCGAGGCGGCGCTTGGCCAATCCTGCTATAAGACGCCGTAACGCCGGGCCGCAACGATGATTCCCCGCTATTCCCGTCCCCAGATGGTTTCGATCTGGTCGGACGAAACCAAGTACCGCATCCATTTCGAGATCGAGGCGCACGCCGCAGACGCGATGGCGGAGCTGGGCGTCATTCCGAAAGAGGCCGCTGCCGAGATCTGGAAGAAGGGCAACGCGGCGACGGTCAGCCCCGAGCGCATCGTCGAGATCGAGAAGACGACACGGCACGAGACGCTGGCGTTCACGGAGCACCTGGCGGAGCTGATCGGGCCTGCGGCGAGGTTCGTGCATCAGGGCCTGACGTCGTCCGACGTGCTGGACACCACGACGGCGGTGCAGCTGGCGCGCGCGACGGACATCCTGATCGCCGACGTCGATGTGCTGCTGGCGGCGCTGAAGAAGCGGGCGCTGGAGCACAAATACACGCCGACCATCGGGAGGTCGCACGGCATTCATGGCGAACCGACGACGTTCGGGCTGAAGCTCGCCGGCTTCTATGCCGAGTTCGAGCGCAACAGGGCGCGGCTGAAGACAGCACGCGAAGAAGTCGCGACCGCTGCGATCTCCGGCGCGATGGGGACGTTCGCGAATGTCGACCCGCGGGTCGAGGCGCATGTCGCGGCGAAGCTGCGACTGCGCGTCGAGACCGTCTCCACGCAGGTGATCCCACGCGATCGGCATGCGGCGTATTTCGCGGCGCTGGCGGTGGTGGCGAGCTCGCTGGAGCGACTGGCGACCGAAGTGCGCCACCTGCAACGCACCGAGGTGCTGGAGGCGCAAGAGTTCTTCGCCGAGGGGCAGAAGGGCTCCTCCGCCATGCCGCACAAGCGCAATCCGATCCTGTCCGAGAACGTGGTCGGCCTGGCACGCGTGGTGCGGTCGTATGCGATGCCGGCGTTCGAGAATGTCGCGCTGTGGCATGAGCGGGACATGTCGCATTCCTCGGTCGAGCGGTTCATCGCGCCGGACGCGACCATCACGCTGGATTTCGCACTCATCCGGATGGCCGGCATCATTGACAAACTGCTGATCCGCGCCGACCGGATGCAGAAGAACCTCGATCTCACACAGGGCATCGTGCATTCGCAGCGCGCGCTGCTGGCGCTGACGCAGGCGGGCATAGAGCGCGAGGCGGCGTACAAGCTGGTGCAGGGCAACGCGATGCGAGCCTGGGCCGGCGAAGGCACGCTGCTCGAACTCCTGAAAGCCGATCCGGTCGTGTCGAAGGCCGTGCCGGCGAAGGCGCTCGAGGCGATGTTCGACAACGACTATCACTTCAAGCACGTCGACACCGTCTTCCAGCGCGTGTTCGGTGCCTAGTGGGCCATCCACGGCACGGGCCAGATTGTCTGTCTGGCTTCCTGCGCACAACGTGTGGTTATTGTGGCCGAAAAACCTGGCGCTGCTTGTGCTCCTGCCATAGCAGCGTTGAGCTCGACATCAGAGAGCCGCCGTGGACAAAACACGACTGTTGGGACGAGCAAATGGCGCGGTTCCGCTTCGAAAATTTCTCCGGCTCTCGACTGATAAAGCGATCTGAGTTGAAGAAGAAGAAACGCCAACTCGCGCAAGCGAAGAAGGCACACCTAGAGACGTTGCGTAGCAAGCGAAAGAAGAAGAAAAAGAAGAAGGATACGAGGCGACCTAAGTGACCCACGCGCTGGCCTTCCGCATCAGCTTAGCCGGCGCGGTCATCGTGCTGGCGCTGGCGATCTACTCCGCATTTTCGCCCGCGATGGTGGCGTGCGGGGCGCTGCAGCCCAGTTATTCGCCGGTGATTGCGCAGGAGCTGTCGCGATCGGTGGCCGATGTGCAGCAGATTTTCGGCGCGGCGCCGAGCGCGTGCCGCACGGCGATCGCGCGGCGGATCGATCTCGTCACCTGGGTCGACAGTCTGGCGTTCATTCCCGCCTATGGCGCATTCCTCCTGTTCTTCTTCATGGGGCTGGCGGAGCGGGACCGGCAGTCGGCGTTCATCGGCTTCGTGCTCTCGGCGGTGGCTTGCGGCGCGGATTACCTCGAGAATGTCTGCCTGTTCGCGATCACCGCCCATCCCGATGCCGACGGCTTTGCACTGGCGTTCCTGCCATGGGCGACCGGGCTCAAATGGCTGGCGCTTGGACTGGGCGGCGCGGTGGGCGGCACAATCCTCATTCAATCCGGTCGGATGAACTATCCCGCGGCGGCGCTATGCGGGCTCTCTTTCCTCGGCACCGTGCTGGGGATCGCGAACCCGCATCTGTTCGGACCGTATATCTCCAACGCCATAACGGCGATCTGGGTCGTCTTCCTGGTCGTCGATGTGCGGCAGGTGATCGCGTCGTTTTCAGCCGTGCCGCAGCTCGAACCAGGTGCCTGAGAGCAGCTGCGTGACGCCCCGTTCGCCGCGATCACGGCTTTCTTCAGATGTCCCCATAAATGACAAAGGCCGAAGCGGGCTTCGGCAATCGTCGATGAAGAGTGCTTCTCTCGGCCGCTCCCTATCGGGTTTGGCCGCAAAGTCGCATTCTGGTTGCAAGCGGTGTTTCGCCGGCGGTCGGAGCCATCGCTCCGGCCTTCCACGGCACCACGCTTCATACCCCTCGGTCCCATCGGGTTCTTTGGGAGGCCCTGCGGTCGCCATGCACCGCCCGGTTCACTCCCAACCCTCAACGGCGTGTGCGAGATGTCCACGCCTAAGTCGCTGTTTGCATTCGCTGCTTATCTAAGACGGCATCGAGCGCCTCCTGGTTGCTGGAGACATATGGGGTCGAAAACGGCCGTTCGATAAGATTTAATGTTTACGCTTGGTTGAAAGCCGGGATGATCGGGCAGCGGCCGATGCCGCTGGCGCAGAGTTTGGCCATTTCCTTCAGCGCGCGGCGGGCGCGGGTCATGGCGGCGATCTTCTGATCCAGATCGCGGATGCGGGCGCGCGCGATCTCGCGGGCGCGCTTGCGGTTGGCGGTGGCGTCGAGCGAGAGAAGTTCCCTGATCTGCTCGAGCGTGAAGCCCGAGATCTGCGAGGACTTGACGAAGCGCAGACGCTTTACGTCTTCGTCACTGTAGCGGCGCACGGCGGAACCTGCGCGTGACGGTGTCGGCATCAACCCGCGGCGCTGATAGTAGCGGACGGTTTCCACGCCGACGCCGCCTGCTTCGGCGAGGCGCGAGATCGTGAGGGATTTCATAGCTTGACTCCGTACCATGGTACGGAGCGCATTATGTACGGCATGCCGTGTGCGTGTCGCTGACCGAAAACGTCATGATGGTGGCCAAGGCGGCGTGGACGACGGTCTCGGGGTGATGCCTTGCCGCTATCTTTCCATGCCAGGCATGTGGCCCATCGCGTCATGATCTTCGGCAGCGTCCTTCGTCATGTCACGATAGTGTTGCGGCGAGAGCGTCGGAAGCTTTTGCAGGAAGGCAACGATGCTCCAGAGGATTGCGTCGTTGTGCGTCACGCCCCACGCGGGCATGCCCGACATCTTTATGCCGTGCTTGATTATCCAGAACTGCTGCGCGGGCGGGAGGTCATTGTCGTGTGCAAGCTCGGGCGCGCGCGGGTAGAGGCCCTGGCTGATTTCCGTGCGTTCCATGCCGGGCGCGAGATGGCATTGCGCGCACATCTCGGCATATTCCGACGCCCCTTCCTTCACCTGCGCGTCGCTGCCGAAACCGGAAGGAATGATGATGCCGCGCGCACGCGAGGCGACCGAATTATCCCGCGTCGTATCAGCAAGCCAGAACGCGAGCGCGCCGTGCGGCGTATCCGCGGCGACGTCATAGCCCCCGGAAATCTCGATGGCGGCATATGCAAGCGACAGTGCCAGCACCGCAAGAAGAGCGATCGAGAGATATTTCCAGTTCTTCGACATGCGGCTTCTCCTTCACGCGCGTTGAGTGCATACCGTGCCGACCCGGGGAAGGAAATTCCTTTCGTCGACGGCCAAGGAGCTTTGCCATGAAACGCTTCCTGCTCCTGACATGTCTTCTTGCGTCGCCCGCATTCGGCGAGGAAATGCCCGGCATGACCATGCCCAAGGATCAGGGGACCAACCCGGCGCCCCAGCCGAACGGGCACGGCATGCCCGGTATGGACATGCCCGGCATGAACATGCCCGGCATGAACATGCCGATGCATCAAGCCATGCCGGAGCATGCGATGACGATGACCGGCGCACTGGGCCGCTATCCGATGACGCGCGACGCGTCGGGGACGAGCTGGCAGCCCGACCTTGCGCAGCACAACGGCCTACATCTCATGGCCGGCGACTGGATGCTGATGGCCCACGCCGTGCTGTGGGGTATCTATGACTCGCAGGGCGGGCCGCGCGGCGGCGACATGCCGTTCCTGGCCGGGATGGCAATGGGCATGGCGCGACGCCAATTCGGCGCCGACGACACGCTGAGCCTGCGCGCGATGCTGAGCCCCGACGCGTTCATGGGGCGGCGCGGCTATCCGCTGCTGCTGGCGACGGGCGAGACAGCGAACGGCGTCACGCCGCTGGTGGACCGCCAGCATCCGCACGACCTGTTCATGGAACTGTCGGGCACCTATGCGCATGCGTTCTCGCGCGACGACAGCGTGTTCCTGTATGCGGGGTATCCGGGCGAGCCGGCGCTGGGGCCGCCGGCCTTCATGCACCGCGTATCGGGCATGGACATTCCGTTCGCGCCGATCACGCATCACTGGCTGGATTCGACGCACATCACGTTCGGCGTGGTGACGGCGGGGTATGTGCATGGCGACTGGAAGCTGGAGGTCTCACAGTTTACGGGCCGCGAGCCGGACCAGAACCGGTTTGATTTCGACGGCGCGCGGTTCGACTCGACGTCGGTGCGCGCGAGCTTCAATCCCGACCCGCACTGGTCGTTGCAGGTGTCGTGGGGTTTCCTGAAGAGCCCGGAGCAGCTGGAGCCCGCGGTCAACGAGAACCGGGTAACGACGTCGGCGACCTATGTGACGGCGTTCGACGATGCGTCGTCGCTGGCGGCGACGCTGGCGTGGGGATTGAAGGATCTGAGCGACGGACACCGGCTGAACGGCGTGCTGTTGGAAAGCGAGTACAAGCCGGCGGAGAACTGGACCGCGTTCGCGCGAGCGGAGTGGGAGCAGAACGCCGAGATCGACGCGGCGGGTACGGTGCGCGGGGTGGCCGCGCTGACGTTCGGCGGCATCCATGACTGGCCGGTGGCGGATCACGCGAAGATCGGACTGGGCGCGAGCTACACCTTCGATTTCGTGCCGTCGACGGTGGTACAGGGCTACGGCAGCAGCCCCGGCGGAGCGATGGCGTTCGTGCGGCTGGCGCTGGAATAGCGCGTCTTCAATCGCAATCGGCGTATGCATGCAATGTCCGGCAGTGCAGGCACTGAAAGATGTACGCAGTCGGACTGCCATCGCGATGAAGCGAGCGGCACATGGTCTCGGCCTCTTCTGCGTCCATGCCCCACGCGGATTCGAAATGCGCGCGCAGAATGGGGAGTGCCGCGGGATAACGAGCCTCGGTCTCCTTGGTGCCGACAGGTTCGAGGAAGGCGCAGGCGTCGTTGCAGCAGGTGAGCCACTCTTCTGTTTGCCAGCTTGAGAAACCGGGCGTTCGTTGCGTGACCTCCTCAGTTACGGCATCCGGGACCTTGCCGACGAGGTGGTGATCATCCGCGAACGTGGCATCGAATTTCGCGTGCGCGCTGCCGTCGGCGATGCACCAGGGGCAGATGGCGTCTTCGAGATCGTCCGCTTCCGCATAGGGGGCACCGTCATAGACATAGCCGCGCGCCCGTTCGCAGCAGACGCAGACGGCTTCGGACAGCTTGATGCTGCCGCTGGCGAGCGGGTCTGGGTGGTATTTGAAATGCGGAAGCGTCATGGCGCACGTCCCGGGCTCCACCGTCCCCGCTTACGCGAGGCGGAAGACACGCGGCAATCTCATACGCGACGAAGCGCGCCGGTGCTCAGGCCCCGCCGCCGGTGAAGAGCAGGATGTACAGGCCGTACATGCCGGAACCGACGAGCAAGGCGGCGCCGCCGATGAACACGCCGTTGGTGACGGGCGAACCTTCGCCCTGTGTGTCTTCGTCCTCGGCGTAATATTCGCGATAAGCGCCCCAACCCAGAAGAGCGATCCCGAGAACCACCGCTACCCAGATCATCTTGCCTCCGTCCGGAATCAACCAAGGTAAAGAATACACCCAGTCCGAGGATTTGTCCGGTCCGGCCGCCTTCCCGACGGGGTCGCTTGACCTGAATCAACACGCCTCCCGCCCAGCCAGTCAGGTTTGCGAAAGCTTAACGATAACCGGCCTTTCCGGCCCAGCCACGATGGTCGCGTCCGATATTCGCTGCGCCGATTACAGCCTTTGTCTTCCCGACGGCCGGACCCTGGCCGTCATGGAAGTCGGGCCTGGTGACGGAAAACCGGTGATCCATTGCCATGGGCATGCCTCCTCGCGCGTCGAACTGCACATCTATGAGCAGGCCGCGGCGCGGCAAGGCGTGCGTCTGCTCTGCTTCGACAGGCCGGGTATCGGGCGCTCGTCGCCGCGCGACAGCTTTCACATCCTGGACTGGCCGCTGGACGTGGCGGCGGCGGCGGATGTGCTGGGGCTGGAGCGGTTCGCGGTCACCGGCATGTCGGGCGGCGGAATCTACGCGCTGGCCTGCGCCTACCGCATTCCGCAGAGGCTTACCGCCTGCGGCCTGATCTCGACCATGGCGACGGCGGACATGATCAAGTCGGCCGGGCCGGCGTGGATGAAGCGGCTGTGGCGGTTCGGCGAACGCGTGCCGTGGGTGTTCTGGCGGCAGATCCATTTCAAATCCTGGTTGCGTGGCACGCGGGTGAGCGGGTTCGAGGCGCAGGTGAACGACTACGCAAGGCGGCTGGGCGAATTCGACCGCGCGACCTTTCGCGACACGGCCTTCCGCAATCAGCTCGCCCAGGCCCTGTTCGAGAGCTGCCGCCAGGGGCGGCAGGCGAACCTGATGGAGGCGCATGACGATTTCGGGTTCTGGGGGTTCAGGCCGCAGGACGTGCGGTGCCGCAACGTGATCGTCTGGCACGGCGAGGACGACCAGCTGATGCCGCCGGAGACCGTGCGCCTTCTGGCGCAGGCGATCCCCGGTGCGCGGCCGATCTTCCTGCCGCGCGAGGGGCATTTTTCGCTGCCTGTGGGGCACATGGACGAAATCCTGGCGACCTTGCGGGACGCCGCATGAGCGGGCATCTGCATATCATCGGAGGCGGGATCGCGGGACTTGCGAGCGCCGCATTCGCGATCCGCGATGCACGAATGGCAGGCGGCCAGATCACCATCTACGACGCGAACGCGGTGCCCGGCGGGTCGCTGGATGCAGGCGGCGACGTGACGCGCGGCTATGTCATGCGCGGCGAGCGGATGCTGAGCCCGCACTTTGTGTGCCTGTACGATCTGCTGTCCGGTATTCCGTCGTTCGACAATCCGCACATCAGCGCGCGGGACGACATCTTCGCGTTCACGCGCGCCTGTGGGTGGGAATCGAAGGCGCGGCTGGTGCGCGCCGACGGGTCGAAGGTCGATACCGGCCGGCTCGGCCTCTCCTTCGCCGACCGGGCCGCGTTGCTGCGCCTGATGCTGCGGAGCGAGGCGTCCATCGGGGCCAAGACGATCCGGGACGTGTTCCCGCCCCACTTCTTCACGACGAATTTCTGGCTGATGTGGTGCACGATGTTTGCGTTCGAGCCGTGGCACAGCGCGCTCGAGATGCGCCGCTACCTGCGGCGCTTCCTGCACCTTTTCCCGCACCTGGCGTCGATGCGCACGGTGCACCGCACGCGTTACAACCAGCACCATTCGATCGTCGTGCCGCTGCTTCGCTGGCTGGAGGCCGAAGGTGTCCGGTTCGAACGCGGCTGCCGCGTGACGGACATCGAGATAACCGGGATGCGACGCGCCACCGCGCTTCACGTAGGGCGGGACGGCATGGAAGAACGGATCGCACTCGGCGAGCACGCCTGTGCGATCTTCTGCAACGGCTCGATGACGGCCGGTTCGTCCCTCGGCGCCTGCACACATGCGGCGCCAGCGTTGTGCGGCGCCGACGACGGAAGCTGGGCACTCTGGAAACGCATCGCTGCGGGACGGCCGGAGTTCGGACGGCCGGACGTGTTCTGCGGCGATCCCAGGGCGTCGCGCTGGGTCTCCTTCACGGCGACGACGCGCACGCCCAGGTTCCGGCAACTGCTGGAAGCGTTCACCGCAGCACCTTTGGGACGGGAAGGACTGATCACCTTCGTCGACTCCAACTGGCTCCTGACCATCAAGGCCAATCCCTCGCCCCACTTTCCCGGCCAACCCGGCGACACGGTGGTGTGGTGGGGATACGGCCTGAACATGGAGCGGCCCGGCAATTTCGTGGCGAAGACCATGCCCGAATCCAGCGGGTCGGAGATGCTGCGCGAAACGTTCGGACACCTTCGGCTTGCCGCCGACACGGACCAGTTGATGGCAGAGAGCAGGGCCATTCCCTGCCTGATGCCGCTGATCACCAGCCAATTCATGCCGCGCGCGCCGGGCGACCGGCCGCCCGTGAGGCCGTCGCACCTGGAAAACCTGGCGTTTGTGGGGCAGTTCGTCGAGCTGCCGGACGATACGGTATTCACGGTCGAGTATTCGGTGCGCACGGCGATGGAGGCGGTGAAGGCGCTGCTGAAGCCCGATCTTGCCGTGCCGCCGATCTACAAGGGCTGGCGCAACCCCGCCGTATGGCTGCGCGCGGCACGGGAGGCGATGCGGTGAGCGATGTGCTGCTCCGCGTCGAGAACGTGCGCCGGGAATTCGACGGTGGGCGCGTGCAGCCCCTGCGCGGCGTGAACCTGACGGTGTGCGAGAACGACTGCCTCGCCATCCTTGGCCCGAGCGGAAGCGGCAAGACCAGCCTGATCCACATCATGGGTGGATGTGACATGCCGACCTGCGGCAGGGTGCTGTGGCGCGGCAAGGCCGTGGAGAGCCAGGACGACTGGCGCCGGCTGCGAGCCACCGAGATCGGCATCGTATTCCAGGAATTCCTGCTGCTGCCCGCGCTGACGGCGATCGAGAACGTCGAGATGGCCCTTCTGGCGAATGGATTGGCCGCGGCAGCACGGCGAAAAAAAAGCGCAGAGTTGCTCGAGCGCGTCGGACTGAAGCATCGGCTCCATCATCTCCCCAACGCCCTGTCAGGCGGGGAACGCCAGCGTGTGGCGATCGCCCGAAGCATCGCCAACGGGCCGGCGCTCCTGCTGGCCGACGAGCCGACCGGCAACCTGGATAGTGCCAACGCGGAGATGATCGCGGCGCTGCTGCTGGACATCCAGCGCACCTACGGGACGGCACTGGTGATGGTGACGCATGACACCGCACTGGCGGCGCGCTGCACGCGGCAGGTGACGATCAGGGATGGTTTGATCATCGATGACGACCGGACGGTGCGCACCGCATGAACCTCGCCACCCTGGCCCTCAAGAACCTCAGGCGGCGGCTCGCGCGCAGCGTCATCGTTGCTGCAAGCGTGGGGTTGGCGGTCGCTTCGGCGTTGAGCCTTGTCGCCCTGGCAAACAGCATCGGCACCAGCGCCGGCGAAAGCGCGGACGAACGCGGCGCCGACCTGATCGTGATGTCGAGCAAGTCCACGGACATATTCTCCAGCCTGATGCAGGGACGGATGGCGAAGGCCCTGGCGGGCATCCCGGGTGTGCGTTCGGCTGAGGGGGAACTGGTGATGTTCGTGCCCGTCGACGCAGACCGGCAGAACCTAGCCAGCGGCTGGGACGCGCAGAGCGCCTTTTGGCGCAACATGCCGATGCAGGAAGGGCGCGTGCCACGGGCAGAAGAGGCGGACGCCATTGTCCTGGGTGCCGGCGCGGCGCGGGTCCTGGGCCGAACGGTCGGAGACCGGGTGGAGATCTTCGGCAGGATATTCCGCGTCAGTGGCATCGCGGCATACCGCTCGGCGATCAATCGCTCGATGATCTTCATGCCGCTGTCGCAATTGCAGGCTGTGTCGTTTCGCAACGGGCTCATCACGATGATCGACATCACGCTGGCGCACGGCGCCGACGAGGCGAAGGTCGAAGCCGCGATCGCGCGCACCGGACCGTTCACGCCGACGCCGACGCAGGAGATGCTCTCGCACGACCGCAACATCGAGATCATGCGCGCGGTCTCGCGGTCCGTCTCGCTGATCGCGCTGGTCATGGGCGCGCTGAGCGTGCTGAACGCGCTGCTGATGTCGGTGCAGGAACGGACGCATGAGATCGGCGTGATGATGGCGATCGGCTGGTCGCGGCCGCGCACCATGGCGTCGATCGTGACCGAGGGCGTGGTGATCGGGGCCGCCGGGTGCGTGTTCGGCGTGCCGCTGGCCTACGCGGTGTCGCTGGTGTTTGCGCGGCTGCCGGACATCGAAGGTGTCCTGGTTTTCCAGCCCACGCTCAGCCAGATCCTGCCGATGTGCGCGGCGTCACTCTTCATCTGCGCCGCCGGCTCGCTCTATCCGGCATGGCGCGCGGCCGCGATGCGGCCGTCGGATGCGCTGCGCCGCTTCTGATCAGGCGCCGGGGCGGATCCTGTACCGAACCGGGAGGGTTTTCAGGCCGCTGACGAAGGTGGATTTCACGCGGCTGGTGGGGCCGGTCAGCTCTATCGAGTCGAGACGGCCGAGCAGCTCCTTGAAGAAGGCGCGGATCTCCATCTTGGCGAGGTGCTGGCCCAGGCACACATGCGCGCCATAGCCGAACGACACGTGGCGGTTGTTGTCGCGGTCGACGCGGAACTTGTCGGCATCGGCGTAGACCTCTTCGTCGCGGTTGCCCGACATGTAGTAGAGCATCAGCGCCTGACCCTTTTCGATCGTGCGGCCGCGCAGCGTGTAGGGCTCGCCGACATTGGTGCGCATGAAGTGCTGCACCGGCGTGACCCAGCGGATGATCTCGTCCACCGCGTTGTTGAGCAGGTCGGGATTGGCCTTGAGCTTCTCGAGCTGATCGGGATGTTCGAGCAGCGCCTTGAGGCCGCCGGCGATGCAGGAGCTGGTCGTGTCGTGCCCGGCGGTCGCGACGATGATGTAGTAGGATGCGGTCTCGACCGGGCCGAGCGGCTCGCCATTGACCTTGCCGTTGGCGATGACGGTGGCAAGGTCCTCGCCGGGATTGGCGCGGCGCGCAGCCGTCATCGCGTTGAAGTACATGAAGAACTCGGCGATGACGTTGGTGTTGGGATCGCGTTCCTTGCGCTGCATGTCGGGATCGCCGCCGCCGAACAGCTCCTGCGTGAGCTGGAGCATCTTGGGCTCGTCGGATTCCGGCACGCCCATGATCGACATGATGACGTGCAGCGGATAGTAGACCGCGATCTCCTTCGCGAAGTCGCATTCAGGCCCCAGCTCCATCATGCGGTCGACGTAGCGGCGCGCGAGCTCGACGGTGCGGGCTTCCAAGCCCTTGCGCAGGTTGACGGGCATGAACCAGGACTGGGTGAGGCCGCGATAGGCGCGATGGTCCTCGCCGTCCATGTCGATCAGCGTGCGCAGCGGCGAGACGCGGCCGGTCTTGGGATCGGGGCCGCCCCACATGGCGGCGAAGTTCTTCTCCGCCTCCATGTTCATCAGGACCGAGCGCGGCTCGTTGTGGAACTGGTCGTTGAGCTTCTCGATCTCGAGGATGTCGGCGTGCTTGGTGATCGCCCAGAAGGGACGGAAGCCGTCGGGCTGGGTCCAGTGGACGGGATCCTCGCGGCGCAGGTTCCTGAGCATGCCGTAAATCTGCGCGTCGTCGGCGAAGACGGCGGGATCGGCAAGAGCGTTGTCGAGAGCGGCGTCGGTCATGAAGAGCCTCGCGGAAATCGGCGCCGATAAGAGCGCAGATTTCCGCGAGGGAAGTCAATTTCTCCGTCGGAAGGTTCTTTCGGTCCCACGAGATTGTTTCTTTGATCGCAGATCGAAACCACGACCAGACATCGTCAAAATGGCCCCCGTCTTCCCAGCAGTATTGACTCTTCTTTCATGTAGTGCAATCTGCACTACATGGCAAAACGAACTTCGCAACGCAAGGAACAGCCGCTGTCTATGCGGTTGCCGAAAGCCGACATCGCGATCATAGACCGCGCGGCCGCGATGCGCGGGCGTTCGCGCACAGACTTTATGCGCGATGCGGCAGTACGCGCGGCGGAAGAAGTCGTGATGGAAAACACGATTATTCGCATGAGCCAATCGGGGTTTAAGGCATTTGTCGATGCGATCTCCGGGCCGGGTGAACCAGTTCCAGGCCTCGTAGAGGTGTTCAAGCGCAAGGCACCCTGGGAAAGCTAGGCCGCAGTGCTGTCGGGTCCCGAGCCGCTGACGGACGCGCATGACATTAGTCAATTCTCTTGCGGGAAATCCGCACTCGATCAGTGGCTGAAGACCCGCGCGCTCGCAAACCACCAGCACGGCTTCACACTTGTGATGGTGGCGCATGAAGCCCGACGGGTAGTGGGCTTCTACGGTCTTGCACCAACCGGAGTGGAGCCGCGCCTTCTTTCGCGTCCCGTGCGTACCGGACAACCACCGAACCCAGTGCCGTGCATCCTGCTAGGCCAACTTGCAACGGATAGCGCATGGGCAGGCCGAGGAATTGGGAGCGCCTTGCTGCGGAGCGCCGTGACACGCAGCCTTGAAGCATCAAAGCTGGTTGGCGGTCGCGCGCTTGTCGTACGCGCAGTGGACGCGGAGGCTGCCGACTATTGGCGACGACACGGTTTCATGGCGTCGAAGGATGATCCGCTGCTGTTCTTCCAATCCTTCCCCAACCTCGCCGCCACGCTGGGCGACACGGACAAGCGAGACTCAGTCCGGTAAAGCGAAAGCCACGACCGTGTCGCCGCGCGTGGTGTCGAGTTTGGAGTGGCCTCCGGCGGCTATGACGACGTATTGCTTGCCTTTCCACATGTAGGTCATCGGTGTGGCCTGGCCTCCGGCGGGAAGGTCCGCCTTCCAGAGTTCCGCGCCGGTCTTTGCATCGAAGGCGCGGATATGGTTGTCCAGGGTCGCGCCGATGAAGACGAGGCCGCCGGCGGTGACGATGGGGCCGCCGAGATTGGGGACGCCGGCGGAGCCCAGCAGCCAGTCGGCAATGCTGCCCATCGAGCCCAACGGCACCGACCACAGAATCTTGCCGGTGTGCATGTCGATGGCGTGCAGCTGGCCCCAGGGCGGCGGGTTGCAGGGCACACCCAGCGGCCCGAGCATCGTCTGGCGCATCATGCCGAACGGCGCGCCGGTGTTGGGCGAGACTTCCTTGTCGAAGAAGCGCTCCCGCGCGGCGGTGAACTCTCTCCGGGGGATCAGCGTGACGAGGTGCATCACGTTCATCGTGTTGGCGTAGACGACGTCGTGCGCCGGATCGAACGCGATGCCGCCCCAGTTCGAACCGCCGCCGGTGAAGGGGTAGATGATCGTGCCCCGCGCGCTGGGCGGCGTGTAGAGGCCGTCATTGCGCGCCGCGGCGATCATGTCGTGGCAGCGGCCGCGATCCCAGAACGTCAGGCCGAACGCGTCGTCGGGCGTGATGTGGCTGGGCGCGAGCGGCGCGGGTGCGATCGGGATCGGCTGCGTCGGCGAAAGCTGGTCGCCGGCGGCGGGGTCCTGCGGGACCTTGCGCTCGACCACGGGAATAATTGGTGCACCAGTGTCGCGGTTGATGGTGAAGAGCAGGCCCTGCTTGGTGGGTTGCAGCACGGCGGGGACCGTCTTGCCGTTGTACGTCACCATGCCGAGCGTGGGCTGCGCCGGAAGGTCGTAGTCCCACACATCGTGGTGCGTGGTCTGGAACGACCAGGCGACGGTACCGTCGGCAACGTGCAGCGCGACGATGGAGTTCGCGTACTTGCCCGAGCCGCGGCGCAGGCCGCCGAAGAAATCGGGACTGGCGCTGGTGCATGGCAGGAAGACGAGGCCGCGCTGTTCGTCGATGCTCATCGGCGCCCAGACATTGGCGGCGCCGGCGCGGTAGCCTTTCGGCGAGCCTGCGAGCGGATCGAAGCTCCATTTCAGTGCACCGGTCTTCGCGTCATAGGCGTAGACAGTGCCGCGCAGCTCATCGACCTTCTGGTTGTCGTCGATCGACGAGCCCACGATGACGACGCCGTGGCTCACCACCGGCGCTGACGTCGTGTGAATGCGGCCGTAACGATTGTGCGGACCTTCGGTTTGCGGGCCTTCGCCGATGACGACGGTACCGTTCTTGCCGAAGCCGGGGCAGAGCTTGCCATTGCGCGCATCGAGCGCGATCAGGCGGCGGTCGGCGGTGTTGAGATAGATGCGCGTGGCGCACAGCGTGTTGGGCGCACCGAGGTTGCTCGCGAACGCCACGCCCCGGCAGATGAAGTCGTTCGGGTAATGCATGTCGGCGTTGAGCTTTGGATCGAAGCGCCAGAACACGTAGCCCGAGCCGGGATCGATGGCGCTGACCTCGTTGAAGGGCGAGCAGACATAGAGTTTGCCCTCGGCCAGGATCGGCGTGTTCTCGAAGCTGGCGCGGTGCATCGCGTCGGCATGGGTGGTCATGTCGCCGGTCGAGAAGGTCCAGGCGACCTTCAGGTTCTTCACGTTCGCGGGCGTGATCTGGTTGGCCGGCGAGAAACGCTGGCCGCCCTGGTCGCCGCCATAGGTGGGCCAGCCGGGGTCGCCCGCGGCCTGAACTGCCCATGACGGGACGATGACAGCCGCGGCAAGGGCCAATCCGACGATCCAGCTTCTCATGTTCGCCTCTCCCGTAACGCGCCCCGGCGTCCTATCTTTGACGCATGTCCGGGGTGAATTCCGACAGCGAACAATCTGTGCGCCTCCCCGCGCCGATGAAAGAGGCGCGGGATGGCGGGCGCGGGATTCGTGATGTCTGGCAGTGGCTTGGGACGAGCGGCGATGCCGCCGGGACGAACGGCGCACGCGTCTTCTGGGCCGCGGTCAGCCTGACGGCCGGGCTGGTCGCGATCATCAACACGCTGAACATCATCACCATCCGGCACGACAATCCGAAGTGGGGGCTGGCGGGGCCAATCATCTGGGAGGCGACGAGCTGGGTCGCCCTGATGGCGTTCCTGTGGATTCCATGGATCGGGTTCCGGTTGGCGCCGCCATTGCAACGGCCGTGGTGGCGCGTGGCGGTGGTGCATCCGGTGGGTGCGTTCGTGTTCGGCGTGTGCCATGTCAGCGGCTTCGTCTTCCTGCGCAAGGCGATCTATTGGGTGTTCGGCGCCGAGTACGACTTCGGCGCGGTGGTGCCGAACTTTCTCTACGAGTTCAGCAAGGACTGGATGGGCTACGCCATGCAGGTGGTGGGGTTCGCGCTGTTTGCGCGGCTGCTCCAGCCAGCGGCGCAAGCACCCGGCGAGACGATGTACACGATCCGGGACGGGGCGCGGATCGTGCGCGTGCCGCTGCGCGATATTCTGGCTGTGGCCTCGGCGGGGAATTACGTTGAGTTCGCGCTGCGCGACGGGCGGCGCGTGCTGATGCGCTCGCCGCTGTCGGCGATCGAGGCGGAGTTCGCGGCGCACGGCTTCGTGCGCGTGCACCGGAGCTGGCTGGTCAATGCGATGCAGATGACGGGACTGAAGCCGGAAGGCAGCGGCGACTACACGGTGGAATTGGGCGCGCTGAACGTACCGCTGTCGCGAAGGTTTCCGGATGCGCTGGCGCGGTTGCGGGCGACGTAGCGGTGGCAACGTCGTATTTCCGCGCGCGATGGCCGGAGCCTGAGGTGCCGGATGGCGAGCCGCTCTGGTTTCTCTACGAAGTCGACGAACAAGCGGATGCCGTGCTGCGCAATGTCGAGGTCTTTCCTGACGGTAGGATCACACGCAACAGCATCGAGATCGAGCAGCGGAAAGGACACCGCTGTCGCTCGCTGATTGACTGTTCTCTGGCCGATGGATTCTCGGACGCCAAGAAGCAAGTAATCGCGGCGGCCGAGTTCGAAGCGTTCTGGAGGCGCGGTGTTGATACCCCGTGGTGGTTCCCGTAGCGCGCTGACAGTCGGTCCGCACAAAACCTGTTCGTCATGGCCGGGCTCGTCCCGGCCATCCAAGATCACGAACGGTGCAGAACGAAGCTCTGCACGTGCCGCGCTTAATCCCGAAACATGGTGTTCTTGGGTCGCCGGGACGAGCCCGGCGATGACGATCTTAATTTGATAGCGGACCGCGGCGCGAAGCTACTTCGCTTCCTTGCTGACCTGTTCGGCGGCGGTTTCGAGGAGGGTGGCCATGTGGGCGCGGATGGCGGCGTCGGTCACGCTGGCGGGGAGATCGGCGCGGACCTTGGCGAAGACGTCTTCGTCGCCGTGCGCCTTGAATTCGGCGGCGATGACGTCCTTGGCGTAGGCAGCGGCGGCATCGCCCGACTTGCCCAGTTTCTCGGCAGCCCAGAGGCCCAGAAGCTTGTTGCGGCGGGCCATCACCTTGAAGCGGGTTTCCTCATCGTGCGCGAACTTGCTCTCGAAGCCCTTTTCGCGATCCTTGAAACCACCGCTCATGTCATAACCCCTTGTTATGGAAGGACGAATATGCCCTGTCCGCAGCGCGCAGCATTACCGGCGCGCAAGCTTGTGGACAGCGAAGAGATAGGGGGGTATGCGCCCTTTCGCAACGTTGTTTCGGAACGCGGCAACCGGCTATTTTGCCGCTTCGACGGGAGCCCGTTTCGCGTTTTTGGCGGTCTAAAGGACGAATCTATGAAGCGCCGGCGCATGATTTATGAGGGCAAGGCCAAGATCCTCTACGAGGGACCGGAGCCCGGCACGCTGATCCAGTACTTCAAGGACGACACTACCGCGTTCGACGCGACGAAGAAGGCCGTGCTGGACGGCAAGGGCGTGCTGAACAACCGCATCAGCGAATATTTGATGACGCAGCTGAACGCGATCGGCGTGCCGACGCACTTCATCAAGCGCCTGAACATGCGCGAGCAGCTGGTCAAGGAAGTCGAGATCATTCCGCTGGAAGTGATCGTGCGCAACGTGGCGGCCGGCTCGATGGCGAAGCGCCTGGGGATCGAGGAAGGCACGGTGCTGCCGCGATCGATCATCGAATACTGCTACAAGAACGACGCGCTGCACGACCCGCTGGTGAGCGAGGAACACATCACGGCATTCGGCTGGGCTTCGCCGCAGGACCTGGACGACATCGTCAACCTGACGATCCGCATCAACGACTTCCTGTCGGGACTGTTCCTGGGCGTCGGCATCAAGCTGGTGGACTTCAAGGTCGAGTTCGGGCGGCTGTGGGAGAACGACTACATGCGGATCGTGCTGGCCGACGAGATCAGCCCGGATTCCTGCCGCCTGTGGGACGTGAACACCAACGACAAGATGGACAAGGACCGCTTCCGCCGCGATTTGGGCGGCGTGGTTGAGGCATATTCCGAGGTTGCCCGTCGGCTGGGCATCATGCCCGAGTCGATCCAGGGCGAGGCGAAGGGACCGCAGCTCGTCAAATGAAGGCCCGCGTTTTCGTCACGTTGAAGACCGGCGTGCTGGACCCGCAGGGGAAGGCCATCGGGCATGCGCTGAACGGGCTGGGCTTCGACGCGGTCGGCGAGGTGCGCCAGGGCAAGGTGATCGACATCGAGCTTGCCGGGTCCGACGAAGCCAAGGCGCGCGGCGACCTGAAGGCGATGTGCGAAAAGCTGCTCGCCAATACCGTGATCGAGAAATACGAGATCGAGTTGAAGGGATGAACCGCTCCACTTGTCATGGCCCGCGAATGCGGGCCACCCAGGTGACGCCCCGCCCCAACCTTGCATCTTCTAAGAAGACGAAAACTGGGTGGCCCGCATTCGCGGGCCATGACAGTTGTGCTGTGGAGAGTGCGTCGTGAAATCGGCCGTGATCGTTTTCCCTGCTTCGAACTGCGACCGCGATGCGGCGACGGCGCTGGAGCAGATGACCGGCAAGGCGGCGCACATGGTGTGGCACCAGGACAGCGAGCTGCCGGACGTGGACCTGGTGGTGCTGCCAGGCGGGTTCTCCTACGGGGACTATCTCCGTTGCGGGGCGATGGCGAGCCAGTCGGCGGTGATGCGCGCGGTGAGGGCGCATGCGGACAAGGGCGGCGCGGTGCTGGGCATCTGCAACGGCTTCCAGGTACTGACGGAAACGCACCTTCTGCCGGGCGCGCTGATGCGCAATGCGGGGCTGAAATTCGTGTGCCGGCCGGTGAGCCTTGAGGTGGACGAAACGCAGAGCGCCTTCACGCGGAAGTATTCCAAGGGCGAACAGGTCTCGTTCCCGGTGGCACATGGCGAGGGCAACTACTACGCCGACGACGAGACGCTGAACCGGATCGAGGGCGAGGGACGCGTCGTGTTCCGCTATGCGGCGGGGGACAACCCGAACGGCTCGGCGCGCAACATCGCGGGCATCCTGAACGAGAAGCGCAACGTGCTGGGCCTGATGCCGCATCCGGAGCGCGTGGTCGATCCACTGTTGGGCGGAACGGACGGGCGCAAGATGTTCGAGAGTTTGATCGAGACGCTGTCGTGACGCTTTCCATGTATCTCCCTCGCCCCCGCGTAGCGGGGGAGAGGGTCGGGGTGAGGGGGTGCTGCACGATCGAGCGCTGCTTGAGACACCCCCTCACCCTAACCCTCTCCCCCACATGCGTGGGGGCGAGGGGATTTCATCGAGTTTGTTGGTCATGACCGCCATCACCCCTGCCCTCGTCAAGGAACACGGCCTCTCGGAGGACGAGTATGCGCGCATCCTTCAGCTGATGAACCGGGAGCCGACGCTGGTGGAGCTCGGCATCTTCTCGGTGATGTGGTCGGAGCATTGCTCGTACAAGTCGACGCGCGTGCATCTCGCGAAGCTGCCGACGAAAGCGTCGTGGGTGATTCAGGGGCCGGGCGAGAATGCCGGCGTGATCGACATCGGCGACGGCGACGCCTGCATCTTCAAGATGGAGAGCCACAACCATCCCTCGTTCATCGAGCCCTATCAGGGCGCGGCGACCGGCGTGGGCGGCATCATGCGCGACGTCTTCACCATGGGCGCGCGGCCGATCGCGATGATGAACGCGCTGCGCTTCGGCGAGCCGTCGCACCCGAAGACCCGGCACCTCGTCAGCGGCGTGGTGAGCGGGATCGGCGGCTACGGCAATTGCATGGGCGTGCCGACGGTCGGCGGCGAGGTGAACTTCCACAAGAGCTACAACGGCAACATCCTGGTCAACGCGATGTGCGTGGGGCTGGCGAAGGCCAACAAGATCTTCCTGTCGGCGGCGAAGGGCGCGGGCAATCCGGTGGTCTACGTCGGGTCGAAAACCGGGCGCGACGGCATCCACGGCGCGACCATGGCGTCGGCCGAGTTCGACGATGCGAGCGAGGAGAAGCGGCCGACGGTGCAGGTGGGCGATCCGTTCACCGAGAAGCTGCTCTTGGAAGCGTGCCTGGAGCTGATGGCGACGGATGCGATCATCGCGATCCAGGACATGGGCGCGGCGGGGCTGACGTCATCCTCCGCCGAGATGGGCGACAAGGGCGGGAGCGGGATCGAGCTTGATCTCGACAAGGTGCCGCAGCGCGAAGCGAACATGACGGCGTACGAGATGATGCTGTCGGAATCGCAGGAGCGCATGCTGGCGGTGCTGAAGCCGGGGCGCGAGGCGGAAGCGGAGCGCATCTTCAGGAAGTGGGAGCTGGACTTCGCGGTGATCGGCATCACGACCGACACCAAGCGGCTGGTGGTCAAGCACAAGGGCAGGATGGAGGCCGACATGCCGATCACGGCGCTGTCGGACGAGGCGCCGAAATATTCGCGGCCCTATGCCGAGCAGCCGGTGGCGGTCGGATTCGAGAATGCGCCAAGCCTGCCGAAGCGCGATATCCTGAAATCGCTCAAGCAGATCATGGGTTCGCCCGACATGTGTTCGCGCCGCTGGGTGTGGGAGCAGTACGATACCTCGGTGATGGCGGACACGGTGCAGCATCCGGGCGGCGACGCGGCTGTGGTGCGCGTTCATGGCACCAAGAAGGGGCTGGCGATCACGACCGACGTGACGCCGCGCTATTGCCTCGCCAATCCGTTCGAGGGCGCGAAGCAGGCGGTGGCAGAAGCCTGGCGCAACATCACCGCGGTGGGCGCCAGGCCGCTGGCGGTGACGGACAACCTGAACTACGGCAATCCGCAGAAGCCCGAGATCATGGCGCAGATCGTGCGCAGCATCGACGGCATCGGCGAGGCGTGCCGGGCGCTCGACTTCCCGGTGATCGGCGGCAATTGCTCGCTCTACAACGAGACCAACGGCGAAGGCATCCTGCCGACGCCGGCGATCGGCGGCGTGGGGCTGATGCAGGACGTGGCGCGCATGGCGACCGTCGCGTTCAGGCGCGTGGGCGACGCGGTACTGTTGATCGGCGACACGCGTGGGCACCTGGGGCAGTCGATCTATCTGCGCGAGATCGAGGGACGCGAGGAAGGCGCCGCGCCGCCGGTGCACCTGCCGAGCGAGAAGCGCAACGGCGATTTCGTGCGGAAGCTGATCGAGGGTGGGCGCGTAACGACGGTGCACGACGTGTCGGACGGCGGGCTGCTGGTGGCGCTGGCGGAGATGGCACTGGCGGGCGACGTGGGTGTCGATGTCGGTGTCGCCGGGACGACGGTCGAAACCGTACCGTTCTTTTTCGGCGAGGACCAGGCGCGCTATGTGGTGGCGGCGTCGGCCGAGGAGATCGACAAGATCGAGGGTGAACTGCGCACGGCGAACATCGTGCACGCGATCATCGGCAAGACGATCGCCTCCAAGGTGGTGCGCGTCGAGCGCGAAGGAGAGATCGCGCTGAGCGAACTGCGCGCGGCGCATGAAGGATGGTTTCCGCGCTTCATGAGCGAAGAACTGCCCTTGACGAATTGATGGGTGGCCGGGTCAAAGCCCGGCCATGGAGAACTGACCATGGGCATGAAGGGTGACGAGATCGCGCGGATGATCAAGGCGGCGTTCCCCGACGCCGATGTGACGATGACCGACCTCGCGGGCGACGACAATCACTGGGCCGCGGTGGTGGCCTCGGGCGCGTTCAAGGGCAAGAGCCGGGTGCAGCAGCACCAGATGGTCTACGCCGCGCTCAAGGGCAACATGGGCGGTGTGCTGCACGCCCTGCAACTGACGACGCAGGCGAAGTAGCCCGTCACCACGGGAACGTGCCGACCTCGATGTCGTAAAACATGCCGCTGGGACCGTCCGCGGGAAGCGTGGCAAGTTGCACGACCGTTCTGGCACCCTCTTCCGCCGAGCCGAATCCCTGGGCGGCGAGGACCTTGCCGCGGCCGGGACCACTCAAGTCGGTAGCCACGGGGCCGGGTGTTTTCGCGCTGGGGCTGGCGGCGTTGACCTTGACCGGCGTGTCTTTCAGCTCCTGTGCAAACAGGACCGTCGCGAGATTGAGGGCGGCTTTCGACGTCTTGTAGCCCAGGATGTTCAGCGCAGGGCCGTAGTCGTTCTTGGGGTCGGTGTTGTAAGCGAAGGAACCGAGGCCGCTCGAGACGTTGACAATCCTGCCGGCGGCCGACTTGCGCAACCGCGGGAGGAACGCCTGCGTCACTGCGACGGCGCCGAAGTAGTTCACGTCGAACGTGGTGCGCAGGTTCGCCATCGGCAGCTCCGAGGGTGAGAAAGGACCGTTGGTGGCAGAATTGCGGTCAAGAGAGATCGCGGCGTTGTTGATCAGCGCATCAAGCACGGGCGTGGCGGCGGCGACGGTCCGTGCGGCGGCCGCAATCTGCGCATCGTCCGTCACGTCGAGTTGCAGGAAGCGGACGTCGAGATCCTTGGCGCGCAGTTCGCCTTCGGCATCGCGCCCCTTCGCGGCGTCGCGGGCGCCCAGCCAGACCGTGTAACCCTGACGCGCAAGCTGTTCGACCACAGCAAGGCCGATGCCGCGATTTCCACCGGTGACGAGGGCTGTGGGCATGGGCGGCTCCTTGGTTGACCTTGTCAACCTGATGTAGAACGCGAGGTTGACCTTGTCAACCTCGGGGCCCATGATTCTTCCATGGCGACTCAGACGCGCGATCTTCTGGTGGCGGCGGCGGCAAAATTGCTGGATTCCGGCGGACCGGCGGCCGTGACGCTGCGCGACGTGGGCAAGGTAGCCGGTGTTTCGCACAACGCGCCGTACAAGCACTTCGCGAACAAGGAGGAGCTGCTGGCGGCAGTCGCGAGCCGGGAGCTGACACGGCAGGGAAAGAACCTGGGCGACATCGGCGCGCGGGGCGGACGGCCGGTGGATCAGCTGCGCGCGATGATGCGCGGCTATGTGCGTTGGGCGACGGCGCATCCCGAGCGGTTCAAGCTGACCTTCGGACGGTGGGATCGCGGCACAGATGAGCTTGCCGACGCGGCGTCGACGGCAAGCGCGAACCTGTCGGACCTGATCGTCAAGGCGCAGGCGGCAGGCGAGTTGCCGGAAGGCAATCCGGATCACCTGGCTGGTCTAATCCTGTCACTGGCGCACGGCGCGGCAGATCGCGCTATCGGCGGACACCTTTCGGCAAAAGGCAAAGGCAAGACCAATCCGGAAGACATCGTCGACGTGCTGTTCGTCACGCTGACACGCGCGGCGAAGCGTTAGACGAGATCGCTCCACTCTGCCCTTCGGACTGCTACAAATGCTTGCTTGTCTCGCTTCGCGATGGAGCGGTTCTCCAGACCCGCGGGTGTGCAGAGCTTCAGTTCGATGCCGGGTTTGCTTTCGCGCGGCGGGGCGAGGATGCGGGCGCGGGCTTCGTTGGCGGAACGGCGGGCCTTGCTGACGGCGAGGTAGCTGTAGCGTTCGTCCTCATAGGGGACGCTGGCGCCCTTGGCCTGCATGTGGTCGCGCGAGCGCGGGAGGCGTTGTGTGAAGTGGCACCAGTCGGTGCCGGTCATGGGACAGGCGTTGGCGTGGGTGCATGGGGCGAGGACATTTGCGCCCTGCGCTATCAATTGCGCGCGAGCGGCGTGGATGCGGGCGAAGCCCTGCGGGGTACCGGGTTCGATGAGGACGAGCACGTCCGTCGTGGCGGCGTAGAGCTTGGAGACGGCGCTGGAAGGCTCGGCGATCTCTGCGATGACGAAGCTGGCGATGACGAGGTCGGCGGCCGGCAGCGCTTCCGTGATGAGATTGCGGGGGAGGAACTCGGCGTTGGGGACAAGCTTGCGCGCCAGGTCGAGGAAGCTGGCGTTGGAGTCGGTGAGCGTGGCTTGTGCAAGGGCGGGCCATGTTTCGCGCGCGGCCCAGGCGGCGGTGCCGGGGCCCGCTCCGACATCCAACAAATGTGCGGGTGTGAAATCGGGGACAGCGGCGCGGACCTCGGCGAGCACGGCGGCGTTCACCGCGTAGGTCGCGGGCAGGCGCGCGACGAGATAGGCGAGCGTATCGGCCTCGCTTCTGACGACGCGCGCCGAGCCCCCGCCGGCGCGATATTCCTTAGAGATCGCTGTGGAATGCGCGGCCAAATCCTTGCGCGAAACGCCTTCCAGCAGCGCCTCGGCGGCTTCCTTCAGGCGCGGCGGAAGGGCGGGATCCATGGAGAAACCCTTAGCATACGGGGCATGCCTTGACGCTAAAGGGGTCCGGGCATAGATCGGACAAGCGAACGACATCGAGGCTCGCATGAGCGACATCCGCCAGACCATCGACAACGAAGTGAAGGGCAACGACGTGCTGCTGTTCATGAAGGGCACGCCGGTGTTCCCTCAATGCGGGTTCTCGTCCGCGGTGGTGCAGATCCTTTCGCACCTGGGCGTGAAGTTCAAAGCGATCGACGTGCTGAAGGACCCCGAGATCCGCTCCGGCATCAAGGAATACTCCGACTGGCCGACGATCCCGCAGCTCTATGTGAAGGGTGAGTTCGTGGGCGGCGCCGACATCGTGCGCGAGATGTTCGAGAACGACGAACTGGCGCAGTTCTTCGCCGACAAGGGCATCGCGCTCGAAAACGTTTAGGCGTATCCAGACGACTTCATCACATCGTCCAGCGGCCGGCGCGGCGAAGGCAGCGCCGGTCTTTCTGCGTAACCGAGGCGGAAGACGAAGGTGGCTTCCCAATCGTTCGCGTTTGTCAGCTTTTGAAGATCGTGCCTGAACGTGTCGTGCCGACCGAGCTGCGCATTTCGATCGACGCACTCGACCGGCTGATTGAGTGGCTGCGCTGCGAGCCCGGTCGCTGCCGCCGTGAGGTGCATGCGCTGCCAAGCACGACCAGCCGCGAGTGCCTGTGCCATGTCGAGTCGATCCTTCACCAGGATGGCGCCCAGCAAGGGCGCGTGAACCTGCGTGCTCTTCGTGTTGTCGAGCCAGTACTGGTCCTGCGTCGCGGCGTCGAGGTCGGGCAGCAGCTTTCCCAGCATGACGGTCGAGGACGGAAGCCCAGCGTTGTCGATGCTGATGCCGTCGCGATGGTCCTCGACCTCGCGGCGGCCGGTGCGAATCCAGCGTGCGCTGTCAGCCGACATCTGCGCATCGCCGATGATCCGTTGAGTGGCATCGATGATCAGATCGGCCATATCTCTGCGCGCACCCGGGTCACTGAGGAACACCACACGTACGTTTTCGTCCCCTGCTACTGCCGTCATACCGGTCACAACGCCGGACCCAGGTTCGCGGTCGCGATAGAGCCCGCGATTGGTGTGGCGATTGGGAATCGCTTCGAACAACGGATCACGCGAAGGCTGACCGGGGTCCATGGTGATGTGGGCTATGGCCTTGGGTTCGTCGGGCGGCGAGAGCGTGAGCTTGCCGGCGACCGGGCGGATGTAGGGCGTGTAGCCGAACACCTGCGCGGCGCGGACCAGGTTCTCTATCGCGCAGCCAAGACCCAGATGCATCTCGCGCCGGAAGGGATCGAAGCTGCCGAGGTTGCGGATGCGGTCGGCATAGACGGTGATCGAGTCGGACGCGTTGACCTCGAACAGCCAGGGCTGGGTGTCGTGCGGATTGGCGGCGAGGATCGCGGCGTGCAGCGGTCGCTTCAGGCCGTCGATGACGCCGCCCTGCCAGTGGTCCCACGGCGCATAGGGCTCGCCGGACGGCGACGCGAAGACGCCACGGTCCCAGATGCGATAGCCGAGACCTGCGGCAAGAACGCCCGCTCCCGCCCCGATCAGCACACGCCGCGATATCGCCATGACGGTCTCCCCGTTCGTCTAGCGCTTATATGGTGCGGGGGAACAGTGCTCAAAGTGCGGCGGGGTGTTCGAATTTGTTGGGATGGTGTTCGGGATTGCAAGGGCAGCGCCCCACCCGAAAAATCGCTTCGCGATTTTATCGACCTCCCCACAAGGGGGAGGTGATTGCTCAGTCAACGGCCGTTGAAGTGGCGGTCCCACACGGGGGCTATGGCCGGGCGTTCGGCGACGGATTTGCCCAGCGCGTGGAGCTTGGGGACGTGCACCGAAATGTCCCAGTCGCGCCCCAGGCTGCCGCGCCAGCGGCTGAACATGGCGGCGTAGATGTCGAGGATCGAGAAGCCGCTGGGAAGGAACCAGGGGCCGTGGGTGAAGCGCTCCACGATCTGGAGCCGCTCGCGCAGGCGAACGCGCGCCCGGGCGCGCAGCGCCTCGGCCGGCTCGCCCTCCGGCGCGAAGCGTTCGGGGTAATCGGCGATCTCGACCATCGGATAGAGTTCGGACGCCATGAAGGCGAGCCAGCGATAGGCCTTGCCACGGTCGGGGCTGGCCTGCGGCGGCAGCAGCCGCGCGTTGGGGAAATGGTCGGCGATGGTGAGCAGGATGCCGGCGGATTCGGTGATGATCTCGCCTTCGGGCAGGCGCAGCGCAGGCATCTTGCCCGACGGATTGATGGCCAGAAATTCGGGTTTGCGCTGCTCGTTTCTTTCGAGCGAGACCAGATGGAAGCTGTACGGCGCGCCGGCTTCCGCCAGCACGGCTTCCGCCGAGAACGCACCGGACCCTTTGTCGCCGAAGATCGTGTAGCTCATCCCGTCAGACATAGTGCGCGCCGCGCCGATTTCAAATGAAAAGACCGCAGAGGTGGCCTGCGGCCCTTCTTCTCATTATGTCGCAGTGCGATTAAACCGCTCTGAGATCGGGCGCCGACTTCTTCCCGCTGGCGAGCGCATCAAGATGCATGCGGATGTGGGCTGCTTCGGCGGGGGATTTGGCGAGAGAGATGGCGCGGTCGAAGGCGGCGCGGGCCTCGGCGTCGCGGCCGAGGTCGCGCAGCATCATCCCCTTGAGGCCGTGGAAGTAGAAATAGCTGTCGAGCGGCTTGGCGAGCGGTTCGATCAGCGCGAGCGCGGCGGCGGGGCCGTCGACCTTGCTGACGGCGACAGCGCGGTTGAGCGTGACGACGGGAGACGGCTGCAAGCGCTCAAGCGTGGCGTAGAGGAGTGCGATCTCGCTCCAGTCGGTCTCCGCCGGCGTTGCGGCGCGGGCATGGAGCGCGGCGATAGCGGCCTGCACCTGGTAGGGGCCGGGGCGGCGGTGGCGGATCGCCTTGTCGATCAAAGCGAGGCCCTCACCGATGGCACGGTGATCCCATTGCGTGCGGTCCTGGTCGTCGAGCAGCACGATTGCGCCGTTGGCGTCGAAGCGCGCGGTGCGGCGTGAATGCTGGAGCAGCATGAGAGCGAGGAGGCCCATGATCTCGGCCTCCGACGGGAAGAGCGCGAGCAGCAGGCGCGTGAGACGGATGGCTTCCTCGCAGAGCGGCGCGCGGGTTTCACCTTCGCGCGCGTTGGCCGCGGCGTAACCCTCTGTGAAGACGAGATAGAGCATGGTGGCGACGGCAGCGAGGCGTTCGGCGCGCTCAATCGCCGTTGGCGTCTCGAACTGTGCGCCGTCCGCGGCGATCCGTGCCTTGGCGCGGGTGATGCGCTGTTCCATCGCGGCATCGCTGACCAGAAACAGGCTCGCGATCTGCGCCACGCTGAGGCCCGAGACGATGCGCAGCGCGAGCGCGATCTGCTGGGTATTGGGAAGCCCCGCGTGACAACACACGAACAGCAGCCGCAAGATGTCGTCGCGGTAGTCGGCATTGTCGAGACGTTCGGCGAGCGGTGTTTCGACGTCGTCGGTGTCGGAGATGTGGTCTTCGTCCGGCAGCTCGGTTTCGCGTTTGCGCTTGCGCGCGCCGTCGATGCCGGCGTTGCGGCCGACCATGATCAGCCAGGCGGCGGGATCGCGCGGCGGGCCGTTGGCAGGCCAGTTCCTCAGCGCGCGCAGGCAGGCGTCCTGGAACGCTTCCTCGGCGGTGTCGAGGTTGCGGAAATAGCGCAGCAGCGCACCGACCGCCTGGGGACGCGCGGAGGTGATGGCGGCGTTGATCCAGGCGAGATCGGTCATGCGGTTTCGAGCGTGCCCGGATAGAAGGCATGGAGTGGACGGATTTCATACGCGCCGCCGGGATTCACCGCGCCCAGTTCCCTGGCGAAAGCCAGTACTTCCTCGAGGTTCGCGGCATCGAAGATGTAGAAGCCCAGGAGTTGCTCCCTGGTCTCGGCATAGGGGCCGTCAAGCACCAGCGGGGTATCGCCCTTGCGCAGCGTGGTCGCGGCGGTGGTCGGCATCAGGCGGGCGGTAGGACCAAGCTTCTTCGCCTTCAGGTGCTTTTCCTGCACGGCATGCAGGTCGTCCATGACCTTCTGCTCCTGCTCTTTGGACCAGGAAAACACTGTGTTTTCCGTGTTGTAGCAGAGGATGGCGTAGAGCATGCGTGGGTCTCCTTCAGGCCCCAAGGACGCCCGAGTATGGCCCGCCCCGACATGGGGAGCCGCGAAAAATCTGCGTGAGCATTGGGACGGCTGCGACATAAAAAAGGCCGCGGATCGCTCCGCGGCCTTCGTGTTCGGTGATGTGCGCCGCTCAGCGCGAGTAGAACTCGACGATGAGGTGTGGCTGCATCTGGGTCGCGTAGGGGACGTCGGCCAGCTTCGGCGTGCGCAGCAGCTTGGTCGTCATCTTGTCGTGGTCGACCGCGACGTAGTCAGGCGTGTCGCGCTCGGCCGACTTGGCGGCTTCGAGAACCAGCGCCATTTCCCTGGCCTTGGCGGAGAGCTCGACCGTGTCCTTGTCGGTCACCTGGTAGGAGGCGATGGTCACGCGGCGGCCGTTGACCTTCACATGGCCGTGGCTGACGAGCTGGCGCGCGGCGAACGGCGTCGGCGCAAACTTGCTGCGATACACGACGGCGTCGAGGCGGCGCTCGAGCAGGCCGACCATGTTCTCACCCGTGTCGCCCTGACGGCGCGAGGCTTCCTGATAGTACTTGCGGAACTGACGCTCCGTGATGTTGCCGTAGTAGCCCTTGAGCTTCTGCTTGGCCTGGAGCTGGGTGCCGTAGTCGGAGAGCTTCTTGGCGCGGCGCTGACCGTGCTGGCCGGGGCCGTAGGAACGCTTGTTCACCGGGGACTTCGGACGGCCCCAGATGCTTTCGCCCATGCGGCGGTCGATCTTGTACTTGGCGTTCTCGCGCTTGCTCATTCGTCTTCCAGGCTCTCAAAAGGGTGCGGGGGTGCCGCAAAGGCGGCGCACTATAGTCAGCGACTTTTCGAAGTCAAATGCACCACTTTTGGTTGAGTATCCGTAATTTTAATTAGCTAGTTCAACAGCTTATGGTTCGCGGCGAACACGACGAGGCACTGTTACAGTTTCGCCCCTGCCGCAACAGCCGCAGCCTCGGCGGCGTCCAAACTGTAACAGTGCCCACGACGACGACCTTTCGCGGCCTAGATGGTGGCCCCGGTCGGACTCGAACCGACACGCCCGTTTCCGGGCTACGGATTTTAAGTCCGGTGCGTCTACCAGTTCCGCCACGGGGCCTTGCCGTTCGTCTGTAAGGCCTTGCCTGCGAATAATCCAATTGCGGGGCCGGAGCAGACTTCGTCCCCTAAAAAGAAACGGCGCGGTGAGGTTCACCGCGCCGTTCGTTCTCTGTGTGCTCGTTAGTGCTGCGGCGTTGCGCCGGCCGCAGCGGCCGCCTGCTGCGCGGCGACGTGCGGGGCGCTGCGGGCGTGGTGCCAGCGCCAGAGCACGTAGCCGAACACGGCCGCAGCGATTAGCAGCGGCACGGCGATCAGCGGGCGGAAGGCGAGCCATGAGAAAGCGATAACAATGAGCGTCACCGGAATCGTCAGCACGAGCGCGAAGAACGCCGAGGCGCCGCGCACCAGCGCGCCGAGGAACGGCAGGACGGCGGCGAGCGTCGCGATCGGTCCGAAGAACATCGTGAAGCCGATGAAGATCAGGAAGGCGCCGACGCCGCGCAGAATCCAGGTGATCATGGATTCCATCTTCTTCTGGTCGGCGATCAGCTGGTCGGCCGGGACGTTGCCGGCGCGCGCCATGTGGATCGTGTAGCCGTTCGTGGTGGTGTAGTCGGCGAAGCCGCCCGCCGCCTGCTTCGCCAGCACCGAGATCGTCGAACCCGAAGCGAGGCCGGTGTAGTGCACGCGCATGTCGCCGACGGCCGGTGAGGCCGGGTTCGCGCCCTTGTAGAGATTGCCGCCGGACGCCGTCCAGCCATCGGGCGCGTCGGGCTTCAGCGCGGTGGAGGCATCGACCATCCCGACCGTGGCGTCGTCGAGATTGAACTCGCCGAGCTTGGCGTCGGTGGCCGCGAATTTGTGCGAGGTGAAAGGCATCGCCGGGTTCTCGTGCCCTTCCGGATGCGCGAAGGAAGAAGAATCGATTGGCGTGTCGGACCAGACCATGCTGTAGGTGTAGGTCGTGGTGGTGGTCTGGCTGCCGCCGGTGTTGTCCTGCGTCTTCTCTTCCTTCTTCTCCTTCCACTCATACATTTCGGCGGTGCGGGCGACCGCGACCTGGTTGTCGAAGGAGAGACCCATGTCGGAATCCTGGATCGCGGCGGTCGCGGTCGCCTCGCCCGTGACGTGAACCAGTTTGCCTTCGTTGCCGGGGTTTACAGAGCCCGCGGGCGACTCGACCAGCACGCTCTGTGCTTCGGCAAGGCCGCGAATCGCCTGCACTGCGCGGCCCTCGTTCCAGCCGAGGAGCCAGATGGCGCCGATGACCAGCACCGGCCCCAGCAGTAGCCCGACAAAGGAATTCATGATGCGCGAGCCGAAGCCCGTTGTCGTGGTGGTCGTAAATGTGTTCGGCATTGGCCGCCCCCTCCCCTGGTTTGCCCGCGGGGGAGGTTAGTCAAACAGCCGGTGTCAGGCTATGCCCATAATTGATGCGGTAGACGTCAGACGAACTGGCGCAGGGTGAAATAAAGGCCACCGGCCAGGATGATGGCGGCGGGCAGGGTCAGCACCCAGGCGAGGATGATGCTGCGAATCGTGCTCCATTGCAGGCCCGAACCGTTGGCCGCCATGGTGCCGGCGACTCCGCTGGACAGGATGTGGGTGGTCGAAACGGGTAGGCCGTAGAGTTCCGACGCCCCGATCGTGAGGGCCGCGACCAGCTCCGCCGAAGCGCCCTGGGCATAGGTCAGGTGCGTCTTGCCTATGCGCTCGCCGACGGTGACCACAATGCGCTTCCATCCGACCATGGTGCCGAGGCCAAGGGCAAAGGCGACGCACACCTTCACCCAGAACGGAATGTAGCGCGTGCCGTGCTGAAGATCGGCGGCGTAGGTCGTGAGCGTGTCGTTCTCGCCGGACGAGAAGGTCGTGGCCGGCAGCAGGCGGATCGCTTCCGCGGTCAGGTACATGTCGTTGCGGACGTTGGGCGTGGCCGCCGCGGGAATGTGGCGGATCGTGCCATAGCTTTGCACATGTCCCGCAATGTCGGCGGAGAGCGAACCGAGGGCCGCGAAGACTTCGGGTTTGTCGAGGCTCCTTGTGCGCAGCGCGGTCCCGACGGTCTGACGCGCCGCGTCAGCCGTCGGAGCGGTGGAGGCCCCTGCATGCGTCCGGAAGATGTGCGCAGCCGCCTGGCTGTGCTGCACGAAGGAAGGCATCGCCTCATCCGGCATGGTGCGGTTGAGCGCGTAGGCCGTCGGCGCGGCGCCGATCAGGATCAGCATGATCAGGCCCATGCCCTTCTGTCCGTCATTGCCCCCATGGCCGAACGAGACGCCGGTGCAGGTGAAGATCAGGATGGCGCGAATCCACCATGGTGGCGGCGTGTGACCCTTCGGCTCCTGATAGAGCGCGGGATTGCGCACGATGAACTTGATCGCGAAAAACAGCAGCGCCGAGAAAATGAAGCCCATCAGCGGACTGAACAGCAGGGCGCGGCCGACGCTCAACGCCTGGCCCCAGTCGACGCCCGAGGTCGCCTGCCCACCTGCTGCCATCAACTGGTTGGCGAGGCCGACGCCCAGGATCGAACCGATCAGTGCGTGCGAGGAGCTGTTGGGAAGGCCCAGCGCCCAGGTGCCGAGGTTCCAGATGATCGCGGCCAGCAGCAGCGCAAAGATCATCGCGTAGCCCGCGCCGCTGCCGACCTGGAGGATCAATTCGACAGGCAAGAGCGTGACGATGGTGTAGGCCACCGCGCCGGTCGAGACCATCACGCCGGCGAAGTTGAAGAAACCGGACCACACCACGGCAAGCGCCGGCGGCATCGAGTTGGTGTAGATGACCGTCGCGACCGCGTTGGCGGTGTCGTGGAAGCCGTTCACGAACTCGAACCCCAGCGCGATCAGGAGCGCAAGACCGAGCAGCAGGAACACGCCCACGGCGATTGTCTCGTGGGCCGCGGCAATGTCGTTGACGAGGTTCATCGCGCCATAGCCGATGGCGGCGAGCAGCAAGAGCACGAACAGCAGCTTCGACCAGGCGCTCGCCGGCTGGTCGAGGCGCGGACGGTGGCTGGTGTCGGCAAGCGTGGCGTAGGTCATTAGCGCGGCGGGGATAAAGGTGCTTCCTTAGATAGTTGGCAGGATGCAACATTTTGATGACAGCAGTCCCGACCAAAATTTGCCTTGAAGGGAGAGATGCCGCATGAGCGAGCCCCTGGTCCTGATCGACAACCCGGCGCCGTTTGTGCGGCGGCTGACGCTCAATCGGCCGCACAAGCGCAATGCGCTGTCGAACGCATTGCGCGGCGAGCTGTTCGCCGCGCTGGACGCGGCGGACCGCGACGATGACGTCCGTGCAACCATCCTGCGTGGTGCGGGATCATGCTTCTCCGCCGGGTACGACCTTTCGGGCGAAGGCGGCGCGCTGCCCTATCAGACAGCGGGCGGCGCAGGCCAATGGGCGCGGCATGTGGTGGAAGGCGCGTTCCGCATCTGGGACCTGGCCAAGCCGGTGATCGCGCAGGTGCATGGCTGGTGCCTCGCCGGCGGGTCTGAACTCGCGACGGCGTGCGACCTGGTTTACGTGGCGGAGGATGCGCAGATCGGGTATCCGCCGGTGCGCATGATGAGCCCGCCGGACAACCAGTTCCACGCCTGGTTGTGCGGACTTCGGCCCGCGATGGAGATGATGCTGACCGGCGATGCGATCAGCGGCGTCGAAGCGGTGCGCGTTGGTTTTGCCAATCGCGCCTTCGCGGCGGACGCCCTGGATCGCGAAGTGCTGGCGCTCGCGGAGCGCATCGCCAAAATTCCGACCGACGTGCAGCAGATGAACAAGCGCAGCGTGCATCGCGCGATGGAGATCATGGGCCTGCGTGCGGCGATCCGCGCCGGAACAGAGATCCAGGCGCTGGCGCTGACCACGGCGTCGTCGCGCGAGACCTTCGGAAAGGTTCGCGAGAACCTGAAGGAAGGGCTGAGCGCACGCGATGGCGCGTTCGGCGACTATCGGACGAAGGAGCAGGCACCGTGAATGCCATCGCAGCGGCTGGCGGCGGGTTCCTGCTTGCGGTCCTGTGGTTCGACCTGATGTTCGACGTCCAGACACGCGGGCTTAGCGGGCCACAGCTGCCCGCGGACGTCCTGGCATCGATATCGGCGTATTATCGGCGCGTGACGACGCAGGCCCGGCCGATGAACCGGTTGATCGCGGCGGTCATGTTCCTGACCCTGATCGCAATCGCCATCGAGATCGTCCGCCACGCGTATGCGGCCTGGATCTGCTGGGTCTCGCTGGCCCTGGCACTGGCCGGCATCGGGATCGCGTTGTTGCGAACCGTGAAAAACGCGGTCCGCCTGGGTGGCACGATGGACCCGCCCGAGGTGCAGAGCGCCCTTGCTCGCGGGATCTATCGCGATCATCTGTTCAGTCTTGTGGCAATGGCTTCGATGGTCGGGCTCCAACTGGCTGCCGCGTTCTGAATCGCCAGGCCGGGCACGGTGCTACCACACCCGCACGCGCTGATCGGGAGCGAGGTAGAGACGTTCGTCGGGCGTGATCCTGAATGCATCGTACCAGGCGTCGATATTGCGCACGGCCTGGGCGCGGTACATCGAGGGCGCATGGCCGTCGGTCAGGATCTGCTGGCGCAGCGTCGCTTCGCGGATCGCGTTCTGGCGGGTCTGGGCGTAGGCGAGGAAGAAGCGCTGCTCGCCCGTGAGACCGTCGATCAGCGGCGCCGGCTTGCCGCGCAGCGACGCGCGCCAGCCGTCGAACGAGGCCGAAAGACCGGCGACGTCTGCAATGTTCTCGGAGAGAGTCTGGCGGCCATTCACGTTTACGCCGGGAAACGGCGAGTAGAGCGAATACTGGTTCGCCAGGCGCGTGGCCGAGTCCTTGAAGTGCGCGAAATCGGCGTCCGTCCACCAGTTGAAGAGACGGCCATTGGAGTCGAACTGCGCGCCCTGGTCGTCGAAGCTGTGGCTGATCTCGTGCCCGATCACAGAACCGATGGCGCCGAAATTGAACGCCGGATCCGCCTTCGCGTCGAAGAAGGGCGCATCCAGGATCGCGGCGGGGAAGTTGAGTGCGTTCTGGAGCGGCAGGTTCACCGCGTTCACGGTTTGCGGCGTCATGCACCATTCGGTGCGGTCGACGGCCGTACCGAGCCTGGCGACGTTGCGTTCGTATTCGAACCGCTCCGACCGCACGAGGTTGCCGAGCGCGTCGCCGCGCACGACCGCGAACTTCGCATAGTCGAGCCATTTGTCGGGATAGCCGATGCCGACATAGAGCGTGGTGAGCTTGGCCTTCGCTTTCGCCTTGGTTGCAGGACTCATCCAGTCCAGCGCATCGATGCGGCGGCCGAATGCAGCCTTGATCTGATCGACCATCGCCTGCGCCACCGCCTTGTAGGACGGCGGGAAGAAGCGCGCGGCGAAGTCCCGGCCGACGGCCCAGCCGAGCGCGGCATTGGTGGCATCGACCGCGCGCTTCCAGCGCGGGCGCTGTTGCGGCGTCCCCGAAAGCGTCGATCCGTAGAAATCGAATCGCTCATCGACAAACGCCTTGGGCAGCACGGACGAATAATGGTTGAGGAGATGGAAGGTCAGATAGTCCTTCCATACCGCAATCGGCGTGCTGCCGACGATGGCGGCGATGCCCGGCACCGCGGTGGGCTGCCAGATGGTGACAGTCGCCTGGCTGGAGAGCGTGGCGCCTGCAAAGAACGCATCCCAGTCGATGCCCGGCGCCTTCTTCGCGAAGTCGGCGCGGGTCCACGCATTGTCTGCCTTGAGCACATCCTCGGAATCGGCGCGGCTGCCGTGCGCCTGCGCGATGCGGGTCTCGAGCGCCAGGATGGCGGTGGCCTTCGCTTCCGCGTCAGGCTGCGCAACGCCAGCGAGCGTGAGGATCTTGGCGATGTGCGCCTGATAGGACTGGCGCGCGGAAACCATCGGCGCGTCATTGCTCACATAATATTCCCTGTCCGGCAGGCCGAGACCGCCTTGCAGCAGATAGGCGGTGAAGTGGTCGGGATCGTTGAAGCCCGGCGCGACCCAGAGGCCGAACAGATTCTCGGTGTAGAAATTCGTGTTGTTGAGGGCGTCGACGTCGGCGAGCAGGGACTGCCCGAGGGCGCGCGACAGGTCGGCCTTGCCGCGGATGGCGGCGATGCGTTCGAGCGCGGGCTTGAGCGGCGCGAGCCCCTTCGCCTCGATGCCCGCCTCGTCCATGTAGCTGGCATAGAAGTCCGCGACCTTGGCGTCGTCGCTGCCGGGCGGGTTGTTCTTTTTGGCGATGTCCTCGATCAGGTCGGCGGTGCGCTTGGCGGCCTTGTCGCGCAGGGTGGAGAACGAACCCCAGGACGCCTGGTCCGGAGGGATCACCGCCTGCTTCAGCCAGCCCCCATTGGCATAAAGGTTGAAGTCGTCGCCGGGACGGATGGTGGTGTCCATGTTGGCGGTCTGCACGCCGTGCTGCTCGATGGCGGCGGCCGCCGTGACGATGGCGGCGGCGCAGACAAGCGGAAGGGCGAGAAGAAGGCGGCGCAGGCGCATGTGTTTCCCCGAGCGTCCGCGTGGACGCGGAACGTGTTTCGTCCGTGGTCGTACCACGGTGGGCGCGCACCGTCGCGATCACGACCGTGTGTGCCCGCAACCTGGCGCTTGAGAGGTGTAAAAAACAAGAAGGGCCACCGGTATGCATCCCGATGGCCCTTCCATTGTCCTACTGCGGTCCGTTTCGGGCCGCGAGGCGTCGCTTACGCGGCGCTGACCTCACCAGAGGCGAGGATCCAGGTCGCGGCTTCCGACGTCCGCAGGTAATGACAATGAGACACTGGATCACCTCCTTTCTGATATTGTTGCAATGTCGATATAGGCGATTTGGCGCGGTTTTGTAAGAGGCGCGCAGGCAACAGGTGCGGTGTTTCCTGCCCCGTTTACGGAAATGTGGATCGCGGCGCGTGAGCGGCGCGAGGCGGAAGGGGGAGAATCCCGGCGAAGAGAGTCTTGCATCTTCGGTGCATTTGCCCCATCCACCATCGCTACGCGATGGTCCCCCTTCCCCGTAAATGGGGAAGGAAACTATCTGAACTGCGCCGCCAGCGCGGCTCCAGACGAGAGCAGCGCTTCGTCGGACGTGACGACGACGAAGTCGAAGCCTTTGGCGATCATCTGTTTCGAATACGCGACCGACTTGCAGTAGATGGCGCAGCGTTTGCCGGCGGCCTTGGTCGCGGCAAGGATGTCGTCGATGGCTTTGACCACGACCGGATCGGTCGGGTCGGCACGCGGTTCGCGGCCGAGCGAAAGACTAAGATCGGTGGGACCGATGAAGACGACATCGAGTTCCTTCACCGCGGCGATGCTGCGCACGTTGGCGAGCGCTTTCGCGGATTCGACCTGCGCCATGGTGAGGATGGTCTCGTTGGCTTTCGCGAGATAATCGTTGCCGCCGTAGAGCACCGCGCGCTTGGGGCCGACGCTGCGGGTGCCTTGCGGCGCATAGCGGCAGGCGGAGACGAAGGCCTCGCACTGCTCCGCCGTGTCGATATTGGGGCAGATCACGCCGTAAGCTCCGGCATCGAGCACGCGGTTGATATCGCCGGGATTGTTCCACGGCACGCGCACCAGCGGCACGGCATGGGTGGTGGAGATCGCCGTCAGCATCTGCACCACGCCGGCGAAATCAGCCTGGCCGTGCTGCATGTCGATGGTGAGGCTGTCCCAGCCCTGATGCGCGAGGATCTCGGTCGGCAGAATGCCGCCCAGGCTGACCCAGACATTGGTGACGGCGCGGCCTTCGGCCCAGGCCTCGCGCAAGCGGTTGGGACGCATGAGAATCTCTCTCGACAGACGGACAAAGCCTAGCGCAGCGTTCAAGCCTTGGCGATTCAGCGGACGACGGGATGAAGCGCATCTGGAGCGTGGGCGTGCTGGCGCTGGTCGCCCTCGTGGGCGTCGGCGTGGCGTATGGGCAGCAGTTCGGCATGCTGGGACTACTGCTGATGGCGCATGCTCCTTCGACCGCGTTCAAGGATACGCCGCAGCCGCCCGCGCCGGACTATGCCAATCGCGCATCATGGGGCGCCCTGCCCGACATGCAGGATGCAACCGATGTCTCGCCGCCGGGCGTGCCACTGGCGGACGCAGAGACGGCACCGGTGGACGTGTTCTTCGTGCACCCCACGACGTTCTTCTCCAACAGCGCGTGGAACCAGGACCTGAGCGACGCCGATACCAACAAACGCACCGACATGGGACCGTATCGCGCGCAGGCGAGCGCGTTCAGCGGCTGCTGTGCGGTTTATGCACCGCGCTATCGGCAGTTCACGTTCAGCGCGGTGTTCAACTATGACGCCAATTCGCGCGCGGCGGAGGGCCTCGCCTATTCCGACGTGAAGCGGGCGTTCCAGTATTACATCCAACACTACAACCACGGGCGGCCGTTCATCCTGGCCAGCCACAGCCAGGGCTCACGCATGCTGACCCGGCTGATCCCGGAGCTGATCGACGGCACGCCGCTCCGGAAGCGGCTGGTCGCGGCCTATGTGGTGGGCACCTGGCTGCCGGAGAGGTGGTTCGCCACACAGAAGACGATCAAGCCGTGCCAGACCGCCACCGACACGGGCTGCGTGCTGACCTGGAGCACGTTGGGCGAAGAGGCCGACGCCGACAAGCAGCGCCACGATTTCGTGGCGCGCGCGGGATACCCGGATGCGATGGCGCAGGAGCATTTCGTCTGCACCAATCCCTTGAGCTGGAGCACGGGCAGCGAAGCCGTCCCGGCGAGCGCGAACCTGGGCGGGTGGACGCCGGGACCAAGCGATCCGCCGCGGCCGATCGATCCGAACGTGGTCGGCGCACGCTGCGAGAACGGCGCGCTGTTCATCACGGATCCGGCACCGCGCGCCTATCATTTGGTGAAACTGCCAGGCGAGAACTATCACAATTACGATTACCAGCTGTTCTGGATGAATGTGCGCCAGAACGCGATGGACCGCGTAAAGGCGTATCTCGCGACGGAACATTGAACCCGGCACGCGGGCCCTTTAGCGTCGCACCGTGAATCTCAACACCGAAGTCGTCATTACAGGCGGCGGGCCGGCCGGCATGATGTGCGGGCTGCTGCTGGCGCGCGCCGGAATCGACGTGTGGGTGCTGGAGAAGCACAAGGACTTCCTGCGCGACTTCCGCGGCGACACGGTGCATCCCTCGACCCTGAGGCTGATGGACGAGCTGGGGCTGCTCGACAAATTCCTGGCACGGCCGCACACCGAGGTGCGGGTGATGACGGCCGAGTTCGGCAGGGAGAGCTTCAGGGTCGCGGATTTCGAACGACTGCGCGGACGCGCGAAGTTCACCGCCCTGATGCCGCAATGGGACTTCCTCGATTTTCTGGCGGAAGAAGCGCGGCGCTATCCCTCGTTCCACATCGCGATGGAGGCGGAAGTCACCGAGCTGATGGCCAAGGGCAATCGCATCGTCGGCGTGCGGGTGAAGACGCCGGAGGGCGCTGGCGACCTGCTGGCGAAGCTGGTGATCGGCGCCGACGGACGGCATTCGACAGTGCGCGACAAGGCGAAGCTCAAGGTCGTCGATATCGGTGCGCCGTTCGACGTCTTGTGGCTGCGCCTGCCGTTCGCGGCGGGCGATCCGAAGGAGCCGGTGGCGCGGTTCGTGGGCGGCGGATTCTTCGTGATGCTCTATCGCGGCGATTACTGGCAGTGCGCGATGGTCATCGCCAAGGGCGGGTACGACACGATCAAGGCGGAGGGCCTGTCGGGGTTCCAGGCGCGGCTGCGCACGGCCGCCGGCTTTGCGCGCGATCGCGCGGAGACGGTCACGTCCTTCGACCAGGTGCACCTGCTGACGGTGAAGGTCGACCGGCTGGAGAAATGGGCGCGGCGGGGATTGCTGTGCATCGGCGATGCGGCGCATGCGATGAGCCCGGTGGGCGGCGTGGGCATCAACCTCGCAATCCAGGATGCGGTGGCGGCGGCGAACATCCTGGCGGCGACCTTGAAGAAGCGCACGCCGTCCGTGCACGAGCTGGCGCGGGTGCAGAAACGCCGCGAATGGCCGACGCGCGTGGTGCAGCGGTTCCAGGTGATCGCGCAGAACCAGGTGCTGGCGCGGACGATCCGTTCGCAGGTGACGCCGAAACCGCCATGGCCGCTGTATGTGCTGGACCGCTGGGGCTGGCTCCGGCAATGGCCTGCCCGGTTCCTGGGCATTGGCATGCGGCCGGAACATGTGCGCACGCCGGCGGTGCTGCTGGAGCCGCGTCTTCCTGAACTCAAGACAGGCGATAGCGCGCCCACTTGATGCCCTGATCGTCGATGCCCTGGTCGTCGAGGCCGGTCATACGCTCCCAGCCGGTGGTGTCGTAGAAGGCGATCGCCTTGCGGTTGGGGACGTCGAGCTTGAGCGTCAGCGGCTTGCCGATCCGCTTGCGGACGAAATCGACCAGCGCGCGGCCGATACCGAGGCCCTGCGCTTGCGGGTCGACGTAGAGGCAGTGGACGAAGTTCTCTTCCTTGAACAGCGAGAGGATGCCGACCAGCGCGTCGCTCATATAGGCGAGCCAGACCTCTTCCTGTTGCGCAAAGGCGATGAAGTCGCGCGCCTGGAAGTGGCCGACCGGGCGCCAGAAGAAGGCGGCGGTACCGGAGCGCTCATAGAGTGCGGCCGCGTCTTCGATCTCCGCGGCGGTCTTCGCCTTGCGGATGGTAAGCGACAGCGTGGAGCAGACGGGTCGGCCCATGACCTACGTTACACCACAACCCGCCATCGTGCAGTGTGCATCGATCCGCGGTCGCTTCGCGCCGGGGATGATCGCGCGCGCGATCACATTTGCATGGTCCAGCCTTCGACGCCCATCGCCGCCTGACGGACGGCTTCGCTGAGCGTGGGGTGCGGGTGGCTGGTGCGGGCGATGTCTTCGCTGGAGGCGCCGAACTCGATGGCGAGGGCGGCTTCCGCGATCATCTCGCCGGCACTGGCGCTCATAATGTGGACCCCAAGCACGCGGTCGGTCTTCGCGTCGGCGATCACCTTGGTGAAGCCGTCGGTCGCGGCGATAGTCTTGGCGCGGGCATTGGCGGTGAAGGGGAACTTGCCGACCTTGTAGGCCACGCCGACGGCTTTCAGCTCTTCCTCCGTCTTGCCGACGCTGGCGACTTCGGGTGCGGTGTACACGACGGCGGGAATCGCGTCGTAGTTCACATGACCGGACTTGCCTGCGATGTTCTCGGCACAGGCCACGGCTTCGTCTTCCGCCTTGTGCGCCAGCATCAAGCCTTCGCGGCAGTCACCGATGGCCCAGATGCCCGGCACGTTGGTCGCATAATGCATGTCGGTGATGACACGGTTGCGCCGGTCGAGCTTCACGCCGATGTCGTCGAGGCCGAGATTGTCGGCGTAAGGACGGCGGCCGATGGAGACCAGCATGATGTCGGTCTCGATCGTCTGCTGCGCTCCGCCGGCAGCTGGTTCTACCGTGACGGTGAGAGCACCGCCCGTCTTCTGCACACCGACGACCTTGGTCGAGAGCTGAAACTTCATGCCCTGCCTTTGCAGGATACGCTGGAACTGCTTACCGATCTCACCATCGAGGCCGGGCGTGATGCGGTCGAGGAATTCGACCACCGTCACCTCGCTGCCGAGGCGCCGCCACACCGAACCCAGTTCAAGGCCGATGTAACCGCCGCCGACGACCAGCAGGCGCTTGGGCACCTCCTTCAACTCGAGCGCACCGGTGGAGGAGACGATCTGCTGCTCGTCGATCGTGACGCCGGGCAGCGCGGCGACATCTGAGCCGGTGGCGATGATGATGTGCTTCGTCTCGATGTTGCGGACTGCGCCGTCCTTGCCTTTCACCGCGATCCTGCCGGGCGCGGTGATGCGTGCCTCGCCGACGATGGCTTCGCTCTTGGCCTTCTTGAGCAGGAATTCGACGCCCTTGGTGAGTTCGGCCACCACCTTGGTCTTATGCGCCATCATGGCGGCGAGATCGAGTTCGGGCGCGACCTTCACGCCGAGCCTGGGCAGATGGTTCTTCGCCTCGTCGAACAGGTGCGACACATGGAGCAGCGCCTTGGAGGGGATGCAACCGATGTTCAGGCACGTGCCGCCGAAGGTGCCGCGCTTGTCGATGCAGGCGGTTTTGAGACCAAGCTGACCGAGCCTTATCGCCGCGTTGTAGCCGCCGGGGCCGCCGCCGATGACCACGGCATCGAATGTGTCCGCCATAAAGGAAGTTCCTGGAGCTCGTGCTGGAGCGGGTTATGCGCCAGCACGAAGTTCCAGTCCATCGCCGATCGGACATGAAAAGACCGGCCGTTCGGCCGGTCTTTTCGTCTCAGATGATAGGGCCGGATCAGTGCCTTGTGCCGGCGTTCTGGTCGGGCTGTTGCCGGTTCTGGTTCTGCTGGCTCCCCAAATCGCGCTTCTTGCCCGACTTGGCTTTCTGCCCTCCGTCCGGCTGGTTCTGATAGCCCTGGTTCTCAGCCTGCTGCGGCTGCTCCGGCTTGCGCTGACTCCGGTTTTCGTCCTGGCGATTCATCTGGTTGCCCATGCTGTTCTCCAAGGTGTTCAAAAAGGGCGCGATCAAGGCGCCCGATATGAGTGAGAACGTGGGCGGGAAGACGGCGTTTCGCTTGTTCCGCACGGAACCGCATGCAACCCCTGAAATCAGGCGGCTTCCGCGAGCGAGTCCTTGAAGTCCACTTCGATGCTGGTGCCCTTGCCAGGCACCGAATGCAGCATGGACTTGCCGCCGATCTGCTGGCCGAAGGTGCGGATGAGCCGGGTGCCGATGCCGCCCCTCGCCTGCTTCTCATCAAAACCGATGCCGTTGTCAGCGATGGTGAGCTTGAGCCTGTTATCGCCGTTGCGCACGAGGTCGATCTTCACCACGCCCTGGTACCCCGGCGGGAAAGCGTATTTGAAAATGTTGGTGAGGGCCTCCACCGCGAACAGCGCCACCGGCACGGCAACATCGCCCGATACTTCGGCGTCGACGAGATGCTCCTCGACGGTGAGCTTCATTTCGCCGCGCATGCCCTCGGTGATCTGGGTCGTGAGTTCGTGCAGCAGGCGCTTGAGGTCGATGGTCGTCTGATCCTCGATCTCGTGCAGGATGCGATGCACCAGAGCCAGTGCATTGATGCGCACCTGTGCCTGCATCAGCGCTTCGCGCGCGGCAGGGTCCTTGAGCTGGCCGGCCTGGAGGCTGAGCAGGCTCATCACGATCTGCAAATTGTTCTTCACGCGGTGGTGGATCTCGCGGATGAGCAACGTCTTCTGCGCCAGGGCCTCGCGAAGCTTGCGGTCGCGGTCCTGGATGGATTCCGCCATCTCCGACATCCCGTCGCCCAGCGCACGGAATTCCGACGGCGCGTCCTCAAGCTGCGGGCGAATGGTGTAGTGGCCGCTGCGGTAGGCGGCCGAGATGCGCCGCAGATACGCGATCCATTGCGTCACCTGCCGCTCGGTCGTGAACCATATCCCGGCCCAGGCGAGACCGATCATCAGGATCGGGAGCAGGAAATCGACGCCGACGTGCAGATAGGTCGACAGGAACAGGCGCGTCTCCGGCATCGCGTAAGCGACGTGAATCTCGCTGCCGCGAAGGTTGGAGGCGGCAATGGTCCAATCGCGCCCGCTGGCGTCCGTGCCGGCTCTCAGCGCCCGGTTGTCGCCGACGGTTGACTTGGCATGCATGAGCGTGGCGGCGACCGCCAGATTGTTCGATGCCAGCACATGACCGGCGTCGTCGTAGACGAAGACGACCGCGCCTTTCGGCAGATCCTGCGCCCGGACCATGAGGTCGAGCCAGCGAAGCTCCAGCGTGATCGAGATCACGCCGTCGAACGCGCCACGCGCGTCGCGGACCGGCAGCATGCCTGCGATGATCGGACGACGAAGCAGCGGGCTCGCGATCTGACCCGAGACAAAGAAGCGCCGCGCCGAACGAGCCATCGGAAGAAGCTTTGCGTCGCCCTTGAGGCCGCGCGCGCTCGGGAGCGCCGAGCAGGCAACGGTCCAGCCGCGGTCAATGCGCGCGATGTTGGCGAAATAGCGGACGCCGATCAGCGCGTCGCTCAGGATTTCGTCGCAGTGGCGCGTGGCGTCGCGCACATCGCGCATATTCGAAAGCGCGCGCGCCACCTGCTCCGCCGACAGAAGAAGGTTCTCCTGGTCTGCCGCCGCCGCTTCCGCCGAGCGGATCAGCCGGTCATGCACTTCACCGACATCGACGCGCGCGCGCTCCACGCCCTGGAGGATGCTCACGAGCGCGATGGGGACGAGGGCGATGGTCACCCAGAGGAGAAGCGACAGCCGCAGCGGCCAGCCGCTCTCACTCCTCTGGCTTGTCTCTCCGCTTGGCAGCGTGGGTGCCGCCCGGGGGCGCGAGGCTGTCCAGTTGCGCCATGATATCACGGGCCGCCTCTCCTTCTGCGGGCCGTTCGGAGTTCGGCAAGGCCTCCTCGCCGTCGAGGATCGCGATCAGCGCCTTTCGCGCGCGCGCCACCCGGCTTTTCACCGTACCGACTGCACAATTGCAAATCTCCGCAGCGTCCTCATAAGAGAAACCGCCGGCCCCGACCAAAATCAATGCTTCGCGCTGTTCGTCCGTCAGGCAGCGCAGCGCGCGTGCCGTGTCGGACAGCTCCGCCGCCCAGCCCTGGTCCTGTCCGCCGCCCGGAATGCGCTCAGCGGCGTCCTGGTCCCACGGCGCCTGACGCCAGGCGCGCCGGCGGTCGGAATAGAACTGGTTGCGCAGAATAGTGAAGAGCCACGCCTTCAGGTTGGTGCCGGGCACAAAGGAATCGCGCGACTGCCATGCCTTGACGAGTGCCTCCTGCGCAAGGTCATCGGCGTTCTCCTGGTTGCCGGTGAGCGAGCGCGCGAACGCGCGGAGGAAGGGGACAAGACCCAGGAGCTCCGTCCTGAAGTCCTGCGGCTGGTGGTCCTGCGGGGGGTTGTTGTGCTGCATGTGCGCGTGAGGGGCGGTCATGACGACTTCTTCGCCCCTTTCTCCCCACCCTGAGCGTCCATCTTGCGAAGCAGTTCCATGAACTCATCAGGGATCGGCTCCTGGGCCACGCCGTCAAACATCCGGCGAATCTCACGACCGATCACCCGCTGACGGGCTCGGATCGCCCGCGCCTTTTCCCGGTTTGGGTTCTGTTCGTTGGACACGTTCCAATTCCGCTGTTGCGGTGCGCCAGACAAAGCCATTCTCCGGTTAGGTCGGAATCAAAAGCAATTCCAAGCCCTTACAACGACTCTTGCTCCCACCTGTTCCCTTCACTCTTTCCGAACGTATCGTCGGGAGAATGGTTCCCGAAAGCGGGAACTTTTCGGCAAGCGGGGGGTTTTGATCGTGTAGTCCCATCGATCCGTCGAAGGAGCTCTGTTTCTCACATGAGCATGTCTCAGACGCTTGCACCGCATTTGCCGTATTTGCGCCGCTATGCCCGTGCGCTGTGCGGCTCCCAGCAAAGCGGCGATACCTATGTGCGCGCCGCCCTGTCGGCCCTGTTGGCAGGCGACCAGACCCTGGCCGAGGGTGTCCCGCCGCGGGTCGGTCTTTACCGTGTCTTCCATGCCATCTGGTCCAGCGCTTCGGGCCGGATCGAGGAGGGCAACACCAACGTCGCCAATGGTCCGGGCGCGAAGCAGCCAACGACTCCGGAAGCACGCCTCAAGGCGCTCGACGCCAACAAGCGCGCGGCACTCCTGCTGACCGCTGTGGAAGCCTTCAGTCTTGAAGAGGCTGCCTTCATCCTTGACGAGACGGCGGAGGAAGTGGAGCGCGCGATCGTCAATGCGCAACAGACTATCGACCGCGACCTTGCAAGCCGCGTGCTGATCATCGAGGACGAGCCGATCATCGCACTCGATCTCGAGAATCTCGTCACCGAACTCGGCCACAAGGTGGTTGGAACGGCAGCAACCGCGGCGGATGCGGTCAAGAAGGCGCACGCCGAGCGCCCCGGCCTTGTGCTTGCCGACATCAATCTCGGCGAAGGCGGTTCCGGCATCGATGCGGTGGCCGAAATCCTCAACAGCTTCGACATCCCGGTGATCTTCATAACCGCCTATCCTGAGAAACTCCTGACCGGAGAGCGGCCCGAGCCGACCTATCTGATCGCCAAACCGTTCCTGCCCGAGACGGTGCAAGCAACGGTGGGACAAGCACTTTTCTTCCATCCGAACGCGCGCAAGGCGGCATAATAGAAAGTTCCCTTGCGCGGGGAGTTCGGGCATGGTGGAGCTTCCCGGCGCGGTCTGGCGCCGGGATTTGAGGAGACTTGGACATGGCAACGGCCCAGAACATCAACGCCCGCCTGGCAACGCTCAGGAGCGATCTGGAGACGTTGCAGAAAGACTTGCGGGCGCTGGCGGCCGACGCCAGCACCGTTGCCTCAGCCCAGGCCAAGGATGCGCTGAAGACGGCGCAGGACGTGTCCGAGCGGGCCTATGAGCTGGCCGAGGAGGCCGCCGCGCAGGCGGGCAAGTCTGCGTTCGAGGCCGCGGAAGACGTCGAAGAATGGGCCAATGAGAACGCGGAGACGCTGCGCGCGACAGTGCGCGAGCAGCCGCTGACGTCGCTCGCGATTGCCGTCGGCGTGGGCGCGTTCCTGGCGCTCCTCCTCAAGCGATAGGGCATTTCCGTGGGCCAGAAGATCGGGGCCGGGGCGGTTCTCGCCATTATCGGCCTCCTGCTGCTCATTCTGGGCGTCGGCTATCTCGGCATGGCGGTCGTAACCGCGCTGACGCCAGCGCTGGGCGCTGCGGGCGCCTACGCAGTGACGGGCGGCATCTTCGTCGGCCCGGCGTTCTTCTGGGCCATTCTCACGCTGCTTTTGACCCGCAAGCCACCGCCCCAGAAGGCTGAGCTGGGCAGCGCTGAGCGCGGCCTGTGGACGGTGCTGTTCGCGGCGATCGCCAAGGAGACGCCGTGGATCGCCATAGCCGGCGCAGGCCTTGTGGCAGCGGCCGAGATCTTCCTCGCCACACGTAAGAAGAAGTAGGCGGAACGCGCCATCCCTGAGGGGCGTTCTTTCCCTGCGTGGGGAAGGATGTTCGCCATGTTGGGCTATGCACTTCTATTTGCGATCCTCGCGCTGGTCGCCGGCTATATGGGCTTCTTCGCGCTCGCTGGGCTGTCGGCCACGATCGCCAAGATTCTGCTGATCGTGTTCGTGATCCTGCTCATTGTGAGCGCGTTCTCCGGCGCGTTGCGCGGCCGGCCGCCGTTCTAGCGCCATGCTGATCGTGCCCCCCGCCCTGCGCGAGCATCCAGTCGAGAGCCTTCTCGCGGCAGCCCTGCTTCTGACCCTGCTGGTTGGCGCATCCAACATCGCACCGAATCCCGAGCTAAAACATAAGCTTAACGCGTGCAGAACCGTGCCCTGCGCATCCGTAAAAGCACGCAGCTAAAAAAGTTTGCCGCCTTCGGAACCGATTTTGGACCGGATGGTTATTACCGCCGAGCGGACGTCCGATCCGGAACGCCCCAGCCCCTTCGACAGCCCGCATTGGGTGTCCGCTCGACTTTTTCCGGCGAGATCGCGAAAAAAGCGGCCTCGCTTTTCCTTTTAGGGCATGCGGCCGGCGGGCACACCCATTGGGCCTGCCACTTCGTAGAGCACGTAGTGAGCGATGGGGATGCCGCGCCGGCGGCGATCGATCCGGGCGATCTCCGTCACATGACTGAAATGCCTGGCAATGAGCGCATGCTTGTCCAGACGAAGCTCGACGACATAGAGCGCGGGCGACGCGAACAGCGCACGGCTCGGCGCGGGCGCCTCCGGATAGCGGTAGTCCTCTCCGATGTGAACGACCTCCGCATCCGGCCGGTAGAACTTCAACCATGCGGTGGTCGCGTAATCGGTGGTGAGTAGCGCGCGCGCGTGATGCTTCGCGGCGTTGGCATCGATGCCGGCGGCGACATCGTCCATGCCGACAGCGAGCAGGCGCGCCAACGGATCGCTGCGGCCAAAAGGAATCACGCCGAACAAGGCCTGTGTGTAGACAGCGATGAGAAGGGCGGCAGCGACAGGCACGGCGGCGGCGCGCGAGACGCGCCAGACCGGCGCCGTCCAGCCCTTCCAGTCGTCGCGGGCAAAGCCCTCGGCCGCGGCGACGGCAAGCGCGGGGTACAGGAAGGCGGGCCAGTTGCCCTGGATTCGGTCGTGCAGGGAGTGAATGAGGAAATAGAGGGCCGAGGGGAAAACGATCGCAGCCAGGAGGAAGATCGCGCTGTTACGGTCGCGCGCCTCGAAAGCGAGGGAGAGCGCGGCCAGCGCGAACAGGAAAGGTGATGCGAGCAGGAGCTGGCTTCCCAGGAACTCGAACAGGAAGCGCAGCGTGAAGCTGCCGCTCGCGATGCGGCCGAACTGGAAGACAAACGTCGTCCAGCCGTGCTGCGCATTCCACACGAGGTTCGGCGCAAAGATCGCGGCAGCAAGCATGGCGCCGAGCCATGGCCACGGCGTGAGCAGCCAGCGCCGCGCATCCGTCGACAACAGCAGCCAGATCGCGATACCTGCGCCGAGAAAGAAGCCGGTGTATTTCGACAAGAGGCTGAGTCCCGCCGCGACGCCGACGCCGAGCCACCAGATACCGCGGCCCGTCTCCCACACCTTCGCCAGGGCGAAAAGCACAGCCGCGGCTGCTGCGACCGCCGGGGCATCGGGCGTCGCTGCCAATGTCTCGACCGAAATCATAAGCGTCAGATTGAAGAACAGCGCGGCGCGCGCGCCCTGGTTACCGTCCCTGAGCAGGATGGCGCCCGTACGCCAGACAAGAACCGTGGCAATGACCGAAAGAACGATGCCGCCAATGCGCACGCCGAGCGGCGTCGCGCCGAACGCCAGCGTGCCGGCACGGATGATCCAGGCAATCGCGGGCGGATGATCGTAGTAGCCGGCAGCAAGATGGCGCGACCACAGCCAGTAATAGGCCTCGTCGGCGGAAAGCGGCAGAACCGCCGCGGCGATCAAGCGCACAATGGTCAGCGCAGCGATCGCGGCCAGGAACAACCGCACGTCGCGGTTCATCGTGTGCGCCACACGAAGAGGCTTGACATCGCGTAGTTCCAGAACAGACCCATCACGGCGCCGGCCGCACCCGCGACCCACCACACCGGCTCTTCCCGATAGTAGAGCCACGACGCGATGCCGACATTGGTCAGCGCGCCCAGTGAGCAGAACAGGCAGAAGGCGATGAAGCCCCAGGCCACTGACAGGCCCTTCAGGCGGCGGTCGCGGTAGGTGATCTCGTTGTTCAGGAAGAAGTTGCTGGTCATCGCCACGAAGGTCGCAATCGACTGGGCCCAATAGAAATTGGGCGCCCCGCCAACGATGGCGAGCTTCAACGCCGCGAGATGCACGCCGAGGCCGAGGCCGCCGACCAGCGCGAAGAAGATGAAGCGCGGCTCGACCAGGTCGCCGGTGAGCTTGGCGAACAGCAGGCCCAGGAATTCGAGGCCGACCTGCACGTTGAACTTGCTTTCACCCTGCTCCCGCTTGCCGAAGACGAAAGACTGCTCGGCGACACGCAGTGACGGGCTGGCGGTGGCGACAATGTCGAGTAGGATCTTGAAGCCGGCGGGCGAGAGCCGGTCCGCGATGGCGTCGAACTTGTCCCGCCTGAGCATGAAGAAGCCGCTCATGGGATCGCTGAGCGGGACATTGAGCAACTCTGTGGTGAGCCTGGTCGCCCAGCTGGACAGGTTGGTGCGTGTCGTCCCGCTTAGGCCCTCGGCGCTGCCACCCTCGACATAGCGCGTGGCGGCGACGAGGTCTGCCTGGTTCTGACGCAGCTTTGCGAGCATCAGCGGCAGGGCACGCTCGTCGTGCTGGAGATCGGCATCCATTACCGCGACATAGGGCGCGGCGGACGAGAGAATGCCCTCTATGCAGGCCCCCGCGAGCCCGCGGCGGCCGACGCGGCGGATGCATCGGACGTGCGGATCGGTCGCGGCGATCGCCTTGGCCGTCTCGGCCGTGCCGTCCGGGGAATTGTCGTCGACGAAGATCGCTTCCCAGCCGATGCCTTCGAGCGCGAGGCCCAGCCGGCGCACCAGTTCGGCCACGTTTCCCCGTTCCTTGAAGGTGGGAAGAACGACGGAGAGTTCGACGGGGGAAAACGCGGGCGGCATGCGCCGCCCTAGTGGCGTGCGCCCTGCCCTGCGTCAAGCGTTACGTGAAATACACCAACCAGAGGATGACGCCGGCGAGCACGGCCAGGCCGATGCTGACTTCCAGGACCGTCCGCATCCGTCCGGTGGTCTCGCCCTGGCGGGCCTCCTGTGTCGGCACCACACGGTGCGCAATGTGGTCGTCTTTGGTGATCTGGGATGGCATTGGTATCTCCCTACTGCGCGGCCGGGCGCCGCCGCGCCACTTCCTGACGCGCTTGGGTTACACGCTGCAGGCATTCGCTTTCCTCATCCCCGTCCCGTTCGCGGATTTCACGCTCCCAGGCGTCGAGTATCTCCAGCCGCTCGTCATCGCTGAACCGCCGGTCGCGCACGATGTCGAACGGCGCGCGGTGATAGCGCGTCGGATCCTGGACGATGTCCTGCATGAGCTTCCTTTTCGGCATGACGGTCTCTCCCGTCACACATGTCCAAGAAGTGCGAGCACCACCACGACGATCAGCAAGAGGCCGAGTGCGCTCGAAGGGATGTAGCCCCAACTGCGGCTGTACGGCCATGCCGGCCACGCACCGAGCAGAAGAAGCAGAAGCGCAATAACAAGAATGGTGCCGAGCATCGATCCAATCCCTGAGAATCGCTTACCGACAAAACGGTTTCGCACCTGGCAAGGTTCCGGGAACCGGCACGACGTCACTGCGGTTCCATCCGGAACCCGCGATGCATCGAGTCGTTCAGTGAGTGCGGACGCTTTCCGGTCCACAGGTGTCACAAGGAGATCAGCCCATGCTCATGCACAAACTCGCGTTGGCCGGCGCTGCGGCCGCGGCGCTTCTCGTCACCAGCGCTCCGGCGCTTGCCTTCACGCATCATCCGTCCACGCCCGCGGAGCGGCAGGCGACGGATGATCTGAACGCGAAGTCGCTCGCGGATGCGCAAGCGGCTTCGGCCGGCACGCAGCCCACGGCCTCCACCAACCCGCAACCATCGATAACATCGCCGACCACGCCGAGCCCGGATGCAAACGCGCCGATGCCCGCACCAAGCACTTCGACGCCGGCCCCGAGCAATGCGCAGCCCAACCCGAATGCCAACCCCGGCGTGAACACGCCTGACACGACGACCACGCCGGAGCAGCCCGCGCAGCCGTCGAACGGCGGCCAGTAGCTCGTTTTCCACGGATGAAGGGCCTGCAGGTGCTGCGGGCCCTTTGTCCTTGTCCGCATTTGCGCGGGCCCGCGCGATATTCCATCATCGCGGTCATGGGGACCCCGCAACCGCGCTGGCTGGCCAAACGCGACGAGATCATCGCCGCGGCAACAGCGATGCTGAACGAGGACGGCATCGGCGGTTTCACGTTGGCCGGTGTCGCCAAACGCATCGGCATGCACCCCGCGAGCCTCGCCTACTACTTCAAGAAGAAGGAAGACCTGGCGGCGACATGCCTGATGTCGGCGCTGGAGCGCATCCAGGCGGTACTGGACGACGCGCTGAGGGCGCCAACGCCGCAGGAACAGCTCGTGCGCTTTGTCGAGAAAATGTTCGAGCTGCGCCGCTGCGTGAAAACGGGCGAGGAATTGCCCTTCGTCTCGTTCAACGAGATGCGCAACATCGAGAAGGAACACCGCGAACAGGTGTGGGGTGGTTTCAATGCCCTGCTGGGCGGCATTGAAACGATCTTCGCGGCAAGCGGCACGATGCGTGGGCGCGAGCGCAAGTCACGCGCGCGGCTGGTGATCGAACAGGTGATGTGGGCGCGCGTGTGGCTCGCACCATACGAGGAAGCCGACTACGGCCGCGCCGCTTCGCGCCTGTGCGACCTGCTGCTGCACGGGATCGCAGCGCCCGGACTGATTTGGAACGGGCCGACGACACCGGCGCCGGCACTGGTGCCCGACGGGACGCAGCCGGTCACGCGCGAGACCTTCCTGGTGGCGGCGACCGAGACGATCAATGCCCTGGGCTATCGCGGCGCCTCGGTGGACAGGATCAGCGCAAGACTGAACGTCACCAAGGGCTCGTTCTACTACCACAACGTCGACAAGGGCGACCTGGTCGGCGCATGCTTCGAGCGCACCATCCAGATCATGACCGACGCCCAGACGCGCGCCGCGGCGAAGGGCGGCACCGGGTGGGAACGCCTCTGCCAGTCGGCGGGCCGGCTGATCGCCGACAATGCGGCGGGTCGCAAACGCCTGCTGCGCACCTATGCGCTGAGCGCGCTGCCGCGCGAGCGGCGCGCGGAGATCGAACAGTCGCTGGAGCATGTGGCGCACCGTTTCGCGGCGGTGATCAGCGACGGCATCGCGGACGGATCGATCCGGCCGGTCGACCCGCTGATCGCGGCGGAGCTGGTGATGGCGACCATCAGCCTGTCGGCCTATATCGAGATCTGGTCGAGCGCCGACGCAGTGTTCGACGCCTATGCTATTCCCGCCTTCACGGGCCTGTTCGGCCGCACGTCATGAGCGACGCCCCCGCGCCTTCGAGCGGCCGGCGCGCCGCAGCCTTCGGCTTCATCTTCGTGAGTGCGGTGGCGTGCGCGATCTCCATCGGCATCATGGTGCCGGTGCTGCCCAACCTGCTGAAGCAGTTCAACGGCGGCGACACCGCGGCCGCGGCCGACTGGATCGTGATCTTCAACGTGTTCGGCGGGCTGGCGAGCTTCTTCGCCGGGCCCGTGCTGGGGCTGATGTCGGACCGGTTCGGGCGGCGGCCGGTGCTGTTGATCTCGATCGGCGGCCTGGGGCTCGACTTCCTATTCATGGCTTTCGCACCGAGCCTGAGCTGGCTGTTCGTCGGGCGCCTGATCAGCGGCGCTACCGCGGGCGTGTTCTCGACCGCCAATGCCTACGTCGCGGACGTGACGGCGCCGGAGAACCGGGCACGGGCGTTCGGCTGGATGGGCGCGGCTTTCACCGTGGGTTTCCTCGCCGGGCCGGCGATCGGCGGCTACCTTGGCGACATCAATCTGCGTCTGCCGTTCCTGGCATCAGCAGCCCTGACCCTGGTGAACGCGCTGTACGGCTATTTCGTGGTGCCGGAGTCGCTGGCGCCAGAGAAGCGGACGACGCATTTCGATCTGCGCCGCGCCAATCCGCTTGGATCACTGCGCCTGCTGAACTCACACCATGAATTGCTGCCGCTGGCGGCGGTGTCTTTCCTGAACCAGCTTGCCAACATGGTGTGGCCGAGCGTGTTCGTGCTGTACGCCGGTTATCGCTTCCACTGGACGCCGGGACTGACCGGCGGATTCATGGCCGGCGTGAGCATCGCAGGCGTGCTGGTTCAGAGCTTTGTCGTGGGGCCTTTCGCGAAACGCTTCGGCGAACGCGCCTGCATGATTACGGGTGCGGCACTGCCGGTGATCGGGCTCGCATGGGTGTCCTACGCGCCGAACGGCTGGCTGTATCTGATCGGCGTGCCCTTCAATGCGTTCTGGCAGCTGCTGAACCCGGGCCTTCAGGGGCTGATGACGCGGCGCGTGGGACCGTCCGAGCAGGGGCAGCTCCAGGGCGCAAACCAGAGCCTGATGGGGATCTCATCCGTGATTGGGCCGCTGATCTATGGGCTGTCGTTCGCCTGGACAGTGCGCCACCCGGAGCTTCGTCTGCCCGGACTGCCCTTCATCCTGGCGTCGTTCACCATGGCCGCATGCCTGAGCTTCGCCGTGTGGTCCGGCTATCATGCGCAGGCTCACGCGATGCGCGAGGCGGCAAAGTAACCGGCCGTCGCCGCGAGCGCGGTGACCAGGGTGCCCCAGGCGACGTCCATCGCGGCGAGCCAGGCAGGCCAGGCTTTCAGCGTCGCCATGTTGGTGAGATCGTAGGTCACGTAGGCGAAAAATCCGAACGCAGCGCCCATCAACAGCGACGTGGTCCAGCCGTCGCCCGCGAGTGCAGGACGAACGGCGAAAAGCAAGACGCCGACGATGTAGAGAACATAGAAGAGGATGGCTGCGGCATAGTTCGTCTTTGCCGCGAGCAACACACCGACCGCGGGTTCGAAGAACGCCTTCGAGAAGTAGCTCAACCAGGTGAAATCCAGTGCCGCCATCACCACGGCGGCGACAAGGTAAGCGGCAGCGAGGCGGGCCATGCGCAAACTCCATCGATGCTTCTACGGAGGCGCGCTGCCGGCGGATCACGGGGCCCAACCTTTGATCCACTGCCGTTTCCGCGCCGTACCAACCGCAAACAACAGGTTGGACCATGGCGAAGATCGCGATCATCGGCACCGGCATTTCGGGACTCGGCGCCGCTTACCTTCTGAACCGCAAGCATGAGATCACGGTGTACGAAAAGGCGGCACGGATCGGCGGCCATTCGCGCACGGTGATTGTCGACCACGGCGGCAAGCGCATACCCGTCGACACGGGCTTCATCGTGTTCAACGAGAAGAACTACCCGCACCTGTCGGCCATGTTTCGCCACCTCGACGTGGCGACGCACAAGAGCAACATGACCTTCGCCGCGTCGATCCGCGACGGCTGGCTGGAATGGGGCGCCAAGGATACCAACGCGGTGTTCGGGCAAAGGCGCAACTTGCTGAACCCGCGCTTCGGCCTTTTGATCCGCGACGTGCTCCGCTTCAACGCGCAGGCAGAGGAGACGGCGGAACGCAATCCCGACCTGACGCTCGATGAGTTCCTGGCGCTGCTGCGGCTGGGCGACTGGTTCCGGCGGTTCTACCTGCTGCCGATGTGCAGCGCGATCTGGAGCTGCCCGCCCAGGGAGATGATGCGCTTTCCGGCGCGCACGCTCATCCGCTTCATGGCGAACCACCATCTGCTGAGCGCGAGCGGGCAACCGCAATGGATGACGGTGACCGGCGGCAGCCAGGAGTATGTTCGGCGCCTGACCGCGAGCTTTGCCCATTGCATCCGGTTGAACTGCGGCGCCGCGTCGGTGACCCGCGACGAGCGCGGCGTGACGGTGGCAGATGCGACAGGTCGCCGCGAGCATTTCGACCAGGTCGTGTTCGCCAGCCACGCAGACGAGACGCTCCGCCTGCTGGCGGATGCGGATGACCACGAACGTGCGGTGCTGTCGAACTTCCGTTACCAGCCCAACCTCGCGGTGCTGCACCGCGACACATCCGTAATGCCGAAGAGCCGGCATTGCTGGGCGAGCTGGGTCTATGCCTCGGACGGCAGTCTGGACGAGCCGCGGCTGTCGGTGACGTACTGGATGAATCTGCTCCAAGGCATCCCGAACGAGACGCCGCTGTTCGTGACCCTGAACCCCAAGGCGCCGATCGCGCCGGACAAGGTGTTCGACACACATTTGTTCGATCATCCGGTGTTCGACCACGACGCGGTGGCGGCGCAAGGCGACGTGCAAGCGATGCAGGGGCGGCGCGGCACGTTCTTTTGCGGCGCACATTTGCGGCATGGATTCCACGAGGACGGGCTCGCCAGCGCGGTGCACGTCGCGCGGCTTCTGGGCTGTGACACGCCATGGGCGGCGCCGGTACCCGGCTTCCCTTCGCCCCAATGGCAACATCTGACGGTCAGCGCGGCGGCTTAAACCCCTGTCACGTTTCGCTTACGGCGCTATAGTAGTGGCCAGACTGTGTGACCGGGGGACCTTCACGGCTCCCTGGTTTTTGAGGATGCCATGGGCCTTATTCCGTCGTCCGTGATTGAGAAAAAGTGGCGCGAAGCCGCGTCGAAACTGAAGGTCGGTGCGCTCGACTTCACCCTGCCCAGCGGCGAGGTCGTCACGGTGAAAGGCGCACAGCCCGGCCCGCACGGCACGTTCAAGATCAACGACTGGGACGTGCTCAGCCGCACGCTGTCGCGCGGTGATATCGGGCTTGGAGAAGCCTATATCGATGGGATGTGGGAAACCGACGACATCGAGACCCTCGTGTCGCTGTTCCTTCTGAACATGGACGCGTTCGCCGATTTCGCAAATGGCAGCTTCCTCCAGCGCATGGCGTTCGTGATGTACGACACCCTGACGCGCCGCAATTCGATCTCTGGCGCGTCGCGCAACATCAAGGACCACTACGACGTCGGCAACGACTTCTACAAGCTGTGGCTCGATCCTTCGATGACGTACTCGTCGGCCCTGTTCGCGGGCGAGGAAAAGACGCTTCAACAGGCGCAGCGCAGCAAGTACGAGCGCATCCTGGGCAGGCTGGACAATGTCAAATCGTCGATCCTGGAGATCGGCTGCGGCTGGGGCGGGTTCGCGGAGCGCGCGACCGAGGACCAGCATCGCGTGACCGGGCTGACGATTTCACCCTCTCAGCTGCGCTACGCGACGGAGCGGCTGAAGGATCGCGACGTCGATCTGCGGCTGGAGGACTATCGCAATACGCGTGGCACGTTCGACAGCATCGTCTCCATCGAGATGTTCGAGGCTGTGGGCGAGCACTACTGGCCCGCCTATTTCCAGGCGGTAAAGGAGCGGCTGAAGGCCGGCGGGCGGGCGGTGATCCAGACCATCACCATCCGCGACGAGCTGTTCGCCAAGTACCGCGTGCAGAGCGACTTCATCCGGCACTACGTCTTCCCCGGCGGCATGCTGCCGTCGCTTCAGCGCTTCTGCGAAGAGGCAGAACGCGCCGGGCTGAAGGTGGTGGGCACGTTCAACTTCGGTCACGACTATGCCGAGACGCTGCGGCGCTGGTCCAAGGCAATGCAGGCGAAGAAGGACGAGATCATGGCCCTGGGCCACGATCAGAAGTTCTTCCGCAACTGGCAATTCTATCTGGGGATCTGTGCCGCGACCTTCACGGTGGACCGCACCGACGTGGTGCAGGTCGAACTCGCCAACGGCTAACCCTTCAGGCTTTCCGCCGCGTAAGCACCGTCTTGCACTTGCGCGTCCGGCGCAGGAATCTGCGTGACAACAACAAGACATTGGGAGGGTGCGATGGCGGACGCCGATTATATCATCGTGGGCGCAGGCTCGGCCGGGTGTGTCCTCGCGAACCGGCTGACGGCGGATGGCCGCAACAAGGTCGTGCTGCTGGAAGCCGGCGGTGACGACCGTCCGCTGAAGGAGCCGTCGCAGTTCTTCTCCAACCTGATGATTCACATTCCCGTCGGCTATGCGCAGACGCTGAAGGACCCCAAGGTCAACTGGCTCTACGAGACCGAGCCCGATCCAGGCACCGGCGGGCGCACCCACGTATGGCCGCGCGGCAAGGTGCTGGGCGGATCGTCGTCGATCAACGGCCTGCTCTACATCCGCGGGCAGCATGCGGATTACGACGGCTGGCGGCAGCTTGGCTGCGAAGGATGGTCCTGGGCCGACGTGCATCCCTATTTCCGGCGCGCGCAGCACCAGGAGCGCGGCGGCGACGAATATCACGCGACCGGCGGGCCGCTGAACGTATCCGATGTCACAGAAGGGCACGAGGTTTCCGACGCAGTGGTCAAGGCGTGCGAGCAGGCGGGATTGCCGCATCGCGATTTCAACGGCGCGGAGCAGGAGGGCGCCGGCTGGTACCAACTCACCGTGAAGAACGGACAGCGCTGCTCGGCGGCCGTGGCATACCTGCATCCGGCGATGGGGCGCGCAAACCTGAAGGTCGAAACGCGGGCGCTGGCGACGCGCGTGCTGTTCGAGGGCAAGCGCGCGATCGGCGTGGAGTTCTTGCAGAACGGGCGGAAGCGGACGCTGCGCGCGGCGAAGGAGGTGATCCTGTCGGGCGGCGCGGTGAATTCGCCGCAACTGCTGCAACTGTCAGGGATCGGTCCGGGCGCGCTGTTGCAACAGCATGGAATCCCCGTGGTGCAGGAGCTGAAGGGCGTCGGGGAGAATTTGCAGGATCACTACGTGATCGCGACGCAGTACCGCCTGCGCTCCGATGTGGTGTCGGTGAACGAGAAGACGCGCGGCTTGCGCTTCGCCGGCGAGGCGGTGAAGTACGCCTTCCTGCGCAAAGGGCTGCTGACGCTGTCGGCGGCGCACATCGCCGCGTTCTGCAAATCGCGGCCCGAACTGGCCGGGCCGGACATCCAGTTCCACATCCTGCCCGCCACCATGGATACGCAGAAACTGTTGGTCGAGCAGAAGATGGAGCTGGAGCGGCAACCAGGGCTCACCATTGCGCCGTGCCAGCTCAGGCCGGAATCGCGCGGGCGGATCACGATAAAGTCGACGGATGCGACGGTGTATCCGAGCATCTTCGCGAACTACCTCTCCGATCCGATCGACCAGCAGGTGGCGGTGGCGGAGATCAAGTGGGGCCGCAGGATCGCGGCGCAGGAAGCGCTGAAGCCCTACATCGTGAACGAGCTGCTGCCGGGCGAAACAGTTCAAAGCGATGCGGAGATCCTGGAATTCGCGCGCGGCGCGGGAACGACAATCTATCACCCGGTCGGCACATGCCAGATGGGACATGGCATGAACGCAGTCGTCGATCCGCAGCTGCGCGTGCATGGCATTGAAGGCCTGCGCGTGGTCGATGCGTCGGTCATGCCGCGGCTGGTGTCGGGCAACACCAATGCGCCGACGATCATGATCGCCGAAAAAGCGGCCGACATGATCCTCGGCAAAGCGGCGCTCGCGGCGGCCTAGGCGGACGGCAAGTCGTCATCGTCGGTGCCCGGTCCCATGGCGGAGGAGTGTATCCGCATGAACGGAACGACCAGCAGCGACAGCGCGAACAGCACTCCGATCACCAGCCACGCCTCGTTGAAGGATTGCGCCAGTGCGGCTTTCTTGATCAGCGGCTCGGCAAACGCGCGCATGGTTTCATCGACCGGCCCCATGTCCTGCCCGTGGAAATATTCGACCGGCAGGCCGACGATGCGGGCGGCGTCGGCGTCACCGTGCTGGAGGCGATTGGCCAGCGCCTGGGCATGGCCAGTGGTGCGCTGTTCCAGGATGGTGTCGACCAGCGCGATACCTATGGCGCCGCCCAGGTTGCGCATCAGATTGAACAGCGCACTGCCGTCGGCGACGCCGGACGGGGTCAGCGTGTCGAGTGCGAGCCGTGTGGCGGGCAGGATGCACAGCATCACCGCGGTGCCGCGCAGGAGCTGCGGCCAGAACAAGCCGTCATAGTCGGTCGTGACGTTGGCGAAACCGTTGGCGATCAGCCCGGCGGCGAACAGGCTGTAGCCGAAGGCGGTGAGCAGGCGCGGATCGACTTTGGTCTCAAGGAAGGCTGCGACGGGTGCCGTGACAAGCTGCGCCGCCCCCGACACGATCATGATCGTGCCGATCTCGAGCGGCGAGTGGTCGCGGACCAGGCCCAGCCAGAGCGCCAGCAGATAGACCGAGCCGTAGAGGCCAAGGCCCAGGACGAAGCTGAGCGTGCAGCCGAGGGCGAACGTGCGTTCCCTGAAGCGCCAGAGATCGACGAAAGCATGCGGACTGTGCAGGCTGCGCCAGATGGCGCCGCCGCCGGTGACGACGCAGACGATCAGGCAAACGTAAATGAAGGTGCCCTGCCATTCGTGCTTGGGCGCTTCCTTCAGGACCAGTTCAAGGGTGGCCAGGAAGATCGCGGCCAGGACAATGGCGACATAGTCGATTCGGCCGAGTTCGGAGAGATCCGGCTCGCCGAGCCTGACGAACGTGGCGACCAGCACTGCAACCGCGATGCCAGGCGCGAGATTGATGAGGAATATCCAGTGCCAGGTGTAATGCTCCGTCAGATAGCCGCCGACGGCGGGGCCGATGGTGGGCGCGATGACGGCCAGCGTGCCGGCGAGCGCGGTGGCGGCGATGCGATGATTCTCCGGCATCATCGCGAAGACCGAGGTGAAGACGCCCGGAATCAGCATGCCGCCGCAGAATCCCTGAACCACGCGCAGCGCGATGAACGGGGGCAGCGCGGTGCAGGCGGCGCAGGCGACGCTGGCCGCCGTGAAGCCCAGTGTTGCGAGCGCGAACATCCAGCGCAGCGACAGCGCCCGCGTCAGCCAGCCGGTGAGCGGAATGGCGATGACCTCGGCCATCAGGTAGGCGGTCTGAATCCAGCTCAGCCGTTCGGGCGTGACGTGGAAGAAGGCCTGGATGGTGGTGAACGAGCTGGCGACGATCTGGATGTCCAGGATCGCCAGTGTCATGCCTACGCACATGGCGGCGAAGCCGATCCAGGTCCGCACGATGCTTTGCTGCATGAATGCCCGTGCTTTAGGCCGCCCCCGCGGTCGCAGTGTGCAGCCTTTGCACCGCCGGGTCCATGATTCGCCGCCATAACGGCGGGACGAGGGCCAACAGAATGCTGCCGGCATAGCCGGCGGGAAGCTCCGGCGCTTCGGCCACCCATTTGAGGCTCTGATAGGACGCGGCCGGACGGGTGTGGTGATAAGAGTGGCGGCCCATGTTGAAGATCATGGTGTTGGCCAGCACGTTGGAGGAATTCCAGCTGTGGCGATCGCCGAACGGCTCATGGCCCTTTTGCTTCGCGGCGCGGGCGAGGCCGTAATGGGCGACATAGTTGAAGAGCTCGAGAACGATGATGCCGACCGCGCCTTGCGCCGCGAACAGAGCGACGCCGCGCCAGCCGGTGAGCAGGAAGATCGCAATGTAGACAGCCGCCATAACAGCGACGTCGCCGGCAATTCGGTGGTGGAGAACCGATCGACGGCGGGCGGTGATACGGGTGGTTTCGAAGCGCCAGGCGTCGGTGAACTGGCCGATCACGGTGCGAAACAGGAAGGCGTAGAAACTCTCGCCCAACCGCGCGGTGGCGGGATCGCGGTCTGTCGCGGCCCAACGGTGATGGCCGAAGATGTGGGCCACGCGAAAATGGCGATAGGTCATGCCCGTGAGCATGGCGAGGCCCAGCCCATGTTCGGCTTTGCTGTGGCCGTGGACCAGTTCGTGTGCGGCCAGCATGCCGAACACGCCTGTCGTGACTCCGATGGAAAGCGCGAGAGCGGCAAAACCGGTGCCGGTGGCATGCGGAGCGACAGCCACGGCCCAGGCGATGACCGCGAGCTGGACCGGGACGTAGAGATTGGGGAGCCACCGAAACGTCGGCGTGTCCGGCGAAGCGAAAGGTACCGCGCCGCGCGAAGAAATCGCCTCCGCACCGGTCAGCGCCAGGAGCAGAAGCGCAACTGTGAGAAAAGGTGCCGCGGGGCTCAGCATATGGAAGAGCGGAATCGAGAGAGCGAACAGAAACGGGCCGATGTAGCGCAGCACGTTCATCGCTCAGCCTGCATTGGCCGGCGCGCGGGCACGGCGAGCGGCGAGGGCTTTGTCTTCTTCGCGGATGCGCCAGGCAAGGATCGCAGCGTTCAGGACTGTGAATACCACCGCGACCCAGATCTCGCCGAAAGCCAAAGGGAGTGCGGCGATCTCACCGGCGACCACGACATAATTTGGATGGCGCACGAAACGATACGGCCCCTTGCGCACCAGGGGCGCGGCGTCGAGGGTAATTATGCGCGTCGTCCAGTACGGGCCGAGCGTTGCGATCACCCAGACGCGCGCGAGCTGGAGCAGGATGAAAACGGCGAGCCAGGGCCAGTGGATCGTGGCGTCACCGGGCAGCAGGACGGCAATGCTTGCAAGCCACGCGGCATGCAGCAGCACGATGAAGACGTAGTGGTTGCGGCCGACCTCGACCGCCCCGCGTGCCAGCAACGCGCGGGTATTGCGCTCGGCATAAGCGATCTCGATCATCCGCTGGAGCGCGACCAAGGCGAGGATGGCCAGGATCGCCAGCCTCATGCGCCCACCATCAGGAACACGGCGGAGAAACCAGGTCCCAGCGCCGTCATCATGATTCTGGTGCGACGCCAGTCCATCCGCTCCAGCACGAACAGCGCCGTGACGGCGGACATGTTACCGTAATCGCGCAGAACGCCACGGCTCTCGGTCAACGCACCGCGCGCTATGCCGAAAGCATCCTCCAGTGCATCCAGGACCTTGGCGCCGCCGGGATGGCAGGCAAAGCCCTGGATTTCGCTGAGGCGCAGGTCGTTCTTGAGCAGGAAACGTTGAAGCACCGGTTGGAAATCGTTCGCCACCAGCGACGGGATGCTTTGCGAAAAGATGGCCTTCAGGCCGTCCTCCTGGACGTCCCAGCCCATGATGTCGAGCGACTGCGGCCACGTGTGCTCGCCGCCGGGGCCAACCGCGGGGCCGCTGCCTTCGGTCGAGATGATCGCACCGGCGGCACCATCGCCGAACAGGGCGGTCGCGACAATGTTGGATTTCGAGATGTCGTCCTTGCGGAATGTCAGCGCGCAAAGCTCGACGACAAGGAAGAGAACGCGGCTGCCCGGACTGGCTTTCGCCATTTCGGCGGCACGCGTGAGACCGACAACGCCGCCAGCGCAGCCCAGGCCGAAGATCGGAAGGCGTCGAATATCGCGGCGAAGCTTCATGCGGTCGACCACCAGCGCATCCAGGCTGGGCGTGGCGATGCCGGTGGTGGAAGCGACGACGATGGCGTCGATGTCTTCGCGGTCGAGCTTTGCCTGCGCAAGCAAATCGACGGTCAGCTTCTCGAACAACGCGATGGCGTTCTCGATGTAGAGCGCGTTGCGATCCGTCCAGCCGTGCGGGTCGTTGTACCAGTCGATCGGAACGCAGGAGTAGCGGCGCTCGATGCCCGTGTTCTCGAACACCGGCATCAGGCGGGTCATGTCGCGCCGGCCGTTGAACAGAGCGGCGGCACGGACGGACACATCGGACTGTTCGAGAATGTGGGGTGGGACAGCACTCTTCAGCGCCAGCAAACGTGGCTGCATTCGATCTCCCAAGCCCCAAGCCTCTTTTGCCCGACCGCCGTCACCATAGCAGGCGGACGGGCAAAGGCCACGCGAACGCCGATTTACGGCGTTAAGCGGGGATGAACGGGTTCCGGGAAATCCTATTCAGCCGCCTCAAGACCTGGCTGCGGCATCTCCGTGGGTGCCAGGCGAAGAGGATCGCCCTCTGGAGCACCCAGGTAGACGACCTGCGGCTCGGCGACGCCATAGGCCTCGCGCAGCTTGGCGAGAGCTTCGGCGTTGATCGGCGCCATTAGAGCGACCTGCTTGATGCCGTCGATCTCGACCGGAATGCCGAGCGGTTTCACGTCAATACCGATCAGCAGGTAACGGAACACGAGATCGACTGGCGACAACATCGTGACGTACCCGTAGCCGGCGCGGACGAAGAACTCGAACAGGCCGACCATGATGCGCTTGCGGGCGCGTTCCATCGCAGCCTTGTCGAGCTTCTCCTCGTCGACGCAGGTGCGGGTCAGCTCGAGAATCTTCTCGCCGCGCTGCACGCCCTTGACGGCGCAGTATTGCGGGAAGACGTCGGAGAAGAGGTGCGGCTTGACCGTCTGGAGCATGCGGTGCGAGCCGATCACCCTGCCGTCATCGTCGGTGAGCAGCAGATAGATCGCGTCGTCGTTGTCGAACTGGTCCTTTTCCAGACGGTCGGGCTTGCGCAGTGCTTCCCATCCCATCCGTTCGACAAAAATGCGATGGCGCATGTCGAACATGTCGTGAAGCGCGTCCTGATACTGGTGTGCGTTGCGGCTGGTGACCACCTCAAGCATGGTGTGTTTCTCCTGCTGGATAAGGGGCGAAATCAGAACCCCAGGCTCCAGCATGTCACCCCCCCGAACAGGGGGTCACCAAAATGATCCACCGGATTTGTTTCAAGGACGCGCCGCGTCAGGACAGAATTTGCTTGGTCAGGATGGCGATCGCCACCGCTTGCGCCCGGGTGGTCGCGTTAAGCTTGGTCAGCGCGTTCTGAACATATTCGTGCGCCGTTTGCTCGGCAATATTGAGAATCTGGGAGATTTCCCAATCGGTCTTGCCCGCCGCGACCCATGTGAGGCATTCGCGTTCGCGCGGCGTCAACCGCGACCGCGGCCTGGGTGTACTCTCGGCGCGAAGCTTTTCAAGCTTGGCGTGAAAATAGATCGAGGCGAGATGAAGACAAGCCTCGTCCTGCCGGTTCAACTCGTAGTGCTGGGTGCCCATGGTCAGGCCGACCGCGAAGCCGTCGCGCGAATAGATCGGCAATGCGAAGCCATCGCTCATGCGGAACTCGGTCGCCTCGTCCATGATGCGCGAGCCGACTTCGTCGTTCGCGGTGATCTTGCTCCAGCGCACCGGCTCGTTGCGGACAAGAAGCTGGTGCAGGACCGGGTCGCTGTGGATGTAGTTGGACGAGAGCCAGTGGTTGAGCCAACCTTCAGGCCAGGTGCTCGCGAGCAGGCGGTCCTCGCGCAGCTCATGAGGCCGCGAGGGATCGCCGAGCATGAAGCAATCCATGCCGAAACGCCGGATCAGATTCTGGAACGACCCGACCAGAGAGGGGATGTCGTTCTTCCGGTCGACTTCCTCGATGAACTCGAACGCTGTTGCCGTTAGCTGCATGACGCTGTGTCGTTATCCCTCTTGCCCCGCGAGCTGGCGGGCGCGGTAAGCGGCGAGTGCCTTGACCTGTTCTTCCCTGAACGCATCCTGGAACCCAATGTACTCCGGCACGCCGTCCTTCAGAAGGATCGATGGGCACCGCCCTTCATAATTGCCGACGTTGGGACGCTCGCGATGGTAGCCTACCAGCGCTGCCAGCTCGGGCGAAAAGCCTCGGGCCACGTCGGGCGGATAGACCAACCACTGGTTCTCGTAGGGCTTTAGCCAACCCAGAGTGTAGCCGCAGACTATTCCGGCGCGTGGTCTGGCGGTGCGATTTGCACCCGCGGAATGCAGGGTTGAGCCAAGAAACAGCAGAGCGGAACCGGCGTTCATTTCCGCAGCGATAGCGTCGCGGCGTTGCGGCGGCGCGGCACTGCGCTTTCCATTTGAGCCGGGCCACACGATGGTGGCGCCGTTCTCGGCACGGAATGGTGTCAGCGGCCACATCACGTTGACGAGGTATTCGATCTCGCCTTTCGGCACCGGCCACATGTCCTCGTCGCGGTGCGGAACCTGTTCGGGCTCGCCAGGCCAGATCTCGATCGCCTGGGTGAGATTAAGCTGCACGGTGTCACAGTGAGGACCGAGGATCAGTGCGAGAATGTCCATGACCAGCGGATGCTGGACCAGCGCTGCCGCATGCGGCGAGCGCTTGAGCAGGCCGCCGAAACGCTTTGTGCGGCTGCCGAAGAAATTGCCTTCACAAAAGGGCGTGTTCGCAAAGCGCGGCTCCAGATCGGCGCGCAGCCCGTCAATGGCTGCGACGGGCAGCATGTCCGGCACGATGCAATAGCCCCGCCGAAGCAGCTCTCCGGCCCAGAAGCGAGCTGGACCTCCCTCACTGCGCGCCGCGACGGACATCGGCGCTTCAGGCCGCTTCGGCGATGTGATCGAGTTGGAGCACCGGAATGCGCGACTTCTTGCGGTCACGGAACATCTGCAACGTCGCGGCAGTGATCGTGATCGACATGGCGCCGATCACTTCATTGCCGACCTGACGCGGCTCACCCAGCATCTCGCATTCCCAGCCGACCGCGAGGAGCGCAGAGAGCCACTGGATATGCGCCACGCAGGTGTACGTGTTGATGCCGTAGAGCAGGCCGAACTCGCAGAGCGCAGTGGCGATGCGCCCACGGACCGGACGCGGCTCGACGTCCCTGTAGGGCGCGGTGCAGAGGCGGGTGATCTCCCATACGTCGTCGCCGCGCGGCACCCCGTTCTCGCAGAGATAGGGGAATACGTCGCCGAGCAGATGCGGTCCGGTCGAGTTCAGCAGGCGGACGGAGCCCATGTGGCGCTTCCGGGCGGGATCGAGCGCCATAAGATAGATCGCGGCGTCGGTGTCGAACTGGTCCATCTCGTACTTCCCGTCGACGACCGGGATGTCCCACTTCAATTGATCGACAAAGATCTTCTTGCGGTCGCCATGCATCTGCTCGATCACATCGCGATAGAGGTGCCGGTTGTGCGCCGTGACGACATCGACCATGAGAAGTCTCCCGGGAATTCCCGGGAGAACGGTCGCACCGAACGCCGTTACGCAACGATCCCCTAGTTAGGGGATGCTCAATTCGGCATGAGATCGGCGAAGGCGATGTGGTTGTCGAACAGCGTCCGCACGATGAGCTGCATCCGCGTGGCGACGCCGTATTTCCGCTTGGCGTCCTCCATGTGCTGATGCGCGGTCTCGTAACCGATGTCGAGAATCTGGGCGATGTCGCGGTCGCTCTTCCCCTGGCCCGCGAGGACGACGCAGTCGAGCTGGCGGCGTGTGAGCCTGGGTGGCGACGGGGCGCGACGAAGATGGGGTTTCTTCGCCGGGGTGCTTTCGACAACCCGGCGCGCGGCTTCGAAGGCAAAACAACCCATGTATTGCGCCATCGGCAGGAGCTCGTTCGGTATTTTCCGGCCGTTCTTGATCGAGAAGGTGCAGGAGGCAATGCGCTCGCCGGGAATATGGATGGGGACCGTGAACCCGTTGCCCAACCCGGCCTCGCGCGCGGCCGCGAGCATTTCGCGCTGCTTCGGTGAGAGCGCGATCATGTTCGGCACGTCTTCCCAGGTGAAAGGTACGAACGACGTCTGACACGCAACATGCACCGGGTCGTCGCAGAAGTAGTTGCGCTCGCGGATGATGCTCTCCCAGTCCTCCGGGAAGTCGTGCAGATGAACGCGCTTTTCGTGTGCGTGCACCATGCCGGCATGGTGCACCAGAGCATAGTAGTCGAAGCCCAGAGAGCGTACGAACCCATCGAGCAGCGTTCGTAATTCGTCAAGATCCGTAATCCGATTGGCTGCGCTGACGAATTGTGCAACCTCAGAAAACCGACTCATTACGCCCCTCCAAGACCATCCGGCGCGCCGCAACGCGCGCGCCGGTACGCAAGCCTTTGCCCCACTGCAAGATTACACGGTTATCAGGAACACCTGAAACGCATGGTTGCAATTCCAGCCCGCAACATCTGGGAGTGACCTCGACGACATTCAAACAAAATCAATGGCTTGTTGGGTCACGCCTGAGAGCTTGTCGGCAGCGGTTAGGGATTCTACGGAATGAGCAGCACCCGACCGACCGCTTGGCGGCTTTCGATGTAGGCATGGGCAGCAGCGGCTTCCGCGAGCGGGAACGTCTTGTCGATGAGGACCTTCAAGCTGCCATTTGCGACCTCGTCGACCAATTGCTGGATCATGTTGTGGACGCGATCTGTCGCGATTTCGGCGCCCAGAAATACGCCGGACAGTGTGCGGTTGCCGCCCATGAGTGAGCCGACGTCGACGCGCATCGGCTCGCGGCCGGCGGCGCCGACCATCGAGACGCGTCCGCGATAAGCGAGGCTCAGGATCGAACCTTGGAGCGTAGAGCCGCCAACGGAATCGACCACCAGGTTCACGCCCTTGTTGTCCGTGAGTTTCATGACCGACTGCACGACATCGTGGGTCCGGTAGTTAATGCCGTCGTCGAGACCAAGCGGCTTCAGGCGTGCGAGGCGCTCGTCGCCGGAGGCCGTTGCGAGGACGCGCGCGCCTGCGCGCTTGGCGAGCTGGATTGCGGCTACGCCCACGCCGGACGCGCCGGCCTGCACCAGCACGGTCTCGCCGGCCTTGAGATGGCCGAACTCGAACAGGCAGTCATGTGCGGTGCCGAATGGCACCGGCACGGCGGCAGCGAGCTTCACATCGCAGCCGCCGGGAATTTTCCACGCAGTACGTGCGGCAACGGCGCGAAGTTCAGCATGGCTGCCATTGAAGCCGGTGGTCACAGCCTTGTCGCCGATCTTGAAATTCTTCACCTCGGCACCGACGGCAACGACTTCACCGGCCGCCTGGTAGCCCACGATGTGCGGACGGCCCATCAGCGCGCCGCCCTGGCGGTTCAGCGTGTCGCCGCCTTCGATGGACACCGCTTCCACCTTGATGATGATACCGGTCGGCGTTAGCTGAGGATCGGGCACGGTTTCGTATTTGAGGACGGAGGGCGGTCCGTTTTCGTAGTAGACGGCGGCTTTCATGGCGTTCTCCCGAATGGCGTTTTGGCGCACGCTATCCCGTCCGGGTTCGGACACAAGATGTGGGATTCTACACGACAGAATTGTTTTTGCGTTTTTGAGGTTTGGCCCTCCCCCTCCAGGGTCCGCGAAAGCAAGGCAAAGGTTGGATCGACGCCAAGGGTTGGCGCTATTCTGGCACCGAATCTGACGAGGTTTTCTTATCATGTCGGCTGCAAACGAGGCCTATATCTGCGACGCGGTGCGTACGCCGATCGCGCGTTACGGCGGCGGCCTTGCCTATGTGCGCGCCGACGACCTGGCGGCGATCCCGATCAAGGCGCTGATGGCGCGCAATGCCGCCGTCGACTGGGCCTCTGTAGACGAGGTCTATCTCGGCTGCGCCAACCAGGCGGGCGAAGACAACCGCAACGTGGCACGCATGGCGGCGTTGTTGTCGGGGCTGCCGGAGACCGTACCCGGGACCACGATAAATCGCTTGTGCGCGAGCGGGCTGGATGCGGTGGGCAGCGCCGCCCGGGCGGTGAAGACAGGCGAAGTCTCGCTCGCCATCGCGGGCGGCGTGGAGAGCATGACGCGTGCCCCCTTCGTGATGGGAAAGGCCGAGAGCGCGTTTCCCCGCGCGGCGGAGAACCACGACACCACCATCGGCTGGCGCTTCATCAATCCGAAGATGAAACAGATTTACGGCACGGACTCGATGCCGGAAACCGGCGAGAACGTGGCCGAGGCCTATCAGATCTCGCGCGTCGATCAGGATGCCTTCGCCTATCGCAGCCAGCAGAAGGCAGGACGGGCGATCGCGTCGGGCTTCTTCGCGGAAGAGATCGTCGCGGTCGAGGCGAAGGACGGCAAGGGCAAGCCGGTGCCCTTCACCGCCGACGAGCATCCGCGGCCGCAGACGACACTCGATGATTTGGCAAGGTTGAAAGCGCCGTTCCGCAATCCGGGCACGGTGACGGCAGGCAATGCCTCCGGAGTGAACGACGGCGCGGCAGCGATGATCATCGCGAGCGAGGCGGTCGCGAAGAAAAACGGCCTGAAAATACGCGGCCGCGTGCTGGGTATGGCGACGGCCGGCGTGGCCCCCCGGGTGATGGGCGTGGGGCCGGTGCCGGCGACCGAGAAGCTGCTGGCGCGGCTGGGAATGAAGATCGGCGACTTCGACGTGATCGAGCTGAACGAGGCGTTCGCCAGCCAGTCGCTGGCGGTGCTGCGCGGGCTGGGCCTGCCTGACGACGCAGACTTCGTGAACCCGAACGGCGGCGCCATTGCGCTGGGACATCCGCTCGGCATGAGCGGCGCGCGGCTGGCGCTGACCGCGTTGCATCAGCTCGAGAAGACCGGCGGCAAGCGGGCGCTGGCGACGCTGTGCGTTGGCGTGGGCCAAGGCGTAGCACTGGCCATTGAGCGGGTGTGACGATGCGAATGGCGGCCGCGGCTGTTATGGTATTGGTGATGTGCTGCGGCGCGCTTGCCGCCGACCCGCCGAAGGTCAACGTGCAGCCGGTGACGCGCACCAACACGACCGTTACCGGCCAGCCGATTGCGGTGCCCCAGAACCCGGACGTCATCGTGTCGATTGCAACCTTTCCAGTCGGCGCGCGGCTGCCGGAGCACCAACATCCGCATCCGCACTACGTCTATGTTCTGGAAGGCGTGCTGACGGTGGTGAACACCGAGACCAAGAAGACGTTCGACGTGAAGGCCGGCGACTTCGTGGTCGAGATGCAGGACACCTGGCACTACGGCATCAACAACGGGACGGTGCCGGTAAAGCTGCTGGTCATCGACCAGGTGCCGGCCGGCACGCCGAACAACATGAAGCCGAAGCGATAAGGCCTCGCGCTGCAGTCCCTGACAGGCACCGGCAAATTCGCGGCGCACACGGCGCCAAACCCTCCGCTGACGATCCGACCGGCCCGCAATCATTGGACCAGGGTCCAACCCAATCGGTTCTTGATTCCAGTGCACAATTGGTTGTCGGTTTCACTTGCGGCAATTACGGCCAGGGCTTGATCTGGAACGGTTGGCGCGAGAATCTGATTCCGCAGGCCATTATCCCGGCCATCTCGCAATGAATGCGGGGAGGTCGACAAAATCGCGAAGCGACCGATCGGTCCTAGTTCGTCGCGGTTGGCGCAGCAGATGCCGTCGGCGCAGCAGGTGCAGCAGCAGGCGCAACAGCCGAAGGCGCCACGCTCGACACCGGAATGCTCTGATAGTGCTTGCGGAAGTCCCGCATGAAATTCTGGAGCGTATCCACCGCCGCGATCTGCGCCGCCTTGTTGCGGAAATCGACACCATGGCTGTCGATGTTCTGCGCCAGCACCGCGAACGCCGTCGCGTCCGGCGTCTTCGTCATCTTCGGCCCGAACGCGGTGCGCAGCCGGTCCAGGCTCGCCTGGTCGTTCGCCAGCGAATAGGCGACCGCCGCGCGCATCACCATCAGCCGGTCGTCGGCCGACAGCGGCGCCGCATCGGCGGCGCGCGTGCCCAGCAATTCCTCTGCCTTCTGGCCTGCCACGGCCCAGTTGCCGCTCTCCCAGTAGATGTCGGCGCGCAGCCGCTGGGTGTCCGCTGCGGTGTCGACGTCGGTCAGGTCGAGCGCGTAATTCCACTGTTTCAGTGCGGCGAACGCGCGCGCCTCCAGCAGCATGCGCTGGTGCTGCATGTCGTCGGGCAGCGTGGCGATGGCGGTGGAGCGGATGGTGTCAAGCGCCTGCTGCGGCTTCTCATCCATCAGATAGACCATCGCCAGCCGCGTCGCGACCTGCGCCCGCGCCACGCCGTCCAGGCGCTTGTCGATCTGGTACCTCAGAAGCTTCTCCGCCGGCTCCAGCAGGTCGACCGCGATCAGGCGGTCCGACATTTTGCGGATCATCTCGTCGCCGTCCGGCCCGATCGGCGTCAGCTCGATAAAGTCGAAGAAGATCGCCAGCGAGTCGACGGGCTTCAGCTTGTCAGCCTTGCCCTTGATGAACAGGTCCGCGAACGCGGCGCGCATGTCGTCCTGCGCGTGCCGCGCCCGCTCGTCGCCGGGAAACGCCTCGACCGCGACCTTCAGCGTGCGCAGGCCCTCGCGCCATTCCTGCTTGGCGAAATACAGCGAAGCCAGCTTGCGCAACGTCTTCATCTCCAGCGCGTCGCCGCGCCAGCGGAAGCGCAGGCTCTCCAGGCTCTGGATCGCCGCCTGCTCGCTGATTACGCCGCCGTCCAGAGCCGCGACTGTGCGGTAATAGACCGATTGTGCCGCGGCCGCGTCGTCGCCGCTGCGCTCGACCGCGTTGAACATCGCGCCGGCTTCCTGGTCGTGCCCCTCCGCCGCCAGCAGACGCGCCCGGATGAGGTTCGCCTCGATCTGTGCCTTGGCCGAGATGTTGCTCCCCACACTCAGCATCACGCCATCGGCGACTGCGATATTGCCGAGCGCCATCGCCGCTTGTGCTCTTGCGATGCGCGCGCGCGCCTGCCATTCGGGCGTGTACTGCTTGAGCACCGGATCGGCGCGGTTCAGGTCGTTCAGCGCCGCCTGCCAGTCCTCCTGCGCCGCTTCGGCCAGCCCGCGCCACAGCGCCGCGTTCGGATCGCTGTCGAACTGCGCCCCGGCAATGTCGTTCTTCGCATCGCGCGTGCGTCCCATCATGTAGTCCGCCGCGGCGCGCAGCGTCAGAAGCTGCCGGTCGCTTTGCAGCCCCGGATCGTGCCCCTGCATCAGGTTGATCACGCCCAGCGCCTCGGCGCCAAACTCGTTGGCGACGTAGAACCGCGCCAACGCCAGCCGCGCCGGATTGGCAGAGAGCGAATTGAGCTTGGCAGCCGCTATCACCAGCTCCCGCTCGGTCAGAAGGAAGCTGCCGTTGCCGGGCTTCGCCCAGTTGGCGAAGTCGATGAAGGTGGCGCTGCCGCGCCCCGCCGCGGCGATTGCGCCCGGCGTGTTGCCAAACGGCGCCGACGGCGCCGTGAGCGCCAGTCCGCCCGGCCGTGCGATCGTCAGGCGCGAATGATCCAGCCCGACCGTCAGGTCGTCGACATGTGGCGTCAGCGCCAGGCCGGCCGCCGACTTCATCACGCCGAATTCGACATAGTCATGCGCCGCCGGCATCCCGATGCCGGCCATGGTGGGCACCACGACCAGCTGATCGCCCGCTATCGGATCGGTCAGCGTCACCGCGCGAGAGGAGCCCGGCAACACCGTCGTCAGTGACGGCGCACTCTCCTGGTTGCGCGAGAAGGCGATCGCCTCCGGGTTGCCGTCGTTCGGCCCGATGGTCACGCGCAGGTTCGATCCATCCGCGCGTGCCGCGATCCGGGCCGGCGTCTTCAGCGACACGCGCAGCACGGCCACGCCATCCTGCGTCGTCGCCTCGACGCCCGCGGGATAGTCGCGCAGCATGCTCCTGAGCTTGGCTACGTCCAGCGCCGGTGAATCCTCCAACACGATCCATGCGGTCAGTCCCCGCACAAACGCGGCCGCGCCGCGGTTGGATGCGCCAACGAAGGTGAGCACCGCGCCGTCGCGATTCACTTCGCCGCTGGCCGTCGGCGCGGCAGCCGGTGCCGGCGTCGCGGCCGCAGGCGGCGGCGTCGTAGCTGCGGGTGCGGACGTCGGTACTGGCGCCGGCTGGGCCGGCTTGTTCGCATCCGCCAGTTGCAGCGCCGTCGCCGCGATTGCCGCAACTTGGGCGCCGGAAACTGCGTTCGGCTTGGCGGGCGTCGCCGCAGCAGCGGCCGCCACCAGCGGTGTGACGCTCGGTGTCGCCATACCAGGCGGGTGATACGCCGCGGCGTCCGCCTTCGGCGCCAGGATGTCGAGCACCACCTTGGTGCCCGACTTGAAGTCATGGAAACCCGAACTCTGGTCGATATCGAACTCGACCACGGTGGCGCGGTTGTCGATCCGCCACGCCGCGTTCTTCACCCAGGGCGGCGCGAAGCGCGCGATGGACGACACGTCCATCCGCGCCAGCTCGGAAAAGCGAATGCCGATCTTCCCGGCGCCCGGCATCACTGCGTATTTGACATCGTGTGGCCAGTCGAACACCAGCCGCGTGAAGTTCTGGTACGTCCCCGCGCGCACGTTGACGATCGGCAGCGCATTCACATCCATGATCTTCGGCGCGGGCGGCGGGGGCGGCGGCAGATCCGGCGGTGTCCCCGCGAAGCCCGTCGGCACCAGATCGATCGCGACCTGGTTCGCAGAAGTGCTCGCATGAATGCGCACCGGTTGCGCCAGCGCGAAGCGGTAGGTGCGGCCCTCAGCATCCACGCGCGGCCCGCCGGCATAGCCCGCTGCGTTCTGCGCGATTGTCGTGGCGGTGATGGAGGTCTTGCGGTCGAAGACCAGCGTCAAGACGCCGCCGTCGACCGAGGCATGCACGCCGCTCTTGGGCGTGAGGGTGAAGAGCAGTCGAGCGAACCCACCCGAGGTAATGACGCTCAGCGTGTCGGCTGCGGATGCCGCGCTCGCACCCGCCAGCACGAACGCCAGCGCCACCAGCAACGGGCGGACGAGGCGCGCGGGCATGTCGTTCAGCATCGTGCGTCCATTGTCGGCGGGCGGTCTTAACCGTCCGTAAACCGTGATTCCTCAGTGCGTCAGCGGTATCGGCGCAGTGCTGGCCGGGGCGGTGCTCGCCGGAGCGGGCGCCGTGACGGGCGCCACAGTCGGGGCCGAAGCAGGCGGTGTTGCGGAAGCGGCCTGGGTCGGCGCCGGGGTCGTCGCGGTCGGCTTCGGGGGTGTGGCCGCTGCCTGCGACGGCACTGGCGTCGTTGCCGACGGGGCGGGCGTCGTCACCGGCCTCGGCGGTGTGTTGGACGCGGCCTGGCTCGGTGCCGTGGTCGTCGGCTTGTCCAGTGTGACGGGCGGATTGGTCGTCGTCAGCTTCGCCGGCGGCGCCGCATGCGCCACCTGATGCGGCGGCGCGTGATGCGCCGGCGGCGCCGCGGCCGCGGCGGTCGTCGGCTTGGCTAGCGCCGGAATGGCGGCAGGCGGCGGAGGCGTCTGCTGCGGCTTAGCGGGGGCCGGCGCGGGCGGCGTTGGAGTCGGTGCGGATGGCGGCGCCGCGGCAGCGGTCTGCGGCGGTGGGGTGTCGAGCGTTACCGGCGGATTGCCATCCGGCGGTACTGCGCTTGCTACCGCGGGCGGCGTGCCGGCATCGGCGCTGTTCGCCGGCGCAGGGCAGGCGGCGGTCACCGCCGTCTCCGGCAGCTTCAGCAGTGCGGCAAGCTTCACCGTCAGCCTCTGCGCGGTCTCGGGGCTCATCTTGGCCATGATCGGGCCGAGGTCGGAGGGCTTCATGCCCTTGGCGATCGGCACCAGCACCTCGTCCGGCATGGTGTTGAAGATTGCTGCTGCCTGCGCCGGCTTCATGCCGTCGGGGCCATAGGTCTTGATCAGCGCATCAATCTGCGCCTGCTGCGCGTCATCGCGCTGTTTCAGGAGGCCCTGGATTTGCGTCTGCAACGCCTGCAACGCCGCAATCTTCTGGTTCACGCGCCCTTCGCTCGCATTCAGCAGGTTCTCGCGCATGTCGAGGCCACGCTCGCGTGCATCGAGCTGTGCCCGGCGCTGCGTCAGGCTGGTCAGCACATCGACTTCCGAGGCACTGTCAGACGGATCCTCGCCATTGGCGTAGTCAGGATGCGAACCCGTACCCGAACCCGGTTCGGCGGGGGCCAGCGTCGCGCTCAGATCGTCGGTCACGCCTTGTGCGGCACGCGCGATGTCGATGCCCTTGAACGCCAGAACGGCGATGCCGACGATCAGAACCGCCGGCAGAAGACGCAGATGCTTGAAGATCGTTTTCACCGCACGGCCCTCAGCGCGTCCAGGCGCTTCATGATGTTGTTCGACGGCAGATGGCTGATGATCGCCGCGGTCCGCTCGAACGCGGTTTCCTCCGCTGCGCGATCGATTCGCTGCGCGGTGCGATGGTTCGCGCTCTCATCGGCTGCGCGGTCGAAGCGCTGCGCGATGCGCTCGCCGGACGCCGTCAGCAGCGACAGCTCGTCGATCACAGAACGTGCGCGCTTCAAGCGGTCATCCAGCTGTTCGGCGGCGCCTGCGGTCGTCGCCTTCAGCGCATGCATCGATGCGCCGGCTTTGGAGATTGCGGCATCGAGGCGGCCTATGACCGCCTTGATGCTCTCCTGCCCCTTGCGCACAGCGGCTAGCCGGCGCTCCAGCACGATGCAATAGACCAGCGTAACGGCAAGCAGCGCGGTCAGGGCTAGTTCGACGGCGAGGCCGAGCGCGATGTGCATGATGATCTCCTAGAGCCCGCGCGAGGCGTCGGTTCGTTCAATGGCTTCGTCGACGCGGACGGCGACCGATGAGCCGACGCGGCCCATGCGGCCTTTCAGCAGCGGCACGCCGCGGCAGCGCATCTCGATCTTCGAGTCGGGGTTGGCATTGAGCATGACGGTCTGGCCGACTTCCAGGTTCATGATCTTGTTTAGCGGCATGACCTGCTCGTCTAGGATCGCGTCGATCTCGATGCGCGTGGACCACAGCTCCGTCGCCAGATGGCTTTCCCAGATGGAGTCGCGGCCGAACTTCTCGCCCATGAACTGCTGGAGCAGAAGCTTGCGGATCGGTTCCAGCGTCGCGTAGGGCAGCAACAGCTCGGTGCGCCCGCCGCGGTCCTCCATGTCGATGCGCAGCTTGACAAGAATCGCGGCGTTGGCGGGGCGCGCGATGGCGGCGAAGCGTGGGTTGGTTTCCAGGCGGTCCAGGCCGAAACTCACAGGCGCCAGCGGCTCGAACGCGGCACACATGTCCTGCAGGATCACTTCGATCATGCGCTGCACGAGCGTGCGCTCGATGGTGGTGTAGGGCCGGCCCTCAATGCGCATGGCCGACGAGCCGCGCCGGCCGCCAAGCAGCACATCGACGATCGAATAGATGAGGTTCGAATCGACGGTGAAGAGTCCGTAATTGTCGAGCTGCTCTGCGCGAAACACGGCCAGGATGGCCGGCAGCGGGATAGAGTTCAGGTAGTCGCCGAAGCGGATCGAGGTGATCGAATCCAGGCTCACTTCCACGTTGTCGGAGGTGAAGTTACGCAGGCTGGTCGTCATCAGCCGCACCAGGCGGTCGAACACGATCTCCAGCATCGGCAGGCGTTCGTATGACACCAGCGCGGAGTTGATGATCGCCCGGACGCCGGATTTGTCCTGCATCTGGTCGCTGCTGACGTCGAAACCAAGGAGGGAATCGATTTCCTCCTGGTTCAGGATGCGCTCCGCCGCGCTGCCGGCGGCAGCGGGCGTGATCATTTCGGCGCCGGATGCTTGGGCTTCGGTGTTCTCGGTCTCGTCGGCCATGGATGCGCCTTACTGAACAATCATTTGCTTGAGGAGGACGTCGCGCACGCGATAGGGCGCGGCCGACGCATTGATGCGGCGCAACAGCTCTTCTTTGAGCCGCACTACGCCGGCGGAACCTTTCAGGTCATCGACGCGCAGCTCGCGCAGGTAGCCCTGGAACTGGTCGACGATGCGCGGCTGGAGCGCCTTGATGCCGGCCTGTTCCTCTGCGCTGTCGAGCTCGAGCGAGACCGACAGCTTGAGATAGGCCGGCGTCGCATCCGCGCTCTGGATGTTCACGATGATATCCGGCATGTCGTAGAACGTGATGTTTGGCGGCGTCGCGGGCAGCGCTTCTGCGACATCCGCGGCGTCCTTCTTGTCGCCGCCGCTGAACAAGAAGAAGTACGCCCCGCCGCCGCCCAGCAGCAGCACGATCGCTCCGATCGCGCCGAACAGGATCAGTTTATTTCCAAGAAGTTTACCGATGAGGCCCTTCTTCGGTTGTTCACCTTCGGCGCCTTCGCCTTCCTTCTTCTCGGTATCGTCGGAATCCGTCTTTGCCACGGGCAGTGCCCCTTCGTATTCGACAGGGACCGTAGGCAAACGTGGTTAAGGACTGGTTCAAATTGCCGGTCGAAAGGAAATTGTTGCCGGATGCCGCGCGCTTTGTGCTGCGGCGACGGCGCAGATTATCCAGCCGATCCTTGATTTTTCGTCTGGCACGGGCGGTGCAGAAGTCGAAGCGGACCAGAAAGGCTCCGTAAAGGCCCAAACAATGGATAACGCGCTGCTCGTCAGCTTGTCCCACCAGATAGCGTCCTATCGTTCGATGGACGTGATTGCGAACAACATCGCGAACGTGTCCACGCCCGCCTTCCAGCGCGAAGAGCCGACCTTTCAGGAATATGTGATGAATGTTCCGCCGGCCGAGGGCCAGAGCGGAACCCAGTCGCTGAGCTTCGTGCAAGATGCCGGGATTGTGCGCGACCTTTCCGAGGGCCGCCTGGCAACGACCGGCGCACCGTTCGATTTCGCCATTCACGGCAAGGGCTACTTCGTGGTGCAGACGCCGAACGGCGAGCGCTACACCCGCGCCGGCCACTTCACACTCAACGACTCCGGACAGCTCGTCACCTCGAACGGCGACGCTGTGCAGGGCGACAGCGGCGCCATCACGATCACGCCCGGCGACGGCGAAGTGCATATCGCGCAGGATGGCACGATCAGCGGCAAGAACGGCCAGATCGGCCGCATCCGTGTCGTCGATTTCCAGAATCCGCGCGCCCTGATGAAGGAGGGTGCCAGCCTCTACAATGCCAACGGCCAGCAGCCGGTCTCCGCCGACAATTTCCAGCTCCAGACTGGCATGATCGAGACCAGCAATGTCGAGCCGGTGATCGAGATCAGCCACATGATCGAGGTCATGCGCGCCTATCAGGCCACCGCCACGCTTACCCAGTCCCAGGAAGATCTTATGCGCCAGGCGATCGACAAGCTTGGCTCCACGCCGAGTTAAGGAGACCGACCATGCGCGCTCTTTCCATCGCCGCCACGGGCATGCTGGCCCAACAGACCAACGTCGAAGTAGTCGCGAACAACCTCGCGAACATGAACACGACAGGCTTCAAGGAAGGTCGCGCCGAGTTCCAGGACCTGCTCTATCAGAACATCTCGGTTCCGGGCGCCAACTCGTCCGACTCGGGTACGCTTCTGCCCAGCGGCATCCAGATCGGCGCCGGTGTCCGCACGTCCTCGGTCTATCGCGTCAGCACCCAGGGCGATCTCAAGAACACCGGCAACCCTTATGACGTCGCCATCCAGGGCCCCGGCTATTTCCGCGTGCAGCAGCCGGACGGCACCGATGCCTACACCCGTGCCGGCAATTTCGGCCTCTCGCCGACAGGCGAAATCGTCACCGATCAGGGCTACACCGTCGCGCCGGGCATCTCGATCCCGGCGAACGCGCTGGCGGTGCAGATCAACGCCCAGGGCCAGGTGTCCGCAACCGTACCCGGCCAGACGGCGCCGCAGGTCATCGGCACCCTCGAACTCACCCGCTTTCCGAACGAGGGCGGCCTCAAGTCCGTCGGCAACAACCTGTTCCTCGAGACACCCTCTTCGGGTTCGCCGCAGGCCGGCGTTCCGGGCGCCGCGGGCTACGGCACGATCCAGCAGGGCTTCCTTGAGACCTCGAACGTCAACGCGGTGGAGGAGATCACCTCGCTGATCACCGCCCAGCGCGCCTACGAGATGAATTCCAAGGTCGTCACCGCGGCCGACGAGATGCTCCAGCAAACCGCACGGTTGGGAGGTTGATGATGATCCTTCGTGCCTTTTTGTTCGTCACGGCGCTCCTGATGGCGTACCCGGCCTTCGCCGCCGACGGCATGCACGTCATCGTGCCCAGCCGCGATATCGCGCGCGGCGAGGTCATCGGCGACAGCGACCTCGTCGGCGGGACCATCCCGGCCAGCACCGTGTTCACCGGCATCGTCACCTCGATTGACCAGATCAAGGGCATGGAAGCGCGCCGCATGCTGCGCGCCCATCAGATCGTGCGCGCCGACGACCTGCGGCACCCCGTTCTGGTACAGAAGGGTTCCATCGTCACCATGACCTTCGAGGCTCCGGGGATCGTTCTTACCGCGTCTGGCCGTGCCATGAGCGAAGGCGGCATCGGCGATACCGTCACGATCCAAAACCCCGCCTCGTTCCGCCAGATCCAGGCTGTCGTCACCGGCCCCGGTGCCGTCCGCGCCACCGGCGCCACGCTCTCCGTCCCCTCAACCACGCACGTCGCATCCGCCCACTAAGGGAATACGCCCATGCTCCGCTCCCTTTCGAAGCTTCTTCTTCTCGCCGCCGCCTCCACGGCGCTGGCGAGCTGCTCGGCGGTCACCCGCCTTCAGGAAATCGGCGATCCGCCGGCGATGGCGACGATGGCCGATCCCAACTCGCCGGTGACCGCGCCGCCGCCGGCCGTGCCGCTACCGCCGCCGCCGGTACCGACCCGCGCCGCCAATTCGCTGTGGGGCTCAGGTGCGCGCAGCTTCTTCCACGATCCACGCGCCAGCCGACCGGGTGACATCATTACCGTCAACATCTCGGTCGCTGACAACGCCAAGTTCAACAACACCACGACCCGCTCGCGCACCAACTCGGACAATGCCAACCTGACCAACTTCTTCGGCCTTGAAGCGCCGCTTGCCGCAGAGACCGGCGCCAACCCGGCCAGCCTCGTGAAAATGGGCTCCGACACGTCGAATGTCGGCTCCGGCACGGTCGATCGTTCAGAAGCCATTAACCTCACGCTGGCCGCGCTGGTCACGCAGGTTCTGCCGAACGGCAACCTCGTCATCGGCGGTCACCAGCAGGTGCGCGTGAACAACGAGCTGCGCGATCTCCAGGTCAGCGGCATCGTGCGCACCGAGGACATCACCGCGTCAAACACGGTCGACCTGAGCCAGATCGCCGAGGCCCGCATTTCCTACGGCGGCCGCGGCACGGTCAGCGACATGCAACAGCCGCGCTACGGCTCGCAGCTGTTCGATATCCTCATGCCGTGGTGATGCGATGACAGCCGTGTGAAGTGAATTCAGATTCCATCTCAAAATGAGATGGAAGGGCCAGTGCAGCGGCTGGATGCGCGAGCATCCGGCCGCTGCCTACTTCTGGAAACAAGAAGGGCCGGACTTGCGTCCGGCCCTTTCTCGTCAATCGTCGCGATACACCTTCTCGCGCCGCTCGTGCCGCTCTTGCGCTTCGAGCGACAGCGTCGCGATCGGCCGTGCATCCAGACGCTTCAGCGAGATCGGCTCACCCGTCTCCTCGCAGAATCCGTAAGACCCGTCTTCCAGCCGGCGCAGCGCCGCGTCGATCTTGGCGATCAGCTTGCGCTGGCGGTCGCGGGTGCGAAGTTCGAGTTGGCGCTCCGCTTCGGTCGAGGCACGGTCGGCAAGGTCGGCATGGGGAACGGTTTCGGCCTGGAGGTTCTGGATGGTCTCGCGGCTTTCGCGGAGGATGTCTTCTTTCCAGGTGTTGAGCTTGCGGCGGAAATACTCGCGCTGCCGCTCATTCATAAAGGGTTCGCTCTCCGTCGGCTTGTATCCGGCGGGAAGTTGAATACCCATGCACACTCCCTTCGACTTGGAACGCGTGACAGGGCCGGGGTTATGGCGTTTCGCCCCCGGCCCGTCAATCGTACTTCCTTAACTAAGTTACCGTGCGTAGCCGGGTTGACCGCTACCGACGCCGGAGGCGATCCGGGTTCCCAGGGTGCCCCGCGACCAGTCCACCAGCACCGCCAGGCCGGCCAAAACGAGGTATGCGGTCAGAGCCATGTGAGCCTCGTCCAGCCCCGATTCCGGCTCGGGCCCGAACGATCCGTACACCTGAACCGCGACCATCGCCGCCACGAAGGCCCACAGGGCGGTATCGCCGCGGCGCGTCCTGCTTGGCACGGCACGGGCATAGATCGCAGCGCCAACCAGCAGGATCGCGAGCTCCAGCGCGAGCTCGATCCAGCGATGCTGCCACAGTCCGAAGCCCACCTTGAACGAGTCGCCCCACAACGGCAGGTCCTGAACGTGCACGATCAGGTCGAGCAGCCAGTGGGAGAACACCGCGCCGGCCGCCACGGCCCAGATTGCCGCCCGCCGCTCTCCCCAGAACAGCATCGCGACCGCGCCGAAGGCCGCCGACAACGCCAGCGTTCCCAGCAATCCGTGCGTGTACGGCATATAATAGAGGTCCATGTCGTTGCTCTCGGTGAAACCCGGCACAATGCGGACCTTCTCCACATTCAGCATCACCAGCACCGACCAGACGACGTCCAGCCACTGCACTGCCAGAAACAGAAGCCACAGGGGCAACCGCTTCTCCGCGGCCTTGCCCGCAAACGAAACGCCGTAATGTCCAATGAACATCGTTAATTCTCCTTGGCCTTGCGGCCGATGCGGCCGAGATGGGTGAAGCCGAAGCCCGCGCCGTACTTCAGGCCGTAGCCGAGCGAGCGGTCGAAACCGATATGCGCCAGCCAGATCAGGGCGACCGCGATTACAGCGGACTGGTTGAGTGCAACTGCCGCCACGGCCAGCCCCAGCGCGCCATTGGTCGAATGCGCCACGTTGTACGCTGCCGCGCCGAAGCGCGGTCCGAACAGATAGGCAAAGAAGCTCAAGTCCGGCGCCAGGAACAGCAACGCGAATTCGCTCCAGCTGAACCCAAGCCGCCAGTAGAGAAAGACTGCCGCAGTCAGCACAGCGAGCCCTTCGAGCCTGAGCAACGTCCTGACGCCGCCCGTCACGCACCCGGTTTGAACTGTCGCCTGCATGGCCTTCGTCCTCATTCCGACGAACCAGACAATGGCCTCACGCGGGTCGAACGGAAATTGCCGAAGTCTGTGGTGCCACTATACGGGAATGTATGGAGCGGTCAGATCTGCTTGCGGTAGACCAGGAAGCCCGAACGATCGGCCACCTGGTTGTACAGCACCATCGCCCGCGCATTGGTCTCGTGCGTCTGCCAATAGACGCGCTCCGACCCCGCGGCCCTGGCCTTGTCGTACACCGCCTCGATCAGCGCCCGCCCGATGCCGCCGCCACGCGCTTCCGCGTCGGTGAACAGGTCCTGGAGATAGCAGATGTCGTTCAGAAGCGTCGTGCTGCGATGGAAGAGATAGTGCACGATACCGATGATCTTGCCGTCCCGCTCTGCCACGAGACAGTACACGGGCTCCGCCGTATCGAAGAACCGCTTCCACGTCTGCGCCGTGATCGCTTCCGGCAGCGCCGTCGCGTCGAAGCGACCATAGAACCTGTTGTAGCCGTCCCAAAGCGGCCGCCACCCGGCGTAGTCGTTTTCGGCAATCGGTCGGATGGCTGTCATCCGGTGACTTTAGCCGCGCTGCGTCCGATTGCTGTCAGCACTGCTGGAAGAGCGGCCATGCGCATCGCAAAGGTCCCGCCTTCGTGGGGACAACGTTGGCACCAGAACGACTTAGGCCCGGCTCTTGGCCGGGCCTAAGATCGCGTGCTTACGTTGGTTGGTTGCGGGGACAAGATTTGAACTTGTGACCTTCAGGTTATGAGCCTGACGAGCTACCGGGCTGCTCCACCCCGCGTCATGAAACCGTCGCCGTGACCAGCGAAGGCGGGCGGATATAGGCCATCACCCAAGCCCTGTCCACCCCTCTGTTTTTTCGCGGAAACCTTGAGCATTTGGGTTCGCACGGCATAGGTTGCACGCTGCTTCAATGGGGGTTTAACCGCTTCCGCTTAGGCTTGCACGGCTTCAGAAATGGTCGGGCTGTGGGTCGGATTCTTCTAGCGGTGGTTCGTGCTGCCTCATTGATGTCGGCGGCTGCCGTGCTCGCGTTTGGCATCGCGCACGGCGCCGACGCGGCGCATACCGTCACGCAGCAGGGCCGCGCCTTTCATCCCGGCGAGGTCACGCTCGACGCGGGCGATGCGCTGACCATCCATAACCGGGACGAGTTCATCCACCAGATCTACGTGAAGTCGGACTCGTTGAACTTCGACTCCGACGAGCAACAGCCCGGCCAGGATGTTGTGCTGAAGTTCCCCGCCGTCGGCACCTTCGCGGTCCGCTGTCACATCCATCCCAAGATGCTGCTCACGGTTCACGTAAAGTGAACACGAGGTCATCATTTGACGTGGCCAACGCGCTGACTCCTTAAGGCTCCGGCAACGCCCACACGGCAAGATTGCAACGGGAAGCTGTGGGCCGGGAATGCGTCTCGTTCCAAGAACCATCGGTGCGACGCTGTTCGCCGCCTTCATAGCGATGAGCGCCATCATCGCGGCGCAGGGCTATTACGGCTACAGCGTGCTGAACAAGGCGGGCGAGATGGTGGTCGATACGTTCGACCGCCCGCTGATGGCGGTGAACTATGCCCGCGCCGCCAACCTCGATTTCGTGGAGATCGAACGCAAGCTGCTCGAGCGCACGCATGCTGCGCCGGCGGACCGCAAGGCGCTGGACCGCGATATCGACGAACTGGCCACGACATTCGCATCCGATCTCGCCGTCGCCGAGGAGCATTCCGACGAGCCTGACGAACTGCGGCAAATCGAAATCATCAAGGCACGCATGAAGCACTGGAACGATGCGCGCCATACCGGCGATTTCGCCGCGACCGACCGCATCGCGCGCGCGATCGACGACGCCTTCGATCTCCTGATCGAGTTCAACACCGACCACTCCTATGTTGTGCGCCGCCAGGCGATCGATGCGATCGCCCAGTTTCGCTATGTGCTGGTCGGCGCGCTGCTGGGTTCCGTCTTCATCGCGATCCTCCTTGCGCTGCTTCTGACCCGCCGCATCGCGCGGCCACTGAGCCAGGCCGCGTCCGTAGCCGACCGCATCGCGCGTGGCGAAATGGAGACGGCGATCCCGCCCGGCGGCCAGGACGAAACCGGTATGCTGCTGCGCTCCATGACTGTCATGCAGGACAGCATTCGGGCGATGATGGCGCGCGAGACGGCGCGCGCAGCGTCGGCCGAGGTGCGTCTCACCGAAGCCCTGGAACATTCCGACGAAGGCGTGATGCTGGTCGGCGCCGACGGCAAGGTCGCCATCGTGAACAGCAGGTTCAAGGCGTTCTTTCCCGCGGCGTCGGCCATCGCACCCGGAGCGGATTTCGATCGCCTTGTGTCGGCTTTCCGCAGGCAATTCGCACGCCGGGGCGAAACGCTCGGCAATAATGCGGTCAGCCTCGAACAATGCCTGGAAGACGGCCGCTGGGTTCGCATCACCGTCAGCCCTACCAGCGACAACGGCCGCATCGTCTTCGTCAGCGATTTCAGCGAGATCAAGGCGCGTGAGCAGAGCTACAAGCAGGCCAAGCACGAGGCGGAAGCCGCCAGCGCCGCCAAATCGCGCTTCCTCGCCAATATGAGCCATGAGCTGCGCACGCCGCTCAACGCCATCATCGGCTTTTCCGAGATACTGAGCGGCCAGTTGTTTGGCCCGCTCGGCAATTCGAAATACACCGAATATGCCGGCGACATCCTGCACTCCGGCCGCCACCTGCTCGACGTCATCAACTCTGTGCTCGACCTCTCCAAGAGCGAGGCTGGCAAGCTGGAACTGAATCTGAAGCCGGTCGATCTCGTGCAGGTCCTGCGCGAATGCACGCGCATGGTCGCCGATCAATGCTCGTCCGCCGGACTCAAGCTCAGCGTCAGCGGGATCGAACGCCCTCTTCCGGTGTCGGGCGAGGTCGCGAAGCTTCGCCAGGTCTTCCTCAACCTGTTGTCCAACGCGGTGAAGTTCACGGAAGCCGGAGGCGCCATCGACGTGTCGGTGGATGACGACGGCGAAACGATAGCCATCACGATCGCCGACACCGGCATCGGCATGTCGCCCCAGGACATCCAGGTCGCCCTCACGCCCTTCGGCCAGGTCGACAACCGGCTGGAGCGCAAATACGAGGGCACGGGCCTCGGCCTTCCCCTCGCCAGGACCTTTGTCGAACTGCACGGCGGCGCGCTCCAGATTGAGAGCGTCCCTGCGCAGGGCACACGGGTCACCGTCCGCCTCGTGCGTGCAGCAGCCTATGCGGAGGCCGCGGCCTAGCTGCCCTCGAGGCCGTCGGCGCTCGTTTACGGCGTCCTTGCTTTGTTCCGACGTGTGCGGCAAATCCCTAACAGCTATGTGCTGCAACGCGGCAATTCGCACTTGGCGCGCAGGAAATATATGATCTAGTTGGTGCTCTGAATGGGCAATTTCGTGCCCCGCTAGCTTGGATTCGGGTTTGAAACGCGATGCAGGACCTGCCGGAGAGACAGGGGCTTTATGACCCCCGCAACGAGCATGACTCGTGCGGTGTGGGCTTTGTCGCGAATATCAAGGGCGAAAAATCCAATGAAATCATCGCCCAAGGCCTCCAGCTCCTCATAAACCTCGACCACCGGGGCGCGGTCGGTGCCGACCCGCTGGTGGGCGATGGCGCTGGCTGCCTGATCCAGATTCCGGACGCATTGCTACGCGACTGGGCAACCAAGGCCGGCTTGAATCTGCCGCAGCCCGGCCACTACGCGGTGGCCATGTGCTTCCTGCCGCCCGAGCCCAAGGCGCGCGACATCATCGTCAAGCAGTTCGAGCGTTTCATAAAGAACGAGGGCCAGAAGCTGATCGGCTGGCGCGACGTGCCCACCGATGCGACGGGCCTCGGCAAGACCGTGCTCGACCAGATGCCGCTGATCCGCCAGGCGATCGTGGCGCACGGCCCCGACGTGAAGGACCAGGACACTTTCGAACGCAAGCTGCTCGCCATCCGCAAGCAGACGCAGAACCCCCTCCAAACGCTCGCGAAGAAGCACAAGCTTCCGTCGATCGCACAATTCTACATGCCGTCGTTCTCCACGCGCACCGTGGTCTACAAGGGCCTTCTGCTCGCGCCGGATGTTGGCCGCTTCTATCTCGACCTCAAGAACCCGCTGACGAAGTCGGCGATCGCACTGGTGCATCAGCGTTTCTCGACCAACACCTTCCCGTCCTGGAAGCTGGCGCACCCCTACCGTTTCATTGCGCACAACGGCGAGATCAATACGGTACGCGGCAATGTCAACTGGATGAACGCGCGCCGCCGCACCATGGAGTCCGACCTGCTCGGAGCGGACCTGGACAAGATGTGGCCGCTCATTCCGCATGGCCAGTCCGACACCGCAAGCCTCGACAATGCGCTCGAATTGCTGATCGCTGGCGGCTACTCCATCGCTCACGCGGTGATGATGCTGATTCCGGAAGCCTGGGCTGGCAACCAGCAGATGGATGAGCGCCGCCGCGCCTTCTACGAATACCACGCCGCTTTGATCGAGCCGTGGGACGGCCCGGCGTCTATCGCCTTCACGGACGGCCGCCAGATCGGCGCGACGCTTGATCGTAACGGCTTGCGCCCTGCGCGCTTCATCGTCACCGACGACGACATCTGCATCCTCGCCTCGGAGTCGGGCGTGCTGCCGGTCCCCGACGAGAAGATCGTGCGCAAATGGCGCCTCCAGCCGGGTAAGATGCTGCTCATCGATCTCGAAGAAGGCCGCATCATCGAGGACGAGGAGATCAAGCGCACGCTGGCCGACGCCAAGCCCTATGACGACTGGCTGAGGAAGACCCAGTTCAAACTCGAAGAACTCGACATCGCGGAAGAGGTTGCGGCTCCCGCCAACGATCCCGCCTCGCTGCTCGATCGGCAACAGGCCTTCGGCTACACGCAGGAGGACATCCAGTTCTTCCTGGAGCCGATGTCTCAATTCGCCGACGATCCGGTCGGCTCGATGGGGACCGACACGCCGCTCGCCGTGCTTAGCAAGAAACCGAAGCTGCTCTATCATTACTTCAAGCAGAACTTCGCGCAGGTGACCAATCCGCCGATCGATCCGATCCGCGAAGAACTGGTCATGTCGCTGGTTTCGATGATCGGCCCGCGCCCGAACCTCTACGGCCGTCAGGCCGGCGTGCATAAGCGCCTCGAGGTCAGCCAGCCGATCCTCACCAACGCCGATCTCGAAAAGATCCGCAGCATCGAAACGCTGCTAGACGGGGCCTTTCACACGGCGACGCTCGACGCGACGTGGGACGCCAGCGAAGGCGCGGCGGGCCTGGAGCGCGCGGTGGAACGCATCTGCAACGAAGCCGTCAACGCGGTCTTGTTGGACTCAAACATCCTGATTCTATCCGACCGCGCCGTGTCGCAGGACCGCATTGCCGTCCCCGCTCTGCTGGCGACCGCCGCGGTGCACCATCATCTGGTGCGGCTTGGCCTACGCATGCAGACCGGTCTGGTGATCGAAACCGGCGAAGCGCGTGAGGTGCATCACTTCTGCGCCCTCGCCGGTTACGGCGCGGAAGCGATCAACCCGTATCTCGCGTTCGAAACGCTCGAACAGATCCGCGTCCAGCGCGGCCTCACCCTCAAGCCATACGAGGTCCAAAAGAACTACATCAAGGCGATCGGCAAGGGCCTGCTGAAGGTGATGTCCAAAATGGGCATCTCGACGTATCAGTCCTACTGCGGCGCTCAAATCTTCGATGCGGTCGGTCTCTCATCGAAGTTCGTCGAGAAGTATTTCACCGGCACCGCAACCACCATCGAAGGCATCGGCATCAAGGAGATTGCGGAGGAGTGCGTCAGGCGGCACCGCGATGCTTACGGCGACAACCCGATCTATCGCCACGCACTAGACGCCGGCGGCGACTACGCCTTCCGCATCCGCGGCGAAGACCACGCTTGGACACCGGAGTCGGTGTCGAAGCTCCAGCATGCGGTCCGCGGCAACCTGCCCGGCGAATACCAGGCTTTCGCACGCTCCATCAACGAACAGAACGAGCGGCTGCTCACCATCCGCGGCCTGATGCAGTTCAAGTTCGTCGACAAGCCGATTCCGCTGGACGAGGTCGAAAGCGCGGCGGAGATCGTCAAGCGATTCTCCACCGGAGCCATGAGCTTCGGCTCCATCAGCCGCGAGGCGCACACCACGCTCGCCATCGCGATGAACCGGATCGGCGGTCGCTCCAACACAGGTGAGGGCGGCGAGGAGCCGGACCGCTTCGTGCCGCTGCCCAACGGCGACTCCATGCGGTCGAAGATCAAGCAGGTTGCATCCGGCCGCTTCGGCGTCACAACCGAATATCTCGTCAACGCCGACGACATCCAGATCAAGATGGCCCAGGGCGCCAAGCCCGGCGAAGGCGGCCAGCTTCCGGGCCACAAGGTCGACAAGAACATTGCCAAGGTGCGTCACGCGACCCCCGGCGTCGGCCTGATTTCGCCGCCGCCGCACCACGACATCTATTCGATCGAGGACCTCGCCCAGCTCATCCGCGACCTCAAGATGGTCAATGAACGGGCGCGCATCTCCGTGAAGCTGGTCTCTGAGGTCGGTGTCGGCACCGTTGCCGCCGGCGTCGCCAAGTGCCGCGCCGATCACGTGACGATCTCCGGCTACGAAGGCGGCACGGGTGCCTCGCCGCTCACCTCGCTGACGCACGCGGGCAGCCCGTGGGAAATCGGCCTCTCCGAAACCCAGCAGACCCTGGTGCTGAATGGCTTGCGCGGCCGCATCGCGGTGCAGGTTGACGGCGGTATCCGCACCGGGCGTGACGTCGCCATCGGCGCGCTGCTCGGCGCCGACGAGTTCGGATTCGCCACCGCGCCGCTGATTGCCGCCGGCTGCATCATGATGCGCAAGTGCCATCTGAACACCTGCCCGGTGGGCGTCGCAACCCAGGACCCGGTGCTGCGCAAGCGCTTCACCGGTCAGCCCGAGCACGTGATCAACTACTTCTTCTTCGTCGCCGAAGAACTGCGGGAGATCATGGCCAAGCTCGGCTTCCGCACCCTGGCCGAGATGACCGGCCGCGCCGACAGGCTCGACATGATCGGCGCCATCAACCACTGGAAAGCGAAGGGTGTCGATCTCGCGCGGCTGCTCTATCAGCCGCCGCACAAGGATGGCGTGAACATCCGCCACTGCGAGAAGCAGAACCACAACCTGCACACCGCACTGGACAACGACCTGATCAAGGCGGCGCAGCCGGCAATCCTCTCGGGCCAGCCGGTGCGCATCGATCGTGCGATCCGCAACGTCGATCGCACCGTCGGCGCCATGCTGTCGGGCCAGATCGCGCGCCATCACGGTCACGCCGGCCTTCCGGAAGACACGATCCAGATCCGCTTTACCGGCAATGCGGGCCAGAGCTTCGGCGCCTTCGCCGCGCGCGGCGTTAGCCTTGAACTCACCGGCGATGCCAACGATTATGTCGGCAAGGGGCTCTCAGGCGGCCGTGTCGTCGTGCGCCAGCCCAAGCCCGCCACGCGCGAGCCGACCGAGAACATCATCGTCGGCAATACCGTTCTCTACGGCGCCATCGCGGGCGAAGCCTATTTCGAAGGCGTCGCGGGCGAGCGCTTCGCAGTGCGCAACTCGGGCGCCGTCGCGGTGGTCGAAGGCACCGGCGATCACGGCTGCGAATACATGACCGGCGGCGTCGTCGCCGTGCTCGGCAAGACCGGCCGCAACTTCGCTGCCGGCATGTCAGGCGGCATCGCGTACGTCTACGATATCGAAGGCAAGTTCGAAGAACGCTGCAACAAGGCGATGGTCGCCCTGGAGCGCATCGCTCCGGCGCATGGCGGCGATGAACCCGATGCGCCACGACAGCGTTCGATCAGCTCTTACGACTCCGGCATGGGCGATCCGCTCCGCTTCGATGCCGAACGTCTGCGTATCCTGATCGAGCGTCACCATCTCCACACAGGCAGCGCCCGTGCGAAGGAAATTCTCGACAACTGGGACGTCGCACTGCCCCGCTTCGTCAAGGTAATGCCGACCGACTACGCCAAGGCGCTGGCTGATCTCAAACGCGAGCGCGGCGGCCTCAAATCGGTGGCGGCGGAATAGCAACCATGGCGAACCCCACCGGATTCCTCACCGTCGAACGGCGCGACCGCGGCTATGAAGACGCCGAGACGCGCACGCATAACTACCGCGAATTCGTCCACCCGCTGCCTTACACCGAGGTGCAGCGGCAAGCCTCGCGCTGCATGGATTGCGGTATCCCGTATTGTCACAACGGCTGCCCGGTCAACAACCTGATTCCGGACTTCAACAATCTCGTCCACCGCGAGAGCTGGCGCGGTGCGCTGGAGACGCTGCACTCCACCAACAACTTCCCGGAGTTCACGGGCCGCGTCTGTCCGGCGCCATGCGAGGCGTCGTGCACGCTGAACCTCCAGGACAATCCGGTCACCATCAAGACCATCGAGTGCCAGATCGTCGACCGCGGCTGGGAAGAGGGCTGGATCCAGCCGCAGGTCGCGAAGAAGAAGACGGGCAAGAACGTCGCGGTGGTCGGGTCCGGCCCCTCGGGCCTCGCCGCCGCGCAACAACTCGCGCGCGCCGGCCATCGCGTTACGGTGTTCGAGAAGAACGACCGTATCGGCGGCTTGCTTCGTTACGGTATCCCCGACTTCAAGATGGAAAAACATCTGATCGACCGCCGCATGCGCCAGATGGAAGCCGAGGGCGTCACCTTCCAGCCCGGCGTCGAGGTTGGCGCCGCCATGCCGGTGTCGATGGTGCTCGCCGACTACGATGCGGTGGTTATGTCCGGCGGCGCGGAGCTGCCGCGCGACCTCGACATTGAAGGCCGCACGCTCGACGGTATCCATTTCGCGATGGATTTCCTCACCCAGCAGAACAGGCGCGTTGCCGGTGACCCGGAATCCAAGGCAGCGCCGCGAGGTACGATCAGCGCAAAGGGCCTCGACGTCGTAGTGATCGGCGGCGGCGACACCGGTTCGGATTGCATCGGCACCTCGAACCGCCACGGCGCCAAAACCGTGACGCAGCTTGAGATCATGCCGAAGCCGCCGGCGCACGAGAACAAATCGCTCACCTGGCCCGATTGGCCGCTCAAACTCCGCACCTCGTCGAGTCATGAAGAGGGCGCCGAGCGCGACTTCTCGGTCGTCACGAAGCGCGCGATCGGCGAGAACGGCAAGGTCGAAGCGCTGGAATGCGTCCGCGTTGAATGGGTGAACGGCGCCGGTGGCCGCATGGAAATGCGCGAGGTCGAAGGCAGCATGTTCTATCTCAAAGCCGATCTTGTGCTTCTCGCCATGGGGTTCCTCTCAGCGCGCCACAACGGTCTCGTCGCGCAGTCCGGCGCAGCGGTCGATCCACGCGGGAACGTCAAGGCGAACGTCATCGACTACAAGACGACGGTTCCGAAGGTGTATTCCTGTGGCGACATGCGCCGTGGCCAGTCGCTGGTGGTCTGGGCGATCCGCGAAGGCCGCCAGTGCGCCCGTGCCGTTGACGAATTCTTGATGGGTTCGTCCGAGTTACCGCGCTAGCGATCACATCTTCGCCCCATTGTGACGCTCTATTTGCGTTGCCGGGCTTGACCCCTGGGCCTTGGCCCGGACAATCACCCGCTTGTACGGTTCAGGTTCAATTCTGCGAACTCTCAGGAACAATTCATGAGATTTCTTGCGCGCTGGCTGTCCGCCGCGTCCGTTCTCCTTTGCCTTGCCATCATCGCTCCCGCGAACGCGGCGAAGCCGTCGCAACCCTGGCCGCAGGCCGCCAGCGATCTGCCCGCCGATCCATCCGTCGTGTTCGGCACGCTGCCCAACGGCATGCGCTACGCGATCAGGCACAATGCCACGCCAAAGGGCGGTCTCTCGGTTCGCTTCCGTATCGACGCCGGCTCGCTGATGGAGCACGAGGACGAGCAGGGCATCGCTCACATGCTGGAACACATGGCGTTCCGCGGCTCGCAGCACGTTGCCGACGGTGACACCGTCAAGCTGCTGCAGAGCCTTGGCCTCACCTTCGGCGCAGACACCAACGCCTTCACCGCCGCAACGCAGACTGTCTATTCATTCGACATGCCAAAGAGCGATGCGGCGTCCGTCGATACCGCGCTCATGCTGATGCGCGAGATCGCAAGCAACCTGAACATCAGCAAGGACGCCTTGGACACCGAGCGCAACGTGGTGCTGGCAGAACTCCGCCTGCGTGACGTCCCGATCACCCATCTGCGCACCGACGATTATGTCTATCTCTACGGCGACCGCGCCGCGCATGCGCTGACACCGATCGGTCTAGAGAAGGTCGTCGCCAACGCCACGCCCAAGCTCGTGCGCGGCTTCTATGAGGCCTGGTACCGCCCCGAACGCGCCACCTTGCTCATCGTCGGCGACATCGACCCGAAGGCTATGGAAGCCAAGATCAAGGCCAAGTTCTCCGACTGGAAGGCCCGCGCAGCTGCGCATCCGGCTCCCGTTTACACTCTGCCGACCGCGACGCCGAAGCGGGTCCGCCTTTTCAGCGAAGCCGGCGCGCAGACTTACATCATCTTTAGCTGGCCCACGCCCTTTGACAAAACGCCTGATACTGTCACGCGCGAAACCCGCGATGTGCTGCGTTTCGTCGCCCTGGGTGTCCTGAACCAGCGGCTCAGCCAGCTTGCGCACGCGCCGACGCCACAATTCATCGCCGCGTCTGCGAGCCACACCCCGACTGACAGCATCGCCGACGTCACCGAACTGGTGGTGAATTACCGAACAGGGCAGGGATCGGATGGCCTGAAGACGGTTGATCATGCGTGGCGCGAAGCTGTGCAGAACGGCGTGACGCAGGATGAGGTGAACCAGGTCGTCGCGCAGTACCGCACCTTCTTCGAAAACACGAACGCCGCTGCCGACACCACGCCCTCGTCGCAGGTGATCGGCAACCTGCTGCGTTCGGTGGACGAAAAGACGGTCTTCACCTCGCCGCAGAACGACCTCGAACTCTACAACAAGGTCGTCGCGCACCTGACAGCGGACCAAGTGAATGCCGCTCTGCGCGAGCTGTTCAAGGGCGACCCGAAGATATTCATCAGCAGCGCGAGCCCGCTTCCGGGCGGCGAAGAGGCCGTAACTGCCGCGCTGGCCGATGAGCGCAAGGTCCCGATCGGCGAGAGCACGGCCGCTGCCGCGCCACCCTGGCCCTACACGAATTTCGGCAAGCCGGGCAAAGTCGCGTCACAGCGGATGGTCGACGACCTTGGCGTCACCTATGTAAAGTTCGAGAACGGCGTGACGCTCACCATCAAGCCGACCCAGCTTCGCGTCGGCCAAATCCTCATGAATGTGCGCGTCTGCTGCGGCCGCGTCGGCCTGCCGCGCGATCACGTCGCGCCGGTCTGGGCGCTTTCGGGTTCATTCATCCAGGGAGGCCTCGGCAAATATACCGTCGACGACCTTCAGCGGTACATGTCGGACAAGTCGTGGGGTGCCACGCTCTCTGCCGGCGATGACGAGTTCACGCTGAACGGGCAGGCCCGCGCCTCTGACCTCGATGCGGAACTTCAGGTCCTTGCTGCCTACGTCACCGACCCGGCGTGGCGGCCGCAGGCGTTCGATCAGGCGCGCACCTATTATTCGGGCAGCTATGTGGAGATGGAGTCTGCGCCGTCCAACCTGCTCAGCCGCGAGTTCTACAGCCTGACGCATGACAAGGACGCGCGCTGGCGCACGGCCACCTTGTCGGAGATCAACACGGCCTCGCTCGACGACGAGAAGGCTGTGCTCGCCCCCACGTTGGCGAAAGGCCCTCTCGACATCACCGTGGTCGGCGACGTGACGGTCGATCAGGCGATCCGGTCAGTCGCCGCCACCTTTGGTGCGCTGCCATCCCGTCCCCTTGCCGCCAGGCCACACGACGGCGATGAGCACTTCCCCGGTCCCACGCCGCAGCCGGTGGTCCTCTATCACCATGGCGCTGCGAACCAGGCCGTCGCGGCGATCGCATTCCCAACCCAGGGCTTCATGCCCGACATGAAGCTTCAGCGCACCCTGCGCGTGATGGCGGAGATATTTTCCCAGCGCCTGCTGGATGAGTTGCGCACGAAGGAGGGCATCACATACACCCCTGGCGCCTCCAGCTTCTCATCGGTGGTGTCGCCGGATTACGGCTTCGTCTATGCTCTGGCGCAGGTTCCGCCCGACAAGCTGACCAACTTCTACGCGGCGGTGCGCACGGTGGCGGAGGACCTGGCGAAGACAACGGTCACGCCGGATGAGCTTGACCGCGCCCGCGGTCCCCGTGTCGAGGACATCCAGCGCCAGCAGCAGACAAACGAATACTGGCTGACGCTGCTGTCCGGTTCGCAGCAGGACCCCCGCCTGCTCGATGTGATCCGCAGCACGATCCCCGATCTCAAGGCGGTCACGCCTGATGACATCCAGGCCGCAGCGCGTGACTGGCTGAAGAGTGACAAGGCGTTTCGCCTGGTCATCATTCCGGCCGGAACGACACCGCCGCAGCTCTGACATTCCAGCACGCCGCGGTTATCGCTGCGGCATCATGGACTTGGGGCCGAGGCGCGACGAAGCGGCCTAATTTCGACGAAGCGGTATGCCGGCCGTTGCGCGCCCGGTATACGCCACTACAATTAAATGTCTGCCGGGCCCCAGAACCCGGATGGTGAGGATTATGAGCGATCTCGAGGCTTTCCGGACTGAGACCCGCGCCTGGCTGGAGGCGAACTGCCCGCCCTCCATGCGCGGCGGCGCTGACATTGCCGTCACCGATGACGACGACAACTCGATCTGGGGTGGCCGCAAGGCGCAATTCAAGAACCCGGAACAGAAGCTCTGGCTCGACCGCATGGGCGCCAAGGGCTGGACGGCCCCGACCTGGCCGAAAGAGTACGGCGGTGGCGGCCTGTCGAACGCCGAAGCCCGCGTGCTGCAGCAGGAGCTTGGCCGCATCAAGGCGCGGCCCGCGCTGATGTCTTTTGGCCTCTGGATGCTGGGCCCGGTGCTGCTCGAATACGCCACTGAAGAGCAGAAGAAGCGCTTTCTGCCGCAGATCGTGAAAGGTGAAATCCGCTGGTGCCAGGGCTACTCCGAGCCGGGCGCCGGCTCCGACCTCGCCGGCCTGCGCACCCAGGCGGTCGACAAGGGCGACCACTACCTGATCAACGGATCGAAGATCTGGACGTCGTACGCCGACCGCGCCGACTGGATCTTCTGTCTCGTGCGTACCGACAACACCAAGAAGCATGAGGGCATCTCCTTCATGCTGTTCGACATGACGTCGCCGGGTGTCGAGGCGCGCCCGATCAATCTGATAAACGGCCAGTCGCCGTTCTGCGAGACCTTCTTCACCGACGTGAAGGTGCCGAAGGCACAGCTCGTCGGTAAACTCAATGGTGGCTGGGATATTGCGAAGCGCCTTCTGCAGTACGAGCGCCAGAACATCTCGTCCGGCGGTTTCGGCGGCGGTGGCGGACAGGGTTACGATCTCGAACACGCTGCGCTCGACTATGTCGGCAAGAGCAATGCCGGCAAGATTGCAGACGCTGACCTGCGCCAGCGCATTACCACCCACAAGATGGAAGCGCGCGCCTTTGCGATGACTGTGCGGCGCATCGAAGAAGAATCGAAGGCCAGCAAGGGTCCGTCTCCCGCGGTGTCGATCATCAAATACGCCGCCGCCAAGACCAACCAGGAACGCACCGAGCTGATGGTCGAAGTCCTCGGCACGCAGGGGCTGGGCTGGGAAGGCGACACCTACAAACCTGGCGAGATCGCCGCTATGCGCGGCATGCTGCGCGCCAAGGGCAACTCGATCGAGGGCGGCACGTCCGAGGTCAACCTGAATGTCATCTCCAAGCGCGTGCTGGGGCTGAACGACGCAAAATGACAAAAAGAGCGAATAGCGAATTGCGAGTAGCGAGTAGGGGTCTCCCCACTCGCCATTCGCTATTCGCTACTCGCCGGGAAACCGGGAGGAACATGCATGGGTGCGCCGCAAGCAGATAGCCAACTCGAGTCATTCCGTGCCGAAGCGCGAAGCTGGATCGACGCGAACTTTCCCAAGTCGCTCAAGGGCCGGGACGCCATGTCCTTCATGGAAGGCTTCGGTTCCAGGGAACCCGACTTCCTGAAATGGAAGGAAGCGATGGGCGAGAAGGGCTGGGGCATCGCCACCTGGCCGAAGCCGTGGGGCGGTGGCCTCTCCAAGGCGCAAGGCCGCGTGCTGTTGCAGGAACTGGCGCGCGCCGGCGCCTTCAACCCGATCGGCGGGATGGGCGTCGCGATGTTCGGCCCGACACTCTTGGAATACGGCAGCGAAGAGCAGAAGAAGCAGCACATGCCGGGCATCCGCACCGGCACCGTGCGCTGGTGCCAGGGCTACAGCGAGCCTGGCGCCGGCTCCGACCTTGCCAGCCTGCGCACGCAGGCCGTCGACAGGGGCGACCACTTCCTTGTCAACGGCCAGAAGATCTGGACCTCCGGCGCGCAATACGCGGACTGGTGCTTCTGCCTCGTCCGCACCGACAACACCAAGAAGCATGAGGGCATCAGCTTCCTGCTGATCGACATGCGCACCCCGGGCGTCGAGACGCGCCCGATCAAGCTCATTAGCGGCAACTCGCCCTTCTGCGAGACCTTCTTCACCGACGTGAAGGTGCCGAAGAACCAGCTCATGGGCCCGCTCAACGGCGGCTGGACCGTCGGCAAGCGCCTGCTCCAGTTCGAGCGTGACGGCCAGGGCGGCGCCGGCGGCCGCGGCGCCTCCTTCCGCGGCGCGGATGCGCGCACGGTGGACGAGATCGCCAAGAAGTACATCGGCAGCGATGCGCACGGGCAGATCGCCGACCACGACCTGCGCACCCGCGTTGCCGATCACATGATGGACGCTGCCGCGATGCGCCTCACCGTCCAGCGCATGCAGGATGAAGCCAGGAGCAACCAAGGGCCGTCCGCCGTCACCTCGATCATGAAGAACGCCAACGTGAAGGTCGCGCAGACGCGCGCCGAACTGATGGTCGAGATCATGGGCTTCCAGGGCCTCGGCTGGGAAGGCGAGAGCTATTCTGCCGACGAAATCAACGCCACGCGCAACCTGCTCTCGGGCAAGGCGATGTCGATCTACGGCGGCTCGAACGAGATCCAGTCCAACATCATCGCCAAGCGCATCCTTGGCCTGCTCGACCACCAGTAAGCCATGAGCGCCGCGGAATCCCTCGACTCCGATCTCGATGCCTTCCGCACGGACGCGCGCGCGTGGATCGCGGCGAACTTCCCGGCGTCGCTCAAGGGCAAGCCCGCGCTGCAGTTCATGGAAGGCTTCGGCTCGCAGGAGCCGGATTTCCTGAGATGGAAAGCCGCGATGGGCGCGAAAGGATGGGGCGTTCCCACCTGGCCGCGCGAATGGGGCGGTGGTGGTCTCTCGCGTGGACAGGCACGGGTACTGCAACAAGAAATCGCCGCGGCCGGCGCCTTCAATCCGATCGGCGGCATGGGCGTCATGATGTTTGGTCCGACGTTGCTCGAATTCGGCACCGATGAACAGAAGCGTCGCTTCATGCCTGGCATCGTCAACGGCACGACGCGCTGGTGCCAGGGCTACTCTGAACCCGGCGCCGGCTCCGACCTCGCCTCGCTGCGCACGCAGTGCGTCGACAAGGGCGACCACTATCTCATCAACGGCCAGAAGATCTGGACCAGCGGCGCGCAGTTTGCCGACTGGTGCTTTTGCCTCGTGCGCACCGACAACACCAAGAAGCACGAAGGCATCAGCTTCATCACAATCGACATGAGATCGCCCGGCGTCGAACCGCGCCCGATCAAGCTGATCAGCGGCGCCTCCGTCTTCTGCGAAACCTTCTTCACCGACGTGAAGGTCCCGAAAGACCAACTCATCGGCACGCTCAACGCCGGCTGGACAATCGCCAAGCGCCTGCTCCAGTTCGAGCGTCAGAACATCGCGGGCGGCGGCAGCGGCGCGGCCGGCACCGCTGCGGTCTATGACCTCGAGCACGCGGCCAAGGACTATGTCGGCATGGAGAACGACAAGGTCGCCGACCGCGACCTGCGCTCCCGGATCACCGCGCACAAGATGGAAGCGCGCGCCTTCCAGATGACCATCCGCCGCTCGGAGGAAGAGGCGAAGGCCGGGAAAGGCCCCTCCGCTGCCGCATCGGTGTTCAAATACGCCATGGCGAAGATCAACCAGGAGCGCACGGAGCTTCTGGTCGAAACGCTCGGCACCCAGGGCCTGGGCTGGGAAGGCGACGCCTACAGTCCGCGAGAGACAATGGCGATGCGCACCATGCTGCGCGCCAAGGGAAATTCCATCGAAGGCGGCACGTCGGAGGTGAACCTCAACGTCGTCTCCAAGCGCGTGCTGGGCCTTCCGGATCAGAAGTAAGCAACAGGAGCAAACGCATGAGTGCGGCCGCGAACGCCGATACCGATCTGGAGGCCTTCCGCCTCGAAGCCCGCAAATGGCTGGAAGCCAACTTCCCGCCGTCGCTGAAAGGCAAGGGTGGCATGATGATGGGCGAAGACGGCCCGTCGAACACCACCGACTTCGCCAAGTGGAAAAAGGCGATGGGCGATAGGGGCTGGGGCACGCCGACCTGGCCGAAAGAGTATGGTGCGGGTGGCCTCTCGACCGCGCAGGCGCGCGTGCTGCAACAGGAGATGGGCCGCATCGGCGCCTTCAATCCGATTGGCGGCATGGGCGTGATGATGTTCGGTCCGACGCTGCTCGAATACGGCAGCCCCGAGCAGAAAGCCAAGCACGTCCCCGGTATCGTGAAGGGCGACGTGTGGTGGTGCCAGGGCTACAGCGAACCCGGTGCCGGCTCCGACCTCGCCTCGCTGCGCACGCAGTGCATCGACAAGGGCGACCACTTCCTGGTCAACGGCTCCAAGATATGGACCTCGGGCGCACAGTTCGCGGACATGTGCTTCGCCCTGGTCCGCACCGACAACAGCAAGAAGCATGAAGGCATCTCCTTCCTGCTGATCGACATGAAGTCGCCGGGCGTCGAAGTCCGGCCGATCAAGCTGATCAGCGGCAATTCGCCGTTCTGCGAGACCTTCTTCACCGACGTGAAGGTGCCGAAGGAGAATCTGATGGGTCCGCTGAACGGCGGCTGGACCATCGGCAAGCGCCTGCTTCAGTTCGAGCGCGCGGGTCTCGGCGGCGGCGTGGGCGGCGGTGGTCTCAACCGCGGTGGCGAAGCCCGCACCCTCGATGTCGTGGCGAAGGAATATGTAGGCGCCAATGACAACGGGCAGGTTGCCGACGCCGACCTGCGCACGCGCCTTACCAATCACCTGATGGACCAGCGCGCGTTCATGATGACCATCTTCCGCGCGCAGGCGGAGGCCAAGGGCAACCAGGGTCCATCGGCCACCACCTCCATCATGAAGAACGCGGGCTCGCGCATCGGCCAGGAACGTGCCGAGCTCCTGGTCGAAGTGATGGGCCATCAGGGCCTCGGCTGGGAAGGCGAAGGCTTCACGCGTGACGAACTCGACACCATCCGCGGCTGGCTCGGCGGCAAGGCGACGACGATCTACGGCGGCAGCCAGGAGATCCAGAACAACATCATCGCCAAGCGTATCCTCGGCCTGCTCGATCACCAGTAACCGGCACACACGAACACAGAACTTGAAGGGAAGAACACAATGGCAGTCTTGAACGAAGAACAGACGATGATCCGCGACGGTGCGAAGTCGTGGGTGTCGGAGAAGTCGCCGGTCACCGCCTTCCGCAAGGTGCGCGACAGCGGCAACGCCGACGGCTTCGACCGCGCGGCGTGGAAGGAAATGGCCGAGATGGGCTGGGCCGGTATCCTCATTCCGGAAGATCTCGGCGGCACCGGCCTCGGCTACCTGACGCTCGGCCTCGTGCTGGAAGAAACCGGCCGTACGCTCACTGCTTCGCCGCTGATCTCCACCGCGCTCACCGCGACCACCGCGCTGCTGCTCGGCGCGTCGGATGCGCAGAAGAAGAAGTACCTGCCGCAAATCGCGGAAGGAAAGCTGATCGCGACGCTCGCCGTCGACGAAGGCCCGCACCACCATCCGGAGAAGATCGCACTCGCCGGAACCGCGTCGGGCGGCAAGGTGAAGCTCAACGGCAGGAAGACCTGGGTGCTGGACGGCGGGACCGCCGACCTCATCATCGTCGCGGCCCGCACCTCCGGCAAACCCGGCGACAAGTCCGGCATCACGCTGGTCGCGGTCGACGGCAAGGCATCCGGCCTGACGCGCGAGAAGTTGAAGACCGTCGACAGCCGGGGCTACGCAAACCTGACGTTCAAGGATGTCGAGGGCGAAGCGTTGGGATCGGGCGAAGGCTACGGCATCCTCGACGCGACACTGGACCGCGCCCGCGCCGGTCTCGCGGCGGAGATGCTCGGCCACGCCGCGCAGTCCTTCGACGTCACGCTCGAATACCTCAAGACCCGCGAGCAGTTCGGCCAGAAGATCGGCAGCTTCCAGGCGCTCCAGCACCGCGCCGCGAAGATGTTCACCGATCTCGAGCTGGCGCGCTCCTGCGTCGAAGGTGCGCTCGCCGCGATCGACAAGGATGCGAACGACGTGGCGCAGCTTGCCTCGCTCGCCAAAGCCAAGGTCGGCGATCTCGTCCATCTCGTGTCCAACGAGATGGTGCAGATGCATGGCGGCATCGGCATGACGGACGCGCACGATGCCGGCCTCTACCTGAAGCGCGCCCGCGCCCAGGAGGCGACCTTCGGCGGCAGCTCCTATCACCGCGACCGCTACGCCACGCTGCTGGGTTATTAGTGACAAGGCTCCTCCCTTGCCGCGACGCGGCGGCGGAGGAGGACCATCGCGCAGCGAGACCGCCCCGCACACATGCAGAAGGCCGGGGTTCGCCCCGGCCTTTTTGTTCACCGTGCCGTTCGCGATTTTGTCGACGTCCCCACAAGGGGGAGGTGATGGCCAAAAAAAGAGCGGGAGTTGCCGCTTCGGACGCTGTGGCGGGGCCGTGAGGGCTGGTGCCTGTGATGCGTTCCGGGGCTGATCCCGCTGGTCTTGTGCGTCTGACTGGCCGGCGCAAGGGAGAACCCAACCGCTCGGCGTCTGCGCTTTAAACCACCGTTCCTTTGCCGGCCCCTTTGGATGTTCGCCCGTCTGCCTCGCCACATGCGGCGTAAGGGTCAGTTCGGCGGATAGATTCCGGGCCGGCGGGGTTGTCGCGCGAGGCGCCCCGTAAGGTCCTGTATGTGCTCGCGAATTATCAGATCAAGCGATGGCAATGCTCCTTCATGGAAGGAACATATAGGGGTTATAGATATGTGTGTCAAGACCTATTTTAGGACCATTGTGTTGGATATTTTCTCGCAAGGACGCGCGGCGATGGCGATGCGGCACCAGAAGGAAGCGGCGGCGCGGCCGGTGTTCGACGGCGTCGACCTGGCGCCGCTGAACACGAAGGGGCGGCCCGTTCCTGTTGCGCCTTCGCGCGGTGCCCAATGAAGGACCATCCGGACGGTCTATGTCGTGTCGGGGCGGCTGAACGAGCCTGCGATCGCCGCCGGAGACACGGCACCGGGCGCGCGCTGCACGCCGAGACCGACGTGCTGATCCACGTGATCACGCCGGAGCCGGTCATCACTGGGCCGGGTACTATCGCTACCGCTGCCACGGGACGTGGTGTTACCGCTGAGGCGGCCGGCCCGGCATTAACCGAAACGGCCGATGCCCGCGTTCCTCAGCGGCCAAGGCCCGCGCCCCGGCCGGCAGCCCCTCAAATTATTTTCTGAGCCGCGACCCCGGCGGCGGGTTTGGGCCCTCTTATCCGGTGAATGCGCCAATAGCGGCGCGTCACGAACCGGAGCACGGCACCATGTGGTATAGGAAGAACGTTGGCGGGTGGGAGCGCGCGGCGAGGCTGATCGGCGGGGGCCTGATGCTCATATGCGGCGTGGTTGCGCTGCACGCGTCGCCTCTGGGGCTTTTGCTCGGCGGCGCGGGTGTCGTGACGCTGGTTACCGGCGTGTTCGGCTATTGCCCGGCCTGTGCCATCGCCGGGCGCGCGCCTCTGAAGGGGTGACGGCCGTGGCGCGCGTATCGGACGATATCCTGCTCGCGGCACAATCGGGTGACCGGCACGCGCTGACGCAGCTGCTGGTCGCGCTGCAACCCGACATTCGGCGCTATGCACGGCGCCTTTGCCACCGCGCTTCGGTCATCGAGGACGTGGTGCAGGAAGTGCTCATCGTCGTGTACCGGCGCGTGGGCACGATCCGCAGTCCGGCCGCACTCGCCGGCTGGCTGGTGACCGTCATCGCGCGCGTTTGCATGCTGCCGGCGCTGATGCTCATGCGCGGGGTCGAGGAGCTCACCAGCCTGGACGAGTCGCGCGCGCTGGCAAAGGTCCCGCCGGACGAGCTGCGCATAGACCTGGTCCATGCGATCGAGTCGCTTTCGCCGTCGCATCGCGAAGTGCTGCTGCTGCGCGATCTGGAAGACCTGACGATCTGGGAAATCGCCGGGCGGCTGGGCGTGACGCGCGAGGCGGCCAAAAGCCGCCTGCGCCGCGCCCGCGCCCTGGTGCGCGAATACCTGCTCGGCGATGGCGGGCGCAAATGAATTACTTTCGCGGAGCCGGCCTGTTCGGGAGCGCCTTCCTGGGTGCACACCTTTTGCGCGGCGCCGCGGCGGCGGCGCTGCTCGCCTGGGCAATCGTCCACCAGACCGCGCAGCCATGGCTATCGCTGGGCGCGGGCGTTGGCGCGCTCATTGCGTTTCGGGGATGCCCGATGTGCTGGACCGTGGGCCTGGTCGAGACGCTTTCGCACGGCCGCTTTGCGTCGCGCGATCATGGAGGATGAGCCATGCGCCGTTTCTGGGCTTCGCTGGGGTCGCTGGTGTTCTTCATCGTCGCGCCGGGGACCATTCTGGGCCTCATTCCGTGGTGGATCACGCAGTGGCGCGTCGGCCCGCCGTTCTTCGGCATCGAGGCTTTGCGATGGGCCGGTGTCGCGATGATCGTGCTGGGGTTCCTGCCGCTCCTCAGTTCGTTTGCGCGTTTCACCTGGGACGGGCTTGGCACACCCGCACCGATCGCGCCGCCGACGCGTCTCGTCGTGACCGGCTTCTATCGCCGTGTGCGCAACCCGATCTATATCGCGCTGCTCACCATTCTGCTGGGCGAGGCGCTGTTGTTCGGCGACGAACGGGTGGCGGTGTGGGGCGTGCTCTTCTGGCTGTTCACGTTTGCCGTCGTCGTGATCCAGGAAGAGCCCTCGCTGCGCGAGCAGTTCGGCGAGGAGTATCGCACCTACTGCAAGAACGTGCCGCGATGGGTGCCGAGGATCATTCCGTACAAACCATCGTCCTGAAGGCGGCCGGCAGTTGCACGGTTTTCACGTTGGGGCGAAACAACCGACACAGATCCCGGTCCAGACTGGAACGCAAACCGGAGAGATACCCATGGCAGACACCGTCGGCGCTTTCGCCATCGTGCCCAGCAACGATCTTGTGGCCGCGATTCCGTTCTGGGAGCGGCTGGGCTTCACCCGGACCGGCGGCGACGCGTCCTATGTGATCGTGACGGGCTGGGGCTGCGAGGTGCACCTCACGCAGGCGGGTGCGCCGCCGTGGAACGTGCCCGAAGAGCACAATCCGTTCGGCGTCTTCATCCGCACGCCGGAGGTGGATACGATCGCGGCGCGGGTGGACGACCTGATCATCCGGCCCGGCGGCATCCTGCGCCATCGCGAATGGGGGATGTATGAGTTCGGGGTGGCCGGCCCCGACGGCATGCTGATCCGGATCGGCTGGCCTTCCCGCCTGATGGCCGCCCGGTAGCCTTCAGCGGAAATTGCCGCGGAACTGGCTGTTGTAGACGCCCATGATGGTGTCGCTGCGGGCGCGCAGGCGGGCGGCGTCCTGCGTGAAGCCCAGCGCGCCGGCGACCTCGATGGCGCGGGCGAGAAAGAAGAGCGCGTCGTCCTTCAGGTCCTTCTGGCCGTGGCTGGGGGCTTCGTACATGGCGGCGTAGGCGTGCTCGGCCCTTTGCTCGTACTCCAGCATGAGTTCGCGGGTCGGTGCGGTTGTCATGAGCAGCGGAGGTTAGAGGCGGATGAACGGCGGCGCCACTTGAGTCTCCGGCGCGAAGACGCGCACCGCCGCGAAGGCCTACACGCCTACCGGTGGGTCTCAGACAGACTTCAGCCAGTCGAGCGCGGCGGCAGCGACGTCTTCCCAGCCCGGTTCCTCGATCAGCCAGTGGCTGTGGCCGGCGAGTTCTTTGAATGTCGCGTGCCGGTAGCGGGCGGCGACGCGCTGCACGGTGCCGGGCGGGTTGATCTTGTCGTGCTCGCCGGTAACGCACCAAACGGGGCACGTCACGGCCGGCGCGCTGACATGGCTGGCGCGCGCCGCGTCCCAGCCCCAATGCATGATCTCGAACGTGGCGCGGCCGGATTCGGGGACGAATTGCGCGAAGACGCGGCGGCGGTCGGCCATGGGCAGACGGTCAAGCGAGGCGTGGGCGGCGACGTCGAAGCTGGGCTTCAGCACCTGGTTCCACATCGGGCCGTTGAGCATCATGGTCTGGGCCGAGGCGATCTCGAACAGCGTGGAAGGCAGCACGCCCCAGGGCGCGCAGGGCGCGAGCAGGACGAGCGCGCGGGCCCTGCCCTTCGACGCCAGCATCTGCGCCAGCAATCCGCCGAGGGAATGGCCGAGGAGAATGGGAGTGTCGTCCAGCGCCTTGATGAACTTGCCCAGGTCTTTCGCGTAGTCCACGAGGCCGGTGGAACCGAGCGCCTGCGGCGGGTTCATGCCGTGGCCGTGGTGGCGCAGCAGCGGCGTGTGCACCGTGTAGCCCGCGGCCTCGAACGGTTCGCGGAAGGCGTCGAACGACCAGGGGCCGACGAAGGCACCGTGGATCATCACAATCGGCGGGCGTTTGGTCTTGCTCACCCGACCGGACCGGCCACGTCGCGGAAGGCGGCGATCACCTTCATGTAGGTGTCGCGCTTGAACGGAACGATCAGGCGCGGCAGCGCCTCCAGCGCCAGCCACTTCCACTGGCCGAATTCCGGTTCGTGGGTGGCGATATTGATGTCCTTGTCCTCGCCGGTGAAGCGCATGGCAATCCACTTCTGGCGCTGGCCGCGATACTTGCCGTGCAGCGCGACGCCCAGCAGATGCGGCGGCAGATCGTAGGTAAGCCACTCGTCCATCTCGGCGATGACGGTGGCCTTGCCGGTGCCAACTTCTTCCTCCAGCTCGCGCAGCGCGGCCTGGCGCGGCGACTCGCCGTCGTCGATGCCGCCCTGCGGCATCTGCCAGCCCTCGACCGTCTGGTCGATGCGGCGGCCGACGAACACCAGCCCCTCGTTGTTGATCAGCATGATCCCGACACAGGGGCGATACGGCAGGTCGTCGTGCTTGAGGAGACCCTGGCGCGGCATCGGGCGTGGTGCTGTTATTTCTTCGGTTGGACTATGGCGGAAGCGGGCACCAGAACAAAGCCCCGGCCGGGCAGCCCCTGGGCCCACTGGGTCACGCGTTCCACGGTGACGGGATAGAGAAATCCCGCACCGGATGCGGTGCCATTCGCGCGCGCCCTTGCCTCGAGATCGGAGAGCTGGCGGTCGATCTCCATCGCGGTCTGGATGGAATCGATGGTGTCGGTAGCCTGCGCGAAAGACACGCCGGCGCGGGCGGCGACGTCGGGGGCGGCCGAATGGCTGGCGGCGCCGTTGTCGTAAAAGAGCAGGCCGCGGCGCGCGAGATAGGTCATCACCGGCTCGAGCGAATCGGCATCCGACATCAGCCGGCCGCCAAGCAGATTGGTGACGCCGGTGTAACCGGTGAAGCGGGTGAGCGCCCAGGCGAGGCGCTCTGTGTTCGCGTCCTCGCCGACACCGGCGCGCAGCGTGTGCGGCCCGGGATCGGAGTCGGGGAAGTCATAGGGCTCCATCGGCACTTCGAGCAGGACCTCGTGGCCCTCGCGGCGCGCCTCGGCGACCCAGCGCTGGACGTCGCCGGCATAGGGTGCGAAGGCGACCGTGACCAGCGGCGGGAGGCTGGCCAGCGCGGCGGCGGTGGCCTTGGCGGAGATACCCAGGCCGCTGATCACGATGGCAATGCGGGGATGGCTGTTGTCGAGCACGGGCGCCGCGTAGGCGCGCATCGGTGGCGTGCCGTCGGCGCCGATCTTCGGCAGGGGGCCCTGGGCGGTGTTCTCGATCAGCTGCGGATCGGCGACGAGGGCGCGGCCGGCATAGACGGGCTGCGTGATGTTGTTGGGGACGGCGGTGGGCGGAGGCACCGGGACAGGCAGGAGCGGCGTGCCGGGCGGGGCGTTGGGCGCGGCCGCCGGACGGTCCGGCGCGGCCGGAGGGCTGGCGGCGACGGTGATGGCGGATTTCTTCTCTCGCAGGGTGAGGACGGCGACGGGCTCGACCGCCTTGCCGAAAACGAAGACCGCGACAGCGAGCAGCAGCAGGATTGCGAAGAGGCCAAGCCAGGCGAAGGCGAGCACGCGCAAGCCGCGGCTCGCGCTGGCGGGATCGCCTGTCATGCTGATGGCTGCCATACCGCGAAGATAACGCAAAACACAGTTACGGCGAGGTTAATGCTTTCTTTTCCGGCGCGGCATTGCCCCCACCAACCGCGCGCCTTTGATCAGATGTGCCCTGGCGCTTCGTTGGCGGCGAGCGTCTTGTGCAGGAAGGCGAGCGCCATGGCGAGCTGGAAGTCGTCGTAGCTCTTGCCGGCGGGCGGCTCGATCGGCTTGCCGGGGGGCCTGGCGGGCGGACCTTCGGCGAGAAGGTGGTGTGGCAGTTCGACCTCGCGCTGGTATTCGGGCGCGCCGGGGCCGCCGGCGACGACGATGTCGGGCACGATGCCGGTGACCTGTATCGAGCGGCCGGCCGGCGTGTAGTAGCGGGCCGTCGTCATGTGCAGCGCGCCGCCGGCACCGTTGTCGAGCGGCATGATCGACTGGACCGAACCCTTGCCGAAGGTGAGCGTGCCGAGAACGGTCGCGCGGCGATGGTCCTGGAGCGCGCCGGCCACGATCTCAGACGCCGAGGCGGTGCCGCCATTTACCAGCAACACAACCGGCTTGCCGTCCGCGATGTCGCCGTAATGGGCGTCGTAGCGCTCGACAGCGCCGGGATTGCGGCCGCGCACCGACACGATCTCGCCCGCGTTGAGGAAATCGTCGGACACATCAATCGCCGCCTGGAGTACGCCGCCGCCATTGTTGCGCAGGTCGATGACGAAGCCCTTCAGCGAGGGGCCAATCTGCTTCTTGAGCACCGCGACGGCCATGCGCAGGTCTGGATCGGTGCGGTCGGAGAAGGCAACGATCTTCACATAGCCGACGTCGCCTTCGCGGCGATAGGTGAGGCGCTCCACCTCGATCGCCTGGCGGGTGAGCTTGAAGTCCATCCTGGCGTTGCCGCGCTGGACGGTTAGCGTGACCTCGGTACCGATGGTGCCGCGCATGCGGTTGGAGACGTCGTCGAGCGCGTGGCCGCGCATCGGCGTGCCGTCGATGGCAACCAGGATGTCGTCCTTCTTCACGCCGGCGCGGCTGGCAGGCGTGTTGTCGATCGGCTGCACCACCTTGGCGATGCCGTCGATCACGGTGATGACCAGGCCGACGCCACCATAGGCGCCGGCAGCCTTGGTCTCCATCGCGTCGAAGGTCTTGGGATCGAAGTAGGAGGAGTGCGCGTCGAGATTGGTCAGCATGCCGTCGATCGCGCCGCCGATCAGCGTGTTGTCTTCCTGCTTGTCGACGTAGTTGTCGCGCACCCGCTCGAACGCCAGGCCGAAGCGGCCGAGCTGACTGGCGGTGCCCGAGCCTATCGCGCCATAGGCGAAATGCGAGGCGGCAGCCGCGAGGCCGAAACCCAGCACCGCGCCGAACGCGAGCAGCAGAAGCCTGTTCATCCGCCCCTAGCCCAGTCCCTCTAGTTCGCCGCTGCGCTCTGGTTCGGGTTGTTCAGGGCAATCTTGCCATGCAGGTAGTTGAGCGCGGTGACGAGCTGGAAGTCGTAGGGCTTGCCGTCGGCGCCGTTCTTGGGCGCCGTCGCCGGCGGGCGCAGCGGGTTCGGGTTCGGCTTGCGCGGCGGCGCGTTGTCGCCCGCGAGGTGGCCGGGAAGATCGGCCTCCGACGGACGCGCAATCTTCGGGATGTCCTCTTCGTTGCCTTCGGCGACCGCAACGTCGGGGATGATGCCCTGCGCCTGGATCGAGTGGCCGGACGGCGTGTAGTAGCGCGCCGTCGTCAGCCGCAACGCACCACCGCCTTCGCCGAGCGGGATGATGGTCTGCACCGAGCCTTTGCCGAACGAGGTCATGCCCATGATGATGGCGCGGTGGTGGTCCTGGAGCGCGCCGGCCACGATCTCCGACGCGGACGCGGTGCCGCCATTGACGAGGACCACGACCGGCTTGCCGTCGGTAATGTCGCCGCCATGGGCGTCGTAGCGCTGCGTGTCTTCGGGGTGACGGCCGCGGGTGGAGACCACCTCGCCGCCGGTCAGCAGATCGTCGGAGACTTGCACCGCCTGGTCGAGCAGGCCGCCCGGATTGTTGCGCAGGTCGAGGACGTAGCCGCGGATGCCGGGGCCGATCTGCTTCTTGAGATCGCGCACGGCGTTCTCGAGACCGCTCGCGGTGTTCTCGTTGAAGCCCGGCATGCGGATGTAGCCGATGTCGCCTTCGCGGTGCCAGCGCACTTCGTCCACCGCGACGACGGCGCGGACGAGCGTCACGTCGAACGGCTTCTTGGGCGCGGTCTTGTCGGCGGTGCGCAGGATGGTGAGCGTGATCTTGCTACCGGCCGGGCCGCGCATCTTGTCGATGGCTTCGTTGAGGTTGAGACCCTGGACCGAGCCACCATTGATCGCGGCGATGTAATCGCCGGCCTTGATGCCGGCCTTGGCGGCGGGCGTGTTGTCGATCGGCGAGACGACCTTCACCAAGCCGTTCTCCATCGTCACCTCGATGCCGACGCCGCCGAATTCGCCCTTGGTCTGGATCTGCATGTCGGCGAAGGCCTTCGCGTCCATGTAGGAGGAGTGCGGATCGAGGTTCGACACCATGCCTTCGATCGCGGCGTTGATCAGCTCGCTGTCGTCGACGGGACGGACGTAGTTGGCGCGGACGCGCTCGAACGCGTCGGAGAAAAGATCAAGCTGGCGATAGGCGCTCATGTCGTTGGCGCCGTGCGCGGCGGGAAGGATGCCGACGGCGGTGATGAAGCCGGCGATCGCGCCGATGCCAACGAATGCGTACTTCTTCATGATCTCGTTGCCTTCCCAGGGCGCGTGCCCAAAAGAGATGCGGGGCTCAACGCCCGCCCGTTCTGACGCAATTCAAAGTAAAGCTCGCCATTCTGGCCCATTTGCGGCGCATTGTTGTTTCGCATGTCTCCCGACATGACGCCCACCGGCTCGCCAGCAAGCACCTGATCGCCTGGCTTCACGACAATCTTGTCGAGGCCCGCGAGCACCAGATCGTACCCAGCGGTAACTTCGAGGATCAAGACTTGCCCGTTCTTATGGTAAGGGCCTGCAAAAAGCACCTCACAATCGGCCGGTGCGACCACCTGGGCCCCGGCGGAGGTCAAAAACGTTACGCCCGGGCCATGTTCGCCGTCCGGACCGCTGACCGGGGTTCCCACAACGGGGGGCAGGAGATTCCGGACAGTGCCAGAACCGCCGTTTTCCGCATTCACCACAACCACCTGGGTCTGCGCCGGCCGCGCGCGAAGCTCGGCGACCTTGGTCAATAAAGTCTCAAAGCTCGCTGCCTGGGCAGCGATGGTGTCGAGCCGGTCGCGCAGGAGGGCGTAGGTGGCATCGGCGTTGGACGCTTCCATCTGCTTCCTCGCGAGGAGTTGATTGAGTTCCCCATGCGCCTGGGCGAGCTGCTGCGCGTTGCGCACGCCCTCGCTGCGGCGTGCGATGAGCTGGGCGCGGTTGGCCTTGAGCGCATCAATGCGGCGGGCGAGTGCGGCGGCCCTGCCGTAGACGTCTGGCAGCGAAGCGCCGACCAGCATCGCGCCGCGCGCGGCGCCGAGTGCATCGTCGGGCTTGAGCGCAAGCGCGGGTGGCGTGTCGTGTTGCAGGCGTTCAATCACCGCAAGCAGGCGGGCGACTTCGATGCGGTCTTTCACGAAGCCGGCAGAGAGCTTGCGGTCCTCGGCGGCGAGACGCGCGATCTCGGCATCGAGCGCGATCTTCTGTTTCTCGAGCGACTGCACGCGCTGCGCGGTGGCGATGAGCTTTTGCTGAAGGGCGCGGGCTTCGGCCCTGAGCTCATCGGCGTGCGCTTTCGCGGAGTCGACGATGGGCTTGCCCTTGGTGAGGTCGCCTTTCAGGTGGCGATATTGATCGGCGGTCGAGGGCAGTTGGCCCGCCTGATTTGCGGGAAGTGCGTGCGAGAGGTCTTCCGGATCGGCAACCGGCTGTGGCTTGGCGGCGCCAAGGAGGATCAGGCAAGCGAAGGCCGCGCCAAGGCGCATGACCTTCCCCTTGCGGGGAGGTCGAAATTTGCGAAGCAAATTTCGGGTCGGGGATTGCAGCGTGTAACCAGCACCCTCCCCCACCCGAAAAATCGCTTCGCTGCGGTCGCGATTTGGTCGACCTCCCCACAAGGGGGAGGTGATTGTCCGAGTGCGCTTCAGGCGACCTTCTCCGCTTGGACTTCCACCAGCGAGTGGCCGGTCATCTGCACGGGCTTTGGGATGCCCATGAGATCGAGCAGCGTCGGGGCGACGTCGGCGAGGCGGCCATTGACGAGCTTCACGCCGGGACGTGCGTTGATGGCGATGATCGGCACATCGAGCGTGGTATGCGCGGTGTGCGGTTCGTGTGTCACCGGGTCTCTCATCATCTCGATATTTCCGTGGTCGGCGGTGACGAGCAGGACGCCGCCGGCCTTCTCCACCGCGGCGCGCAGGCGGCCGAGACACTCGTCGATCGTGTCCACGGCATGAATCGCCGCTTCCATGATGCCGGTGTGGCCGACCATGTCGGGGTTCGCGAAATTCACGACGATGAGATCGTATTTGCCGGACTGGATGGCGCCTTCGAGCCGGGCCATCACTTCCGGCGCCGACATCTCCGGCTTGCGGTCGTAGGTCGAGACCTTCGGCGAGGGGACGAGGATGCGGTCTTCGCCGTCGAACTGCGTCTCGCGCCCGCCGTTCAGGAAGAAGGTAACATGGGCATATTTCTCGGTCTCGGCGATGCGCAGTTGCTTGAGCCCGCGTTCGGCGGCGATCTGGCCGAGCGTCTCGGTGATGTTCTCGGCCGGGAAGATGGCGGCCATCAGCTTGTTCAACTCGTCTGAGTATTCCGTCATGCCGGCGGCGGCGGAGAAGCGCACGACGCGGCGGCGATCGAAGCCTTCAAAGCCGGGATCGAGCAGCGCGAGCGAGATCTCTCGTGCGCGGTCGGCGCGGAAATTGGCGAAGATCAGCGCGTCGCCGCCGGAGGCGCCGGCGTATTCGCCGATCACGCAGGGCACGACGAATTCATCGGTGACGCCGCCGTCGTAAGACGTCGTGATCGCGAGTTCGGGCGTGTCGAACTTTTCGCCGCGCGCGTCGACGATGGCGTCGTACGCCTTGACGACACGCTCCCAGCGTTTGTCGCGGTCCATGGCGTAGTAGCGGCCGCTCACGGTGGCGATGCGCACGCCGGGAAGACCGGCGATGGATTTCTCGAATGAGGAAAGAAAGCCGGGCGCGGATTTGGGCGGCGTGTCGCGGCCGTCGAGAAAGGCGTGGACGAACACGGGAAGGCCCGCGGCGCTGATCGCCTTCACCAGCGCGGTCATGTGGTCCTGGTGACTGTGCACGCCGCCGGGCGAAAGCAGGCCCATGACATGCACGGCCCTATTGGCGGCTTTGGCCTTCGCGATCATGTCGCGCAGGACGGGGCGGCCGTTGAAGCTGCCGTCTTCGATGGCGACGTCGATGCGCGGCAGGTCCTGCGCCACGACGCGGCCGGCGCCGATGTTCATGTGCCCGACCTCGGAATTGCCCATCTGGCCGGTGGGGAGACCGACGGCGCGGCCCGACGTGGCGAGCAGCGCGTGCGGACTATCGGCCAGCATGCGGGTGTAGTTGGGGGTCCTGGCGGCGGCGATGGCATTGTCCTGCGTCTCCGGACGCCAGCCCCAGCCGTCGAGGATGCACAGAACGGCAGGACGGGGACGGGACGCGGGCATGACGGATTCCTAGCGCGGGATATGGGCGGAAAATAGGAAGGGCCGGTGCTTATGTCCAACTCCGCTTGGGGCGAGCAAAAACGCCGGTGAGCCATGCATTTGAGCGGGTTTGCCCGGGCCTGGTTCCACCTATCTTTCACGCATGTCCTCTGCGTTCGTGATTCCGCGGTCGTCGAAGCGGCCTTATGCGATCTTTGTCGTCGCGATCGTTTTCCTGTGCCTGCTGGCGGCGGCGGGGCTGAGGGCTTCGCCGTCGGTGCTGATGGTGCCGTGGGAGAAGTCGTTCGGATGGTCGCGGGCGACGATCTCTTTCGCGGCAGCAACGGGCATTTGCCTGTTCGGGTTGACCGGTCCGTTCGCCGCCGCGGCAATGCAGCGGTTCGGCGTGCGCGTGACGGTGATGTCGGCGCTGGCGCTGATGAGCGGAGCTACGGCCGCGAGCCTCTGGATGACGTCGGCCTGGCAGTTGATCCTGCTGTGGGGCGTATTGTCGGGGGTGGGCAGCGGATGCATCGCCAACGTGCTGTCGGCGACGATCGCGAACCGCTGGTTCATGACCAATCGCGGGCTGGTGACGGGATTGCTGGCGGCCAGCACCTCGACCGGGACGCTGATCTTCTTTCCGGCGCTGTCGGCCATCCTCGAGCATGGGACGTGGAAGACGGTCGTGGTGGTGGTGTCGTGCGGGCTGGCCGGGCTGATCCCGCTGGTGCTGTTCTTCCTGCCCGAGCAGCCAGGCGACCTCGGCCAAACGCCGTTCGGCGCGGGTGCGGATCATCCCGCGGCGGTGCCATCGAAGGCCAACCCATTGCGAACGGCGTTCGGTGCGCTGGCCGAAGGCGCGCGGAGCCGCGATTTCTGGCTGCTGGCGGGGACGTTCTTCGTGTGCGGCCTGACCACCAACGGGCTGGTGGGGACGCACATGATCGCGCTGTGCTCAGATCACGGGCTGGCGGAGGTCACGGCGGGCAGCCTGCTGGCGATGATGGGGCTGTTTGACCTGGTGGGCACCACGGCATCGGGCTGGCTGACGGATCGGTTCGATCCGCGCAAGCTGCTGTTCGCCTATTACGGGCTGCGCGGGCTGTCGCTGATCTACCTGCCCCATGCGGACTTCACGTTCTACGGGCTGTCGTTCTTCGCGGTGTTCTATGGGCTGGACTGGATCGCAACCGTGCCGCCGACGCTGGCGCTGGCGAACAGGGCGTTCGGTGAACAGCGTGCGCCGGTGATCTTCGGCTGGATCTCGGCCAGCCATCAGCTGGGTGCGGCAACGGCCGCGGCGTTGGCCGGGGCGTCGCGGACGGCGAGCGGGTCCTACCTCGAGGCGTTCGTGGTGGCGGGCGCAGTGGCCGTCGGCGCCGCGGTGGCGTCGCTGTTCATTGCGACCGGGCGGCGGCCTGCCGCGGCGGCCGCCTGATCATTCGGGAATCGTCAGGCTGAAGCCAACCGCCTGCGTCGTGCCGGTGCTGGTAGAGGCGCCATAATATTTCAGACGGAGCTTGGCATCGCCCGCATTGAGCAAATCGGTCTGTAGCGGGTCGCCCCAGGTGTCGCCGGCGTGGCTCTGCACGCCGCTGTCGGAGCCTTGCGTGGCGGACGGGCTCCCCGAGACGTAGGTCGGCTGGATCGTGATGGGCGTGCCAACGGGGCCAGCACCACCGGCGCCGGGCGCGATACCGCCGCCAACGCCGGGAAGAAGGCCGACCGCGCCTGTCACACCCGCGAGGGCATTGGTTACGACGCCCAATCCGGCCGCCGAGGCACTGACCGGGACGGCCATGAGCAGGCAGGCAACAACCGACAACGAAGCCGTACGACGCGACAGACGCATGGAACTTCCCCTTCCGCCGTTACGTAAAACGCCCGTGAGCGCAAAGCGTTCCCGATGGAAAACCGGCGGCTAACGATCCTTGCCGGGAAAAACCTGCCGATAGGGGGCAATTGACACACGGTTGACCATGTAAGCTACTGAAATATCAAATATATTCTCCTCCAGCCGGTGGCATGGGTCTGGCAGGGGCATCTGCCGGAAAAGTCTGTCGAGCAGAAGCCGACCTATGCGCGCACTTTATATCCGTATCCTGAACCTCCTCCTGGCCGCGGTGATGATCCTGGCGCCGGTTACGCCGGCGTTGGCGTTTTCGCGGGTCAAGGACCTGGTCGAGGTGGAGGGCATCCGCGACAACATGCTGGTCGGCTATGGCCTGGTGGTCGGCCTGAACGGTTCGGGCGACAGCCTCAAGAACGCGCCGTTCACGCAGCAGTCGATCCAGACCATGCTGGAGCGGCTGGGCGTCAACACGCACGGCACGACGATGCAGACCAAGAACGTCGCCGCGGTGATGGTGACGGCGAACCTGCCCGCCTTCGCGGCGCAGGGCACGCGTATCGACGTGTCGGTGAGCGCGATGGGCGATTCCAAGTCGCTCCAGGGCGGCACGCTTCTGGTCACCACGCTGTTCGGCGCGGATGGACAGATCTATGCCGTGGCGCAGGGGCCGGTGGCGATCAGCGGCTTCGCAGCCGGCGGCGCGGCCGCTTCCGTCACGCAGGGCGTCCCGACGGCGGGGCGCATCGCCAACGGCGCGATCGTGGAACGCGAGATCGGCTTCACGCTGGCGAACGAGCACCAGCTGCGCCTGTCGCTGCACAATCCGGACACCACGACGGCCTCGCGCATCGCGAGCGCCATCAACGCCTATATCGGCAGCGGCATTGCGGACGCGACCGATCCGTCGACCGTGCGGCTCAACATCCCCGACACCTATCCGCGCGGCGTGATGGGCATGCTGACCGATCTCGACCAGGTGAAGGTCGATCCGGACGAGAAGGCGCGCGTCGTGATCGACGAGCAGTCCGGCGTGATTGTCATGGGCGCGGACGTGCGCATCTCCACCGTCGCCATCGCGCAGGGCAACCTCACCATCCGGGTCACCGAGACGCCGCAGGTGAGCCAGCCGCAGCCCTTCTCCAACACCGGCACCACCACGACCGTGCCGCGCACGCAGATCCAGATCGACGACGGCAAGGGCAACAAGATGGCCCTGCTGCACGAGGGCGTGTCGCTCCAGCAGCTGGTCAACGGGCTGAACGCGCTGGGCGTGGGGCCGCGCGACATCATCTCGATCCTCCAGGCGATCAAGGCGGCGGGCGCGCTCCAGGCCGACATCCAGGTGATCGGATGAGCGGGCCCCTTCCGATCGACGCCACGACGGCGATGAACGCGATGCGGCCGGCGATCCCGACCGTGCCGAAGAGCAGCGATCCGGCGACGATCAAGAAGGTCGCGCAGCAGTTCGAGGGCGTGTTCATCAGCCAGTTCCTGGGCGAGATGTTCAGCGGCATCCAGACCGACGGCCCGTTCGGCGGCGGCCAGGGCGAGGAGATGTTCCGCTCGCTGATGATCGACGAGTACGGCAGGCAGATCGCGACGCAGGGCGGGTTTGGCCTGTCGGCAGCGATCCAGCGCGAGATGCTGAAGATGCAGGAGACGAATGTTGGGTCCGCAAACGCAGCGCATTGAGCTCCTGACCCGCATGGCCGAGCGCCTGATCGAAGCGATCGAGGGCGATCTGGCGGCCCTGAAGGCGGGCAAGCCGCAGGAGATGCGCACGCTCGATCCCGAGGTACAGCGCCTGTCGGCGAGCTATGGCCGCGAGGCGGCGGGGCTGACGGCGGAAATCGCGAAGCAGGCGCCGGCCGTGGTGCGCGGCCGCTTCTTCGATGCGACAAAGCGGTTCAAGGAACTGCTCGAGCTGCACGCGCGGATGGTCACGAGTGTGCGCAACGCTTCCGAAGGCGTGATCAAGGCGGTGGCCGACGAGGTAAACCGCCAGGCGCAGCCGATGCGCACCTACAATCCCAACGCCGCGAGCTACGGCAAGCCCGCGCGGGCGATGGTGTACAACAGCGTGGTGTGACGCGGCAGCAACGTCCGATCATTTGCGGGCAATTCATCCGTGCATTGAAATCGAACGCCGCTAGGCGATGGTGCTGAGGATCGCGCCGGCGATGCTGGTGTCGCCGCCGCCGGTGGTCGTGCTGGAAGCGCTCAGCATGTTGAGCGCCAGACTGTAGCTTGCGCTCTGCTGTTGCAGGTAGGGCGAGACGGTGCCGCTGGTGTTGCCGACCGTGGCCGCGGGCTGGGTCGGCGAGTTGGTCTTCTGATAGGCCGTCTGGATCGAGGACAGCACGCCCAGCAATTGCGAGCGCGCGAGGTCGGCGCCGGTCTTGGTCGACAGGTCGAAGCTGCCGGTCAGGCCAAGGCCGTAGGCCGGCAGCGCCTGGTTGGTGATGCTGTTGCCCGTCGAAGTGGAAAGCGTCGTCTGGCCGGCGACGGCGGGCGCGGTGAGCGTGCCCGCCGGGAGGCCAAGGCGCGCGAGCGCGTTGAAGCCGGCCGGGCCCGCGAGGAGCGAGAGCGTCACGCCTGGATTGACCGCGATCTTCAGGCTTGAGCCGGCACCGGTATAGTTCACCGACGCCGCGCCCGCGGTCTGGAGCTGGATGTTGATCTTCGTGGCAAGCGACTGAAGCGTCTCGCCCGGATCGATGTGGATGGTCGCGGTGCGCGACTGGGTGCCGGTGAACTGGATCTGGAAGCTGTCGCCCGCGCGCAGCGTGGTGTTGGCCTCGAGATCGACGGTCTGGTTCGGATTGACCGTGCCGCGCGGCAGGCCGAGCGCATCGAGCACCGATGAGCCCGAGGTGTCGACGGCGACGCTCGCGCCGGTCGAGACGCCGTCGAGGCCGCCGTACTGCTTCGTCCAGGTCGCGTGGCCGCTCGCATTCATCGCTGTCACGAACATGTTCGGCACGTTCTGGACGGTGCGCGTGGCGCCGGCGAAAGTGCCGGTGGTCGAGCCGGTGAGGTAGATCGTGCCGTCCGGGCCGACGGTGACGCCGCCCGCCTTTTCCTGTCCGCCGGTGCCGACATAGGAGACGAAATTGGCCGTCGCGCTCGAGCCTTTGTCGCCGATCGCGAAGACGAAGGCGTCGGCGCCGCCGGAGCTGGCATTGGCGATTGTCGCCTGGCCGCCCGCGGTCAGGCTGCCGTTCTGCGTCGTGCCCGAGACATAGACGTTGCTGCCGCTGACGGTGAGACCGCCGATCGAGCCGCCGGCCTGAAGATCGCCGAGGTCTTTTGTCCACACCGGCGTCGAGCGCGCATCGCCATTGGCATATTTGCTGATGATGGCGTGGCCGTTCTGCACGCTTGCGACATAGAGGCTGCCGTCGGACGCGGTCGCGGTGGCCGACACGGTGTCCGAACCCGGAGTGCCGAACTGCTTTTCGTAGACGACGTTGCCCTTCTTATCGAGCTGGGCGACATACGCATCCTGGCCGCCGGCCGAAGTCTGGCCGGAGCCGATCACACCGCCCGACACCTGACCGCCGACGAAAACATTGCCGGTCGAATCGACGCTGACCGAGGTCGCCTGGTTCTGCGACAGGGTCTGGATCTGCTTGATCCAGGTCTGGTTGCCCTGCGCGTCGTATTTCGCGACAAAGGTGTCGACATTGCCGTTGTTGACCGAGGCGGTGGTCAGCGGCGCATTGTCGGATCCCGCAATGACGACGCCACCGGTCGGATCGAGAGCCAGCGTCGTGCCCGTGGCGGTGCCGGTGGCGCCCAGCATGCGGGTCCACAGCACGTTGCCGGCGGAATCGTATTTGGTGAGCACCGCGTCCTGGGTGCCCTGGTTGATCTGGTTGCCGAAACTGCCGTTGGTGCTGCCGAGCGTGTAGACGTTGCCCTGCGCGTCGACGACGGTCGAGGCCGCGGTGGACGTACTGCCCTTGGTGGTCGGACTGGTGTTGACGCTGAACGACGATGTCGGACTGCCGCCGAGACCGCTGAGCTTGATCAGGCGGCCCTGCTGGTCCGCCGCCGCCGTCGTCGAGGTCGTGCCACCGGCATTTGTGGTGGTGGTCGTGACCGCGTTCGCGTTGCCGGTGTTGCCGGCGATGTACAATGAGGGCGTGGCGGAGGCCGAGGACAGGCTCACCTGCTCCACGCCGCCGGGCGCGATTTGCAGGCCGTAGGTGGCCTTGGCGGGCAGGTCGATCGTGCCCGAGGTCATCACCTTCTGGAAGCGCGTGCTGAAACCCGCGGCCGAGAGCTGCTGGTTGGTGTAGATGACGATGTTATCGAGCGTGAGCGGGCCGGAAATCTTCGACAGGTCGATGTTGACGTTGGTGGTCGTGCCGCCCTTCTTGATCGCGACCGTGAAGCTGTCCGTCGACGAGACGCCGGGCAGCGCGTTGCCGATGTTCGCGCCCGAAACCAGCGTCTTGGTCTGATAGTCGAAGCTGCCGAACGGCACGGTGGCGGTCGACGTGACCGACGCGGTCGGGTTCGCGGCCTGGAGCTTGAAATTGTTGAACGTCGTACTCGCGACATAGTTCTGGACCTGCTGCAAACCGGCCTGGAAACGCGTGTTGAGACCGGCAAGCTGGCCCGACGTCATGCCGTCGCGCTGGCCCATCTTGGCGATGTAGGCGAGCGTGTTCACCGCGGTGTAGAGCGAGAAGAGCTTCTGGTTGTCCTGCTCCGTCTTGCCGTCGACGGTCGAGGGTGTGAGCACCGGCACCTTGGACGTATCGAGGAAGTTCGTGGTGCCGAGCACCTTCGCATCCATCGTCTGCTGCGCCGGCGGCAGGATCGACCATGGCGTGACGTCGTTGGCGGTCGCGCTGTTCGGGCCCGACAACGGATTGGCAGTGCTGGCCACGGCGCCGCCCGACGCCTGCGATGCACTGAGCAACGTCGACGTGGTCAGCTTCGATTGATAGAAGCTGAGCAGCAGATTTGGGTCGAAGGAGACGGACACGTCCCTTTTCCCAGCCCTTTGAATACAGCGGTTATTGTCGCGGCGCGGTCGTTAAGCGGGGCTTAAGTCGTGCGGCGAAAGGTGCTTAAGCGGACCTTAATCCGGCGATGCGTATTGTGCGCGTATGTCCCTCGCCCATGCACCCACCGATCCGTACCAGGCCGGCCTGAAGCTTTCGGCTTCCGGACGGCACCTCGAAGCCATTGCGCAGTATGAGCGCGCCTTGGCGATCGCGCCGGACGATGCGCGCGTGCTGTTCGCGCTCGGCAATACGGCGCGCACGCTGGGGATGGCGGGACCGGCGGCGGAATTCTTCCGCCGCGTGCTGGCGGCCGAGCCGGACCGGCTGGAAGCTGTCGTGTCCCTTGCCAATCTGTTGCGCGCGCAGGGGCAGTTCGATGCCGCGATGGCCCTGCTGAACCCGGCGCTGGCGCGCGATCCTTCCGCGCCGGAGCTGTGGCTGACGATCGGTTCCACCCATCGCGAGATCGGAAATCATGCGGAGGCCGAACGCTGCTATCGCGAAGCCGTGGGCCTGCGACCCGACTATGCCGAGGCGCTGGGCAACCTGGCGGACCTGCTGACGGATCGCGGCGAGACCGCCGAGGCGCTGGCGCTTTATGACGCGGCGGTGCGGTTTGCGCCGGACAATGCGCAGGCGAAGCTGAACCGCGCGGTGCTGCACCTGCTGGGCGGCAACCTGAAGGACGGCTGGAAGGATTATCAGGCGCGGCTGAAAGTGCCGGGCAAGGCGCCGGTGCCGGAGCATTCCCTGATGCGGTGGTCGGGCGGATCGCTGAAGAAGACGCGGCTGCTGGTCAGCGCGGAACAGGGCGTGGGCGACCACCTGATGTTCGCGTCGATGATCCCCGATCTTGCGGCGCGCGCGGAGGCCGACGGCGGCAGCGTGGTGCTGGAATGCGATCCGCGTCTGGTGGAGTTGTTCGCGCGGTCGTTCGCCGGCGTGACCGTGCATGGCTGGGACCTGGAGACGCGCGGCGGGGTCACGCGGGCGCGCTATGGCTGGTTGAAATCGGTCGGCGGCGCGAATGCGTTTGTCGAGATGGGCTCGCTGCCGAAGATCTTGCGCGGGTCGATCGAGGCTTTCCCGCGGCCGAACGCCTACCTGAAGCCTGATGCTTTGCAGAAGGCGGTGTGGGGCGGCGCACTGGCCGGGGTCGGCATGGGGCCGTTCATCGGCGTGTGCTGGCGGAGCGGCAGGTCGGGCGGACACCGTTCGTTGCAGTATGCGCCGCTGGAGGCGTGGGCCGCGTTCATCCGCGAGCTGCCTGGCGTGGTGGTGAACGCGCAGTACGATGCTTCGCCGGACGAGATCGAAAAGCTGAGCGCGCTGGCGGGGCGGCCGATCCTGACGATCGACGGGCTGGACCAGAAGAACGAGCTGGACCGCAGCGCGGCGCTGCTGGCGTCGCTCGACGCCGTTGTGACGGCGCCGACAGCGGTGTCGTGGCTGGCCGCCGGGGTGGGCGTGGACACCTACAAGGTGCTGTACGACACGAGCTGGACCTCGCTGGGGCAGAGCTATGAGCCGTTCGGGCCGTCGTGCGAGCTGATGATGCCGGCGACGCGCGGTGATTGGGCGGACCTGTTTGCGAAAACGCTAGTGCGCCTCAAGGAGCGCGTCTAAGCGGCGCGCATGCCGGCGCGGCGGGCGGTCAATTCCCTTGCGAGATCGGCGGCGATGCGGGCGGGGCCCTGGCCATCGATGGTCATGAGGCCGGCGGCGCGCATTTCGCGGCGGCGGGTGGAGTCGCCCAAGAGCTTCGACACGCTGCGCGCGATGATGTCGTCCGACGCGGCTTCCGCGACGCCGAGCGAGAGACCCATGCCGGCCTTCTCGAACGCCGACGCGGACTGGGCGTGGTCTTCGGTGAGGCAGAGATAGAGCGACGGGACGCCGAAGGCGGCGAGTTCGTAGGCGGTCACACCGAAGGCGCAGAGCGCGACGTCGGCGCGGGCGAATTCGGGCGCAAGGTCCTCGGCGCCCTCGATGGTCTCGAAGTTGGAGCGGAGCTGCACGATCTGGCGAGCGATGCGTTCGCGTTCGGCCATGCCAGGGCCGATGACAAAACGGGCGCGGAAGGTGGGTTCGAGTTTCGCCAGCGCGCGTGCGCAGCGGAGCGTGAGTTCGAACGGATCGCTGCCGCCCATGGAGACGAGCAACGTCGAGCGGCCGGGTTGCGGACGGGCGTTCGCGGTTTGCGAAGCGCCGAGCAGCGACCATTCCCAGCCAATGCGCGGGGCGCAACGCGCGCCGTGCCAGTCGAGATCGAAGGCCTGCGGCACGGGCGGATAGTAGGCGAGATCGGTAACGAGGCGGCGGTCGGAGCCGTCGTCGATCACGGCGGAGAGGCGCACGCGGAGCGCCAGCTCGGCCAGTTCGCGGCGCGACGGGCCTTCGCGGTAGTCGCACAGGAGCATGTCAGGCGCGTGCGTTTCGATCATGTTTTCCAGGCTTTCGCCGTTCAAGAGGGTGGCAGCAAAGCCGGCGCGGCGGATGGGTTCGCAGGCGTCCTCGCTGCCGTTGACAGCGAAGACCGAGCCGACGCCTTCGCGGTCGCGCAGCGCACGGGCGAGCGCGACCATGCGCTTGACGTGGCCGTAGCCGAACCTGCCGCCGCCGTCGCAGCGGATGAGCGCGAGGCCGCCGGCCTTGGCGGCCAGCTCCTTCTGCTTCACATGCGCGTTGATGCTGCGCAGCGCAGGCTCGCGTTCGAGCAGGAGCAGGATGTCGGCAAGCGAGGCTTCGCCTGCTTTTGCGGTCATGCGGCCGTGGACCGCTTCGATGAAGGTGAGATCGTCGGGCGTGTCGACGGTGAGGCGGCCGCCCTCGCGCGCGAGCTCCGGATAGGCACCGGCGCGGGCGATGGGGACGAAGTCGGGATGGAGCTTGAAATAGCCGGTGACGTGCTCGCGCGCGACGGGATCGGCGGCAGCGTCCATCATCAGCTTGTCGAGCGCGGTGCGTGAGAACGGATCGACTCCCTCATGCGCGGTGACCGCGCCGTCTTCCATCAGCACATAGCCGCCGCCCTGCGCGATCATCGCGGTGAGCAGGTGGTCGATGAAGCCGGCGTCGAGAAAGGGCGCATCGGAAGAGACGCGAACGATGATGTCGGCGTCGGTCGCCTCCGCGGCGAGCGCGAAACGCCGGAGCACATTGTCTTCCGGGCCACGGATCACGGTCACGCCGTTCTGGCGGCCGAATTCGACGATGGCGTCGTCGAGCGGGTTGGTTGTGGTCGCGATGGCGACGTCCTCGATCAGCGAGGATTTCCTCAGGCGGTGGACGATGTGCCAGAGCAGCGGCCGGCCGGCGATGGGCTTCAGCACCTTGCCGGGCAAACGCGTCGAGCCCATGCGGGCCTGGATGATCGCAACAATCCGGAGGTGCTCGCTGTCGCTCAAGCGACGGATTCCCATACAGCTCGCACGTGGCGAAGCGGACGCATGCCGTCCGACGGGTCGGCGCGCCATTCGCGGTCGGAGAGCTCGGATGGCTGTGGACCCTTGAAGCCGGTGCCGTCGGCGACCAGCGACTCCTTGATGCGCGCGATGACCGGCGCGATTTCGCCCGGCAGCCAGCAGTGGCCGGCGGCATATTCGGCGCCCTTGCCTTCGAGATCGAGGTGGAATTCGACGCAGGTTGCGCCCCAGCGGTGGATGGCGCGCTCGATCACGGCGGGGCGGCGCGTGTGGTCGGACCAGCCGACCTTGCAGCCGGTGGCGTCGCGGATCGCGGCGATGGCAGAGAGATTGGCTTCGGCCGCGGGCGTCGGATAGGCACTGACGCAATGGAGCAGCGTGATATCGGACGCACCGGCGCGCTTCAGCGTGTTGGCGGCGTGCGCGATCTCCTCCATCGTGGCCATGCCGGTGGAGAGAACGACGGGCTTGCCGGTCTTTGCGCAGGCTTCGAGCAGTGGCGTGACCAGCAGCTCGTAGGATGCGATCTTGTAGAACGAGACGTAGGGACGCAGTTCCTGCACGGCTTCGAGATAAAAGGGCGTGCAGGAGAACTGGATTTTGCGTTCGGCACAGTGCGCAGCCAGCGGCGCGAGATGCGCGAGCGGGAGTTCCCATTGCTTGCGGGCGCGGTGCTTCTCGCTGCGCGACAGGACCTCGGGCGCGAACATGCGGTCGATCTTGAAGAGCTGGAACTTCACGGCGTCGCAGCCGGCATCGGCGGCGGCATCGACGAAGGCGAGCGCGCGGGTGAGATCGCGGTCATGGTTCGAAGAGGCTTCGGCGATGAACATCGGCGCGCGGACCAGCTCCCAATTGCTCTTAACCGTTTCTAAAGCCGGTATGGCTAACGTCTCGTTAACGAGGGGACGCCGCCATGGCCGCCGAAACCGCAGAACGCCATATCGTCTGGGAATCGCACGAGGGACCGTGCGTCGCGCATGCCAACGGACACGACATCATCCACTGCGAGATGTGCGGGTTCCGGCATGCGGTGCCGCTGCCGACGCCGGAATCGCTGACGCGCGAGTATGAGGAAAACTACTATTCCGCGGAGAAGCCGATGTTCCTCCAGCATGCGGGCGAGGACCAGGACTGGGCGGAACTGGCGCAGAACGACCGGATCGAGTCGTTCGAGCGGATCCTTGGACCTGGACGGCGGCGGCTGCTGGACATCGGCTCGGGGCCGGGTTTCTTCCTGAAGACCGCAAAAAACCGGGGCTGGAACGTGACCGGCATCGAGCCGTCGCGCCAGGCGGCAGCGCATGCGCGCGGCATGGGATTGCAGATCGTCGAGGGTTTCTTCGGCGCGGAAATGGCCGAGGATCTGGGCCGGTTCGATGCGGTGAACCTGAACAATGTGCTGGAGCACCTGCCCGATCCGATCGCGATCCTGCGCGCGGCAGCAGGCGCGATCGCGCCGGGCGGCGTGATCTGCGTAAATGTACCCAATGACTTTTCACCGCTCCAGATCGCGGCGGCCGCGACGCGCGGCACCGGCGAATGGTGGCTCGCGCCGCCGCATCACCTGAACTATTTCGATTTCGCGTCGCTGGGCGGGCTGCTGGAGCGGCTGGGCTTCCGTGTGGCGGAGAAGACGACGAGCTTCCCCATCGAAGCGTTCCTGCTGATGGGCGACAATTATCGCGCCGATCCGCCGCTCGGCCGCGTGGTGCACGGCAAACGCAAGAAGTTCGACCTGGCGCTGGAAGCCGCAGGCTTGCGCGATGTGCGCCGCGCATTCTATCGCGCGCTGGCCGAGGCGGGGATCGGCCGCGAGGCGGTCGTGATCGCGGTCAAGGACTAGAAGATTGGCCTTGAACACCAAGCCATTTTTCATCGTCTCGAGCGGGCGGTCCGGCACCGCGATGCTGCACAAGGCGTTGTCGGCCAATACCGATATCGAGATGCACCACGAATATGCGGTGCAGATCACCCAGCCGACAGCGGTTCGGAGCTATCTCGGTCTGATCAATCGCCAGAAATGCCTGCAAATCCTGGACGAAACCTATGCGGCGGCGGTTCGGTATTCGGATCACGCGCATTGGGGGGACTCGTCCAACAAGCTGTCGTGGATCATCCCGGAGCTGGCAGAGCTTCTGCCCGAAGCGAAGTTCGTGCATCTGGTGCGCGACGGGCGGAAGGTGGCGGGATCGTATTTCCGCAAGCTGGGCGACGAGTGCTACGACGACCGCTCCAACGCGGCGATGCAGGCGCATTACGACGGCAAGGCGGGCGCCCCGCCGCCCGAGAAGAAATACTGGTGGCCGGTGCCGCGGCGCGGCGATCCGGCCGCCGAGGCGTTTCGCGGCTTCAACCAGTTTCAGCGCATTTCCTGGCACTGGGCGGAGATCAACCGCGTGATCCTGGGCGAACTGGCCAAGCTGCCAACGGCACGAACGCTGTTCACGACGCTCGAAGCACTATCGTCTTCACCCGATGCGGTGGAGGGGCTTTATGATTTTCTTAACCTTCCCTATTGCGATGAAGCGTTCGACGTCTTCGCGCGGCCACACAACGTGAACAAGCCCGAAGACCGCCTGCTCGACGCGAATGAGCGGAAGCAGTTCGATGCGATCGCGCATGACGTTATGACGACACTCGGCTACGGCGACGCCGACGAGTATCTAGTGAAATATTAACCAAGATACGCCGAAGATGGTTACCAGAACCTTCTGGGGCCATTCCGTGAGCGACGACGTCTGCGATCTTTGTCAGCGCCCAGCACTCGAGCCGATCTACAAGCCCGAGCGTTCCACGCGCGGACTGACCGTCCATCTGTGCGGCGTGTGCGGGTTGCTGCAGAGTCTGCCGCGCATCGATCGCGCGACTCGCGCGCCGGCGGCGGTTTCAGGCGGCGCCGACTGGGGCAACGTTCGCTATGGCAAAGGCTTCCGCACCCAGATCGCAGTGGATGCGCTCAATCGCTACACCGATTTCGGCTCGGATTTCACGCTGCTGGACGTTGGTTCGAACCGCGGCAGCTTCGCGCGTTCGTTTCTCCACCGCGCGCCGAACGCGCATCTGGTCGCCGTAGAGCCGGACGAGCGTGTCGCCGCGTCGGTTGCCGGCATGCCGCGCACGCAGCTGATCCAGGAGCGCATCGAGAACGTGGCGCTGGAGACGCGCCGCTTCGATGCCATCCACTCCTGCCACACGATCGAACATCTGATCCATCCGGCACACACGCTCGCCGACCATCACCGCGCACTGAGGGACGGCGGCATCCTTGTTCTTGACGCGCCGAATACCGCGCTGCTGGCGAGCGACGACATCGTCGAGGAATGGTTCATCGACAAGCATCTCTATCATTTCAGCGAGCGCACGCTGACACGGATGATTGAAGCGGCGGGCTTCACGATCCTCGAGCGGCCCGATCCGAAGGACAAGAGCAACCTGTTCTTCGCCTGCAAGAAGAACGGTCACAAGCCGGTCAATGGCGGCCTCGATCTTCTCGAGGTCGAGTATGCGCAGGATCTGATCGCGGCGTATTCCGCGAACCGCGCGCGCAACCTGATGGCGCTGACGTCTGTCGCATCCGAGCTGCTGCGTCTGGCGCCGCGGCGCGTGGCGGTGTGGGGCGCGGGCCGGCTGTTCGACAGCCTGGTCACCTACGGAAAGCTGCCGACAGGGGCGCTGACCCTTCTGATCGACAAGCACCTGAAGGCGCACGTCACGGAACGGCATGGCTTCGCGCTGACCGGCCCGGAGTCGCTGGCGGAAGCCAATCCCGGCGTGGTCGTGGTGATGTCGCGCGATTTCGCGAGCGAGATCGCGGCCGAGGTGAACAGGCTGACGCCCGGTGCCGAAGTCATTCTGTATTCCGATCTGATGAGCCGCGCGCGGCGTATCGCGGCATAAGGGGCATTCATGGCATCGACAATGCGGTCCGTCATCGAGGAGGCGCCACCGCCGGCGGCACAGGACCTCGAGAAACAGTTGGCGCTGGCCGCGAACTTCACGCGCAAGCACGCGATCGCGTCGATCTATCACGCCGGTTCGGGCCATCCGGGCGGAGCGCTGTCCTGCGCCGACCTTCTCGCGTGCCTGTTTGGGGCTGAGCTGAATTTCTGGCCGAACGCGATCGACGAGCCTCACCGCGATCGTTTCGTACTGTCGAAGGGCCATGCAGCGCCGGCGCTGTACGCGGTCGCGGCGCACTACGGCTTCTGCGACGCCAAAGCGGCGCTGTCGCTGCGCAAGCTGAACAGCAAATTCCAGGGCCATCCGCATGTTCTCGATCTTCCCTGGGTCGAGACGAGCACCGGTTCGCTGGGCCAGGGCTTCTCGGTCGCGCTGGGCATGGCGATGGGGCTGAAGCTCCAGCAGAGCAAGGCGCGCGTCTACGCCATGCTGGGCGACGGCGAGTTGCAGGAGGGCGAGGTGTGGGAGGCCGCGATGTGCGCAGCGCATCACCGCCTCGACAATCTGTGCGTCGTGATCGACTACAACAAGCTGCAGTCGGACAACCTGAACAGCGCGATCATGCGGCTGGAGCCGCTGGCCGCGAAATGGCGCGCCTTCGACTGGGCAATCGCCGAGATCGATGGCCATGACATCCCCGAGATCCTGCGCACCTTCCGCCGCGCCGGCGCCACGCATGGCCGCCCGAGCGTGGTCATCGCCAACACGGTGAAGGGCAAGGGCGTCAAGTACATGGAAAACATACCGACCTGGCACGGCAGCGTGAAGCTGAGCCGCGAGCAGGCAGAGGACGCGCTGCGGCAGCTTGGCGCGCGTGGCGATGAAATCGCGGAGCTGCTCAATGTCTAATCCGGCCTTGATCGCCAACAGCGACTCGCTGCGCGAGGCGTTCGGCAAAACGCTGTCGTCGCTGGGTGATGAGTTTCCCAACGTGGTGGTGCTGGACGCGGATATCGCAGGCGGCACCGGCGTGCATCACTTCCGCAAGTCGCATCCCGAACGGATGCTGCAGTTCGGCATCGCCGAGCAGAACATGATGGCGGCGGCCGGCGGCCTGGCGGCGACGGGACTGATCCCGATCGTGACCACCTTCGCGGTGTTCTGCCTGCGCGCCGTCGAGCAGGCGCGGCTGTCGATCGCTTATACGCGCCGCAATGCGAAGATCGTGGCGAGCCATCCGGGGCTGGACGTGGGTCCGGACGGCGGTTCGGCGCAGGCGCTGGAAGACCTGGCGGCGTTCCGCGCCATCCCCGGCATGACGGTGATCTCGCCGGCCGATCCGGCGGAGATGAGCCAAGCCACGCGCGCGATCCTGGAGTTCGAGGGGCCGGTGTACATGCGCACGGGCCGCAGCCCGTCGCGCCGCATCTTCGGCGACGACCATGTGTTCGAGATCGGCAAAGGCCAGATCGTCCGCGACGGCATGGATGTGACCATCGTGGCGTGCGGCGTGGAAGTGGCGCGGGCGCTGGATGCGGCGGACCTTCTGGCGGAGGAGAAGATCTCGGCGCGGGTGGTGAACATGGCGACCATCAAGCCGATCGACGATGCCCTACTGGCGAAGTGCGCGGCGGAAACCGGATGCTTCGTGACGGCGGAAGACCACAACATCCATGGCGGGCTGGGGAGCGCGGTGGCGGAGTCGCTGGCGCAATCGACGCCCTGCCCGATCGAGTTCGTCGGCGTGCGCGACCAGTTTGGTGCATCAGGCGAGCCGGAGGAGCTGGCGCAGCACTACGGACTGACGGCGCCCTTCATCGCGCAGGCGGCACGCGACGCGATCGCGCGCAAAAAGAAGTCGCGCAAGAAAGGCTGACGCATGAGCCGCTTTTCGCTGGCGGGCAAGACCGCAGTGGTGACCGGCGGGAGCCGCGGCATCGGCCGCGCCATCGCGATCGGTCTGGCGGAAGCGGGCGCGGACGTGGTGTTCACCTATCGTGCGCAGGTCGCGGAAGCGGAGGACGTCGGCAACCAGATCGTCGACATGGGCCGGCGCGCGCTGGCGCTGCACATGGACGTGACCAGCCGCGCCAGCGTCGAGAGGGCGGCGGAGGATGCGAAGAAGCTGGGGCCGATCTCGATCCTGGTAAACAATGCCGGCATCAACAAACCGACCGATTTCGACCAGGTGACGGATGCCGACTGGGACAACATCCTTGCCACCAACCTGAAAGGTCCCTTCGTTTGCGCGCAGGTGTTCCTTCCGCTTCTGGCAGCCGCAGGCGGCGGGTCGATCGTGCACATCGGCTCGGTCAGCGGGCAGTATGGCGGGCCACGCACGGCGCATTATGCAGCGTCGAAGGCCGGTTTGATTTCCCTGGCGCAGGTAATTGCACGGTTCGGAGCCCAATACGGCGTTCGGTCGAACACCGTCGCGGCGGGGCTGATCGCGTCCGACATGGCTGCGGCGGGCATGGCCGCCGCGTCGGTGCAGAAGGCGGCGGAGGGCATCATCCTGAAGCGCATGGGCACCACGCGTGAAGTCGCCGATGCGGTCGTGTTCCTGGCATCGGATGCGTCGAGCTACATCACTGCGCAGACCCTCAACGTGAACGGCGGGTTGTATTTCTGATGGATAGTCGCAAGACGCTTCTCATCGTCTCCGGCGGAGTCGAAGCGGCGGATGCCGCCAAACGCGCCAAGGAGATGGGGCTTTACGTCGTGGTCAGCGACCGCGATCCGGAAGCGCCGGGCTTTGCGTTTGCAGATTCCTGCCTGCTCGCCGACGTATATGGCGCGGCGGAAACGGCGGCGGCGGCGGAACGGTTCAGCCGGAAGATCCGGAAAATCAACGGCGTGATCTGCGTCGCGGCGGATGCGCCGGTGACGGCGGCGCTGGTGGCGCAGAGGCTTGGCTTGCCTGGCATCTCGGTCGAGAGCGCGGAGCTGGCGTGCGACAAGCTGGCGATGAAGCGGCGCTTCGCCGAGCGGGGCGTGCCGGTGCCGTGGTTCGACCAGGTACGCACCGTGCAGGAATTGCAGCGCATCGCGGTTGAACGCGGCAGCAACCTGGTGATCAAGCCGGTGGATTCGCGCGGGAGCCGCGGCGTGCAGCGGGTGGCGCAGGTCGCGGACCTGGGCAAAGCGTTTGCCTTCGCGAAGTCGCATTCGCCGACCGAGCGTGTGATGGTCGAGCAGTATCTCGACGGGCCGCAGATCTCGACCGAGTCGGTCGTGGTGAACGGAGAATGCTTCACACCGGGCTTTTCCGACCGCAATTACGAATATCTCGAGCGCTATGCGCCGTTCTTCATCGAAAACGGCGGCGATCTGCCGAGCCATCTGCCGCCGGAATTGCAGCAGAAGGTGAAGGACGTGGTGGCGAAGGCGGCCGCCGCGCTGGGCGTGACCAACGGTACCGTCAAGGGCGACATCGTCGTGCACAATGGCGAGGCCCATGTCATCGAGTTGGCCGCGCGGCTGTCGGGCGGGTTCTTCTGCACGCGCGAAATCCCGCTGAACACGGGCGTGGACTTCATCGCCGCGGCGATCCGCGTGGCACTGGGCGAAGCCGTGCCGGCGAAAGAACTGACACCGAAGCAACTGGTGCCGGTGATCCAGCGCTATGCGTTTCCGAAGGCCGGGCGTGTGGTTTCGGTCGCCGGCGCGGAAGAGGCGCGCAGGATCGCGGGCGTGGACGAGGTGATCGTGACCGCCAAGCCGGGCGACATCATCCCGGCAGCGGGCGACAAGCGGCCGTCCGCAGCGATGGTGCTCGCCAGCGGGCCGTCGCGCGAGGCGGCGTTGAAGGCGGCGAACGACGCGCTCGCCTGCCTGAAAATCGTAACGCAATGAACGCGCCGCTGACCGAACGCGACCTGTTAGCGACGGCGGGGACGTTACAGATATATGCGCTGTTCCACTTGAACCTGGCGTTCTCTTCCATCGAAGAAGAGCAGCGGGCGACGGTGATCGAGAAATGCTACTGGCCGCTTCTCAGGCTCGCGGAGCGGTTCGGGCCGATCGGGATCGAGGCGACCGCCCATACGCTGGGAGAGATCGCTTCGCGGGACCCGGAATGGATCGGGCGCGCGCGAACATTGCTGGAGCGCGGGCGGATCGAGCTGATCGGCTCAGGATATTCGCAGATGATCGGGCCGCTGGTGCCGGCGAAGGTCACCGAGGCGAATCTGAGGATCGGCAATGACCTGTATCAGCGCCTGCTGGGCGCGGCGCCGCAGATCGCACTAGTGAATGAGCAGGCCTATTCGGCCGGGCTGGTCGGGCTCTATCTCGACGCGGGTTATCGGGCGCTGGCGATGGATTGGGACAATCCCGGCGCGGCGCATCCGCAGTGGACGGGCGAAACGCGCTATCTCCCGCAGCGCGCGCTGGGTGCGGACGGACGGTCGATCGGCCTCGTATGGACGAACACGGTAGCGTTCCAGAAGATGCAGCGCTTCGTGCATCGCGACATCGAGATCGATCCGTACCTGGAATATGTGCGCGGGCATCGCGCGGTTCAGCGGCGGGCGCTGTGCGTGTATGCCAGCGATGCCGAGATCTTCGATTACCGCCCGGGACGCTACAAGACCGAAGAAAAGTGCACGGGCGATGAGTGGATGCGCATGGAAGAGGTCTTCGAACGCCTGACCGCCGAGTTCGAGATGGTTGCGCCGTCGGATGTGCTGAAGCTGCACGACGCGAAGGATGCCGGACAGACGCTGCGGCTGGAGACGGCGGCGATGCCGATCCCGGTCAAGAAGCAGCGCAAGTACAACCTGGCGCGCTGGGCCGTGACGGGGCGCGACGATCTGGGCGTGAACGCGGCGTGCGAGCGCATTTATCGCGGCATGTGTGCCGGCAAGGCGACGGCAGCGGACTGGAAGGAATTGTGCTGGCTGTGGGCAAGCGATTTCCGCACACACGTGACCGAGAAACGCTGGGCGAAATTCACCGCGCGGCTGGCCTCGGCGGAGGCGACGTGGAGCGCGGCGCCCTCGCCTGCTCCGGTTGCGTCCGGCGATGCGGTCGAGAGCCGGCATATCGATGTTGCGACTCCGTTCGTCGCGGCCCGGCTGGACCGGCGGCGCGGGCTTGCGCTGAGCACGGTACAGTTCGCGAAACATGCGACGCCGGTGCTCGGCGGCCTAAACCATGGACACTTCGACGACATCGCGTTGCAGGCAGACTGGTACACCGGCGACTGCGTGTTCGAGGCGCCGGGCGAGCACAAGGTCACTGATCTGGAGTGGGCCACGACGCGGCTGTGGACCGACGCGAATGGCGACGTCTGCGTCAGCGGGACGATCGCGACACCGAAAGGGCCGATCGAGAAGACGCTGCGGTTCTCAGCACACGAACCGCGTATCGATTTCGACCTGACATTCCATTGGGCAGACTGGGGCAAGGGCTCGCTGCGGCTTGGGCATGTGACGCTGCTGGGCGATGCGTTCGATGCGGCACGGCTGTCGCTGACCACCCATAATGGCGGCGCCGTGGCGGAGCGTTTCGACTTGGCCGGCCAGACCGTCGAGCACGGGGCGCCCGTGTCGTTCCTGGTGTCGTCGTCGCACGGCCTGGGCATGACCGAAGGCTGGGCGGAGATCGGTGATGAGCACACACGCGTGCGCATCGAAGTGGATCGCGAAACCGCCTGTTTGCTGGGCCTGCTCACCCATCGGATCAGCGGCGGCAAGGTATTCTGCCAGCTGATGCTGTCGGCGCTGGAGCTGGACGATACGCGCAGGCCCTGCGCCTATCGCAGCGGACCGCGCCGTTTCCGCTTTTCGCTGATCGGCGTGGCAGCGTAGAAGCGAAGCGGCCGGCGCCTTCCGACACCGGCCACTCCTTAACCCACCAAGAATCTACCCAAAGCCCTGGGACCGAAGGCGTATCTCGCCGTCTCTTCGAACCCCGAAGGACCGGTGACGCCGTTTCTTCGGCGGCACCGGATTTTTGCTAGCGAAACAAGGACAGGATGGTCTGCGGCGCCTGGTTGGCGATCGACAGAGCCTGCACGCCAAGCTGCTGCCTCACCTGCAACGACTGCAACATGGCGCTTTCGTGGGCCATGTTGGCATCGACCAGCTGACCGATACCGGCGGTCAGCGTGTCGGACAGCTTCTGGCTGAACGTCGCCTGGATCGAGAACTTCTTCACGCCGGCACTGAGCTTGGCGAGAGCGGCGTTCACGTTCGTCAGCGAGGTCTGGATGGTCGCGACCAGCGTCGACGCCTTGGCCTGCGTCGAGACGGTGGCCGTGCTCTTCAGGGTAACGATCGAACCGGACAGCGACAGGTTCTGCGCCGCGGTCGTGATGCGGCGGGTGCCGTCGGCAGAGGCCAGCGCGGTGATCTGCGCGGTCGAGCCGTTGACGAGGTTGAAGCCGTTGAACGAGGCGTTCTTGACGATCGTGCCGATCTGGTCGCGCAGGGCAACGAAGTCCTGGTTCATTGCCTGACGGCTGGCGGTGTCGAGCGACTGGTCGGCGGCCGACAGGGCCTTGGTCTTGAGCTGGATCAGCAGGTCGGAGATCGACTGGCCGGCAGACAGCGCGACGTCCACGGCGGACGAGGCGCGGTTGAGCGAGTCGTTCACGGCCGCATAACCGGCGACGGCGCCGCGCTGGTTCTGCGCGATGGCGAAGATCGAGCCGTCATCGCGGGCGGATGCGACCTTCAGGCCCGAGTTGATCGCGCTTTGGGTCACAGCAAGCTGCGACTGGGTGGCCGAGAGATACTGGAGCGCTGTGA
>JADHVO010000005.1 GCA_016783965.1 Alphaproteobacteria bacterium
CAGCGATCCCGTGATGCAACGGGACGGGTCGCTGCGCTTTCGGGGCTCCGCGCCCCGTCCCGTTGCATCACCGAGCCAGCAAGGCTCAAATGAAGAACGGACTCTCCAGGCGATTGGATGATCTCAGGGGCTCAGGTCAAGGGCGCTTTAGTGTAGTCATAGGCGGGTGACGGGACCAAGAGATCCTAGATCGACTACTGTTCGGCCCTTTAGTCTCCCCACCAACGCGATGAGCACCATTTAGAAGCGCGCCACGCGCCACACGGCTTACGGCCCGCGACCGCTATTCGGTGGGGTTCCTGCTCCCGCATTGGCCGTCGGTTTGTGCGGCTGGCCAGGATGAACTGACTTGTTGCTGCACAACACTCCGTTCCCGCAAGGTCGTGCTAGCGAAGGCCCTTGAGACTTTGTGGCCTGGAGACTTTGGTCGTCGGGGTCGGAGCGCGTGTAAGCAAGAGCGAACAGAACGATCACCAAGGCACAAGACAGAAAGACGATATTTCGCAACGCCATTAGCGCTCGGTCCAGCGAACTAAACCTCCAGTCATTCAGAAACGTAGTCTGCCGATACAGTTCGAGGAGGTTGAGTGCTTCAAAGCGATAGTAGTGGAGAGGCTCTTGAGCCGCTGCCCAACTTGTCATTTCCGTGAGACCGGTGTGAGGGTAGCCCCGGCCCTTAACTGCCCTAATTATGTTTAGTACCATCATCACGACCTGCACAATGACACCAGCGGACACGATAGCGACCGCCAAAAGTGCAAATTTTGGTGCTGCGTAGGTTCCAATTGCGAGGCTGGCGCTTAGCGTCATGAGGCTCGCGATAAGGGCTACGGCAAAGAAGAGTGATTGCGCCCGAGACATGACTGAGTTTTGTCGGGCGCCTTCGTCGCTGTACTTTCCTCTGATATGCAACACGAGTTCGCGCGCGACCTCGACTGTCGGGATGCCCGCGACTGCCGCCTCGAAGGCCTTCAGGCGAGCTAGCCCCTCAGTTGGGCGCGGGCGAGCAGCGCCCTCAGACCAACGCACCGGCCGAGGAACGACTTGTATGAACGCGCGACCCAACCAGTTCCACATTGGTTGCTCAATTCCCTAGGGGTCGTCCGTTAAGCAAATCTGCCAACGCGCGTCCTATTGGAAGTCCCAATTGCAATTCGATCCAGCCCCACTGACCGGCAGGATTGGTTTCGAGAAAATAGAATGTCCCATTCGCATCCTCCACGAGGTCATGCGCCCCGAATTGGATGTCGCTGAGGACCGTCAGCTGCACGAGGGCGTCCCCGACTTCTTTGGGAAGGGTGGCGCTTTCGAAGCGCACAGTACTTGGGTCACGACGCCAATCGACGTTCGAGCCATCCTTCGTATGGCGCGCTCTAGCGGCAAACAGACGGCTCCCAACGGATGTCACTCGCCAGTCAAAGACCTTAGCGATCCTTTCCTGCAAAAGAGTGGGGCAGTTCACAACGCGCGAGAAATCGGCGTCCGAGGATACATTAGAGGTGTAAACCACGAGTTCTTCGAAGTCATCCGCCGAGGTTAGTCGACCGAAGGAGACAGCCTTGGTTACTGTTGGACGTGAGTGCGCAAATTCTGATGCTTCGTGTGAGACTTGCGTGACCAGTGTTGTCGGTGTGCGCAGGCCGACGGAGCGCGCCCGGGCAGCCTGCACTAGCCGATTGCCCGCCAAACGATCGGCGATCAACCGGTTGATCTGCGGAGCCTTATTCGCGTCTACGAACGCCGACATAACCCCAGCCAATTCTCTCGCGGCAAAGTCTCGATACCGCGGATCGAATTGGCTGAGCACTGCCGGTAACGCAAATCGCCTTGACCAAATGGCCGAGACATCACTCGCCAAGACAACTCTATCGCCTATCCTTAGGTAAGGCTCATCGCGAAAACCGAAATGGTAGTCCGGAGCGCCCAGCCGGTCCGTATCCAACCGCAGATACTTAGCGCGATCGTCCCGAAGATGTTTGATGACAAGATCGGCGCTGAGGTCGCTGGCGTGTGAAACAATTAGAATCATCACACGGAGCAACTTCGCGCTTAGCGACGGACCCTGTCGGGATCGCTTGGGTCATTGTCCGCCTTCGTAACCAACGTAGCTAATGACGCAATGATGCCATCGCGAACGCGATCCGGGTCCTCGGGATCACGATCCGCACGCGTGACTACCGTATAGAGTGTGTGCGTGAGCAAGCTGTTCCGAACTCGGTCTGGATCGTCTGGGTCGTCTTGCCGCTGTTCCGTGAGGGTCGTGGCGACGTAGTTGTTTGGGGTCGTTGGGCCATCACAACTGCTAATCTTGATCTCGTCTATCAATGGCACTGTCGCGCCCGCACGGTAAGCCAGACCGTCATCACCGATTGCAAAAGGTAGCCGGTTTTCCGGCGCCGCAAGTGGTGGAACCGCAAATGCAGCAAGAAATGGATGCATTGATTGGGACATGGTGGCCGTCCGGGTCGGGGTAGACTCAAAGATGCGGCATCTTATGCTTTAAAGGTCGCCTGGAAAATAAGAACTATTGAAGCACTCTACAGCTTGACTATTCCCGAGTACGAGACCATTCGGCCCTCGGTGTCGAGCGAGATGTACGCCCGTCGATTGCGCCGGCTCACGGCCATGAAGACCAAGCGGTCGCTCTGCCGTTCCATCAGCCTTAGCGGATTATTCTGAGGGTCGTAGTGGGTGACGTCTTGGTCGCCAGTTGCTCGGATTCCGTTGCGCAACAGGAAATCATCATTGTAGCGCCTCACGGCGATTGCTTGAATTCGCGCCGGTCTCTCGATTAGACCGGTAATTGCCCCGATCATGACGCTCGCAAGCGCGATTGCTGCAGACCATTCCAACGCAACGACATCCAGACCCCCTTTCGCCGCCAGCGGTTCGCTGTGCCCGATGAGGATGCGAACGACGATCGGCAACGTGATCGCACCTAATGCAATGCCCCCGAAAATGATCGCTAGATTCGAGATGACTGTAAGAAAGACTGTCGCTGCGATACCTCGATCATATCCGCGCAAAGCATTTCGAGCGCCGATGAAGGGCAAAGCGATTGACGCTGCCACGGCAGCGGCCGCCGCAATCAGCAAGAACCCCGCGAGCGCGGAGTCGCCCCTTCGTCTCGCCATGCCCCACCCAAGATTTGCACAAGACGGCCAGTTTGCCAGTTAGCATACAAAAGCGCTCGTATTTGAAAAGTTGATGTGGATCGACGACTTGCAAAATCCACGCGGGTCCTTTTGGATAATTGTTGGGGTGGGCGTAATGGCGCGACGCAGAAAAGGCGGAATTCCAGGTCTTTCGTTTTCTTGGCGACGAGCGCTAGGCGTCTCGGCGGCACAGGCGCGTCTCTCGCGAAAAATTGGGATTCCTTTGTCGAGGTCCGGTCGGCAACGCAAAGCAGGTGCGGCGATGGGCTGTTGTACCTTGCTGGCCATGATAGGAGTCGCGGGCACAGCCCTAAGCCTGCTTACACACCTTGCATAAGGACGACACGCGATGAGCGAACTTGAACAGGTACCTTTCGGTGGCGTCGAGTTCGCTGACAATCCCGAACCGAGGTGTGCCTGCGTGTTGTTGCTGGACACTTCTGGGTCGATGCAAGGCGACAAAATTCGCCACCTCAATCAAGGTCTCCAAACGTTCGCTGACCAACTGAAAAACGACTCAATGGCAGCTAAGCGAGTAGAAGTCGCGACGGTTACGTTTGGCCCGGTTCAGGAGATCCAATCGTTCGTAACGGCGGACGCATTCTATCCGAGTGAGCTCACAACCACAGGCGATACGCCAATGGGCGCAGCAATTCTGAAAGGGATCGAGATCCTCGAAGCTCGCAAAATGCAATACAGGGCAAACGGTGTGGGCTACTACCGCCCTTGGATTTTTTTGATCACTGATGGTAGCCCGACGGACAGCGTTGAGGGCGCGATGGCGGCGATCCGAGCCGGTGAGGAAAAGAAGTCATTTTCTTTTTATGCAGTGGGTGTCGACCAGGCTGATATGACCAACCTTCAGAGGATCGCAGTACGCGCGCCGCTCATGCTTCGGGGCCTGTCGTTCCGCGAATTGTTTGTTTGGTTGTCCAATTCACTTGGCGGCGTCGCCCGTTCGCAACCCGGCGAGACCGTCCCACTGTCAAATCCGACCGCCCCGAACGGCTGGGCAGATACCGCGTGATAGATTGGAGTTATTTTTCGGCATGCGTTACCGGCGCCTCGCATGACAAGCTTGGAACTGTCTGTCAGGACGCGGTCCGCTGCGCGTCGGAGGATGGCTGGTTCTTTGCGGCGGTGTCTGACGGTGCGGGAAGCGCCAAACGAGCCGAGGAGGGCTCTTGTCTCGTTGTTGAAAACACCTGCCTCGCATTTTTTGAATGCATCGGGACTGGCCGCCGCGACGTCCTCGAGGCGATTCAGCATTCGGTTCAAGCGGCGCGAGAGGCAATCGCTGCGAAAGCTGAAGAGAGCGGTAGTCCGCTGCGGGATTTCGCCGCTACGTTGCTAGTGGTGGCCTTTGGACCGAGCGGCGGCGCCAGCGCTCAGATAGGCGACGGCGTCATAGCAATTCGACAGGCTAACACCACGTGGGGTTGGGTGTTCTGGCCGCAGCGTGGGGAATACGCGAACGTCACGCGTTTCATCACCGACGAGGACGCCCTCGAGACGATTGAATACAGCAGGCTCAGCCCGGAAGTAATCGAGACAGCGCTAATGACTGATGGGCTGGAGCCGTTGGCGTTGCACTACGAAAGCCGGACACTTCATGCACCGTTTTTCGAAGGGATGATGACCGAGCTGCGAGGTCAGCCGCTTGCCGGCGAGAGGCAGCTGCTGTCCGACAGACTCAAAGCATTTCTGGGCTCTCAAAGAGTCAGAGAGCGCGCGGACGATGACCTAACGCTGGTGATGGCCCGCCGCTTGACGGAAAAATGAAGCCGCTATTCTCAGTCAACGATGGAAAACCGATAGCGCTTGGAGAAGAGGTCGCGCGCGGCGGCGAAGGCGCGATTTTTCGAGTCAGCACCGATAGCGCACTGCTAGCCAAGATCTATCTCAAAGACCCCACGACTGAGAAAGCAGACAAGGTCCGAGCCATGGCCGCGCCGTCTGGCTCGACCGATGCACTCCGCAAGGTTGTCGCTTGGCCGCTGGATGCGCTGGCAGACGGCCAAAGGACTATTCGCGGTTTCAATATGTCGCGTGTGGCCGCGCGATCGGATACCCACACTCTCTACAGTCCCAAGAGCCGTGCATCGTCGTTTCCTGAGGCAGATTTTCGGTTCTTAGTCCATGTGGCCGCGAACATGGCTCGTGCTTTTGCAGTAGTTCACTCAGAAGGGCACGTTGTTGGCGATGTTAACCACGCACAAGCCTTGGTGGGTAAGGATGGCCGCGTTGTCCTGATCGACGCTGATTCATTTCAGGTTCGCTTGAATGGCCGTGTCTTTCCCTGTGATGTCGGCACACCGTTGTTCACGCCTCCCGAACTTCAAGATCGGCCGTTTCGGGGACTTGCCCGAACGCCCAATCACGACCTCTTCGGCCTTGCTGTTTTGATCTTCCACCTTCTGTTCATGGGAAGACACCCGTTCGCCGGCGTCTGGTCGAACTTGGGGGAAATGACGATCGAACGCGCCATCAAGGACGGCCGATTTGCGTATGGGGCGCGTGCGACAAGCCTCAACACGAAGAGGCCACCTGGTACTCTTGAATTGAACACGTTCGGTACCGGCATTGCCAGCCTCTTTGAGGCTGCCTTTTCGAACGATGCAAGACCCTCGGCCCTTACTTGGTCCTACGCGCTCGACGCGCTCGGAAAGACGCTGCGCCAGTGCACCGTCAGCTCAGCGCACTTCTATCCGTCCCCCTCGTTGCATTGCCCATGGTGCGCTTTGGAGAAGGTCACGGGCACACGCTTGTTCGGTACCCGGATTACGATTGGCGCTGGGCCTGTCGATGTTGGCTCGCTGTGGCGCGCTGTTGAATCCGTTCCGAGACCGGCGAACGATCCCGCCTTGCCGTCTGAGGTGCCTTGGGTACCACCGCCGAATGCGCCATCCGAGATTAGCCGGTCGCGCCAAGTCATCTCCGGCGTATTGGTCCTACTGGGCTTCGCCGCGTTCGCGCAGTCGGTACCGCTGCTTGGGATGGCCCTCATGGTTGCAGCACTTTTCGTTTGGCCGCGTCTCTCGGCAGCCCGGAAAGCAGAAATAGCGACTCGCCGGGCAAATGCAGCCGCCCAGTGGAAGATGCTGCTCGCCAAGTGGAAGGCCGAGGCGAGCGTTGCCGCCTTCGATAGGCTCAAGAGCGATCTCGTTTCAACGCGAGCGAAGTTACTTGACGTCCCGGCGGAAAAGAGTCGACGCATGGCAAAGTTGCAGCAAGAACGGGAACAGCACCAGCGCAGCCGCTACCTGGATCGTTTTCGCATCGATCGATCCAAGATTCCCGGGATTGGAGCCGGGCGCACGGCCATCTTAGCGTCATTTGGCGTCGAGACTGCGGATGATATAGATCGGCGAATTGAAGCCATTTCCGGATTCGGCCCCACGCTGTGTGCGACGCTCTACGCATGGCGCACGATGCACGAAGGAAATTTTCGCTTTAACCCTTCCGAACCGATCGACCCTGCCGAAGTGCGCCGGGTAGAAGGCGATGTAACTGCCCTCCAGGGTGCGTACAGTGCTGCGCTACGTGAAGGGGCCGCCCACCTAATCCGCATTGCCGACGACACCAAGCTGGCGCGAGCAAGACTCTCACCGTTGCTTGCGGCCGCTTGGAATGAACTCAAGCTGGCTGAACGCGAAGGGCGCCAGCTCTAGCCCAACGTAGGTGCTTCAGGAGTTACCCCAGCTGTTACCCCAGCCAACCGTGGAGCTGTGAGGTTCACAGGTCTTTCTATAAAAGTGTTCCAGAACAACATCTTGCTTGGTCGGAGCGGCGGGATTTGAACCCACGACCCCCAGTCCCCCAGACTGGTGCGCTAACCAGGCTGCGCCACGCTCCGTTACCCGTTGGCCTCGCATACTGTCCGGTCGGGGTGCCGGAATCCGCGAAGGCCGCGGACTATAGTCGCCGCGCGGCAGAAGGCAAATCCTTCCCGGCGGCGGCAATTTTCACGCAGTTCCAGTGCTTTGACTGCGGTGCATCAGCCGGCAAAGGCATGGCCGGCCGCCGCCTTTGCGAGCAGGTCGTGCAGCCATGCGTTGACGGTGAGGTCCAGCACGAGGTGCACGCGGTCTGTCGTGCCGTCGTTGACGACGCGGTGGGGATCGGAGAGGCGCAGATACCACACGCTCCCGGGCTCCATTGGCACCGGAAGGCGATTGAGCTCGAACGTGACGTCGGGATTGGTCGTGATCGGAATGTGGAGCCGCGCGGTGCCGGCGTCCGCGTCCAGATCGTGGTCACGATGCTCCAGGATGCGCGATCCGGGCGCCAGACGCATCAGTCGCGCGTACTGGACTTCGCAGGCGAACGCAGCGATCGCGGAACGGCAATGCGGGCACAATGCCATGGCCGGCGTGTCGGCGAACGCCTTCGCCGTCGGGTCCGGATAGATCATCATGATCGGATGGCTCTTGCCTGCGGCGCCGCGCAGGGGCAGCACGCTCCAGTCGCCTTCATAGTTCTGCGGTACGAAATGCCTGATCCATCCGTCGGCCGCGAGTGCGAGGAGATCGCGCTGAAGTCCCGCGGGGTCGAACGACATCGGAAGCCTGACGCGGTCCGGCAAAGTCATGCACACAGCCTAAGGTGCATGCCCGGCACTCGCAAGAAAGTGGGGTTCAGGCGGGGGCGTCGACGACACCCGTCCTTACGCTCGCGCCGGTTTTGCTTTTGACAATCGCGCGCACGATGTACTTTTCTCACCCGGCCGGGCGGCTCACTCGTGAAGGACCGACAATGGCTAGGGTGTCCGGTGCCGTCACCGGTCGAAGATCGCTGGCTACATGATCGTCCGCGCCGCGCGCGCCGGCTGGCGCTTCATCACCGACGGTGGATACCGTGGCACGCTGTGGCTGCGGCTGCGGCGTCCGCGTGAGGTCTTTCAGACCGCCAACAGAACGCGCTTCAACCGCTACCCCGTCATCTTCGCCTTCGTCCAATCGCAACTTGGCCCCGATTGCGATGGCCGCATCCTTTCCTTCGGCTGCTCGACCGGCGAGGAAGTCCTTTCTCTGCGCACCTATTTCCCGCAGGCCTTCATCAAGGGGATCGATATCAATCCGGGCAACATCGCCCGCTGCCAATCCCGCCTGAAGACAATCTCCGATCCGCGGCTTGCGTTTGAGGTGGCAGACTCCGTGACGCGCGAAGAGACGGGCGCTTATGATGCGATCTTCTGCATGGCCGTGCTTCGAAGCTGGGCCCTGAAGAAGGGCAACCCGCGTTGCGACCCCATCCTGCGGTTCGAAGATTTTTCGCGCGCGGTGCGCGAGCTGTCGCGCTGCCTGAAACCCGGCGGATTGCTGATCATCCGGCACAGCAACTTTCGGCTGTGCGACACCGCGGAGGGAAATCGATTTGAGGCGATTTTGCGGGTGCCGTTCAACAGGCGAAACGGCACGCCCATATACGGGCCCGACAATCGGTTAATGCCAGGCGTTTGTTATGAGGATACCGTCTTTCGGCGCGCGGACGCCTAGGCTGTGATCTCCTTGCTGGAATTGAGGGCGCCGCGCTGTTATCTTGCGGCGTAAACTTCTTGGTAAGTATTTGGGGGCGCCTTGCTGATCTCGCGACGGTCCGCACTGGCCTACGGCGGTTCCGCCTTAGCGGCCAGCTCGACGAGTCCAACATCTGCGTTTGCAGCATTCCCGCCACCTTCTGCCACGCAGAAGGTGCAGCAGCCGCTCATCCATCCGGACGAGACCGGGCGCGGATATTATGCGGCGCTCGCACTGTCGGCGGTTAATACCCCTTGGATGGCGAGTGGCCTCCTGACCGAGGAAGGTTATCGCGCGGCCATGCGCAAATACGGCTCGCGGGGATATGGGCTGCGCCGGCTGAACGTCCTTCTCACCCGTGACGGGATTCGCTACGCGGCGATCTGGCAATTTGGGCATCCGGTCGCGACGCGCGAGCGCCATGGCATGACTGAGGCGGAGTTCCGCGCACAGGTGACCGCGTCGCCGCAGGTGCTAGCGCATGTCGATGCGGCCGCCACGCCGGCAGGCCCGCAGTTCGCCGCGATCTGGGAAGAGAAAACCGGTCCGGCACAGAAGGTGACGGCCGGTTTGAGCACGGCCGAGTTCGATCTTCAGCGCGCAACCCTGACCGGCGAAGGCTATCGCCTGCGCCAGCTGGCCGGTTATGCAGATAATGGCAGCGCCCGTTTCGTCGCGGTCTTCGAGCAGGGCACCGGGCGGCGCCAGGAGATTTTTGCCGCTGTTCCGGCTGAGGATTTCGCCGTACTGTCGCGGTCGATGACGCGCTGCGGTCTTCTGCTGCGCGACGCAAGCGGCTATGTCGTGGGCGACGCGGCCTACCACACGGCGATCTGGGAGGGCTGAGACGCCGGCCCTTGGCGGTGACGCGAGTAGGGGCATGACCGTTCAGCTCGAGGTATTTGCGGCCCGCGGCACCCATCCGGCACGCGATGAGTTCGCGCGCCACCTTGTCGACACCGGAAAGCTGACCGCTGCAGGACTGGAGCGCGCGACTCGCCTGTCGCTGGAGAGTGGCGAGAAATTCGAGCGCGTGCTGGCGCAACTGGGGCTCGTCGGCGAGCGCGACATCGCCGAGGCGCTGGCCACGGTGCTGGGACTGCCAATGGCCACGGCGGAGGACTACCCGCAGGCACCTGTAATGGAAGAGCGGCTGAGCCCGCGCTTCCTCAAGGACGCGGCTGTCCTCCCGCTGGCTGAACATGAAACAGCGGTACTGATCGCACTGGCCGATCCGCTCAACGACTATGCCGCCGAGGCCGTCGCGTTCGCCGCCGAGAAGCCCGTGAAGCGGTTCGTGGCGTATCCCGCCGATTTCGAGGCGGCCTATGACCGGCTCTACGGCGGCGGGCGGTCGGAGATCCACCAGATCTCGCAGGAGACGGGCGAGCGCGGCGGCGCCGCAGTCGAAGAGGACGTCGAGCGGATCAAGGACAGCGCCAGCGAGGCGCCCGTGATCCGGCTGGTGAACCTGCTCATCACGCGCGCGGTCGAGGCGCGTGCATCCGACATTCATGTCGAGCCGATGAACGGTGAGCTGCGCGTACGCTATCGGATCGACGGCGAACTCAAGGATGTGGAGGCGCCGCCGGCGCGGTTGTCCGCTGCCATTGTCTCGCGGGTGAAGATCATGGCGGCGCTCAATATCGCCGAACGCCGGATCGCCCAGGACGGCCGCATCCGGCTCGCGGTGCGCGGCAAGGACATCGACTTTCGTGTCTCCACCGTTCCGACGATCCACGGTGAAAGCGTCGTGCTGCGAATCCTTGACCGCAGCAGCCTGACGCTCGATTTCGCGACGCTCGGCTTCGATGACGAGATAACCCGTTCGATCCGCGATCTGCTGGACCGGCCGTTCGGGATTCTGCTGGTCACCGGACCCACCGGCAGCGGCAAGACGACCACTCTTTATACCGGTCTGCTCGAGCTCAACACACGCGCGCGCAAGATACTGACCATCGAGGACCCGGTAGAGTATCAGCTCGCCGGCGTGAACCAGGTCCAGGTGAAGCCGCAGATCGGTCTCACATTCGCCAGCGCACTCAGGTCGTTCCTGCGCCAGGATCCCAACGTCGTGATGGTGGGCGAGATACGCGATCTCGAGACTGCGCAGGTCGCGGTCCAGGCCGCGCTCACCGGCCATGTGATCCTGTCCACCCTGCACACGAACGACGCAGTGAGCGCGATCACGCGGCTTCTCGACATGGGGATGGAAGACTTCCTGCTGACCTCGACGATCAACGGCGTCGTCTCGCAGCGCCTGGTTCGCACCCTTTGTCCGCATTGCCGAGAACCGTACGAGGTGTTGCCCGAATTGGCCGCACGCCTCCAGATCGCGCCGAAGCCCGACGGAAAGCCCCACACACTCTATCGACCGCGCGGTTGTGCGCAGTGCGGCGGGGCCGGATATTTCGGACGCACCGCCATCGTCGAGGTGCTGGCAATGGACGATGCGCTCCGCCAGACGGTCCTTGCGCGTGCGGATGCGGCCTCGCTGCGGCGGCAGGCGGTTGCCGGCGGCATGCGCAGCATGCACCTGCACGGCATGAAGAAGGCGCTGGATGGCGAGACGAGCGCGGAAGAAGTCCTTCGCGCCACGCGCATGGGCTGATCGTGGCGAGCTTCCATTTCCGCGCGATGACGACGGGTGGGCGGGTGATGTCGGGGACGCTGGACGCGGCCTCGCAGGCGGATGCCGTCGCACAGATCCGCAAGCTCGGCCATCTGCCCCTCAGTGCGTCGGAAGCGAACGGCGGATGGCGCAGGCTGCTGCCGGTGCTGTCCGGCCCTCGCCACCGGTCGTCCTCGATGCTGTTCGCCACACAGGAGCTTGCCGCGCTGCTTGGCGCGCGCCTGCCGCTCGATCGCGCCCTCGCCATCCTGCTGGAGCTGGATGAGCTGCGCGATCTGCGCAAGCCGCTCGCCATCGTCCTGTCGTCCGTGCGCGACGGCCTCAATCTCGCGGACGCGCTGCAAGCGTCCGGCGCCTTTCCGGCTGCTTATGTGACGATCGTCCGCGCCGCTGAGCATGGCGGCAACCTGGAGGACACGCTCAAGCGTCTGGCGGACTATCTCGCGCGCGCCTCGGCGATCCGCGCCGCGGTCGTGTCGGCGCTGATCTATCCCGCCGTGCTTCTGGTGCTGAGCGGGGTGTCGGTTCTCCTGATCCTGATGTTCGTGCTGCCGGAGTTCGCGCCGCTCTTCCAGCAGGCCGGCAAGCCGCTGCCGCCGTCGACGGCGGCGGCCCTCGCGATCGGCGAATTCCTTGCGGGCTATTGGTGGCTGGTTGTGATCGCGCTGGCGGCGGCCGCGCTGCTGTTTCGGAGCGCGGCGCGGACACCGGCTTACCGGCGCTGGTGGGATCGCACTGTGCTCAAGGTTCCGATCATTAGCGATCTTGCGCGCAAGACCGAGATCGAGCGTTTCTGCCGCATTCTCGGCACGCTGCTGGGTAATGGCGTACCGCTGTCACAGGCGCTCTTGCTGGCGGGCGACACGCTGTCCAATTCCGTGTTTGCCGACGCGGTTCGTGCGACCGCCAGTGGACTGAAGGAGGGTCAGCCGCTCGCGAACCGGCTGCGCCGCACCGGCGTATTTCCGTCCCTGTCGCTGGATCTGATCCGCGTGGGTGAGGAAACCGGCGCGCTGGACGACATGCTGCTGAAGCAGGCCGAGCTCTACGAGCAGGAAGTGCGTCACAATATCGACCGCCTGCTGGCGCTGGCCGTGCCGGTGATGACTGTCGTGATGGGCATGGTGGTCGCCGGGCTGATCGGATCGATCCTCGTAGCCATCCTCAGCATCAATGACCTCGCCACATGAACGCGCGCGGCTACACGCTGGTGGAGATGATGGTCGTTCTGGCGATCATCGGCCTTCTGGCGGCCATCGCTCTGCCGTTGCTGCCCGGGCCGACCGAGCGGCTGCAAATGCGCGCGGCGGCCTATGCCCTGGCCGGCCAGCTTCGCGCGACGCGGGAGAGGGCGATCGACCGCGGAACGGCGCAGCACTTCACACCCGGCGCGGCGCCGAGGGGAATGACGCTGTCTGTTCGAGGCAGGACGCGCGATGGCATCGACTTCTTTCCGGATGGGAGCGCAAGCGGCGGCATGATCGTGATCTCCGGTGCCGGGAGGCAGCAGCGCATAACGGTGTCCTGGCCGAGCGGACGGATTGCCGTCGATGACTAGGCGCGCGGGAGAGAGGGGGTTCACCCTGGTCGAGACGCTGGTCGCCCTGGCGATCGTCGGGTTGTCCTGCGCCGTGCTCTTCAAGGTGATCTCGGACCAGCTGGACCGGACGCGACGTGCGCAGGACGACATGCGCGCGATGTCGCGCGTGGAATCCCTTCTGGCCGCTGCGACCGTGGGCACCCCGCAAGCCGAGCGCGGTTTTTATCCCGACGGCTCCTCATGGCAGGTCGATGTGACGCCGGCACTCGATCCGCAGGCGCAGCAGGAGTGGCCGGTCGATGTCGTTCGCGTTGCCGCCACCGTCACATGGCGCGAAGACGGGCATGTGCGCTCGCGGCGGCTGACGACACTGCGTGTGGTCGCGAAGGAGCCGGAGCGATGAGGGGCGGCATCCCGCGCGGCGGCGAGACAGGCTTCACGCTGGTGGAGCTTCTGGTGACACTGAGCTTGCTGTCGCTGCTTACGCTGGTGCTGTTCGGAGGGTTGCGGTTCGGAGTGCGGGCGTGGGAAGGCGTCCAGGCGCATGGCGGAGGCGATGACGAGGTGCGCGTGGTGCAGAACTCCCTCCGGCAGCTCATCGAGCGCGCCTATCCCGCCGCAGACAGGTCCGATCCGGAACATGCTGTCGTGGAGTTTTCCGGCGACGAGAACTCCGTGACCCTGCTTGCGCCGGCGCCGGACGCCGTCGGAGGAAGCGGGCGCTCCTGGATCACCCTGACCGCGGCGCGCGACGGCCGCGACTCTACTCTTCTGATCCGCACCGCGCCCGAGCTGTCGGGATCGCCGCGCCAATCCTTGTCCTCGCCGCTCCTGCGCCACATCGCGGCGATCCGCATCGCGTACTTCTCCAACGGCCGCTGGACGACCTCGTGGCATGACGCGTCGACGTTGCCGGAGCTGGTCAGGCTGCGCGTCGCGTTCGGTCCAAATGACGGACGCGTCTGGCCTGACCTCATCGTGGCGCCACGGATTACCGGCGATGCGGCCTGTGCGATCTCCGCCAACCCATCCCGATGCGCGAGCGGCTCATGAGCGAAACGGACGCCAGGCCGCTGCACGCCGCGCCGTCCGCGGGCTGGCGATCGCTGATCGACCGCTTCGCCGCGTTCGACACCGCGGACCTGCTTTCGCGCATCGAAGGCGATGTTCCCATCGTCGCGATCGACGTATCGGACGACACTGTCCTGGTGCGGCGCTTCAGCGACGGGACGGTCACCGAGATCGCGCGATTGCCCCGCGCCGGGCTTTCACCTGCGGCCCTGCACGCGGCCGTGGCGCGCGAACTGGATCGGCCATGGTATCTGCGGCCGTCTTTCGCCCTGCGACTGCCGCCGTCGTCGGCGCTCGAGCGGACATTGTCGTTGCCACTGGCGGCGCGGCGCAGTCTGGCGAACCTGCTGGGTTTCGAACTGGACCGTCAGAGCCCCATAGATCCGCGCGAGGTCTATCACGACTACTCCGTTCTGGAGCGGCGTCCGCAGGACGGAACGATGCGCGTCGCCTGGCGTCTGTTCCGGCGCCGGGATGTCGATCCACTCATGGAGCTCTGCGGCGAGGCGGGAATCGAACCGGCCGTGATCGCGCTTGTTTCCGATGAAGTGCCAGCGAGCGGCGGCACGTTCCCGGTTGCGCCGGGCGCGGCGCGCGCTCTGCGTCTCCGGCGGCTGGTCGCCCCGGCGCTGGTCCTCGCAATCGGGGTCCTGCTGGCAGCGGTCACGGCGAATGCCTATTGGCGCAATCAGGAAGCCGACGACATGTTGCTCGCAAGGGTGGACGAGGCGCGCGGCGCGGCGCGCGTTGCGCTGGATCTCGAACATCGCATCGACGTCACGCGCAGCCGCGCGGGGGCGCTGGTTGCCGAGAAGCGGCAGGCCGCCATTACACGCATCCTGGCGGAAGTGACCCGGCTGTTGCCCGACGGGACCTGGCTGACGGATTTCTCGGTCGCCGACGGCGAAGTTCGTCTGCGCGGCAATTCGAACAAGGCCTCGTCCCTGATCGGCGTGTTCGACGGCTCCGCGCTCTTCGCCAACGCCGAATTCCGCGCGCCGCTGGTTGAGGCACAGGACGGCTCGGAGCAGTTCGACCTCGCGGTGAAGATGCGGGACGGTGCACGATGAGCGCACCTTTGACAGGCAGATGGCGGGCGGCTGTGATCGTCGGCATCGCGCTGATCATCATTATCGTTGCCGTTCCGATCGTGGGAGCATTCCTTGCACAGCAGGCGGAAGCGGATCAGGCGCTCGCGCTGCTGGAAGGCTACCGCACGAGGATCGCGTCGGAGGCAAGTCTCAGGGCGGCGGCCGGCGCGGCAGCGCGGCAAGAGGCGGACGCGAACATGATGGTCGCGGGGGCCAGCCCGTCGCTCGCGGCAGCCGCGGTGCAAAACAGGGTCCTTGATATCGTGCAGCGCCACGGCGGCCAGGTGCGGAGCTCGCAGGTGCTGGCGTCGAAAGCCGCGAAGGATCTCGTCCGCATCGCGCTGCAATATGAGGTGAGCCTGCCTGCGGGTGGCCTGATGGGCGCGACCTACGAGCTGGAAACCGGCAAGCCCTTCCTCTTTATCGACGCGGCGGAGATACGGCCCGAATTGTACCGGGACGCATCGGCCGGTGCGCCGGCGACGCTGCATGTTTCGTGGACCGTTCACGCCTACCAGAAGGCAAGCGCGCCATGAGATACCGCCCGATGGCCGTCACCGTGGTGGCAAACCTGCTTCTGCTGGGGGTCGTGGCGTACCAGCTTATCGCTCCGGTGGCACCGATCGCCGAACCGGCGGTCCAGCCAAAGTCACGGGTCGGCGTCCTGGCGCCCCTTCCGTCCTTTGAGCCGCCGCCACCCGATCGGTTCGCGGCGATCAATGCCCGGGCGCCGTTCGACCCGGCCCGGCATCCGGTGGCTGACGCCACGGCCGCGCGGACGACTGCCGCCGCAACGCTCGATTTGACGCTTGTCGGCGTTGTTGCAGGTGCGGGGGCCGCCGTTGCGGTGCTGCGCCGGGCGAGCGGCCAGACCGTCAGTGTGCGGATCGGAGAATCCGTGGACGGATGGCGGCTCGCGAGTGTCACCCCGGGGGCGGTCGTCTTCCGTACGGGCGCAACGGACTATAGGTTGCCGCTGAGAGCCGCGACCGGGCTGGCACAGTCGCCTCTCGACAATGGTTCGCCACCGCCGTCCACAGACAAGCCGGGGCAGTAGGGCCGGTGGGGAAGGGTATTCTGATGTTCCGCGAATTGAGGGCAGGGGGTGCGCTGTTGGGGGTGCTGGCGTGCCTTGCGGCGGCTGACGGCGCAACGCCGCAGCCCGGCCAGTATGTCGACTCGAACGGCCACGTCGTTCAGCGGCCGGTGCCCATGTGGCTGGTGGGACCGGACGGCAAGGTCATGCACAACCCCGCGGCGCCGCCCCTGCCCCCGGGCACGGAGTTTCCGGCTCCCGTCAGCGCCGCGCCGGCACCGCCACCGGCCGCTGCGCCGCCGCAACCCGCGGCACCGCCGCCACCTCCCGCAACGGTCGCGGACGGCGACGCGATCACGCTGGACTTCGTGGCGGCGGACGTTCGCGACGTGGCGAAGGCCGTGCTGGGAGACTTCCTCGGCCTCAACTATGCGGTCGGCGCCGGCGTCACGGGCACGGTGACGATCCAGACGAGCCGGCCGGTCGCGCGAAAGGACGTGCTGGCCATCCTCGAACAGGCGCTCGAACTCAACAACCTCGCACTGGTCAAGCGGGCCGCGGTCTACACGATCGTGCCGCTCTCCGATGCGCGCCGGCAGTCGGGTGGCATCGCGCGCCGCGCAGACGCCGGCGAAGCGGGTTTCGGAGTGCAGATCGTCCCGCTGAAATATGTCGGCGCGGCGCAGATGCAGCACCTGCTCGAACCCTTGGTGCCGAGCCAGGCGATCGTCTACGCCGACGCGCAGCGCAATCTGCTGATGATCCAGGGCTCCGCAGCGGAGCGCAGCGCAATGATGGACGAGATCGCGTTGTTCGACGTCGACTGGCTGGAAAAGAAGACGTTTCGTCTGCTGACGCCCAAGTACACCGATGTCGGCCCACTGACGAAAGAACTGGAGCAGTTCCTGGGCGGCGACGGCAGCACGCCGAACGATCTGGTGCGGCTGGTGCCGATCCAGCGGCTGAACGCGATCCTCGCCATCTCGGCGCAGCCGCGCTACCTCGCGCGCGTCGAGCAGATGATGGACCGCCTCGACCGGCCGGGCCAGGGCTACGAACGCCGGGTCTTCTTCTACGCGGTACAGAACAGCCGCGCGTCCGATCTTGCCGATGCGCTCAACCGTTCGATTTACGGCGACAGCTACCGGAGTCCCGCGAGCGACAACACGGGCAGCGGCGCCGACGATTTCAGCAGCCCGCTCTCGACCAGCGGCATGCCGATCACGCCGCCGCCGGCGCCGGCAACAACCCTGCCGGCGGCGGCGCCGGTTGCTCCGCCGGCGGCGGGCGGCGAAGTGCCCGATCACAATGCGAATGCCATCGTGACGGTCGATAAGGTGAACAACGCGCTGCTGATCAACGGTACGCCGCAGCAATATGCGGCGATCCGGGAAGTGCTGCGCAACATGGACGTCGCGCCGATGCAGGTGCAACTCGAAGCCGTGATTGCGGAAGTGACGCTGAACGACGGCCTCGAATACGGCGTCCAGTACTTCTATCAGCCGAGCGACAAGCACCAGATTGCGCTGACCGACAGCAAGACCTTGAACATCACGCCGAGCCTGCCGGGCTTCTCCTATATGTTCACCCAAGGCAGCAACATCCGCATCATCCTGAGCGCGCTCTCGCAAGTGACGCATGTCGAGGTGGTTTCGTCGCCGAACGTCATGGTGCTCAACAACGGCACGGCGCTGCTCCAGGTGGGCAACCAGGTGCCGATCTCGACGGGGCAGGCGGTCAGCGTGACCGCGGGCGACGCGCCGATCGTGAACAGCATCGCCTATCACGCCACCGGCGTGATCCTGAAGGTGACGCCCAGCGTCAACAAGAGCGGGCAGGTGACGCTCGAAGTGCTGCAAGAGGTCAGCAGCGTCGCGCCGGAAGCTGACCAGACCACCATCGGATCGCCCACCTTCACCGAGCGCAAGGTGAAGAGCACCATCTCCATCCAGGACAACGAAACCGTGGCGCTTGGCGGCATGATCAGCAATTCTCGCACCCGCGGCAGCAGCGGATTGCCCTATCTCTCCAACATCCCCGTGCTCGGCGGCCTGTTCGGGACCAAGCAGAACAACGGTACGCGCACGGAGCTGATGGTGCTGATCACGCCGCACGTGATCGAGAACCTGGATGTGGCGCGCGCCGTCACAGAGGAGCTACGGCGGAAGTTCCCGATGATCACGCCCCAGCTGCTTACGGCCGCGCCGTGAGCAGCGGCGGGCGGCAGCGCGGCTTCGCCCTTGTCGTCGTGCTGTGGGTGGTTGCGGCATTGTCCCTGATCGCGGGCGCGATGCTCGCATCGTCGATGACATCGGCGAAGATCGAGAAGAATGCGTGGACGCAGATCGAGGTCCGCAACGCGGCGGATACCGCAGTTCAGAGCACCATCATGTCGCTGTTCGATCCGGGCAAGCCGTTGGCCCTCGACGGCCGGGTTCAGCGAAGCCGGGTAGGCGGCACGGCCCTGGCCGTATCGATCCAGGACGAAGGGGGCCTGATTGACCTGAACCACGCGAGCGTTGGCCTGCTCAAGACTCTCGTGAAGGCGGGCGGCGTGGACGCGGAGGCGGCAGACACGCTGGTGGCGCGCATCGTCTATTGGCGCTCGCCGCCGCAGGAGGATTCGAGCCTTGCAGGCGATGACGACGGCGGGGACCGATCCTTCCGGCCGCGTCGCGGGTCGTTCCAGTCGCTCGACGAGCTCAAACTCGTGCCGGGCCTGTCTCCGGAGATCTACGACAGGATCGCGCCGGCGCTTACGATTTACGGCCGGCCCACCGGCGATTTCGACACGCGCGTTGCACCGCGCGCAGTGCTCATGCTTGTTCCAGGTATTGACGGTGATCGCGCGGACGTTGCCCTGGCCGCGCGGACCGGTGAGCTCGTCATCCCCCGGCACGTCTTCACCATCGTGGCGACAGCGGAAGCAAGCAACATACGATTTTCGCGGCGTGCGGCCGTCCGTCTGACCGGCGATCCGCAGAAGCCCTACGAGATTCTGGACTGGCAGTAACCTGTACGAGGCCGGCTAGCAGGGCGCCGCCGGGTGGATCAGCTTCCGGCTCTTCAGGTCCTGCCACAGCGCCGGCGGAATGGCCCGCTCCATCAGAGCGACATTGGCATCCACTTCCTCGACACTTATCGCGCCAGGAATGACGCTGACCACAAGCGGATGCGCGGCAACGAATTGCAGCGCTGCCGCCCGCAACTCGACGCCATGGCCATCGCAGACCGCGCGCAGCGCCTCGACCCGCGCGGCGACGCTTGCGGGAATGTCGCCGTAATTGAACATCGCCTTTCCGGCGAGCACGCCGGAATTGTAGGGACCTCCGAGAACGATGCCGGCGCCCGCCTTCGCGCATTGCGGAAACAGCATGTCGATCGGCTCCTGCTCCAGCAGCGTGTAGCGGCCGGCCAGCAGGAACAGGTCCGGATCGGCCAGTTCGAGCATGCGCGCGCAAGGCTGCCACTCGTTGACACCGAGCCCAATGGCGTCGACGGCGCCGCTGCTACGCAAGGCATCGAGCGCCTTCCAGCCGCCGGTGGTCATCAGCTCCCTTATGCGTGCCTCGGAGCCTTCGCGGCCGCCGTGACTGGGCCCGTCAACGTCATGGACCAGCAGGATGTCGACGCGATCGAGGCCGAGCCGTGCAAGGCTCTCCTCGAAGGAACGCATCACGCCATCATAGGAATAGTCGTAGACGTATTTCAGCCGGGGCACGTTCTTGTAGATTCCGGCATCGAACGTCTCGCCCGGCGCCAGCGGCTCAAGCAGGCGGCCGACCTTGGTCGACAGTAGGTAATCGCCCCGCGCGTGCTGCCGCAGGTTTCGGCCAATGCGCGTCTCCGAAAGACCAAGACCATAAAGCGGCGCGGTGTCGTAAGTGCGCAGGCCGCGCTCCCAGGCGCGGCCCACCGTGGCGTCGCATTCGTCTTCGCTCAGCGCCCTTGGAAAATTGCCGAGCGGCGCGGAGCCGAAACCCAGCAGCGAGAACGCCAGGGTCTTGCTCCGCCGGGTGACGAAGGTTCGCGTGTCAGTCGCCTTGAACATCGCGTGCCGGGTCAGCCTTTGCCGAGAAAGGCGTTCACATGGCCCATGAACACATCGAGTTGGTCATGGTGGGACCAGTGTCCCGCCTTTTCGATGTTCGCAAGGCGGGCGTCCTTGAAGTGCTCGATCCGGCCGTCGATGGCCGGATCGGAGGCCCAAGACTCCATCCCGCGAACCAGCAGCACCGGCGCCGTGATGCAGCCCCAGATCCGCCGCTGGTCCTCGACCGACAACCCACCGGGGCCGCCGCCCATGCGGACATAGTTGTCGAACTTCCATGAGTAGGTCCCGTCCTCGTTTTGGACCGCGCCATGGACGGTGAGGTGACGCGCCTGCGCGTCATCAAGATGCGTGTTTTCCTCCTTCATGCGGGCGACGGCGTCCTCGATGGTCGGGTACTTGCGCGGCACTCGCCCGGCCGCCTCGCGGCGCATCTCGATCCAGCTGCGGACCCGCTTCTCGATCCTGGCCTCCCGCATGCGCTCCATCATCTCGGGCGAGGGACCCAGGCCTTCGATGGCCACGACCTTCTTCACCGTCTCGGGGAACAGGCCCGCATAGAGCAAAGCGATCGAGCCGCCCAGCGAGTGCGCGATGATCGTCACCGGCGCCATCTTCTTCTGAAGTACCAATTGAGCGATGTCGTACACGTAGTTGATTTCATTGTAACTCGCGCCGGTCGACCACTCGCTGTCGCCATGGCCGCGCAGGTCGGGGGCGATGATGTGGTAGCGGTCGAGCAGCCTTTCCGAGACCCAGTCCCAGTTGCGGCAGTGGTCGCGGCCGCCGTGGATCAGAAGAAGTGCAGGGGCGTTCTCGTTGCCCCAATCGACGTAGTGGAGCCGCAGACGTTGCGAAAAGTAGAGGTGAGAGGTCGGTCCTTGCATGGGCAGTCTATAGCATCGGATTCGGCGCTCTTGGCGAGTCCCGTCATTTTCAGGGACATCCCTGCGTATTCCATCGCTGAGTTGACCCCGGCGTCAGTTTAGCTGCCGTCCGGCGTCCCAACGGCGGTCGCATGCAGCGATACATGAGCCCGACGCATGGCTCGCCATGCGCGCAATCATGGCTCCATTCTTGTCGGCCAACGCCATCTGTTTCACGCAACCGTGTTTCAGTGCGGTTTGCCTCACAAAATTCTTTGTTGCGGTGCGCACCACGCTCACTTGAATTAGCGCGCATGCGTCGCGACGTGGTGGCGAGCATGCACTCGTGCGGGGGACGGCGTGAGCGGAGGACGGGAGTCCAGGCAGCAGGCGAGGCTCGCAAGAGCGCTCGAATTGCACCGCGCGGGCGACCTGGACCATGCGACCCGCCAGTACCGCGCCATCCTCCAGATCGAGCCCGCCCATTTCGACGCCGCCCATATGCTGGGCGTGGCTTATCTTCAGCAGGGCCAGTACGAGCCCGCCGAGCGGCAGCTTCGCCGTGCGCTGCAGATCGCCCCGAACGTTCCGGAAGCGAACAACAATCTCGGTACGGCTTTGCGTCACCTGGGCCGGTTGGAGGAAGCGGTCGAGAGCTATGACCGGGCGCTTGCGCTGCGTGCTGCCTATCCTGAAGCCCTGACCAATCGCGGCAATGCGCTCAGGCTGCTGAAGCGGCCCGATGATGCGCTGGAAAGTTACGAGGGCGCCATCGCAGCACGCCCCAACTATGTCGATGCGCACTACAATCGCGGCGCCATGCTGGAAGAGCTGCAGCGCTGGGACGACGCCGTCGCGTGCTACGAGAACGTCCTGGCGCTCGAACCCAATTTCGTCGAGGCCCACAACAACCTCGGCAATGCGCTCCAGGCGCTGGGTCGCAGGCTGGAAGCGGTGGCATCCTACAGCCGCGCCATAGCCTTGCGTCCGGGCTATGCCGAGGCCTTCACGAACCGGGGCAACGTCCTGCGGCAGCTCGATCGCCATGCAGAGGCGCTGGCGGATCACGAGACCGCGCTCAGGCTTCGCCCGAACTTTGCGGAGGTCTTCAACAACCGGGGCAGCGTGTATCACGAGATGGGCCGCATCGACGACGCGGTCGCCGACTACCGCCGGGTGTTCGCGCTCGATCCCATGCATTTCGAGGCCAGGACCAATCTCGCGCTGATCAACCTGCTGCACGGCCGCTGGGAGCAGGGCTGGGACGGCTACGAATTCCGCTTCTACAAGAAGAGCAACGCCGTGTTCCGGCCCAACAACCCGGCATCGGAATGGAGTGGCGAGCCGCTGGGCGGCCGGCGCATCCTGCTGTTCGCGGAGCAGGGGTTCGGCGACGCGATCCAGTTCATCCGCTATGTGCCGGCACTTCAGGCAATGGGTGCGGGCGTCACGGTCATGGCGAACCGGCGGCTGCACCGCCTGTTGGGGACCGTGGCGCCCGGCATCGATTTCACGGCCACCGCGACGCCGGAGATGCGGTTCGACTTCCAGGCGCCGCTGATGAGTCTGCCGCGCCTTCTGAAGGTGCGCGTGAACGGCGTTGACGCCCCTCAATCCTACCTCCACGCCGACGCGACGCGTACCGAGATGTGGCGAACGCGTCTTGGGTCGCAAGGATTCAAGGTCGGCATCGCCTGGCAGGGCAATCCGGCGGGCACCGTCGACCACGGGCGCTCGATCCCGCTGCGCGAGCTGGCGCCCTTGGCGCAGATCGATGGCGTTCGCCTGATCAGCCTTCAGAAGATCCACGGCACCGAGCAGATCGAGAGGCGCCCCGCGGGCATGACGCTCGAAATACCGGGCCATGACTTCGACGCCGGTGCCGATGCCTTCATCGACACCGCGGCGATGATGATGAACCTCGATCTCGTGGTGAGCTCGGACACCTCGATCGCGCACCTCGCGGGTGCGCTTGGGAGACCGGCATGGGTGATCTTGAAGAAGGTGCCGGACTGGCGCTGGCTGCTCGATCGGGACGACAGCCCGTGGTACCCGGCGATGCGTCTGTTCCGGCAGGAGACGCACGGCGACTGGGCCGGAACCGTGGCCCGCGTCGCGGAGGAGCTGCGCAAGCTCGCGCCCGTCGCGGAGGACCGCGGCGCTTCGAGCGCGGCGTAGTGCCGATGCGCGTCTATATTCCCGTCTCTGCCGGCGACCTGATCGACCGCATCACGATCCTGGAGATCAAGAAGGTGCGGATTCCCGACAGGAAGAAGCTCGCCAATGTCGAAAACGAGCTTCAATCGCTGATCGCCATCCGCAACTGCTTCCCGAAGCTCCAGCAGAAGGCGATTCGGGCGAAGGAACGCCAGCTCAGCAAGGCGAACCAGGTGCTCTGGGATACCGAGGACGAGATTCGCGCGCTCGAAGCGCGCGAGAGCTTCGACAAGGTCTTCGTTGCCGCCGCGCGGCGTGTCTATCGCACCAACGACCAGCGGGCGAAGCTGAAGGCGCAGATCAACGCGCTCGCCGGCAGCGCGCTGCGCGAAGAGAAATGGTTCTCGGAGAATCCGTAGAACCCCCTAAGCGTTTCTCCCCTGTCCCGTTTTGACAATGCGCAATGCGGTGCGAGCCTAGGCGCTGTTGGATGCGATTCGGAAAACGCAGAAGCGAATTCCGCCATCGCAAACGGGGACACGCAGAATGCGCAAGCCGGTTCGCCACACGCCCTCGGGCGTTCGCACGCATCGCGCGTGCGTCGCCGCAAGCTCGATGCTCACTGCTTCCCTGCGTGGAAGCCGCGACGCACCTGGCGAGCGGCGTTTGCGCAACGAAGCGCAGGCCGATACCTGGCGCAGGACCGAAATGGGCACGAATCACATCGCCTGTTTCGGTATCTGGCGCCGCGGGACTCGCCGCCAGGCAGACCGTCCTAACCGTGCGAACCTGACGCGATGGCACATGCCGCACCGCCCTGGTGCGGCGTTTACGCTGGGCCGGAGCGAAAAAAATGAAGCAGCCTCCGAGAGTTGAGCTGTTCACCACGTCGGCGACTTTTTCGGTTCCGATTCGCCTGCATCCCGTGTATATCCCGCACGCCGTTTTGATAGCGGTGATCGTGCTCGCCTCCGTCGCCAATGCGGTGATGCAGGCCGCCGACTGGATCGTTCAGCCCTGAGCTGCGTTTCTGGTCGGTTGCAGAGCCGTCGGCCCCACACTTTATTCGCGGTTACGAGGACGCTTCACGCGTGATGATGGATTGTGCAGTGGTTGGTGACAGCATCGCGCTCGGCGTCGGGACCGAGATGCATCGCTGCGTGGTCAACGCAACGGTCGGTCTTCCCTCCGCCGACATCATCGGGCGCGTGCAGCACGCCAACGTCGTGGTCATCTCCGCCGGCAGCAACGACGCCCATAGTCCCGCACTCGAGGACAATCTGCGTGCCATCCGCGAGCGCGCGGTCAACGCGCGGGTGATGCACGTGATCTGGATTTCGCCGATGGATCCGCGGGCCGCCGCCGCCGTTCAGCGTGTTGCGCGCCTGCACGGCGATCGTGTGGTCCATTTCAAGCCGCGCCCGGACAACATCCATCCGAAGTCCTATCCGACGCTCGCAGACCGCGTGACCAAGGCGATGCGCGGGATTTAGGCCGCGCAGGCGCCGGCCTGGCGCATCTCCTTCAGCCACTTCTGCCGTTGTTCCTTGCTCATCGTATCCACGCTGCCGATGAAGGTCTGCGCCTTCGCCTGCACGCCGGCCAGCGCTGTGGCCTCGCAGGCCGGCTTTGCGCGATAGAGGAAGGCCGGCAGTTCGGTCGTGACCACCAGCCGTGCGGCCTTGTCGCCCGGCTGCGCGGTGTCGAGATGCCTGCGCAGGCGTGCCACGTAGTCGAGCAGCTGCTTCAGCGCCGCCGGCGGCGCGTTGGCCCACAACGGATAGATGATCGTGATCTCATCCGCCGCGCGGACCAGGCGATAGGCCGCTTCGATCCCGTTCCAGGCTTCCAGATCGTCGTTCGCCGCGCGCGGCATCTTCAGGGCGCCGACGTTCAGGCGCCGCGTGGCGCAGCCGCGCGCCTGCGCGCCCTCGGAATAGGCGTCGCACAGCGCAGCGCAGAAGCGCTCCGGCCGCGGGTCGGGATGGCCGTTGATGACAAGGATGTTCCTGCTCATGGCGCGCGCCTCGTCGCGGGTGCCTTGGCAGAATGAAGCCGCGTCGTCCGGACCGCCTTGCGAATTGTCAACTGACGCCCGCGCTTTTGCGTGATAGCACCACGCCCATGCACGGCTTCCCCATTCCGCTCCACGCGCTCGATTACCTGGGCGTCGCCGTGTTCGCGGTCACCGGTGCGCTCGCCGCGGCGCGCAGCCGGCATGACGTCGTTACCTTCGCCGCCTTTGCCATCCTGACCGGCATCGGTGGCGGCACGCTGCGCGTTGTGTTGATCGGCGTCCCGGTCTTCTGGGTGCACGAGGGCGGGTACATCTACGCGTGTCTCGCGGCGGCTGTGCTGGTCTGGCTGGTGGGCGAACGGCCGTGGCGCACGCGTGCGCTCAACTGGTTCGACGCCATCGGCCTTGCGGCCTATGCGGTCCTGGGCGCAGCGAAGGCTCAGGGCGCAGGCGTTTCGCCCCCGGTGGCGGTCGTCATGGGTGCGCTGACCGCAACCTTCGGCATCATGCGTGATCTGGTGGCAGGCCAGCCATCGGTGCTGCTCAAGCGCGAGATCTACATCACCGCGGCGGTGCTCGCCGCGACGGTGTTCGTGGGCGCCACCAGCCTCGGTCTCGAGGCGAACATCGCTGCGCTTATCGGTTTCGCCGCCGGCTTCGCCCTGCGTGCTGGCGCGATCGCATTCGGCTGGACGCTGCCGGGCTTCGCGCGAACGTAATTTCCCTTACTTTTACCAATTATCAGCACCCGGCACATTTCGCGCATTTACACTTGTAGGCAACGAATCGTCTCCAAACTGGGCCGGATGCGAACGAATACCGCCATCGCACGAAGCGTCGCGACAAAGCCGCGGGCCGATCAGCAGGTCGCCGCGCTACCCTTTCGCGTGACCGAAGCGGGGCTTGAGGTCATGCTGATCACCTCGCGCCGCACGCGCCGCTGGATCGTGCCCAAGGGCTGGCCCGAGCCCGGCTCGTCCCCGGCTGCCGACGCCGCGCGCGAGGCGCTGGAAGAGGCGGGCATCAGCGGCGAGATCGCGCCAAAGCCGCTCGGAGCGTTCCACTATCTGAAGGAACGCAAGCACAGCGACGGCACGAACTGCCGGGTGAACCTCTATCCCCTGAAGGTGACACGCCAGCGCCGCACATGGCCGGAAAAGGCATCGCGCGAGACGAAGTGGCTCCGCTATGCCGAAGCGGCGGCGCTGGTGGCCGAGCCGGAACTGAAACGGCTGATCCTGAAGTTCGGCGCGCAGCACGTTCCGGCGGCCGCCTAGGCCAGCACGTCCTGTGCGTTCTTGTGCCGCTTGAACCACGCAAAGGCATAGGAGCAGGTCGGCGTGATCCGGAAGCCCTCGGCGCGGGCGCGTGCGACGATGCCTTCCATCAGCCGGGCCGCCGTCCCGTGGCCGCGCAGCGCCGGCGGCGCCTCGACATACGGGATCACGACATGCAGGCCGTTGCGCGCGTAGTTCGCAAACGCGGTCAGGCCTTCCTCTTCTAGCTCAAAGCGGCGCAGGTCGCGGTTGTCCTTCACGGCGGTCATGGTGCGGGAACGGGCTCGCTGGGTACGGGTTCCGGCGAACGGCGCCGCCGGACCTGGTCGATCACGAAGAACGGCGAGTAGTAGATCGCGATCGACAGGAAGGCCATCGCCACCAGCACCAGCACGTAGTACGGCCAGGGCGGCATGGCGTCGAGAATGGTCGGGTAGGGCGGCTTGGTCCTGAGCAGCCCATAGTTCGCCCCCGACAGCCAGTCGAACAGCCCCGCGACGCCCATGTACACGAAGCTCCAGGCAATTACGCGAGGCAGGTGCTGGAGATAGGGCCGCATCTTCAGACCGAAGGTGAGGTACAGAACGCCCCCGATGATGCCGCCATGGAACACGAAGAACAGCAGGAAGGTGGTGTCTGGGTAGTCGTACTGCACGTCCGGCGTGAGCATGCCCTGCAGCGTGCCGGCCAGCGCCCAGAAATAGGCGAGCTCGTAGGTCCGCTGGTTCGGCCAGAACAGCGTGATGACGGTGGCGACCGTCGCCCAGTCGCACAGGTTCAGCGGAAACTCGTTGTCGACCCCCAGCCACCCCTTGCCGTGCAGCATCAGCATCCAGCCGAACCAGTTGACCGTCATGGCGGCGCCCAGCGTCCAGCGGATCACCCGGTCGAGCTGCGGCCGGGTCTTCGGCTGCACCAGCCACGCGACAAGCACGGGCAGCGTAAAGGGCAGCACCAGGGCAATAATGTGCGACTCGCCGAACAGCGCGAAGGGCACTTCCTTCATCAGACCCGCACCATCAGCTTGCCGCGGTTCTTGCCGGCGAACATCCCGGCCAGCGCCTCGGGCATCTTGTCGAAGCCCTCCACCACATCGACCGGCGCCTTGATCTTCCCCTGTTCTACCCAGGTGGCGAGCGCGGTCTCCGCCTCGCGGCGCCGCGCATAGAAGTCCATCACGACGAAGCCCTCCATCCGGATGCGCTTGGTCACGAGGAAGCCCGGCACGCCTGCCGGTCCGCCCGAAGGCGTCGCCGTGTCGTAATTGGCGACCGCGCCGCAGCAGGCGACGCGGCCCCACACATTCATCCGGTTGAGCGCGGCGCCCAGCACCTCGCCGCCCGTGTTATCGAAATAGACGTCGACGCCGCGCGGGCAGGCGGCCTTGATCGCGCCCACCAGATTGCCGGCCGTGTAGTCGACCGCCGCATCGAAGCCGAGCTCATCGACCAGCCACTGGCACTTGTCGGCGCGCGTGGTGCCGACCACGCGGCATCCCATCAGCTTCGCGATCTGTCCCGCGATTGACCCCACGGCGCCGGCCGCGCCCGACACCAGCACGGTCTCGCCCGGCCGCGGCCTGCCGACGTCGAGCAATCCGAAATAGGCGGTCAGCCCCGTGATACCGAGCACGCCCAGGATGTGCTCCGGCTTGTGCGCCTTGTCGTGCTTGGTCAGCGCGCGGCCCGGCAGGGCCGCATATTGCTGCCACCCATAGTCGGCGCTGACGAGATCGCCGGGCACGAAACCCGGCGCCTTTGACTCTACAACTTCGCCCAGGCCCCATCCGGCCATGACATCCCCGGGATTGAGCTGCGAGCGATAGGTCTGTCCCTGCATCCAGGCGCGGCTCGCGGGGTCGAGCGACAGCAGCGTGGTGCGCACCAGCACCTCGCCATCCTTCGGCTGCGGCATCGCCGCCTCTCGGAGATCGAAGTTGCCCGGACCCACCTGTGCATTGGGCTTCCGTGCATAAATCCACTGCTTGTTCGTGGCCATCGTCTGCTCCCTCCAGCCCCTTTTTCTTTGACTTTACGGCTCCCGGTTTCGGATGCTCAAGCCAGAACAATCGGAGGAAAGCCATGAAACTGCGCAAACTGGGCGCCAGCGACTTGCACGTGTCGGAGATTTCCCTTGGAACATGGCTGACGTATGGCGTGGGGGTCGAGAAAGACACTGCCATCAAATGCGTGCATCACGCCTTCGAGGTCGGCATCAACTTCATCGACACCGCCAACGTCTATGGTCGCGGCTCGTCCGAGACCGTGCTGGGCGAGGCGCTCGCCGGCCGCAGGCGTGACAGCTACGTGCTGGCGACCAAGGTGTTCGGCGACATGGGCGGCGGCAACCAGGGCCTGTCGCGCGTGCAGATCGAAAAGCAGCTCGAGGACTCACTCAAGAGACTTCGCACAGATTATTTCGACCTCTACCAGTGCCACCGCTACGACACCAACACGCCGCTGGAAGAGACGATGGAGGCGCTCACCCGCGCGGTGAAGAGCGGCAAGGTGCGCTACCTCGGCTTCTCCGAATGGTCGCCCGACCAGATCCAGGCCTCCATCGACATGAAGGGCGTCGAGCACTTCGTCTCCAGCCAGCCGCAATACTCTCTCCTGTGGCGCCGGCCCGAGCAAAAGGTCATCCCGCTCTGCGCGAAGAACGGCATCTCCCAGATCGTGTGGTCGCCGCTGGCGCAGGGCGTGCTCACCGGCAAGTACGATCCCAACAAGCCCGCCCCGGCCGGCACCCGCGCCGCATCGGACAACATGGGCGGCGCGATCAAGGGCTGGATGGAGAAGAGCTGGCTCGAAGGCGTGCAGCGCATGAAGCCGCTGGCACAGGAAGCGGGCCTTACCATGGCCCAGTTCGCACTCGCCTGGGTCCTGCGCGAGCCCAACATCGCCAGTGCCATCGTCGGCGCCAGCCGCCCCGACCAGCTCGACGACAACGTCAAAGCCAGCGGCGCCAAGGTCGACCCGGCCCTGTTCGCGAAGGCGGAGAAGATTGCCGAAGAGTCGCGGCCGCCGCGGACAGCATAAGTTAGGCGAAAGTGACAGCGCTCAAGATTTCCAAACAAAATCCTTTAGAAAATAGCACGAAGATTTTTCGCCGTGGAACTTGAACGTGCCGCTCGAAACACCATTTCTCGTAAATCCCCCAAGGTGCGACCAGACCGCTGCGGCTCCGCAAGAAGCCGCGGTGTTGCAGCTCTTTGCACCGCAAGGAATGCGGCCGAAATCGCCGCCGGAAAAAAATTCACGCAAGGGAGCACGCATGACCATCCACGCGGACGTTGAAGGAAGGCGTTTTCGACGCCGCTACAGGTGCTTAGCCGTGCAACCGGGGAGGTTGTTTGCCGAGTTTGCAAGCAACGGCGGACAGCCGGTGTCGCGTTTCCGCTAAGGAACGGTTGCCTCGCGGCAAAAGCCGCGATTTGCTCCAAACCAGATTCAGGGAGAACAACAATATGTCTGCTGCTGGCGCAGTGAAGCCGGAGCCCACGACCAAAGGCGTGGTGCCGTTTCTGAAAATTCCGAAGGACGGCCAGCCCTATCTCGCCGGCTCCAAGTGTACGAAGTGCGGCGAGGTCGTTGTCGGCAGCCGCAACACCTGCGGTAAGTGCGGCGCCCGCGAAGGCGTGGAGGCCGTGAAGCTCGGCACCACGGGCAAGCTCTACAACTTCACCATCGTGCACCGGAACTTCCCCGGCGTGCCCGTGCCGTTCATCTCGGCGATCGTCGACATCGACGGCGGCGGCACGCTGAAGGGCAACCTGCTCGGCGTCGACCCGAAGCCGGAAGCGATCAAGTTCGACATGCCGGTAAACATCGTCATCAAACCCGTCCCGCAGAAGGACAAAGAGGGCAACTCGTACCTCTCGTATTTCTTCGAACCCCAATCTTCCTAAAGAAAAAGCACTAAGGAGAACCGACCCATGGCCAACGACGTCTACGTAGTCGGCACAGACATGATCAAGTTCGGGCGTTTCCCCGAACGCACCGTGCCCGAGCTGGGCGCACAGGCGGCGCTGATGGCGCTGGACGATTGCGGCCTGACCATCCAGGACATGCAGGCCGTCTACAGCGGCAATCTCTACGAGGCGAGCGGCGGTGTCGGCCAGCGTATCCTGCGCGAGATCGGCCAGACCGGCGTGCCGGTGGTGAACGTCGCCAACGCCTGCGCCACGGGCGCGACCGCGTTCCGCGAAGGATGGATGGCGATCAAGGCCGGCGTCTACGACATCGTGCTGTGCGTCGGCACCGAGCAGATGGGCGCGGGCCTCCTCGGCGGCGGTGGCGGCGGCAAGGGTATTCCGACGGAGGGCCTGCTCGGCTCCGGCACGATGCCGTCGGTGTTCGCGCATGTCGGCCTCGAGCACACGCGCAAATACGGCACCACGTTCGAGCAGTTCGCGAAGGTGTCGGTGAAGAACCACCACCACTCCACGCTCAACCCGAAGGCGATGTACCAGAAGGAAACGCCGCTCGAGGAAGTGATGGGCGCGGAGATGATCTCCTATCCCAACACCAAGCTGATGTGCTCGGTGAACGTCGACGGCTCTGCCGCCGCCGTGCTGTGCTCGGAGAAGAAGGCGAAGGAGCTCGGCCTCATGGGGCGCGCTGTGCGCGTCCGTAGTTCGGCACTGACGTCCGATCCGTACACCTCGCGCAACATCGCGATGATGGACTTCAACGCGGTGACACGCCTCGCCGCCAAGACCGCCTACGAAATGGCCGGCCTTGGCCCGGACGACGTCGACCTGATCGAGCTGCACGACTGCTTCGCGACGGCCGAGATCGTGCACTACGAGAACCTTGGCATCGCCAAGGAAGGCGAAGCAGGAAGCCTCATCGACTCCGGCGCGACGGCCCTGGGTGGGCGCATCCCGGTGAATGTGTCGGGCGGCCTGCTCTCCAAGGGCCATCCGCTGGGCGCCACCGGCATCGCTAACATCTACGAAGTGACGACGCATCTGCGCGGCGAGGCGGGCAACCGCCAGGTCGAGGGCGCGAAGATCGGCCTGACCCACGTGGTCGGCGCCGGCAGCGCCTGCGCCGTCCACATCCTGGAAAAAGCCTGACCGTGTTTATCCTCCCCCGCTTTAGCGGGGGAGGGGGACCGCCGAAGGCGGTGGAGCGGGCGACCGCGCCGCACCAATCGTCATGTAGTCTTGGCGCGGCGAAGATAACCTCTCCGCCGCGCTCTCTATCTCTGGGGCGCCGGCGTGCGGCCCGGCGAAATCAATCACCTCGACCAGATCGACGTGCACCCGACGGTGATGAAGCTGCTAGGCTTGCAGCCTGGGAAGCCGGTCGACGGCCATCCGATTGCAGCGGTGACAGCGCCATGAAGAAGAACAAGTTCGGCCCCTTGGGCGAAGTCAGCGTGCTGACGCTGGGCGGTGGCGGGATCGGCCAGGCCTGGGGCGAAACCAGTCGCGAGGAATGCGTCGCCACCATTCACGCGGCGCTGGATGCCGGGATCGACCTTCTCGACACCGCGCCCATGTACAGAAACTGCGAGGCGATCGTCGGCGAGACCTTTGCCGGCAAGCTGCCGAAAGGCCTGCGGATTACCACCAAATACGGATTGGGCACGCCCGCTCCGAGCGAGGTCGAAAAATTGCTGACCGCGTCGCTTGAGAAGAGCCTCGCGACGATGCGCGTCGATCGCGTCGACATCTTCTTCCTGCACTCCAACATCTGCGACGACGACTACGTCTATGCACGGCGACCGGACATGCAGGACCAGTTCGCGACGCGTTGGTCCATCTATGCCGAATGCGTGATCCCAACATTCGAGAAGCTGAAGCAGGCCGGAAAGATCGCGACCTGGGGCATCACCGGCTCCGGCGTGCCTGACACGATCATCCGCGCCCTGCGCCACGACAAGAAGCCCGCCTATGTGCAGGCGGTGACCAACCTGCTCGACAGCGCCGGAAGCCTGCGCCGTTACGCCGAACCAGCCAAGCCGCGCGAGATCATTCGCGTCGCAAACGAAGAGGGCGTGGGCGTGCTCGGCATCCGTGCCGTACAGGCCGGGGCATTGACGGCGGCGGTCGATCGCGAACTCTCACCGAACAATCCGGATCGCGCGGACTATGACCGTGCTGCACCGTTCCGCGCGCTGGCCGCCGAGATCGCCGAAGACCCGGCGGTTCTGGCGCATCGCTATGCCCTGGCGATGCCGGGCGTCCCGACGGTGATCCTGGGCGTCAAGAACCGCGCCGAGCTGGCGCAGTGTATCGATGCCGCGGCGCGCCCGCTGGATGCGGCGATCATGGCGCGCATCGACGCTCTGGGCCTGCGCTTGGTCTGAGTGAACGCACCCTGGCGAACAGTCCGCGCTCATGGCCGCGCGGGTCGTTTTCCATGCGGCAGGGCGCCTTGAAGAACAAAGGCATTGTCATTGCTGGCGTGGCTTTGGCTCCCGCATCATCCACGGAAACAGGGCGCCAACGGGCACCGCCCAGAGAGTGCCTGCGATCAGGTAGAAAAAGAAGGCGCCAACGCCGCTCGCATGCGGCAGCGTGTGGACCGCGATGCCCGTCGCGAGCAGCGCATAGACAGGCAACCACATCAGGATGAGGATCGTGCCGATCAGTTTCTTGATGCGCGGGCTCATGCGACCACGCGGTCGATCCAGGATTGCAGGTTGCGTACGACCTCGGCGCGGTTGGTCTCGTTCAGCATCTCGTGCCGCCCGCCTGCATAGTAGTCGGTGGTGATATCCGTGAGGCCGGCCTCGCGATAGCGATCCATCAATGGGTGCAGGCGCGTCAGATCGGCGTTGATCGGGTCCTTGTCACCGGCAAAAACATAGACCGGCAGGGTGCTCCGGATCTTGCGCAACCTGTCCATGTCGAGCGCGGCCGGGGCGGCGGCGAACATCGAGGCGCGGCCGGCATCGTTGACCGTGAAGCCGCACAAAGGATCGGCGATGTACTTGTCGACTTCCTTGTCGTCGCGCGAGAGCCAGTCGAACGGCGTGCGCGGGTTCTCGACGCCGCCGATCGAGGAAAGACCGCCGCTCGGCGCCTGGAGTTTGTCGATTGCCGCCGAACCGGAGAGCACATAACCGTCGATCAGACCGCTGTGGTCGGCAACGTAGATTTGCGCTGCGAACGAGCCCATCGAATGGCCCATCAGCACGATTTTCTTGCCGGGGTTCTCGTCGCGGATCAGACGGCTCAGCGCCGCCATGTCGTCGACGAGCGCTGCGAAGCCGCCGAAGCCGAAATCGCCGAGTGAGTCTGGTGAGGTCCGGCCATGGCCGCGATGGTCGTTGGCGTAGATCGCGATTCCGGATTCGATCAGCGGCTGAAGCGGTTCGCGATAGCGTAGCGCATGCTCGCCCATACCATGGCTGATCTGAAGCACGCCGCGCACCGGCCGTTCCGGCAGCCAGCGATAACAGAAAATCGAGGTTCCATCGGCACCGCCAAATCGGAACTCTTCTTCGGCCATTGCGCCAGCGCCCTTCTAGTCAGGAACTATCTAAGGCCGCGAGCAGTTGCGGGCAAGCGCGGGCGAATTGCTGCCGCGCGGCATAAGTTTGCAGAAACCATCGACGGTCCGAGGCGTTCGCTCGACGGCTGAGGCCATCTGAAAGGAAGATCAACTATGAAGATGATATTGGCCGCCGGCGCCGCCACATTGATTGCATTTGCCGCCTATGCCGCGGAACCCGTGGCGCCTCCAGCCAACAATCCGAGCGTCTCTCCGCCCGTGACCAATCCCGCACAAGCGACGTCGACGCCCGCCGCAACGGACACGGCGCCGGGAGCGGTGACGATGCCGGCGAGCGCCGCTCCAAGCGAGAGTTGCGCCGCCATGATCACGCGGGCGCGCGGCATGACGATGCCGAGCGATACGGCCAAGGCTGCAACAGCGCGCAGCGAAATCACCGCGGCGGACGCCGCCGGCGACGACGCAATGTGCCGCAGGCACGCCCAGGCGGCCCTGAACGCGCTGGGCGGCATGTAAGCGCTTGAGGCGGAGGAGGGCGGCCGGCGCGGTCGCTCTCTCGTTTCGTCAGAAGCGTGAAGCAGTCAGCCGGGTGTCGGCCAGGGACCACGCTGCCGCATAGGCCTTGCGCGTCGCGTCCGCGGCGGCCTTGTCACCGAGCGCGTCCTGCGCCTGGGCGAGGCCGAACAGCGCCCAGCCGTCCAGACGGTAGTATCGCAGGCTGCGCTGGTAGGCTTCCGCAGCTTCCTTCGGACGACCCGCCTGAAGCAGCGCAGCGCCGAGCAGATGGCTCGACGGCTGATGCCAATAGGGCGGCTCGGTGTAGGGCAGGGTTTCTTCGATATCGCGCGCCTTGGTGAAGAAGGCGACAGCGGTATCGAGATCGCCCGATGTGCGTGCGATCTCTCCGTCAAGGTCTGCCAGCGCGATCTGGAGCATAGATACGGCGGGCACCATCTGATAGCGCTCGGCCAACTTGTCCTGTCCGGCCAGCGCGGCAAGCGCCGCGCGCTCCTCCGCCGCCTTTGCCTTGTCGCCCTTGTTGGCGAAGGCGAAGCCGCGCGCCTCACGGGCCAGTGCGGACGTCACGACCTGATCGGCCGGCGGCATCGGCTCGGCGACGATCTCGTCCCATTTGCCGAAGCGCAGCAGCGTCGCCCAGGGTGTGAGGTAATAGAGTTCGGCCTGCGGTCCCATCTTTGCGGCGTCGGGGCCGACCGCCTTCACCAGGCGGCGGGCCGAGTCGATGGCGACCTTGTAACGGCCCTGCATTTCCGACGACGTCCAAAGGAAGTGGATGTTGTGGCCGTAATAGCCGAGCGGGTAGTAGCCCAGCGCGCGGCACACGGCGATGTACTGCTCATCGACCAGCGCCGCGAGTTCGTTCACATGCGCGGCATCGGCGTAGCGCCCCACGCGGTAATAGATGTGCGACGGCATGTGCACAATGTGGCCGGCGCCGGGCATGAGTTTCTCCAGACGGTCGGCGGCAATTTCGGCGCGCTGCGGCGTGGTCGTGGCTTCGACGGCATGGATGTAAAGGTGCAGGGCGCCGGGATGATACGGCGCGCGCTTGATGATACCCTCCAGGGTGGAGACGATCTCTGTGGCATGGCCCTTGGGCGTGACGCCGTCGTTCTCCCAATAGTCCCAGGGCTGCGTGTCCATCATCGCCTCGACATAGAACACGCCGGCGTCGAGGTCATTGGGGTACTTCTTCCACAGCGCCGCCATCGCATCGACGTAGGCGGCGTCGAGCCTGGCGCGATCAGCCTTCGGATCGGACGAGAAGCGCGCTGCCTGCGCATCGATCCAGTCGCGCTCCTCGGTCGAAGCGTATTTCTTGAGCGCGAGCGCATTCTGGATCGCCGTCCAGGCCGGCTTCACCGCATCCGCCGGCATCGGCAGGTTGATGTTTGGACCCAGCGCATTGGCCCAGCCCCACCAGCACATCGCGCAATGCGGATCGAGGCGGATCGCCTCGCGGAAAGAACGCATCGCCTCGGCGTGGTTGAAGCCGAACGTCAGCTTGATGCCCTGGTCGAAATAGCGCTGGGTCAGGGTGTTCCGTGTGCTGATCTTGTGGTGGAATGTGCCGAGACCCTTGAACAGCGGCGCGCCCGGCTTGTCGGCCGTGCCCATGTAAACGCCGGGCATGGGATCGATCATCTTCATGACGCCGCCCGGCGGCATCGCCATCGGCATGTCCATGGTCGTGGCAGCGAGGGCGGCCGTGGCCGTCAGGGCGGCCGCGACGGCAAGGAGGGCGGTCAGGCGCTTCATTGAATTCTCCCCTTGGACCGCGACAAGATGGCGGAAAGACCGCCGCCTTCAAGGGCTTTATGCAGGCATCATGACGAACACTCTTGGCCAGTCCCCGTTCTGGCGCAGCCGCCGCGCGGTCGGATTCTGGTTGCTCGCGATCGCGGCTGTCATCCTGGGGATGATCACGGTCGGCGGGCTGACACGGATCACCGGCTCGGGGCTTTCGATCACCGAATGGGACGTGATCATGGGTGCGATCCCGCCGCTGAACGACGCCCAGTGGCATGAGGCGTTCGCCAAGTACCAGCGCATCCCGCAATACATCCACGAGAATCGGGGCATGAGCCTTGAGGCGTTCAAGGGCATCTTCTGGTGGGAATGGGCGCACCGTCTGCTGGGCCGGTTGCTGGGCGTGCTTTTCTTCGCCCCGTTTGTCTGGTTCGCTTGGGCCGGCGCGATCAAGCGCGCCGAGTGGCCGCGGATGATCGTGCTGTTCCTGCTTGGCGGGCTTCAGGGCGCCGTCGGCTGGTGGATGGTGCAGAGCGGGCTCGAGACGCGGATGAGCGTGTCGCAATACCGGCTGGCGATCCACCTCGGCGTGGCGCTGATCCTGCTGGTCGCGATGGTGTGGACGGCACTTCAGTACCTGCGCGCGGGTGAGCAGTCCGCGACGGCAAAGATGCCGCGCGGGCCGGTCGCCATCGCCGTTCTTGTTTATGTGCAGATGCTGCTCGGCGCGCTGGTCGCCGGGCTGCATGCCGGGCTGATCTACAACACGTGGCCGTCGATGGATGGCCGGTTTGCGCCCGAGGATCTGTTTGGCCTTTCCCCGTGGTGGACTAATTTCTTCGAGAATCCGGCTACGGCACAATTCGATCACCGCATCGGCGCGTACATCGTTGCCACTAGTGTGTTCGCGCTGTGGTGGCGCGAGCGGGGTAGGCTGCAAGGACTCGCGCGGCGCAGCGGTAACGCGCTGCCGCACGTCACGCTGTTCCAGATCGCGCTAGGCATCGTCACATTGCTGTTGCAGGCGCCGGAGTTCCTCGCGGCGGCGCATCAATTGACGGCGGTGCTTTTGCTTTGCACGGCAGTGTGGCATGCGTTTGAGTTGAAAACGCAGAACGAAGGCGTGCGGCATGCGGAAAACGATCTTCCTTCTCGGACTGTCGATCGCGGCGTTGGCAGCCGGGCCGGCTGAGGCAGCCGGACAGATCGACCAGCTCAGGGCCGGCAAGCTCCAGTGCTACGGCCCGAACACGACCGCGAAGACCTGCGCGGCGCTGTCCGGTTACACGTTCGGCAGCACGATCATGAACCAGGCCGAGGTGCTGATCTCTGCCAACCCGGTCGGCACGATGAGGACCAACTCGCCAGTGACGCTGAAAGGAGAGGCAATCTGCGGCACACCAACAAGGAAGGATATCGACGACGCGGTGATAACCTCAGGCGGACAGGTGCTCACGGCCGCACAGGCTGCCAACGTCAAGGCGCAGATATGGGCCAGCATGGCGCCCAGCGCAGGCAAGGAGCTGTGTACGATGTACACGCCCGGCGCCGGCGGCACCTACACAACCGCCTACACGATGGCCGGTCAAACGACCACGATCCCGTCTACGACAGTGATCCTGGTCAGCCCCAACGACGGCTACCGCGTCGCGCCTTAGCTGTTCAGCGCCTGATCAAGGTCGGCGATGATGTCCTCCGGGCTTTCTATGCCGATGGACAGGCGGATCACGTCGTTGCCGGCGCCGGCGCGGGCGCGCTCGTCGTCGTTGAGCTGGCGGTGCGTGGTCGAGGCCGGATGGATGATCAGGCTGCGCGTGTCGCCGATGTTGGCGAGATGGCTGAACAGCTTGACGCCGTTGACCATCTTCACGCCCGCCTCATAGCCGCTCTTCAGGCCGAAGGTGAACACCGAACCGGCGCCCTTCGGGCAATAGGTGCGGTGCAGGCCGTAGGATGCGTCGCCTTCGAGGCCGGCATAGTTCACCCAGCTCACCTTGTCGTTCGCCTTCAGCCATTTCGCGACGGTTAGCGCGTTGTCGCAATGACGCTGGATGCGCAGCGGCAGCGTCTCGATGCCGGTCAGCACGAGGAACGCGTTCATCGGCGACAACGCCGGCCCGAGATCGCGCAGGCCGAGCACGCGGCAGGCGATGGCGAACGCCATGTCGCCGAACGTCTCCCACAGCTTCATGCCGTGATAGGATGGGCAGGGCTCCGACAGGCTCGGGAATTTGCCGCTGCCGTAATTGAACTTGCCGCTGTCGACGATGATGCCAGCCATCGAGTTGCCGTGGCCACCGAGAAATTTCGTGGCCGAATGCAGCACGATGTCGGCGCCCCATTCGATCGGACGGATCAGGTACGGCGTGGCCAGCGTGTTGTCGACGATCAGCGGTACGCCCGCGGCATGCGCGATGCCGGCGATGGCTTCGATGTCGCTGATGATGCCGCCGGGGTTGGCGATGCTCTCGATGAACACGGCTCGAGTACGGCCGTCGATCTGCGCCTTGAACGATTCCGGATCGCGCGTGTCGGCCCACTTCGCGCCCCAGCTGAACTTGGCGAAGCCCTGGCTGAACTGGTTGATCGAACCGCCGTAGAGCTGGCGCGCCGCGACGATGTTGTCGCCCGGACCCATCAGCGTGTGCAGCGCGACGAGCTGCGCGGCGTGGCCGGAACTCACGGCGAGCGCGGCGCGGCCGCCTTCCAGCGCGGCGACGCGCTCTTCCAGCACCGCGTTGGTCGGATTCATGATGCGCGAATAGATGTTGCCGAAGACCTGGAGGTTAAACAGTGCGGCGGCGTGGTCGGCGTCCTCGAACACAAAGGCCGTGGTCTGATAGATCGGCGTGGCGCGGGCGCCGGTCGCCGGGTCGGGCTGAGCGCCCGCGTGAACCGCCAGCGTATTGAAGCCGTAGTCGCTCATGCCACTCTCCTTGTTGGGCGCGCATGCCGGCACCCCATCGCGTTGTCGTTTCGTTTCGCGGATATAGGTTGCAACCCCGGGCGCGAAAACGGCGCACTATGCAACGCCGGAGAGCGGCTCGCCAGAGATCGTGTGCAGGCCACGCATGTTCAGGTGCAGGGTGGCAACGTCCGGTGCGACAGGTACGATTCAGTCGTGATCGTGATGATGATGATCGTGCCGGTCGCGATCCCGATCGTGTTCGTGCGCCATGTGGTGGCCGATGGCGCAGCCTGCGATTGCGCCGAGCAAGCCGTGATGAACAAGGTGCCCGGCGACCCCGCCGACGATCGCGCCCTTTATGCAGCCCCTGGCTTCCGCCCCGGGGGCCGTCCCAACGCTGAGCGCGGCGACCATGGAAAGTCCAAGGATGAACTTCTTCACGGTTCGCCACTCCATCGTGTGCATGGGACGTAGGCATCCGCGAACCGATTTCAAGGTCGCGTTGTTCAGGCCCGCTTCAGCGAACCGCCCTTGCCGAACAGGAGCGGCTTGCGGTTGTCGATCACCTTGCGGTTGACGCCCATCCAGCCGATCTCGCCCGAGAAGCGGCCGTGCTCGATCTTGGGGCAACGGTCCATGATGACCATGAGGCCGGCATCTTTCGCGAGCTTCTCGGCTTCCTCGCTGATCACGCCGAGCTGCATCCATATCACCTTGATGCCCAGGCGGTCCTTTTCGGCCAGCGCCTCGCGCACGATCTGCGGCGCAACGTCGGCGGTGCGGAAGATGTCGACCATGTCGACCGGTGCCGGCACATCCTTGAGCGAGGCATAGACGGTCTGGCCGAGAATCTTCTTGCCGACCATCCCCGGATTGATCGGATGCACGACATAACCCTTCGCGAGCAGGTACATCATCGCGAAATAGGAGGGCCGCATCTCGTTGCCGCTGGCGCCGACCATGGCGATGGTCTTGGTGGAGCGGAGGATCGACTTGATCAGGGTATCTTCGTATTGGGGCATGGCGTGCTGGTAATTCCAAACGTTCGCGATCGCAACTACTGCGGCCACTTGGGTTCCCGCTTTTCGACGAAGGCGCCGATGCCTTCTTCGGCTTCCGCAGCCAGCATGTTCATCGTCATGACCTGGCTGGCGTAGTCGTAGGCTTCGCCGAGCGGCATCTCGACCTGGCGATAGAACGCCTCCTTGCCGATCTTCAGCGTGCCGTGCGGCTTGGTGGCGATGAGTTCTGCCAGCTTCATGGTTTCGGCTTCAAGCGCCTCCGGCGCGACAACACGATTTATGAGGCCCATGCGGTGGGCGGTTTCGGCCGAGATCATCTCGCCGGTCAGCAGCATCTCCATCGCGTGCTTGCGCAAGACGTTGCGCGATAACGCCACCATGGGTGTCGAGCAGAACAAGCCGATGTTCACGCCAGGCGTTGCGAAGCGCGCGGCGGAGGAGGCGAGGGCGAGGTCGCAGCTCGCGACGAGCTGGCAGCCGGCCGCCGTGGCGATGCCGTGGACCTGCGCGATCACGGGCTTGGGATGGCGCACGATGGCCTGCATGAGCTTCGAGCACTGGGCGAACAGATCGGCAAAGAACTGCTTGCCCTTGTCGGCATCCGCGCGGCGGGCAGTCATCTCTTTCAGGTCATGGCCGGAAGAGAACGCCGGGCCGTCCGCCGCGATCACGACGACGCGTACGGACTTGTCCTTGGCAGCATCATCCAATGCGCCCTGAAGCGCGCTCATCAGCCCGACGCTGAGAGCATTTCGGGCGTTGCCGCGGTTGAGCGTGATCTTCAAGACCGAGCTGCTCTGTGCGGTCAGGACCAGCGGCGGGGAGGCGGGAGCATTCATGGCGGCGTCCGGGAACTGTTCTTCGGACGCCTATATAACACTCCCGCAAACTCTTGCTCAGTCGCCGCCGGACCAGGTGAAGGTGATGTTCTTGAATGCCTTGCCGGCCACGGTGAGATCGCCCTTGATCACCGGCGCGCTGGTGTCGCCCGGACCGGCTTCCGTGCCCTGCTTGGCGTTGAACGCTGCGATCTTCTTGCGGTCGATGGTGCCGGTGAAACTCACGGCGCCGACCTCTTTTGAGGTACCCGTCCACGCGATGTTGTTGCCCTGGATGCGATAGGCTGTCGGAAGAACACGCGGCAGATTCGCATGATACATCTGGCCGTTTTCTTCGTTCTTGACCATCTTGCTGGACGTGTCGGTGAACTGGAACATGACGGGCGCGTAGGTGGCGAGGCGCTCGGTGCCCTTCTCCCACTTTACCAGGTCGTCCTGCATCCCGATGTGCAGGTGATCAAGCTCGAACTTGCCGACCTTCACGGGTGCCGAAGGGCTGTAGTAGCCGAACAGGTCATCCTTGCCGTCGCGGGTGAAACCCTTCAGCGGCGCATCGGCTGCGAGCGCCATTCCGGCCGCAACGAAAACCACGGCCAACGCCGTCATGAACCGTTTCATGCAATCCCCCCAATGAACGCGACGCGCGATGAACAGGAACTCTAGCCCGATTTGCAAGCCCAATGCGACACCGCAACGAAGACGTTTTCCGAAGCATTTCCTCACGGAACCTAACCGTCAGGTTACGCGTACGCCGCCCATCGGCCGGGCCCTTTTGGCCGTTGCGCCGTGGCGCCGCTGCCATACAGTGTGTGCGCCTGTCGAAGGAGACCCCGCCATGGCTTCGAAAATCGCTGATGATTCTCGCATCGATCCGCGCATCAAGGCGATCTTCGGAGCAATTCCGGCGCTGTCTCCGCAAGGCAACGTGGCGAGCCGCGACGCAATGCTGGCCGAACAGAACACCGAAGCTGCCAGGGCGCAGGCCGCGCAGATGACAGCGATGTTCGCCATGATGGACAATGAGCAGGTGGCGCCGTCAGCAGGGCTGGCGACGCGGACGGAGGCATTCCGGTCGGAGCCTGACGGCAACACCGTCAAGATTCAGTTCATCCGGCCGGACAATTCCGAACGTCTGCCGTGCGTCTACTACATCCACGGCGGCGGCATGGCGATGATGTCCGCGTTCGACGGGCTCTATCGCGCCTGGGGGCGGATCATCGCGGCGCAAGGCGTCGCGGTGGCGATGGTGGACTTCCGCAATTGCGTGCGCGCATCATCGGCGCCGGAGGTCGAGGCGTATCCGGCCGGCCTCAACGACTGCGTGTCGGGCCTGCGCTGGGTGCACGCGCATGCCGACCTGCTGAAGATCGATCCGAACAAGATCGTCATCGCCGGCGAGAGTGGTGGCGGCAACCTCACGCTCGCGGCGGGCATGAAGCTTAGGAAGGACGGCGATATCGGGTTGATCAAGGGATTGTACGCGCTGTGCCCCTACATTGCCGGCGAGTGGCCGCAGGCGCGCTTTCCGTCGTCGACGGAGAACAACGGCATCCTCCTCGACCTGCACAACAATCGCGGCGCGATGGGATACGGGATTGACGCCTTCAAGGCGCGCGATCCGCTGGCGTGGCCCTCCTTTGCCACCGAGGACGATGTGAAGGGCTTGCCGCCGACGGTCATCAGCGTCAACGAGTGCGATCCGCTGCGGGACGAGGGAATCGCGTTCTACCGGCTGCTTCTCAAAGCCGGTGTGCCGGCGCGGGCCCACACGGCGCTTGGAACGGTGCACGGGACCGAGATTTTCGCCATCGCTTGCCCGGACATCAGCCGGAACGCGGCCCGGGCGATCGCCAATCACGCGCGGGACTAGGATTCGATACGGTATCATAATACCGTATAAGGAAAATGCAGTCAGGACAGGCGTTTTTGCTTGACCGGGGAAAGCGTGGCACGTAAAAGCCGCGCCCTGACGTTATTTCCTGACAGGTCAACCATGAAAACCTACTCGGCCAAGCCGTCCGAGATCGAGAAGAAGTGGATCCTGATCGACGCCGAGGGTCTCGTCGTCGGTCGGCTTGCCTCGATCATCGCGCTGCGTCTTCGCGGCAAGCACAAGACCACCTTCACCCCGCACATGGATTGTGGCGACAACGTCGTCGTGATCAACGCGGCGAAGGTCGTCCTGACGGGCAACAAGCTCAAGGACAAGACCTACCACTACCACACCGGTTACATCGGCGGGATCAAGGACCGCACTGCGGGCCAGATCATGCGCGGCAAGTTCCCGGAGCGCATCCTGCACAAGGCGGTCGAGCGCATGCTGCCGCGCGGTCCCCTGGGCCGCCGCCAGCTCGCGAACCTGCGCGTCTTCCCGGGTGCCGAGCACGATCACGCGGCACAGCAGCCTGTGCCGGTCGATATCGCGAAGCTGAATCCCAAGAACACCAACTTCAAGAAGGCGAGCTAACCGATGGCTGAGGATGTGAAGAGCTTCGGCGAACTCAAGTCGACGCTGATCAAGGCCAAGCCGGCAGCGACCGCGGAAGCGGGCGAGGCGCCGAAGTCCAACCGCGACTCCAAGGGCCGCGCCTACGCCACGGGCCGCCGCAAGGACGCGGTGGCGCGCGTGTGGATCAAGCCGGGCCGCGGCAACATCACGGTGAACGGCCGAGACGAGAAGGTGTACTTCGCCCGTCCCGTGCTGCGCATGATCATTCGCCAGCCGCTGATCGCGGCGAACCGTGACAACCAGTTCGACGTCATCATCACGGTGGCGGGCGGTGGTCTGTCGGGCCAGGCGGGCGCGGTGCGTCACGGCATCTCGCGAGCGCTGGTGGCCTATGAGCCGGCGCTGCGCGCGGCACTGAAGCCGGGCGGCTTCCTGACCCGCGACCCGCGCGCGGTCGAGCGCAAGAAGTACGGCCGTCCTAAGGCGCGGCGCAGCTTCCAGTTTTCGAAGCGCTAAGCCGGATTTTCCCTTCAGAGATGGCGGCTCATGGCGACATGGGCCGCCGCTTTGTTCTCAGCGTGTCATTCGAGCATGGAGGCCGGTGGGATGGGCGCGACGTTCCACCTGTAGGCCGCGCCACTATCTGGCCTTATCCTGCGCCTGTTTCAGCATCTCGGTCAGGTCGCGCACCGTGGTGGTGAGTTCCAGCACTTCTTTCTCGCGCAAGGCATCGACCTTCTGGTGCAGGAGTTCGATCTCGAGCTCGGCCTTGATGTTGATGTCATAATCGTGCTGCGCCGCCTTGCGGTCGATGTCCTGCTGGCGGTTCTGGCTCATCATGATGAAAGGTGCGGCGTAGGCCGCCTGGAACGAAAGGGCCAGGTTCAGCAGGATGAAGGGATACGGGTCCCAGTGCTCGATATAGGCGGTGACGTTGGCGATCACCCACAAGAGCAGGATCACGGACTGAATGATGATGAAGCCCCAGGAGCCCATGTTGGACGCGACGGCGTCGGCGACCCGCTGGCCCATGGTCAGGCGACTGGGATCGGAGGCGGGATGCAGGGTGCCTTGGCTGCGGTGCCGTCGTCGCAATCCACGCAACTGGTTCAGTAGGTGCTCTTCGGCCTCGATCAGTTCGTAACGCAGGTTGCTCATGGCAGGCTCCAGACACGTACAAATGGAAAATCCCCGGCCGCTTGTGGCGGCCAGGGCTCTTTTTCAAAAAGGAAGTGGCGTCGGTCTAAGCGGCGCCCTTCGGATCCGGGCCGTAAGTGTTCGGTCCCTTGGTGCCTTCCAGCACGAACCAATAGAGGAGCAGGAACCAGCCGATGCCGGTCAGTGCGATCAGCAGCCACCATCCGCTGTGGTTGCCGTCATGCAGTCTCCGAACCGACACGCCGAGGCTGGGAAGGAGGAGTGCAAGCGTCAGAAGACTGCTGAGAAGCGGAAGCTTAATCATGCTGGCGATCACGCTCACGATGACAGCTATGATTATGTAAACGAGCGTGTACCACCAGTATTCCGCGCGGCGGGCGCGGCCGTTGAAATCGAAATAGTGTGACGTTACGACTTTCATGAACCAGTTGATGGGTTCCATTTTCTTCTCCCATGGTCACGGCGACGCCGGACCCAAGCCCGAATGGCGCGGAAGGATTTGGATTGACCCATCGGCAGGCATGTGTGCCTTGCAATGGTGCCGGCGCCCGCACCCCCCCGCTCAAAGGTGTATACCCACGGACTCGCCAGTAATTGCGAGCTAAAAACCGGTTAAACCCGGTGTCAAGGAAACAAGGCCGCCATTTCGGTGGGTGATGTGATCATGGGTACGAAAATCTTCGTTGACGGCGCCGCCGGGACCACCGGCCTGGAAATCCGCGAGCGCCTGGCCGGTCGCCACGAGTTTGCCGTCACGCAACTGTCGGACTCCGATCGCAAGGATGTTCGCGCCCGCAAAAAGGCGCTGAACGAGGCCGACATCGTCATTTTGTGCCTGCCGGACGACGCTGCGCGAGAATCGGTGTCGCTGATTGAAAATGCGGCAGTGCGGGTCATCGATGCCTCGACCGCGCATCGTGTGGCGGAGGGCTGGGTGTTCGGCTTTCCCGAGTTCGAACCCGGGAACTATGAGGCGATCGCAGGCGCCAGGCGGGTGACCAACCCCGGATGTTGGTCGACCGGGTTCCTTGCGCTGGTCCGTCCGCTGGTGCGGGCGGGATTGATTCCGGCAGAAACACCCCTCAATGCGCACGGCGTGTCCGGCTATTCCGGCGGCGGCAAGACGATGATCGAGGAGTTCGAGAAGAAGGATTCTCCGGCCTATGTGGAGACGGTGGCCCGCGCTTACGCCATGCAGCTCGGCCACAAGCATGTCGCCGAGATGACAGCGCGCGCGGGTCTCCAGCACCCGCCTGTGTTTATGCCGAGTGTTGGACGCTATTACCGCGGCATGATCGTGGAGGTGGGGCTGAACCTGTGGGCGCTCAAGGGTTCGCCGGCCGCGGTGGATCTCCATGCCGCGCTGACAGATACCTACAAGGGGCGCCCGTTCGTGGAGGTCGCGAGTCCGCCGGAGGCCGCAGGGGTAAAGACGCTGGATGCCGAAATGCTGAAGAACACGAACAAGATGAAGCTGTACGTGTTCAGCAACGAAAAAACGAAGCAGGTCCGGCTCACCGCCGTGCTCGACAATCTGGGCAAGGGTGCATCGGGCGCCGCGGTCCAGAGCCTGAACATCATGGCCGGCCTGTCTGAAACGGCAGGACTGGTGTGACCGCGTCGATCGCGGACGTGTTGGCGCGCGTGGGCGTGACAACCGACACGCTCAGCGCCGTGGAGCGAGCGGAGCTGGACGACGCCGGTTATGTTATGCTGCGCGGTGTGTTTGACCCGGCACTTTGCGCAACGCTGATCGAGGCGTTCGAGCGCCGCTATGTGCCGAGCCATCTTTCGCAGCCGCCACGCGGTCATGACAGCCGGCATGCGATGCTGAATGACGAGCCGTCGGCCTGCCGGGCCTGTCTGTCGCCCCGACTATTGGCCGGCGTCTATCATCTGCTACGTCGCCGCTTTTTCCTGCACGATGTGCAGGGCCGAGATCCGGTGCCTGGCGGCGGCGGCCAGCCCATGCATCGCGACTGGGTAGAGCCCGGCCCCGCACCGACGGTGATCGCGCTGGCGTTCCTGGATCCGTTCGGTCCGGCGAACGGCGCGCCGCGCGTCTTGCCGGGCTCGCACAGGTCCGGCAGCAGCCTGGATATGGGCAAGCGTTCGCCGTACGCAGATGAAGTTGTCTTCTCGGGCACCGCCGGCGATGTGCTTGTGATGAACGGCGACCTTGCGCACTCCGGCACGCGCAACACATCGGGCGGAACGCGCCGCAATCTCCAGATCAATTTCCTGGCGTTCGAGCACCACGACCTGCGGATCCGGGACCGCGATCTTTCCGCCTACTCGCCGGACGAGCGGTATCTGATGGGAGATGCGGCGTGAGCATGTATCGCCCCCCGGCCTTTGCATCGGACGATCGCGCTGCGATCCATGCGGTCATCCGCCAGCGCGTGTTCGGGACGCTGGCGGCTGTAGTCGACGGCACTGTTGCGTTTGCCTATGCGCCGGTCGTGCTCGACGCAGCAAGAAATGCCGTGCGTTTCCATCTCGCTCGGGCCAATCCGCTGGCGGCGCTGGCGGACGGAACGGAGCTGACGCTGTCGTTCGTCGGCCCCGACGCCTATGTCTCGCCTGACTGGTACGAGACCAGGGGCCGCGTGCCGACCTGGAATTACGTGGCGGTTGAGGGCCGGGGACGTGCCCGGCGTCTGGAAGGCACGGCTCTGCGCCAGCTGCTGGTCGACGTGTCGGCGGCGGAAGAAACGAAGCTGCTGCCCAAGGCCCCCTGGACCATCGACAAGGTGCCGGCGGACAAATTGGCCGGGCTGCTCAACGCCATCGTCGGGTTCGAGGTCACGTTCGAAACGCTGGAAGGCAAGTTCAAGCTCTCGCAAAATGTTCCCGCTGGCGACGTTGCCCGCGTGATCGACGGCCTGGTGGCGCGCGGTGATCCGGCGAGCATGGCTGTGGCCCACGCCATGCGGCCCGCTAGGTTGCCTTGATCTTCACATAGGCGCCGGGCGCGTCGCCGAGCGTCTTGAGCTTGCCGTCGCCGGGCCTGCGCGCAGCGATTTTCTTGCCGCTTTGCCTGGACAGCCAGGCGTCCCAATCCGGCCACCATGAGCCGGGATGCTCGATGGCGCCGGCGACCCAGTCTTCCACCTTCTTCGGATAAGGCTTGAGGTCGCCGTCGTACTTCTCGTTGGTCCAGTACTGGTACTTCTTCGCGACCGGTGCGTTGATCACGCCCGCAATGTGGCCCGAGCCGGCGAGGATGAAACGGATGGGCCCCCTGAACAGCCTGGTCGTCTTGAAGATCGAACGATACGGCGCGATGTGGTCTTCTTTCGCCGATTGAAGGTAGATCGGCACCGTCACCTTGGTCAGGTCGATCTTCTTGCCGCCCAGCACCATCCTTCCGCGCGCGAGGTTGTTGTCCTTGTAGCATTCGCGCAGATAGAACAGGTGCGTCGCTTCCGGCATCCGCGTGGTGTCGGAGTTCCAGTAGAGCAGGTCGAACGGCAGCGGCTGCTTGCCGAGCATGTAGTTGTTGATCACGAACGACCAGATCAGATCGTTGGCGCGCAGCATGTTGAAGGTCGTCGCCATTTTGGAGCCTTCGAGCACGCCGCCCGCGTTCTCCATTTGCTGCTTCATCGAATCGAGCTGGGCCTCGTCGACGAAGACGGTGAGATCGCCGGCTTCGGAGAAATCCGCCTGCGCTGCCCAGAAAGTGGCGGAGTTCACGCGATGGTCGTCGGTGGCCGCCATGTAGCCGAGGGTCGCGGTCAGCAGCGTTCCGCCGATGCAGTAACCGACGACGTTCGGATCCTTCACGCCGGTCGCCTGCTCGACGGCGTCCAGCGCGGCAAAGATGCCCTCGCGCATGTAGTCTTCGAAGGTCTTCTTGGCGAGGCGGCGATCGGGGTTCACCCACGACGCGACGAATACCGTATAGCCCTGCGCCACCAGCCATTTGATGAACGAGTTCTCGGGACGCAGATCCATGATGTAGAACTTGTTGATCCAGGGCGGGAAGATCAGCAACGGGCGTTCGTACACCTCTTCTGTGCTGGGCGTGAATTGCAGGAGTTCCAGCAGCTCGTTGCGGAAGATCACCTTGCCGGGCGTGGTCGCGATGTTCTCGCCGATCCGGAACGCGTCGGCCGACTGGCGGATCGAGAGCTGGCCTTTGCCACGCTCGAGGTCGTCCAGCAGGTTGTCGAGGCCCTTAACAAGGTTGTCGCCGCTGGATTGCAGCGTGGTGCGCAGCACTTCCGGATTGGTGAGGATGAAATTGGTCGGGGCGATCGCGTCGACGAACTGTTTTGTATAGAAGTTGACGCGCTTGCGCGTGTCGTCATCGATGCCTTCGATCCGGGCGACCGTGTCCTGCATCCAGTTTGCGGTCAGCAGATAGGTCTCCTTGATGAAGGCGAAGATCTGGTTTTCTTGCCAGTCCTTGTCCTTGAAGCGTTTGTCGCCGGGCTTGGGTATCACCACCGGGTCGGCCGGCGAACCCATCATCCGCCGGGCTGTGGTTTCCCAGAGGCCCATGAAATCTTTCCAGAGCTGGAACTGGGCATCGATCACTGCCTGAGGATTCGCCGTCATTGCCTTCACCAGCGCCATGAACGGCGCGGCAATGTTGAGAGGATCGATGGGTTCCTTGCCTGCGGTGGTCTGGCGCTTGAGGAAATCCGTCAGCAGCTTCTGCGACTGCTGACCGACCTTGACCATGTTCCTGGCGAACTCGGCCGGATCGGCCAGCGCGTAGCGGTTGGCGGCGTCTGCGGGATTTCCCGCGTTGCCGCCTTTGATCCCCGATTCGTCGAGCTTCTCTTGCATTCTAATCACCGGCCCGCCTGGAAGCTGTGATACCGCGCCGTGTTACGCGGCCGCAAGCTGGCGATATCGGTGGACTAGGGCCATTTGCCACAAGTTTTCACCGCAAGGACAGGGAGTTCAGCTTGGAAGCCGAAGGTGCCGCCTGTATACCGGATTGGCTGGATTCCTACAGGACCGAGGACGTTACGGCATGACCAAGAGCGTGATGCGCCTGGCCGCAGTGTTGGTGTTCGCCCTGGGCACCAGCGCCTGCTCAACCGTCGACTCCGCCATCAGCGACGTGGTGGGCGACGATACACCGTCTTCCTCGGCGCCGACGGATGCCAATGGCTTCCCGGTTGATACTGCGCCGCCACCGGTCGCGACGTCCGATGCGGCCGCGCCGACGACCCCCGATCTCGCATCCGTTCCCCCCAAGCCGTCGGGCGTAACCACGCCGGACGCGCAGCGCGAAGCGGCCGACTCTCTTGCGGCGGACCGCGCGCGCAACGGGTACAGCGCGGAAGCACTGCGGGGCGGCACCGAAGCCGCCGCGCCACCGCCGGGGCCGCCTGAGCCGGAGGCCGTGGCCGCCAACGCGCCGCCTCCGTCGACCACGCCATCCGCTCCGCCGTCGCAGCCGGAGACGTCTGCTCGGCCGCCTTCGACCGACTCAACGGTGCCGGGTCCGGGCGCGCCGCCCCCTGCCGATAACACCCCGCCGGCCGCTGCTCCGGCGTCCCCTCCGGTCACTTCGGCCTCGATGGCGCCGCCGCCGGGTGCCCAGCCTGCCGTGCCTGCCGTTCCGGGTGTGCCCGGCGCCATGCCGACGGTGGTCGCCGATGCAAATCTGGGCTTCAAGCCATCGACCGCACCGGCCCTGGATCCCAGCGTCTCCCAGTTCGTCGCGGCGCCGATCATCGCCCGATACCAGCAAACCGCGGCCAATGCCGGTGCAGCCACCGGGCCGATGCAGCCGTCGGTTGGGTCTGATCCGGCGGTTGCCGCTGCTGGCCGTCCCGGTGGCCATACCCGCGCGATGGGCGGGCCGGAAGCCATGAGCGGTTCCGTCATCGCCAATTTCGATGCTCTCAACCAGACGACGCCCAGCGTCTACGCCAACGCCAGCGGTTTGCCGCCGGCAGCGGTGGTGATGTTTCCGAACGACGGCGTCGTGCTCGACACAGCAGCCCGGGCTCAGGTGCGGGCGGCCGTGACCGCGTTCCAACAACGCGGTGGCACGGGCTTCGTCAAGGTGGTGGGCCACTCGTCAAGCCGCACGGGGAACATGCCGGTGGAGAAGCACCTGATTGCGATCTTCCAGAAATCGCAGGCCCGCGCTAACGCGGTTGCCAAGGAGCTCATCCGCGAAGGCGTGCCCGCGAGCCGGGTCCTGGTGGAAGCGGTGGGCGACAGCCAACCGGTCTACTACGAATCCATGCCGCAGGGTGAAGCCGGGAACCGCCGCGCTGAAATCTTCCTCCAGAGCTGATCTTCTCGGCTCGCGGGCGCTGATGCTGACCGGTCTGATCGGCGCGGAACGCGCAGCCTGCGCTCGTGCCGCCACGGCGAATAGCGGCTTTGCACGGATGAAGAGTGCGGCCTAACCCCATTGACGCCATAGGCTTTCGGCCCGATTCTGCGGGCGCGAAGCGGTGCTTCGATTGACAATCTATGGTTCCGGACCCATGCAGACCGACTTCTACCGCATCAAGCGGCTGCCGCCCTATGTCATCGAGGAAGTGAACATCCTGAAGGCCAAGGCGCGGGCGGCTGGCGAGGACATCATCGACTTCTCGATGGGCAACCCGGACATGCCCACGCCCAAGCACATCGTCGACAAGCTGATCGAGACGGCGCGCGATCCGCGCTCCAACCGCTATTCGGCCAGCCGCGGCATCAAGGGCCTGCGTAAGGCTTACAGCGCGTTCTACCAGCGCCGGTTCGGGGTGAAGGTCGATCCGGACAGCGAGGTGATCGCGAATATCGGCTCCAAGGAAGGCTTCGCGAACCTGGCGCAGGCGATCACTGCGCCTGGCGACGTGGTGTTGGTGCCGAATCCCGCGTACCCGATCCACGCCTTCGGCTTCATCCTTGCGGGCGCTGCGATCCGGCACGTGCCGGCGCGTACGCCGGAGGAGTACCTGGCCAATCTGTCGCGCGCCGTGAAGCATTCGGTGCCGCCGCCGCTGGCGCTGGTGGTCAACTATCCGTCCAATCCGACGGCGCAGGTGGTGGAGCTCGACTTCTACAAGGAGATCGTCGCGTTCGCGAAGAAGCACGAGATCTGGGTGCTCAGTGATCTCGCCTATGCCGACATCTATTTCGACGATGCCAACCCGCCGCCGTCGATCCTGCAAATCGACGGCGCTAAGGACATCGCGGTGGAATTCCAGTCGCTGTCCAAGACCTATGCGATGCCGGGCTGGCGCATGGGCTTCGCGGTCGGCAACAGGCACCTGATCCACGCCCTCGGCCGCATCAAGTCGTATCTCGACTATGGCGCTTACACACCGATTCAGGTCGCGGCAGCGGCGGCGCTGAACGGGCCGCAGGACTGCGCCGACGAAATCCGCGCCACCTACAAGTCGCGCCGCGACGTGCTTGTGGAGAGCATGAAGCGGGCAGGGTGGGACATTCCCGCGCCGCCAGCCTCGATGTTCGCCTGGGCGCCGGTGCCGGAGAGCTATCGCGAAAAGGGCTCGATGGAGTTCGCAAAACAGTTGCTGATCCACGCCAAGGTTGCGGTCCTGCCGGGCACGGGCTTCGGCGAGTATGGCGAAGGATACGTGCGGGTGGCGCTGGTTGAAAACGAACATCGCATCCGCCAGGCGGCGCGCAACGTGAAGAAATTCCTGAACCTGCGCGTCAACGAGCCCGCCGAGCTGGAAGCGGCGAAGTGAGCAGACCACTGCGCATAGCACTCGCGGGCCTGGGCACCGTCGGCGGCGGCGTGGTGCAGGCGCTCGCCAGCCCGGAGCTGGCCGAGCGCGCGGGGCGCAAATTCGAGATTGTGGGCGTGTCCGCACGCGACCGGAAAAAGGATCGGGGCCTCGACGCGTCGAAACTGACCTGGACTGACGACGCGGTGTCGCTGGTGCGCTCCGATGCCGAAGTCGTTGTCGAGCTGATCGGTGGCGAGGACGGCGTCGCGCTCGCCCTCGTCGAGGGCGCGCTGGAAGCCGGGAAGCACGTCGTCACGGGCAACAAGGCGCTGCTCGCCAAGCATGGCGCGCGGCTGGCGGCGATCGCGGAGCGAAACGGCGTCGCCCTGAAGTGGGAAGCGGCCGTGGCGGGCGGCATTCCCATCGTGAAGGGATTGCGCGAAAGTCTCATCGCCTATGGCGTGGACAGCGTGTTCGGCATCCTGAACGGCACCTGCAACTACATTCTCACCACGATGGAAGCGACCGGCCGTTCGTTCGAGGATGTGCTGAAGGAAGCGCAGCGGCTGGGCTACGCGGAAGCCGATCCCGAGCTCGACGTTGGCGGCGGCGATACGGCGCACAAGCTGGTGCTGCTTGCCAGCCTTGCCTTCGGCACCATTCCGAACCAGACGCACATCTCGGTCGAGGGCATCAAGGGCATCACGCCCGAAGACATCCGCTTCGCGCGCGAGTTCGGTTATCGCATCAAGCTCCTGGGCATCGCGCGGCGGACGGCGCACGGCATCGACCAGCGGGTGCGCCCGTCGATGGTCAAGACAGGTACGCCACTCGCCCACGTCGACGCAGCCTTCAACGCCGTGCTGGCGAATGCGGGGCCGGCTGGGCGGTTCTTTTTCGAGGGCCGCGGGGCAGGGCGGGAGCCGACCACCCAGTCGGTAATCTCCGACCTTGTGGATATCGCCCGCGGCAATCTCGGCGCCAGTTTCGGCTGGCCCGCGGCAAGCCTGAAGCCGCTTCAGCCGTCCGACCCGGGCGCGGCGACCTCGGCCTATTACCTGAGGTTCGAAGTGCTGGACGTGCCGGGCGTCCTGGCCGAAATCGCCCGGCATCTGGCAGAGTCGCGGGTTTCCATCGAAAGCATGATTCAGCGGGGGCGCAGTCCCGGCGAGCCGGTTTCCATTGTCATGATCACCCACGAAACCTCACAGGCTTCTGTGGAACGCGCCTTGAAGGCGATTGTCACGTCCGACAAGGTGCGCGCGCGCCCGTGCATGATTCCGATGGAGGCAGCTTGAATACCAAAGACGACGTGCGGCCCGATAAGCGGAGCCCGCTGGACCGTGCCTTTGCGCTCGAAGCCGTGCGCGTCACGGAGGCCGCGGCGATCGCGGCCGCCCAGCTGATCGGCCGCGGCGATGAGAAGGCCGCCGACCATGCCGCCGTCGAGGCGATGCGCAAGGCGTTCAACGACCTGCCGATCTCCGGCACCGTCCGCATTGGCGAGGGTGAGCGCGACGAGGCGCCGATGCTCTACATCGGCGAGCAGGTGGGCAGCGGCGGCCTTGCCGTCGACATCGCGCTCGATCCGCTGGAAGGCACGACGCTGACCGCCAAGGCCATGGCGAACGCATTGGCCGTTATGGCGATGGCGGAGCCCGGCACGCTGCTCAACGCGCCTGACACTTACATGGACAAGATTGCCATTGGTGGTGGCTATCCCAAAGGCACGATCGACCTCGACGCCGATCCGATCGAGAACATCAACAATCTCGCCAAGGCGAAGGGCGTGCGGCCGGGACAGCTCACGGCCTGCATCATGGACCGCCCGCGGCATGAAGAGCTGATCATGAAGGTGCGCAGGTCGGGTGCGGCGGTGAAGCTGATCACCGATGGCGACGTGGCGGGCGTGATCGCCTGCACCGATCCGACCACGGGCGTCGACATCTATCTTGGCATCGGTGGTGCGCCGGAAGGCGTGCTGGCGGCGGCGGCGCTGCGCTGCGTCGGCGGCCAGATGCAGTCGCGCCTGGTGTTCCGCAACGACGACGAGCGGGCCCGCGCCGCGAAATGGGGCATCAGGGACCTTAAGCGCAAATACGACCTGATGGATATGGCCTCCGGGGACGTCGTGTTTGCAGCGACCGGCGTAACCGACGGTTCCATGCTGGCGGGCGTGCATTACGACCGTGATTTCATCACCACCGAGAGCGTGGTGATGCGCTCGGCGACGCACACCGTGCGCTGGATCAGGGCGCGGCACGTGCGCTCGCGGCACTTGAAGGAATGAGTGGCGCTGCGCGCGTGCCTTCGCCGCAAGCGGCGTTCGGCGTCGCGCGCTCCTTTACGGGCCGGCGCTGGCATCTGGCCGAGGTGAATGACAGTGCGGTACAGGCGCTGGCGCGGGACGCGAACATCTCGCCGACCCTGGCCAGGCTGCTGCTTGCACGTGGCGTTGAGGCGGCCGACGTCTCCGACTACCTCAACCCCACGTTGAGGCGCTTCCTGCCGGAGCCGCTGACGCTCAAGGACATGGACAAGGCGATAGCCCGCGTCGCGCGAGCGGTGGAGCAGGGCGAGCGCGTCGCCGTGTGGGGCGATTACGACGTCGATGGATCGACGTCGGCCGCGCTGCTGCATGAGTTCTTCTCGGCGCTCGGGATGCCACCGCGCGTGTACATCCCCGACCGGCTGACCGAGGGCTATGGCCCGAACACGGCAGGCCTGCTGACGCTGAAAGAGGAGGGGACCGGCCTCGTCATCACGGTCGACTGCGGCGCCGGTTCGGCGGGGCCGCTCGCCGATGCACGCCATGCCGGGCTGGATGTCGTGGTGCTGGACCATCATGCAGTGGAGACGCCGCCTCCCGCCGTCGCGCACGTCAATCCGAACCAGCCGGGCGACGAGTCAGGGCTGGGATTTGTATGCGCCGCAGGGATCACGTTCCTCTTCGCGGTGGCACTCAACCGCGCGCTGCGGCAGGCGGGCTTTTATGAACGCAAGGGCCTGAAAGAACCCGCCTTGCTTGCCTATGCCGATTTTGTGGGTCTCGCGACGGTGTGCGACGTGGTTCCGCTGCGCGGCGTGAACCGCGCCTTCGTGCGCACCGGACTGCTGAACATGAACCGGCTGGATCGGCCTGGACTTTCGGCACTGTCGAAAGTGGTGAAGATCGCGCCGCCGTTCACGCCCTATCACCTCGGCTTCCTGTTCGGTCCCCGCATCAACGCTGGCGGACGCATCGGGCGCTCGAGCCTGGGGGTCGAGTTGCTCACCTCCGCGGCGCCGGCGGCGGAAGAACTCGCGCTGAATCTCGACGTGCACAATCGCGAGCGACAGGCGCTGGAAAAGCAGATACTGGACGAAGCGGTTGCGATGACGGCGAGCCAGGCGAACGCGCCGTTCATCTTCGCGGCGCAGGACGGCTGGCATCCGGGAGTTGTTGGGATCGTGGCGGGGCGGCTCAAGGATCGTTACGGCAAGCCTGCGTTCGTCGCGGGGTTCGAGGGTGGATACGGCCGCGGCTCGGCGCGCTCCATCCCCGGCATCGACATCGGCGCGATGATCCGCGCGGCCCGAGATGCGAAGCTGATCGAGAGCGGCGGTGGACACGCGATGGCTGGCGGCTTCGGCCTTTCGCCCGCACAGGTCGACGGCTTCTACCGCTTTCTCGAAGCGCAGTTCGCGCAGTCCGGCGAAGCGCTGGCCGCGATGGCAGAACTTGAGCTGGACTCCATCGTCTCGCCGGCCGGCGCGACGGTTGCGCTGATCGACGAAATCGAGAAGGCGGGACCGTATGGCGCCGGCAACAGCGAGCCGCTGATCGTCGTGCCGGACGTGCTGGTCGTGTTCGCCGATCCGGTCGGCGACAACCATGTTCGGCTCAGGCTTCAGGGTGGCGACGGCGCGCGGCTGGATGCGATCGCGTTCCGGGTTGCCGACATGGCGCTCGGCAAGGCGCTGCTGGAGAGCCGCGGCAAGCGCATCCATGTCGCCGGCCGGCTCCGCGCCGACGAGTGGCAGGGCCAAAGACGCGTGCAACTTCAACTGGAAGACGCTGCCCCGGCCGGGGCTTAGCCCGGCCTTGCAAACGGGGCGGCTGGGCCTTAAGACCCCGCCTCCGACGCGCCCTTCGTCTATCGGTTAGGACTCAAGATTTTCAATCTTGCAAGACGGGTTCGACTCCCGTAGGGCGCGCCATTTTCCGCCGATTGTCCTCCACTGTACGCTATGGCCGTCGAAGCTACGCTCGCGAGAGAGCGGGGGTACGCTTGTCGTCGATTAGCAGCCTGTTCGAGCCAAATGTTCTTTTGCGCGGCTACAGGAACGATCGTGTTGGGTGGTTAGCAGACCATCAGCTTTATGCGGCAGAACGCAGAAGCAGACCAGCCCTCGAAGATGGACAGTAGGTAGCCAGAACGAGCAAGGTTCATATCGTCTTGCTCAGTTCACGGACTGGGAGACGGCTGATGCTATGCCCTGTGGCTGTTTCGGCGGCGCGGCGCAGCATGGCCGGGTCTGACATGCCCTGATGGTCGAGCCGCGGCGTATAGGGCGCCTCCAGCCTTGCTGCCTCCTCGTCGGTGAGGCTGATCGAGAGAGAGGCCACAGCGTCATCAATATGCTCCGGCTTCAGTGCACCCACGATCGGGGCTGCCACCACGGGATTGCGACGCAACCAGGCCAGCGCAATCATTGACCGGCCGACACCCCGTGCTTCGGCAATAGCCCCCACCGCATCGATAATCAGCTTGTCGCTGTCGGCGGTGGCTGCTCCCAGCTTGTAGACCGCTTCGCTTTCCGCCCTCGCCGTGACCGTTCCCCACGGGCGGGCCAGCCGGCCGCGGTTCAGCGGGCTATAGAGAATGGTCTGCACGCCTTCGTCGCGGCAAAGCGGGTGCATCTCGCGCTCGTCCTCCCGGTCCAGGAGATTATAAGTATCCTGCATCGACACGAAGCGGGCCCAGCCGTTGGATTGCTGCAGATGGAGCGCCTTGCCGAATTCCCAGGCCATCATGGACGAGGCGCCGAGATAGCGGACCTTGCCGGCCTTGACGACATCGTTCAGAGCCTCGAGCGTTTCTTCCCAGGGGGTGGTCCGATCACGGCGATGGATCTGGTAGAGGTCGATATAGTCTGTGCTCAGGCGCCTGAGGCTCATGTCGACTTCGGTCATGATCGCCTTACGCGATAGCCCTACACTATTGGGTCCGTCGCGCATCGGCGCGCTGATTTTGGTGGCGATCACGACGTTTTCGCGGTGCGCAAAGTCCTTCAGTGCCCGCCCGAGGATCTCCTCGCTGGAACCGTTTGAATACAGATTGGCGGTATCGAAAAAAATGATGCCCGCTTCAAGCGCATGGCGAATGAGGCGCCGGCTTGCGTCCTTGTCGAGCGACCAGGACGGGTAACCGCGCGAGGGGTCCCCGAATCCCATGCAGCCAATACAGATCGGCGAAATATCGAGGCCCGTGCGGCCGAGCTTGGCAAATTGCATGTCCACCTCCATATTCGCTATATTCGGACAAGTGTCCACTTGCTGTTGTTTAACGGACAGTTGTCCGTTTAGTCAAGAGGCGATATGGCTGTGGAAGAGGATGGATTGCGAGCGGACGCCCGCGCCAACCGCGATCGCATACTCGAGGTCGCGCGAAAGGCTCTGACCGCCGATCCCGAAACGGCGCTGAGCGCTATCGGCAAGGCAGCCGGCGTTGGGCAAGGCACGCTCTATCGCCACTTCCCGACGCGGGAAGCTCTGGCCCTGGCCATTTATCGCGAGGAGATCAACGCCCTTGCGGCTCTCGCCTCCACGCTTTTGCAGAAGCATCCGCCGCTGGAGGCGCTTCGTCTGTGGTGTGCCCAGTTGGCAGATTCCAGTGCGCTGAAGCGCGGCGTGGCAAAACTTCTGCAAGGGGCCACTTCCGAGGATGATCAACGCGAGGCCTATCAGCAGATGGTGTCCGCGGTGCGTTCACTCATAGCTGCATGCGAAGCCGCGGGTGCGATTGATCGCGGCGCAAATGCCGACGATGTCTTGATGCTTCTCGGGATCCTTTGGCAAATCCCATCCCATCGCGGCAGGGATGCTCGGGCAGCGAGGATCATGGCGCTCATCTTCAGGGGGCTGGGCGCCAAGGACGAGCCGGGCAGCCTTGCCGGACCATAAAGCCCGCGCCATTCCCATGCAGAAGCCGGAACCGCCCCTACGCGGGCAGGATCGGCCGCACGAGCCACGATGGCGGTGTGCGGGCCGTGATCGGCACAATTCGGCCAGGATGATGAGTGAGTTCGCTCCGCCCCCGGGCAAGAAGGGCGGGCTAATGCCCGCCCTTTCCACGCAAATGCGTTGCTGCGGTTAGAACGTGATCCAAACTCCGTGCCGCCAATAACCACGGCCTTCACGATAATCGTGCCAGTGGTGGTCGTGGTCGTGGTCCCAATCGCGGTGGAAGTACCAATCGTCGGGATAGTGGTCGCGAATGCGCCAATCGGAGTGATGGCGATAGTCGCTGTCGGTATGCCAGCAATCGCCATCATCGTTGCAGACGATGTGCGCTGAGGCGGGCAGTGTACCTGCTGCAACGCAACCGAAGCCAATCAGCGCAGAGATCGCTACGCCAGCTACAAGTTTTCTCATGTGCTTGTGCTCCATCGTATGCCCCCCAATCACAGGTTACTCGCTTCGCAGTTCCTTTCCTACGCTTCACAATGCAGAAACCACTGCCACAACAGTCTCGCTGACCCTTGTCACGGGGAGGGTTCTTCTGCACCGCACCCAACAATGCGCGAAAGCCGCAGTTCGCTTGAACTCGCCATTCCGGAGTTGGACTGCTCGCGCCTGTTCTTCTTCATTACAACTTTGCAGGTTGCACAGATCGCCATATACCAGCCCGGCTCAAGCCGCTGGTGTCACTGATGAATTGCCCGAGATGACACATCTGTGCCAGCTGAGGGCGCTGCAAATCCAATGAAGCGATGCGGCGCGATACAGGAGCGGGAAGTAGCGTGATGAACTACACTCATGTTGTGGATTGGCTCATGGGCCGGCGCGCGATTCTGATTTTGGCCCTGGTGCTGTCCGGTTGCGACATTACGGTCAACCAGCCGCTGAGTTCTGACGATTTCCGTCATACAGGCGCACAACAGCGTGAATTCGACGTCGCCTTTCCAAATTGCAGGGTTGCCGCAAACATAATCCTGTCGTACGCGAAACCGGTCGATGGAGAGGAATATCGCGAGCGCCTCAACGCATCTGATCGCGCGCTTATCGAGTGCATGGCGAAACTCGGCTATCCATATCGGCCCAGAGGAGAACTCCTGTTGCCGTGGCACGATTAGCCGAAATTGCCGGGCGCAGGCCCTTTTTCGGCCGGAGCCCGTTCGCATTTCTATCCCGTGGGATGCGCCATTTCCTTTATGCGCAGGCAAAGTAGCGCCCACGCCGGCCTATTTTTGCCCGCCAGCGTAGTTCTCATTTCATCGCGTGGGATGCGCGCCGTTGTCGGTCGTCAAATTCGCGCCTCGAGCGACGGGAGCATTGACAGGTGCGGCTGCTTTGCCGATCACCGGTGACATACTTGGTTCGGTTCGTTCGCCACCTGGTGCACCGCCCTCGTCCACGATCCGCAGCGCCCCACAGGCTACTGCGCAGTGCGCGACGAAGCTGAAGGCATGCAGGCGGTTCAGCGCGTCGCGTAGCGGCTCCAGCAACGTCCATGCGCCGCTCGGCTCCTGCCGCATCAGACCGGCCGCGGCCGCATCGCGCAGAAGACGCGTGACATGGGCACGCGAGACTTCGTGTTGCCGCGCGGTCTCAGACAGGTTGACCCGCACCGGCTCGTGGGCCGGATAGACATCTCCGGAACCGGCGATCTGGTAGAGGATCGGGAGGCCCGCGTCGCGCTCGGCGAACAGGCTGGTAGGCGTACCGGGCAACCGGATGAGGCGCTTCAGACCTATGCCGGTCTGGCGAAGATGCGCCCGGCGAAATGCAGGTTCGGTCAACCGGGCGAGCGCGGTTTCCGCTTCGGGCTCCAGCATCGCAGCTGCGCGCAGTTCGTTCTCGACGAATTTGTCATGGATGGCGATCAACTTGGGCGACGCCATCAGGTTGACCGACCGGCGACTCGCCTGTTCCGGCCTTCGTTCCAGATATCCGATGATGCGCAGGTACATCATCAAGGCTGCGGCACGGCCGCGGCTCACAAGACCAAACTCCGCGCTGAGCGCCTGGAGCGCCGCGAGCGTGACCGGGCCGTTCGCATCCAGGACGAGAGCGAACATGGTGTAGAAGATACGTGAAGAGTCCCGGAACGCGCGGGCGAGTGCAGAGTTCGTCGCGCGCAGCTTGAGATTGCCACGGGCGCAGGCTGCGCAAGCCTCCTCGAATCGCGGCTGCTGCATCATCCGTTCGACAGCGTCGTGGGGAAAGCCGTCGTGGCCGAAGGCCTGCTCGCATCAATATGAGAGGCCAGGGGCACTCATGACATAACCACCGGGTGTTCGTTCCAGCATGACCCAGAATGAGTATCTGCTTCAACGTGACATTCGTTATCCTTTCTCAGGCGATTCGGGCGATGAGAGGGCCGATGAGACACTACTTAGCCCGCACCTGGGTCAGCTCGAAGCTGGTGCATGGCGAGTCCAAGATTCACTATGACGGCGTCTTCACGACCGAGCCGGTGAAGAAAGGCGAGAAGCTGATGGAATTCGGCGGTCAACCGGTCTCGAAGGCAGACGCCGAAGAGGGGCCGTATCGCGTGCGCTCGGTCTGGATCGTGGCTGACAATGTTTACATCGCACTCCCCGAGACCGACATGGCGCCAAGCCTTGACGAGAACCTGAACCATTCCTGCGATGCCAATGCGTGGCTGGCCGATGAGGTGACCCTTGTCGCCAGGCGGGATATCGCCGCCGGCGAGGAGATCACGATGGACCAGGGCACGTGGAACTTCGACGAAACGGAATACACGGTCGACGCCGAGGACTGCACGTGTGGTTCACCGCAGTGCCGCGAGCGCCTCACAGAGAACGACTGGCAGCTGCCGGCCGTGCAGGCGCAGTACAAGGGACATTTCCATCCCATGGTGCAGGCCCTGATCGACGGCCGCCGCCGCGCCGCGTGATCTAGTGGCGCCCGGTGCGCGCGAACCAGGCGATGATCACGCCAAACAACAGCATCGCGGCGAGGTTCATTGCCTGCTTGACGGTGAAGGGCGGCATGCCGCCTCCGATAGCTGACAGCGGCACCACGACGTAAGTCATCACGACAAAGACAGGGATGCCGAAGGCGAGGCCGGCGGGCAGCCAGTGCCGGCGCAGGACCGGCAGCAGGCTCGCGCCAATGTTGTAGAGGAGGGCGATGACGATCCCCATGGCGACCTGAAGTGCGAAGCCGAGCGCCGCGATCTCGTTTCCTCCGGTGCGCGCGGCCTTCAGTCCGATGATGCCACCGGCGATGAATTTGCAGATGCGGAGCGGATCGATGAAGCCGTTGATGGCGCTTGCCGCCCCGATGTCGACGACGCCGGCGACGGCGCCGCCCAGGACGACGGCGGTCAGAAATGAATGGCGCATCCGCATGAAGGTCCCCCCGGAACATTCAAGGCGGACTTTAGCCGCATTCATCTGTGCTCGCCGCGCTGCTCACGAGATGGTGAGAGGCAAGAAGCGGGCCTCGGCGTTTTGGAAGACGCAACCAGAGCCGGTATTGAGATAGGCACAGCCCGCGCTTCCAAGCGCACAGGCTGGTGTGCGAAGTTCCCGTTCGGAGTGGGCCACAAACCGATTCGTGGAGGACATGATGTCGTTCAAGCCTGCTGTATTCTTGGTGGCCGCAGCGGCCATGGTGTTCGTGCCGGCGGCGGCGCTCGCCGCGCACGGCAAGGCCGGGCTGTGGTCGTCCACCACGACCGTGACCATGCCGAACATGCCGCCGCAGAGCCACACGGCAACCTATTGCATGACGCCGCAGCAGGTCGTGTCCGACACACCGGTCGCCGATCCGCGTTCAGGTTGCACCTACAGCAATGTGCAGGTAACCGGCCGCACGATGAGCGCGGACATGATCTGCAAGGGCCAGATGAACGCGACAGGCCGCTTCACAGCGACGTACGACAGCGACACGCACTACAATGCCAGGATAGACATCGCCATGCAGGGCATGAACATGACGAACACTATCGAAGGGCACTGGATGAAGGCGGACTGTGCCGGAGCCGAGCACTAGACTCAGCCGCGTAGCGCGTCGCGAGGGTTCAGTCTTGACCGGCACGCTGCTCAAGGCTGAGCTACTCCGATGAGCAGGCCGGACGAAGGCGCAGTCGAGCTCGCCGCACTGTTGCGCATGTCCAGGCGCGCCGTGGTGTTCACGGGCGCAGGCATTTCCACAGAGTCCGGTATCCCCGACTTCCGCTCGCCCGGCGGCATATGGACGAAAATGATGCCGATCGATTTCGGCCAATTCGTCGCCTCGAAACAGGTGCGCCAAGAGAGCTGGCGCCGCCGGTTTGAGATGGAGAAGGACTGGATGGCGGCAAAGCCGAACGCGGGGCACAGCGCGGTGGCGGAGCTGGTAAGGCGTGGGATGGTCACCCACGTTATCACCCAGAACATCGACAACCTGCACCAGGACTCCGGCGTACCGGCGGAGAAGGTGATCGAGCTGCACGGCAACACGCGCTACGCTAGGTGCCTGAGCTGCAATACGCGCTACGAGATCTCCGACATTCGGGCGCATTTCGAAAAACACGGCGACGCGCCGGACTGCAAATTCTGCGGCGGCATCGTGAAGACCGCGACGATCTCGTTCGGTCAGGCGATGCCGGAAGACGAGATGGAGCGGGCGCAGCGCGCCGCGCTGGCCTGCGACCTGATGCTGGTGATCGGTTCGTCGCTGGTGGTGTATCCGGCGGCAGGCTTCCCGCTGCTCGCCAAGCGCAACGGTGCGGCCTACGCCATCCTGAACCGCGAAGTGACGGACCATGAGGCGTATGCCGACCTGTCACTGCATGGTGAGATTGGCCCTACCATGTCTGCGGTCTTGGCAGCGCTTTAGTTCCGGGGATAGACCGACGAATTCGCAAGGTCTTTCGGGCCGTTAACAACTTCCAAGGGCGTGGACGCTAGCGTCGCGCGACCGCTACAATATGACTCGGCTTCCCCCACATTTCCGGAGTACCGCAATTGCGCCTGTTTGACGAAGACGACGAAGAAGAGAAGTCCGACAAGAAAGCGCCGGACCCGCAATCCACGCCGGTAATGAATGCGCTGTTCAAGTCGCGCACCGTGCTGATCTTCGGCGAAGTCGATATGAAAATGGCGGAGCGCGTCTCGGCGCAGCTCCTCGCCTATGCTGCGGATGGCGAGGGCGACATCCGCGTGATCGTGAATTCGCCGGGCGGCCACGTGGAGTCCGGCGACACCATCCACGACATGATCCGCTTCGTCGGTCCGCGGGTGAAGATGATCGGCACGGGCTGGGTGGCTAGCGCCGGCGCGCACATCTTCCTAGGCGCGAAGAAGGAAAATCGCTTCTGCCTGCCCTTCACACGCTTTCTCCTGCACCAGCCGCTGGGCGGCGTGCGCGGACAGGTGAGCGACATCCAGATCGAGGCCGACGAAATCATCAAGATGCGCGAGCGCCTGATCCGCGAGATCGCGTCCGAGACCGGCCAGCCCTATGAGAAGGTCGTGCGCGATACCGAGCGCAATTTCTGGATCGGCGCGGAAGACGCCGTGAGCTATGGCCTGGTGAGCAAGGTAATCAACTCGGCGTCGGAGGTCTGACGATATGACGGCGCCGTGGTGGCGAGGCGCCGTTGTTTATCAGGTGTATATCCGCTCGTTCTGCGACTCCAACGGTGACGGGCAGGGCGATTTCGCCGGCTTGATATCGAAGCTCGATTACATCGCGAAGCTGGGCATCGACGCGGTCTGGCTGTCGCCGATCCATCCCTCGCCCAATCGCGACTGGGGTTACGACGTTTCGGACTATGACGGCGTGCATCCCGACTACGGCACAACGGCCGATTTCAATGCCCTGCTGGCCGAGGCGCACAAGCGCGGCCTGAAGATCATCCTCGACGAAGTGCTGTGCCATTGCTCGGATGAGCATGCGTGGTTCCGCGAGAGCCTCGACGTGACGTCGGACAAGAAGGACTGGTTCGTCTGGGCCGATCCGAAGGACGACGGCACCGTGCCGAACAACTGGCTGGCGGTGTTCGGTGGGCCGGGCTGGGCCTATTCGCCGGCCCGGCGGCAGTACTACCACCACAAATTCCTGCGCCAGCAGCCGAAGATCAACTGGACCAATGCCAATGCGAAACGCGCGTGCCTCGACGTGCTGTCGACATGGCTCGAGCGCGGCGTGGACGGCTTCCGGCTGGACGTCGCCAACGCCTATCTCCATGACGCGACGCTGACCGACAATCCGGCGATTCCGCCGGCGGAACGCCGCGCCTATGAATGGTCGCATGCGGCGAATATGCAGCGGCACTTCCATGACTCGAACCTCGTGGAGAACCGCAAGGAACTGGTCGACATTCGCCATACGGTCGAGAAGTTCGATGATCGTTTCGTGTTCGGCGAGTTCTCGGAGGAGTTCGAGCGATCTGGCGCCTATCTCGCACCTAACGAAGGCCTGCACGCAGGCTACACGTTCGGCCTGCTGATCGCGAGCAAACTGGCGCCCGGCTACATTCGCAATTACTTCGAAGACTTGGCAAAGCACCCGCAGCACTGGCCGTGTGTCTCGTTCTCCAACCATGACGTGATCCGCACCGTGTCGCGGTTCGGTGGCGGGCCTGAAGGCGATCCGGCACTGGCGAAAATGCTGTTTGCGCTGCTGTGTTCGCTGCGCGGCACGACGCTGATCTACCAGGGCGAGGAGTTGGGCCTGCCGGAGGTCGACCTGCGCCGCGAACAGCTTAAGGATCCCGTCGGCGATCTGTACTACCCGATCGCCAAGGGCCGCGATGGCTGCCGCACCCCGATGCCGTGGGACTCGGCGGCCGCAAATTTGGGCTTTTCGAGCGGCGTTCCGTGGCTGCCCATGGGACCGGCGCACAAGGCGCTGGCGGTCAGTGAGCAGGAGGGCAACCTGGACTCGCCACTGGAGTTCGCGCGGCACTTTCTGCGCGAACGCAAGCAGAGCGCGGCGCTGCGGCTAGGCGACCTCGCCTTCATTGACACGGAGAAGCCGGTGCTTGCGTTCACCCGCACGCACGAAGATGAGCGCATTTTCTGCGCTTTCAACATGAGCCGCGAGGACACGAGCTTCACCCATCCGCTGATCGGGCAAGGCGAAGTTCTGGGCCTTGGTTGCGGCAATTCGATGGACCGCGGCAACACAGTCCATCTCGGGCCGCTTGCTGCCTCGTTTCGGCGTGCCTAATAGCCCGTCGGCCGATGCACCGCGGCGGGGCAGGACGGCACGGCCTTCCACGCGATGTTGGTCAGGTGGGTGCCTTCCTGGCAGGTTGTCATGGCATTCGACGGCGTGCCGGTGCCTGCGATCGTCGTTCCGACCTCCGGCTTCGGCTTTGCCTCGCCGAGTTCGAATTTCGCCGTGCCAGTAGTCACGCCAATGCAGCCGGCTTCAGTAAGTGCGACAACTGGGCCGCAGAACGTGACTGTCTCCTGCGACGCCGCCAATACCGGGCTTGCGACCAGTCCCGCGCAGGCCCAGCCGGCCAATGCCCATCCGATGATCCGCTTCATGGATCTCTCCCCGTTAGAACGCTTGTGAAGGCGGCACCGCATCGAACGCCGCCAGCGCAGCCTCGATCGGCAAGAGGACGCATTTGTGGCGCGGCGCATGATCGGCCACGCCGTCGAATACTGCATAGATTTCGAACGGCGGGTCCGGCGGATTGCCGCCGGTCAGCATGGCGGTGACGGCGGCGTGGAGCAGCGCCACTTCCTCGCGATTCATGCCCGTCGCTCCGGCGGCCAGGATGGTTGCCGAAGCCTGGGTGAGAACGCAGGCCTTGATGTTGTGGGCGATGGCTTCGATTCGGTTGTCGGCCAATGCGACATCCATGGTCACCTTGTCGCCACAGGCGGGGTTGTGAGCCGTGCCGGTGCCGCAAGGCACGGTCAGCCGGCCCGAGCCGGTGGCGTCCGCCGCAAGGCGCAGCAGCTCCTTCTTGTAGAGAGGGTCGCTCAAATTGTTTGGCCCATCGCTTCGTTACTTGAGGCCCGCTCGGCAATCTCCCTGGCCTGGTAAGCCGCCAGCGCCTCCGGCGTGTCGATGTCGGTGAGAGGACCGTCGTCGGTGGCTTCGACCTCTACGACCAGATCGGCATACTGGCCGATAAGATGACGGGCGCCTACATCGCCTTCGATCGCCAGCATCTCCGGGAAGAAGCGGCGGGCCCAAAGCACCGGATTGCCCCGCTTGCCGTGTCGCGTGGCGACACAGATGGCGCGATCCTCGCCGGGTTCGAAAGCGGCGATCAGCTTGTCCAACAGCGCGGAGGTGACCTGCGGCATGTCACCGAGGAGAACGAGTGCGCCATCGCAGTCGGCCGGCAACGCCCTCAACCCAACTCTTAACGACGTGCTCAAACCTTTTGAAAAATCGTGATTTTCGACGAAAACGGGAGCGAGCGGTGCCACGGCCTGCCGCACCTCCGGCCCTCCATTGCCGGTGACAACAACGACCGGTGCCGCCGCACTGCCGAGCGCGGCCTCGACCGCATGGCGCACCAGCGGCTTGCCGCTTACCGTCGCCAGCAGTTTGTTCGATCCCATCCGCGAGGACAGGCCCGCGGCCAGCACGATCGCCCCGATCCGGGGCAGGCGCGGCGTCTCCAAGGGGCGCTCGTCGCGCGGCTGAGGCCGGGTCGGAATCTCTGTCAGAAGGCCGCCCACCCCCATGCCTGCAATCTCGCGCCGTCCGACCGGCAGCCCGGCCAGCAGACGCCACAGCACGAAGTCGAATCCGTTGAGCTTGGGCGAGCGGGCGCAGCTTGGCAGGCCGACCACCGTCCGCCCGGCGAGGGTGCCGAGCAGCAGGAGATTGCCGGGATCGACCGGCATGCCGAAATCGACGACCTCGCCTCCGGCAGTAGTGATCGCAGCGGGGATCACATCGCGGCGGTCGGTGATGGCGCTTGCGCCGAAGACCAGGATCGGGTTGGCGCCCGACGCAACGGCCTCGCGCAGGGCGTCTGCCAGCTCCTGATGATCATGGGCGACCCGGCGCTCCAGCGCCAGGGACGAGCCGAGCGACGTCAGCCGGTCTTCCAATGCCACGCGATTCCTGTCGAGCAGCGACGGCTTGGTGCCGGGCAGGACGGTCGAGATCAGGGCGGCGTGATGGGGCGCGAAGGCCTGGAGTTTCACCGGTGCGCCGCGCTCGCGCAACACACGCTCGGCGGCGTCGACCGCGGCCTTCGGTGCGGCGAAGGGAATGATCTTGATGGTGGCCATCATCTGGCCTTTGGTCACGCGTGTGTAGGGCGCGACCGTCGCCACGGTCACCGCCTCGTCGATCGCGTTCGCCGCGTCGATTGCCGGCCGGTCGATCAGCGCAACACCGTCGCTCAGGGCGTAGAGATTGACCCGGCCGGTGAAAGCGGCGCCGGTCCGCACGCCGTCGCCGCCGCACAGTGCGGCCACTCGGGTCGCCGCGAGGTCTTCGCCGGTATCGCTGCTATCGAGACGGGCAACGGTGACTGCAGACACGCCGCCGGCCCTGAGTTGGTCCAGATCGGCTTCTGAAAGGACGCGGCCCTTCTTCAACCGCTTCTCGCCAACGCGCACGCCATGGGCGAGGATCGCGCCCAGTGCGTCGCCTATCGCAACGACACCAAATTCCATGGGGCCAGTTTAGACCGTCCTCACGGAATTCGCTGGGGCTATTTCAACCCTGTCGACGGCAGGGCGACTCAGCCATGGTCGCCACGGTCGCGGTGGTGCCTGCCGCCACCGAGGCCGCGGAAGTGGGGCTTCATCTCATCGGCGGTGATGACGCCGTCATTGTTGCGGTCGAGCCGCGCGAAGAGCTTGAGCGCCGGCGCGGCAAATTCAGCCAGGGTGAGCGTGCCGTCGCCGTCCTTGTCGAGGCGCTTGAACATTCGGTCGTTCATCTCGCGATAGCGGACCTGCTGCAGCGCCGTGAACTGCGCCAGGGTCATGGCGGGGCTGCCATTGACCGCGCTCTGGAACTGCTTCGTCATGAAGGTGTCGAACTCGGCGCGCGTGACGGTACCGTCGCGGCCGAGATCGGCGTCATGGCAGAACGCGGCGCGGCCGAAGCCGCCACGGTCACCGAAGCTGCCGCCGCGGTGGGAACCGCCATGATCGGCAAAGCCGCCGGGTCCGTGGCCGCTCGCCGACGGACGGTCATCGGCCTGCCGCACCGGGTTGCACGACACCCTTCCCGTTCCGTCGCGATCCATCATCTGGAAGTGCGCGCGCTGGGGCGCGGTGAACTCCTCCAGCGTGAGCTTGCCATCGCCGTTCCAGTCGATGCGGCGGAACATCTCGGCGGTGTGCTTGTTGAAGTCGTCCTGGTGGATCGCCATGAACTGGTCTTCGGTCATGGCGCCCTTGCCGTGCGTTATGGCGGCGAAGCGCGCGCCGAGCACGTTGTTGTATTCGGCCCTGGTGATCTTGCCGTCCTTGTTGGTGTCGTACTCGGCGAGCAGGCGGTCGGCGAGGCGTCCGCGGTGCAACAGCCCGGTCATGGGTCCATCGGGTGGAGGAGGGCCATCCATATGCGCCATGGCCAGGCCGGAGCCTCCAAGAAGCACGGCAGCGCCCAACAGGAGTGCGATTTTGGTGTTTTTCGACAGCGGCATGGCAGTTCTCTCCCCAACACGTGTAGCAAGTATCTGCTTTGTTCTTGTTCCAACTATGCCAGAACAAAAGGGGATCGTCGCAAATTGTACCGTCAACATTTGGCCTGCAAACTTTGCCATACCGGCATTTGCGCCTGGGTGGCCGGGAGACCAAATTGGGCTTCATGATCAGGGAAGAGACCAAGCCGCACGTCCTCGTCGTGGAAGATGCGCGCGACATCCGCGAGCCTTTGGCCCGCTATCTCCGTGAGCAGGGCTATCGGGCGACCACGGCCGCCGACGCCAATGCTGCGCGCAAGGTGATGAAGGGCTCTGCGATCGATCTCGTGGTGCTCGACATCATGATGCCGGGCGAGGATGGCCTCAGCCTGTGCCGCTCCGTTCGCGAGACGTCACAGATTCCCGTGATCCTGCTGACCGCGCGGGGCGAGGAGGTCGACCGGATCATCGGGCTCGAGATGGGCGCCGACGACTACATTGCAAAGCCTTTCAGCCCGCGCGAACTCATCGCGCGCATCGCGGCAGTGCTGCGCCGGACGCAGGCGCTCCCGCCGCGGCAGAAGCCGCCGGCGGCCGAGCGCATCCGCTTTGGCGACTGGACGCTGGACACCGGCCAGCGCGAGCTGATTGGCACGGACGGGATGGCGCTGCCGCTGTCGTCCGGCGAGTTCAGGCTTCTGACCGCGCTCCTGGAGCGGCCGAAGATCGCGCTGACACGCAACCAGCTGCTCGACCTGACCAAGGGGCGCGACGCCGACCTGTTCGACCGTTCGATCGACAACCACGTCAGCCGGCTGCGCAAGAAGATCGAGCCGGATCCGAAGAACCCGCGCTATATCAAGACCGTGTGGGGTGGAGGTTACATTTTCGCGATGGATCCGGAGCTGCAATGAAGTTCTGGCCGCGCACCCTCGGCGTCCAGCTCATCGTGGTAACCGCGGCGGCGGTGCTGCTGTCGAACCTCGCGGTCGCGCTTTATTTCCAACTCGGCAACGATCGGCTGAACGAGGCCAATTTCGTGGAACGCGCGATCGACCGCGCCGCGGCGACGTCGACAGTGTTGTCCGTCGTGCCGGCGCGGTCGCGCGATGACGCGGCGCGGAGCATGAACACGGTGGTCTGGTCGTTCCGCTTGCTGCGCGGCAAGCCGGCGATACCGGTGATGACGGACGAGGAGCAGAGACTTGCGACACGCCTGCGCAATGCGCTGCCGGACGAGAAAGCCGCGCAACCGCTCGCGGTAACCCACCTTTACAACGTGCTTCAACCGGACGCCGGCCGCATGAATCCGCGGCGGCTGCCGGTGACGGCGCTGCGCTTCCTGGTTCCGGTTGTGCGCGGGACGATGCTGGAGGCGATCTATTACCAGCCCCCGGCGCCAAGTTGGCCGACCGAAGTCATGATCGCGGCGATCATGGCCATCATTATCGCGTCCGCCGCGGCCGCATACATCGCGCGCCGCGTGGCGCGGCCGCTCTCGGCGCTGGAACACGCGGCTGCGATCGCGGCGCGCGGCGGCTCGCCGCCGCATGTGCCTGAAGAGGGCCCGGACGACGTGCGCAACGCCGCCAGGGCTTTCAATGAGATGACGGCGCGCGTCACGCGCACGCTGGAAAGCCAGCGGCAGCTCCTGTCGGCGGTCGGCCACGATCTGCGCACGCCGCTCACCGCGATGCGCATCAACCTGGAGTTCATCGAAGACAAGGAGCTGCGCGAGCGGCTCGGCGAGAACTTGAACGAGTTGCAGGCGCTCACTGAGTCCGTGTTGTCGGCGGCGCGCGGGGCAGGCGGCGAGAGCAAGCGGAACATCGATCTCTCGGCGCTCGTCGAGAGCCTGTGCGCCGATCTCGACGATCTCGGCGAGCCGGTGACGTGGCACGCGCACAAGCCGGCGCCCCTCAAATGCCGGCCGGATGAGATTCGCCGGGCGGTGCGCAATCTGGTGGAGAATGCGGTCGCCTATGGCCGGCGGGCCGAGGTGCAGATCGAGGAGACGCCCGCGAGCTACGAGATCGTCGTCGAGGACGAAGGCCCGGGCATTCCGGAGGGCGAGCGGGATCACGTGTTCGAACCCTTCGTGCGCCTCGAGACGTCCCGCAATACGGAAACCGGCGGCACCGGCCTCGGCCTCACGCTGGTGAAGGCGATCGCGCAGGGCCATGGCGGCGGGGTGACGCTCGAGAACCGGACCGAGGGTGGTCTGCGGGCGCGCCTCACGCTGCCGCGCGAAGAGATCACCGCGCTCGCGGCGCAGTAGGTCAGGCTTTCACCTTCGCGCCGCGCAGCACCAGCGTCATTTCGGCGAGGATCGACACGGCGATTTCCGCCGGCGAACGCGCACCGATGTCGAGGCCCGCGGGGCCGTGCATGCGCGCGAGCACGTCCTCGCCGAAGCCTTCTTGCTTCATCCGAGCCTGCCGCGCAGCCTGGGTCTTCTTCGAGCCCAGCGTACCGATGTAGAAGCAGTCGGATTTCAGTGCGGCGACCAGGCCGGGATCGTCGATCTTGGGATCATGGCTCAGGAACACGATCGCGCTGCGCTTTCCGAGCGGCTGCTTCGCCAGCGCCTCGTCGGGATAATCGTGGCTGATGTCGGTGCCTGGGAATCGGGCTGCCGTCGCGAAGGCCGTGCGGGGATCGACAATGCGCACGGCATAACCGGCCTCCTGCGCCATTCGCACGAGAGGTTGGGCGATATGGACCGCGCCGACGATCACCAATTCCAGCGGCGGGTTGAACACCGAGAGGAACCAGCTCCGGCCCTCGATCGCCGCGGGGCCGGAGGTGTCGGCACGCGCCGCACCAGCAGCGGCTTCACCGAGCGGAGACGCGTCGGCGCCCGGCTCAATCAGCACGTCTTCTCCGGTCGCAAGGTCGGTCGCGCGCACGATGGCCCGTCCTGCGTGCCGCGCGTTGTTGATGGCCTTGAGTGTTTCGATCTTCACGCGTCACCCGCGGGATGTCAGTGCACCGGTTCGACGAATATCTCGACACGGCCGCCGCAGGCGAGACCGACGGACCAGGCGGTCTCGTCGCTGACGCCGAATTCGAGCGTGCGGACCTTGCCGTCGGCCATGGCGGCGATCGCTTCCTCGATCACAGCGCCCTCGATGCATCCGCCGGACACCGAACCCACGAACGCGCCGTCGTCGCGCACCGCGATCTGGCTGCCCGCCTGACGCGGCGCCGAGCCCCAGGTCTTGATCACCGTGCCGAGCGCCACCTTGCGGCCGTCACCGAGCCACTGCGACGCGGTGTCGAGGACGTCAGTCTCCCCACTCATGCCGCTTCGGCGACGGCGCGCTTGGCCATCACCGTCACGAGGTGCGCGCGATACTCCGCCGAGCCGTGGATGTCTGAGTTCATGCCGTCAGCCCCGACCTTGATGTTCGCGACGGCGTCGGGCGTGAAGTTCTTCGCGAGCGCCGCTTCCATCTCCGGCACGCGGAAGACGCAGGGCGCCGCGCCGGTAACGGCCACGCGCACGCCGTTCTTCGTCCGGGCGGCGAACACGCCGACCATCGCGTAACGCGACGCCGGGTTGGGGAATTTCTTGTAGGCCGCCTTCTCCGGAATCGGGAAGGAGATTTCGGTGACGATCTCGTTCTCCTCCAGCGCGGTCGAGAACATGCCGGTGAAGAAATCGTCCGCCGCGATGGACCGTCGGTTGGTTTTGACCGTGGCGCCGAGCGCGAGCACCGCCGACGGATAGTCGGCCGCCGGATCGTTGTTCGCGACAGAGCCGCCGATCGTGCCCTTGTGGCGCACTGCCGGATCGCCGATGAGCGAGGCGAGATGGGCCAGCGCCGGGATGGCCTTCGCGACGTCCGCGGAGGTCGCGACCTCCCAATGCGTCGTGGCGGCGCCGATCGCCACAGCGCCGTTCGCGACGCGGATGTAGTCGAGCTCCTTGATGCCGGAGATGTCGATCAGCTCTGGCGGATTGGCGAGGCGCATCTTCATCGCCGCGATCAGCGTCTGGCCGCCAGACAGAAGCTTCCCTTCTGGCGCGGCCTTCAGCATCGCTTCGGCTTCGGCAATGGATTTCGCGCGGCGATAGGTGAAGGGGTAGGTGATCATGCCACCTTCTCCGCAGCGCCGGCGATGCGCTTGGACGCGTCCTCGATCGCCGAGACGATGTTCACGTAGCCGGTGCAGCGGCAGATGTTGCCTTCTAGCTCGTGCCGAATGGTCTCGCGGTCCATCACGCCCTTGCGGCGGATCATGTCGACAGCGGTCATGATCATGCCCGGCGTGCAGAAGCCGCACTGGAGCCCGTGGTTGTCGCGGAAAGCTTCCTGCACCGGATGCAGCTTGCCATCCTTTGCGAGGCCCTCGATGGTGGTAACCTTCGCGCCCTCCGCCTGCACGGCGAACATGGTGCACGACTTCACCGCCTTGCCGTTCACATGCACGACGCAGGCGCCGCACTGGCTGGTATCACAGCCGATATGCGTGCCGGTGAGGCGCATGTTCTCGCGCAGGAAATAAACAAGCAGCGTGCGGTCCTCGACATCGAGCGAGACCGGCTTCTCGTTCACCGTCATCGACACAACGGTCATCCAAATCCCCGAATGAATAGCGAGCGCCAAGTGTCCGACTACCGGCAACCTGCGTCAAGCGCGCTATAATCCTGCCGATTTGAGGGGAGATTGGCACCATGCCGTTCGTGATCGCGCACATCGCCCGCGGCCGTCCGCTGGACAAGCGCCGCCGCCTGGCCGCCGCAATCACCGCCGCGGTGTCGGAAATCTTCGAGCTCGATCCGGCTCAGACCCAGGTGCTGATCCAGGAGCACGACCGTGACAGTTGGGCGATCGGCGGCGAGCTGCTCAGTGAGCGGGTCACCACCAGGAAGAGCGATGATCTTCCCGATCTCGATTCGCTGTTCCGGAAGCTGCCCGAAAGGCCCACTGCGAAGGCGCCGGCTAAGAGCGCGCAAAAGCGAAAAGCAAAACCGCGATCACGGCGATGAGGCCCGCGACCCACACGAAGGGCGAAAGGCCGGTGCGCGCCATCGGCGCGCCGGGCGCAGCGGCGACGATCTCGGCCGTGGCATGCGGCTCACCGGTGACGCCGGCGGCAGCCAGGGGGGCGCTCGCGGCCATCACTTCCTCGGTCGTCGGATCGGGCGACAGGTCGGGCGCAGCCGGCGGCGGCGCCACTACCGCGCTGAAGCGCTTGAAGAAGTCATCGGCGATCTGGCGCGCCGCGCCGTCGACGAGGCGCTGGCCGATCTGAGCCAGCTTGCCGCCGACCGTGGCCTTCGCAATATAGGTGAGAACGGTACTGTGGCCCTCAGGTGTTAGCGTCACGTCCGCGCCGCCTCTTGCGAAGCCTGCGACGCCGCCCTGGCCCTCGCCGGTCAGTTTCACGCTGTGCGGCTCGTTCATGTCGGAGAGGGCGATCTTGCCCCTGAAGGTGGCGCTCACAGGCCCGATCTTGATTCTTGCCGTAGCGACAAATTCGCTGGCCGAGGTGCGTTCAAGTGCTTCGCACCCGGGAATGCAGGCCTTGAGGACCTCCGGATCGTAAATTGCGTCCCAGACTTTTTGCGGCGGCGCGGCAATGACATAGCGCCCGGTGAAATCCATGTTTCGGTGTCTCCCAATCGGGACATGGTAACGCACGAATAAGCGGCGGTCTTTGACACCGCGTTGCAATCCAGATGGGACATTTTAGCGGTTTCAACTGGGGCCCCCTAAGTAAGGGGGTAGTCGCCAATCGGGGCCGCATGACAGGCTCCGGTTGTATGCGGAGCGTAACACCCGCGCGTTTACAGGGGCATTAGTATGGGTTTGGCAACGGCAATCGGGGTACCGGACGGACCTCCGCTTGAAGTGGTCGGGCAGATCAAGTGGTTCGATCTCCATAAGGGCTACGGTTTCATCACGCCTTTCAGTGGCATCAGCGGAGACATTCTCCTGCATCAGACTTGCGTGCGGCAATCGGGCTTTCGCGCCGCGTATGAAGGTGCTCATGTCGTCTGCGAGGCGGTTCAGGGCCCGCGCGGGTTCCTGGCGCGCCGTCTCCTTTCGCTCGACAACTCCACGGCCCAGGTCGTGCCGCCACCCAGCGACAAGCTCCTGCGTTACACCGCCGAGCCCGTGGGCGAGTCGTTCGAGGCCACGGTGAAGTGGTTCAACCGCGGCAAAGGCTACGGCTTCGTGTCGCGCGGGCCGAACACACCGGATGTTTTCGTACACATGGAGACACTGCGGCGGTTTGGGATCCGGGAGCTGCGCCAGGGGCAACGCGTGCGCATTCGGACAGGCGAAGGGCCCAAAGGCGAACTTGCAGCCGAGGTCGGGCTCATCGATCCTTAGGATCGAAACCTGAGCGAAGAGTCCCCATGACCGATGTCGCGGCGCGTTTCCGCGCGTTCAAGGCCGAGGCCCCGCACTGGGCCGCCCTGCTGGCGCAGGTGCCGGCTCGTCACATCATGCGCCACGACACGGCGCACCCCGCCTTTCACGGCTGCATAGACTGGCATTCCGCCTGCCACGCGGCCTGGTCGCTGCTGGCCTATGAAGGGCTGACCGGCGATGCGCAATACGCCGGAATCGTCGACAGCGTTCTGATGCCGGCGAAGCTGGCGCTGGAAGCGGCCGATCTGGCTGCGCGCCCCCAATTTGAGATGCCATATGGGCGTGCCTGGTTCCTGCGACTCGCGCTCGAGGATCGCCTCGTGACGGGGTCGACGCGGCTGACATTTTTCGCGCGTGACATCGCCGCTTCGCTGACCGCCAATTATCGCAACCGTCTCACCGATCCGTTCGCGCGCGAGTATGCGAATCCGAGCTGGGCGCTGATCAACCTGCTCGACTACGCCGAGGTCGAGAACCGCCCGGATCTGATGGAGATCGTGCGCGACGGCGCGCAACGGCTTGCGCCTTCCTTGGACCGGCTGCCCAGCGAGGCCGACGAAGAATCGTGGCCCGACTTCATGGCGGTGACGCCGATGTTCTGCGAGCTGCTGGTGCGTACCGGAGTCGTCGAGACGCCGACCGTCATGGACAAGGCCGGTGCACGCCTGAAGGCGCTGCGGCCGATCGCCGAACCGAAGAAGGCGCATCACTACGCGCTCAATTTCAGCCGCGGCTGGGCGTTTCTCGCACTCGCGAAGGCCGCCGGCGACGAGGCGCTGTTGGTGTCTGCGCTTAACCACATCGAGATGAATTTGAGCCATCCGAGCTGGTGGCGTGGCGATTACCGCGCGGTTTCCCACTGGGTCCCCCAATTCGGCCTCTTTGCACTTCAGCGCGCGATGCGGCAGGATTTCCCAAAATAAGAACTTCACATGCTCGGGGACCGGAAATGCGTCAGGCAGCTATTGGGCTGATTGCGTCGTTATTCCTTGCATCCTGTGTGTCGGTCGACGCGCCGCGGATGGCGCTTCCGACCGAAACGATCTCCGTCCAGACGGCGGCCGGACCGCACGCCTTCCAGGTGGAGATCGCGGCGGATCGCGAAACGCAGGCGCGCGGGCTGATGTACCGCCGCGAGATGGCGCCAGACGCCGGGATGCTTTTCGACCTGCATCAGAGCGAGCAGATAAGCTTCTGGATGAAGAACACCTACCTGCCTCTGGACATGGTGTTCATCCGGGCCGACGGGACGGTTTCGTCCGTGGAGCCGAATGCGATTCCTTTGTCGACGGCCTCGATCCCCTCGCAGGAGCCGGTGCGGGCGGTGCTGGAGATCAACGGCGGCCGCGCCCACCAGCTCGGCATCGAGCCGGGCGACCGCGTGCTTTCCGCGATTTTCAACAGCCAGACCGCGGCCAATACGGGCGGCAGCCGGACCGCTGCGCGCTGAACTTGCTCCAAAAGGGCGATTCCGTTATTCCCGGCCCGTCCGGTCCGGGGCGTAGCTCAGCCTGGTAGAGCATTAGCTTTGGGAGCTAAGGGTCGCGAGTTCGAATCCCGCCGCCCCGACCACCGGCCGCGATTTGAGGGACGAATTTCGCCATGCGCGCGCGTATCTATCAGCCGGCCCGCAATGCCATGCAGTCCGGCAAGGCCCGGACCCATTGCTGGGTGCTGGAGTACGAGCCGGAAAGCCCCAAGGCGCCCGATCCGCTGATGGGCTGGACCTCGTCACGCGACATGCGCCAGCAGATCTCCATGGAGTTCGAGAGCCTCGACGAGGCCAAGGCCTTCGCCGAAGCCAACAGCATCCCGTTCCAGGTGTTCGAGCCGCACAAGCCGGCGCCGAAAGCCAAGAGCTACAGCGACAATTTCCGGGTCGACCGCAAGGTCCCCTGGTCGCACTGACGGGGCGGGCCGTCAAGGAACGGCCAAGCTGAATCGTGCTAGAACCCGGCGCGGTCAGGACCCGTAGCTCAGTTGGATAGAGCAGCTGCCTTCTAAGCAGCAGGTCGCAGGTTCGAATCCTGCCGGGTTCGCCAATTCTCATTGGTGGTGTTGCGCAATGTCCCGGCGTCCAAATTTCCTTGTGATCGTCGCGGACGATCTTGGCTTTTCCGATATCGGCGCGTTTGGAGGAGAGATTTCCACGCCGCACCTGGATGCACTGGCGCTGTCGGGCCTGCGCTTCACGGACTTTCACACCGCGCCCGCCTGTTCGCCGACGCGGGCGATGCTGTTGACCGGCACGGACCATCATATCGCAGGACTGGGCACGCTCGACGAGGTCGCGACGAAGAGCCAGCGCGGCCAGCCCGGTTATGAGGGTTATCTCAACGAGCGCGTGGTGACGGTGACCGAGCTTCTTCGCGAGGCCGGCTACCGCACGCTGTTCTCGGGCAAGTGGCATCTCGGCATGACGCTGGAGACCGCACCGCATGCGCGCGGGTTCGATCGTTCCTTTGCGCTGCTGCCTGGCGCGGCGAACCACTACGCGTCGTCGCCGAAAGCCGGCACCGGATTCCGGCGGCAAGAGACGCTCTATACCGAGGACGGCGCGTTCACCGGTCTGCCGGCCGACTTCTATACGTCCGACGGTTTCACCGACAGGCTGATCGAATATCTCGATGCGCCGCGAGGCGACGCGCCTTTCTTCGCCTGGCTCGCCTTCTCGGCGCCGCACTGGCCGCTACAGGCGCCGGATGACCTGATCGCGAAGTATCGCGGGCGGTACGACACGGGGCCGGATGTCCTGCGGCGGCAGCGCTTGAAGAACCTGATCGCCCTTGGCCTCTGTCCGCCGGACGTCGTTCCGCATCCTGTGGTCGCGCGCAACAAGCCATGGGATGAAATGACCGCGGACGAACGCGCTGTCTCGGCCCGCGCGATGGAAGTCTATGCTGCGATGGTGGAGCGCATCGACTGGAACGTGGGACGGGTCGTCGAGCATCTGAAGCGCACCGGACAATTCGACGATACGGTCATCGTTTTCCTTTCCGACAACGGAGCGGAAGGTGCGCTGATCGAGGCGGTGCCGGTGTTCGGTCCCAAGCTCATGGAATTCATCGCCGAGCACTACGACAACCGCCTGGAGAACATCGGGCGGCCCAACTCCTATGTCTGGTATGGCCCGCGCTGGGCGCAGGCCGCGACGGCGCCCTCGCGGCTCTACAAGACGCACACGTCCGAAGGCGGTATTCGTGTCGTGGCCTTCGCGACCGGCGGTGCATTGCGGCGAAAGGGAATCAGCACAGACTTCGCTACGGCGATGGACGTGGCGCCGACGCTGCTCGACCTCGCCGGCGTGGAACATCCGGGGCGCGAGTGGAGGGGCCGGCGGATCGAACCGATGCGGGGCCGCTCTCTGCTGGCATACCTCAACGGCGAGACGCAGACAGTGCACACCGACGCCACGGCGACAGGCTGGGAACTGTTCGGCCGCTGCGCAATACGGCGTGGGCCCTGGAAGGCGCTTCTGTTACCGCCGCCCGATGGGCCGGGCCACTGGCAGCTCTACGACCTGTCGGCGGATCCGGGCGAGACCAATGATCTGGCTACGGAGGAACCGGAGCGGCTGGCGGGCCTGATCGATGACTGGCACCGCTATGTCGAGGAGACCGGCGTTCGCATCGTCAACATCGCGACGTAACGGCAAACGCAGGTCGGTCGCAAAATATTCTCCCGCCCGGCGGGAAACTTGTTTCGTTCCCGCCGTTGCAATTCCGGGTGCACGCCGTGGAGTGGATCGTGACACGTCTCACCAAGGTTCTGATTGCCGGTGCAACCGTGACGGTGGTGATGCCCGCGGCCGTTGGGGCGATGATGCTCAGCGGTCGCTCCGACGCGCCGGACGAGGCGCAGGTTCAGGCGGCGGTGTCACCGCCGTCCAAACCCGAACTTGGAACTCTGGGCCGCGCCACCGCCGTGGCCTGGCTCAGCGCCGGGCACGTGTCCGCGGTTCCCTGAACCGTCTGACGTCAGCGTCCCTCGAATTTCGGCTCGCGCTTGGCGAAGAAAGCAGCAGAACCTTCGCGCACGTCCTGCGCCGGATTGGCGATCATCACCGAGAGCGCCGCGTCGTCGAGCGAATTCTCCAGCGACGAATCCAGTCCTTTGCGCATCATGTTCTTGGCCAGCCTTACCGCCAGCGGCGCGCGCCTGGCGATCTCGCGTGCGAAAGCGAGCGCGCGGTCCGGGAGCTGCGCGGCGGGCACGACCTCGGTGACAAGGCCGAGTTTCTCGGCTTCCGTCGCCGAATAGACCTCGTGCAGCAGTGACATCTTCAGCGCCCTGTCGAGCCCCATGAAACGCGGGAAGAACCAGGCACCGCCCTCGTCGGGCAGGAGCGCGAACTTGCCCGACGTGTCGCCAAGCTTCGCGGAATCGGCGGCGATCCGGAAGTCGCAGGCGAGGGCCAGCGTGAGTCCGCCCGCGACGGCGGGTCCGTTGATCGCTGCCACCACGGGCTTGTCCATGCGATGCAGCAGCGTGATCACGCGGTGCATGCCGACGCGCATCTCCATGCCGTGGCCGATCTGCTTGTGGCGGAAGTGCGGAGAGGGGATTTCGCCCGGCCGCGGCTCGCCGCTGACGTCGCCGCCCGCGCAAAAGCCGCGTCCCGCGCCGGTCAGGATCAGGCACCGTAGATCGTCATTGTCCAGATACTCGTGGAGCGCGTCCACGACCTCGTCGCACAATGGGTTGGTGTAGGCGTTCATGTGATCGGGCCGGTTCAGCGTGATCTTCGCAATGTGCGGCTCGACGGTTTCGAACAGGATGGTGCGATAGGTCATGGGTGCCTCCCAATTTCGTTGCGGTATCGGATCACGCCGCCGGTGTAGGCTCAAGTGAGCCGAAGAGGGCGCATGGTGGTCTCGAAGACGAAGATGCTGGAGCTGGTGAAAGGGTTCCGCGCGGCGGAGGTTGATGCTGCGCTGAAGGAAAATCCCGGGCTCAGGGACGTGCGCGACGCGCGCGGGCGCAACTGGCTTCACATCTGCTGCGGGCAGAAGGTAAAGAAGGGACAGGCGAAGGACAGCATCCAGACCGCTGAGGTGCTGCTGAAACACGGCTTCGATCCCAGCGAACCTGCGTTTGTTGAGGGAAGCTGGAAAGCGGTGCCGGTGTGGTTCGCGATCGGTCGCGGCGAGAACCTCGCCCTGGCCGAATGGCTGATGAAGCGCGGCGGCGATCCGAACCATTCGCTTTGGGCCGCGAGCTTCCGGGGCGATCTGGCGGCGATCCGTTTGCTGGTGAAGTACGGCGCAAGTCTGGAGCAGATCGCAGAAGACTCGACGCCGTTCATAGGCGCCGTCGGCTACAGCAAATTCGCGGCCGCCGAAGAATTATTGAAGCTGGGCGCCAATCCGGATGCCGTGAACAGCAAGGGCATGACCGCGCTGCATTTGATGCTCAAGAAAGGCAGCGATGCGAAGCACATCGCCATGGTGGTGCGCCATGGCGCGCGCGGGGACATCGCGGACAACGCTGGCGTTACGGCCGTCCACATTCTGCGCCGCAAACGCGATCCCGCGTTGCGGAAACTTGCGGGCGTGCTGGCCGCGAGGGCTTGAAGCCGCCTGCCGCCGTGGGATGATGCGGCCAGAAGAACAGGGAGGACACCATGGCCTACGAGACACTCCTCTACGACGTGAAGGACCGGATCGGGACCATCACGCTCAACCGCCCCGACCGGCTCAACGCCTACAATGACAGGATGGCGTCCGACATCCGCAAGGCGATGGCGGAGGCAGCGAATGACCCGGCGGTGCGCGTCATCATCCTGACCGGCGCCGGCCGCGGCTTCTGCGCCGGCGCGGACATGCAGGTGCTGCAAGCAGTGCCCACCGACGGCACGCCACGTGCGGCATCGGCGGCCCGCGGCGATATCGGCGACGCGTTCAAGAGCAAGTACGGCCCGAATCTCGACAAAGAATTCGCGGACATGACGCGCTTCGCCTATTTCATGCGCACCAAGAAGCCGATCATAGCGGCCATCAACGGGCCCGCTGCCGGCATGGGCCTGATCATGTCGCTGTATTGCGATTTCCGGTTTGTCTCCGACAAGGCGGTGATCACGTCTTCGTTCGCGCAGCGCGGACTGATTGCTGAGCATGGCATCGCCTGGCTGCTGCCGCGGCTGATCGGCCCGGCGCATGCCTTCGACGTTCTGTTGTCGGCGCGCAAGATCTCGCCGCAGGAGGCGAAGGAAATGGGGCTGGTGAACAAGGTGTTCGCGGCTGACACCTTCATGGACAACGTCCACGCCTATGCCCGTCTGCTGGCCGACACCGTCAGCCCGCGCTCCATGGCGGTGATGAAGGCGCAGATCTGGAAGTCGCTGTTCCAGGACTTCGGCACGGCGCTGGAGGCGGCGGACGCCGAAATGCCGCCAAGCTTCGTCTGGCCCGACTTCAAGGAGGGCGTCAGCCACTTCTTGGAGAAGCGGGCGCCGAAGTTCGCGGATATCTGACAAATCGCCGCGATTGCGCGGATTCGGGGGTGGGGCTACAAGCGCCGCCACGTTTTTGGCTGGGCGTTTCCAATGGCGATAGTCGGCGGCAAGTGGTCGAACTGGTCGGGCGGGGTGGTGTGTAAGCCCCGTGCAATCGTGCGGCCAAAGGACGAGCTTGAGCTGGCCGCCGCGGTGCGCACCGGAGTCGCGCCGGTCCGCACGCCAGGCACCGGGCACTCCTTCACGCCGCTGAACGCGACGGACGGCACCATCATCGACCTGTCGGCCTTCACCGGGCTCACCGGCTTCGATCACGAGAAGCAGGTTGCGAGTTTCGCGGCGGCAACGCGGCTATGGGAGATCGGCTCGCTGATCCATCCGCTCGGCTTCGCGCTCAAGAACATGGGCGACATCGACCGGCAGACCATCGCCGGCGTGGTGGGCACAGGAACCCACGGCACCGGCCCGACGCTCGGCAGCTTCTCGTCGGCGGTCGCCGCCTTCCGCCTGCTGCTGGCAAGCGGTGAAGTCATTCATTGCTCGCCGACGGAAAACCAGGACGTTTTCGCGGCGGGTCGCTGCTCGATGGGCGCGCTGGGCGTGATGGTCGACATCTGCGTGCATGTGCGGCCGATCTACAAGCTTGCGGAAAAGAACTTCCTGATGCCGTTCGACGAGCTCTGGGACAAGCTCGACCACATGGTCGGCGCCAACCGGCACTTCGAGTTCTTCTGGTTTCCCTACGCTGACGTTGCGGTCTGCAAGACGCTCAACGAGAGCGACAATCCTGCGCCCGAGCCGCGCTCCGCCGAATACATGCAGAAGCGCGGTGAGAAACGCGCGGCAGACGCCAGCCTGTTCGAGTGGATCAACGAGGTGCTGCCCTATGCGCCGTTCCTGCTGAGGCCCGCGCACCGGCTGTTTTCGGGCGGCATGAGTGCGGGCGACCGTGTACGCTGGAGCCACGAGATCCTGCCCAGCGCGCGCACCACGCGCTTCAACGAGATGGAATACGCCGTGCCCTACGAGAAGGGGCCGGAGACCATCCGCGAGATCGTGCGCGAAATCCGCAAGCGCAGGATCAACACCGGCTTCCCGATCGAATACCGCAGCGTGGCGGAGGACGATGTGTGGCTCAGCCCGTTCTACCAGCGCAAATCGGCCACAATCGCGGTGCACCAGTATCACCGGGTCGATACGGGAAAGCTGTTCGACATGTGCGAGGGGATTTTCCGCGGCGTGGAAGGCCGCCCGCACTGGGGCAAGCGCCATACGCGCAGGCGCGCGGAACTCGCCCAGCTTTACCCGAAATTCGAGGATTTCCGGCAGCTACGCCAAAAGCTGGACCCAGACATGAAGTTCTTGAATCCGCACCTGAAGGGCATATTTGAGGGCTGAAAAGGGCGAGGTGCATGCCATGCCCAAAGTCGTGGCTTTCCTCCTGTGGGCCGTGTTCGGCGCGCTGCTGATGATCGACGTTTCCGAATCGGATTGGCCGATGGCGGCGCTGATGGGTGTTGCGCTGGGCCTTTCGACCGCGTTGTTCGTCTACGTCTACCCGAAGGACCTCGCGCCGCCTGCGGATGAACATTCCGAGAAACTCTTGCGGCGCCGCGCCGAGATGGCGAAGACCAATCTCAAACGTCCGGCTTGATGCCGGCCCGGCGGAAGAAGCAGGTCGGCGCGCCTGTGTGGCAGGCGGGACCAATCTGATCGACCTTCATCAGCAGCACGTCACCGTCGCAATCGATCCACGCCTCGACCAGTCGCTGGGTGTGGCCGCTCTCTTCGCCCTTGCGCCAGACCCTGCTGCGGGAACGCGAGAAATAGGTGACCTCGCCGGTTTGCAGCGTGTGCTCCAGCGTCTCCTTGGTCATCCATGCGAACATAAGGATCTCGCCCGTCTGCACGCGCTGCGCGATGACGGGCACGAGGCCGTCGGCGTTGAACGCCACCTCGGAGACGAATTGCGCGGGGCTGAGGACGTCGGTCATCCGGCTGCTCTTAGCCGGTCGAAGCCGGCGGTCAAATCGGCGATCAGGTCTTGCGGGTCTTCCAATCCTGCATGGATGCGTATGACGGGGCCTTCCGCCTGGAATGGCGCCGCAGTGCGGCGGATGTCTGACGGAACACAGAGGCTTTCATAGCCGCCCCAGGAAAAACCGAGCCCGAAATGGCCAAGGCCATTCAACATCGCGTCCACGGCGGCCTTCGGCACATCCTTCAACACCACACCGAACAGGCCGCAGGCGCCGGTGAAGTCGCGCTTCCAGATGGCGTGTCCTGGGTCGCTGGGCAGTGCGGGATATAGCACGCGTGAAACCTCTGGGCGCGGTTGCAGCCAGGTGGCGAGCCGCAGCGCGGTTTCCTCGTGCCGCTTCAGCCGCGTCGGCAGCGTGCGCAGGCCGCGCAGGGCGAGATAGCAATCGTCGCCGCTGATGTAGAGGCCCATGTTCTGGTGCATGTCGACGATGCGCGAAGCCCACGGCTCGTTCGCTGCGATGTAGCCCATGAGCAGGTCGGCATGGCCGCCGATGTATTTCGTCACCGCCTGCACCGATAGATCGACGCCGTGCTTCAGCGGCTGAAAATGGATCGGCGTGCCCCAGGTGTTGTCGAGGATCACCGTGATGCCGCGCGGCTTGCAGGCGGTGGCGATGGCCGGGATGTCCTGCACCTCGAAGGTCAGCGAGCCCGGGCTTTCGCAGAACACCGCTTTGGTGTTCGGCTGGAACAGCTCGGCGATGCCGGCGCCGATCAGCGGGTCGTAGTAGGTCGCCTTTATGCCGAAGCGGCGCAGCGTCTTGTCACAGAAGATTCGCGACGGCGCATAGGCGCTGTCGACCACCAGCACGTGATCGCCCGCGCTGCATGCCGCCAGGATCGCCATGACCACGGCGTTCAGGCCGGAGCCGAAGAACATCGTCCGCGCGGCACCTTCCAGCGCGTTCACGGCGTCCTCGAGGCTGCGCACCGTGGGGTTGCCGCGGCGGCCATAGGTGAAGGGCATGTCGCGCGCGTCCAGTGCGGCGACGTCGGGATAAAGAATCGTCGAAGCCCGGTAGACCGGCGTGTTCACGACGCCCACATGGGCGGCGCTTTCGCGGCCCACGCTGGTGACGGTCGTCTCGGGATTTTCCTTGTGGTTCGCCACCGCTCCCCAATTGCGTTTTTGCCTGCTAGGGTTTCCCTATCGTGTCGCGCCGCGGGCCGCAATGCTGCGAGCGATAAGGGCAGTATCGGGGGATTCCGCTGTGAAACTGCGTACGCTTGTGCTCGGTCTCTTGGCCGCTGCCGCCATGGCCGTTCCGGCCTCGGCCAACACGCTCGATAACGTCAGGAAGAACGGGTTCCTGCGGTGCGGCGTTAGCGAGGGGCAGCCGGGCTTCTCCAACCCCGACGCCAAGGGGAACTGGACCGGCCTTGACGTCGACTATTGCCGCGCGGTGGCGGCGGCGATCTTCAACGATCCGAACAAGGTGCGGTTCGTGCCGGTGTCGTTCGCGGAGCGGTTCACGGCCCTCCAGGCCGGGCAGTTCGATATCCTGTCGCACAACACCACTTGGACCATGGACCGCGACGTGGGGCAGGGGCTGGAGTTCATCGGCGTCGATTTCTATGACGGCCAGGGCTTTATGGTGCGCAAGTCCTCCGGCATCACGAGCGCGCTGCAACTGAAGGGCGCCACGCTGTGCACCCAGACCGGCACGACCAGCGAACTGAACGCGGCGGACTACTCGCGCGCGCACAATCTCGGCTACAAGGTCATCGTCTACCAGAAGGCGTCGGAATACATCGCGGCATATGACGCAGGCCGTTGCGACGGCGCGACAACCGACCGGTCGGGCCTGGCCGGCGATCGCCTGAAACTGAAGAACCCCGCCGACCACATCCTGCTGCCGGAGACCATCTCCAAGGAGCCACTGGGTCCGGCCGTGCGGCAGGGCGACCAGCAGTGGGGCGACCTGTGCCGCTGGGTGCTGTTCGCGATGGTCAACGCGGAAGAGCTGAACGTGAATTCGAAGAACGTCGACCAGATGATGAACTCGACGTCGCCGGAGGTGCGCCGCCTGCTGGGCAAGGAAGGCGGCTTCGGTCAGGAGCTGACCCTGACCGCCGACTGGGCCTATCGCATCATCAAGCGCGTCGGCAATTACGGCGAGGTGTATGAGCGCGCCGTCGGAACGGGCACGCCGCTGAAGCTGCCGCGCGGGCTGAACAACCTGTGGAACAAGGGCGGCATCATGTACGCGCCGCCGATCCGCTAACGGGCGATGGCGGAACGTCCCCGCCGCGCCGTCTGGCGCGACACCCATTGGCGGTCGATCTTCGCGCAGGCGCTGGTGCTGGTGGCGCTGGCGGGCGTGGCTGCCTGGCTGGTGCACAACGCGGCGGATGCGCTGACTCGGCGGCATGTGGCGTCGGGCTTCGGGTTCCTGGAGCACACGGCCGGGTTCTCGATCTCCCAGACGCTGATCGATTACTCCGAGGAGATGAGCTACGGCCGCACGCTGTGGGTGGGCCTGCTCAACACCCTGCTGGTGTCGGCGGTGTCGATCGTGCTGTCGACGATCCTGGGTTTCATCGTCGGCATTGGGCGGCTGTCGAGCAACTGGCTGGTGGCGAAGCTCTGCACGATCTACATCGAGACGCTGCGCAACATCCCGCTGCTGCTGCAAATCCTCTTTTGGTATTTCGGCGTGCTCCAGACGCTGCCCGTGCCGCGCCAGAGCATGACGCTGGGAAGCTGGCTCGTGCTCAACAATCGCGGCGTCTATGTGCCTGAGGTGGTCTTCGGGCACGGCTCGTGGATCGTGATCGCGACGTTTCTGTTCGGGCTGGCCGCATCGTTCGGCTTGTACCGCTGGGCACAACACACGCAACAGCGCACCGGCAAGCGGCCCGTCGTGGGGTGGGCCATGCCGTTGCTCATCATTGGCCTGCCGGTAGTCGCGACCTTCGCGCTCGGCCATCCGTTCTCGTTGAGCTGGCCGGAGCTGTCAGGCTTTCAGTACCAGGGTGGGCTGTCGATCAATCCGGAACTGGCCGGCATGACGACAGGCCTGTCGATCTACACCGCCGCGTATATCGCTGAGATTGTGCGCGCCGGCCTGCTGTCGGTGGCGCGCGGGCAGCGCGAGGCGGCGGAGGCGCTGGGCCTGCCGCGGCAGCGGGTGCTGTGGCTCGTGCTGATCCCGCAGGCGATGCGGGTCATCATTCCGCCACTGGCGTCGGAATATCTGAGCCTGACCAAGAACTCCTCGCTGGCCATCGCCATCGGCTATCCGGACCTGGTGTCCGTGTTCGCCGGCACGGTGCTCAACCAGACCGGCCAGGCGATCGAGATCCTGTCGATCACCATGGCGATCTATCTGGCGCTTAGCCTGATCACCTCGGGGCTGATGAACCTCTACAGCTACGCGCACCGGCTGGAGGGCAGCGCATGACCGCCTTCCGCGCGCCGCCCAAGCATCACGAAGGACCGGTCGAGTGGGTGCGGGTGCATCTGTTCGACGGCGTGTTCAACTCGATCCTGACGCTGGCGATGATCGCGCTGGTTGTGTGGGCGGTGCCGCCGGCGGCGAAATGGCTGTTCATCGACGCAGCCTGGCACGGCGCGGCCCGCGACGCGTGCGAGGGCGTGAGTGGCGCGTGCTGGCCCTATATCGGCGCGCGGCTCGGGCAGATCGTCTACGGCTTCTACGACGCCGGCGAGCGCTGGCGCGCCGACGTCGTGTTCGCGTTCGGCGCCATAGGGCTTGCCTGGCTGGTGATCCCGCGCCTGCCGCGCAAGGGCTGGGTCGGCGGCATGATGCTGACGCTCTATCCGCTGGTCGCGTTCGTGCTGCTGAGCGGCGGCTGGTTCGGGTTGCCGATCGTTTCGACCGAGCGCTGGGGCGGGTTGTTGCTCACACTGGTCGTGGCCGCGGTCGGCATCGTGGCGTCGCTGCCGCTGGGTGTGATCCTGGCGCTGGGGCGGCGGTCGGAGCTGCCGGTGGTGCGGGTGCTGTGCGTTGCCTTCATCGAGGTCTGGCGCGGCGTGCCGATGATCACCGTGCTGTTCGCCGCCAGCTCGCTTCTGCCGCTGTTCCTTCCCGACGGATGGGAGTTCGACAAGCTGCTGCGCGCGCTGATCTCGATCGCGTTCTTCAATGCGGCCTACATGGCGGAAGTCGTGCGCGCCGGCTTGCAGGCGTTGCCGAAGGGACAATATGAGGGCGCAGCGGCGCTCGGCCTTGGCTACTGGCAGGCGATGATCTTCATCGTGCTGCCGCAGGCGTTGCGCACCATGCTGCCCGGCATCGTCAACAACATGGTGTCGATGTTCAAGGACACCTCGCTGGTGACCATCATCGGCTTCTTCGACCTGATGGGCACGATCCAGGCCGGCGCCACCGATCTGGAGTGGGCGAGCCCCAACGTCGCCGTCACCGGCTACATCTTCGCGGCCCTGATCTACTGGGCCTTCTGTTTTTCCATGTCGCGATATTCCGCCCACCTTGAAGAGCAACTGGCGGAAGGAGAGAGGCGATGACAGAATCGACGTCGGGCGCTCCGATGATCCACCTTGACAAGGTCAGCAAGTGGTACGGCGACTTCGCCGTGCTCAAGGACATCAACCTCACGGTCAAGCCGGGAGAGAAGATCGTGGTGTGCGGGCCGTCGGGCTCGGGCAAGTCGACCATGGTCCGCTGCATCAACCGGCTGGAGCAGCACGACGACGGCCGCATCCTCGTCAACGGCACGGAGCTCACGCGCGACGTGCGCAACATCGATACCGTGCGGCGCGAGGTCGGCATGGTGTTCCAGCAGTTCAATCTGTTCCCGCACCTCTCCATCCTGAACAACTGCACGCTGGCGCCGATCTGGGTGCGCAAGATGCCGAAGAAGCAGGCGGAAGAGATCGCGATGCAGTACCTGACCCAGATGCGCATCGCCGACCAGGCGAACAAGCACCCGATGCAGCTCTCCGGCGGTCAGCAGCAGCGCGCGGCGATCGCGCGGGCGCTGTGCATGCATCCCAAGGTGATGCTGTTCGACGAACCGACCTCGGCGCTCGATCCCGAGATGATCGGCGAAGTGCTGGAGGTGATGGTCGACCTCGCCAGGGAAGGCATGACCATGATCTGCGTCACGCACGAGATGGGCTTCGCACGCGAGGTCGCCGACCGCGTGGTCTTCATGGACGCTGGCGAGATCATCGAGGAAGCCGACCCCGAAACCTTCTTCACCGCCCCCAAACACGACCGCTGCAAGCTGTTCCTGAGCCAGATATTGGGGCACTAGCACGGTGCTTCACCTCCCTTCATGGGAGGTCGACGCTAACGCAGTGAGCGTCGGGTGGGGACGTGCAAGAACTTTAGAAGCCCTGACGGCGCTTGGCGTTTCACCTCCCACGCGGGGAGGTGAAACGCCGTTGCTACTACTGCGCGGGATGAACCTCGGCGCCCTGGGGTTCCACGACGGCGTTGGGTGCGCCGGATTTCGCCATCTTGCTTTCGATGATGGTGCGCAAGGGGCGCTCGAATATCCAGGTCAGCACTGCAGCGACAAGGCCCAAACCTGCGCAGAGCAGGAAGAAGCTTACCTTGTCCATGCGGCTGAAGAAGCTCCCGATGTAACCCTGGAGCTGATTGCCGGTGAAGCTGGTGATGAACCACAGCCCCATCATCATCGAGAGAATCTGCGGCGGCGACACCCGTGCCACCAAAGCCAGCCCGATCGGCGACAGATAGAGTTCGCCCATGGTGATCACGACGAAGAAGCCGAACAGCCACAGCCAGCTCGCGCCACCATGCGGGTTGAGATACGCCGCCGCGGCCATGATCAGGTAGGACAGCGCGAGCATGAAGTTGCCGAGCGCCATCTTGGTCACCGTCGCCGGTTCCTTGCCCCGCGTCATCTGGCGGCCCCAGAACCACACGACGAGCGGCGTGAACGCGAAGATCATGAACGGGTTGAACGACTGGAACCACGTCACCGGAATCTGCCAGCCAACGACACCCGGGATTAGGGCGCGGTTGGTGAACTGCTCCGCCCACAGGCTGATCGTGTTGCCCTGCTGCTCATAGGTCGCCCAGAACAGCGTTGTCGGAATGCAGAGCAGGATGATCGCGACAATCGCCTTCCAGTCGTTGCCGGTCAGCGGCTCCTTGGTCACTGTGCCTGCTCGCGTCTGCTCGACCCGATCCCTGGGTAGCGTCCGGAGGGCGAGGATGTAGATGATCTGGCCTATTACCATGCCGATGCCGGCGGCGCAGAAGCCCCACTTGTAGCCCCAGGCCGGATCTTCGGCGAGCGAGCCGCATACTAGCGGCGAGAAGAAGGCTCCGACGTTGATGCCGACATAGAAGATGGAATAGGCGCGGTCGATGCGGCTGTCGCCCGGCTTGTAAAGGCCGCCGACCTGAGTGGAGATGTTCGGCTTGAAGAAGCCGTTGCCGATGATGAGCAGCAGCAGGCCGATGAAGAACAGATGCGGCGACATCAGCGTGAACTCGGCGATCGCCATGGTCACGCCGCCGATGATCACGCTCATGCGCTGGCCGATCCAGCGGTCGGCGATCAGACCGCCGAAGAACGGGGTGAGATACACGAAGGCCGTGTAGTTGCCGTAGATAAGCGAGGAGAACGGCTGCACTGCAAGCGGCTGGCCGCCATTGAACAGCGATTCGAAGAGGTGCTTGATCGTGGCGTAGCCGATGGCATTCTCGGCTTGACCCGGAAGCAGCAGGACATTGGTCAGATACAGCACCAGGATGGCGCGCATGCCGTAGTAGGAGAAGCGCTCCCACATCTCGGTGGTAAAAAGCCAGGTCAGTCCGCGCGGGTGACCGAACAGCGTCTTTTCCTTTTCTGCGTCCGGTGCGGTATCGACGATGGCCATGCGGCGCCTCCCCATTTGCTATGCGCGGGGAGCATGCCTTATTGGCATGGCCTACGGCAATTCGATGTACCGGTCCTCGCGCGAATAGGCGACGAAGCCGAGGCGCTGGTAGAGCGGCAGCGCGCGCGGATGATCCAGCGTGCAGGTGTTGACGAGCAGCTTGCCGATCGGTTTCACCCAGGCGTTCATCACCGCGTGGTAGAGAAAGAAATAACCGAGTCGTTTGCCGACGGCTTCCGGCATCAATCCGAAATAGGCGAGCTGTCCGACCGCAGCATCCCGCATGTCCAGTTCGGCCATCCCGGCCGGCACGCCGTCGAGGTAGAGGACGAACAGGTCCACTTCCGGGTGCTGGATGATCTCGGCGAGCTGCTTGTCGTTCAGCTTGCGCCGGTCGACCCAGAAATAGGCGTCGCCAATCGTGTCGTAGAGATAGCGGTAGTAATGCACCGGCGGATGCTCGGCCTTCAGGATCGCGACCTTGCCACGCGGTTGCGGCGGGGGCAGGGCAGCGGGCTTGGCCTTCATCTCCAGGAAGGTGACGACCATCGGGATGCGGCGGCCGGACTCGCGCGACGACGACATCAACCGATCTCCACCGGCGCGTCGGAGGCGCCCCATTCCGCCCAGGAGCCGTCGTAGAGCGCCACGTCGGAAGCGCCTGCGACCTGCATCGCCAGCATGACGATCGCGGCGGTGATGCCGGAGCCGCAGGTCGTCGCCGACGGCTTGTGCAGGTCAACGCCGTGCGTCGCGAACACCTTGCGCAGGTCTTCCGGCGATCTCAGAGTGCCGTCGTCGTTGGTCAGTTCCGTGTACGGAACGTTTCGGCTGCCAGGGATATGGCCGCCGCGGATGCCGGCGCGCGGCTCCGGTTCGATCGCCTTGAAGCGCGGGATTCCGCGGGCATCGATCACCTGTTCGGCCTTGCTCTCCAGGTTGTGGTTCATCTGGCGGAAGTCGCGGATCAGCGCGTTGTTGGGCCGCGCCGTGAAGTGGCGGGCAAAGGGCATGGCGGAGAGGTCTTCCAGCGGGCGGCCCTCGCGCTTCCACTTGGGCAGGCCGCCGTCGAGCACGACGACGTCCTCATGCCCCATGGCGCGCAGCATCCACCAGGCGCGCGGCGACGAATACACGCCGGCCGAGTCGTAGACGACGATCATGTTGCCGTCGCCCAGCCCCAGCCTGCGCATGCGGCTGGTGAATTTCGGCGCCGGCGCCAGCATGTGCGGCAACGTATTCTTTTCGTCCGACAGATCGTCGATATCGAAGAACACGGCGCGCGGGATGTGGGCGGCGGCGTACTCGGCTCTCGGGTCGCGGTTCGCCTGCGGCAGGTACCATGAGGCGTCGGCGACGCGCACGTCCGGCGCGTTGATGCGGCCCGCAAGCCATTCCGTCGAAACCAGCGGTGAGGTCAGCGTGTTCATGCGTTCTCGTACGGGATCGGGAAGCCCTGGCGCGGCGCGGCCAGCCATTCCGGCACCGGCAGCTTTTTCTCGCGCAGGAAGGCCGGGTTGAACAATTTGCTCTGATAGCGCGTGCCGTAGTCGGCAAGAATGGTAACGATGGTCGAGCCGGTCGGCAGTTCCTTCGCCATGCGCACCGCGCCCGCGATGTTGATGCCGGTGGAGCCGCCCATGCACAGGCCCTCGTGCTCCAGTAGGTCGAAGATATAGGGCAGGGCTTCCTCGTCGGAGATTTCGTACGCGTCGTCGATCGGCGCGTCCTTCAGGTTTGCGGTGACGCGGCCCTGGCCGATGCCCTCGGTGATCGAGGTGCCGTGGGCCTTCAGCTCGCCGGTCTTGATCCAGGAATAGATCGATGCGCCGAGCGGATCGGCGGCTGCGATCCGCACCTTTGGGTTCTTCTCCTTCAGCGCGATGGCGACGCCGGCCAGCGTGCCGCCGGTGCCGACGGCACAGGTGAAGCCGTCGATGCGCCCGTTGGTCTGGTGCCAGATCTCCGGCCCGGTACCTTCGATATGCGCCTGGCGGTTGGCGATGTTGTCGAACTGGTTGGCCCAGATGGCGCCATTGCGTTCCGTCTTCGCGAGCTGCTCCGCGATGCGTCCGGAAACCTTCACGTAGTTGTTCGGGTTGGCGTAGGGCACGGCAGGCACTTCGATCAGCTCGGCGCCCAGAAGGCGCAGGGCGTCTTTTTTCTCCTGACTTTGCGTCTCCGGAATGACGATCACGGAGCGGAAGCCCATCGCATTGCCGACCACCGCCAGGCCGATGCCGGTGTTGCCGGCGGTGCCCTCGACGAGCGCGCCGCCGGGTTTGAGCTCGCCGCGGCGCAGAGCGGCCTGGATGATGAACAGCGCCGCCCGGTCCTTGACCGACTGGCCAGGGTTCATGAACTCGGCCTTGCCGAGGATTTCGCAGCCGGTGAGGTCGCTCACGCGATTGAGGCGGATCAGGGGGGTGTTTCCGATCGCAGCGACGACGTCTTTTTTTATGTCCATTTTCTCTTTGGCCGCGGAATCGAGTCGAACCTAATGGGCTGGCATACGCGCTTCAAGGATCACGCGGCGCCATGACGGGGCCCGACAAGGTCCCTGCAAAACCACGCGCAAGCCGCTGTTCTTTCGATGGAAATGCGGATCATGCGTGCGCTGAAGTGGAATTCATGTGCCGATGAAGAGCTTGACAAAGAGCACCCGCGCGAAATGAGGCGTTAACGCCCTCGAATCAAATACTTATGCTGGAACCATCCTTCTGCTGGGGCGTTCTGCGGTACGTGTGGGTGTGCTTTTGATGGGTCCCCGGGGGCGCGCATGCTGATGCCGGCCGATAGAGAAACGGTACGATATGCGCCAGTGGCACCACTGGCGCTGGAACGTATCGTCCGCTCCCCCTCGTCGCTGATCGATAACCTGCCCGTCGGCATCTACACCTGCGACCGCAACGGCAACCTGATCCAGTTCAATCGTCGCGCCGCCGAGTTTTGGGGGCGGTCGCCGGATCTGAGTGTGCCTTTCACGGGCGCCGTGAAGGCGTACGAGCCATCGGGCGAGCCGCTGCCTGCGGAGCGCACCGCGATGGCCGAAGTGCTGCGCACCGGCAAGCCGGTGCGTGACCGCGAGGCGATCATCGAAAAACCGAATGGCGAGCGCCTGACTGTGCTGGCCAACGTTGATCCGCTGTTCGACGAGCAGGGCCAACTGGTCGGCGGCGTGAACTGCTTCCAGGACATCACCGAGCTTCGCCGCATGCAGGCGCGGGTGCGCGAAGGCCGCCAGGTCGGGCGCCGTGTCATGGAAGCGATCCCGGCGGCGATCTACACCACGAATGCCGAAGGTCGGTTGCTGTACTTCAACAAGGCGGCGGAACAGATCTGGGGCGTCGCGCCCAAAATCGGCGAGCAGGTCTGGTGCGGCTCCTGGAAGATCGAGTGGCCGGACGGGCGGCCGGTGCCGCATGATGAATGCGCTATAGCCGTTGCGCTGCGGGAGAAGCGGGCTTTGGTCGGACCCGAAGCCGTGGCCGTGCGTCCAGACGGCACGCGGGTGCCGTTCATGCCGCACCCGACCCCGATCTTCGACAGCAAGGGGGAACTGATCGGCGCGGTGAATATGCTGATCGATCTCACCGAGCAGAAGCAGGCGGCGGCGCAACAGAAAAGCCTGATCGACGAACTGAATCATCGGGTGAAAAACACGCTGGCGACCATCCAGTCGCTGGCCGCGCAGACGATGCGCGACAATGAAGGCGACGAGCGCGAGTTCGAGCGGCGCCTGCTGGCCTTGTCTCGCGTGCACGACCAGCTCACGCGCCAGGCATGGGTGTGGGCCGACTTCCGGCAGATCGCGCATGACAGTTTCGCGTCCTATGGCGGAACCGCGAACGGACGCGTCTCGGTGAGCGGCCCATCGGTGCAGCTCAAGTCGCGCTCGGCGCTCGCGCTTGCCATGGTGCTGCATGAACTGGCGAACAACGCCGCACAGCACGGTGCGTTGTCGACGCCCGACGGCCATGTGACGCTCTCGTGGCGCGCGGAACCGCAGGCGCTGTTCGTCGACTGGCGCGAAGAGGGCGGGCCGCAGGTCGCACTGCCCAGGAAGCGCGGTTTCGGCGCGCGGCTGGTCGAACGTGCGATCGCACACGAGCTGGGCGGCCGCCCGATCCTCGACTATCTCCCCACCGGTGTGCATTGCACGATGGAAATTCCCCTGCCGGGATAGTGGGCAAGGGCATGTCTTCGACTCGACTTCTGGAAGGTCTGAGCATCCTGGTCGTCGAGGACGAGGCGATCATTTCATTCCTGCTGGAAGACATCCTCAACGAACTCGGCGCTGGCGAGGTGCGGATCGCGGGTAACGTCGCGAACGCGCTGGCGATGATCGACAGCAAGAGGCCCGATCTCGCGGTGCTTGACGTCAATCTTGGCGGCGATCGCGCCTATCCGGTTGCGGGGCGGCTGAAAGCGGACGGCGTGCCGTTCGTCTTCACGACAGGTTACGGCAAGAGCGGTCTCGACACGCGATGGATGGCGGAGACGGTGGTGCAGAAGCCCTTCACCGTGCCGATGATGGCCGAGGCGCTCCGCGCTCGACTGCGCCGCTGACATTCGCGCAGGCACGTGCGGCTTTCTGCACCACATACTTCCGTATGTGCGTGCTATCCCTCTGTGCAGGTGCAAAGAGTTCCGCCGCAGCCTAAATCACTCTCGGTTTGAGGGCGATGAAGAATGAATTTTGCAAACCGCGCGTTCACGGACCGGACGCGCATTCCGTTCGATGGTGGTTTAGGCGTGCAGCATACCGGGAAGATCCTGATCGCGACAAACGATGCCGTTCAGCGCGGATCGGTCTCGAGCTTCCTCGCCAGCCGCGGCTATCCCTGTGTGGTCGCGGAGAGTCACGAAGACACGCTGCTGCGCTTGCGCCAGGGCGGGATCGATCTCGTCGTCACCGCGATGCAGGGCTCGGAAGCCGACGGGTTCGAGCTGATGCGGCTCGTGCGCGAGGTGATGCCCAACATGCCCGTCATTGTGGTGGCGCTCGGCAATGACGGGATGGACGACCTCCAGCTCGAATGCGCGACGGGACTCAAGAAGCAGGTTGCCGACGGCCGCCAGGTGCTGGAGCGTCTCGCCCTGCTGACCGCGCGCGAGCGTCAGGTCCTCGATCAGATCGTCGCGGGCTGTGCCAACAAAGTCATCGCGTTCGAACTCAACATCTCGCCGCGCACCGTGGAGAACCATCGCGCGCGCGTGATGGAGAAGCTGCGCGTGAAGAGCGTCGCGGAGCTGGTGCGCCTTGTGCTCAGCGCGGAGGAGATGGCCGCCCGCCAGGCGCGCAAACTGTCCGGTGCCAATGACACCGAAACGCCCGCGCGGTAAGAGATACCAACCCCGTCATGGCCGGCGCTTTTTTTTGGCCGTCCGGATCTCCTTCCTGATCCGGTCCGCACGCCCCCCGGCGTGCGCAGACGCGGGGTTGGCCTGATTTGCAGGTTTGAAAGCCGATTCCGTCGTCCGCCTAGGACGCGAAGGTGACCTTGCCGACGAAGATGTAGCCGTCGTTGCGGATGGTCTTGATCAGGCGCGGATTGCGCGGATCGTCGCCCAGCTTCCGGCGCACACGGCCGATGCGGACATCGACGCTACGGTCGAACGCCGGAGAGTTGCTCTCGTACACCAGATCGAGGAGCCGGTCGCGGCTCAACACGCGGTTGGGGTGGGTCACGAATGCGTACACCAGCTTGTACTCGCCACTGGTCAGCGCGACCGGCGCGCCGGCGGCGTCGAACAGTGAGCGCGACGCGACGTCGAGTGTGAAACCGGCGAACTGGAAACACTCGCGGCGTACTGGAACAGCCATCCGGGGCCCGGCCGCCGCGCGGGCGTTGCGGCGGAGCACGCTCCTGACGCGGGCGACGATCTCGCGCGGCTCGAACGGCTTGGCGACATAGTCGTCGGCGCCGAGTTCGAGACCGACCACGCGGTCCGTGAGGTCGGCGCGGCCGCTGACGATGATGATGCCGCAGTCGTACATCTCGCGGATCCTGCGCATCAGCGTGAGGCCGTCGGTACCTTGCAGACCGACATCCATGATCACAAGGTCGCAGGGGTTCTGCGAGAGCATGTTTACAAGGCTGTCGCCGCTGGTGTGCGCGGTCACGGCGTAGCCGTTCGCGCAGAGATTGGTTTGCAGGACCGAACGGGTGTCCGGATCGGTTTCGACGATAGCGAGATTGTTGGTCATCGAAGAGCTGCTCAAGGAAACATCGCGTGGTGAATCGAAATAAACTGAAACCGTTACGAAAAACCTGCGCAGCAAAGCTTCCATAGCGTCCTCAGCGCACAACGGTGCGTCGCGCAATCACCGCGTTGCTGGGGAAGAGTGTTTTGAATCAGCAAAATAAGGCCTTTCGTGCACGCACTGTCGCCGGGTGGGTAGGACTACTCAGCGTACTATCTGCACCGTTCGCGTCGGCCGCTGACGCGCCGTTTCTGCCGCTTGAGTTCGACGCGGCGAATGTTTGCGGCGTCCTCTCCGACGTACACGGAGGAGTTGCGCGCGAGACGCGCGCGCAAGCACCGCCCATGCACGTATTTCGCGACGCTCCCCCCTGACGTGTCGTGACTCTCGCCGGCCGTGTGGCCCCTCGCACGGCCGGCGAACCCTACCGAAGAACCGATCTGACGGAGTATCCCATGAGCTGGACCAACAATTTCACCATCCGCACCAAGGTTATCGCTGCATTTGCGTTCGTACTGCTTGTCACCGCCGTGCTCGGCGTGTTCGCCGTGACGCGGCTGTCCAAGGTGGACGACGGCGCCGAAGATGTCACTAGCAACTGGCTCGTCGCGACACGCGCGCTCGGCGACTTTTCGACCGCGGCCGTGCGTTTCCGTCAGGTCGAGGCGTCCGTCGCGCTGGCGCCTAACGAGGAGGCGATGCAGCACGAGGACGAGCACCTGACGCAGGATGTGCTGCCGGAAGTAAAGGCGGCACTGGCGCAATATGAGCCAACGATTACGCCCGGCGAGGAGCGCGAGCGCTACACCCTCGTGATGGCGAAGTGGAACGCCTATTTCGCGATGACCGACGACTACATGAACCTGGCGCGCAGCGACCGGGCCAAGGCCGGCGCCCTCTACATCGGCGCCATGAAGATGACCTTCAACGACTTCCAGGGTGAATTGAAGGCGCTCATCAAGTTCCAACTCGACGGCGCGAATGCCGAGCGTGACAGCATCCGCGCCACCTATTCGCTTGCTTGGGACATGATCGCCGGGCTCCTGGCGCTGGCGGCGCTGATGTGCGTGGCCGCGGGCTATTTCCTTGTGTCGAGCGTTTCGCGGCCGATCAAGGCGATGACGGACGCGATGGGCCGCCTCGCCAGGCACGACCTCTCGACGGTCATCGACGGCATCGGCCGCAAGGACGAAGTCGGCCAGATGGCCTCGGCGGTCCAGGTGTTCAAGGACAGCATGATCGAGGGTGACCGGCTGAAGGCTGAGCAGGAGGCGGCGCAGCGGAAGCAGCAGGAGCGTTCGGCGCGTCTCGACCAGATCACCAAGGCGTTCGAGACCAGCGTCGGCAGCGTTGTGCAGACGGTGGCGAGCCAGGCGACGCAGATGGAGGGGTCGGCCCAGTCGATGAGTGCGACGGCCGAGGAGACCACCAAGCAGGCTGCTGCCGTGGCTGCCGCGTCGGAGCAGAGCTCGGCCAACGTGCAGACGGTGGCGTCGGCGACGGAAGAGCTGTCGTCGTCGATCTCGGAGATCGGCCGCCAGGTCACCCATTCGAGCCACATCACAGCCAGCGCCGTGGCCGAAGCCAACCGCGCCAACGAAATGGTGCAGGGCCTGGTCTCGGCGTCGTCGAAGATCGGTGAGATCGTCGCGCTCATCAACGATATCGCCGACCAGACCAACCTTCTCGCTCTCAACGCCACGATCGAGGCGGCACGTGCCGGCGAGGCGGGCAAGGGCTTCGCGGTCGTGGCGGCCGAGGTCAAGAACCTCGCCACCCAGACGGCCAAGGCGACCGACGACATCCGAGTGCAGATCACCGGCGTGCAGTCGGCGACGCAGGATGCCGTCAAGGCGATCGAGACGATCGGCAAGACGATCGGCGAGGTCAATCAGATCGCGACGACCATTGCCGTCGCCGTCGAAGAGCAGGGCGCTGCCACCAAGGAGATCGCACGCAATGTCGAGGAAGCTGCCAAGGGTACGCAGGAAGTCTCCTCGAACATTGGCGGCGTGACGCAGGCGGCGAACGATACGGGCTCTGTCGCAGGCCAGGTGCTGGGCGCCGCGCGCTCGCTCACCGGCCAGTCGGGCCACCTGAAGGACCTCGTGCAGACGTTCCTCGCGGACGTGAAAGCAGCCTGACGGGAACGGAATCGGACAGACCGGCTGGAAACCCGCCGCGCATCGCCCCCCGAGCGCTCCTCAGGGCCGGCCGGTCTGTCCGAACCAAACAAGAGGGACGGAAAGCATGTTGCAGACAGCCCAAACCGCAGCCGTCGCCCGGCATGAGGCGAGCACACAGTCCTTCGTGACCTTCGAGGTCGCCGGCCAGTTGTTCGGCGTGCCGGTCATGAAGGTGCAGGACATCCTGACGCCGGATGCGATCGCGCCGGTGCCCGGCGGTCCTGCCGAAGTGCGCGGCCTGATCAACCTTCGCGGCCGCATCGTGACCGTGATCGACCTGCGCAAGCGGCTCGGTCTTCGCTACGAAGGCGAGCGCAAGGGGATGTGCGTGACGGTCGAGAACGAAGGCGAGAGCTACACGCTTTTCGTCGACGGTGTCGGCGACGTCGTCACGCTCCAGTCGGACGCGCGCGAAGACAGCCCGACGACGCTCGATCCGCTCTGGAAAGAGCTCAGCGATGGCGTGTTCCGCGTCGACGGCCGCCTTCTCCTCATTCTGGATGTCGGGCGTCTGCTCGCCATCCGCAGCAAGCAGTAAGGGGAGACGTCGATGGACGATCTGCTGCAGGAATTCCTGACCGAAACCAACGAAAGCCTCGCCACGCTCGACGTCGAGCTGGTGCGGTTCGAGCGCGAGCCGAGGGATGCGAAAATCCTCGGCAACATCTTCCGCCTGATGCACACCATCAAGGGCACGTGCGGCTTCCTCGGATTGCCGCGGCTGGAGTCGGTCGCGCATGCCGGCGAGAACGTGCTGGGCAAGTTCCGCGACGGCGAGCTTGAGGTCACGCCGGGCGCGGTGACGCTGATTCTCAAGGCCATCGACCGCATCCGCCAGATCCTGGGTGCGATGGAGCAGACCGGTGCCGAGCCCGAAGGCGACGACAGCGCTTTGAAGGCCGAGTTGAACGCCATGGCCGCAGGCGAAGCGGCGCCGCAAGCCGCTGCCGAGCCCGAGGCGCAACCCGCTTTCCAGTCCCCGTCGCTCGACGACGAGGGCGGCTTCCCGGTCGCCGCGGAGCTGCTCGCCGAGATCGCCGAGGCGCTCGACAAGGATCCGTCGCTCGCGACTCCCGCGCCGGCCGTACCCGAGGCGAAGAAGGCCGAGACGCCGAAAGCCGCCGTGGCTGAGGCCGCACCCCCTTCCGCGGCCGGCGAGTCTTCGGCCGCGCAGTCCTCGATCCGCGTCAATGTCGACGTGATCGAGAACCTGATGACGCTGATCAGCGAACTGGTGCTGACCCGCAACCAGCTTCTCCAGCTCCAGCGCGTGCAGAAGGGCAACGAGTTCAAGGTTCCGCTCCAGCGCCTGTCGCACATCACCTCCGACCTCCAGGACGGCGTGACGCGAATGCGCATGCAGCCCATCGGTAATGCCTGGGCGAAGCTGCCGCGCATCGTCCGCGACCTCGCGGTGGAAACCAAAAAGCGCATCGAGCTTGTCATGCTCGGCGCCGACACCGAGCTCGACCGCCAGGTGCTCGAGATCATCAAGGACCCGCTGACGCACATGGTGCGCAACTCGGCGGATCACGGGATCGAGTCCGTGGCCGACCGCCTCGCCGCCGGCAAGCCGGAAGCGGGCACGATCACGCTCAAGGCCTATCACGAGAGCGGCCACATATTCATCCGCATCTCCGACGACGGCAAAGGCCTGAACGTCGAGGCGATCCGCCGCAAGGCTATCGCCAGCGGCCTGGTCACCGAGCCCGAGCTTGCGACCATGAGCGAGCAGCAGATCATCCAGTTCATCTTCCGCGCCGGCTTCTCGACCGCGGAGAAGGTGACGAGCGTGTCCGGCCGCGGCGTCGGCATGGACGTGGTGCGCACCAATATCGAGCGCATCGGCGGCGCGATCGAAATGTCGTCGGTCGCGGGGCAGGGCACGACCTTCCTGATCAAGATCCCGCTGACCCTTGCCATCGTCTCGGCGCTGATCGTCGAGGCGTCCGGCCAGCGGTTCGCGATCCCGCAGATCAACGTCACCGAATTGGTCGGCGTGTCGGACCGCTCGGAAGTCTCGATCCAGCGCATCAACACCGCGCCGGTCCTGCGCCTGCGCGACCGGCTGTTGCCGCTGGTGTCGCTGCGGGGCCTGCTGAACGTCGCGGAGGATGAAGAGAAGGCCGCGCGCACGACGAACTACGTCGTGGTGGCACAGGTTGGATCGGCCAAGTTCGGTATCATCGTCGACCGCGTGTTCGACACCGAGGAAATCGTGGTCAAGCCGGTGGCGCCAATCCTGCGTGGCACGCCGTTCTATGCCGGCAACACCATCCTTGGCGACGGCAGCGTCATCCTGATCCTGGATCCGAACGGCATCGCGCAGGCGGCCAAGCAACAGACCGCCGACGACGGGCGCGCCGACGTTCACGCCAATGCGCAGGACGCGATCAAGGACGAGACCTCGTTCCTGCTGTTCAGCACGCGCGGCAACGAACTCAAGGCCGTTCCGCTGGAACTGGTCGCGCGCCTAGAGGATCTCGACGCGACGAGCATCGAGCACGTCGGTGGCCGTCATGTCGTGCAGTACCGCGACCATCTCATGCCGCTGGTCCCGTTCGACGACCTCCACGAGTGGCCGACATCCGGCAAGCAGGCGGTGCTGGTCTTCAGCGACCACGGCCGCAGCATGGGCCTCGCCGTCGACGAGGTGGTCGACATCGTCCGCGACCGCATGGCGATCGAGCTCTCCAGCGAACGCACCGGTGTCCTGGGTAGCGCGATCATCGCAGGCAAGGCGACCGATATCGTCAACATCGGGCACTACCTGACGCTGGCGTTCTCCAACTGGTTCGACGGCGCCATCGAAGCGCAGTTTACCGCCCAGCGCCGTGCGCTGGTAGTGGACGACAGCGCCTTCTTCCGCAACCTCATTGTGCCGCAGCTCCGCGCCGCGAAGTGGAACGTCACCAGCGCCGTCAACGGTGCCGACGCGCTGCGGATCATGGAAGCGGAGAAGCCGTTCGACATCGTGATCTCCGATATCGAGATGCCGGAAATGGGCGGCCTGGACTTCGCGCAGGCGGTGCGCCGCGACTCGCGTTTCCAGGCCCTGCCGATGATCGCGCTGTCGAGCCACGCCAACGCCGATGACGTGGAGCAGGGCCGGGCGGCCGGCTTCAACGATTACCTGTCGAAGGCCGATCAGCCGCGCCTGGCCGAGAACCTCGCCCGCGCGATGGAGGCGGCGAGCCACGGACGGCAGTGGAGGAACGCGTCATGACGTCGATCTACAAGGCGGACACCATGTTCGGCGACGACTCCGAAGAGACCGTGAGCGAGGCGCCGAAGTTCTGCCTGATCGTTGATGACTCCTCGACGATAAGGAAGTTCAGCGCGCGGCTCCTGACCAGCATGAACTTCATCGTGGGCGAGGCCGAACACGGCCTCGCCGCAGTCGAAGCATGTCGCCTGGTGGTGCCCGACCTGGTCCTGCTCGACTGGAACATGCCCGAAATGAACGGGCTTGAGTGCCTGAAAGCGCTGCGTGCCATGGATCTGAAGCCGCGCCCTGCGATCGTGATGTGCACGACCGAGAACGTCCTGCCCAAGATCACCGAAGCGCTGGCTGCGGGCGCCGACGAGTACATCATGAAGCCCTTCGACCGCGATGTGCTGCGCGACAAGCTCGCACAGCTGGAGCTGGTCTGATCCATGGCGGCCGCGGTGACCCTCCCCCAGCGTAGTACGAACGCCGTCGGCGTGATGGTGGTGGACGACTCCGCCGTCGTGCGCGGCTACATCGTGCGCCTGCTGGAGCAGGAACCCGGCATCGAGGTCGTGGCGACCTGCGCGAACGGCCAGATCGCGGTGCAGCAGGCGGCGCGCACCCCGCCGGACGTCATCATCCTCGACGTCGAGATGCCGGTGATGGAGGGCCTGACCGCGGTGCCAAAACTGCTGGCGGCGTGCCCGGGCACCAAGATCATCATGGCCTCGACGCTCACCCAGCGGAACGCGACCGTGAGCATCGAGGCGCTGGCCAAGGGCGCGACAGACTACATCCCGAAGCCCTCGACGGCCGGCATCAGCACAAACAACGATTTCCGCCGCGAGCTGATCGAGAAGGTCACCGGTCTCGGCAAGCGCGTATCGCGCAGGCCGGTCGCTCCGGCGCCCGCCGGCACGCCCGCGAGGATCCAGGAGAAGGCGGCGCCGGTCGTGCGCCTTCGTCAGGCGTCGCCGGCGGCCAGGCCGCAGGCGCTGGTGATCGGCAGCTCCACGGGCGGGCCGCAGGCACTGATCACGCTGCTCGGCAAGCTGCCGCGCGAGATCAACGTGCCCGTGATGATCGCGCAGCACATGCCGGCCACCTTCACCGCGATCCTGGCGCAGCACATCGGGCGCGCTTCCGGTCGGCCGTGTGCCGAGGCGGTGAACAATGTCGAGCTGAAGGCCGGTTCGATCTATCTCGCGCCTGGCGACTGGCATTTCGAGATCGCGCGCGAAGGCACCGCCGCGGTGGCGCGCCTCGACCAGGCGCCGCCGGAGAATTTCTGCCGTCCGTCCGTCAACCCGCTGTTCCGTTCCGCCGCCCGCTTCTGGGGCGGCGATGTCTGCGCGGTGATGCTCACCGGCATGGGGAGCGATGGCATGGACGGAACGCGCATGCTGGCCGCGGCCGGCGCGCCGGTCATCGCCCAGGACGAGGCAACCAGCGTGGTGTGGGGCATGCCGGGCGCGGTCGCAACCGCCGGCCTGTGCACCGCCGTGCTGCCGCTGAACGAGATCGCCGCGCACCTCTCTAACGTCTTCGCAGGAGCGCGCCGGTGATCCCGTCCAATTTCGAGTTCATGGCCGCGCTGCTGAAGGAGAAGTCCGGGCTTATCATAACGGCCGACAAGATCTACCTGCTCGACGCGCGGCTCTCGCCGATCGCACGCAAACACAACCTCGCCGGCCTCGACGCCCTGGTGATGGCGATGCGCGCGCCGCTGGCGACCGCGCTTGTGAACGAGGTCGTCGATGCGATGACCACCAACGAGACGTCCTTTTTCCGCGACAAGACGCCATTCGATGCGCTGAAGAATTCGCTGATCCCGGGCCTCGTCGCACGCCGCGCGGCGCAGAGGTCGATCCGCATCTGGAGTGCCGCGTGCTCGACCGGCCAGGAGCCGTACTCGCTCGTGATGATGCTGCGCGACCAGTTCCCGGCGCTGAAGGACTGGCGCATCGAGATCGTCGCTACCGATCTGTCGCCGACCGTGCTTCAGCGCGCCCGCGACGGCGTCTTCACGCCTTTCGAGGTCCAGCGCGGGCTGCCGATCCAGATGCTGGTCCGGCACTTCGACCAGGTCGAACAGAACTGGCAGATCAAGCCCGATCTGCGCCGCATGATCGATTTCCGGCCGCTCAACCTGCTGAGCGACATCTCTGCGCTCGGCAAGTTCGACATCATCCTGTGCCGCAACGTGCTGATCTATTTCGATCAGCTGACCAAGGGCACGGTGCTGTCCCGCATGGCGCGCATGCTGCCCGCGGACGGCGCGCTGATCCTGGGCGGCGCCGAGTCCGTGTTCGGCATCTGCGACGCACTGGGGGACGTGCCCGGCCTGCGCGGCGTGTACGGCCCGGCCCCTGGAATGAAAACGGTGCAGCGGCCCGAATTTCAGCAGCAACAAGTTCTTATCGCGTCCTAAGGAGAACCCTGATGAGCCTCGACAAGAAAATGCGAATCCTGATCGTCGACGATTACGCGACGATGCTGCGCATCCTGCGCAACCTGCTCCGCCAGCTCGAGATGGAGAACGTCGACGAGGCCGCCAACGGCGAGGAAGCGCTCTTCAAGCTGCGCAAGTCGCCTTACGATCTGGTGATTTCCGACTGGAACATGCAGCCGATGACCGGCATCGAGCTGCTGCGCAATGTCCGCGCAGACGCGAAGTTGCGCGCGCTGCCGTTCATCATGGTGACGGCGGAAAGCAAGACAGAGAACGTGATCGTCGCGAAGCAGGCGGGCGTCTCGAACTACATCGTCAAGCCCTTCAATGCGGAAACACTCAAGATGAAGATCGCGAGTGTGTTCAAGGTGGCGGTCTGACACCATGCTGCACGAACCACCGCCCGGAACGGGCCAGCCGATCGAGCTCGGCAACGCACACTCGTATCTGAACCGCGTGATCGCGGAATTGCAGTCGCTCCGCACCGAGAAGAAGCACCCGCTGCTCAACGTCCTGCAATACCTGTCGGACCACATCCGGCAGACCCGCCAGGAACTGGGCGCGCTGCGCACCAGGGACGGCAACCCGCTGCTGGGTTCGGCCGCCGACGAACTCGAGGAGGTCGTCGCCGAGACCGCGCGCGCCGCCAATGAGATCATGGGTGCTGCCGAGGCAATCGAAGCGCTGATGCCGCAGGTCGAGAAGGACGTCTCTGCCGCGCTGCTGAACGCGGTGACGCGGATCTACGAGGCTAGCGCCTTCCAGGACATCACCGGCCAGCGCATCACCAAGATCATCCGCGCCGTTCAGGATATCGAAGAGAAGATCGGTACGCTGGCACAGGCCTGTGGCGACGGCGAAATCGCCGGTGGCGATCCCGTCGGCGATGCCGCGCTGCTCAACGGTCCGCAGCTGGGCAAGACAGCGGCGACACAGGACGACATCGACGCCCTGTTCGACTCGGTCTGACGATGAACGCACTCGCGCCGGCACCGGATGCAGCAGAAGCGGTCGACATCATTTCAGATGCCGACCGCGACGCGCTGCACATCCTGCCGCTCGCGACGATTCCGATCGCGCACCCGGTGCTGCGGCGCACCAAGCTGGTGAAGAACTCGCGGCTCGATTCCGCCGTGGAATTCTTCAACACGGCCGGCGGCGGCAGCGGCCAATTCGAGGTGCTGGAGATCTCCAAGCTGCTCGGCCTGCCGAACGGCGCCGCCGATCCGGACATCGGGCTCTTGCAGCGCGTCGCGGTGCTGCCCAGCTACGACGTGTACAGCCTGCGCATTTTGCTCAGGGAAATGAAGATCCCGATCGCCGACGAGTCGGTGCTGAAGCTGTCGCCGGCCAAGATCGCCTCGCTTAGCACGTACATGGCATCTTTTACGCGCCCGCTGGTAGTCGAGATTTTCGGCGAAAACACCATGGTCGGCGACTTCACCAACCTGGTGAGCATGTTCCGCGATTGCAGCGCCGAGCAGGTGCGCGTGCGGCTCGCGACGATGGCGGAGAAGCTGGGCATTCCCGTGCCGGCAATCCCGAAATTCCTCGAAGACTACGCCGACATCTTCATGTCGCTGTCCTACTACAAGCAGTGCCTCGACCAGCTCCTGCCCGGTGTGCAGAGCTTCCTGATCACGCTGAAGGATATCCGCAGCAATCATCAGTTGCGCAGCGACGTCAACCTGATGAGGACCTGCGATTTCACGGAAAACGTGATCAACGGCACGCTGGCCAACATCACCGGCCGGCTCGAGAGCTTCAACAAGAGCACCGCCGACATGTGGCGCAACCTCTCGGCCGAACGCTTCCGGAGGATCGAGGAACTCATTTTGAGCTACCACACGGTGATCGGCGGTGTGCTGTGCGCGCTCAGCGTCAAGACCAATGCCTGGGTCCGGAATTTTCCCCGCCCGGAGGCGGCCGGCCCGGTGCGGCGCGCCGCCTTCATCATGTCCGACATGCGGCAGGGCATCGACCGTATCAGCGCCATCGAGGACGCGCGACCCGTACTTTCCGAATTGAACGACGACTAGTCCGCTCCCGCCGCGCCGCTATGATGGCTGCCGGAGGGATGATGACGGACCGCGCGAACGCACCGGAAGACACGGCCGATCGGCGCAGCTTGGCCGACGTCGCAGTCGCCGTCGCCGCGGCGCTGTTGGCCGCCACGCTCTTCTATGTCGACAGCTCGGAGCCGCGCGGCATTGTCGACGGAATCGGTTATCCAGCCGTGGTGGCGCTGAGTGCGCGCTTCGGGCGTAGCCCTATGCTGGGCACGGCGTTCTTCTGCTCCTTGCTCGGTATCGTCGCGCATTTCGTACTGCCGCCGGGCGGCGTCGGCGAAAGCGGTGAGCTCGCCAACCGTGCCTTTGGCCTCGCCGCCATCTGGATAGTTGCCGCCGTGCTGTTGCGGCGGCTGCGGGTCGAAGAAGCGGTGGCCGAACGCACGGCGATCTTGCGCCGCGATCAGTCCATCCTGGCGCGCATCGTCCGCGAAGGCCTTGTGGCAGAGAAGCCGTTTCTCGAACGCATCCGGTGCGTGACCGAGATCTCATCCGAGGCGCTGGAGGCGGATCTCACCGTCGTATTCCGTTTCGCAGAGAATGGAAAATTGACGACCTGTATCGACGCCTACCAGGCAAGCACCGGCAAGCATTTCGCGTTGATGGATATCAGGACCGAAGACACGCCGACCTATGATGGTCTGATCCGCAACAACTATACGGTCGCGGTTTCGGATATGCACCGGACCGGCGCCTTCGGGGCGCGGTTGCTGATGGTGAATACGCTCGATATCCGCGCATCGCTTAACATCGGCATCCTGTCCGGTTCGGAACTCGCGGGACAGATCGCCTATGCCAGGATCGGGCAGCCACACGACTGGACGGAGCAGGAGATCGCCTTCGCCAGATCGGTCGGAAACCTGCTCACCATCATGTTCGCGGGCGAGGAGCGCGAGCAGCTCCAGGAGCGGCTCCGGCAGGCGGTGCGGCTGGAGGCGATCGGCCAGTTGGCAGGCAGTGTGGCGCACGACTTCAACAACATCCTTGGCGCCATCCTGGGTTTCGCCGGATTTCTCGTGCAGGACCTGCCGGCGGACGGAGAACCGCACGTGTTCGCGTCCCGCATCATGGCTGCCGCCGAGCGCGGCAAGGCGCAGGTCAACAAGGTGCTGTCGCTTGCGCGGGGCAAGGACCCTGACCTGCCACCGTTGGCAGCTGCCGCCGCGGCGGCAGGGCGCGAAGCGCCCAAGGGCGGCGAGCGGGTCCTTGTGGTCGATGACGAGCCCGACATACTTGATGCCATGGTGATCGGGCTGGAGCGGCTGGGCTACAGTCCGGTCGGTGTCAGCGATCCGCACGAGGCCCTTGCCGCGTTCGGGGAGGATCCGCAGGCGTTGGATATCGTCGTTACTGACCTCGTGATGCCGTCGCTCCGGGGTTCCGAGTTGATCCGGCGGATCAAGGCCATTCGGCCGGATATCTGCGCGATTCTCTGCACGGCCTATAGCGACGGAGCCAAAACGGGTAATGAACACGTCGACGGGGCGGACGCGTCCTTTCACAAGCCGGTGAATGCCGCCGCGATCTCCGCGTGCATTCAGGAACTTGTGCGCCGTACCGGCACAAAGCCTTAGCCGGACGCGGGTTTTCAATCTTCGCCGATGCGCTAGTATGTTTCCGTCATGGGGCATGCGGCGCAATGAAAATCCTCGTGGCGGACGATCATCCGCTTTATCGCGAGGCTGTCACCACCCAACTACACCGGCTCTATCCCGAGTCCGCTGTGGACGAGGTGGGTACGTACGATGAGATTGTGTCGGCCGCGAAGCACACCACGGAACCCTTCGATCTCTTCCTCGTGGACTTCCACATGCCCGGCATGATGGAGCAGGGCATCGCGAGCCTGGCCGGTGCGTTCCCCGATACTCCCATCGCCGTGATTTCGGGCACGGCCAACAGCGAAGACGTGCGCGCCTCGATCCGTGCAGGTGCAAGGGGGTTTGTTTCCAAGACGGCAACCGCCGATCATCTGGCGCACACCATTCAGCTCGTGCTGTCGGGCGGCACCAGCGTCCCGGCCGACATGCTCTCCGCGCCGGACATCCCATACAAGGCGCATTCGACGCCGCAGCCCGACTGGCTCGGGCGGCTGTCGCCGCGCGAGCGCGAAGTGCTGACCGCCGTGGCGCGCGGCATCTCCAACAAGCAGATCGGGCGCGAGCTCAATCTGGCCGAGGTGACCGTCAAGCTCCATCTGCGGTCGATCTTCCGCAAGACCGGCGCCAAGACGCGGTCGGAATGCGCGGTGCTGGCGACGAAGGCGGGCCTTGGCTGACAACCGGCCAGGCAGGGCGGCGCATGTACCAGCTTCACTATTTTCCGGCCAACGCCAGCATGATGCCGCACATGCTTCTGCGCGAGCTCGGCGTGCCGTTCGAACTGGTGCTGATCGATCGCGCCAATGACGGTCACAAGAGCCCCGAATATCTGAAGATGAATCCGACGGGCCGTATTCCGCTGCTGGTGCATGACGGCAAGCCGGTCTATGAGACGGCTGCGATCTCGCTCTATCTTGCCGACAATCATCCGGACGCCGGGCTGGCCCCGCGCATCGGCGATGCGGACCGCGGCGACTATCTGAAATGGATGGTGCTCTTCACCAATGCGTTCCAGAGCGAATTCCGCGCTGGTTCTATGCCCATGAGTTCGTCGACAATCCGGCCCATGCGGACTCCGTGAGGGCTGCGACCGCGGCGCGGATCGCGGCGACCTACGGCCGGCTTGCGCAGCACCTGGCGGACAACCGCTGGCTGCTGGGTGACCGGTTCAGCGCGGCCGATCTCTATCTCTTCATGTTCATTCGCTGGGGCCGCGTGCTGCCGAACCCGCCGAGGAACAGCGACGTGCTGCGGCGCTATGCGGAAGCGGTCGCCGCGCGGCCCGCCGTCGTCAAGACCTTCGAGGTCGAGGGCGTGCCCGCGCCGTTCTTCTAGTTCTCCGGCCCGCTGATCGGGTCGACGGCCTGCGGATCGCCGTCCTTGGCGTCCCAAGGGAAGATCACCCACGAATTCTGCGGCGCCTGAAGGAAGCGCATGTCGACCGTGTCCTCACCCTCGGGCTTGGAATAGATCGTGACGTAGAGCGCGTTGGGCCAGACCTTCCGCAATTCGCGGAAGGTGCTCCCGGTGTCGACGAGATCGTCCAGCACGATCATGTTCTCGCCGCCGTTCTCGATCTTGGCGACGATGTCCGGATGCAGGGGCTTGATGATTCTCGCACCGCCGACATGCCGTTCGCCGCGGTAGGACGACACGCCGATGGTCTCGATGTTCTCGCGCAGGTTCAGCTCGCGGGCCAGCACCGCGGCGAAGGGAAGGCCGCCGCGCGACACGCCGACCACGATGTCGATCTTGCGTCCGTCGAGCATCAGATCGTGAACCCAGCCCGCCATCTCGCGCATCTGGCGGTGAATCTCGTTCCAGCTGACGCGAACGTACAGGCGGCGCTTGTTTTCCAGTCGCATCGGGACCTCCGGTGGCGCTTCACCAATGCCGGGGAGGGGCCGTCGTGGACAAGTGACCCGGCTCGCCTGTCCACAAATAAGTATCAGCCCTTCAGCAGCCGGTAGGCCGGCAAGGTGAGGAAATCCTCGAACTGCTGCGCCAGAGACAGCGCCTTGAACAAATCGCGGGCTTCGGCGAAGCGGCCGCCGTCAAAGGCGCTGTCGCCCTCCTCCTGGCGGATGCGGCTCATTTCCTCCTGGAGCAGCCGCTCGAACAGTTCCGGCGTGGCGACGGCGCCGCCTTCGAGTTCCACGCCATACCTGATCCACTGCCAGACCTGGGCGCGGCTGATCTCCGCCGTCGCCGCGTCTTCCATCAGGTTGTAGAGCGGCACCGCGCCCCTGCCGCGCAGCCACGCCTCGATGTACTGCACGCCGACGCGGATGTTCTCGCGCATGCCGTTCTCGGTTTTGGTACCGGTGTGGACCTCCAGCAACTCGCGCTGGCCGACATGGACGTCCTGGCGCTCGCGCGAGAGCTGGTTCGGCCCGGGCATCAGGCGGTCGAACACCTCCATGGCCACCGGCACGAGATCGGGGTGCGCCACCCAGGTGCCGTCATGACCGTCACCGGCCTCGCGCTCCTTGTCGGCCCGCACCTTGGCGAAGGCTGCCTCGTTGGCCTCCTTGTCCTTGCGGTTCGGGATCTGTGCCGCCATCCCGCCCATCGCGAACGCGCCGCGTCGGTGGCAGGTCTTGATCAGCAGCAGCGAATAGGCGCGCAGAAAAGCCTTGCCCATCACGACCTGGGCGCGGTCCGGCAGGATGTAGTCCCGGTGCGCCTGGAGCTTCTTGATGTAGGAGAACATGTAGTCCCACCGGCCGCAGTTCAGCCCCGCCATGTGATCCCGCAGTTCGTACAGGATCTCGTCCATTTCAAACGCGGCGGGCAGGGTCTCGATCAGCACGGTCGCTTTGAAGGTGCCGTTCCTGATGCCGAGTGCCTTCTGCGTGTGAACGAACACGTCGTTCCATAGCCGCGCTTCCAGATGGCTCTCCATCTTGGGCAGGTAGAAATACGGCGCCGTATCTTTGGCAATCTGCGCCTTGGCATTGTGAAAGACATAAAGCCCGAAATCGAACAGCGCACCGCTGATCGGGGCGCCGTCGACGGTCAGGTGCCGCTCCGGCAGGTGCCAGCCGCGCGGCCGCACCAGCAGCACCGCCGGCTTCGGCCCCAGCGCGTAGTGCTTGCCGCTGGCCGCATCGGTGAAATCCAGCGACGCCTGCCAGCGATCCTTGAGATTGATCTGGCCGTCGAGATTGTTGCTCCAGGTCGGCGCGTTGGCGTCCTCGAAATCCGCCATGAAGACCCTGGCGCCGCTGTTCAGCGCGTTGACGATCATCTTGCGGTCGACCGGTCCGGTGATCTCCACCCGGCGGTCCAGAAGGTCGGCCGGGATCGGCGCCACGCGCCAGTCGGCTTCGCGAATGTGTTTCGTCTCCGGCAGGAAGTCCGGCAGCGCGCCGGCATCGAGCTTCTTCTGCCGCGCCACCCGCGCCGCCAGCAGCGCCAGCCGCTGCGCGTCGAAGGTGCGATGCAGGCCCGCAAGGAATGCCAGGGCCTCGTCTGTGAGTATCTCCCCGACGCGGCCCGTCACCGGGCCATGGATGTCGATTCCGCTCATGGTGCTCACTATAAGAGAAGGCGTACGGCACCGGGGAATACCATGCAGGGCGTCATCGTCGTCAACCACCCGCTGATCCAGCACAAGCTGACGCTGATGCGGGACAAGAACCGCTCGACCAAGAATTTCCGCGAGTTGCTGAACGAGATCGGCATGCTGATCTGCTACGAGATCACGCGCGACCTGCCGATCGAGATGATCGACATCGAGACACCCATCGCTCCGATGAAGGCGCCGACGATCGCAGGCAAGAAGCTGGTGTTCGCGCCCATCCTGCGCGCCGGCACGGGGTTTCTTGAGGGCATGCTGAATCTGGTGCCGTCGGCGCGCGTGGCGCATATCGGGCTCTATCGAGATCCCGAAACGCTGAAGTCGGTCGAGTACTACTTCAAGGCGCCCGACGACATCGACCAGCGCCTCGTGATCGTGATGGACCCGATGCTGGCGACGGGAAACTCCGCCGCGGCCGCAGTGACGCGATTGAAGGAGCGTGGTGCTAAGAACATCCGCCTGATGACACTGCTGTCGGCGCCCGAAGGCATCCAGACCTTCCAGCGCGCCCATCCCGACGTGCAGATCTGGACCGCCGCCATCGACAGCCACCTGAACGACCACGGCTACATTATCCCGGGCCTCGGCGACGCCGGCGACCGCATGTTCGGGACAAAGTAGGCTCTGTTTTGCGCACATTGTGACTCGCGTCCTGCTATGCTTGACGCCCTGTCAGACGCGTGAAAGTTTCGGTCCATGTCCAACGTCCAGCCCATCACGCCGCGCGTGCGCGAGGCCGCGCCCTCTGACCGCGGCCATGCCCGCAATCCCGGCCTCGCTTTCGATGCCGACGCAATCGACTCGCTGAAGATCAATCGCTCCGCCGCCGAGCGCCGCGTCGCCACGCTCCCCGGCCGCCGCACGGTGAAGAAAGAATGGCAGGCCGCCTGGCTGCTCAAGGCCGTGCAATGCATCGACCTCACCACGCTGTCGGGCGACGACACACCCGGCCGCGTGCATCGCCTCTGCGCCAAGGCGCAGCGTCCGGTGCGCGAGGACCTTCTCGAAGCGATGGGCGTCGGCAATCTTGAGATCACCACGGGTGCGGTCTGCGTCTATCACAACATGGTCGAGACAGCGGTGAAGGCGTTGGAAGGTACGCACATTCCGGTCGCGGCCGTGTCCACCGGCTTTCCTGCCGGCCTGTCGCCGCTGCCGCTGCGCATCAAGGAGATCGAATACTCGGTCGCCGCCGGCGCGAAGGAGATCGACATCGTCATCGACCGCGGCCTGATCCTGGGCGGCCATTACCGTGCCGTCTATGACGAGATGAAGGCGTTCCGCGAGGCCTGCGGCCCTGCGCATGTGAAGGCGATCATCGGCGCGGGCGATCTCGGCACACTGACCAACGTCGCCAAGGCGTCGATGGCCTGCATGATGGCGGGCGCGGACTTCATCAAGACCTCCACCGGCAAGGAGCCGGTGAACGCGACCCTGCCGTTCGCGCTCGTCATGTGCCGCATGATCCGCGCCTGGCACGAGATGACAGGCTACCGCATCGGCTTCAAGCCGGCGGGCGGCATCTCGCAGGCGAAGGACGCGCTGAACTACCAGTTCGTGATGAAGGAAGAACTCGGCCGTCCGTGGCTGGAGCCCGACCTGTTCCGCCTTGGCGCATCGAGCCTCCTCACCGACATCGAGCGCCAACTCGAGCATTTCGTCAGCGGCCGCTATTCCGCTGCGCACCGCCATCCGATGGGCTGAGCATGAGCGTCGCCAAGATTCTCGAAACCATGGACTACGGCCCGGCTCCGGAAGCCGCCGGCCCCGCCGAAGCCTGGCTCAAACAGCATCACCACAAGTTCGGCCTGTTCATCGGCGGCGCTTGGCAAGAGGCCAGTGCGCATTTCGACTCCAACAACCCCGCAACCGGCAAGAAGCTGGCCTCAATCGGCGAAGGCGCCACTGCCGATGTCGATGCCGCCGTGATAGCCGCGCGCGCCGCACTGCCCGCCTGGGCGAAGATCGGCGGCCATGGCCGCGCGCGCTTCCTTTATGCGCTGGCGCGGCTCGTGCAGAAGCACGCGCGCCTCTTCGCGGTGCTCGAAACGATGGACAACGGCAAGCCGATCCGCGAAACCCGCGACATCGACATCCCGCTCGTCGTGCGCCACTTCTATCACCACGCCGGGTGGGCGCAGCTGATCGACACCGAATTCGCCGGCCACGAGCCGCTGGGCGTGGTGGGGCAGGTGATCCCGTGGAATTTTCCGCTGCTGATGCTGGCGTGGAAGATCGCCCCCGCGCTCGCCGCCGGTAATACGGTCGTCCTCAAGCCTGCCGAAGACACCTCGCTCACCGCACTGCTGTTCGCGGAGATCTGCACCGAAGCGGGCGTGCCAAAGGGTGTGGTCAACATCGTCACCGGTGCGGGTGAAACGGGCAGGGCGCTCGTCGAACATCCCGGCGTCGACAAGATCGCCTTCACCGGCTCGACCGAAGTCGGCCGCATCATCCGCACCGCGACCGCGGGCACCGGCAAGAAGCTCACGCTTGAGCTTGGCGGCAAGTCGCCGTTCATCGTGTTCGAGGACGCCGACCTGGACGCGGCCGTCGAAGGCGCGGTCGACGCAATATGGTTCAACCAGGGCCAGGTGTGCTGCGCCGGTTCGCGCCTGCTCGTGCAGGAAAGCGTCAGCGAGAAAATGCACGCCAAGCTGCGCGCACGCATGGAGAACCTGCGCGTCGGCGATCCGCTCGACAAGGCGACCGATATCGGCGCCATCGTCTCGCCGAAGCAGCGTGCGCAGATCGCCGATCTGGTAAAGAAAGGTGTTGCCGAGGGCGCGACCCTGTTCCAGCCGAAAGCCGGCTGTCCCGATGGCTGCTTCTACCCGCCGACGCTGCTGAGCAACGTCGAACCGTCCGCGTCGCTGGCGCAGGTCGAGATCTTCGGCCCCGTGCTGGTGTCGATGACCTTCCGCACGCCGGCTGAAGCGGTGCAGCTCGCCAACAATACGCGCTATGGCCTCGCCGCCAGCGTGTGGAGCGAGAACATCAACGTCGCGCTCGACATCGCGCCCAGGATCAAGGCGGGCGTGGTGTGGGTGAACTGCACCAACCAGTTCGACGCGTCGGCCGGCTTCGGTGGTTATCGCGAGTCCGGTTTCGGACGCGAAGGCGGCCGCGAGGGCATGTACGAGTACCTCAAGCGCAAGCACACCGCCGTCAAGCCCGCGAAACCGGAGATCATACGCGCCGCAAAGGCCGAAGCCGCGCCGGCGCTGGCCGCCATCGACCGCACTGCCAAGCTGTTCATCGGCGGGAAGCAGGCGCGCCCGGACGGCGGTTACAGCCGCCAGGTCAACACGCCCGGCGGCGTGCTGATCGCCGAAGTGGGCGAGGGCAATCGCAAGGATATTCGCAACGCCGTCGAGGCAGCGGCCAAGGCTGAAAGCTGGGCCGCTACCACTGGCCATGCCCGTGCACAGATACTCTATTACTGCGCCGAGAACCTGTCGGCCCGCGCCGACGAGTTCGCCCGCCGCATTCGACAGATGACCGGTGTCTCTGCGGCGACCGCGACCAAAGAGGTCGAAGCCTCGATCCGCCGCCTGTTCACCTATGGCGCCTGGGCCGACAAGTTCGACGGCGCGGTGCACAACCCGCCGCTGCGCGGTGTCGTGCTCGCAATGCACGAGGCGCAGGGCGTCATCGGCATCGCCTGCCCGGACGAGCCGCCGCTGCTCGGCTTCATCTCGCTGATGGCGCCCGCCATCGCAACGGGCAACCGCGTCGTGGTGATCCCGTCGCAGATGCATCCGCTGGCCGCGACCGATTTCTACCAGGTGCTGGAGACCTCGGACGTGCCCGACGGCGTCGTGAACATCGTCACCGGCCCGCGCGACGAGCTCGCGCTGGTGCTGGCGAAGCACGGCAATGTCGATGCGGTGTGGGCCTTCGCCGGCGACGCCAGGCCGATCGAGGCCGCGTCCGCCGCTGACCTCAAGCGCACCTGGACCAGCGGCCCCGTGTCCTGGTTCGACAACACCGAAGGCGAGGGCCGTCATTTCCTGCGCCACGCCACGCAGGTGAAGAACATCTGGATTCCGTACGGAGCATAAGTGAATGAGCATGACGCGCAGAGACCTGGCCGGCCTTGCAGGCGCCGCAGTGTTGGCGAGCGCCACCGAAGCAACCGCTGCCACGCCGGGCAAAGGAGGCAACGTGACCCCGACCCCCGCACAGCAGAAGCTTATCGACGCGGCAAGAGAGGTGCGCCAGCGCGCCTATGCGCCGTACTCGCACTTCCTGGTCGGCGCCGCGCTCGAGACCGAGGACGGCACCGTGTTCAAGGGCTGCAACGTCGAGAACCTGTCCTATGGCGCCACCATCTGCGCCGAGCGCAACGCCGTGTTCCAGGCGGTCGCGGCCGGTCACAAGAAGTTCAAGGCCATTGCCGTCGTCGGCGACCTGCCGGCGCCGATCACGCCCTGCGGCATGTGCCGCCAGGTGCTGGGCGAGTTCGGTGGCCAGACCGAGGTGATCTGTACCAACCTCAAGAAGGAAGTAATGGTCTCGACCGTCGGCGCGCTGCTCCCCGCCGCGTTCGATTTCGATCCGGGCAAGTACAAGTAGCCCGTGCTCCCCCAGGAACTGATCCGCAAGAAGCGCGACGGCCACGCGCTCAACGACGACGAGATCCACCTCGTGGTCGACGGCATCACGCACGGCACCTTCACCGAAAGCCAGGTGTCGGCCTTTGCGATGGCGGTGTTCTTCCGCGGCATGAACGCGGCCGAGCGCGTCGCCTTCACCCGCGCCATGACGCATTCCGGCCGCGTGCTGAGCTGGGAGGAGCACGCCGTCGGCGGCCCGGTGCTCGACAAGCATTCCACCGGCGGCGTCGGCGACAAGGTGTCGATCATGCTGGCGCCTATCGTGGCGGCGTGCGGCGGCGTGGTGCCGATGATTTCGGGCCGCGGCCTCGGTCATACCGGTGGCACCCTCGACAAGATGGGCTGCATTCCGGGTTACGTGGTCAATCCCGACATCGAAACCTTCCAGCGCGTCACCCGCGAAGTCGGCTGCGCGATCATTGGTCAGACCGCCGACCTCGCCCCCGCCGACCGCCGCCTCTACGCCGTGCGCGACGTGACCGCGACAGTCGAAAGCATCCCGCTGATCTCCGCCTCGATCCTGTCGAAGAAACTGGCCGCTGGTTTGACTGGGCTGGTGATGGACGTGAAGACCGGCTCCGGCGCCTTCATGGCCGATCCCGCGCAGGCCAGGGAGCTCGCCGAAACGCTGGTCAGCATCGGCAAGGGCGCCGAACTGCCGATTACCGCTCTGATCACCGACATGGATTCTGTGCTCGGCACCACTGCCGGCCACACGCTCGAGATGATCGAGACCCTCGATTATCTCACCGGCAAAGGCTCGCGCGACACCCGCCTGCACGAGGTGGTGATCGCGCTCGCGGCCGAAATGCTGCTGCTCGGCGGTCTCGTGCCGAACCCGGAAGAGGGCCGTGACGAGGCGCAACAGGCGCTCGATAGCGGGCGCGCGGCGGAAGCGTTCTCTCGCATGGTCTCGGCGCTGGGTGGCCCGAACGATTTCGTGGAAAAGTCCGGCCGGTACCTGAAGCCCGCGCCGGTGGTGAAGGACGTCATCGCGCGCCGCACCGGCTATCTCCAGCGCTACAACACGCGCGACGTCGGCGTGCAGCTCATCGACCTCGGCGGCGGCCGCCGCAAGACGACGGACGTGCTGAACCTGGAAGTCGGCTTCACAGACATCGTCCACTGCGGGACGAAGGTGACGAAGGGCGACGTCATCGCCAAAGTCCATGCTGCGGATGAGGCAGCCGCCGGCGCGTCGGTTGCCGTTCTCTCCCGCATCCTCCATATCGATGATCCCGAACCGCGCACGCGGCCGGTGATTTCGGAGCGCATCACCGCCAGCGCATGACATCGCATCCGATGTCGCCTTCGCGACGCGATTCGCGCTCGACAACGTGTGCGGCGCACTTTACGAGATAGCCATGTCGGACCTCGCCACTTTCATCGCCGGCCTGCCGAAGGCCGAACTCCATCTTCATCTCGAAGGCAGCCTGGAACCCGAGCAGATGTTCGCGTTTGCCCAGCGCAACAAGGTCGACATTCCCTTCAAGTCGGCAGAGGAGGTGAGGGCGGCGTACCGCTTCTCGAACCTCCAGGACTTCCTCGACATCTACTACCAGGGCGCCAACGTCCTGCGCACAGAACAGGATTTCTACGATCTCACCAGCGCCTATCTGAGCCGCGTCGCCGCCGACAACGCGAAGCATGTCGAGGTGTTCTTCGATCCTCAGACCCACACTGCGCGCAGCATTCCTTTTTGTGCCGTTGCCGATGGCATCTTGCGCGCGCTGAAGGATGCCGAGGCGCGGGGCATGACCTCGAAGCTCATCCTTTGCTTCCTGCGCCATCTCGACGAAGCCGATGCGATCGCCACGCTGAAGGACGCCGAGCCGTGGCTCGACCGCATTGCAGGCGTTGGCCTCGACTCGTCGGAAAAGGGCAATCCGCCGTCCAAATTCCGGAACGTCTATCGCATGGCGAAGGAACGCGGCCTGAAGCTTGTCGCACATGCCGGCGAGGAGGGACCGGCGGAGTACGTCCGCGAAGCGCTCGACCTACTGCACATCGATCGCCTGGACCACGGCAACCGTTCGCTGGAAGACCCGGCGCTGGTGAAGCGCCTCGCGGCCGGGCACATGACGCTCACCGTCTGCCCGCTCTCCAACCTGAAGCTCTGCATCGTGAGCGACCTGAAGCAGCACCCGCTCAGGTCGATGCTGGACGCGGGTTTGCGCGCGACGATCAACTCGGACGACCCCGCCTACTTCGGCGGCTACCTGAACGACAACTACAACGCCGTCGCCACGGCGCTGAACCTGACACGCGCTGATCTCGTGACGCTGGCAAAGAACAGCTTCCTCGGCTCATTCCTGAGCGATGCTGAAAAAGCCACCCACGTCGCCGCCATCGATGCTTATGTTGCGGGCGCTTAGTGCCAGCATGCTTCGAGGCTCGCTTCGCTCGCACCTCAGCATGACGGTTTGGCTAAGACGTCATCCTGAGGTGGCCGCGTAGCGGCCCTCGAAGGATGCGAGTGCCGCACTAGCGAAACGCCGGCTCGGTGAAGCTGCGCAGTTTGCGCGAGTGGAGCGTGCCCGCGCGCGCTTCCTCGCGCATGTATTCCAGCGCCCTGATGCCGATCTGCAAATGCTGGCTCACGCGCTCCTCATAGAACGCATCCGCCATGCCCGGCAGCTTGATCTCGCCGTGCAGCGGGCGGTCCGACACGCACAAGAGCGTCCCGTATGGTACCCGGAAGCGGTAGCCGTTGGCCGCGATGGTCGCGGACTCCATGTCGATCGCGATCGCGCGGGACTGGTTGAACCGCATCGCCAGGTCGTCGAAACGCAGTTCCCAGTTGCGGTCGTCGGTGGTCACCACGGTGCCTGTGCGCAGCCGCTCTTTCAGAACCTTGCGTTCCAGCCCGGTCACCGCGCTTACCGCCTGTGCCAGCGCCACCTGCACCTCGGCGATGGTCGGCACGGGAATGGCGAGCGGCAGCACGCTGTCCAGCACATGATCGTCGCGCAGATAGGCATTCGCCAGCACGTAGTCGCCCAGCCGCTGGCTGCCGCGCAGGCCGCCGCAATGCCCGACCATCAGCCACACATGGGGCCGCAGCACCGCAAGATGATCCGTGACCGTCTTCGCATTCGACGGTCCCACGCCGATATTGATCAGCGTGATGCCTTCGCCGTTCGGTTGCACCAGATGATACGCTGGCATCTGGGGCATCTTGGCCAGGGGCGGCGTTGCGGGCTCGCGGCCCTTCTCGGTCGTGCGATTGCCCGGTTCGACAAAGCGCTGCGCACGCCCCGCGTCCAACTCCGCCAGGCCATAGGCCACAAACTCGTCGATATAGCGCTGGTAGTTGGTGAACAGCACGAAGCTCTGGAAATGCAGCGCGTCCGTGCCGGTGTAGTGCCGCAGGCGGTGTAGCGAATAATCCGTGCGCTCGGCGGTGAACAGCGCCAGCGGTCCGCTCTCCACGCCGGTCCAGCGCGCTCCGTCGACCACCGTATCGTCGGCGGCGTCGAGGCGCGGCAGCGGAAAGTGTCTTGCCAGTTCCAGCCTCTGCTCAGCCGTCATCGCCGCCGCGGCCCGCTCCACCGCGAAGGTCAGCGGGATCGCCGTGCGGCTCTTCCCGGCAAAAGCCTCCGCCTGACAATTCTGCATCAGAAGAGAGAGTTGCTCGACAAGATAGCCACGGAACAGGCGCGGATTGGTGATCGTGGTGCCGTAGAAGCCCGGTCGCGGTACTTTGCCGTAAGCGAGCGTCGTGCTGTGCGGCACCGACTCCACCTCGACACCGAGATACGGATAGACCGGATGCTTCGACGGCTTTCTGCCTGTCTTCGCGAAGGTCTCGAAGTTCTTCTCGATCTGCTTGATGGCGCCGTCGTAGAGCGTGATCAGGTGCTCGACCACCTCTTCGGCGCCGGCGCAACGAACCAGCTCGGTCGCGGGAACGTTGCCGGCTTTGGGACCTGGTGCATCCGTCTTCACAGGAAGGCCCCGATCATAAGAAAGACTGGCCCACCGGCAGCGGCGCCAGCCCAAGATGCTTCGCACAGGACTGGCCGATATCGGCGAATGTGTTGCGCTGGCCGATCGGCCCCGGCGCGATCTTCGGCCCGAACGCGATCACCGGCACGAATTCGCGCGTGTGATCTGTGCCGGGCCAGGTCGGATCGCAGCCGTGATCGGCGCTGAAAACCGCAAGATCGCCGGGCCGTAGGGCCGTCTGCAATTCCGGGATACGCGCGTCGAACGACTCCAGCGCGCCGGCATAACCCGCGATGTCGCGGCGATGGCCATATAGCGTGTCGAAGTCCACGAAGTTGGCGAAGATGATCGCGTCGCCGGGGCCGGTCCGCACCAGGTCCAGCATCGCGTCGAACACTTCGTCGTTGGTGAAAGCCTTCACGTAGTTCGTGATGCCCTTGGCGGCGAAGATGTCGCTGATCTTGCCGATACCGTAGGTCGGCTTGCCCGTCGCCGCGTAGTAGTCGAGCAGCGTCTGTGCATGCGGCGGCATCGCATAATCGTGCCGGTTGCCGGTGCGCTTGAACTCGCCGGGCTTCTCGCCCACGAACGGCCGGGCGATCACGCGGCCGACATTGTACTTGTCGACCAGCTTTCGGGCGATGTGGCAATGCTCGTACAGCCGGTCGAGACCATAGTGCGTCTCGTGCGCGGCGATCTGGAACACCGAGTCGGCGGATGTGTAGCAGATCGGCTTTCCTGTGCGGATATGCTCCAGCCCCATCTGGTCGATGATCTCCGTCCCCGACGCATGGCAGTCGCCCAGGATGCCGGGCACGCCCGTCTGCTCGATGAACGTCCTGGTCAGCTCTTGCGGAAAGCTCGGCACCGTCTTGGGGAAGAAGCCCCAGTCGTACTCGACAGGCAGGCCCATCATCTCCCAGTGCCCGCTGGGCGTGTCCTTGCCGCGGCCCTGTTCGGCGGCATAGCCGTACCTGCCCACGATCTTGGCCGGCTTCGGCATCCTCACCTGCGGGTCGGCGCCGTGTGCGGCTTCACCCAGCCCCAGCGCCATGAGGTTCGGCATGTGCAGCGGGCCGGTACGGCCGTCCTTGCGCGGCAGACCCTCGGCACAGGCTTTGGCGATATGCCCGAACGTGTTGGCGCCCTTGTCACCGAACTTCTCCGCGTCAGGGGCCGAGCCCAGGCCGAAGGAGTCCAGAACACCGACAATCGCGCGCACGTCAAAGGTTTCCACTAAGCTTCGGTTCCAGCGTACAGATTTGTCGCGCTGGACGGAAACGGTTACTCCGCACTGCGAAATAGGATCGGGCATCCCAAATGGCAAATGATGTGATTGAACAGGGCGTCGCAGCCATCACACGCGCTATGCAGGGCAGGGCCTTTCCGAAGAGCGCGTTGGTCCTCGGCAGCGGCCTCGGCCCGTTCGCCGACAAGCTCACCGATTCGCACGACATCGCCTATTCCGACATCCCCGGTTTTCCGATTCCCACCGTGCGCGGCCATGCCGGCCTTATGCGCATCGGCAAGGCGGCGGGTCATCCGCTTGCCTGCCTGCAAGGCCGGTTCCACGCCTATGAGGGTCATCCCGCGGCGGCGCTCGCGGTGCCTGTTCGCATCCTCAGGCGGCTTGGCGTCGAGCGGCTGATTCTCACCAATGCCGCGGGGAGCATTCGTGCAGACAAACCAGCCGGTTCGTTGATGATCCTCACAGATCACATCAACTTCTCCGGACAAAATCCGCTCATCGGTCCCAACGATGAGAGCTTTGGCGCGCGGTTCTTCGACATGTCGCATGGGTACGACCCGCACCTGCGTGCCCGCCTGCATACCGCGGCCAAGCACGAAGGCGTCGATGTCTATGACGGCGTGTACGTCTACGTTCTCGGTCCGAATTTCGAGACGCCGGCCGAGATCCGCATGTTCGGTAAGCTCGGCGCAGACGCCGTCGGTATGTCCACCGTTCCCGAGACCCTCGCCGCCGTGCATGCCGGCATGAAGGTCGCGGCGCTTTCGGTGATCACCAACCTCGCTGCGGGCCTCGCACGCGAGGAGCTTACGCACCAGGACACGCTGGCCGAAGCCCGGAACGCGCACGCGCGAGTCGAAAAGCTGCTGCTCCGGTTTTTTGCCCAACTTGAACACTAAGGAACTCAGTTCCGTCTCTGTTGCCGCAATGCATCATGCGGATTCTTCCGCGCGTCTGCGCAATCTCAGAATCGTCTAAGGGTCGATTTCAACTGCGTTATTGCGTGCCGTGACACATTCGCCACGGGCACTGTCACAAATCTAAATTGGATGTCACCTAGATTGACGGCATCAGCAGCCGGGTGAGAGATTGCTGCGAGCGCGAAATACCCAGTCTTTGGGATTTCCGGGGGTTTTGAGGGACTAGCGGTTAAACGACTTTGGTTTTCGTGACGGCATGCGCCAGAGCGGGCGCTCGCTGTCTTTTCATCCAGACGTGAGGGGACTTCATGAACATGCGTACAGCCAAGTTGCTGCTTTTGGGCGCGAGCGTAGCCACGCTCGCCGCGTCACCGGCCTTCGCCGCATCGACCGCCGACCAGCAGGTCGAGCTGGTCACCGTGACGGCGGCCCGCACCAGCACGACTGGTCTCGTTGACGAACACATCTCCAAGCAGCGTTCGACCATCACGCAGGCGTTCTTCGATACCCAGCCCGCCGGTCAGACCATTTTCCAGGGCCTGAACATGGTCCCTGGCCTGAACTTCACCAACAGCGACCCGTATGGCTCTTCCGGCGGTAACATCCGTCTCCACGGCCAGGACGGCGCGCGCATCTCGTTCACCTGGGATGGTATGCCCCTGAACGACACCGGCAACTACGCGATCTACACCAATCAGGTCGTCGACTCCGAGCTTGTCGACAACGTCATCGTCAACCAGGGCACCACGGACGTCGACACTCCGACTGCGTCGGCCGTTGGCGGCGTGATCGGCATCACCACGACCAAGCCCGCCGATAACTTCGCCGTCATGACGGACCTGTCCTACGGCTCCTTCAACTACAAGCGCGGCTTCATCCGGGTCGACTCGGGTGAGATCGGCCCCTGGGGCACCAAGGCGCTGCTCTCTTACTCCTACCAGGACTACGACAAGTTCAAGGGCCCGGGTAACCTCGCCAAGCAGCAGATCAATGGTCTCATCTACCAGGATCTGGGCAGCACCGGCTTCTTCAACATCGGCTTCCACTTCAACCGCAACCGCAACTTCTTCTACAACAACGTCTCGTTCCTGCCTGTAAACGCGGCGACTGGCGCGGCCTATTCGGCTTCGACGTATCCGGGCTTTGGCCAGCTGGGGGTTGGTTCGCCGAACGTGGCGCTCGATGCGAACGGCAACTACACAGGTGTCGAGACGCGTGCGACCACACCGGGCTTCCCGATCACGGCGCGGCCGATCGGCGGCTTCGGCCTCAACTTCGATGAAGATCCGACCTGTACGCCGTACAAGACCGCCGGCGGCGTAATGTACACCACGCCGGTAGCCGGCAGCGCCGACTTCGGCGGCACTTCGCCGGGCGGTACGACCGGCAATTGCACGGGCTTCTATCGCCTGCGCATTAACCCGTCGGACACCGGCAACATCCGCGCGAGTTCGCTCTTCCACATCAATGATGTCCTGTCGCTCACGGTCGACCCGTGGTTCCAGTACGTCCTGGCGAACGGCGGCGGCGTGACGGTCATCAACGAAACCGACCCGCGCCTGAAGGGACAGTCGGCTGCCGCAGGCGTCGACCTGAACGGCGATGGCGACACGCTCGACCAGGTTCAGGTCTACAGCCCGAACAACACCAACACCCGCCGCTACGGTGTCACGCTCGGCCTGATCTACGCGCCGGACGACAACAACGTCGTGCAGCTCGGTTACTCGCTCGACTGGGGTCTGCACCGCCAGACGGGTGAGATGTCTCGCTTCGACAGCGTCACCGGCCCGGCTGACGTGTTTGGCGGTCTGCGCAAGAACCACGTGAACGCCATCCGGACGGCGGACGGCCTTTCCGATCTTCGTCAACGTGATCGCAAGTCCTACGCGATCCTGAACCAGTTCTCACTCGCTTATAATGGCAAGTACTGGGACGACCTGGTTCGCATGGATATCGGCCTGCGCCTGCCGTATCTCCAGCGCGACCTTAACCAGTACTGCTACCTCCAGGCGAAAGGCGGCTTCTCGCAGATAACGCCGGGTGTCGGCTTCCAGTACTGCACGACGGAAACGCCGAGCGCTGTTGCGCCCGATGGCACCGTCACCTTCGCGGGCCTTCCGGCTACCGCGGGCTTCACGCCGCCGGCCCACAAGGTCGTCCGGTACAACCGCCTGCTGCCGAATGTCGGCGTCACCTACCGCCTGAACCACCAGGACACGCACCAGTTCTTCTTCGCTTACGCGACCGAACTGTCCGCGCCGCGTACCGACAACCTGTACAACGGCGGCGTCACCGGCTTCGGTACGCCGGCGGTTCACTACTCGCCGTTCGCGGTGGTGGCGCCGGAAACGTCGACGTCCTACGACCTCGGCTACCGCTATCACGGCGACAGCGAGCACCTGTCGGTCACGCTGTGGAACTCGCAGTTCCGCAACCGCATCGTGTCGACCTTCGACCCGGCGCAGGGCATCAGCATCGACCACAACATCGGTACGGTGAACATGGCCGGCTTCGATGTCGACGGCGGTGTGGACCTCGACGATGCATTCAGCATCTTCGGCACGTTCTCGTACCTGAAGACCCGCGTGGTCAACAATCTGCCGATCAACGCCACGGTCACTCTGCCGACCGCCGGCAAGCAGCTTGTCGAGTCGCCGAACTACATGAGCACCCTGCGGGCGCAGTACACCATGTGGGGCTTCCGCTTCGGTCTCGACGGCAAGTTCGTCGGCAGCCGTTACGCGACCGACGTCAACGACTACAAGGTGCCGAGCTACTACACGGCCGACGCCGACATCACCTACGACTTCAGCGAACTGGGCTGGGACGGCTCGTACCTCAAGTTCAACGTGTCGAACATCTTCGACGAGAAGTACTTCGGTTCGGTCGCGACGTCGCGTACGTGCTTCACGCCGGTCGCTCCGACGACCGCGGGCTGCACCAGCTACCCGCTGCTGACTGTCGGCTTCCCGCGCACGTTCCAGGTTACGCTGCGCACGGTGTTCTGAGCCGTCGCGGCATACGCAAAACGAAAAGGCCGGTCGCGAGACCGGCCTTTTTTCGTTCGTCACTGGACCCACGTGGGGCGCGGACGCTACCAAGCCCGGCAGCAATAGGAGACTTGCCGACATGAACGCCGGAAACATCGCGCTGCTGCTGGCAACGGCGTGCCTGATCCCCGTGCAGGCGGTCGGCTGGGGTGCAAGTGGCCATCGCATGATCGGCGAGCTCGCCACCAGGGCACTGCCTGACGAGATCCCGGCCTTCGTCCGAACCTCGCAGTCGGTCGCCTTCATCGGCGAACTCGCGCGTGAGCCGGACCGCTGGCGCGATGCGGGCCTCGCACACGATCGCGAACGCGACCCCGGCCACTTCGTCGATGCGACGGATGACGGTCACGTGTACGACGGTGGTCCATCCCTGAAGGCGCTGCCGCCGACGCGCGAGGACTACGACACTGCCGTGCGCGCCACGACAAGCTTCTGGGCGAGGGACCCGAAGGACAAGCACACGCAATACACCGCGGGCTACCTGCCTTACTCGATCATCGACGGCTGGCAGCAGCTCGTCCACGATTTCGCTATGTGGCGCGTCGACGTCGCAGGGGAGAAGTTCGCCAGGTCCGCCGAGGACCGCGCCTGGTTCACCCAGGACCGCATCCTGCGCGAGGGCCTCACCGTGCGCGATCTCGGTGTGTGGGCGCACTACGTAGGCGACGCCAGCCAGCCGCTGCACGTGTCGCTGCACTACAACACCTGGGGCGATTTTCCGAACCCGGAAAACTTCACCCAGAGCCCGGGTCTCCACTCGAAGTTCGAGAGCGCCTTCGTCCGCGACAACGTCACCGAGGCCGACATCGCGCCGCTCATGGCGCCGTATCGTGCCTGCGCCTGCGCTATCGAGGTGCGTACCGGAGACTACCTGATGACGACGCTCGGCTTCGTCGCGCAGACCTTCCGGCTCGACAAGGTACACGGCTTCGACAAGCCCGCCGCGGGCGGCGCGGCAAATCCCGAGGCCAAGGCCTTTGCCGCCGCGCGGCTTGCCGCGGGCGCTGCCGAATTGCGAGACATGATCGTCGACGCCTGGCGCGCCAGCGCCACCGCCAGGATCGGCTACAAGGGTGTGATCGACGTCCAGAAGGTCGAAGCTGGCAACCTCGACGACTCGCTCTCCGAGATGATGGGCAAGGATTGAGCTGCGAGAAGTCGACGCGGTACTGAGTTGCTGTTGCGGAGCAATCCTTCGCGATTGTTCCCGGTTTATTGCCTGGAACTCGCACTTTGTGCTGATGTGCCGGGCAGCCCCGCGGTTGGCGAAACCTCTTGAACACTGTCCTTCGGCGTGTGTCCCTCTTGTACGGTGCGGGCGCAGCCCTGGTCTTCATTGCGTACGCGTGGGTCGATGTCCCGGTCGCGAGAAACTTCCGGTTCAATCTCGGCGCATTCGAGAACGCCGCCCACGGCCTGGGAAGCGCTGTCCTCGTCACCGGCGAATTGATCGTTGTGGTCATGCTGGCAATCGTCCGGCTCTTTAGGGGTCACCTCTCGGACTTCAACCGCTCAGTGGTTGTTGCTGCATTGACGTCCGTCTGCGCCTACGCGGCCAACGATACGGTCTTCAAGCTGTTCTTTGGGGTGCCGTCACCGCACCAATTTCTGTTGGAAGGTGCCGGACACGCCTTTCATCTGTTGGAAGGAACGCGCGACTCGAGCTTTCCATCAGGCCACATGACGCTCGCCGTGTCGTTTTGCGTGGTGATGATGCAATTGCAGCGATCTACCGCCTGGGTGCTTCTACCTCTGCTGACGATCGCCGCTGCGGCCCTGATCGTGGGAGATTGGCACTTTGTGAGCGACGTCTTGGCCGGTGCATTGTTCGGCTGGCTGGCAGGGTTCCTCGCCGCAGAACTCTACAGGGCACACTATTCTCATCACCCATAGTCGGTTGAGCGGCATCCGCGGCAAAAATGCCTGCTGACGCTCTTATGGACGCGCCGAGGCGTGCGATAGGAAAATAGCGTGCCGAAAAATGGCTCCCCGGGCGGGATTCGAACCTGCGACCATCCGATTAACAGTCGGATGCTCTACCGCTGAGCTACCGAGGAACACAATTTTGGAGGGCGGTGTCTAACGCGTCTCTGCCGGGATGGGAAGCCCAAAACGATCCCTCTGATCCAACAAGACATTTCGTCCCAAATGGCCCTTAAATGAAAAAGAGGCCGGGTGTTTAGCCCGGCCCCAAGGCGTTGGGTAATGGTGGGGTGTCTTCAAGGGAAGACGGTGGGAACTATGGGCCGCCAAGGTTAATAAACCCTTAAAGTGATCGTTTTTGGGGCAGGTAGTCATACTGATAGGCGCATCCGGCTCATGGCTGGCGCTGGCTGCGGTTACTGGGATTTTGGAGGCCACGCCCGGAATTGAACCGGGGTTCGCGGATTTGCAGTCCGCTGCGTCACCACTCCGCCACGTGGCCTCGAAGAGCTCGTCCAAGACCCGGCAGGTTTGGATGCGGACGCGGCCTATAACAGATGCATGTACCGCCCGACAACCGGGCCCCGAACGGTTCGCGTTGTCAGGCCGGTACCACCCCCCTATAAGCCCTCAGCCCGCCGCCAGAGAATCACGTCCCCATGGCCGACTACGCCACCCAGCGCTTCAACATGGTCGAGACCCAGGTCCGCACCAACGACGTCACCGACGTCCGCCTGCACCAGGTGATGAACACCGTCCCGCGCGAGCGCTTCGTGCCCGCCAACCGGCGCGCCATCGCCTATGCGGACGTTCCGGTGGAAATCGCGCCCGGCCGTTTTCTGCTCGACCCGCGCACCTTTGCCAAGCTTCTCCAGCTTGCGAATCTGCGCGGCACCGACACCGTGCTCGATGTCGGCTGCGGCACCGGCTACTCCTCGGTCGTCATCGGCCGGATCGTCCGTTCCGTCGTGGCGCTGGAGCAGGACGCCGATCTCGTCCGCATCGCCTCCGACATGGTCCCGGCCAGTGGCGCGCCGAATGTCGCGGTGGTGCAGGGCGGTCTGACCGAGGGTCACAAGGCCAGGGCGCCCTACAGCCTTATCTTCATCAACGGCGCGATCGAAGCCGTGCCGGATTCGCTGTTCGACCAGCTTGCCGAAGGCGGCCGCCTCGTTGCGGTGATCCAGACCGGCGCGCAGGGCCATGCGCATCTCTTCGTGAAGGACAAAGGCCGCGTGGGGGAACGACCCGACTTCGACGCAACGGTGCCGGTCCTTGCCGGTTTCAAGAAGGTGGTTGGATTCGTCTTCTGATATCCCCATGTAGGGGTCGAGGGCTTGAGGGGCGCAACTATTATGAATTTCAACTACCGCTTCGCGGTCGTTCCGGCGCTTGCCGTGCTTGTTGTTGCGGTGTCTGCCGCCGCGGCGCCGCATCATCCCGCCAGGCTGGGCAAGGCGCGTCTGGCGCAGGCCGCCACGCCGGCTGCGACCGCGGCGGACGCCGCCAGCCTGATGCCGCCGGCGCCCAACAAGCCCAGCCTGTCGCTGATGGAAGCGCTCGCGGTCGCCTACGAGACCAACCCGACTCTCGCTGCACAGCAGGCCAGCCTGCGCGCCACGGACGAGGGGGTCGACATCGCGAACGGCAACTGGCGCCCGACGATCTCGGCTGGCGGCACCTACGCCTATCAGCAGTACTACTTCTTTCCCCAGACGATCCCGGGCGTCGGCACGTTCTCGACGATCTCGGCCCATCCGCTCCAGGGTGCGCTGACCATCACCCAGCCGATCTTCAAGGGTGGCCGCAGCATCGCGCAGATCGGCCGTGCGAAAGCGCTCGTCCGCGTCGGCCGCGCCCAGCTCATTGCCGCCGAGCAGACGGTGCTGTTGAGCGCCGCGACCGCTTACATGGACGTTGTGCTCAATACCGCGGTCCTCAACCTGCGCAAGCGCAACGTCGAGCTGTTGCAGAAGCAGGCGGACGCGACCCAGGCACAGTTCAACGCCGGTTCGCTGACCCGCACCGACGTGGCGCAAGCGCAGGCGCGCCTCGCCGGCGCGCAGTCCGATCTCACCGCGGCGCAAAGCCAGCTCGCGATCAGCGTCGCGAATTTCCTGCAAGCCATCGGCCGCGAGCCGGAAACGCTGGAGACCGATCCGACGCTGCCGCCGGCGCTGCCGGCCAGCCTCGACGACTCCACCACGCTCGCGCTGAAGCAGAACCCCAACATCGTAGTGGCGCGCGAGAACGAAGTCGCCGCCAACTACGCCGTCGACGACGCGTTCGGCGCCATGCTGCCGACCTTCTCGGTGCAGGGCCAGTACGGCTACGGCCAGGGCTCGCTGGTGACGCCCACAGGCGGCTTCAACAACACGCCGCACACCGCACAGCATGCGATCACCGTGACCGGGCAGCTCAACGTCCCGATCTACCAGGCGGGCGTGGAGGAGGCGACGCTGCGCCAGGCCAAGGAGCTGCACGCGCAGGCCGAGTTGAACATCCACGTATCCGACCGCGCGGTGCGCGATGCGGTGGCCGTCGCCTGGGCACAGTTCGAATCCGCTGAAGCCTCGATCGCCTCAGGCGAGGCGGCGGTCGCCGCCAACCGGATCGCCTTCGAAGGCGTCTCCAAGGAGCAGTCGGTCGGCGGCCGCACCATCCTGGACGTGCTCAACGCCCAGCAGGAGCTCCTGAACGCCGCGGTCGCCCTGGTGACAGCCAAGCACAATGCCGTCGTTGCGGCCTTCCAGGTTCTGTCCGCCAGCGGCGCGCTGACCGCCACGAATCTGGGCCTGAAGGTGAAGCTCTACGACCCCACCGTGCACTATGACAACGACGCCGCAGCCTGGATCGGCTTCGGCGACTAGCACCGCAAACTGGTCGTCACATTCGAGTGCAAACTATGGGACCGCCCTCCACCCGCGCGCGCGAAAGCGCACTGGCGGGGGAGGTGCCCGTAGCACTGTCAGGTGCGAAGGGCGGAACGGGAATTGATAGACCCGTTAACGAAGTTTTTGCCTTCCAAGGGCCACTGTCCTAGGGTCCAAATAGATTTCCCGTGAAGCCCTGCGCAACCGGAGTTTTCCAATGGCGTCGAACCCGCAGCATGAACCCACGATGGAGGAGATCCTCGCCTCTATCCGCAAGATCATCTCGGAAGATTCCACCGAGCAGCCCGCGGCGCCCACCGCTGCTGCCGCTCCAGCGGCCCCGGCTGCTGTGCCGGTCGAGGCCGATGTCCTCGAACTGACCCAGGAAGTGCCGGCCGAAGCGCCGCCGGCCCCCAAGCCGGAGCCTGTGCGCGCCGCGCCGCCTCCGCCGCCCGCGCCGAAGCCGGCGGACGAAATCGAATTCCGCACGATCGACGAACCCAAGCCGGCTCCCGCGCCAGTCGCGCATGACGACATCTTCTCGGACAAGACCCGCAAGGCGCTGGACGAGACCTTTGCCAAGATCCCGCAAGCCGTCGAACCGCCGGCTCCCACGCCGGCGCCGGTCCATGCGCCGGCCGCGCTCAACCAGCCGCCGGGCGCGTCGGTCGAAGCCGTGTTCGAGCGCGCCGTCGTCGCCGCCTTCGATCCGGTGCTCAACCAGTGGATGGACCACAACAAGGCCGACCTGCTGAACGCCGTGAAGCCGCTCATCCGCGAATGGATGGACGAGCACTTCCCGGCGCTCCTCGAAGGCGCCGTGCGCACCGAAGTCGAACGCGTCGTACGCGCGCGCGGCGGCAAATAGCGACCCATTGACCGAACGGTCCGGGGTCGCCCCGGACCAGCTTTCCTCTTGAAACGGTCCGGGATAAACCCGGGCCCAAGAGGAATTCATGCTCGAACCCAGATTTGATCCGAAGGCCATCGAAGGCCGCATCTACGCGCAATGGGAAGCCTCCGGCGCTTTCAGGGCCGGCCGCCGGCCCGGCGGGGAAACCTTCTGCATCATGATCCCGCCGCCCAACATCACCGGGCGGCTCCACATCGGCCACGCGCTGAACAACACCCTTCAGGACATCCTCGTCCGGTTCGAGCGCATGCGCGGCAAGGACGTGCTCTGGCAGGTCGGCACCGACCACGCCGGCATCGCCACCCAGCTCATCGTCGAACGCCAGCTCGCCGAGCGCCAGCAGTCGCGCGTGCAGATGGGCCGCGAGAAATTCCTCGAAGCCGTGTGGAAGTGGAAGGACGAATCCGGCGGCGCGATCATCAGCCAGCTTCGCCGCCTGGGCGCCTCCGCCGACTGGACCCGCGAACGCTTCACGATGGACGAGGGCCTCTCCCGCGCCGTCCTCAGGGTGTTCGTCGAGCTCTACAACCAGGGCCTGATCTACAAGGACAAGCGCCTGGTCAACTGGGACCCGCGCCTGCAGACCGCGGTGTCCGACCTCGAAGTCGAGAACATCGAGGTGAAGGGCCACCTCTGGTACCTGAAGTATCCGGTCGAGGGCGAGATGGGCCGGTTCATCACGGTTGCCACGACGCGCCCGGAGACGATGCTGGGCGACACCGCGATCGCCGTTCATCCCGACGATCCGCGCTACAAGGACCTCATCGGCCGCAACGCGATCGTGCCGCTCGCCAACCGGCACATCCCGATCATTGCCGACGAGCACTCCGATCCCGAGAAGGGCACCGGCGCGGTCAAGATCACGCCCGGCCACGACTTCAACGACTTCGAAGTCGGCAGGCGCCACAACCTCCCGCTCATCAACATCCTGAACAAGGACGGCACACTCAACGACAGCGTGCCCCAGGCCTATCGGGGCTTAAGCACCACCGAGGCGCGCAGGACGATCCTCGCCGATCTGGAAGCCGTCGATCTCGTCGGCTGGACCGAGCCGGTCAATCTTGTCGAGAAGGTCGATGCCATCACCCATGCCGTGCCGCACGACGAGAAGACCAAGACCGTCGTGCTCGAACCACTGATGACCGAGCAGTGGTACTGCAACGTCAAGCCGCTCGCTGACCGCGCCATCGAGGCGGTGGAGCGGGGCCGCACCAAATTCGTGCCCGAGCAGTGGACCAACACCTATTACAACTGGATGCGCAACATCCACCCGTGGTGCATCTCGCGCCAGCTCTGGTGGGGCCACCAGATTCCCGCGTGGTACGACGCCGACGGCAAGATCTACGTCGCGATGTCAGAGGAAGAGGCGCAGGCTCGGGCGCCGGGCAAGAAGCTGACGCGCGATCCCGACGTGCTCGACACCTGGTTCTCGTCCGCGCTGTGGCCCTTCTCGACACTCGGCTGGCCGGATGAGACGCCGGAGCTCAGGCGCTACTACCCGACCTCGGTTCTTTCGACCGCGTTCGACATCATCTTCTTCTGGGTCGCCCGTATGATGATGATGGGCTTGCACTTTATGGAAGACGTGCCGTTCCACACGGTCTTCATCCACACCCGCGTGCTCGACGAGAAGGGCACGAAGATGTCGAAGACCAAGGGCAACGTGGTCGATCCCATCGACATCGTCGACGAATACGGCGCCGACGCGCTGCGCTTCACGCTCTCGCTCGCCGCGGGCACCGGTCGCGACATGCGCATTGGCCCCAGTCGCGTTGAGCCCAACCGCAACTTCGCCACCAAGCTGTGGAACGCCACCCGCTTCTGCGAGATGAACGGTTGCGTCACGCAGCCCGGCTTCGATCCGGCAAAGGTGACGCTCGCCGCCAACCAGTGGATCGTCGCCGAGACGGCGCAAGCTGCGTCCGACGTCACAGCGCAGATCGCTAACCTCAGGTTCAACGAGGCGTCGGCGACCGTCTATCACTTCGTCTACGACGTGTTCTGCGACTGGTATCTCGAAATCTGCAAGCCGGTGTTCAACGGCGCGGACGAGGCCGCCAAGGCCGAGACCCGCGCTACCGCCGCCTGGGCGCGCGACCAACTCCTGAAGCTGCTGCATCCCTTCATGCCCTTCATCACCGAAGAACTCTGGGCCCGCACCGCCGAAGGCACCACCCCGCGCGCAAGCCTGCTTATCGAAGCCGCTTGGCCCGATTTCTCCACGCTGCCGAAGTTCGAGGATGCCCGCCGCGACCTGCAATGGGTGATCGACCTCGTGAGTGGCGTCCGCTCCGCCCGCGCCGAAATGAACGTCCCGCCCGCGAGCTACATCCCCCTGATGTTGCCGCATGCCGATCCGGAGATCATGAGTCGGCTCGATCGCCACCGCGACACGATCCGGACGCTGGCGCGGCTCTCCAGCGCGGAGTACTCGGACGTCATTCTTCGTAACTCGGCGCAATTCGTGCTCGACCGTCAGATCGTCGCACTGCCGCTCGCCGGTATCATCGACTTCGCCAAGGAGCGCGCGCGCCTCGAAAAGGAGCTGAAGAAGGCCACCGACGAGATCGCCCGCTTCGACGCCAAGCTCAACAACGAGCAATTCGTCGCCAAGGCCCCGGAAGACGTGCTCGCCGAACAGCGCGACAAGCGTGCCGAAGCGATCGCGACAGCCGCGCGTTTGAAAGAGGCGGTTGCCAGGCTCGCGGACTAACGCGCTACTGCTGCAAAAGCGGCGTCAGGTTGCAGTACAGGACCTCGCTTGCCGCGAAGCCGGTTGGCGTCAGCGAGCCGCCGCCGCCCACGATGTAGAACCGGTGCAGATAACCGGTGTCGTCGTTCTTGAACTCGGCAGTGACGGCCTTCTCGTCCTTGCCGATCTTGTCTCCCAGGGCAATGGCCTGGCTCCGCAACGCTTTGGCGTGGTCCAGAAGCCTGCGCGTGCTCTCCTGCTCGCCGGTCACCAGGAACATCTGCGAGTACATGCTCGACGCATTGTAGCAGCGCACGGCATCGGCATAGGCGGCGGCATCCTCCTGCGACGGACCGCACGCGGCCACGGCCAGCGGCAACACGATCGCGGCCCACAAACGGCGCATGGGGCAGACCCTTCCTGAAAAGCGGTGCAAATGTGCCCGATGGCCAAATGGCCCGCAATCGGCCAAAAGCATTGCATGCGCCTGTTCCTTTCCTCCGACAAGTTCGGCAACCGCGTCGACCTCCTCGTGCAGCTCGCAGGGCAGGGGGCCAGGGTCGGCGTCGTCTCGAACGCCCTCGACCTGATCCCGCAACCCAACCGCGAGACCTACGCCCGCACCGTCCACGATCCCGTCGCCGAGCTGAACGCCGCCGGCCTTCGCGCCACCGCGCTCGACCTGCGCGACTACTTCGGCGCGCCCGAAAAGCTCGAGCCGGTGTTGAGTGTGCTCGACATGGTGTGGGTCACCGGCGGCAACGCGTTCCTCCTGCGCCGCGCCATGCGCCAGTCTGGCTTCGACCGAATCGCGCCGCCGCTGATCCGGGCGGACAGGCTCGCCTATGGCGGCTGGAGCGCCGGTGCAATCGTCGCCTGCCCGAACCTCAGGGGCATCGAGTTCATGGACGACCCCAGCCAGGTCGCGCCCGGCTACGATCCCGAACCGATCTTCGACGGCCTCGACCTGATCCCGTTCCATCTCGTGCCGCACTACGACTGCGGCCATGCTGAAGGTCCCGCAGCCGAGCGCGTCACGATGTATCTGCTCGACCAGGCAATGCCGTACCGCACCATGCGCGACGGCGACGTGATCGTCCGCGACGCCAGGGGCATCAAGGCGTACGAGGTTTAGGCCAGCGCGAACGCTGTGAAATCCGCTGAGGTATCCATACCGGCGTCGCGGTTGGCGGCCCGCGAACCGCTCCCTACATTCACCGGACCGCTATCTCGCCAAAGGACAATCCCCATGCCGTCACTGTTCGATCCCATCAGGGTAGGCCCGCTCACGCTGCCCAATCGCATCTGGATGGCGCCGCTCACGCGCACCCGCGCGGTGGAGGGCAGCCGGGTACCCGCGCCGCTCGCCATCGAGTACTACACACAGCGTGCCGGTGCCGGCCTGATCATGACGGAAGCCACGTCCGTCGATCCGATGGGCGTCGGTTATCCCAACACGCCCGGCATCTGGTCCGACGAGCAGACCGAGGGCTGGAAGCCGGTCGTCGACGCAGTGCACAGGAAGGGCGGTCACATCTTCCTCCAGCTCTGGCATGTCGGCCGCATCAGCGACCCAGTCTTCCTGAACGGCCGTCAGCCCGTCTCCGCCAGTGCCATAGCCGCCGGCGGCCACGTCTCGTTGCTCCGTCCACAGAAGAATTACGAGGCGCCGCGTGCCCTCGATACGGCCGAAATTCCCGCCGTTATCGCCGCCTACAGGAAGGGTGCAGAGAACGCGAAGAAGGCCGGCTTCGACGGGGTCGAGATCCACGGCGCCAACGGCTATCTCCTCGACCAGTTCCTGCAGGACAGCGTGAACCGGCGCACGGACGCTTATGGCGGCAGCCGCGAGAAGCGCGCGCGCCTGATGCTCGAGGTCGCCGATGCTTGCTGCGAAGTCTGGGGCGCCGATCGTGTTGCGATGCATCTCGCCCCGCGCGGTGATGCGCACACCATGGGCGACAGCGACCTCAAGGCGACCTTCACCTATGTCGCGAAGGAACTCGGCAAGCGCAAGCTCGCCTTCCTCTGCGCCCGCGAGCACCAGGCCGCCAGCAGCATTGGCCCGCAGCTCAAGGAAGCCTTCAGCGGCGTCTATGTCGTGAACGAGAACTTCACCAGGGAGACCGGCCAGGCCGCGTTGGACGCCGGCACCGCCGACGCGGTCGCCTACGGCAAGCTCTACATCGCCAACCCCGACCTCGAAACGCGCTTCAGGCAGAACGCCCCGCTCAACGCGTGGGACGTAAAGACGTTCTACGCGCCCGGTCCCGGTGGCTACACCGATTACCCGTCGCTCGAAGACGCAGCGGTTGGTTGAACAGAAGGGCCGGGCGCTTTCGAGCCCGGCCCTTCTTTTTCGGAATGTCGGAACGGCTACGCGTGCAGGTCGTAGCGGTCGGCGTTCATCACCTTCACCCACGCCGCCACGAAGTCCTTCACGAACTTTTCCTTCGAGTCGGACTGCGCGTACACCTCGGCCAGCGCGCGCAGCTGCGCGTGCGAGCCGAAGATCAGGTCGACGCGCGTGGCCGTCCATTTCGCGGCGCCTGTCTTGCGGTCGCGGCCTTCATAGGCCCCATCCTTCGGCTTCCACTCGGTGTTCATGTCGAGCAGGTTGACGAAGAAGTCGTTGCTCAGCGTGCCCACCTTGTGTGTGAACACGCCATGCTTCGACCCGTCGGCATTGGCGCCCAGCACGCGCAGGCCGCCCACCAGAACCGTCATCTCCGGCGCCGTGAGCGTGAGCAACTGCGCACGGTCGACCAGCGCCTCTTCGGGCTTCAGGAACTGCGGCTTGCCGCTGACATAGTTGCGGAAGCCATCGGCCAGAGGTTCCAGCGGCGCGAACGAATGCGCGTCGGTCTGCGCCTGCGAGGCGTCACCGCGCCCGCTGGCGAAAGGCACCGTCACCGTGACGCCCGCGTCTTTCGCCGCCTTCTCGATCGCCGCCGAACCGCCCAGCACGATCAGGTCGGCGATCGACACCGGCTTGCCGAAGTCCTTCTGGATGCCTTCCAGCGTCTTCAGCACGGTCTTGAGCTGCTCGGGCTTGTTGACCTCCCAGTCCTTCTGCGGCGCCAGCCGCACGCGGCCGCCATTGGCGCCGCCGCGCTTGTCCGAACCGCGGAAGGTCGAGGCCGAGGCCCACGCCGCCGACACCAATTCCGCCACCGAGAGGCCGCTCGCCAGGATCTTCTGCTTCAGCGAGCTCACATCCGCATCGCTCAGCGCGTGGCCCTTCGGCACGCGGTCCTGCCAGATCAGCTCTTCCTTCGGCACCAGCGGGCCGAGATAGCGCTGGATCGGGCCCATGTCGCGGTGGGTGAGCTTGAACCAGGCACGCGCGAACGCATCCGCGAACTGCTCCGGGTGCTGATGGAACCGGCGCGAGATCTTCTCGTAGACCGGATCGAAGCGCAGCGACAGGTCGGTCGTCAGCATCGTCGGCACGCGCTTTTTCTTGGGATCGAACGGGTCTGGAATGTCCGCCGCGGCGCCCTTGGCGCGCCATTGCTGCGCGCCCGCCGGGCTCTTTTCGAGCTCCCATTCGTATTTGAACAGGTTGTCGAAGAAGTGGTTCGACCACTTGGTCGGCGTCTGCGTCCAGATCACTTCCGGGCCGCCGGTGATCGCATCGGCGCCGATGCCGGTCTTGTATCTGCTGTGCCAGCCGAGGCCCTGGTCCTCGATCACCGCGCCTTCCGGCTCCGGTCCTATGAAGGACGGATCGCCCGCGCCATGCGTCTTGCCGAACGTGTGGCCGCCGGCAATCAGCGCCACGGTCTCTTCGTCATCCATCGCCATGCGCGCGAAGGTCTCGCGAATGTCGTGCGCCGCTGCGACGGGATCGGCCTTGCCGTTTGGGCCTTCCGGGTTGACGTAGATCAGGCCCATTTGCACGGCGCCCAAAGGCCCCTGGAGCTGGCGCTCGCCGCTGTAGCGCTCATCGCCCAGCCATGTGCCTTCCGGACCCCAATAGAGCTCTTCCGGCTCCCACTGGTCGGGACGGCCTCCGGCAAACCCAAATGTCTTGAAGCCCATCGACTCCAGTGCAACGTTGCCGACCAGCACGAACAGGTCGGCCCAGGAGATCTTGCGCCCGTATTTCTGTTTGATCGGCCACAGCAGGCGGCGGCCCTTGTCCAGGTTCGTGTTGTCCGGCCACGAGTTCAGCGGCGCAAAGCGCTGCTGCCCGCCGCCGGCGCCGCCGCGTCCGTCCGCGATGCGATAGGTGCCCGCAGCATGCCACGCGAGGCGGATGAACAGCCCGCCATAGTGCCCGAAGTCCGCCGGCCACCAGGGTTGGCTGTCAGTCATCAGCTTCTTCAGGTCGGCAATGACGGCGTCGAGGTCGAGCGTCTTGAATTCCTTCGCGTAGTCAAAGTCCTTGCCCATCGGATCGGCTGACGGGTGCTTCGCGTGCAACCGCGAGATGTCGAGCTGGTCGGGCCACCAGTCGCGGTTCGACCGGCCGGGCTTTTTCGCGGGGCCCTGCATCACCGGGCATTTTCCGGCTTCTGTCCTGCTGTCACTCATTGTGATCTCCCTTCGTGCGAATTTGCGGAACCGATCCGCGGCCAGAGATTTTCCAGTGACGAGCGCTTTCGGGGCGAGCGCATTTCATCACATTAGACAGGTTCTAAACTTGACCGGGGAGTCCGTCAAGTTACTTGAGAACGATTCTAAACTAAGGGCTGCGGTCCGACTGGCTGGACCAAGGTTCAATCCCGGGGACGCCCAGTGTTCGCTACCGCTGCGATGGGAGTGCGAACCGATTACCGTCGTGGTTTGGCGCGCCGCACTCTCAGCATGACGGTTCAGCCAAGAGGCATCCTGATATGGCCGCCCGGCCGCCCTCGAAGAATGGCAGCACCACCAGACGAAAAGAACCCAGGCGGCGCTTGGGCTTGCCGCCTGGGTCCAGGCAGGCCCGGCTGGGTCTGGAGGGGGGAGGGACTTTCGCCGGGCTTTTGGTTGGAATGAATCTAAGGTCGCAGGGCCCGATTTCAAGTACCTTCGAATACTTCCAAAGTAGGCGGCGGAAATGTGGCCTTAAGCCCCCTCCCGCACCGCCCAAAAACAACTACGTTGCCGCTCCCGCACGTCGCAGAGAATTAAATGAGCAAGATCGACAAATCCCGCCTGCCGTCCCGCCACGTCACCGAAGGTGCAGAGCGCGCGCCGCACCGCTCGTACTATTACGCGATGGGTCTCACCGAGACGGAGATCCACCAGCCCTTTGTCGGCGTGGCGTCCTGCTGGAACGAGGCCGCGCCCTGCAATATCGCGCTGATGCGTCAGGCCCAATCGGCGAAGAAGGGCGTCAAGGACTCCGGCGGCACGCCGCGCGAGTTCTGCACCATCACCGTGACCGACGGCATCGCCATGGGCCACGAGGGCATGAAATCCTCGCTCGTCAGCCGCGAGGTTATCGCCGACAGCGTGGAGCTCACCATGCGCGGCCATTGCTACGATGCGCTGATCGGCATCGCCGGCTGCGACAAGTCCCTTCCCGGCATGATGATGTCGATGCTGCGCCTCAACGTGCCCAGCGTGTTCCTCTATGGCGGCTCGATCATGCCCGGTCACTTTCGCGGCAAGGACGTGACCGTGGTCGACCTGTTCGAAGGCGTCGGCATGCACAGCGCCGGCAAGATGAGCGATGGCGACCTGCACGAGCTCGAATGCGTCGCATGCCCCGGCGCCGGCGCTTGCGGCGGCCAGTTTACCGCCAACACCATGGCCTGCGTCGCCGAAGCGATCGGCCTGGCGCTGCCATACTCCTCCGGGCCTCCGGCCGTGATCCTGGAACGCGACAACTTCGCGCTCAACGCAGGCAAGGCCGTGATGGACCTGCTCGCCAAGAACATCCGCCCGCGCGACATCGCCACGAAGAAGGCGTTCGAGAACGCCGCCCGCGTCGTCGCCGCCACGGGCGGCTCAACCAACGCCGCGCTCCATCTGCCCGCGATGGCGAACGAGGCCGGCATCAAGTTCGACCTGTTCGACGTGGCGGAGGTCTTCCGTTCGACCCCCTATCTCGCCTCGCTCAAGCCCGGCGGCAAGTACGTCGCCAAGGACATGTGGGAAGCGGGCGGCGTGCCGATGCTGATGCGCATTATGCTCGACGCCGGACTTCTGCACGGCGACTGCATGACCGTCACCGGCAAGACGGTCGCGGAGAACCTGAAGGACGTGAAGTTCAACCCCGACCAGAAGGTGATGGTGGAGGTGAAGAACGCGCTCGCCCCCACGGGCGGCGTGGTCGGCCTGAAAGGCAACCTCGCGCCCGAAGGTGCCATCGTGAAGGTCGCGGGCCTCAAGCACACCAAACATCGCGGCCCCGCACGCGTGTTCGACCGCGAGGAAGACGCCTTCGCTGCCGTCGACCGGCACGACTACAGGGAAGGCGACGTCATCGTCATCCGGTACGAGGGCCCCAAGGGTGGCCCGGGCATGCGCGAGATGCTGTCGACCACAGCTGCGATCTACGGGCAGGGCACAGAGAACATCGCCCTGATCACCGACGGCCGTTTCTCCGGCGCCACCCGTGGCCTGTGCGTCGGCCATGTCGGCCCCGAAGCCGCCGACGGGGGCCCGATCGGCCTCTTGAAAGACGGCGACATCATCGTGATCGACGCCGACGCCGGCACGATGAACGTCGAACTCTCCGACGCCGAACTGGGGGCGCGCGCCAAGGCCTGGAAGCCCAGGCCGCCGGCCTTCAAGACCGGCGTGCTCGCCCGCTACGCCAGGAACGTCGGCCCCGCGCGCTTCGGCGCCCTCACCACGCCGGGCGCGGACGAGGAAGTCCGTTGCTACGCCGACATCTGACGCCCAGATTCCGACACCATGCGCGCACATCTTGCGCGTGTGGTGCCGGGGCAGGCAGATGTTCTTTTCAAAAACCGGCCGTCATCACCCGGTGCGCAAAGCGCATCCGGGTGACCCATTTTTGTTGGCGCACCAAAATTGGGTCGCCGGCATAAAGCGGGCGATGATGATTGTGGGTTTGTTCGCCGCCGCAGCAACCACACCCGCTTTCGCCGAAGCTCCGGACGACAGCGTGCCCGGTCACCCCGGCGTCACCTACGCGATGCTGCTCAAGCAGATCGCGCCCAGTCTCACCAGGGACCAGGACGTCTGGACCCTCTCCCGCATCAAGAATTTCCGAGGCATGGCGCCGTCGAAAGATCCGCTGTCGGAATCAATCTCGTTCAGCGCGCTCACAGTCCAGCATGTGCGCGAAGACGGCCACAAGCGCATCCTGCTCTTCAGCGGCGACTCCGCCGGCGACGAAGGATTCGATACGCTGCTCGCGGCATATGACGACGAGGCGAAGACGCCGAAGCTTCTCGACTACATGAACGTCGGCGGCGACCGTTTCAACGACCTGCGCGAGGTGAAGCCCATCGCGCCGGCCACGGACATGTTCATCGTCGCCTCCACCCACAGCAATTCGAACCAGAGCTACGAGCTCGACACGCCGATGTTCCTGCGCGGCGGCAAGCTTCAGACGATCGACACCTTCTTCATCTTCGGCAATTCGTTCTGCACCTACAGCGAGATGCAGTCGCCCACCTACACCACCCAACCCGGCAAGCCCTATTACGATCTGAAGATCAGCGTCGCCGTCGACATGACCCGCAACACCGACGAATGCGACAACGACAGCCCCAAACCGCCGAAGCTGGGCTCGCGGACCGTCTCGGACACCTATCGCTGGAACGGAAAGACGTTCGCGCCCACGACAAAAGCCGTCGCACGCCTCAGCGAGGCTGACTGGAAGTGGAACGAAACACCCTAGCCGATGATCACTTTCTCCTCGCCGAAGAACAGCGGCGAGCGGGGCAGGTCGATGAACTTCCGCTCGTCCTCGAGCAGCGCCAGTCCCGCAGCGGGCGCATCGGGGTGCGTGTTGCCCGTGATGTCCTCGAACGAATCCCACCACAGCTCGGCAACGCCATCGAACATCTCGGGCGCCTGCCGGCTCGCGCCGATCCCGGCATTCACGGCGTCGGAGCCTGAGTGCATCTGCACATAGCGGCGGATGCGCAGCACCTGGCTGTGCTTTTTCACCAGCGGCGCGTGATTGTCGAACCAGTATTTCTGGAACTCATCGCGTGTCAGGTGCGGCAGCCGTTTCAAACAGAAGCTGAGCTTGATCATGGCGCGGTCGCTCCTCACACTCCCGCCGGAGCGGTTTCAGGAAAAGTGTGCAGCGGTTTTCCGTCCGAAACCGCGACCAACAAAAACTAGGGCATTTTTGCGTTTCAGCGAAACGGGAAAATGCCGGGGAGAAAACGATGAACCTGGTTTCGAAGACCTACTGGCTGGGCACGCCGTTCAACATGCGCCGGCCGCCGTCGGTCGATTATGCCGTGGAAAGTCTGCTGCTCAAGGCGCCCGACGGACGGGAGCACCGCGGCGTGTTGTGGACGTCACGGAAGGTACCGAAACCCAAAACCGGTGCGGTCTTCATGCACCCGCGTGCCGACTTCCAGCATCACTACGTCGTGCCGCGCCTGGTCGAGGCAGGCATCGCTGCGCTCGGCGCCACTACCCGCAACCCGAACAACGACACCACGACCGTCCACGAGGAGATCATCCTCGACGTCGCCTCCTGCATCGCGGAGCTCAAGAAGCGTGGTGTGCAGAACATCGTCCTGATCGGCAATTCCGGCGGTGGTGCGCTCAACGGCTTCTACCAGGCACAGGCGCTGAGGGAGAAGGGCAGCCGCATCGCCACCACGCCCGGCGGCCGTCCCACGCGTCTCAACCAGGTCGAAATGATCCCGGCCGACGCGATGATCTATCTCGCCGCCCACAAGGGCGAGGGCATGATCATGAACGAGGTGATCGACCCGTCCGTGGTCGACGAGCACCAGCCGTTCCTCACCGATCCGTCGCTCGACATGTACGATGAAGCCAACGGCTTCATCACGCCCTCACAGCTCGACGCGTCCGATGCCCAATGGTGCCGCTATGATGACGCCTTCATCCAGCGCTTCCGCGCCGCTCAGCTCGCGCGCGTCGGCCGCATCGACGCCATCGCCCGCGGCCTGATCGCCGAGAACGAGCGCGCCGAACGGCTCCACGCCGATCCGGATTTCGCGAAGCTCGCACCGACGAAGCAGCGCGAGATTCTGCGCCGCGAGGCCTTCGAGCCGATCATGACCATCTACCGCACGATGGCGAACCCGCACTACGTCGACAACCACATCGACCCCAGCCCGCGCGACTACGGCTCGATCCTGTCGCCGCGGACCGACCTGATGAACTGGAAGCTGCTCGGCTTCGGCCGCTACGCGACCCCGCACGCCTGGCTCTCGACCTGGAGCGGCCTTTCCAGCCACGCCAACCAGATGACCGACCTGCCGCAAATCCCCCAGCCGACGATCTTCATCAACGCAGGGAAGGACCAGGAGATCTTCCCCGTCAGCGACGCGAAGGCGATGTTCGACGTCATTGCCGCGAAGGACAAGACCTTCGTGAACTTCGAGGGTGCCCAGCACTACTTCAACCCGCCGTTCGGTCAGCGCGACGCGCCGGATGTCGAGAAGGTGATGGACACGGTCGTGCCGTGGATTTTGGAACGTTTCGGGGCCTGAACGCGGTCACATTAACTCTCCCGCCGCTTCGTCTCGACTTGGTCACACAGCCCAAGCAATGTCCTGCTGGGCAGGGCTTAAGCTGATGCGTCGGGTTTACGGCTGGGATCACCGCGAGGAGTACGGCTGGTTCATGTCCGCCGCGCTCGTCCCGCTGTCGCTCGCGCTGACAGCGCTGATCATCGTCCACCTGCTGGTCGCCCGCTACGAGGCAAAGCTCGCTGCCGGCGAGCTCGGCACCGCGACGCCTTCCGCGACCTTCGCGGTTATCGGAGCGAACATCGGCGACGTGCCGGATGACGCGAGTCTCGCAGCATTGCGCGGCGAGCTTGGGCCCCATCTTCCGTGGAGCCGCGTCCTCGTCCGCACCGCCAAGGGCACGCTCCCGATCCAGAGCCTGTTCTTCCCGTTCAACTCTGTCGCCGAAGCGATGGGCTTCTGCAAGCGCATCGCCGCGACCGCACCGGACTGCACCACCGTCATCGCCGCTAACGGCGATCTTTCCACCTCGGACCACAAGCCTGCGACCCACGCCGTCCTCGCCGGCCTGAACATCGCGCCCTACACAGGCGGCGGCGCGCCGCTCGAGCCGCGCATCGTGATCGTCCCGAAGACCGTCATCGTCCAGGCGCCCGCGCCGCCGGCAAGGACCATCGTCGTGCAGGCGCCTGCGCCGCCGCCCAGGACGATCATCGTCCACGAACCCGCCGCGCCGCCAAGGATTGTCTACGTTCCCGGTCCGACGAAGACCGTCACCCTTCCGGCACCGCCGCCGAAAATCGTCTACGTCCCCACGCCCGCAAAGCCGCAACCTGCCGCGGCAGCACCGGCCGCGCCGCCGGTGGCGCCCACGCTCAACGTCCAGCTTCCGCTCAAGCTGCAGCCCGGCGTCGGCCTCGGCGAGGTCCGCTATCCCGAACAGCCCGTGTGGTTCTCGAAGCAGTATCAGCTGGGCGACCAGCGCCTCACCGATATCGTCGGCGCCGGCGACGTGATGATGGGCTCCATCACCCAGGGTCTGAATCCGGCCCTCAAGCCCGGCGTCGATGTCGCAACGCTGGTCGGCGCCGACCTCGCCGGCATCTTCCGCCACGCCGACGTCGCCTTCGTCAATCTTGAGGGCCCGCTCTACGAAGGCGGACAGGGCACCGGCAAGAACTGCGCCCAGTGCTTCGCCTTTCACGGCCCGACCTTCTACGCCGGCATCCTCAAGAGCTTCGGCATCGACGTCGTCAGCCTCGCCAACAACCACAGCGGCGACTATGGCGAGGCGGGCCGCGACTCCACCATGGCGGCGCTGCGCGCCAACGGCATCGCCTATGGGGGCCTTGATCGCGACGATGCCCGCACTGGCGAGATGATCCTGCCCAACGGCAGGAAGGTCGGCTTCATCGCTTTTGCGCCCAACAGCGGCACACTCAACATCAACGACCTCTCCCGCGCCGCCCAGCTCGTGCGCGACCTCAAGAAGACGAACGACCTCGTCATGGTCTCCTTCCATGGCGGCGGCGAGGGCTGGACCTATGTGCACGTCAAGCCCGGCAGCGAGTTGTTCGTCGGCGAGAACCGCGGCGACGTCACCGCCTTCGCCCACACGGTGATCGACGCCGGCGCCGACATCGTGATCGGGCAGGGGCCGCACGTGCCGCGTGCGCTCGAGGTCTACAAGGGCCACCTCATCGCCTACAGCCTCGGCAATTTCTGGACCTATAACGGCGTGCAGACTTACGCCGTCTCCGGTCTCGGCCCGGTGCTCGAAGCCTGGGTCGCGCCAGACGGTGCAATCGCCGGCTTTGTCATCCATTCGACACGTCAGGCTGGTCTCGGCGTCCCGCATCTCGACCCGCTCGATGAGGCCGCCCGCTATATGCTGTATCTCACGCGCAGCGATTTCCCCGCCACCGCCGCCCTGATCGCCGGCCACAAGCAGGTCGCCTCCAACGGCACCATGTGACGTGCTATGAGTCTCCCCGGCAGGGAGGCCCGCATGACAGTTCAGCTAAAAATCAACGGCCAGACGCACACCCTCGATGTCGAGGACGATGCGCCGCTGCTCTGGGTCATCCGCGACGAGGTTGGCCTCACCGGCACGAAGTTCGGCTGCGGCATCGCGCAATGCGGCGCCTGCACCGTGCATGTCGACGGCAACGCGCAACGCTCCTGTGTCACACCCGTCTCCTCGGTCGTTGGCAAGGAGATCACGACGATCGAAGGCATCTCCGCCAACGGCAACACGGCCGTGCAGCAGGCGTGGATCGACCACCAGGTCCCGCAATGCGGCTACTGCCAGTCCGGCATGATCATGGCCGTGACGGCGCTGCTCAAGGAGAACCCGCACCCGAGCGACCAGGATCTCGCCAACGCGATCACCAACATCTGCCGCTGCGGGACCTATCCGCGTATCCGCGCCGCGGTGCGCGAACTCGCGCAGAAGGCGTAACGACCATGGCCTCCACCCGCAGAATGATCCTCCTGGGCGGCCTCGGCGCCGCCGGCGCGCTGGTTGTCGGCGCCGTCGCCTATGTCGGCTGGCCCCGCAACAACATCGTGGAAGCCGACGCGCTCGCCGCCGGGCCCAATGAGCGCTTCATCAACAACTGGATCAAGATCGCGCAGGACGACACCGTCACCGTCGTCATTCCCCATTGCGACATGGGTACCGGCATCTACACCGCGCTGCCGCAGATGGCGGCCGAAGAGCTCGACGCCGACTGGAGCAAGGTGAAGGTCGAAGCCGCACCGGCCGACGCCATCTTCGCCAATGGTCCGCTGGGCGAGGGCTTCATCCTGTCCACCCAGGGCATGACAGACAAGGACATCCCCGCCTTCGCGCGCGGGCTGGTGTCGAACACGTTCCGCACGATCGCCAGTTTCATGGATCTCCAGGTCACCGGCGGCTCGTCCGCCGTGCGCGCCACCGGCGTCTACGGCATGCGCATCGCCGGCGCCGCCGCGCGCGAGATGCTGGTCAAGGCCGCCGCCGCGCGCTGGAACGTCGACCCGTCCGCGTGCGTCACCAGGGCGAACCGCGTCATCCACACCGCGAGCAACAGAAGCTTCGGCTACGGCCAGCTCGTCGCCGACGCCGCAACCTACTCGCCGTCGTCCACGCCGCAGCTCAAGCCCAGATCGCAATATACGCTGGTGGGCAAGCCGATCGCGCGCGTCGATATCCCGAAGAAAGTCAACGGCACGACCAATTACGGCCTCGACGTCAAGCAGCCGGACATGCTCTACGCCGCGATCCGCATTTCGCCCGTGTTCGGCGGCAAGCTGAAATCCGTCGACAGCAGTGCCATCGACCACAAGCGCGGCATCGTCAAGACCGTGCGTCTCGACGATGCCGTCGTGGTGATCGCCGACCGCTTCTGGCGCGCCCGCGACGCCGTCGCAGCACTCGATCCGCAGTGGGACACGAACGGCAATGGCGCCGTGACCTCCGCCCAGATTGACGCCCGCCACAATGCCGCGCTCAAGAGCGACGACCTCAAGAAGGACATCAGCAAGGGCGACGGCCCCGATGCGCTCAATCGCGGCCGCCTGATCGAAGCCACCTACAACGTGCCGTATCTCAGCCACGCGCCGATGGAGCCGATGAACGCCACTGCGCTCTGGCGCAGTGACGGCACGCTCGAAGTGTGGTCCGGCACGCAGGACGGACTCGGCAGCCGCGCCTTCTGCGCCAAGGTCGCGAACCTGCCGATGGACAAGGTCACGTTCCACCTGCTGCCGATGGGCGGCGGCTTCGGGCGCCGCCTGCCGGGCTATTTCAACTTCCTCGAACACGCCGTGCGCACCGCCCAGGCCCTGCCGGGCAAGCCCATCAAGCTGATCTGGACCCGCGACCAGGACATGCAGCACGACTACTACCGCCCGAACGTCACCAGCCATTTCCGCGCGGCGCTCCGACCCAACGGTATGCCGGTCGCATGGCTTAACGACTACACGACCGACTCCGGCGCCAACAGCGAGGCGCATATCGTTTATGACATCGACAACCAGGCGCTTCGGACCGCGAAGGTCGAGACCCACATCCCGACCGGTCCCTGGCGCAGCGTCGAGGCGTCCTGGCACGGTTTCTTCATCGAGACCTTCGTCGACGAGTTGGCGCACGCGGCGAACATCGACCCCGTCGCCTACCGCCGCCGTCTGCTCCAGCACGAACCGCGCCATCTCGCCGTGCTGAACACAGTGGCCGAGAAGGCCGAATGGGGCACGCCGCTGGGACCCAACCGCGCCCGCGGCGTCGCGATCTTCGAATGCTTCCAGACCATCGTCGCTCACGTGGCCGAGATCACGCTGTCCGGCGGCACGCTGAAGGTCGATCGCGTCGTCACCGCGGTCGATGCCGGCATGGCGGTGAACCCTGACGGCATGAAGGCGCAGATCGAGGGCGGTATCATCTACGGCCTCTCTGCCGCGCTGAACGGCGAGATCACCATCGACAAGGGTGCCGTCGTCCAGGCGAACTTCCCGGACTACGAGGTCGTGCGACTCGCCGATTGTCCCCAGATCGAAGTGCATCTTCTGACAAGCGATGCGCCGCTGGGGGGCGCCGGCGAGCCAGGTGTGCCGCCGCTTGCGCCCGCGGTTGCTAACGCTGTTTTCGCCGCGACCGGGCAGCGAATCCGCTCGCTGCCGCTCAAGAACCACAATCTCACCGTGGCCCAGCGCTAGCCGCACCGTCCCTTGTTGGGACATCGCGAACGCCTTAAAGTGGGCTGCTACCGCTTCAGGTAAGTCCGCTAAGGGGCTGCGCGATATGCGTTTTTCAAGGCTCGTCGCAGCTGCGGCGTTCAGCGCCGCGGCGATGTTTGCGTCCGCTGCGCACGCGGGCGACGATGGTCGCATTGCGCTCTTCCAGCCCAGGACGATCTTCCACTCGGGCCTGCGCGACGCGCATGTCGTGGCGCTCACCTTCGACGACGGCCCCAACGCCAACACGCCGGCTGTCCTCGATGCGCTGAAGGCGCTGAACATCAGGGCGACGTTCTTCATCGTCGGCAACGAGGCGAAGCGCTATCCTGACATCCTCGCGCGCATCGCCGCGGAAGGACATCTGCTCGCCAACCATTCCGCCACGCACCCGTTGCTCGGCCGCAGGTACGACAACAATCCCGAATTGCTGTTAAACCAGCTCCGCGTAGTCAACGACCAGATCGCACCGCTGATGCGCCCGGGCGAGCGCCTCTACTTCCGCGCCCCCTACGGTTCGTGGCGCGCCGATCACGCTGCCATTCTCAATGCCGACCCGGTGCTGCGCAACTACGTTGGCCCGATCTACTGGGATGAGGGTGGTGAGATCAGCATGACCCGCGACGGCTACGTCATGAGCGCCGCCGACTGGAGCTGCTGGAAGCACGGCTGGGCCGCCGCGACCTGCGCCAAGGGCTACCTGCGTGAGATCCGCCGGCACGACGGCGGCGTGGTTCTCATGCATTGCGTACACCGGCATTCCGGCGACCTCGTCGAAGCCGTTGTGCCGGCGCTGGTGGAGGAGGGCTACCGCTTCGTCCGCCTCGACCAGGTCCCCGAATACCGCCGCTACGACACGCCCACCGGCACCGGTGCGGCGGTGGCCTCTAACATCGCCCCCAAACCCGGCGCCGCCATCCGCTACGCCGAGTTCGTGCCCCCGGCGAAGGTGAAATAGCACCAACGTCGCCACTTCCCTTAAATCACCATGGCCGGCCTCCGAGCCGGCCACCCAGCGTGCCGCGCAGCGGCGCACACAAAGGCCGCGCGAAGCGCCATCTAAAGAGCAGCACGACGAGTCTTAGGGCGCGCAGACGCGCGCCCACTGGGGGGCCGGGTCAAGCCCGGCCATGGTGATTAGGAAGAAGCCCACGCCGCCGCATCCGTCCCCAGCGGTACGACGCCGCGTCTCCACCGCGCCGGCGTGGCGCTCATCGTCACCGGCGGTCGCAGATGCGTCATCCCGCCGAAACCGGTTTCCGATCGGATCGACCACCCCGCGATCTCCTCCGCGCTCAGCGCGCGCCCGTTCGTCAATCGCGTCTCATCCGCCAAGCCGAGACCGCGGATCCAGACCGCCGTCTGCGCCAGCGACACCCGCACGAGGTACGACCCGCCATACAGCGCCCGCCGCTGCAACGCGACCATCGTCCCGAACGCCGCGAGGAATCCCGTCGAGTAGTCCGTCACCGCGCCGGGCTGAAGCTCCGGTCTCCCATCTCCACCAGACCTGTCGCCGCCGTGCACCACAGCCATGCCGGTCACCGTCTGCCCGAGCTGCTCCCATCCCGGCCGCCCGCGCCACGGCCCCTCGTGACCGTAGCAGTTGATCGCCGTCACGATGATCCCCGGCCTCATCTCCGCCAGCTCCAGGGGGCCAAAGCCGAGACGCTCCAGCGCGCCCTGCCGATAGCTCTGGCTGAACACATCGCTGGCGCGCGCGAGATCGCGCAGCACCGCGCGTCCGTGATCCGTGGACAGATCGACGAACGCCGCGCGCTTGCCGTGTCCCGTGTCCGTCACGAAGTAGGGCACCGACGGTAAATTGGGCGATGAGATCACCATCGCGTCCGCGCCATACTGCGCCAGCGTCCGCGCGCAGGTCGGCCCCGCCAGCACGCGCGTCAGATCGAGCACCCGCACGCCCGACAACGGCGCATCGCCTCCTGCAGCGAACGGCTCCGGCGCGCTCTCGCCGATCTTCACGACCTCGACCACCGGCCGCGCCGCCAGGATGCGGCCTTGCTCCGACGAATCCCATTCCTCCGGCGTCCGCGCCATCCCCGCGCAGGCGCCCGCCGCCGCGACCGCGTTCTCGAAATCGAGCGCGTCCCATTTCAGCATTGTCGCAGCGACATCGTCCGGCGTGTCGGGACAATTCAGCACCTTGAGCAGCCGCTTCGTGCTCTCCGGAAAGCTCGGATGCAGGAACACGTACCGCCCGTCGCGAGTCTTGTGGAAGCCGTTCGCCGCCGTGCGCGACGCCGCCAGTTGCCCGAGCGGATCGGGCGCCCTCGACGCATCCTCGAACGTCTGGTGCAGGAACGACACCAGCCCCGCCGCCGCCTCGCGCGAATTGACCGTGACGGTCTGCTTCTCGCCAGACCGCAGCGTCCAGATATCCGCCGCAACAGTCGCACCCGCCGCGATCGCCGCCGCTGCCGCCTCGTCGGCATGGAACCGCGTCTTCAGCGCCGGCACATCGCTCTCGATCCGCACGAAGTCCGGCGCCGCGCGTCCCGCGATCGCCATCAACTGGCCGAACGCCGTGTCGGCGACGGTCATTCACCGCCTCCGCCGAAGCCGGACGGAGCAGGGGGCTTCACCCGTGCGTCCTCCGCCGCCTTCAGCACGCGCAGCGCATTGCCGCTCCAGATCTTCTGAAGGTCGTCCTCGCGATAGCCTTCCTTCAAAAGCCGCGCCGTGATCTTCCAGTTCGACGCGCAGTCTTCCATCCCGATCACGCCGCCGCCGCCGTCCCAGTCCGCACCCACGCCGACATGATCCGGTCCCAGCAGCTTCAGCGCGTGCAGCATGTGCGCCATGTAATCCTCGAACGTCGCGTGCGGCTCCGGATACTGCACGTCCAGCGCCTTCATTGCCCGCGAGGCTTCCGCAATCGCCGCCGTCGCCGCTGCCGGCGTCATGCCGCTCAGCCCGCGCAGCTTCGCGTAGATCGCCCCGGCCGCCTTCTCGCGATCGGGATTGTCCGGTGTCGCGACCAGATAGGCGCTCAGCGAGTTGATCTGGATCACGCCACCGAGGTCCGCGAGCTTCTTCAGCCGCGCGTCGTCCAGGTTGCGCGGATGGTCGTGCACCGCGCGGCAACCGGAATGCGACAGCAGGATCGGTGTCTTCGATAGTGAAGCCAACTGGTCGAACACGTCGTCCGACGAGTGCGAATGATCCGGCACGATACCGAGCTCGTTCATCAAGGCCAGCAGCTCGCGCCCGGCGTCCGACAGGCCCTTCCACTTCGGCGCATCCGTCGCGCTGTCCGCGAACTGGTTCACCTTGAAATGCGCAAAGCCGCACAGCCGCACGCCCAGCGCATGGAACGACCGGAGCAGCGTCACGTCGTTCGCCAGCGGATAGGCATTCTCAATCGACTGATAGACGATCTTCTTGCCGCTCGCGTTGATCTTCGCCGCATCGGCCGAGGCGAACGCCAGCGCGAAATGATCGCCGTGCTTCGCCACCATTTCGCGGATCGCCGCGGCGCGGAGCAGGGCGGCATCGCGCGCCGCCATCATCCCTTCCGGCGTCAGCGGCCCCTGCGCCGTGTAGATCGCCCAGAACCCGCCATCCAGTCCACCCTCGACCATGCGCGGATAGTCGACCTGCGAGAGCGGCGCCTCATGCCGCTGCATGATGTCCCAGCCGGGCCACGGAAACCGCGCCGGTGTATCCAGGTGCGTGTCCAGGCAGAGCAGCCTGTTGTGCAGCGCCCGTACCGCCGCATCGCTCGTGGCCTTCTTTGCGATCGCCGGCGCTGCCGCAACGAACCCCGCCCCGGCCGCACCTGCCAGCATGCCCCGTCGCGACAGCATCACTTGAACCAGTTGTTGGAGTGGATGTTCTGCCCAGCCGTCATCAGGACGAATTTCGGGTTGCAGCCGTGATGCGAACAGCGCGGGAAGATGCGCCCGAACAGCACCGTCACGTCGTGGTCTGGCGTGTGTTGCGGCTCGTGCACCGCGCGATACACGCCCGACTGCCGGCACTCGTCCCGTGAGTGATATTCCTCCGCCACGAATCCCCGCACCGCTCGCTCCAAACGCAAGTGTGCCGGAACCCTGATGTCCCCGAAAGCCCCGCGCGACGACCGCGCGATCGGCATCTTCAAGGCGGCCGGTCTGAACGCCTGCTGACGGCGCCGCGGGCAGACCCGAAGAAATCGCTATCCTGTCTGAGCATCCCGGGATAATTGATCGGTGCAGGATCAGGTCGCGGCACGCTAGACACTATGAAACCGTTCAGCCAACCCGCGGGCCTGGCATCGTTCCTGGGCGCGCTCCCGCAACCCGACCCGTCTGCACGGGAGGCCGCCGCGCTTCGGCAGCAGCAACTCACCAAGCCGCCCGGCTCGCTTGGCATGCTGGAACAGATCGCGATCTTCCTCGCCGGCTGGCAGGGGCCTGCGATCCACGCGGACAGAATCCAGGTTACGCTTTTCGCGGGCAACCATGGTGTGACGAAGCAGGGCGTGTCGCCTTATCCGCCCGAGGTGACGGGTCAGATGGTGGCCAACTTCAACGCAGGCGGCGCCGCGATCAATGCGCTCGCCGGCGCTCTCGGTCTGAATTTGTCGGTCCACGCGTTGGACCTGGACCGTCCCACCGGCGACATCAGCGTCACCGATGCCATGACCGTGGAGGAAGCGCTGGACGCTCTCAACGCCGGCATTGCTGCAGTCGATCCCGCAAGTGACGTCCTGGTGATCGGCGAGATGGGGATCGGCAACACCACGATCGCGGCCGCGCTGTGCGCGGTGTCGCTCGGCGGCGCGGGCGCCGACTGGGCGGGTGCGGGCACCGGACTGGACACCGCGGGTGTCGTCAACAAGGCACGCGTGATCGATCGCGCCCTGGCGCGCAGCGGCTCGGCGCGGGACGCCTTCGCCACGCTGAAGAGCCTCGGCGGACGCGAGCTTGCCGCCATGGCCGGCGCGGTCTGCGCCGCGCGGCATCACCGCGTTCCCGTCCTGCTGGACGGCTTTGTCGCGTGCGCGGCGCTCGCGCCGCTGGTCGCGGAGTCGCCGGGCATCCTGGATCACTGCCTCGCCGGCCACCGCTCGGCGGAGCGCGGCCATGCCCGTCTGCTCGAGCATTTCAACCTGCGCCCGCTGCTCGATCTGAACATGCGGCTGGGCGAGGGCAGTGGGGCCGCCCTGGCGACGGCGGTCATCCGCGCGGCCGTGGCAACGCACACAGGAATGGCGACGTTCGACAGCGCCGGCGTGTCGGACAGGGGCTGATGGGCCGCGCAGTTAGGGATCGCTGGGACGATTTCAGGCTCGCGATGATGCTGCTGACCCGTATCCCGACGGGAGGTGCCGGTGTCGGCAGCGCAACCTTCGCCCGCGCGCTGTGGGCCTATCCGCTCGCCGGTGCGCTGGTGGGTTCGCTCGGCGGGCTCACCTATTGGGGGGTGCTCGCGGCACATCTTTCGCCGTTGGTCGCGGCGGGACTGGCGGTCGGTGTGACGATGCTGGCCTCGGGTGCCTTGCATGAGGACGGACTGGCAGATCTGTTCGACGGGATCGGCGGCGCGCGGGATCGCGCGCGGCGGCTGGAGATCATGCGCGACAGCCGCATCGGGACCTACGGTGCCGCGGCACTGGCGCTGTCGTTGTTGCTGCGCTGGTCCGCTCTCGTGGCCCTTGCGGCGCCGGCACGCGTGCTGCCTGTGTGGATCGCGGCCGGAGCGCTCTCACGCGCGGCCGTCGCGCTGCCGCTGATGCTGCTCCCGCCGGCGCGCAGCGACGGATTGGGCGCACAGGCTGCATCGCCGCCGCTGTGGTCGGCGGCCACTGCGATCGTCATCGCCCTGGCCATCGCCGCCGCCTTGCTCAGGCTCGACGCAGCCGTACCGGCCACAGGCGCATTCGCTGTGGCCGCCATCGTGACGTTCATCGCGTGGCGTGCGCTGGGCGGCCAGACCGGCGACGTCCTCGGCGCCTGCGCGCTGGTGGCCGAAATCGCGGCGCTGATTGCCGGCGGCGGCTAGCGGTCCAGATCGGCAGAGCGGATCGTGTTGGCGTGCGGTGCCAGTCTTGCTGCGGTTGCGCTTTTGGGGCGCGAAAAGTATTAGGACGCTCGACTTGGATGGGTGGCCGAGCGGTTTAAGGCACCGGTCTTGAAAACCGGCGTGGCGGCGACGTCACCGTGAGTTCGAATCTCACCCCATCCGCCACGGTCAGCGTTGCGCCTTCGCCGCCGCGACGATCACCTGGTCCGCATCGCGCAGCAGCACGTCGGCGACCGCGAAGCCCGCGGGCTCGATCAGCTTGAGCCATCCGGTGACGGACAGCTCGTCAATGCGCTCGCCGTCGCGCGAGCCGAGCAGCGCGATGTGGTCGTAGCCGAGGATCTCGTTGGCCCGGAACCAGAACCGCTCCCAGGCCGCTCGCGAGTAACGCGGCTGCCGCCGCTCCTTCCACGCCTCGAAGCCGGCCGCGAAGGGCGGTTCGGCAGAGCAGGGCTCGGCGAAAAGAAACACGCCACCCGGACGCAGCAGGTCGTGCACCTCGCGGATCAGCCGTTCCGCGCGCGCCGCATCGAACCAGTGAAGCGCATTGACTGTGGCGACGGCATCGTAAGGCCCGGAAAGCCCATCGGCCCAGCCATCATCCTGCAAGTCCCGTACGATCGTCATTCCGGGCACGCGCTCGCGCCGATTGGCCGCACGGCAGATCGCCGTCAGGAACGGGTCGCGGTCGATGCCATCGATGTCCGCCTTCGGGAAGGCCGTCCGGATCGCGCGCCCCACGTCGCCGGGCCCGCAGCAAAGATCGAGCACCCGCACGGCCTCGTCGCGCGCAAACGGAATCGCGGACGCGATCAGCTCGAGGTCTTTGGGCTTGGAGGCGCCTTGCTCCGCCCACCACAGCGCCAGCAACTCGTCGAGATGTCCGGCGATCCGCGCGTCGATTTCGTCCTGGTTGATCGGGGGTGACCGCATGGGCTTCGCTCCGGAATGCCCGCCGTCGTACCGCGAAGGCGCCCGCAGCGTATTGGAAAAATTTGGCCAACGCCGCGCTGGCGAGGCCGCGCTATTCGTGATGCTCCGCGGGATGCGCGGGTGCGGCGTGCGAGGTCTCGGGCCGCTCGCCGGGCGCGGAGTCATGTCCGGCGCAGGCCTCCCCTTCGCAGGCCGCTGCCTTGGGCGGCGAGAAGTCAAGCGGATGGATCGCGACGAGCGTGGTCATGCCCGCCAGCACCAGCGCGACGCCGCCGACCACCAGCCAGAGCGGCGCCAGCTTCACCGCACCATTTCCATTCCCGTTCGCCATGAATTTCCCCTTGCTCACATGATCCTAGCGTGATTCCGACAAACTACTAGACCGGTCTCCCCCGCATGCGCGAAGCGCATTGGCGGGGGAGGTGCCGTAGCGCTGTCAGGCGCGAAGGCGGAGGGGGAACTAAGTGATGGCCTCATTGAACATCAGGGCGCGGACATAGCGTACGGGCGGCGACCCGTAGCTCAGTACCTGGTCGTGATACGCCTTCAGCACGAAGCCCTGCCGCTTCTCCGCATCCGCTCGCAGCGCGTCGTGCTCCGAAACACCCACGAAGTAAGTAGATAGCTGCGTAGAACTCAACTGCGCCCGAACCCATTTGCCCGCCGCCTCGCGCTCCTGCTGGAACGCGGTCTTGGTCATCAGCGTCATCGCGTCGGCCTGCGAGATACCGTCAACGTGTACCGCCTGGTCGAGGATCGCGTTGGTGATGGTGCGCAGCCTGACCTTCAGCATGCACAGCTCGTTCAGCGGCTCGTCCTTCCGGAAGCCCTCATCGACCATCATCTTCTCGGAATAGACCGCCCAGCCTTCGATGAACGAACCCGAGCCCAGCACCGCGCGCAGCACCGACGGATAGCGGTTCGCGTGCCAGAGCTGGAGGTAATGCCCCGGCATCGCCTCATGCACCGCGACGTCCTGGATGCCGTAATTGTTGTACTCGCGCAGGAACGAATCCGCCTGCTCCTTCGTCCAACCCTTGGGAATCGGCGACACGTCGACATAGGTCTTCAAGCCCCTGTCGAGCGGCCCCGGCGAGTTGCAATACGCCACCGCGACGCCCTGTGCGAACACCGGCATGGTCTCGATCGCCACCGGCGCATCGGGCAGGGTGACGAGGTCCCTCGCCCGCACGAACTCCGTCGCGCGGTTCAGCGCCGCGGTGCAGGTCTCCACCACCTTGTCCGGCGCAGGCTTCTGCGCGTAGGCGAGGTCCAGCGCGGCTTCGATCACCGCCTGCTGTTGTTCGGGCGTCGGCGCATCCGGCATCGCGGGGGCACCCGCATGCCCCGCCAGCGCGCGCCGCGCCACCGCATACATTGCCGCGCGTGTCGCCTTCACCGCGGCATCCGCCCTGGTGCGGATTTCCTTCCGCGTCATCGGCGAGTTCAGCGTGAACGCCAGCTTCTCGTCGAACATCTTCGCGCCGATGCGGAAGTCGCCCTTCGCGCCCGGCACCAGCGTGCCGTCCATCCACGCCTGATGATCCGCGATCGCCTTCTTCAGTCCGTCATACGCCGCCTTCAGCCGCGCCTGGCCCGCCGCATCCAGCGCGCTCGCATTCGGCATCACCATCTCGTCCACGACGCCCAGCGCGCCCGGCAACTGCTTCGCCGCGGTCTTCGCGGCGATCTCCGGCACCCGTGCCAGCACAAGGCTCGCGCGCATATCGGCGAACACCTTCGACATCTTCTCCATGCGCGCGATTGCCGATGCCATGCGTGCGGGCAGGGGCGCGAACTCGCGCGACATCAGCCCATAGACGGCGTTGCTGTAGATCTCGGAGTAGGTGCGCGGCTCCCACGCCCAGTTCTGGAGGACCTCGTCCTCCCAGACCGCGCGCTTCGTGTCGTTCAAGAGCAGCGCCGCGTCCACCTGGTTCGCGCGCGAGAGCCTGGAGCGGTCCAGCACCGTCAGCGCCTCGACCGTGTCCTTCGCCACCTTCAGCCGCGCCGCACGGCCCGCCGCGCTCAGATCGTCCAGCTCGGCGTCGAAGCGATGATCGCCCGTCTGTGTCGCACCCACCGGCGACAGCCGAAGCGAATCCTCCAGCCACTTGGCCGAGATCTTCTCGAACGCCTTGTCCGCGTCGCTGGCGGTTGCATCGGCAACCGCACGACCCACCGTCGTCACGGACAGCGCCGTCGCGCCCAGGAAAGCCACGGCCGCGCGCCGGCTCAGATGAATGGTCACGTCATACCCCTGCAATGAAAGCGCCGCGAGCCTGTTACGGGGAATCCCGGAGCGCAAGGCCGCTCACGCGGCGTTGAGCGGTGAGGCCTCATCGCCTATTTTGCCGTTGCTGTCAGAGGCTGATTCGTTGCGCCGCAGACTCCGTTCCTTCGCGATTATGTCGCTCGCGCTGCTCGCGGCGGCCTGCGCCAGCGAGCCTGTCAGCCTGCCGACCGCGCCGCCGCCCAACCACGGCACCTACAAGGTCGGCGTGCCGTATCAGATCGACGGCACCTGGTATTACCCGAGGGAAGATCCCAACTACGACGAGACCGGCGTTGCCTCGTGGTACGGCCCGAACTTCTACGACAAGGCGACCGCCAACGGCGAGATCTACCACGCCGGCGACCTGACCGCGGCGCATCGCACGCTGCCCATGCCGGTGAATGTGCGCGTCACCAATCTCGACAACGGCCGGTCGATCATCGTGCGCGTCAATGATCGCGGGCCCTTCGCCAAGGGCCGCATCATCGACCTCTCGGAGCACGCCGCCGAGCTTCTCGGCTACAAGACCGCCGGTACGGCCCGCGTGCGGGTGCAGTTCGTGTCCCGCGCGGATCTCGACGGCGGCCGCCCGCCGCCCGACCTGACGCCGCCGGAAGTCGCCAGCGCCGTCCCCGCCGCACCGACCAGCCGTGTCGCCGCTACGGCCCTCGATGCGGTTCCGGGAACCGCGGTTGCGCCGCCCGTGACCGCACGCCCGCTGCCGTCGCCCCTACCACCCGTCACCAGCGCCGACGTGGCCGTCGCCACCCAACCCACCGGCGTCGTGACGCAGACCGCGCCGGTCGCCACGCGCCTCTATGTCCAGGCCGGTGCCTTCACGACCTACCAGAACGCCGCGCGTCTGGTTCAGCGTCTTGGCAACGGCCTGCAAATATCGTCCATCACCCACAACGGGCAGACGGTCTATCGCGTTCGCTCCGGTCCCTACGACGACATCGGTGACGCCGATTCCGCGTTGGCCCGGGTCACCGCGGCTGGTAGTAACGACGCCAGGATCGTCGTCGACAACTAGTTGGAATTGCCCTCGCCCCCACGCTGTGGGGGAGAGGGCAGGGTGAGGGGGCGCTGCTGCAAGGTGCGACCTTCGCCAGGCAATCACCGGCATTCATGCAATCTGAGACTATGCCCAACCTGCACCGCCCCCTCACCCCGACCCTGTCCCCCGCTTCGCGGGGGAGAGGGAGAGGTTTCTTGGAGATGCTTTGATGAACCTCCGTCTCCTGAGCGCGCTGTTCGTGCTTGCATTCCTCGCCGCTGTCCCCGCGCGGGCCGACATCGCCACCACGGCGGAGCATGGAATCCTCGTGGATTACGACTCCGGCCAGGTGCTGTGGGCCAAGGATGCGTTCTCGCCCATGCCGCCGGCGTCGATGTCCAAGCTGATGACACTGGAGCTCCTGTTCCAGCGCCTGAAGGACGGCCGGGTCAAGCTGACCGACACATTCCCGGTGTCCGAGCGCGCCTGGAGCACGCAGGGCTCCAAGATGTTCGTCGAGATCCACGGCAACATCCCGGTCGAGGCACTGATCCGCGGCATCATCGTCGACTCAGGCAACGACGCCTGCATGGTCGTCGCCGAAGGCATTGGCGGAACCATGGAAGGCTTCGTCGCGATGATGAACAGGCGCGCGAAGGAGCTGGGGCTCAAGCAGGCGCACTTCGTCAATCCCGACGGCTTGCCCGACCCGCCGGGACAGCTGATGTCCACGCTCGACCTCGCGACGCTCGCGCGCCACATCATCCAGACCTATCCGCAGTACTATCGCTATTTCAGCGAGCAGGACTTCACCTGGCACAACATTCACCAGCACAACCGCGACACCGTGCTCCAGAAGATTCCCGGCGCCGACGGCCTCAAGACCGGCCACACCGACGCCGCGGGCTACGGCATCACGACGTCGGCCGTGCAGAATGGCCGCCGCCTGATCCTGGTGCTCAACGGCCTGCGCTATCCCGATCTCGAAAAGACCGATTCCGCGCACCAGGACTGGGTCGCGGGCCAGCGCCGCGGCGATGAGGCCGCGCGCATCCTCGGCCTCGCTTTCCGCGAATTCCGTCGCTACACGCTGTTCAAGCCCGGCGACGTCGTCGGCCAGGCCGAGGTCTTCGCTGGCGGTCAGTCGATGGTGCCGCTGACGGTGAAGGAGCCGGTCAACATCACGCTCCAGGTCGACTCGCGTCCGAACATGAAGGTCGCGATCCGTTACAACGCGCCGCTGCGTGCGCCGCTGGAGCAGGGCCAGCCGGTCGCCACGCTCGTCATCTCCGCGCCCGACTTCCCGGGCATGAGCGTGCCGCTGGTCGCGGCCCAGCCGGTGGACGGGATCGGTTTCTTCGGACGCATCGCGATCGGCATCAAGGCGCTGTTCGGCGGCGCATGAGCAAGGCGCCGCGGTTCATCACGCTGGAAGGCGGCGACGGCTCCGGCAAGTCGACGCAGATCAGGCGCCTCGCTGCCGAACTCAAAAAGCGCAAAATCGATGCCATCGTGACGCGCGAGCCCGGCGGCTCGCCGGGCGCGGAGGACATCCGCAACCTCGTCCTCAATGGCGATCCCGAGCGCTGGGACTCGCTGACCGAGGCGCTCCTGATGTTCGCTGCCCGCGCCAACCACGTCTCGCACACGATCAAGCCCGCCCTGATGAAGCGCCAATGGGTGATCTGCGACCGCTTCACCGACTCCACCTACGCCTATCAGGGCGCCGGTCACGGCCTCGCCCGCGAAACCATCCGCCGCATGGAAGCGCTGGTGCTGGGCGATTTCCGTCCCGACCTCACCTTGATCCTCGACATCCCGGTAGAGCAGGGCCTCGCCCGCACATCGGGCCGCACGAAAGACATGCGCTTCGAAGCCTTCGACCACGATTTCCACGAGCGCATGCGCCAGTGCTACCTGACCATCGCCCGCAAAGACCCGATGCGCTGCGAAGTCATCGACGCCAGCCAGGACGAAGACGCGGTGGCGAAAGCGATCTGGGCTGCGGTGAAGAAGCGGTACAAGCTTTAGGCTTATGAAACGGTCGTCATCGCCGGCCTCGTGCCGGCGACCCATGAACACCAAGTTGCAAGCATAAGTACGGCACATGCCGAGCAAAGTTCTGCACCGCTTGCGTTCATGGGTGGCCGGGACAAGCCCGGCCATGACGTTGTAGAAGACGGCATGCCCCCGCGCCGTTCCGCAAAAACCGAAGATGTGCCCGAGACCGACCGTCTCGAAGGCTTCCCGCATCCGCGCGAGACCTTCACGCTCGCGGGCCAGCACGCTGCGCTCACTCGCGCCGCGCGCGCCATCCGCACCGGCCATCCGCCGCAGGCGTGGCTGATCACCGGCCCGCCTGGCGTCGGAAAGGCGACGCTCGCCTACCGCATCGCGCGCTACATGCTCGCCTATGGCGCGACAGCCAAAGGCCCCGAAGACCTGTCAGTCCCGGAAAGAGAACCCAACGCCATCCAGCTCACCGCCGCATCGCATCCCGGCGTGCTCGTCTTGAAGCGCGGCATCTCGCAAAGCACCGGCAAGCTGATGGGCGAACTCGGTGTCGACGTGGTGCGCAAGCTCTCAGGCTTTTTTGGCATGACGTCCGGCGCCGGCGGCTGGCGCATCGCCATCGTCGACACCGCCGACGACATGAACGATGCGGCCGCCAACGCGCTGCTCAAGATGCTGGAGGAGCCGCCGCGCAATGCCATGCTTCTCCTCCTCAGCAACGTCCCCGGCCGCCTGCTGCCGACCATTCGCTCGCGCTGCCAGCGCCTCGACCTGCGCCCGCTCGAACCCGCCGTCATCGAACACGAACTCGCGCGCCTGCTTCCCGACACCGCCGCGAGCGAACGTGCCGCGCTCGCGCGCCTCAGCGGCGGCTCCATCGGCATGGCCCTCCAGCTCGCCGACGGCGACAGCGTGATGCTCGCGAAAGAAGCCGACCGCCTGCTCGACAACGCCAGCGTCCCCGACATCGCCGCGATCCTGTCACTCGCCGACAGGATCAACCGCATCACCGACGGCCTCGACACCTTCGGCAACTTCCTCCAGCAGGCGCTAGCCAACCGCATCCGTGCCAAAGCCATCGCCGGTGCCCCGCACCTCGACCGCTGGGTCGAAGCCCTCAACAAGCTCACCGAAAGTTTCGCCCGCAGCGATCTCCTGAACCTCGACCCGCGCCAGACGCTGCTCAGCAACGCCGCCGCGTTGGGGAACACCGCGCGCAGGGCAGGGGCGGTGTAACGGTTCCGCGCTTGCGAGGGCGCACCGGGCGCGCTACCTCCACGCCATGCTCGTCGACAGCCATTGCCATCTCGATTTCCCGGAGTTCGCGTCCGAGCTGGACGCCGTGGTCCAGCGCGCCCGCGATGCCGGCGTGACGACCTGCGTCTCGATCGGCACCACGCTCGCGAAATTTCCCGGCGTCCGCGCCATCGCGGAGCGCTTCGACGATGTGTGGTGCAGCGTCGGCGTCCACCCGCACGAAGCCCAGCACGAACTGCTCGACAATCCCGCGCCGCTGATCGAAGCCGCCCGCCACGCCAAGGTCGTCGGCATCGGCGAAACCGGCCTCGACTATTTCTACGAACACTCGCCGCGGCCGCAGCAGATCGCCAACTTCCGCGCCCACGTCGAGGCTGCGCGTGCCACGAAGCTGCCCGTCATCGTTCACACCCGCGACGCCGACGACGACACCATCCGCGTTCTCGAAGAAGAGATGACGGCGAAGCCCTTCACCGGCCTGATCCATTGCTTCACCGGGACGCAACGCCTCGCCGATGCCGCGCTGGCGCTCGGCATGAGCATCTCCGTCAGTGGTATCGCCACCTTCAAGAAGTCCGAAGAGCTGCGCGCCGTCATCAAGACCGTCCCGCTCGACAAGCTCCTGGTCGAGACCGACGCCCCATTCCTCGCGCCGCAACCGCTCAGAGGCAAACGCAACGAACCCAGCTTCGTCACCCACACCGCCGCCATGCTCGCGACGCTGAAGGGCATCAGCAACGACGAGTTCGCTCAAATCACGACCGACAACTTCTTCCGCCTGTTCTCGAAGGTGGAGAGGCCGAAGTGAGATTTCCTCTTATCCCAAGTCCGTCATCGCCCGGCTTGTCCGGGCGACCCATTTTTGTCGGCGCACCAAAATTGGGTTACCCGGATCCTTCGCTTCGCTCCGGACCGGGTAATGACGGTGTGGGTGTTTTGGGATGAGCTTGGACCTCACCATCCTCGGCTGCGGCTCCTCCGGCGGCGTCCCGCGCATCGGCGGGCCGGACGGCGCCGGCTATTGGGGCGCCTGCGATCCCACAAACCCAAAGAACCGCCGCCGCCGCTGCTCCATCGTGCTGCGCCAGCGCTCGGCCGCTGGCGAAACCACCCTCCTCGTCGATACATCGCCCGACATGAAGGACCAGCTCGTCGATGCGCGCGTCAGCCGCGTCGATGCCGTGCTGCTCACCCACGACCACGCCGACCAGCTCCATGGCCTCGACGACCTGCGCCAGGTCGCGATGAACATGCGCCGCCGCGTCGACGTCCACATCGATGCGCAGACCATGCCCGGCGTGATGCAGCGTTTCGGCTATTGCTTCGTGCAGCCGGAAGGCAGCGACTACCCGCCCATTCTCAACGCGCACCTCATCGATGAGCCGTTCAAGCAGTTCGCACTCGGCGGGGCAGGGGGCGACATCCCGGTGCTCGCCTTCGGCCAGCGCCACGGCCGCATCCGCAGCCTCGGCTACCGCTTCGGCCGCGTCGCCTACTCGCCCGACGTCGACGGCCTCGACGATGCCGCCTTCGTTGCGCTGGAGGGAGTCGACACCTGGATCGTCGACGCTCTGCGCTACACCCCGCATCCCAGCCACAGCCACCTCGCGCGCACGCTGGAATGGATCGCCCGCGCCAGACCGCGCCGCGCCATTCTCACCAACATGCACGTCGACCTCGACTACGAGAAACTGAAGTCCGAACTCCCCCCCGGCGTCGAACCCGCCTACGACGGCATGACGCTTTCCGCCTGAATCCCACTGTCATCCCGCGAAGGCGGAGACCCAGCGCGCGCATCTGCGGGCGCACAAGAAGCGGCGCGAAGCGCCGATTTCACGCGGAGGGCGCAGAGTTTGAGCATGAACCTCCGCGTTCTCAGCGCCTCCGCGTGAATCTTTGGCGCAAAGACGCCGCTAGCTTGGCACAAGGACAATTTAGCCAATTAAATCAAGTGTATAAGAAAAATATCATACTGGTACTTGAAAACCTAGAACAAATGATGTACATGTACCGTACGATGACCGAACCGACCCTGATCCCACCCACCGACACCGCGCCGGCAACCGCCCTTGGCTCGCTCGAACGCGCCCTCGCGAAATGCCAGGAGGAGGCGGCCACCGCCTTTGCCGCCGCCAACGGCCAGCCCTACGCGCGCAGCCAGAGCGGCGACGACACCACCGACAAGCATTTCACCCGCGGCATCGAGCTGATGAAGATGACCGCGCGGCTTGCCGGCGCGATGGCAAAGCTCAACAGCCACCGCTCGCAAACCCACTTCGTCCACCGCACCGAGGTGCGTGCGTTGAAATCGCCGCCCGAACCTTCGTTGGTGACGGCGACACCGGTTGAGGACGACGAGAACCCCGCGCCCAAGGTCGCTTTCTTCGATGACAAGGGACGGCCCCGCGAGCTCACTCCGGAGGAAGCCGATCGCTTCAACCAATGGGCCTACCGCGAACAGGAACGTTTCGCGCGCAAAAGGGCCGCCGAAGAAGTAGAGCAGGGCACCCCCTCCCCCAATTCATCTGGTTCGAATAGCGCAAATGGTCCCCGCATCCGCGTCCCCTAAACGCAAACGGGGCGCTCAGCCCGGCAACCGCAACCGTCTTCGCCACGGCCGTTACAGCGCCCGCTTCACGCAGGCCCTGCGCGAAGAACTCGCGCGATACCGGTTCGTCATCGTGCAGGCTTTGGCGTGGCACGCGTGCGAGCAGGCTTCCGCCGGTCCGTCACCCGCGCCCGTACCGTCCGGTTCTCCAGCTCCGTTATCGCATCGCGCCCGACCCAGCGCGCTGCCGCGCTCTCGTTCTCGACCAGCTCGGCCGCGACCGCCAGCGCACGCTCCTGGCACCCCGCATCGCGCTTGCCGAGGCTGCGCAGGGCCCACGACACCGCCTGCTTCACATGCTTGCGCTCGTCGTCTGCGCCTGCCGCGATCAGCGTCAGATACTCCTCGATCACGCCGTCGCCCATCCTTTTGTCATGCACCGCCGCTGTCGCGATGGCCGCGAACGCCGCGCGCTTCACATAAAGGTCGCGGCTCGCCGCCCAGCGCTTCACCAGCGCCGGCATGTCGCGGCGCATCCACACCAGCTCGCCGCACAGATGATCGCACAGGTCCCACGACGCCACGTCGTCCAGCCAGCGCTCGATCGCGGCCCGCGTCATCGTGCCGGCATCGGCCACCATCAGCGCCAGCAGCCGCGCCTCATGCACGCCGCTCGCCCACAAAGGCTCCGCCAGCCCATGCTGCCCTTTGAGCGTCTTCGCCAGCGCCCGGATATCGCCGACCGACACGCCATAGGCGCGCGCCATCGGAATCCCCACCCGCACCGCTGCCGCCCGCTTCTTCGCGGTGCCCAGCGCCTTCAGCTGTTTCAGGACGGACATGACGGAGGCCATGCGCGACACAATGGCCGCGATCTTTGCGCCCGATCAACCACGCCGCGCGCCGCCGCGTCCAATGTTCTAGGGTCTGGCAAAACAACCGAGGTCCCGCATGCGCGGCATCGCAATCGCCCTGACGCTGATCGCATCCTTCGCCACGGCGCAGGGCGCGGGCAACATCGCGCATGGCCGTGCCAAGGCGATGCAGTACTGCTCGGCATGCCACAAGGTGACCGCAACCCAGCCGCAGCCGCCGGAGGTGTTCGACCGCGAGGCCGACGACCACATCCAGGCGCCGCCGTTCACGACCGTTGCCGCGAAATACGCGACCAACGAGGCCGGCCTGCGCGCCTTCGTGCACCTGCCGCAATACCCGATGCCCGCCCAGGAGCTCAGCCCCACCGACCTGTCCGACCTCTCCGCCTACATTCTCTCGCTCAACAACCCGAAGAAGTAGGCTGCCTGAAGCGGCGCACGCTGCACCATCATGAAGGCGCCCCGATTTTCGCGCATAGTCCGCCGGACGCACAAAGGAGCGCCCCATGATCCGCGCCGCCTGCCACTGCGGTTCCGTCCGGTTCGAGATCGCCGAGCCGCCGCAGTGGGTGCTCGACTGCAACTGCACCATCTGCCGGCGCTACGGCGGACTCTGGACCTACTTCCGCGGTCCCGAGGGACAGGCCAAGCTGCTGATGACGCCCGATCCCGCCGCCACCGAAGCCTACACCTGGCAGGACGGCGACATCGCCATGCACCGCTGCAAGACCTGCGGCTGCGTCACCCACCTCGTCGCGGCGAAGGCTGACCCGCCGGTCATCTTCGGTGTCAATTGCCGCATGATGGCCGGTCTCGATCCGGCCAAAGTGGTCATCCGGCGCGTCGACAACAGCCACTCCGGCTTCTTCTGGACACGCCCCGACGAGCCGGTGAGCGCCAGCCGCCACCCGGTCATGCCACCCCCGACGTTCGACGACTGGCGCTAGGAAATACGGAATCTAGAGCTGGCGCGCGAAACCACGGATGCTGCTCACCAGGTCGTCCGGGCGTTCCAGCGCAGCGAAGTGGCCACCATGTTCGAACGCGTCCCAGCGCGCGACATTGATGCTGCGCTCAACCTGGCTGCGTGGCGGCCACGGGATCAGGTCCACCGGAAACGCTGCAACGCCCGTCGGCTTCTCCAGTCTCGCGCCCTTCGGAAGCGGCGCGGAGAACTGCTCCTCGAGCCGGCCGCGGTACAGCCAGGTTGCCGTGTTGAACGTGCGCGTGACCAGATAGATCATCACGTTCGTCAGCAGCTGGTCCTTGGTGTAGGCCTTCTCGAAGCCCATCCGCGTATCGGACCAGCCGTGGAATTTCTCGACGATCCACGCCGCCACGCCGACCGGTGAATCCATCATGCCGTAGGACAGCGTCTGCGGTTTGGTCGTCTGCTCGCGGAAGTATGCGCCTTCCATCTCGAACAGCTGCGCAGCCTTGGCCGCGAAGGCCTTCTCCTCGTCGGTCTCGGGACCGACGCCGGGCGACACCCAGCCCTGCATGTTGAGATGCGCCGCCTTGCAGCCCTTGCCCTCGTAACTCATGTAGGCCGAAATCGCGCTGCCCCAGTCGCCACCTTGTGCGATGTAGTTGGGCAGCTTCACGACATCGGTCATCAGCTTGTCGAACAGGCGCGCCGTCGTGCGCGGCCCGATCGGCCGCTTCGGCTTGCCCGACCAGCCGTAACCCGGCAGCGACGGCGCCACGACCGTGAACGCGTCCTTCACGTCGCCGCCGTGCTTCTCCGGATGCGCCAGCTTGTCGATGATGTGGATGAACTCGAACACCGATCCCGGCCAGCCATGGCTGAGGATGATCGGCTTGGGCGACGGCCCGGAGCCCTTCTCGAAGTAGAAGTGCAGGTCGATGTCTTCGACGGCCGCGGTGTATTGCGGGAAGGCGTTCAGCGCCGCCTCTGCCCTGCGCCAGTCGTAGCCATCGACCCAGTAGGCGCAGAGCGTGCGCATGAAGTCGATATTGGCGCCGTAGGCCCAGCTGTCGTCGAGTCCCTCGCCGCGCGGCATCTCGTGCCACTCATACGCCTTCACACGCGCACGAATGCTGTCCAGCGTCGCTTGCGGTACGTCAATCCTGAACGGCTTCATGGCATCACCCCGTTATCGCTGGAGCGAGCCTACCATCATCCGCGCCATTTGCAGGGGGGCCGCACCGGTCGTCAGACGAGCGCGCCGTGGCACTGCTTGAACTTGCGGCCGGATCCGCAGGGGCAGGGCGCGTTGCGCCCGACCTTGCCCCAGGTTCGGGGATCGTTCGGATCGACCGCCACGTCGCGGTCGCGCATGAAGGTACCCTGGACCGGCGCGTTACCGGTGAGCATGGGCGCGCCCGTGTCGGCCATCTCGTCCACTCCGGTCAGCGGGTCGATGTGCGAGGCGTGCATCACGCGCGGCGTGATCTCGATCGGGGGCGCTTCCTGCGTGATCTGGATGTGCATCAGCTGCTGGATCACGCCGGCCCGCATCTTGCCGAGCAGGCCTTCGAACAGCGCGAAGGCATCGCTCTTGTATTCGATCAGCGGGTCGCGCTGGCCGAGCCCGCGAAGGCCGACATACTGGCGCAGGTGGTCGAGCTGCACGATGTGTTCGCGCCAGTCGTGATCCAGCGTCTGGAGCAGGATCGACTTTTCGGCAAAGCGCATGACCTGCGGCGTGAACTCGGCGGTGCGGGCCGCGGCGCGCTTTTCGACGAGGGACGTGATGCGTTCCTTCACCTCTTCGTCGGCGATGCCTTCTTCCTTCGTCCAGTCGACGACCGGCAGGTCGAGGCCGAAAATGCGCTGCACTTCGTCGTGCAGGCCCACCGCGTCCCACTGCTCGGCATAGGCCTTGGGCGGGATGTGACGCTCGACGAGGTCGGCGATCACCTCGAGGCGGAATTCGCCGATCTGGTCGCTGACGTCCTCCGACGACATGATCTCGCGGCGCTGCTCGAAAATCACTTTGCGCTGGTCGTTCAGGACGTTGTCGTACTTGAGGATGTTCTTGCGGATTTCGAAGTTGCGCGCTTCGACCTTCTGCTGCGCCTTTTCCAGTGCCTTGTTCACCCACGGATGCGCGATCGCCTCGCCCTTCTCGAGCCCGAGGCGGGAGAGTACCGAATCCATCCGCTCGGTGCCGAAGATGCGCATCAGGTCGTCCTGGAGGGACAGGAAGAACTTCGACGCGCCCGGATCGCCCTGGCGGCCCGAACGGCCGCGCAACTGGTTGTCGATGCGGCGGCTCTCGTGGCGCTCGGTGCCGATGATGTAGAGGCCGCCGGCCTTCAGCACCTTATCCTTGTCCAGCTTCACCTGGCTGCGGATCTCGTCGGAACGGCGCGCCAGCTCGTTCTCGTCGATGACGCCGCCGAGCTCGTTCTTGATGCGCATGTCGGCATTGCCGCCGAGCTGGATGTCGGTGCCGCGGCCCGCCATGTTGGTGGCGATCGTTACCGCGCCGGAGACGCCGGCCTGCGCCACGATGTTGGCTTCCTGCTCGTGATAACGCGCGTTCAGCACGTTGTGCTGGATCTTGCGCTTCTTCATCAGGTCGGAGAGCTGTTCCGACTTCTCGATCGAAGTCGTGCCCACCAGGACCGGCTGGCCCTTGCCGCGGCACTCCTCGACCAGCTTGATGATCGCGTCGTTCTTTTCGTCCGCCGTGCGATAGACCTCGTCGTCGGCGTCGACGCGCTGGACCGGCACGTTGGTCGGCACTTCCATCACGTCGAGGCTGTAGATGTCCATGAACTCGGCGGCTTCGGTCATCGCCGTGCCGGTCATGCCTGCCAGCTTGTCGTAGAGGCGGAAGTAGTTCTGGAAGGTGATGGACGCGAGCGTCACGTTTTCCGGCTGGACCGCCACATGCTCCTTGGCCTCCAGCGCCTGGTGCAGGCCTTCCGAATAGCGGCGGCCTTCCATCATGCGGCCGGTGAACTCGTCGATGATGACGACCTTGCCGTCCTTCACGATGTAGTCGCGGTCCTTCTGGAACACGACATGCGCCTTCAGCGCCTGGTTCACATGGTGAACGATGGAGACGTTGTCGATATCGTAGAGATCGCCGTGGTCGAGCAGACCCGCCGCCTTCAGCAGCTCGCCCATGTGCTCGTTGCCGCTCTCGGTCAGCGTGACGTTGCGGCTCTTCTCGTCCAGCTCGTAGTCGTCCTTGGTGAGCTGGGGCACCATCGCGTCGACCGCAACGTACATCTGCGTCAGGTCGTCGGTCGGGCCCGAAATGATCAGCGGCGTGCGCGCCTCGTCCACCAGGATCGAGTCCACCTCGTCTACGATCGCGTACGAGTGGCCGCGCTGGCTCATCGTGTCGATCGAGTACTTCATGTTGTCGCGCAGGTAGTCGAAGCCGAACTCGTTGTTCGTGCCGTAGGTGATATCGGCGTTGTAGGCCTGCTTGCGCTCCTCGTCGGTCAGGCCATGGACGATGCAGCCGACGCTCATGCCGAGGAATCGGTAGACCTGGCCCATCCATTCGGCGTCGCGTCTGGCGAGGTAGTCGTTCACCGTGACGACGTGCACGCCTTCGCCCGCGAGCGCGTTCAGATAGACGGGCAGGGTCGCGACCAGCGTCTTGCCTTCACCGGTCTTCATCTCGGCGATGTTGCCGTAGTGCAGCACCATGCCGCCCACCAGCTGTACGTCGTAATGGCGCTGTTTCAGGGTGCGCTTGGCAGCGTCGCGGACCACCGCGAAGGCCTCCGGCAGCAGGTCCTCCAGCGTCTCGGCGTTACGGTCTTCGCCGGCGGCGGCCTTCCCCAGCCGCTTCTTGAACTCGGCGGTCATCCCGCGGAGCTGGTCGTCGGTCATCGCCGCGAATTTGGGTTCCAGTGCGTTGATCTCGGCGACCCGCGCCTTGTACGGCCTGATCTTCCGGTCGTTGGACGACCCGAAGAGTCGCTGTGCTATGCCGCTGAAACCCAGCATGAAATCCTCTTGAACCGGCCGAAAAGGGGGTTGCCCGGCATATACCCGGCGCGGGAGAGATAAGAACGCCCCACCCCCTTGTCAAATCAGGCGATTCCAGTCACATGCGCGCCCAAATTGCGCAGGGGAAGGGCAGCAGAAACATGGCTAAGCCAAAGTCGGCGGCAAAGCCCGCCACGAAGTCGGCCCACGCCGTGTCGCCCCTGGCGCCCAGGACCTTTCCGAACCTGCCGCCGCTGGCCGGCGTCCGCCTGTCCACCGGTGAAGCGGGGGTGCGCTACAAGGACCGGACCGACGTCCTGCTGGCGGTCTTTTCGCCGGGAACACAGGTCGCAGGCGTCTTCACGCGGTCCAAGACCGCTTCCGCGCCTGTCGACTGGTGCAAGCAGAATGTGGCGGCGGGTTCCGCCCGCGCGTTGGTGGTCAACAGCGGCAATGCCAATGCCTTCACCGGCAGGGCCGGCTACGACGGCGCGAGGCAGATCGCCGAATCGACCGCTGCCATTGTGGGCTGCCGCCCGTCGGAGGTGTTCATGGCCTCCACCGGCGTGATCGGCGAGCCGCTGCCAGCTGCCAAGATTACCAAAATTTTGGGAACGCTGGTCGAGGAGGGTGCGGCCGGCGGGTTCCGTGCCGCCGCCGAGGCGATCATGACGACCGATACCTATCCCAAGCTGGCGACCGCGCAGGCGACCATCGATGGCAAGCGCGTGACCGTGAACGGTATCGCCAAGGGCTCGGGTATGATCGCGCCCGACATGGCGACGATGCTCAGCTTCGTCTTCACGGACGCGAACCTGCCGGGCGTCGTGCTTCAGGAGTGCCTGTCGGCCGCCGTGAAGCCTTCGTTCAATTCCATCACGGTCGACAGCGATACTTCGACTTCCGACACGCTGCTGCTGTTCGCGACCGGGAAGGGCGCCTCGCATCCATCCATCACGAAAGCCAGTGACAGGCGGCTCAACGAATTCCGCCAGGCGCTGGACAAGGTGCTGCTCAACCTCGCGCTTCAGGTCGTGCGCGACGGCGAGGGTGCGCAGAAGATGATCCGCATCGACGTGACCGGCGCTGAGTCCGACGACGCGGCGCGCCGCATCGCGCTGTCGATTGCCAACTCGCCGCTGGTGAAGACGGCCGTGGCGGGCGAAGACGCCAACTGGGGCCGTGTCGTGATGGCGGTCGGGAAGTCGGGCGAGGCGGCGGACCGCGACAAGCTCAAGATCAGTTTCGGTGACCAGGTAGTGGCCGAGAACGGCGCCCGCGCCGCCAGGTACAACGAAGCTGCCGCCACCAGGGCGGTCAAAGGCCGCGAGGTCGAGATCGCCGTCGATCTGGGCGTGGGCAAGGGCAAGGCGCGGGTCTGGACCTGCGATCTGACCCATGGCTACATCGACATCAATGGCAGCTATCGCAGCTAGCATGCTCACGCGCCGCGCCGTTCTCGCTTCTGCCGCGGCTGTTCCGGTCGCTGCCTATGCGGCGGACGCGCCGGACGCCTTCCAAACGCAAGTCGCGGCACTCGAGAAGAAGAGCGGCGGCCGCATCGGCGTGGCCGCCTACGACACCGGCGCCAGGAAGCGTATCGCCTGGCGGGCCGACGAGCGTTTCCTGATGTGCAGCACCTTCAAGCTGCTGCTCGTCACCGCCACGCTGAAACGGATCGACCAGGGCAAGGAAGATCCGCGTCGGCACGTCGCTTACACGCAGGCGGACTTTGTCGGCTGGGCGCCGGTCACCCGGCAGCATGTCGCCGAGGGGATGAACGTCATCGACCTCTGCGCTGCGGCCATCAGCTACAGCGACAACACCGCCGCCAATCTCCTTTACGCGCCGCTCGGCGGCCCCGCTGCGCTTCAGCATTTCGCCCGCACGGATCTGAGCGATTGGATCAGCAGCCTCGACCGCATCGAGCCCGCGCTGAACGTACCCGACGGTGACAAGGACACGACCATGCCCAGTGCCATGCTCGGCAACCTGCGCGGTATCCTGCTGGAAGACGTACTCAAGCCGGAGTCGCGCAAGCTGATCCTCGGCTGGATGATCGGGAACAGGACCGGCGACACCTTCCTGCGCGCAGGCCTGCCGAAGGGCTGGCAGGCCGGTGACAAGACCGGCACCGGCTCTGGCGCGCACAACGACCTTGCGATCGCCACCCCGCCGGGCCGCGCGCCGATCCTCATTTCCGCCTACACCATGGGCTGCGGCACGCCGGACAATGACAAGGGCACGCTCGCCGATCTCGGCCGCATCGTCGCCGGAGCGTTCGCCTGAACATCGCGACGAGCCTGATCCCCATCGAGGACGTGCACTTCGCCTGGATGCTCGGAGAGGCGGTCGGACCGATTGGCATGGTTCTGGCGCCGGGCGGGATCGACACGCCGGAAATCCTCAGGCTTCTGCGGCGCATGACCGGGCGTGTGCACGCGGCCGGCTCTCGCGGAAGCTGGATGATCGTCAGCGGCAATGAGGTTGTTGGCTTGTGCAGTTATAAGCAGGCACCGAAGAACGGCCAGGTCGAGATCGGCTACGGCGTGGCTGCCAGTCGTCGCCGGCGCGGCCATGCGACGCGCGCGGTCGCTGCGATGCTGGACCACGCCGCCGCGGACCCGCACGTGCAGGGCGTGATCGCGACCATCGCTGCGGACAACCGGGCGTCTTTACGCGCCGTCGAAACCAATGGCTTTGTCCAAAACGGCACGGTTCTCGACCCGGACGATGGTGAACTTCTGTTATGGCGCAGGGATTTAGCGTAGTTTTGCGGTTATCGTTTAATCCCACCTTAAGCGCAGGTCCCCCATCGTGAGCACGTCAGGGTTCAGGCTTGTGCTGGTTGCGGCCTGCGCACTGATCGATCCGGACGGACGGGTGCTGATCGCACAGAGACCGCCTGGGAAAGCGATGGCGGGGCTATGGGAATTTCCTGGCGGCAAGGTCGAAGCCGGCGAGCGGCCGGAGGAGACGCTCATCCGCGAACTCGACGAGGAACTCGGGATCACGGTCGCCGAGCCATGTCTGGCACCGTTCACCTTCGCGTCGCACACCTATCCGGACTTCCAGCTTCTGATGCCGCTCTACCTCTGCCGGCGATGGGAGGGAACGGTTGTCGCGAGGGAGCACAGCGCGCTCAAATGGGTAAGGCCGCGAGAGCTTTCGCAGTATCCCATGCCGCCGGCCGACTTGCCGCTTATTCCGATGCTGCGCGATCTGCTCTGAAGCGCTTCGCCGCCGACCGGTCGGGCGCGACGGCGATCGAATACGCCCTGATCGCGGCCTTCATCTCGATCATGATCGTCGCCGGCGTGACGACCGTCGGCACCACGCTGAAGAGCTTCTTCAACTCGATTTCGTTTTAGCCACCCGGCTTTTCGCCACTGCCCTGTTCGCGCGTGCCGAGCGCATCGGCCAGCCGCGTCTGCGCGGTGCCGGGCCGGAGCGGTTGTTGCTGGCTCTCATGCGGCGCCCAGCCGGTCAGGTAAACGATGTCGAACGTCGCGCGCAGCTTGCCGTCGCCGTCGGCGAAATTCTCCGCGTAATGCGTCAGTGCCGCCGCCAGCATGTCGCGCCGCATCGGCTGGCGGCTGCGCTCGGACAACGCATTCGTTTCGCCCATGACGCGCAGATCGCGCACCAGCGAGAGCATGTCGCCATAGCGCACCACTGTCCGCTCGACATCGGCGACTGGCAACGCGAATCCCGCGCGCTGCAACAGGCCTCCCAGTTCGCGCACGTCGGCGAACGGCGACACGTGCGGGCTGATGCCGCCCTTGATCGCGAGCTCCGCCGCCGCCAGCGACTGGCGCAGCTCCGTTAGAGTGTCCCCGCCAAACATTGCTGCGAGGAATAATCCGTCCGGTTTGAGTAGATGTGTAATCTGGCGCAGGACGCCTGGCAGATCGTTGACGGATTGCAGGGAGAGCGCGCTAACGATGAGATCGTAGGGCGCGTCGACAACAGGAAGCGCTTCTCGGTCTCCAACGGTCGCGTACGTCCAGTATCGTGACCAATCTTCCAGCAGGACCATCGCCGGATCGAGCGTGTCCAGAACGTAGCCGTTTTCGAATGTGCGGTTCACGGGGGCGAGCCGTCCAATGATTCCACGTGCTGCCTCTGCCAGCAGGAAAGCATCGCCGGCGATCCTGACCGCGCGTTCGTGGTGCAGATCGATTGCTTTTCGGTCGAATATCCGGGGCGGGCCGTCGCTCATTGGGCTAGAGTAGGGCCATGGGTGGGGTGATCGAAGCAAGCCTGAAACGCGCCGGCCGTGCGGCGCTCGATCTCGTCTTCCCGCCGATGTGCATCGCCTGCCGCACGCAGGTCGCCGAGCCCGGCGCGCTCTGCGCCAACTGCTGGCAGAATATCCAGTTCCTCGACGGGCCGATGTGCGACTGCTGTGGTCTCCCGTTCGAGGTCGATCCGGGCGGCGAGACGCTCTGCGGCGCCTGCCATGCGCGCCGTCCGTCCTTCGACAAGGCGCGCGCCGTGATGCGTTACGACGAGCACTCCCGCGGCCCCATCCTGGCGCTCAAGCACGGTGACCGCCTCGACCTCGCGCCCCCTTTCTCGCGCTGGCTGGGCCGCGGCGGGCGAGCACTACTCGATGAAACCGATGTCATCCTGCCCGTTCCGTTGCATGCGAGCCGGCTCTGGAGGCGCCGCTACAACCAGGCGGCCGAGTTGGCACGGGCCCTCAGCCGGCTCTCAGGGAGATCCCTCAACGTGCTTGCGCTCACCCGGAGCCGCGCCACCGCGAGCCAGGGCGCGATGCGCTCCGCCAAGGCGCGGCGCCGCAACATGCTGGGCGCGTTCAGGGTTTTGCCGCGCCACAAATCCGCCATTGCCGGACGCAACATTCTTCTCATCGACGACGTGTTAACCACCGGAGCCACCGTCGAGGCCTGTGCGCGGGCGCTAAAGCGCGCGGGCGCTGAAAAAGTGTTCGTATTGGCGCTCGCCCGCGTTGTGAGACCGCTTCCAGGCGATATTATTTGAACTGTCACGGAAAGGTGCCGCTGAGTCGCCCGCCATGTCGAAAATCCAGATCTACACCACGCCCATCTGCCCCTACTGCGTGCGCGCCAAGGCACTCCTCAAGAAGAAGGGCGCGGAGTTCGAGGAGATCGACGTGTTCATGGACAGCGACAAGCGTGACGAGATGCAGGCCCGCGCGCATGGCGGCCGCACCGTGCCGCAGATCTTCATCGGCGAGACCCATGTCGGCGGCTGCGACGACCTCTACGCGCTCGAAAGCCGCGGCCAGCTCGACCCGCTTCTGGCCAAGGCCTAACCGCGCTACTCTGGCAGCATGACGACGTTCAAGGCCGCCTGTGTCCAGCTCCGCTCCACCGACGACGTGCAGGAGAACATCCGCACCACGTCCGAACTCATCCGTGAGGCGCACGGCAAGGGCGCCGTCTTTATCGGCACGCCGGAGAACACCACGCTCATGGCACCTGACGGCGGCGCCAAGCTCGCGAGCAGCTACACCGAAGACCACGACCCCGCACTGCCCGCCTTCCGCGCGCTGGCGGAGGAACTTGGGATATGGCTGCTCATCGGCTCGCTCGCGATCAAGGTCAGCGACACCAAGACCGCCAACCGCGAATTTCTGATCGACCCGAAGGGCCGCATCGTTGCGCGCTACAGCAAGATCCATCTGTTCGACGTCGACCTGCCGTCGGGCGAGAAGTACCGCGAGTCCAACACCGTCGCCGGCGGCGACGAGGCCGTGCTGGCCGACACGCCCTGGGGCAAGGTCGGGCTCTCGATCTGCTACGACATGCGCTTCCCGCAGCTCTATCGCGCACTGGCGCAGAAGGGCGCGTTCATGCTGACCGCGCCGTCCGCCTTCACCGAGACCACCGGCAAGGCGCACTGGCATGTCCTGCTGCGTGCCCGCGCGATCGAGAACGGCGCCTATATCTTCGCGCCGGCACAGGGCGGCACCCACGCCAATGGCCGCAAGACTTATGGCCACTCGATCATCATCGCGCCGTGGGGCGAGGTGCTGGCGGAAGCGGGCACCGATCCCGGCGTGATAGTGGCGGACATCGACCCCGCTGCTGTCACGGATGCGCGCGGACGCGTGCCAAACTTGCAGCATGACCGGCCGTTCAAAGGTCCCTGACGCCGCGCTCGGCGTGCGCAGCCATTCCGGCTGGGCGGCCTATGTTCTTCTGTTCGGCAATCCAAGACAGCCGGACATCCTCGCCCGCGGCCGCATGCAACTCTGCGATCCGGCGATCACGGGCTCAAAACAACCCTTCCACGAAGCCGAGCCTATGACCTTTGCGCTTGCCGAAAAGTTCATCGCGCGCTGCACGGCCTCGACCGCGAAACAGGCCGACAAGGCGCTCGCCGAAATCGTACGGCAGGCCCGCGTCACGGCTTGCTGCGTGCTGACGGCATCGGGGCGCCCGTTGCCCGACCTGAAAGGCATCCTCGCGTCGCACTCCACCATTCACGCGGCCGAGGGAGAGTTCTATCGCAACGCTGTCGCCCACGCCTGCGAGCGTGCCAAAATCCCCGTCCGCCGGGTGCGCGAGCGCGACATGGAAGCCGAAACCCACAACCTCCCCGTGCCGCCCGGCGAGGCCAAGGCGCGGCTCGCCGAATTCGGTAAACAGGTCGGCGCGCCGTGGACGGCGGACGAGAAGCTGTCCGCGCTCGGCGCGTGGCTGATGCTGGCCTCCTTGCCTTCGACACGCTCCTGGCGCTAAACGGCCATTGAGGATTGTCATTCGGCTTCGGGGCGAGGGGCCGTATAGTTGCTGTCGGAAGGTCGCCAGACGTGATCGTTTACAACCTGCGTTGCCGCAACGCCCACGAGTTCGAGGGCTGGTTTCAGGATTCCGCCGCGTTCGACACGCAGGCGAAGTCCGGCAAGGTCGTGTGCCCGGTGTGCAACTCGAAGAAGGTCGAGAAGGCCATCATGGCCCCCGCCGTCTCGGGCGCGCGGAAATCGAACCTGACCGACGCTGAAACGAAGCAGATGCGACAGTTCATGACGGGCCTGCGCAAATACGTACAGGACAATGCCGACTATGTCGGCCCGAACTTCGCGGAAGAGGCCCGCAAGATCCACTACGGCGAGGTCGAGCACCGGCACATCTATGGCGAAGCTTCGCTCGAAGAAGCCAGGGAGCTGGTGGAGGAGGGTGTCGACGTCGCGCCGCTACCTCCCGACCTCGACGGCGCAAACTGAATCAAAAAGGGCGCCCGCAGGCGCCCTTTGCTTTTGCGTGACCGTTTGGTCTACTTCAGCGCAGCCCGAAGCGGATCGGCGTCGCGGTTGCAGGCGCGGCCCATGTACAGGTCGTCGAACGGGATCTCGTGCCCGTAGTATTCGGCGTTCATCTCCGGCTTCTGCTCCAGCGTGGAGTCGTTGATCGTCAGGCCGACATAGAGCCCGCCGGCCCTCGCCCAGCCGATGATGTCGCCGTGGAACGAGGCATCCCCGTCATTGCCGCCCGCCATGCCGACAGCGAGGCCCGCTTCGGTACCAAGGCGGAAGCGTTCCTGCCGCACCGCCGCCACCGCGCGATCCGTCATCAGCAGCATCACGACCTCCGCGCTGGACACGCCGGCCTGGAGGCCCAGCGACGGTGAACCGAAGGAGTAGAACGCCGGATAGGTCCAGACCGACCCGTTGCGCCGGAGCAGGATCGCGTCGCCGCCCTGGCCGCCGATGATGAAGCCGACCTTCACGAGGTTCGGCACGATGATGATGCCTTTGGCGCTGCGCAGAAGGCTCTGCGGGATGTTCGGGCCGATGTCGTAGAACGCCGTGGTTGCACTCCGCACGATCTCGCCCGGCTTGCCGGGCGACATGGCGACCGGACAGACCGTCACCTTGGGCGGCTTGGCGTGATGCGGCCTCTTCTTGGCGTCGGCAGGCGCAACGGCAAAGGCCACGGCCGCGAGCGCGGCCAGGCTGAAAACGGCAATCTTTTTCATGGAACCCCCAAAACAGACTCGAAAGTGCGTGAGGGAACCCTACGCGGCTCAGCGGCTGGCGACTATCATGTAATTCACAGCAACATCGTCCGACAAATGCCAGTCCCAGCCTAATGGATCGAACGCAACACCCTGAATTTTCATGGGGTTGAGGCCGGATTCTTCAAGCATCCGTCGAAGATCGTCCGGATCGACGAACCGGTTCCAGTCATGCGTCCCTGCCGGCAGCCAACGCAGAACGTACTCAGCGGCGACCTTCGCTAAAGCGAACGACTTGAGCGTGCGGTTCAGGGTCGCCACGAACATCAGCCCCCCTGGTTTCACGAGCCGGGCACAGGCCCGGAGGTAAGCGCGCAGGTCCGCGACATGCTCGACGACCTCCATGTTGAGGATCACGTCGAAGGCGGCGCCATCCGCCTCCAGCACCTCCGCCGACGCGACCCGGTAGGTGATTGCCGCACCCGATGCATCGGCATGGGCACGGGCAGTCCCGATGTTCTTCTCTGAGGGATCGACCCCGGTCACCGCGAACCCCAGCCGCGCCATCGGTTCGCTGAGCAGCCCGCCGCCGCACCCGATGTCGAGCAGGCTCAATCCCGCGAACGGCTTCAGACCCGTTCGTCCGAAATGCCGGGCCGCGGTGTCGCGGACGAACTGAAGGCGCACCGGATTGAACTTGTGCAGCGGTGCGAACTTGCCGTGGGGGTCCCACCATTCCGCTGCCATCGCCGAGAATTTCGCGACCTCTGCCGCGTCAATCGTGGTGTCCGTCATGAGCCGAATTCGCGTTGAGCCTGAACCGCCTACCGTCTATGTAGGCCGCAGCACCGCGAGCGGCAAACGGAACGGGTTAATGGCGAAGATTGCGATGAAATTCGGCGGCACCTCGGTGGCCGATCTGGACCGCATCCGCCACGTCGCGCAGCTGGTGAAGAAGGAACGCGACAGGGGCAATCAGGTTGCCGTGGTGGTTTCCGCCATGGCCGGCGAAACCAACAAGCTGGTTGCCTGGTGTAGTGAGATCGCGCGTCCGCCCGGCTCCAACGCATCCGCATTGCCGGACCAGCGCGAGTATGACGTGATCGTCGCATCCGGCGAACAGGTCACCGCCGGCCTTCTGGCCGTGGCGCTGGGTGCCATCGGCGTGCCCGCGCGTTCGTGGATGGGCTGGCAAGTGCCGATCCGCACCAGTGCCACGCACGGATCGGCCCGCATCGAGGGGGTGGACGGCGACCTGATGAACGAGAGCCTCGCGCGCGGTGAAGTCGCGGTCGTGGCCGGCTTCCAGGGCGTCGCGCCGCATGATCGCATCTCGACGCTCGGCCGCGGAGGCTCCGACACGTCGGCCGTCGCCATCGCGGCGGGCCTCAAGGCCGACCGTTGCGACATCTACACCGACGTCGACGGCGTCTACACCACCGACCCGCGCATTGTGGCCAAGGCGCGGCGGCTGGAGAGAGTCTCTTACGAAGAAATGCTCGAGCTGGCCTCGCTCGGCGCCAAGGTAGTACAGACCCGCGCCGCCGAGCTGGCCATGCTTCACCGCGTCTCCACTCGCGTCCTGTCGACCTTCGACCCGGACAAGGGCGGCACGCTTATCTGCGACGAGGACGATATCGTGGAAAAGAAACCCGTAACTGGAATCGCCTATTCGCGCGACGAGGCGAAGATCACGTTGCTCAAGATCCCGGACCGCCCGGGCATCGCGGCTGCCATCTTCGGCCCGCTGGCGGACGCCGGCGTGAACGTCGACATGATCGTGCAGAACGTGTCGGAAGACGGCAAGCGCACCGACCTCACCTTCACCGTGACGCGCGGCGAGCTTGCCCGCGCGCTCGCGGCGATCGAGCACAACGCCGACCACATCGGCTATCGCGAGCTGCTCCAGGACGCCACCGTAGCGAAGGTCTCGATCATCGGCATCGGCATGCGCGCTCATCCAGGCGTGGCGCAGACCATGTTCCGCACCCTCTCGGAGAAGGGGATTAACATCCAGGTCATCTCGACATCGGAGATCAAGGTCTCCGTCCTGATCGCCGAGGAGTATGTCGAACTCGCGGTGCGCGCGCTGCATTCGGCCTACGAACTGGACGTCGCGTAGATGGCTGCGCGCAAGGGAGAATCCTGATGCCGGTCGGCGCGGGCGGACCACGTCTGCTTCTGCGCCGTCTGCGCGAGATCATGGCCGAGCAGACGAGCGCCCAGATGCGCCTCGACAAGCTCGTGACCGTCATTGCGACCAACATGGTCGCGGAGGTCTGCTCCATCTATTTGCGCCGCGCGGGCAAAGCGCTGGAACTGTTCGCGACCGAAGGCCTGAACCGCACCGCCGTGCACACCACGCGCATGAAGGAAGGTGAGGGCCTCGTCGGTTTGGTGGCGGAGACTGCAGAGCCCGTGAACCTGTCGGATGCGCCGGCCGATCCACACTTCTCGTACCGGCCCGAGACGGGCGAAGACCCCTACAAGTCCTTCCTCGGCGTGCCCATCGTGCGCGGTGGGCAGGTGTTCGGCGTGCTGACCGTGCAGAACCGCGCCGCGGTGCTCTACGCCGAAGAGGAGGTAGAAGCGCTCCAGACCGTCGCCATGGTGCTCGCCGAGGTCGTGGCGCAGGGCGCCTTCTTCAAGGTCGCCGAGCTCGACGAGCCGGAACTGCGCGTGGATCGCCCTCGCACATTCACAGGCGAAGGTCTCTCCGAGGGCGTCGGCGTGGGGCGCGTGGTGCTGCACGAACCGCGCGTGAAGGTCGAGCGCATGATCGCCGACAATCCGCAGGAGGAACTCGCGCGCCTCGAAGAGGCGATCGGCCATCTGCGTGTTTCCGTGGACAAGATGCTGGACTCGAGCGAGCTGGACCTGACCGGCGAGGGCAGGGAGGTCATCGAGGCCTACCGCCTGTTCGCGCACGACCAGGGCTGGCGCGCGCGCATGCGCGATGCCATCCGCACCGGTCTTACCGCCGAGGCCGCGGTCGAGCGTGTTCAGGACGAGATGCGCGTCCGCGTGCAGCGCCTGGACGACCCGGTGCTGCGGGAACGCCTGCACGACCTCGATGATTTGGCCCGCCGGCTGCTGCGTCACCTCACGGGCGAGAGCGGCATACAGGAATTGCCGCTCAATGCCATCGTCTTGGCGCGCGCCATAGGCCCGGCCGAGCTGCTCGACTACGGCCGCGAGCGGCTGGCTGGGCTTGTGCTCGAGGACGCCGCTAGCACCTCGCATGTTGCCATCGTCGCGCGTTCCATGGGTCTGCCGCTGGTGGGATCCGTGGAGGGCATCAGCGACTCTGCGCGCGCCGGCGACCAGATCGTGCTCGACGGCGAGATGGGCGAGGTGCACTTGCGCCCGCAGATGGAGATCGTTCAGGCGTTCGAGGCCAAGCGCACCCTGCGCGAGCAGACCCAGGCCCGTTTCGCGGCACTGCGCGATCTCCCGGCGGTGACCAGGGACGGCGTGCACATCCAGCTGATGATGAACGCGGGCCTCGCACTCGACATGCCGCATCTGGCGGAGAGCGGTGCCGACGGGATCGGCCTTTTCCGCACCGAGCTCCAGTTCATGATCGGCGAGACCATGCCGCGGCTCCAGGATCAGGTGCAGTTCTATCGCGGCATCCTGGATGCGGCGGGCGACAAGCCGGTCGTATTCCGCACGCTCGATCTCGGCGGCGACAAGGTATTGCCCTATGCGCGCTGGGAGCGTGAGGAGAACCCGGCACTCGGCTGGCGTGCCATCCGCATCGCGCTCGACCGTCCGGCGCTGCTGCGCTACCAGGTGCGCGCCCTGCTAATGGCGGCTGCGGGGCGCACGCTGCGCATCCTGTTGCCGATGGTATCCAACGTCGACGAGTTCAACCGCGCCCGTGCCCTGATCGACCGGGAGACCGAGCGATTCCGCCTCCTGAACCAGGAACGCCCGCGCCAGATTCTGGTCGGCGCGATGCTGGAAGTTCCCTCGCTCGCGTTCATGTTGCCGCAGCTCATGCGCTCGGCGGATTTCGTTTCCATCGGGTCCAACGACCTGCACGCATTCGTCTTTGCCGTGGACCGCACCAATCCAAGGGTGTCCCGCCGCTATGACACGCTAAACCCGGCATTCCTGACCCTGATGCGGCTCGTGGTGAACAGTTCGGCCGAGGCCCATGGCGAGCTGTCGCTCTGCGGCGAGATGGCCGGCCGCCCTCTGGATGCCATGGCCCTGTTGGGTATAGGGCTTAGGACGCTGTCGATGCACCCCGCCAACATCGGGCCGATCAAGCTGATGATCCGCAGCATGGATCTCAGTGAAGTCTCGCCCTTCGTGCACAAGCTCTGCGGCCGCACCGACCACAGCCTCCGTACCCGTCTCACCGCTTTTGCTGCGGAGCGCGGCATCGCTTTGAAATAAAGCGCCAGTTCTCGACTTCGTGAACGGCGCGGGTCGTCGGTCGCGGCTTGATTTATTCTTACTTGGATGTCACCAATTCACGGGTTGTTGAAGATAAGGGTTTGGACATGCGCCTTGGCGCTCTCACTGCGATTTTTGCTTCGGTTTTGCTGCTTTCCGGCGCCGCGCTTGCCGATGAAACTGCTGCTCCGGCCCCCGCGCCGACCGCGGCGCCCACGACTGCCGCCGCACCCGCCACAACGCCTGCGACCAACGTGGACGACACCGTCACCTGCCGTTACGAGGCGGAGACAGGCTCGAATTTCAAGAAGCGGATCTGTCACACCCAGCGGGAGTGGAAGCAGATGACAACGGATGCGCACGACTTGATGGATCGTCTGGACACGCATGGTGGACTTGGCGGCCCGGGCGGCAACTAGCTCTGGTATTTCCTTCTGGTGGAGGTTTCGATGATGCGCGCTCTTGTCGGTTCGGCGGTCTTGGCGTCGGCAATCTTGATACCTACTGCGCTGTTCGCGGCGGATACTCCGGGTCGGCCGAATGAGATCGTGTACACGAACGTCGCCGGCCCAGCCGAAGTGCCGAACGCTCCGAACGGCGACGACACCATCGTCTGCAACTACGAGCGCGAAACGGGCACGCTGTTTGAGGAACGGGTTTGTCGCACCCTGCGTGCCTGGAAGATGATGCAGGCCGATTCGCGGGAATTCATGGAGTTCCAGCACCTCGGCTCGCACCAGGCCGGCGAGGGCGGCTGAGCGAATACTCTATTTTTGAATAGGTGAATACGGGCGGATCGTTCGGGTTAGGGGCGTCGCCGACGCAGGCGGTCGCGTGCGAAGTCCCCAAATCCCCGCCCGCAGGCTGAACGGCGCCCGATCTGCATTCCGCGCGCGACCCAGAGAAATGCCGTAGGTCACTGCCGCCCGGAAATGTTATGGTTGAACTTGGCGTTGCGCCTCGACTAGACGTGGGAAATGGCTGCTTTCCTGCGCGTTTCCAAGTTTTGGCTGGCAGGTGCGCAACGCAGCAGATATTGGTTTCCGCATGACAAAGGTTACCCGCCTCACGCTCGACGACGACGGCAACATGAAGAGCCGCCGCATCCACCTGCGCGAGATTTCAGGCGACAGCGATGCCCCGCTCGAGACCGTGGGCCAGGACTTGCGCGCTGCGCGGCTTCGCCGGGGCGATGACCTCGCGACCGTTTCGAAAGCCTTGAAGATCCGCAAGGACCATCTGGAGTCGATCGAGGAAGATCGCATCGAATCGCTCCCGGGCCGCACCTATGCGGTCGGTTTTGTCCGCTCCTATGCCGACTACCTCGGTCTTGACGCCGGTCAGTGCGTGGAGCGGTTCAAGGCGGAGATCGCGGGCCGCGAGCATGCCGACGCCCAGCAGCAGGTACAGGTCATCGACGAGGACGAGCATCGCCGGCTGCCGCAAGGCTGGAAGATCATTGTCGCCGTCGTCGTGCTCGCGATGCTGTACGGCGCGTACTATCTCATCACCTCGACCAGTTCCAACCAACCGCTGACGCCGCCACCGCCGGCGCTCGACCAGCGATCCGCATCGACCGCGCCGGCTCCAGCAGCTCCGGCCCCGCCGCCGTCAGCGCCTGCATCTTCGACCGCACCGGCAACCACAGGCACGACGCCTCCGGCGGCGACGCCAGCCGCAACATCGCCCGGCATAACAACGCCGGCAATCGCGCCGGCCACCGGACCTGCGATTCCCGACAATCTCCCGCCCGGACAGGTCTACGGCAAGCAGAACGCCAATGCGCGCGTCATCCTCCGCGTGCACCAGTCCACGCGCATCATGGTCCAGGGCCAGGACGGCATGGTCTACATCAATCGCCAGCTCAATCCCGGCGACACCTATCAGGTGCCCAACCTGGTCGGCCTGACGCTCACAACGGCGAACGCCAACGCGGTTGAGATCGATCTCGACGGTTCGTCGATGGGCTATGCGGGGAAGGAAGCCGGCGAGACGGTCGGGGTGTCGCTCGATCCGCAACAAATCGCCGATCGCCAGAGAGGAGGCGGCTGATGAGCATCCGCGCCTATCGCGACATCCATCGCCGCAAGTCGCGCCAGATCATGGTCGGCAAGGTCCCGGTCGGCGGCGACGCGCCCATCAGCGTGCAGACGATGACAAACACCGTCACCGGCGATGCGCGCGCGACCATCGACCAGATCCGCGCCATCGAGGAGGCCGGCGCCGACATCGTGCGCGTGAGCTGTCCCGACGAGGACGCCACCAGGGCGATGAAGGCGATCTGCAAGGCCGCCGCCATCCCCGTCGTCGCCGACATCCACTTCCACTACAAGCGCGCGATCGAAGCGGCCGTGAACGGCGCGGCTTGCCTGCGCATCAATCCGGGCAACATCGGCTCCGCGCAGCGCGTGAAGGAGGTCGTGAAGGCGGCCCGCGATCACGGCTGCTCCATGCGCATCGGCGTGAATGCCGGTTCGCTGGAAAAGGAGCTGCTCGAGAAGTACGGCGAGCCATGCCCCGAAGCGATGGTAGAGAGCGCGCTCAACCACGCCCGGATTCTCGATGACCTCGATTTCCGCGAGTACAAGATCAGCGTGAAGGCCTCCGACGCTTTCCTGGCCGTCGCGGCCTACCAGCAGCTTGCCGACGCCGTCGATTGCCCGATCCATCTCGGCATCACCGAGGCCGGCGGCATGATCTCCGGCACCGTGAAGTCGTCCATCGGCATGGGCATGCTCTTGTGGAGCGGCATCGGCGACACGATCCGCGTCTCCCTCTCCGCCGATCCGGTGGAAGAGGTGCGCGTCGGCTTCGACATCCTCAAGTCGCTCAATCTGCGCCACCGCGGCGTGAACATCGTCTCTTGCCCGTCCTGTGCACGGCAGGGCTTCAACGTGATCGAGACCGTGAAGGTGCTGGAGGACCGCCTCAAACACATTTCCACGCCAATGTCGCTGTCGATCATTGGCTGCGTCGTGAACGGGCCGGGTGAGGCGCGTGAGACCGACCTCGGCTTCACGGGTGGCGGCGCCGGCAAGGGCCACGGCCAGATCTATCTCAACGGCAAGCCCGAATACCGGCTCGACAACAAGGACCTCGTCGAGCACATCGTGGAGCTCTGCGAGAAGAAAGCCGCCGAGATCGAAGCCGCCCGCGGCAATACCCCGGCGCTGGAGCCCGCGCAGTAATCAGTGCGCCCGGATATCGTTCGTCCTCACGTCGAAACCGCCGGTTGCGGTTGGCTCGGCGACGTAGTCGACATTGGCGGTGACGGTCCTGCCACACATCTGCGCGGTCCAGGTTTCGGCCCAGCCCTGTTTCGACGGCTTGGTCTTGAGTCGGGTGTCCAGCAGCATGAAGCTCTTCCAGTCCTTGCAGTTCGTCACAAGCAGCATGCTCATGCTGACAAAGCCGCGGGCGCTCTCCTCCAGTTTGAAGCCGCCGGCATATTCGCCAGGGATCAGGCCGCGTGTGCGCAGTGTGTTGCTGCGGGTTGTCTCGACCAGCACGCGCCGGATCACGTCCGACCCGCAGCGGTTGACCGTCGCCGTGGCTACCCAGGCGCCTGCCTCCGTTGTCCAGCCTGCACCCGAGCGTACGAACACCGGCGCCTCGACGATCTCCGGCTTGGCGAAGGACATGACCGTCAGGGCAGGGCACTTCGCCTTCAGCACCGCCGGCTCGCTGTCATTGTAGGCCTTCTGGAGGATCGCCCGATACGACGGCGACCCGATGTAACCTTCGAATAGCGCCTGCTGATCCTCGGCGGCATGAACAGGTTGAACGGCCAGCAGCATGAGCGCTGCCAGGAACAGAATGCGCATCAATGGACCTTGATGTTCTTCGCCGTGATGCCCATGCCCGTGGCATCGGCCAGGTAAACCACGTCCGCCGTCACCATGTGACCGCAGGCCGAGATCGTCCACGCTTCCGACCAGCCCTGCGGCTTTGCCGGCGTCGTCAGCTTGGTGTCCAGCACCCACAGCTTCTTCCAGTCCGCGCACTTAGCGATCGCCATCACGCCCGGCAGCACGATGCGCGGCGCGTCATGCTCCAGCGCGGCATTGCCGGGGAAATCGCCCGGCAGCAGCGCCTGCGAATGCAGCGTCCCGTCGCGCGGATCGGCCATGATGAAAAGCCGCCGGCTCACCTTTTGGCCGCACTGGTTCAGCGTTGCCCGCTGCACCCAGGCACCAGTGCTGATCGGATAACTGTTGCCGATCTGGGCGAAGGTCGGCGCCGTCTGCACCATCGGCGCATCGGTCGAGACCAGGTCCATTTTCGAGCATTTCGCGGTCAGCGGCGGCGGCTCGGTCGCGTTGAAGCCGTCCAGCAGGTACTTCTTGTAGGGCCCTGATTTCAGGTAGTCGGCGAAGATTTGCGCGTCGGTCTTGGGCGCCGCCTGTGCCGCGACAGCCAAGCCGGCCGCCAGTGCCAGCCCCTTGAGAAACGTGAACCCCGCGTGATAGCCGGATGCTCGAAACGTCATCTGCCGCTCCCGAAACGACCGGCCCTAGCCATAGCACAGTCCAAGGAACATCCGTGATCCCCACCGCCAAGCTTGACCGCCTTCTCGACCGCTTCCACGCGGTGGAGGCCGAGCTTGCCTCCGGCGCGGGCGGGGCGGGCTTCGTGAAGCTCTCCAAGGAGCACGCCGAGCTGTCACCGGTGGTCGAGGTCGTGCGCGAATACCGCAAGGTCCAGGACGATCTCGCCGGCGCCGAAGCGCTGATCGCCGACCCGAAGACCGATTCCGAGATGCGCGGGCTCGCCGAAGAGGAGCGTGCCGAGCTCAAGCAGCGGTTCGAGAAGGTGGAGCACGATCTGCGCATCAAGCTCCTGCCCAAGGATGCGGCGGACTCGTCCAACGCCATCATCGAAATCCGCGCCGGCACTGGTGGCGACGAGGCGGCGCTGTTCGCCGCCGACCTGCTTGAGATGTACACCCGCTATTGTTCGCTCCAGGGCTGGCGCACCGAGCTGATGTCGCGCACCGACAGCGACCTCGGCGGCATTAAGGAGGCCGTGCTCGACGTGACGGGGCAGGGCGCCTTCGCCAGGCTGAAATTCGAGTCCGGTGTGCACCGGGTGCAGCGTGTGCCCGTCACCGAAGCTCAGGGCCGCATCCACACCAGCGCAGCCACGGTCGCCGTGCTGCCGGAAGCCGAGGACGTCGACATCCATATCGACGAGAAGGACCTGCGCATCGACGTGTTCCGAGCCCAGGGCGCCGGCGGACAGCACGTCAACAAGACGGAATCCGCCGTGCGCGTCACGCATCTGCCCACCGGCATCGCCATCGCCCAGCAGACCGAGAAGTCGCAGCACAAGAACAAGGCCGCCGCGATGAAAATGCTGCGCGCCAAGCTGTTCGAGATCGAACGCGAACGCATCGATTCCGCCCGCGCCAGCGAGCGCAAGTCCATGGTCGGTTCGGGTGACCGAAGCGAGCGCATTCGCACCTACAACTTCCCGCAAGGACGCGTCACCGATCACCGCATCAACCTGACGCTTTACAAGCTCGACCGCATCATCTCGGGTGACGACCTCGGCGAGATCATCGACGCACTGGTTGCGCAGGACCAGGCCGATCGCCTGGCCGCGATGGAGGCGGAAGGGTGAGCGATCCGGTTGCCGGCGGTGCCCAGCGCCTGCGCGATGCTGGCGTTGACAACCCGCGCCTCGACGCGCGCCTGTTGTGGGAACATGCCCAACGCATCCAGCGATCGGCGCTTGTCGCCTATGACCGCCGCGACCACATTTTCAACAAGCTGATTGCCCGCCGCGCCGCGCGCGAACCGCTCGCTTACATTACAGGCCACAAGGAATTCTGGAGTCTCGATTTCGAGGTGGGCACCGGCTGCCTGATCCCACGTCCCGATACCGAGACGCTGATCGAAGAACTTCGCCGCATCGTCCCCGGCAAGGCCGCGCCGCTTTCCATTCTCGACCTCGGCACCGGCTCCGGCTGCATCCTGATCGCGGCGCTCAGCGAATGCCCGAATGCCCACGGCGTCGGCATCGACTCCTCGTCCGAAGCGCTTGGCTGGGCCGCCCGCAACGTCAGGGCGCACAGGCTCGAGGACCGCGCCAGCCTGATCCAGACCGCCTGGCTGGAGGAGGCGAGCCCCGGCTTCGACGTGGTGCTCTCCAACCCGCCCTACGTCGCCTCCGGCGACATCGCCACCCTCGAACCGGAGGTCCGGGACCACGAACCGCGGGCCGCCCTCGACGGCGGGCCGGATGGGCTGGATGCTTACCGGGCCTTAAGCACCCGAATCGGTCCTTTGTTGCGGCCCGGCGGACACGCCCTGCTGGAAATCGGCAGCTGCCAGGCAAGTGCTGTGATCGCCCTAATGGCAGCCGGAAACCTCGAGGTGCTACGAACAGTCAAGGACTTGGCCCAAATCCCGCGTGCAATCGTCGCGCGCCGGAACCAATAACCGGCCAGAATCCTTGTAAAAAAGAGTTGGAAACCTACATGTGAGGCGATAGCTTCCCGGCCCGTGGGGACAAAGGACCCTGCCGGCAATCGATCCAACGGGGGATCGGGGGGAGCCGGAGCGGCGAGGCCGCGGTTCTTATAGCGAAAGACGAGCCCTGCGTTTGCTGCGCCAGCCGGACTCGCGCGTCCAGTGGACGTGTCGCACCCGAAACGCGCAGTCAAAAAGCAATGCTCGATAGATAGGGGCAGAAGTGAAGCGTTCACGCAGAGGCGGCCGCAGGCCGCAACACGGTGGCGGCGGCGGTGGTGGCAACCACGGCGGCGGCCACAACAACAATGGCGGCAATTTCAACCCGAACCGGACGTTCGACTCGAACGGGCCTGAGGTAAAGGTTCGCGGCTCCGCCTCCAACATCTACGAGAAGTATCTCCAGCTTGCGCGTGATGCGAACTCGTCCGGCGACCGCGTGATGGCGGAGAACTACCTCCAGCACGCCGAGCATTACTACCGCATCATGGCCGCGCAGCAGGCCCAGATGGCGCAGCACCAGGCACAACAGGCAGCCCAGCAGGCCGCGCGCGCCGCGCAGGGCGGTCAGGGTGGCGAACAGCCGACCCAGCAGCAGAACGGCGGCCAGAGCTCACCTTCCTTCTCGCTCAGCGAGACCGAGGAAGAGAATGAAGAGGAAGCGGCGGAATAATCCGCCCGCTTCTGTAACCGGCGCATCACCCCGGCGAACTGGTCTTTGGAGACCGGTTCGCGAGGGGCGCACGATGAAGACCGCGTTGCTGATTATCGGCATTCTTCTCTTCGTTTATGGCCTGCACTGGATTGGGCAGGGCACCGGCTGGCTGCCCTGGCCGGCGGGGACGATCATGGATTACAACATGGCCTTCACCTGGTACGGCCTCAGCCTGCTGGTGGTCGCCAGCGGCATGATCTGGTTCGCCCGCCGCCGCTGACGCTACACTCAAGGGCATGAAGCTGCCCGACGTCATCCTGTTGAACGGCACGTCCTCTTCCGGCAAGTCCGCCATCGCCGGAATGTTGCAGGCGCGCCTGCCCCTGGTCCGCATGGGCATCGACGACTTCGTCTGGGAGCGTGTGCCGGCCACCTGGTATGACGCGGTCAGGGTGTTTCTTCGCGGACCGCATCGCGTTCCGGGTGCGCCGATCGACTACGCGAACGAGCCCATCAAGATATTTCGCGCTTTTCACCGGGCCGTGCGCGTTTGCGTAGCCGAAGGCATCGGCGTCGTCGTTGACGACGCAATCGTTACGCGCGAGCTGCTTGATGATTGGGTCATGGCGCTCGAAGGCGTCGACGTGTTCTTCGTCGGCGTCCATTGCGACACCGAAGAGCTGGTCCTGCGGGAGTGGGCGCGGCGCGATCGCACGCCCGGCACCGCTGTGGGCGGCCTGAAGCACGTCCATGCTTATGCGATCTACGATCTGGAGATCGATTCCACGACAACGCCGAGTTCTGCCCTCGCCGCACAGATCATCGCGGCCGTGCAAGCGCGCAGCGGCTCCAGCGCTTTCGAGCGTCTGCGAGTTGCATCGCGCCACATCCCGTCATAGGTTCCGCGCCCTTATCCCTCGAAGCCGGATCGCCCGGCAGAACAGGCAGTGCCATGAAGGTGCTCGCTATCGCCTAGGTCTTCCCGTCCTGAGGACGGTCGAAGACGCCGCCCGTGCCTTTCGGCGCGCGCGATTGGCTATGTTTAATCCATTGGGGGGGATTCCCTTGTCGTTCTTTCGTCCTTCCGGCGCGCTGTGGAAGCATGCCGGCTTCCTAAGGCTCTGGGCCGCCCAGACCGTTTCTTCCTTCGGCGCCCGCATCGCGCGCGAGGGCTTTGCCATGACCGCGATCCTGTCGATCCACGCCGCGCCGTGGGAGCTTGGCCTCTTGGCTGCGTTTGCCCGCGGTCCCGGGATCGTCGTCGGCTTCTTCGCCGGCGGCATCGTCGACCGCACCCAGCGGCGGCGCGTCATGATCGCCTCGGACCTCGTGCGCGTTCTGCTCATCCTCACCATTCCCGCCGCCGCGTGGCTGGGCGTGCTCACCATGCTCCAGCTTTATGCCGTGGCGGCGCTGGTCGGTGCGGCGAGTGTCTTCTTCGATATCGCGGATCACGCCTTCCTGCCGTCGCTGATCGAGCGCGAGAACCTGCTTGATGGCAACGCAAAGCTCGGCGTCACCGACTCCATCGCGGAGATCGGTGGCCCCGCGCTGGCAGGCACGCTCTATCAGTTGCTCACTGCACCATTCGCGATGCTGGGTACATCGCTCACCTATCTGGTGTCGGCGTTGTTCCTGCTTACGGTGCCTGCGAAGGAGATGCCGCTGGAAAAGCCGGGGCGGCAGCCGCGCTGGTATGAAGACATTGCCGTCGGACTGAAAACCGTGCTGGACGAACCGCTGGTGCGTCCAACGCTGTGGATGACGATCGTCTTCACCGGGTTCGGCGCGTTCTTCTCGCCGCTCTATCTGATGTACGGGCTCATGGAGATCGGCATGTCGCCGGCGCTGATGGGCGTCACCATCGCGATGGGGGGTGTCGGCGCACTGTTCGGCGCACTGCTGTCGACCACCATGACGCGCTCGCTGGGCGTCGGCGGCACCGTCGTCACGGGGGGCTTCCTCTATGCCGCCTTCCTCCTGCTGACGCCACTGGCGGCGGGTCCGCTTTGGCTTCGCACAGCCATGATGATGACCGGGCAGTTCGGGGGCGACGCCTTCGCTCTGGCCTTCATCATTCCTCTGACCAGCCTCCAGCAGGCGGTCCTGCCGCGGCAATTGCTTGGCCGGACGAGGGGCATGTTCAGCGTCGCCAACGGGGCGGCGACAGTCATCGGCGCCCTTGTCGGCGGCGCCCTGGGCGCTTGGCTGGGCGCCCGGCAGACATTGGGCATCTCTGTGGCCGGGATCGCGGCGGCACCGCTCTTCGTGGTCTTCAGCCCGTTGATCCGGCTCAAGGAAATCCCGGGCGAAGAGGCCAAAACTCAACCGGTCGGGGCTTGAAAAGCACGAAAGTGAAACCAGATAAGTCCCGTGGAACGGTGCCTATTTGGGGCCGTATTCTAGATTCACGGACTTGTCCGGACGGCCTATCAAAAGGGGTCTGGATCAGGGCTAGAGAGGCAAAATGGACGTCGAGAAATTCACGGAGCGGGCGCGCGGGTTCATGCAATCCGCCCAGGGGCTGGCGCAGCGCTCCAGTCACCAGTTCTTCACCCCCGAACATCTTCTGAAGGTGCTCATCGATGACGAAGAGGGCCTTGCCGCGCGATTGATCGCGGCATCCGGCGGCCGGCCGGAGCAGGTGCGCGACGGCGTCGAGAAGGCGCTCGCGAAGCTCCCGAAGGTGCAGGGCCAGTCCAGCCAGGTGTACCTGAACCAGGACGCCGCCAAGCTGTTCGACAACGCGCAGGAGATCGCGCGCAAGGCCGGTGACAGCTTCGTCACCGCCGAGTACCTGCTGCTCGCGCTCTCCATGGCGCCGGGCACCGAGAGCGCGAAAATCCTAAAGGACGCCGGCGTCACGCCGCAGGGCCTGAACAAGGCCATCGCCGATCTGCGCCAGGGCCGCACCGCCGACAGCGCAACCGCCGAGAATGCGTATGACGCGCTCAAGAAATACGCTCGCGATCTCACCGAATATGCGCGTACCGGCAAGCTCGACCCGGTCATCGGCCGCGACGAGGAAATTCGCCGCACCATCCAGGTGCTTGCGCGCCGCACCAAGAACAACCCCGTGCTCATCGGCGAACCCGGCGTCGGCAAGACGGCGATCGCCGAAGGCCTCGCGCTGCGCATTGTCAACGGCGACGTGCCGGAGTCCCTGCGCAACAAGAAGCTGATGGCGCTCGACATGGGCTCGCTGATCGCCGGCGCCAAGTTCCGCGGCGAGTTCGAGGAGCGGCTGAAGTCCGTCCTCTCCGAAGTTACATCGGCGCAGGGCAACATCATCCTTTTCATCGACGAGATGCACACCCTTGTCGGTGCCGGCAAGGCGGACGGTGCGATGGATGCGTCGAACCTGCTCAAGCCCGCGCTCGCCCGCGGCGAGCTGCACTGCGTCGGCGCCACCACGCTCGACGAATACCGCAAGCATGTCGAGAAAGACGCGGCGCTTGCCCGCCGCTTCCAGCCCGTCTTCGTCAACGAGCCGACGGTGGAGGACAGCATCTCCATCCTGCGCGGCCTGAAGGAGAAGTACGAGGTTCACCACGGCGTCCGCATCACGGACAGCGCGATCGTGGCCGCGGCGCAGCTCTCCAACCGCTACATCACCGACCGCTTCCTGCCCGACAAGGCCATCGACCTGATGGACGAGGCCGCGAGCCGCCTGCGCATGCAGATCGACTCCAAGCCGGAACAGCTGGACGAGCTCGACCGCCGCATCATGCAGATGAAGATCGAGCGTGAGGCGCTCAAGAAGGAATCCGATGCCGCGTCGCGCGACCGGCTGAAGACGCTGGAGCACGACCTCGCCGAGCTCGAAGAGAAGGCGGGCGTCCTCACCGCCCGGTGGCAGGAAGAGAAGAAGTCCGTCTCCGACGTGCAGAGCATCAAGGAGCAACTCGACCGCGCGCGCGCCGATGTCGAAGTGGCGCAGCGCAAGGGCGACTTTGCGAAGGCAGGGGAGCTGAGCTACGGCGTGATCCCCAACCTCGAGAAGCAGCTGAAGGCCATCGAGGAAAAGGAGTCCGCGAACCTCGCCAACGAGGCCGTGACGCCCGAGCAGATCGCCGCTGTCGTCTCCCGCTGGACCGGCATTCCGGTCGACAAGATGCTGGAAGGCGAGCGCGAGAAGCTCCTGCACATGGAGGACTCGCTGGAGAAGCGGGTGGTCGGCCAGGACGAAGCCGTCCGCGCCATCGCCAACGCGGTGCGCCGCGCCCGCGCGGGGCTACAGGACCCGAACCGCCCCATCGGCTCGTTCCTGTTCCTGGGTCCCACGGGCGTCGGCAAGACCGAGCTCACCAAGGCCCTCGCCGCGTTCCTGTTCGATGACGACACCGCAATGGTGCGCATCGACATGAGCGAATTCATGGAGAAGCACGCGGTCGCCCGCCTGATCGGCGCGCCGCCGGGCTATGTCGGTTACGAGGAGGGCGGCGTGCTCACCGAGGCGGTGCGCCGGCGTCCCTACCAGGTGATCCTGTTCGACGAGGTCGAGAAGGCGCACAGCGACGTGTTCAACGTGCTGCTGCAAGTGCTCGACGACGGCCGCCTGACCGACGGGCAGGGCCGGACCGTGGACTTCAAGAACACGGTGATCATCCTGACCAGCAACCTCGGCACCGAACTGCTCAGCCAGGGCGAAGAGACACGCGAGGCGAAGGCCGCCGTGCTAGGCGCGGTGAAGGCGCACTTCCGGCCCGAGTTCCTGAACCGCCTGGACGAGATCATCCTGTTCCATCGCCTGACGCGCGCAAACATGGACAAGATCGTCGAGATCCAGATCGGCCGCCTCACGAAGCTGCTAGCCGACCGCAAGATCGAGATCAGTCTCGACAAGAAGGCGACGGAATGGCTCGCCAATGCCGGCTACGATCCGGTCTATGGCGCGCGGCCCCTGAAACGCGTGATCCAGCGCAGGCTGCAGGACCCGCTGGCTCAGATGCTTCTTGAAGGCAAGATCCTAGACGGAAGCCATGTGAAGGTCTCGACCGGCAAGCACGGCCTGACGATCAACGGCGCCGAGTTCACGTCCTCCGACGACGACCTCGACATCGACCACACCCCGCAGGTCAGCCGCGCGGTCCATTAGTCCACGCAACGTCGAGATCGTCGCCACGGCGATGATCGGCGTTGCGCAGGAGCGGCTGCTCCATGGCGCCGGTGACGGCGACAGCGCGGAGGCGATCGAGACCGCGCAGGAGACGCTCGCCGCCGCGGTCAAGAATCTCGAAAGCGTCGGTGCTGCAACCGCCAAGCTGCTTGCGGAATTTCCGCACGATCAGCGCGGATAGCCGCGCCACAGCCACTCCAGCGCATGCGGCAGAGTCTGCTCCGTCACGCGCGGGTCGACGTGCACCGCGCCCTTCGCGAAGACGTACTGATAGTCGTATCCCTTCGCCTTCAGCACTGCCGCCATCCGGTTGTTCGCATCGGGCCAGTTGTGCCAGGTCTCTTCCGGATCGTCGAAGTGCAGGTCCTTCTCGCCGACTTCCATCCAGATGCGGATCGGCTTGCGCGGCGCGTTCGGCAGGATGGTCGCGTGGTATTCCCACGCCCCGCGCGGCGTTTCTGCGTTGGGCGGCGACTGCTGGTTCACGAAGGTGCCGGAGTACGACAGGACGCGCCGGTACCGCTCCGGATGATACCACGCCATCGTGAAGGCGCATGCCGCGCCCGAGCTCGCGCCCATAGTCGCGCGGCCTTCCGGATCTGCGGTCAGCCGTACGCGCGCCTCCTTCACCACCCGCGGCAGAACGTCGGTCTCGATGAAGTCCGAATAGCGTCCCGACAATGTGTCGTACTCCAGTCCGCGTTCCGACCCCTGTGCGTCGCCCCCGCCATTGTCGACGAACACCACGACCATCGCCGGAATGCGCTTCGCCGCAATCAGGCTGTCCAGCACGCGCGGCATCATCCGCACATAGCCGTAGCCGTCCTGCACCACCATGAACGGCGCCACCGTCCCAGGCACGTATTGCTTGGGCACGTACACCCAAACGGTGCGCAGATAAGGCGCGGCGACCGATTGTTCGCTCTCTTGCGCTGCGATGCGATTGCCGTATGCATCGCGCCGTCGCGTGATCTCGTTCTCCAGCCGCTTGATGCCCGGAAAGAACTTGCTTTGCGTGGAGGACATGACGAATGCGTGGACGGCGCCTTCCGGCGCGCCCGGCTGCAATGCCGTCTCCGGCGCGGGCGCATAGTCGGGGCCGATCACGTAATCGCCATTGTCCAACGGAAGCTTCTGAGCTGGCACGGGCTTCACAATCATCAGAGAGGGAGGACGAACCCGAAGGTACGCACCCCTCGCATGACCGTCTAGCGGGCCTTGGCCTGACGCAGGTCGGTCGGATTGTCTGCGACCTTAAGCTCAAGCGGTGTGGACGCCAGCATCGCGTCGATGTGCAGCCGCTCCAGCAGGAACTGGCGCAGCTCGGCACCGGCCAGCTTGACGCCCTGCGCCACCTTCACGGTGAGCGGGTTCACCTGCACGTTGTTCACCAGGATTTCGTAGTGCAGATGCGGTCCCGTCGACAGGCCGGTATTGCCGGAATAGGCGACAACCTCGCCCTGGCGCACGCGGCTGCCCGCATGGATCCCCGGGGCGAAACGCGACAGGTGGCCATAGGCGAAGCCCATGCCGTTTCCCATGTCGATGCGCATGTAGTTGCCGTAGCCGTTCGAGCGTCCGGCCACCTTCACGGTGCCGTTGCCCGACGCCATCACCGGCGTGCCCACCGGCACCGCGAAGTCGATGCCCTTGTGCATACGCGTGTAGCCCAGCACCGGGTGGAAGCGCATGCCGAAGCCCGACGAGATGCGCGCACCGTCCACGGGCGTACGCATCAGCGCCTGCTTCAGGCTCGAGCCGGTCTTGTCAAAGTACTCGGCCGCCTTGTCCGCATCGGGCTGGAAGCGATAGACCTCGAAGTCCTTCCCGTGCGTGTGGATGACGGCGTAGTCGATGTTGCCCTCGCGCGCCGGCAGGCCGTCGGTCGTGTAGTAGAAGCTGTAATAGACCTCGAAGCTGTCGCCCGGGCGCAGATCGCGCTGGAAGTCGACCTTGTAGCCGAGCAGCTTGATCATATCGACCATGATGCCGGCGGGAATGCCGGCCTGCATGCCGGCGAGATAGAGCGAGCCGTCCAGCGTCGCGCCCGCGCGATGCACATGCTCGACCAGCTGCTTTACTTCGTCGTTTGCGGTGAAGCTGTTGTCCGGGTTGCGCGCGATTGTGATGTTGTGCTCGACCGAAGGGCTGAAGTTTACCGCCAACAGCCGGCCGACCGGCGCGGCGTCGTCCGTCACGTCGCTGTCGTCGGACACGTCGGTGTCCGCCGCTTCATTCGGTGCTGTCGAGGTCACCGTGACCGGCTTGCCGTTCACGCGCACGACGGTCGTGCCGGGTTTGGTGCCAGGCGCCGCCGGCGCAGGCGGTTCCGGCTTTTTCGGCGGCGCCTCGTAGGTCAGTGTGATCTGCAATCCCGCGGGTGTCTTGCGGGTGTCGAATACCTTGGTCAGGGCGGCGACGACGGCGTTCGCGTCGTCATCTGTCACGCCGGCGTCGATCAAGACGCCCTGGAAGCTGTCCCCCTTGTCGAGCGTGACGGTGCGCGTCTCCGTGCCGGGCTGATCGGTGCCGTTGTCGGCCGCTTCTTCATCCGCGAGGTTGCGGTCGAGCTGCGCCGGCGGCGGCACGACGCGCTGCGCCGGATGTCCGCTGACCAGCCGATTGCCGGCCGCGATAAGCTCGCTGAACATGCGGTAGGGGAGGAAGGTCGCCGACGCTTCGGCGTTCTTCGCGTGCAGGGGCGGCATGGCGCTCGCGGCGAGCCATGCCATCGATCCGGCGACCAGTGCAGTGATGGAGGTCGACACCATGGCCCAGCGGCCATCGGTCGTTGCCAGTGCGGCGGAAGCCGAGCGCACCCGGCGGCGCAATCCCAAAAGGATATCTTGCGTCGAAGTTCGACGGTCCACGTCGGCTCCTGTCCTTCAGGCGACGCGAAGAGGGGAAGCGTCAACCCAGCCCAGTGTATGCCCCGGTGTAAAACCGGCGTGCCGAGGCATATAGCCAAAGCACAGTTAATCCCGTCAACCCTTTCGGCTTGGTAAATGAAATCTTTCGAGTCGCAGGAACTCCGATGGAATCGGCCTTAGATGCGCGTTCGCGATCGCGCGCATATGGGAAACTGCGTGATGGCGCTCGCTAGATGAACGCGTCGCCTTGCGCTTTCGTCAAAGAAAAAGCCCCGCAGCCGAGTTGCTGCGGGGCTCAGGGGCCGGCTCCAAGGGGGACTCACAGCCGGACGAGAAGGCCTTCCGCGATCTTGCCGTGCACCCAGCCGATGGCGCGGGCGACGTGCAGCACGACGAAGAAGAGAAGGATACCCAGCAGAGCGAACACGATCAGGCCGGGCGCGGTGTGCAGGAAGTGCTGGAGATAGGGCGCGTCGCTGATCTGGAAGTGCGACTCGCCGGTGAACAGGCTGTAGACGCAGCTCGCCGTCACGCCGAGCGACAGCGACAGGCCGACCACGCCGACCACAAAGTAGGTGACGCCCAGCGGCAGCATCAGCAGCATGTAGAACATCGACGACCAGGTGCGCAGGTCGGTGAAGGCTTCCCGGATCTTGGTGCCGAGACCTTCATCGGCCGCGGGACCTGCCGGCAGGCGGCGCGGCATGCGCACGCCCAGCAGCGCTTCCACGATGCGCCCTTCGACATGGCTCAACACGCGCACCGACGCGATGAAGAGCAGGAAGAAGGGAACGCCGATGATCAGGATCGCGAGACCCGCGGTCAGAGCGATGCCCGTGATCGTCCACGTGAAGTAGAAGATGCCGGTGGCGAGCGATAGCAGCATGTAGAGCAGGGCGCTGTAGGTGCGCGGGTCGGAGACGACGTTGAAGAAGCCGAATCTCCGCTCCTCGCGCTGTTCCGGTTGCGGAAAGGGGGTCTGGACGGTTGCAATTTCCATATCGCGGTACTCCTCGGCGATCTCTTCCGGCGTGCCGTAAGTCTCCACGACGCCGGCCAGGATCTGCTTTTCTGTAAGGTCTGGGTTTTGTGCGATCTCGTTGTTCAGATGGTCTTCGCAGTCCGCGAGCGCGTCTGCGATCAACCCGGCAGGCGCACCTTTCAGCGCCGCGCGGAGTTCCCGCAGATAGGCTTGGACGGTCTCAGGCGGCTGCGCCGGCATGACCATCAGGCGTCACTCCCGCGTTCAGGGCGTCATCGACGAACTCGCGCATGTCGCGCCAGGCGAACTGCCATTCGCCGAGCGCTTTGCGGCCGTCGTCCGTGATGTCGTAGTAGCGTCGCGGCGGCCCGAAGGCTGACGCTTCGACACGGCTCTTGAGCAGGCCCGTCGCATTGAGCGAGCGGAGCACCGGGTAAATCGCGCCTTGCTTGAAGATCAGTCCGCCTTCGCCCTCCGCCTTCACGGCCTTGGCGATTTCGTATCCGTACATTTCACGGCCGGCGCGTGCGAGCACGGCCAGCAGAACGAGCGATGAAAGCCCTGCCATCAGTTCTTTACGGAATTTGCGTGTGAATTGAGATTCCTCGGTCACAACGCGTCTTCTCCGCCTCCCATGCTATTACGAAGTTCTATCTAGCATGGACTTCGTACTATGCAAGGGTCCCCTCTACCGAAGTTGAAAATAAAATGGACTTCCTACGGTATTATTACGGCAGGAACCCATTATTCTCATAAAGTTCGTATCCATATAGGACTTCAATCTGACACGAGGGGTTTTATTGCGTAAGAAGACTCCATCGCTGCGCGTTTGGCGCGCCGGCCAAGACCGAAATGATTCGCGTCATCAAAGAGAATTCTCAAATCCGGCCAACGCGTTAACCCCAAAGATCGGGGGCGAATTGAACCTCAAATTTGGAGACTCGCCCCAGCGGAGCACCGCTGCGCACAGAATCGCCTGGTCCACGGCCGCCACAGCGGGAAGCAGCTGCAACTCTGGGCCGAACCTGGCGCGGCAGGGCAAGTGGCTCGTCCGCCTCGCATGGGCCGTTGTCACGCGAGCCGCCGGTCGCGCGTCTTGTTCTCAAGTCCACACCGTCCGGAGGATCGCCCGATGACCAACCGCCTGAACTTCTACACAGCCAGCCCCGAAGGCACGAGGGCAATGCTCGCGCTCGAGAACTACGTGGTCCGGTCGGGCCTCGAGAGCCCACTGATCGAGCTGGTGAAGATGCGCGCCTCGCAGATCAACGGCTGCGCCTTCTGTCTCGACATGCACAGCCGCGACGCCCGCAAGCACGGCGAGACGGAGCAACGTCTATATGTGCTTCCCGCATGGCGTGAGACGGTGCTGTTCAGCGACCGCGAGAAGGCCGCCTTGGCCTGGACCGAAGCGCTCACGCTCATTTCGCAAACGCATGCGCCCGACGCCATCTACGAACAGGCGCGCGAGGCGTTCAGCGAGAAGGAACTGGCCGACCTGACCCTGCTGATCGGCACGATCAACACCTGGAACAGGATAGCGATAGGATTCCGCGCGCCGCTTCCTGTACACAAGGCGGCATGAACCTGGATCGCTATCTGAAACGCATCGGCCTCGATCATCGCCCGCCGGCAACGCTGGAGGGTTTACGGATGGTCCATCGCGCACACCTGCTCGCGATCCCGTACGAGAACATCGACGTCCAGCTCGGCCGCCCCGTCACCACCGCGATCGCACCGATCTACGACAAGATCATCGAGCGGGGCAGGGGCGGCTGGTGCTACGAGATGAACGGGAGCCTCGGCTGGGCACTCAAAGAGCTCGGGTTTGACGTCATCCGTGCAACGGGCGCCGTGGTGCGAGCGCTGAAGGGCGAAGCCGCCGTTGGCAACCACCTGGTTTTGCGCGTCGAGCTGCCCGAAGGTCTCTACCTGGCCGATGTCGGTTTCGGCGACGGGCCACGGGATCCGATCCCGCTCAAGGTCGGAGCCTTCGTGAGCGAGGGCTTCCATTTCGGGCTGAGCCGTGTGGACGATGCCTGGTGGCGTTTCGCGAACGATCCGCGTGGCAGCGCGCCGAGCTTCGACTTCAACCTCGCGCCGGCTGACGAAGCCGTGCTGGCCGCGAAGTGCGAGTTTCTCCAGACATCGCCGATGTCGCCTTTCGTTCAGAACCTCGTCGTGCAGCGACACATGTCGAACGGTCTCGCCATTCTGCGGGGCCGCACTCTACGCGAACTCACGCCTACGGAGACACGGGAGAGGGTGTTCGAGGACGTCACGGATCTCATGACGACGCTGACGACTGTCTTCGGCCTGGACGTGCCGGAGGTCGCCGGCCTCTGGTCGAAGATCGTGACCCGCCACGATGAAGTCATGGCGCAGAAGAAGGCTGCCGCCCCGGCATGAAAAAACCCGGCGCCGATCTCTCCGCGCCGGGCTTCTTTGGTTCTGGCGACGACGTTAGTCGTGAACGGTGAACGTCGTGGTCTCGCAGAGATTCTGGTTGCGGAACTCCGCGTGACCGCCGTCCTCGAACACCGCCTTGATGTCGTATTCACAGGTCGTGCGCCCGTCGGCGATCGTGACCGCGAGGTCTTCGCCGGCGGCAACCGTGCCGTTGAGAATGTTCTCTTCCCACGAATTCGTGCCGACGTGCGAGACGTACAGTTCGGTCAGCGTGGTGGAAGTCTGGTTCTTGACCGTGATGTGGAGATCTTCGGCGAGAGCCGGCGTGGCCATCAGAGCGAGCGCAGCCGCGGCGGCAAAAAGCATCTTCTTCATTTGCGTAGGTACCCCTGTTCGATAAGGCGCAGCCCCTGCCAGGCGCCTCAGTGGAGCAGACAGTGTGAACATGGGCGCAAAAAGGCAAGACCTTTGTCAAAGCTTGGCAAACATTAATCCACGCACACATTGCGGAACTTTGGCGGCGCGAATGCGAACATTCTTGGAGCGGTTCGCGACGCTCAGTTGTTCGCGAGGATCATGTTGCGGACGATCGGATAGATCTGCGTTTGCCAGCGTGTGCCGGAGAACACGCCGTAGTGCCCAACTCCGGCTTGCACATAGTGCTTCTTGCGAAACGGTTTTATTGAAACGCAAAGATCGTGCGCGGCCAGCGTCTGCCCAACCGAGCAGATGTCATCACGCTCGCCCTCGACCGTAAGCAGCGCCGTCTTGCGGATCGCGGCCGGCTCCACGCGCCGATCGCGATGGGTGAAGAGACCGCGCGGCAAGTGAAATTCCTGGAAGACCCGCCGCACGGTCTCCAGATAGAACTCGGCCGGCAGGTCCGCGACCGAGAAATACTCGTCGTAGAACTTGCGGTTCGCCTCAGCCTTGGCGTCCTCGCCCTTGCGGATGTGTTCGAACAGATCGAGATGCGCGCGCACGTGGCGCGGCAGGTTCATCGACAGGAACGCGGAGACCTGCACGAAGCCCGGGTACACGCGTCGATGCGCGCCGGCGTAGCGGCGCGGCACCGGCGTGATGAGATTCTTCTCGAACCATTCGATCGGATGGCCGGTCGCGAGTTCGTTGACCGCTGTCGGGTTTATCCGCGTGTCGACCGGCCCCGCCATCAGCGTCATGCTGCGCGGCTGGCACGGATGATCGCTCTGCGCCATGACCGCGACGGTTGCGAGCAGGGCTGCGCAGGGTTGGCAGACCGCCACGACATGCGCACCAGGTCCGATGTGCTCGAAGAACCGGATGACATGATCGATGTATTCGTCGAGACCAAAGCGGCCAGCACTCAGGGGCACATCGCGTGCGTTGTGCCAGTCGGTGATGTAGACGTCATGCTCGCTGAGCATCGTCTTCGCGGTGTTGCGAAGCAGAGTCGCGAAGTGGCCGGCCATGGGCGCAACGATCAGCACCCGCGGCTGCTCGACGTTCGTCTCCTTCGCGAAGCGGAGGAGCGTACCGAACGGGGTTGTCAGCGCCGCTTCCTCGCGCACCGGCACGACGCGGCCTTCGCACGTCACCGTGTCGATGCCGTAGTCCGGGCGGTCATGGATCAGCTGCGCGCGGTTGACGATTTCGGCGGCGGCAGAAATGCTCTTGAAGATGTAGTTGGACGTTGGCCCGGCACATGTCTCACGGAAAAGCGAACTGGTGAGGCCGGCCCAGGCACGCACGGGTGCGAGCAAGTCCGATTGGGCCTGGTAGGCGTCGTATAACATCAGTGGCCTGAAACGCCTCTAGAGACCTGCTCGTGCGGCACTTTTGCGGTGCGGCAATGATTATGCATTTTCATGCCGAACCGTTGAAAATTGCTAGTGCAATTTATGCTGCATCGCGAAATAATTGGTTACGGACCCGACGGAAGAATCGACGGTCATGAGCAAAGCACTCCTGACGATCTCGAGCAAAAACTACTCGTCCTGGTCATTGCGCGGCTGGCTGATCTGCCGCATGGCCGGCCTCGATTTCGGCGAGAAAGTGCTGCCAAGCGACGATCCGAACACGCGGGCCGAGCTTCTTCTCCTGTCGCCATCCTTTCTGGTGCCCTGCCTGACCGATGACAGCGTGAAGGTGTGGGACACGTTGGCGATCGCTGAGTACTTATACGAGTGCCACCCCGAGAGTGGCCTGTTGCCGAAGAGTCTGAAGGCGCGCACGCATTGCCGCGCCGTGTCCGGTGAGATGCATTCGGGCTTCGCCAATCTGCGCTCGGCGCTGCCGATGAATCTGAAAGCCGACTATCCGAACTTCAAGGTGTGGGCCGGTGCGCAGGCCGACATCAATCGTGTCGTCTCGATCTGGCGCGAGTGCCTGAAGACCTATGACGGGCCCTATCTCTTTGGCGAGAAGCCCACTCTTGCGGACGCCATGTACGCGCCGGTGTGCACGCGGTTCCACACCTATCATGTCACGCTCGACCGGATGTGCGCGGACTATGTGGACATGATCATGACTCTGCCGGACATGGTCGAGTGGATCGAGGCTGCCAGGGCTGAGCCGAATGCGGTCGAAGAACTCGAGGCCGAGTTCTAGGACGCGCCGCTTTCATTGGGCTTGGTCTGAAGCTGGACGAAGTTCTGAAGGCCCATCTGCTCGATCAGGCGGAGCTGCGTCTGAAGCCAGTCGATATGCTCTTCCTCGCTGTCGAGGATGTGCACGAACAACTCGCGGCTGCCGTAGTCCTTGATGTTCTCACAATGAGCGATGGCGAGCTTGAGCTCTGGATAGGACAGCATCTCCAGCGAGAGGTCGCAGGTGACGATCTCCTTCACGTTCTCGCCGATCATCAGCTTGCCCAGGTCCTGGAGGTTCGGCAGGCCCCCCAGGAACAGGATGCGCTTGATGAGGCCATCGGCGTGTTTCATCTCGTCGATGGATTCGTCGTATTCCTTCTTCGCGAGATGCGACAGACCCCAGTCCGCTAGCATCCTGGAGTGCAGGAAATACTGGTTGATGGCCGTGAGTTCGTTCTTCAGAATCTTGTTGAGCCAGACGATGGTGCCGGGATCGCCGACGACACTGGCGTGAGGCTCTGGCCCCGGCGCTACTCCGCTGCTACCAGCAGACGCGAGCGTGCTGCGCCGGCGTCCAGCATTTTTCCGATCGTTTCCTGGCATCGGCCGCAGTTCTTTCTCACATTGCAATACGAATAGACTTCGTCCGCACTATTCGCACCCTGCGCGATCGCACCACGAATCTTCGTGTCGTTCAGCCTATTGCAGACGCAGACGATCATCCAAGAACCGACCTCAGCCCTATCTTTGTCATATTGTGCGACTGAGAATGATTGTCAACAGCAGTTTGGTCGCAGCTGTGACGGCGGTCCGGGAAGTTCCCGTGGAAGGCCCCTAAGCCGTTGCTGCCACTTCTGCTTTTACCGTCTTCTCGATCGAGACGTAATCTGTCTTTCCCGTCCCGAGGACCGGGATGTCGTCGACCACCATTATCTTCCGTGGGACTGCGATCTCGGCCACCCCATGGTTGTGGGCCCAGCCGACGAGATCGTGGCGCGTAGCGTCCTTGTTGGTGGTGATGAGCACGATGGTCTCACCCTTGCGGTCGCCCGGGATCGCGATGGCGGCGTGGCTGAACTCCGGCCAGAGCGCCGAGGCTATGCTTTCGACCACCGCCAGGGACACGGTCTCTCCACCGATCTTTGCGAAACGCTTCATGCGGCCCTTGATGGCGATGAAGCCCTCGTCGTCGATGGAGACGATGTCGCCCGTGTCGTGCCAGCCCTCTTCGGGCGGCTGGATGACGCCAGGCTGGTCGGCCTTGATGTAGCCGAGCATCACGTTCGGACCGTGCACGAAGAGGCGCCCGGCATTGGCGATACCTTCGACCGGCTCCAGACGCGTCTTCATGCCCTTCATCAGTTTGCCGACGGTGCCGGGGTGGTTGGCTTCCGGCTGGTTGGCGGCGATGACAGGCGCGGCTTCGGTGACGCCATATCCCTCCAGGAGTTCGATCGAGTACTTCTTCCTGAGCAGGGCGCGGGTCTCGTCGCGCAGGCGCTCGGCGCCGCATACCGCGAGGCGGAGCGAGTTCAGATCGCCCTGGTCGCCGGCGCGGGCGTATTGCGAGATGAACGTGTCGGTCGATAGCAGGATCGTCGCCTTGGTGTCGCGGATGCGCTTGACGATCTCATGCGGCTGGAGGGGCGTCGGGTGCGTTACCACCTTGATGCCCAGGATCAGCGGCATGAGCGAGCCGACCGTCAGCCCGAAGCAGTGGAACGTCGGCAGTGGGTTGAACAGGATGTCGGTCTGATAAAGCTTCAGATGCGCCCGCACCTGTTCGACATTCGACAACAGGTTGGCGTGGCTGAGCGCCACACCCTTCGGCTCGCCCTCGGTGCCCGACGTGAACAGGATCACCGCCGGCTTCGAGTGCAGCGCATTGCTTGCGACGAGGCTCGGAACGAAGGTACCGACGGCGGCATACAACTTGTCGACCAGCGACAGCTTCTCGCGCACGTCCTCAAGGTAAACGATGTCGAAGTGACCTTGCATCGCCTCGACGACATGCTCGACCTTGGCAAGCTCCACGAAGCGGCGGGCCGTGACGATCTTCTTCACTCTGGCTGTCTTAAGCGCGCTGCGCAGACCGGCAAGGCCCGCGGTGAAATTCATCATCGTCGGGATGCGGCCATACGCCGATATCCCAAAGAAGGCGACGACCGACGCGGCCCCGGTCGGCAACATGATGCCAACGCATTCACCCGACTTGGTACCCTTCTTTAGGGCGTGGCCGACGGCCAGGGCGGCGCGGATGACCTCTTCATAGGTCAGGACACGCTCATCGCCGTCGACAAGGGCGGGGGTGTCGGCACCATATTTGGAACGCGCTTCGACCAGGGCATGGAAGACGGGCTGGTGCGAACGCTCGATGTCGAAAGGTACGGCTTCCTCGCCGGATGCTGCGGCCAGACTGGCGACGCTCACTGTTCCACCCCAAGCTGACGGCGCGGTTCGCCCGCGCACTCCTCACCTCATACTACCCGGATTTCGCAGCCGTTGCCTGCCGCTATGGCCGGAAATGGTGAGAGATTTCCTAGCGGAAGCGGTCGATCCAGTGCGCAAGACGCTCGGCGACCTGCTCGCGAACCTCGGCGGTGTTCACCGAACTCAGGACGCGCGCGACGTAATCGCGCCACGGCCGGGTCTCCGCCCAGGCACGCTCGGCCTGTGGTGCGGCAGCAGCGGCCAGCGGCAGCAGTGTGGCCGCGCTGACGGGCTTCAGGATTTCGTCGTTGAAGCGGCGTGCGCCGAACAGTGCCACGCCGAGCGCCGCCAGGCCGGTGATGCCCACCACCACAAGGCCGATCTTGAACCCGGGCGAGCGGAGCAGCGACGGAGGGGTCATCTTCTTGCGCCTGGCCGGGGTGGGGCCAGTCGAAAGGGGCTTTGAGGTCGATTTGCGGGCCATAAAATCTCCTTCGAACCTGTCCCAACGCATGCGCGGAACAAAGGTTCAACATGATGCTTTCGCAACGCGAAACGACTATATCACGGCCATGACCGTCGTGATCGACCGTACAAATCAGCCGCGCCATCCCGAGAAGGCTCATCGTCCCGATAACCCGGTCCAGCGCAAGCCGGAATGGATCCGGGTGAAGGCGCCGGTATCGCGCGAGTATGCGAAGACCCGCGACGTGGTGCGAGCGCACAACCTTCACACGGTGTGCGAGGAGGCGGCGTGCCCGAACATAGGCGAGTGCTGGACCAAGGCGCACGCCACCATGATGATCATGGGCGACACCTGCACGCGGGCCTGCGCCTTTTGCAACGTGAAGACCGGCTTGCCGGCGACGCTCGACGCGGCGGAGCCCGGGAATGTGGCCGGCGCGGTCAAGAAGCTTGGGCTCAAGCACGTGGTGATCACATCGGTCGACCGTGACGATCTGCCGGACGGAGGTGCCCAGCACTTCGCAAACGTCATTCGGGCGATCCGCGCTGGGAGCCCGGGTACGACGATCGAGATCCTGACGCCTGACTTCCTTCGCAAGGATGGCGCGATCGAAGTCGTGATGAACGCACGGCCCGACGTGTTCAACCACAACCTCGAGACCGTGCCGCGGCTTTACCTGAGCATCCGGCCGGGCGCGCGCTATTTCGCGTCGCTGCGCCTGTTGCAGAAGGCCAAGGAGCTGATGCCGTCAGGCTTCACAAAGTCCGGCCTGATGGTCGGCCTGGGCGAAAGCCGCGAGGAGATCATGCAGGTGATGGACGACTTGCGCGCCGCGGGCGTCGACTTCCTCACCATCGGCCAGTACCTCCAGCCGACGCGCAAGCACGCGGCGATCGATCGCTTCTGGACGCCGGACGAGTTCAAGGCGCTCGAAACGACGGCGCGCGCCAAGGGTTTCCTGATGGTGTCGGCAACCCCGCTGACGCGGTCGTCCTATCATGCCGATTCCGACTTCGCGCAGATGAAAGCAGCGCGGCTCGCGCAGACGACGTGAGCGCCTCGACTCACTCGGAGACGCGGATCGTTCCTTACTCCGCCGACCTGATGTACCGCGTCGTGGCGGACGTCGAGCAGTACCCGAAATTCCTTCCATGGGTTGTGGCGCTGCGCGTGCTGTCGCGGATGCGCGAAGGCGAGCGTGAGGTAGTGCTGGCCGAGATGGCAGTCGGCTATGGTGCGCTGCGGGAGAAGTACACGAGTCGCGTCGTGCTCGACCCGGTCGCGCGCTCCGTCGATGTGGCCCAGACGACCGGCCCGTTTCGACAGCTCGAAAATCATTGGCGATTCGCACCGGAAGGAGCGGGCTCCCGGGTCGACTTTTCACTGGCCTATGAATTCAAGAGTCGCCTGCTAGGTGCCGTTGCGGGTGTGGCTTTTGGGAAAGTCTATCAGCAGATGGCGGACGCTTTCGTGGCGCGTGCGCACCAACTCGCGAGCGCCGAACGGCATTGATCGCTCGATCCCAGCCGCTACTGCACCTACGGCGTCGCACCGAAGCAGACGATCAGATGAGGCGGTGCAGGAGATTCAGTGCTGCCTCACACGTCTTCAGGCGAACCTCTGTGCGTCCGATGTCGCCGAAACGGTGTTCCTCATGCATGATCGAGCGGCCCTCACGCGCTGCCGCGACATGGACGAGACCGATCGGTTTCATCGAGGTGCCGCCGCCGGGGCCGGCGATGCCGGTGACTGCCACGGCCAGCTGAGCATTCGAATTTTCGATCGCGCCCTCCGCCATCATGCGCGCGACGGCCTCGGACACTTCACCCATATCGGCAATGAGATCGCCGGGCACATTCAGCAGATCCTGTTTCGAGCGGTTGGTGTAGACGACGAACCCGCGATCCACGACCGCGGACGATCCTGGTATCTCGGTCAGCAGTCCCATGATCAGACCGCCGGTGCAGCTCTCGGCAGTGGTGATGCGCAGTTTGGCGATGCGGGCATCAGCGAGGACGACTTCGGCGAGACGCATCAGCGGATTGGGAAACATCGCGCACCTGTTGTTACGGGAAACTCAGATTAGGCCGCGCCAGCGGAGGGCCGCAACGACGATCGCGGACAGTGCGCCTGCGATCATGTCGTCCGCCATGATGCCCCAGCCGCCACGCAACCTCTCCCCAAGCGAGACCGGCCAGAGTTTGGTGATGTCGAAGAAGCGGAACAGGATGAAGGCGATGCCGAAGGCGAGCGGTGTCAGGGGCGCGGTGGCACAGGCGAGCCACTGACCGGCGACTTCGTCGATCACGCATTCCGACGGATCCTCTCCGCCCGTGCGCGCGGCATAGGCGCCGGTCGACCATACGCCGGTCAGAAATGCGACGAGGCTCGCCCCCGCAAGCGGCGCAGGGCCGAGCTTCCACAGGATCAGCCACGCGAAGGGCAGGGCAACCGCACTCGCGATGGTGCCCGGTGCCGGGCGCAAGAAACCCACGCCGAACCAGGTTGAAAGCACGGTTGCGATCATTGCGCGATCTTGAAGACGTACATGTTGGTCGGTGAATTCTCGAGCACGCCGCCGGTCGCTTCGTAGAAGGGATTGCCTTCGTCGTTGCTGACTTCCGTCAGCACCCACATCTCTGCCCAGCCGCGTTCGCGACCGAGTTCATGGAGCTTCGCGACGATGGCGCGTGCCGCACCCTTGCGCTTGTGTTGTTCGGCGGTGTCGACCTCATAGAGCAGAAAGTCCGTCGACTCCGCGCGGTGCAATACGTGGCCGTAGATGCGGCTCATAACTTCGCCGTCATCGGTGAGAGCGATGGCCATCACATAAGCTGGTTCGCGCAGCAGCATCGCGGCGCGTTCACGCGTCGGTTCCGGATTGAAGGCGGCTTCCGCCGTGCAGAGCAGGTCCTCGTCACCCGGTCGGAGGACGACGACCTTCATGGCAGCCGCACCGTCGCGACGGCTTGCGCTGCTAGGCCTTCGCGGCGGCCTTCGAAGCCAAGGCCTTCGGTTGTTGTAGCTTTCACGCTCACGCGCGAGGGATCGAGCTTCAGTATTTCGGCGATCTTGGCTCGCATGGCTTCGCGGTGCGGTCCGATCTTGGGGCGCTCGCAGATGATCGTCACGTCGCAATGCACGACGGCGCCGCCTTTGGCGGCGACTAGGTTCGCGGCGTGGTCGAGGAATTTCCACGACGGCGCGCCCCGCCAGCGTTCGTCCGTAGGCGGAAAATGTTGCCCGATGTCGCCTTCGCCTATGGCGCCGAGAATGGCGTCGGTCAGCGCATGCAGACCCGCGTCTGCATCGGAATGACCTTCGAGGCCGTTTGTGTGGGGCACCTTGACTCCGCAGAGCCAGATGTGATCGCCAGCGGTAAACCGGTGGACGTCATAGCCCATGCCGGTGCGGCTATCGCCGAGCCGAGCGCGCAGACGTGCTTCGGCCAAGGCGAAGTCTTCGGGATTGGTCACTTTCATATTGGTCTCTTCACCCGGTACGGACACGACACGCAAGCCTGAGAGACTGGCCAGCGCCATGTCGTCGGTCAGATCCTCTTTGGCGAACTTCCGATGTGCTTCGAAGATCGGCGCGAAGCGGAAGCCCTGTGGGGTCTGCGCACGCAGCAGGCCGTCGCGCGGCACCAGCACCCACTTGCCGCCTTCCTGCTTGCGCAGCGTATCGGCTACCGGAACGTGCGGGACGGCACCGTCAGCTCCGGCTTCAAGTGCAGCGATGACAGCGTCGATGGTCCGCGCTGACACCAGCGGGCGTGCCGCATCGTGGATGAGGACATAGTCCGGCTTGCGATGTGCCAAAGCTTCGAGACCATGCATGACCGAATGCTGCCGCGTCGGGCCGCCGGCGAGAACCGGAACCAGCTTCAGGCCGGCGGTGGCGGCGGTGTAGTGCGCCTCGTCGTTGGCCCCGATGACGACCTGGATGACGTCGATCCTTGGGTGCTTCACGAATGCCTCGAGGGTCCACCTAAGGACAGGCTTGCCAAGCAGGGGGGCGTATTGCTTGGGCACGGGGCCGCCGGCGCGTTCGCCCCTGCCCGCTGCTACCACCAGAACTGCCACGCCCGCCATGCGGCCTCCGTTGGGCGGGAGGGGTAGCACGAACCACGCTTACAGCAAGATTGCCGCGCTGCAACATTCGTGTTGCCTAGTTTATGAACATTAGCCTATGCTGCCTATCTAGTAGGCAGGGCCGGGTTCGTGGCGCAGGGCAAGATCTTTCTCAAAGAAGCCGCAACGACGTCGGCCATCGCGGGGGCCCTTCCCATGCCACTGCTGGTCGTCGGCGCCGACCTGGACATCCTTTTCGTCAATCCCGCCGCCGAACAGTTTTTCGATACAGGTGCCGGACTGCTGCGCCGGCAAGACCTGACTGATCTGGTGCCGTTCGGCAGTCCGCTTATCCATCTGGTGAGCCAGGCCCGCGAGCGCGGCGCGTCGGTCAGCGAGCGCGACATGGATCTGACCACGCCCCGCAACGGTGACCGGCTGGCCGACGTGATCGTGACGCCGCTGCCAGAGCCGGAGGGCGCCGTTGTTATAACGTTGCAGGAGCGCAGCCTTGCGCAGCGCATCGATCGCCAGCTCCTGCACCGGGGCGCCGTGCGCTCGATGCACGGCATGGCGGCAGTGCTGGCGCACGAGATCAAGAATCCGCTCGCCGGCATCCGCGGCGCGGCGCAGCTCCTCGAACAATCGGGTCTCGAAAGCGACAAGGCGCTCACCCGGCTCATCTGCGACGAGGCGGATCGCATCCGCGCACTGATCGACCGCATGGAATCGTTCGGCGACACGCGCGCCATACCGCGCACGCCGGTCAACATCCACGAAGTGCTGGATCGTGTGCGCAAGGTAGCCGAGTCGAGCTTTGCCAAGGGCGTGACGATCGTCGAGACCTTCGATCCGTCGCTCCCGTCCGTCCTTGGAGACCGCGACCAGCTCATCCAGGTGTTCATGAACCTGGTCCGCAACGCAGCGGATGCGCTGCCGGAGCAAGGTGGTGAGATCATCCTGACCACAGGCTATCGCCCGGGCGTTCGCTTTGGCGCAGCTGTCGCCGGCGAACGGCTGAGCCTGCCACTGGAAGTCACGGTGCGCGACAACGGCTCCGGCATTCCGACGGACCTGATGCCGCACATCTTCGATCCGTTCGTCACCACGAAGCCTCGCGGTTCCGGCCTGGGCCTTGCGCTGGTGGCTAAGATCGTCGGTGATCACGGCGGCGTCATCGAATGCGATTGCCAGCCGCGCAAGACCGTTTTCCGCATCCTGCTGCCCAAGGCAGTCGATGTGCGTGAAGGAGGCTGACGCATGCCCGCCGGCACGATCCTGGTCTGCGACGACGACTCCGCGATCCGCACGGTGCTCAACCAGGCGCTGGGGCGCTCCGGCTACGATGTGCGCACGACCGGTACGGCGGCCAGCCTGTGGCGTTGGGTGAGCGCAGGCGACGGCAGCCTCGTCATCACCGATGTGATGTTACCCGATGAGAACGGTTTCGATCTTATTCCGCGCATCAAGAAAATTCGGCCCGATCTGCCAATCGTGGTGATGAGCGCCCAAAACACCATCCTGACCGCCATCACCGCGGCAGAGCGCGGTGCGTTCGACTACCTCCCCAAGCCATTCGACCTCAAGGAACTGACGTCTGTCGTGCAGCGCGCACTCGCGGCGCCGAGTGCGAAGCGCGAGCCGGTCGCGGAACAACGCGGCGACGATCGATTGCCGCTGATCGGCCGTTCAGCGGCGATGCAGGAGATTTACCGTGTCATCGCGCGGCTGACGCAGACTGATCTCACCGTGATGATCATGGGCGAGAGCGGCACCGGCAAGGAACTGGTCGCGCGTGCGCTGCATGACTACGGCAAGCGGCGGCATGGCACCTTCGTTGCCGTGAACATGGCCGCGATCCCGAAAGAGCTGGTCGAGAGCGAGCTGTTCGGCCACGAACGCGGCGCCTTCACTGGTGCGACCAACCGCGGCGTCGGCCGCTTCGAACAGGCCGAGGGCGGCACGCTGTTTCTCGACGAGATCGGCGACATGCCGCTGGAGGCACAGACGCGCCTGCTGCGTGTGTTGCAGCAAGGCGAATACACCACTGTGGGCGGGCGCACGCCGATCAAGACGGATGTGCGCATCATCGCGGCGACCAATCGCGATCTCAGACAGCTGATCCAGCAAGGGCTTTTCCGCGAGGACCTCTACTACCGCCTCAACGTCGTGCCGATGCGCTTGCCGCCGCTGCGCGAGCGCGCGGAGGACGTGCCCGATCTGGCGCGCCACTTCCTGCGCAAGGCGGAAGAGGAGGGCCTTCCGGCCAAACATCTCGATAGCGAGGCGATGGATCTGCTCAAGCACTATCGCTGGCCGGGCAACGTGCGCGAGTTGGAAAACCTGATCCGCCGCCTTGCCGTGCTCCATTCGGGCGACGAGATCACCGCCGCCGTCATCAGCACCGAACTGAAAGAGCCGGCCCGCCCCCCGGATGCGGATGCAGCAGACGAGCCTGCGTCGCTCAGCGCATCGGTCGAGCGGCAACTGACCAAATACTTCCTCGAATATGGCGACAAGCTTCCGCCTCGGGGCCTTTATGACCGAGTGCTCCAGGAGATCGAGCGACCCTTGCTATCGATCTGCCTGGCGGCGACGCGGGGCAACCAGATCAGGGCGGCGCACCTGCTGGGCCTGAACCGCAATACCTTACGAAAGAAAATCCGGGACCTGGGGCTCGAGGTCATCCGGGGCCTCCGGACAGAGTAGCCCGTTAAGCCTGTGACGGCTTTGCATCGCAGCATTCTTGCAACAGGCTGTGGCTTGGCTACACTGTAACGGATTGTTCAGCGGCGTCAGCGATTTGGCGCCAGCACCGGATCTCGATGACCGTCGCGAACACAGTGCCTGCGCCGCAGAGTGGCGGCGTTCTCGGTTGGTTGGGCAGCGTCTCGCGGCCCTCGCTGCTCGCATTTGGCGTAGCTGTCCTCGCAATACTCTCCTGCGTCCTGACCTACGCTACGGTCACGGGACTCCTGCCAATCGCCCCGACCCCACAGGTTCTTTTCAGCCTGGTGGGCATCAACGCGGTTCTCGCCGCTGCGCTGCTGGTGCTTATCGGCTGGCGGCTCGCGCGGCTGTGGCGGGCGCGCAATGCCGGCCTGGCGGGGGCGCGGCTGCATGTGCGCCTGGTCGCGATGTTCGGCGCGGTGGCGGTGACGCCGGCGATCTTCGTGGCGATCTTCGCCGCCCTGACATTGAACCTCGGCATGGAGCAGTGGTTCTCCAGTAAGGTGCAGACCGCGGTGAATAACGCGGTGAACGTCGCGCACCTCTACCGCGACGAATATCTGCAGGGCATCAAGCTCGATGCCTATGACGTGGCGAACGGGATCGAGCGCGATCCCAACTTGTTCGATGCGGACCATCACTTCAGCCAGGCGCTGATGTTCGAAAAGCTCCAGTTGATGACAGAAGATCGCCGGCTGCTGGGATCTTACATCTTCGATTCTCACGGCACGATCTTGGGCAGCAGCAAGCTTCCGACCTTCAAGGACCCGAGCCCACCGTCGGCGAGTGATATCGTCGAAGCAACCCAGGGCTTGGTCATCATCGACGCGCGCGACACCAATGCGGTGAAGGCGCTGATTCACCTGCCGCTGCTGACAGACGCCTACCTGATGGTGATCAAGCGCATCGATCCGACCGTGGCCGGCTACTACAAGAGCGCGGTCACGACGGCGAACGAATACCAGCGGCTGGAACAAAACCGTTCCGAGGTGCAGTTGATCTTCGCAGCGATCTACATCGTCGTATCGCTGGTCGTTCTGCTGGTGGCGATCTGGCTCGGGCTGTGGGCCGCGAACCGTATCGTGCGCCCGATCTCCAGCCTGATCGGTGCGGCGGAGCGGGTGTCGGAAGGCGACCTCAAGGCGCAGGTGGAGGTCGAGCGCTACGACGACGAGGTCGGTGCGCTCGGTATGGCGTTCAACCGCATGATCTCGCAGCTCGACAGCCAGCGCAGCGCACTGGTGTCGGTCAATCGCCAGAATGATGAGCGCCGCCGTTTCACCGAGGCGGTGCTGGCCGGCGTCAGTGCCGGCGTGATCGGCCTTGACCACGACGGCTCCGTCACCGTGGTGAACCGTGCCGCTGCACGTCTGCTGAACGCCGCGCCGGAAGACCTCGAGGGTCAGCATTATGCGGAAGCTGTGCCCGAACTCGCGGCCCTGATCCGCCGCGCGATCAGCGAGCCTGTCGGCCGCGCAAGCGGTGAAGTTACCGTCAAGCGCGGCACGACCATGCGCGCGCTGAGCGTGCAGGTGGCCAGCGAACGCGGGCCGGACTCAAGCGGCTTCGTCGCAACCTTCGACGACATCACCGATCTTGTCTCCGCCCAGCGCACCGCCGCATGGGCCGACGTCGCGCGGCGCATCGCGCATGAGATCAAGAACCCCCTGACACCGATTCAGCTCTCGGCGGAGCGCCTCAAACGCAAGTACGGCGCCGAGGTCTCGACCGATCCCGAAGTGTTCGCACAGTGCACCGATACCATCATCCGCCAGGTCGGTGACATCGGACGCATGGTCGACGAGTTCTCCTCGTTCGCGCGTATGCCGACGCCAGTGATGCGGCGCGAGAACGCGCAGGAGCTTATCCAGCAGGCTGTGTTCCTCCAGCGTGTCGGCAATCCACAGATCACGTACGAAACGCGGCTGCCTAAGGAGCCGGTGTATTTCGAGGCCGACGGCCGGCTGGTATCGCAGGCGCTCACCAACGTGCTCAAGAATGCCGGAGAGGGCGTGAATGCGCGCCTCACCAAGGGCGACGACGTCACGCCGGGAAGGATCACGCTGAGCCTCGAGCCGGGCGAGTGCAGGCTCGTATTCCGCGTGACCGACAACGGCATTGGGTTGCCGCACGAACATCGCGACCGCCTGACCGAACCCTATGTCACGACGCGAGCCAAGGGCACGGGCCTAGGCCTCGCAATCGTGCGCAAGATCCTCGAAGACCATGGCGGCGAACTCGTGTTGCAGGACGCAGGCCATGACGGCTCCGGCAAGACGGATCATCACGGCGCGGAGGTCGTTATGACCTTCCCGCTCGCGCAGAAGAACTCGAAAGGGGCAACGGATGAGCAAACACGGGTCGCAGATCGCGTCTGAGATTCTCATCGTCGACGACGAAGAGGACATTCGCGACCTTATTGCCGGCATCCTGAAGGATGAAGGCTATGATACGCGCGTGGCGGGCGACAGCGACGGGGCGCTGAACGCCGTGCGGCTGCGCAGGCCGCAGCTTGTCGTTCTCGATATCTGGCTCCAGGGCTCCAAGCTGGACGGCATTCAGGTGCTCGACTCGCTGAAGCGCGAGCAGCCCGACCTGCCGGTGGTCATGATCTCCGGTCACGGCACGATCGAGACCGCCGTAGCGTCGATCAAAAAGGGCGCCTATGACTTCATCGAGAAGCCGTTCAAGGCCGACCGCCTGATCCATGTCGTCAGCCGCGCGTTGGAAGCGTCGCGGCTGCGGCGCGAGGTGAACGAGCTGCGCCTGAAGACTGGTGATGATTCCGAGTTCATCGGCCAGTCGTCAGCGATCTCCCAGATCAGGCAGGCGGTCGACAAGATCGCACCGACCAACAGCCGCGTCTTCATTTCGGGCCCCGCGGGATCGGGCAAGGAAGTCGTGGCCCGGCTGATCCACGCGAATTCGCGCCGCGCGAGCAACGCGTTCGTCGCAGTCAACTGCGCCACGATGGCGCCGAGCCGGATCGAGACCGAGCTGTTCGGCGGCGAGGGCGGCGACGGCCCGCGCAAGACCGGCATGTTCGAGCTGGCGCACAACGGCACGCTTTACCTCGACGAGGTCGCGGACATGCCGCTCGAGACGCAGGGCAAGATCCTGCGTGTGCTGGTGGACCAGACCTTCACGCGCGTTGGCGGCACACAGCGCGTGCAGGTCGACGCACGCGTGATCTGTTCGACCACGCGCGACTTGCGCTCCGAGATCACAGCCGGGCGGTTCCGCGAAGATCTCTATCATCGCCTCAACGTAGTGCCGGTGCGCGTGCCGTCGCTGTCGGACCGGCGCGACGACATCCCGCTGCTGGTCACGCATTTCATGAAGCGGCTGTCGGCGCAGTCCGGCCTCGCCATGCGCGAGATCGGCGACGATGCGATGGCTGTGCTTCAGGCCCATAGCTGGCCGGGCAATGTGCGCCAGCTCCGCAATATCGTCGAGCGGCTGCTTATCCTTGCCACCGACGACGCGGCGCAGGTGATCTCGGCTGATCTTTTGCCGTCGGATCTGGGCTCCAGCGCGCCCTGGGGCGGCGGCGGGCGCGGCGACCTCGTGATCTCGCTGCCGCTGCGCGAAGCGCGCGAGATCTTCGAGCGCGACTACCTCGTGGCGCAGATCAACCGCTTCGGCGGCAACATCTCGCGCACCGCCGCGTTCATCGGCATGGAACGCTCGGCGCTGCACCGCAAGCTGAAGTCGTTGGGCGTCGGCCCTAACGGACGCGAGCAGGGCTTCAACGCGTGAGCAAAGGCTGGAACGGCCGCGCGCCGGCCGGACGCGTAGCGTATGTGAACGGCCGGTACGTGCCACACGGGCACGCGGGTGTGCACATCGAGGACCGCGGCTTCCAGCTCGGCGACGCGGTGTACGAAGTGTGCGCGGTGGTCGATGGCGCGCTGATGGACGAGGAGGAACACCTCGACCGCCTGGTGCGCTCGGTCGGCGAGATCGAAATGGCGATGCCGATGCCGCGCAACGCGCTGAAGCTCGTCTTGCGCGAAGTGGTACGCCGCAACGGCGTTCAGGATGGTCTCCTTTATCTGCAAGTGACGCGCGGCGCGGTCCGGCGCGATCATCCCATTCCCGACAAGCAACCCCGTCCGAGCCTCGTCATCACGGCGCGATCGTGGGACGTCGGCGGCGCGAAGAAGCGGCACGACGACGGCATTGCCGTGATCTCCGCGCCCGACGAGCGTTGGGGCAGGGTGGACATCAAGACGGTGCAACTCCTCCCCAACCTGTTGGCTAAGACCGCGGCCCGGCGGGCCGGCGCTTATGAGGCATGGCTGGTAGACCGGGACGGCATGGTCACCGAGGGTTCCTCCACCACAGCGTGGATCGTGGATGCACAGGGGCGGCTCACTACGCGGAACCTGACGCGCGCCGTCCTGCCCGGCGTCACCCGCCGTGTTATCCTGGAGGCGGCAGCGGCCGCGCAGTTGCCGGTGCGTGAGGTGGCGTTTTCGCTGACGGATGCACAGGCGGCGAAGGAGGCCTTCATTTCGTCGGCCACCGGCATTGTGCCGGTAACCAAGATCGATGGCCAGACGCTTGGCGATGGCAGGCCGGGGCCGCTAACGCGCCGGGTCCAGGAGCTCTACGAAGCCGAATCCGAGCGGCGCGCCAAGGGATTGTAGGCAAAGCCCCTTTCGCAAATGCAGCAAGGCGGAATATGCTGAGTCCTAATGCTTCGCAGGGGCGCGGAGCATCTTTCACTTGGACTCCCCGATGAGCGAAAAACAACAAAATCTGCAAGACACGTTTCTGAACGCGGTCCGCAAAAGCAAATCGGCCGTTACCATCTTTCTGGTCAACGGCGTGAAACTCCAAGGCAACATTACGTGGTTCGACAATTTCTGCGTTCTCCTGCGCCGGGACGGCCAGGCACAACTCGTCTACAAGCACGCGATCTCGACGGTCATGCCGCTGGGACCGATCCAGCTTCAGGACGAAGCGACAACGGCGTCCGAGACCGCCTGAAGCCGAAGCCCGCATCTGGTTACGACGAGGTGCGCGACACGCTGCGCACGGCGTTTGTCGTGCACGTGGAGCCGAAAGCGCATGCGGCGGGCGCGCGCGCGGATCGCGATGCGGAGGCGCGGCTGGAAGAGGCTGTGGGCCTGACCGCGGCGATCGGGCTCAAGGTCATCGAGCGCTTCATCGTGCCGCTGGCGCGGCCGACGCCGGCGACGCTGATCGGCAGCGGCAAGGTCGATGAAATCGCTACCGCGACGAAGTCGCTGGAGCCGACGGTCGTGATCATGAACGCGCAGCTGTCTCCCGTGCAGCAGCGCAACCTGGAGAAGGCCTGGGGCACCAAAGTGCTCGACCGCACGGCGCTGATCTTGGAGATCTTCGGCGAGCGTGCACGCACCCATGAGGGCCGGTTGCAGGTCGAGCTGGCGCATTTGTCCTACCAGCGCTCGCGCCTGGTGCGGTCGTGGACCCACCTTGAGCGGCAACGCGGTGGCTTCGGCTTCCTGGGCGGGCCGGGCGAAAGCCAGATCGAGACCGACCGGCGCCTGATCGGCGACCGCATCGTGCGGATCGAGAAGGAACTGGAGCAGGTCAAGCGGACGCGCGGGCTGCAACGGGCGGCGCGCAAGCGCGTGCCATATCCGGTGATCGCGCTGGTCGGCTACACCAACGCGGGCAAGTCGACGCTATTCAACCGGCTAACGGCGTCGGACGTACTCGCCAAGGACCTGCTGTTCGCCACGCTCGATCCCACCATGCGGGGGATCAAGCTGCCCAAAGGCACCCGCGCGATCCTGTCGGACACCGTCGGGTTCATCGCCGACCTGCCGACCGAGCTGGTGGCGGCCTTCCGCGCCACGCTGGAGGAGGTCCTGGAGGCGGATGTGATCTGCCACGTCCGGGATATCTCCCATGCCGAGAGTTCCGCCCAGAAGGCGGACGTGCTGAAAGTGCTGGCCGACCTCGGTGTCGAGACCGGCGGCGAGCGGCCGTTCGTCGAGGTGCTCAACAAGATCGACCGGGTCGAGCCGGAGGTGCGTGCCGGGCTGCTGGCGGGCAACGCGCGGCTGGGGCCGATCGCGGTGTCGGCGCTGACCGGCGACGGACTGGACCAGCTTGAGGCGCGGTTCGAGGAACTGTTGACGGCCGCCAACATTCGATTCCGCCTGATATTGCGGCACTCCGACGGTGAGGGCTTGGCGTGGGCCTACCGGCATGCGCAGGTGTTGGGACGGACGGACAAGGCTAGGGGTGTGGAGCTGACGCTGGCAGTCGATCCACAGGATGTGGATCGTTTCGAACGGAAATTCACAGGCGAAAAGTTCGTGAGAACAACCGGGTAGGCCGAGCTCTTCACTCCGGCCCTGAACTATCCACACGTCCTGCCGCGCTTAAGGTTCCTTCGCCTCGGTCTTCGCTCTTGTCCATAGTGCCTCCAACTCGTCGAGCGGGACGTCATTCGGGTTCTTGTTGGCGGCTGCCAACTGCCGCTCGATCCAGATCCAGCGGCGGGTGACCTTGGCGTTGGTGGCGCGCAGGGCGGCCTCGGGGTCGACCGACAGGTGGCGCGAAAGGTTGGCGATGACGAAGAGCAGGTCGCCGATTTCGCCCTCGACCTCGGCGTGGCTGGCACCGGATTTGTGAGCGGCGACAATCTCGGCGGCTTCCTCCGCTACTTTGTCCAGCACGCGGTCGGCGGAATTCCAGTCGAATCCGACACTTGAGAGCCGCTTTTGAAGCTTGTCCGCCCGACTGAGTGCGGGCAGGGCGCGGGCGACATCGTCCAGCACCCCGGACTGGCCTTTGGTAGCGCGCTCCTCGGCCTTCGCCTTCTCCCAGAGGCCCACCGGACCCGGCACGCCGTCGGCGAAGATGTCCTGGCGGCGGCGGATCATCTTCTCGGACGCCGCCAGCACCACGTCGCCGAGGTCGAACAGACCGCGCTCGCCGGCCATCGCCGAATGGTAGACGACCTGGAACAGCAGATCGCCGAGTTCCTCCTTCAGCGCCAACCAGTCCTGGTCCTCGATGGCGCCGGCGACCTCGTAGGCTTCCTCGATGGTGTAGGGCGCGATGGTCTCGAAGGTCTGCGCCTGGTGCCACGGGCAACCGGTCTGGCGGTCGCGCAGACGGCGCACGATCTCCACGAGGATGGCAATGTCGCGACTGGGTTGTGGGCTGGTCATGGTCCCGAAGCTAGGCCTTACGGGGCAACTCTGCGAAGGTGAAATTCGCTCGCCAGGAGGATGATCCACATGCCTGAATTGCGAAGCAGGCCGACCCTGGCGGACTTGCAGATGTACGTGCGTGAGCTCGAGGCGGAGCGCGGGTTCACGGCGCAAACGCCGGTCGAGAAGTGCCTCTTGATGGGCGAGGAAGTGGGCGAACTGTTCAAGGCGGTACGCAAAGCGGAAGGCATCGCCATCGAGCCCGGTGCCAGGGTCGGCGGGATCGGCGAGGAGCTATCCGACATCCTGATCTTCCTGTGCTCGATCGCAAACCGCTATGGCGTCGACCTGGAGCAGGCGTTCCGCGCCAAGGAAGAGATCAACAAGACCCGGCGATGGGCTTAGGCGCCCCGCTTCGCATCCGCGGCGGCAAAGAACGCCAGCTGGTCCGCGTGCGCTTTCTTGAAGGCGGGGCGGGCGGTTGCGCGGGCGACGTAGGCGCGGCAGGCCGGATACCTCGCCAGTCCGTCGAAGCGGTCGACGAAGCGCAGCACGTCGGACATCAGGATGTCGGCGACGGAGAACGATCCGGCCAGCCACTCGCGTCTTGCCAGCACGGGCTCCATGCGCTGGAGGCGGAGATCGAGGAATTGGGTGAGCCATTTCGAACCGGGGGTGTCGCTCGCTTCGCCCATGAAATGGAAGAAGCCCCAGGGCAGGGCCGGCATCTCCACCGAGTTAAGCGCTGCGAACACCCACTCGATGACCTCGGTGCGGCCTTTGCCGTCGGTTGGCATCAGAGTCGCGCTGCGTTCGCCGAGATGGAGCAGGATCGCGCCGCTCTCGAAGATCGATTGGTCGCCGTCGGTGAGCCAAGGCACCTGGCCGAACGGTTGGTGCGCGAAGTGCTCCGGCGCGCGGTTTTCGAAGGCCACGCCTTGGACGCGATACGGTAGGCCGGCCTCTTCCAGCGCCCAGCGGACGCGCAGGTCGCGCACGAAACCGCGTGGAACCTCGGGAACCCATTCGAGTGTGTAGAGAACCAACTCCGTCATTCCAACTCCGTTTAGCCACAACGTCATGGGCGCCGCCCATCCACCTAACGCGCGTATCCGCGCGAGGAGGGTGGCCGGGTCAAGCCCGGCCATGACGAAGGAGAGGTGTCAACCGCCTTGTGCTTTCAACGCTTCGATTGCTTTCCCGACGAAGGCCCAGACCGAGGCGTCGACGGGGAGGCGTGGGGCGGTGTTGGGGTCGCTCACGGCTTCCTTCCACAAGGCGCCGGCTTTCTGCGCGAGGCCGGGGTCGCCTTTCGTGAACGCTTTCACCATCTCGCTCCAGCGGCGCGCGAGGTCGAGCGCGGCGGGTGAGGCGGGATCGCCCTTGGCCGAGAGGTCCTTCGCCTCGGCGAACAGGCCGTCCCAGATGCGTGTGACCTCGGCCTGGTCGAAGGTCGTTTCGCGGGCCTTCAGTCCGACGAGATCCTCTTGTGTGTAGTGCTTTGCGATCAGCGGGTCGAAAATCGCCTTCATCTCTTCGGGTGTGGCTTTGGTCGTCATCGTCGTCTCCGTTGTCAGTTTTGCGAGGTCGTCGACGGTGAGCGGTTCGTGCCGCTGAAGCCTGGCGCGGGCGGCGCGGACGAGGGCGAGCGCCTCCGCCGTGCGTCCCGCGTCTCGCGCGAGCGCCTGTTCCTGCGCCGCCAGCACCGCGTCGAGGCGGACAGCCTTGCCGGCTGTCAGCGCCGCGATGCGGGCGAGCGGGAAGCCCAGCCGCTTGAGCGCGATCACCTGGTGCAGCGCGGCCAGCTCGGCCGGGCCGTACACGCGCCAGCCGGCGGCGGTGCGGTGCGGCGTCACCAGCCTGTGCTGCTCATAGAGCCTGAGCGCCTTGACGCTGACGCCCAGAAGGCGCGCGGTCTCGGCGGGACTCAGATGGCGGTCGGCGGTCATGCGGCGCGAACTCTCATTATCGACACCGATGCGTCTAGGGCCGTCCCCAGGGGACGGCGCAAGCGGGTTCGCTTGCGGCTTCGCGGACGATGGCGGCGGCCGCAAAGGGTTTCATGCGTAGTCCTAGGTGATTCTGGTGGTGGGGCAGGATGGCCGAAACCGCTGCAGTTGGCACCTCACGGCTCCGTTTGATTTCGTATAAGTAATATTATGGGCAATACTACCACGGCATTTCACTTTGCGCACGCAAGCACAAGCTCGTGGCCTCTCTGGAATGGCTGTCGAGCGCTTCTTTCAACGCCTCACGACCCGCTTCGATAAGCTCGCATCCAATTCTCGTAATCGTCGCCCACGCTGCGGCCAGCTCCGGGACCCGTTATGAGAACCCGACCTAGATCGGCATCAGGTTGCGGCCCATCGCGAGATACTTCTCGCGGCGCTCCCTGCGGAGCTGCTCGCCGGGGATCCGGTCCATCTCGGCCAACGCCCTGGCGATGGTTTCGCCGACGTTGAGGATGGCTTCGTCCGGCGCGCGGTGGGCGCCGCCGACCGGCTCGGGAATGATGCCGTCGATCACTTTCACAGCCAGGCATTCCTGCGCCGACACTTTCATCGCGATGGCAGCGTCCTGCGTCTTCTCGGGCTTGCGCCACAGGATCGAGGCGCAGCCTTCCGGCGAGATCACCGAATAGACCGAGTGCTCCAGCATGTAGACGCGGTTACCGGTTGCGATCGCCAGGGCCCCACCTGATCCGCCCTCGCCGATGATGGTGGTGACGAACGGCACCTTGATCTCGAGACCGGCCTGGGTGGAGCGCGCAATGGCCTCGGATTGGCCCCGCTCCTCACCCGCGACACCGGCATAGGCGCCCGACGTGTCGACCAGTGAGATCACCGGCAGGCCGAAACGGTCCGCCATCTCGAAGATGCGCTCCGCCTTGCGATAGCCCTCGGGCATTGCCATGCCGAAATTGTGCTTGAGCCGGCTCTTGGTGTCGTTTCCCTTCTCATGACCCAGCACGGCCACCGCGCGGCCACGGAAGCGCGCCAACGCGGCGACAATCGCGTGGTCGTCGCCGAAGGCGCGGTCGCCGGCGAGCGGCGTGAACTCATCGAACAGGTTCTTCGCATAGTCGGAGAAATGCGGGCGGCCGGGATGGCGCGCCACCTGCACCTTCTGCCATGAGGTCAGCTTGGAGTACGTGTCCTTGATCAGGCCGTCGGCGCGTGACTGAAGCTTGGTGACCTCGGCATCGATCTGCATTGCCGGGTCTTCCTCGGCGAGCTTGCGCAGCTCGACGATCTTGCCTTCCAGCTCGGCGATGGGACGTTCGAAATCCAGATAGGCGTGCATGGCGACTCGGGTATCTCAGCCTGGGTAGACATTCCCGTTTCAGATGGCTTTTTTCTGGTCACAAATCCAGAGGGTGAGCCGTCTTGACAATTGTAACGCCGGAAAAAGCCAATGGTTGTCAGGCTGATACTGGGATTTCTGGGTGTTTTTCACCTCGCCAATGGGTTGGCGATGTTGCTGGCGCCGGGCCGATGGGCCGCCGCAGTTGTCCATCTGGCGGCACCGGACCATCTGCATTTTCATTTCATCACCGACATCGGGTTCGCCTTCGCTGGCAGTGGCGTAGGGATGTTGCTGGGAGCCTGGCGCGGCGCAGCCAAAGGTCCGTGGGCGTTGGCGGGCGCCGTCTGGCCCCTGCTCCACGGCTTGTTCCACCTGAAGGAATGGATTTTCGATGGGCCGCCGCCAATGCCGGATCTGTTGACCGAGGGCGTGGGCGTCATCTTGGTGGGCTTCGTCGGCATCGGCCTGGCATGGGTTCGTTATCGCAAGGGAGAAGCATGATGTTGAAGAGCTTGCTGCACCGCTACATCCGCGGCTTCGCGAAGAGATACAACTACGACGCAAGCTACATGCACGAGATCGCCCACATTTCGACTGCCGGGTTCATTCGCCTCGCGATCATGCAAACCGCCGGCGGGCAATGGCAGGCGGACGCGCCACGCGATCCGTATCACGCCGCGGGCATCGCCGCCGTCCTGGTCGAGGACTGTGGCCCGTGCGTGCAGATCGCCACCGACATCGCAGTCGAGGCTGGAATGTCGCCGCAGATCATCGCCGCCCTACTCGCGGGTACGCCGACTGACGCCGATGCGCAGCTTGGTTTCGACTATGGCCGCGCCCTGATCGGTGGTGGCGATGCGCTTGACGACCTTCGCGCGATGATCGAGCGCAAATGGGGCAAGGCGTCGCTTCTCGCGATCTCGATGCACGCACTGACGGGGCGCAACTTCCCGGTGATCAAGCGCGCGATGGGCCATGCCAAAGCCTGCCAGCGCGTGCGCGTGGGCAAAGTGGATGTCGTGGTCAACCAGGTGCTCAAAGCCGCATGACCGAAGACCGTCTCGCAACCTTCGAAGCGCAACGCACGCATCTGATCGGCATCGCCTATCGCATGCTGGGCGAGATGAGCGCGGCCGAGGACGTTGCGCAGGAGGCCTGGCTGCGTTGGCGCCGCGTGGAAGACGAAGATATTCGCGACCCGCGGGCCTGGCTGTCGGCTGTCACGGTGCGGCTCTCGCTCGACGCGCTGCGCAAGGCGCGGGCGCGACGCGAAAGCTATGTCGGGCCGTGGCTGCCCGAACCGATCACGCCCGACGATACCCGCGCGCTCGCGGCTGATGCGCCGGCGGCGCGGGCCGAGTTGGCGTCGGACTTGTCGCTCGCGCTGCTCCATGTACTGGAGCGGCTTTCGCCGGAGGAACGCGCGGCGCTGATCCTGCACGACGCGTTCGATTGCGATTACGCGACCATCGCGCAAGCACTGGAGAAGAACGAAGCCGCCTGCCGCAAGCTGGTCAGCCGCGCGCGCGAGCGTGTGAAGCAGAACCGTCCACGGTTCGAGGTTTCAAGCGACCAACATCAGGATCTGTTGATGCGCTTCGCCTATGCGAGCGCCGCCAAGAATGAAACACAACTGCTGGCGCTACTGGCACCCGACGCGATTGCCTACACCGATGGTGGCGGCAAGGTGGCCGCGGCGCTCAACCCGATCTACGGCGCGGACAAGATCACGCGCTTCATCCTTGGGCTCGCCAGGAAGTTCTATTCGGATTCCGAACTCGCCTCGACCATGGTGGAGATCAACGGCCGCCCGGGCCTGCTGTTGCAAACCGGCGGCCAGTTCTTCGGCGCGATCACCATCGAAACCGACGGCGAACGCGTGACTGCGCTCTACGTCGTACGCAACCCGGACAAGCTGACGCGGATCGCGCCTACTTCCCTCTCTCGCGGATCATCGCCATCTGCTTGACGATGACCTCGGCCTGACGGATCGATGCGGCATCGATCAGGACACCGTTCAGTGACGCCGCGCCGGAGCCGGTGTTGTGCGCATCCTTCATCGAGTCGAGGATCGCCTGGGCGCGCTCCACCTCTTTGGCGGGCGGTGTGAAGATCTCGTTGCAGAGCTCGACCTGGCTCGGATGGATCGCCCATTTGCCTTCGCAACCGAGGATCGCGGTGCGGTTGGCCTGGGCGCGGAAACCATCGGGATCCTGGTAATCGCCGAACGGGCCGTCGATCGCCACCAGGCCGTGTGCGCGCGCTGCCTGCACCAGGCGGAACAGTGGATAGTGCCAGAGGTCGTTCCAGTGCCGCTCGCGCGCCGTATGTGGGTGCTTGTCGGTCAGCATCACGTAGTCGGCATTGCCGCCGCCGATGTTGGTGGTGCGCATGCCCTGCGAGGCGGCGTAATCCGCGGCGCCGAAATGTAGCGTCTCCATACGCTTTGAGGACGCAGCGATCTCATCGATGTTCTTGAGGCCAAGCACGGACTCGATGATCACCTCGATGCCGATCTTTTTCTTGCGCCCCGCAGTGGTGGAGCACTGTGTGATCAGCCAGTCGATGGCGTAGACGTCCTTCGCGTTCGCGACCTTCGGGATCATGATGGCGTCGAGCTTCTCGCCGCCCTTCTCCACCAGCGCGATCACGTCGCGATGGCACCAGCCGGTGTCGAGGCCGTTGATGCGCACGGTGACGATCTTGCCCTTCCAGTCGACGTCGTTGAGCGCGGCGACCACATTGTCGCGCGCCTTGTCCTTGTCGGCGGGCGCCACCGCGTCCTCGAGGTCGAGGCAAACACAGTCGGCCGCACCAGCGGCGGCCTTCTCGAAGAAGTTCGTCTTGGAGCCCGGCACGAAGAGCTTGGAACGATAGATGCGGACCGGCGCCTGGCGCTCGATGGTGGTGAAGGACACTTCGTTTCTCTCCTGCGCGCTGTCACGGCCCGCAACAGCGGGCAATCCAGTTGGTGTATGTCGATTGCCGCCGATGATGCTTTGATCGGAGCACACCCTGCAAGAATGACACGTTGTCACCTGGATGGCGCGCCGTTGCGGGCCATGACATTCAGGATTTAGGGCGCTTTCGCGAAAGCGGGTGTGCGGCTTCAACGACCTTGGCGAGGCGGTCGCGCGCGACGTGGGTGTAGATCTGGGTGGTTGCGATATCGGAATGACCGAGCATGGTCTGCACGCTGCGCAGGTCGGCACCGCCTTCGACCAGGTGCGTCGCGAAGGCATGTCGCAGGACGTGCGGCGACAGCTTCTCGGGGTCGATGTTCGCGGCGAATGCAAGGTCTTTCAGCATCTGGTGCATGCGGCGGCGGGTGATATGGCCCTCGGCGCTGCGTGAGGGGAAGAGGAAGCGCTCGGCGTGTGAGTGGCGCGCGCGCTGCGGCAGGAAGGCATCGCGGACTGCGAGCCAGGCGCGCATCGCCTCGCGCGCCGACTTGTTGAGCGGCGCGAGCCGCTCCTTCTGGCCCTTGCCTTTCACCAGCAGGAAGCCATCGCGGTTGCGTGCGGCGGACAGCGGCAATGTCACAAGCTCGGACACCCGCAGGCCGGAGGCGTAGAACATCTCGACCATGCAAAGCAGGCGCAGGCCCTCTGGCGACTTGTCTGCTTGCGCAGCCGCGATCAGCGCCTCCATATCCTTGAGCGAGAGCACCTTCGGCAGCGGTCGGGCGCGCTTCGGCGCTTCGATGGCGTTGGTAGGATCGTCCCTGCGGATGCCGTCGCCATACAGGAACGCGTAGAACTGACGCAGAGCCGACAGCCGCCGCGCCTGCGTCGACCCCGCGGCCCCCGCTTTGGACAGTAGCGCGAGATAAGCCTTGATGTCGTCGCGCGATGCGGTGCGGACGCTCCCGCCATTGCCGGCACGGTTGCCGGCGAAGTCCATCAGGTCGCGTCGGTAGGCCGCCATGGTGTTGATCGAGGCGCCGCGCTCGGCGCTCATCATGTCGAGGAAGGACTCGATCAGAGTGGCGTCGTCCGCCTTCATGGCGCGCGCTTCACCGCCAGCGTCTCGATCGCCAGCGCCCGTGCTTCGCCCGTCATGCCCATCTGCTGGAGAATGCGCACGCACTCGACCGCGACGTCCGGCGGCAGGTCCGACGGGCCACCGGCCCCGACCATGTCGAGAATTCGCAGGACCACTTCCCCCTTGCGCCCTGGCTGCGACGAGGCTTCGACCAGCTTGCGCAACTCGTCCGGTCCGGGACGCGCGCCGTCCCAGCGCATGCCTTCGAGGGTGCCGGCGAGTGCCTTGGCATTGGGCGGCATCGGCTTGCCGAGCACATCGGCAAGACCGAGTGCTAGCGCAGCGATGGGCACCGGGTTCTGCTGAGGTGCGGCGTTCTTGGCCAGCCAGTCATAGGCGGCTTGCGCGCCGCCGTCACGGGCCGGGTTCGGCGCGGCAATGTCGAGCAGGATCGCGAAGGCCGCGTGATCCATGTCGGCCTCGGCGTTCGCATACCATGCCGCGGCGGTGTCCGCCTTGCCGTTCAGGATCAGCGCGCGTGAGATCAGAAAGCGGCCCTTCATGGTCGATCCGTCCGGTTTGACATTGCTTGCGATGTCACCCTGGAGCGCTGCGGTCTGCGGCAGGCGGGCCGTCTTTCCGTCTGGCGACAGCGCCGCGAGCAGCAGGTCGACTTTCTGAGGCGGGCGCGTTTCCAGCGTCGATGCACGTCGCAGCAGCGCCTGCGTCGGCAGGAAGGTGAGCCTGGCGATGACAGCCTGCGGGTTGGCGAGCTGGTCCGCGGGGTAAGCCTGGCCATTCAGGATGGCGACGGTCTCCACGGGCGAAAGGGCGCCGGTTGCCGAAATGCGGGCTGCGGCAGAAAGGCGATCCGCCGCCGTGTTCCTCGTCTCGCGGGCGGCCATGAGGTTCGCGGCGGTGCCGAGCTTCGCAGCGATTCCGTTCGTGATCGGAAGGCCCGCCTTGCGCATCAGATAGATGTGCAACGCGGTCGGGTGATCGATGATCGTCGGCGCCTTCTTCTTGCCGTCAAGCACATCAGCGACCAGTTGATCGAATGCCGGGTCCTTGCCGGTCACTTCCAGCGCTGCGCGAGCCAATTCTGCGGATGCTGTGTCGCCCGTGGACAGGAAGCACCAGACGCGCAGTTGGAGCCAGAAGGGTTCCGGCGCGGTCAACCGCGCCGCGGTCAGGTCGCTGCACACGTCCTTGTCACGCCCGGCATAAAGCAGTGCGTCAGCCTGTACCCGCGCGAAGTCCGGATCGTTGTTGAGTTGCAGCGACGCGGCCAGCGCGCCTGCTTCGTTGATGAGCCCGGCCTGGATCAGCTTCTCGATGCGGATCGTGATCAGCGCGCGCTTGCCATCGCCAACCGGCGCGTCGGACGTGGTAAGAACCACTCGCCGCGCCAAAGCCCGCGCGAAGGGGTCGGCGCTGACAAGCGGCAATCTGGTGAGCAGGTCCTCGATTTCGGTCCGGGAGGAATTGACCCACATCGACTGGCCGAGGCCGCCGCTGGATTCGTCCAGCAAACCAACCGGCGGGCCGTCCATGGTGCCCAACTCGCCTGCGGTCACGCCGGGCTGGGCGCTTGGCCGCAGCATACCGGGCTTGTACTCGGCGGGCGTGTTTTCCGGCGCGCTCGGTGCCGTGGTCGCGGCGGAGCCCAGCGGTATCGGTGCACCTGTGGCGACCGGCGGTGTCTGCCCCTGCGCTGCCCCCAGCGTCAGAAAGAGAAGAAGAGCGCAGCTAGCTCGGCAGGCGGTCATTCGGGACGATCTGCTCCACCGGGTGCGTCCGGGGCTGCACCCGGCCGCCATAGATGCCGAGCCCGATGACGCCGACCGCCAGCACAACGCCGATGCCGATCGCGATCCGCAAGCCCCAGCCCATGGAGTCCATGTTGTTCCTGTTGCGCATGACGAGCCTCGTGGAGGTTTGTGGCGGAATTGCAGGTGCTTCGGCAAGGCCTGCTGGAGTTGAACGCCTGGCTCCTGTAAGCGGAAGCAATGAAATTGACGCGGACCGTGGCTTTGGTGGGGATGATGGGGGCTGGCAAGAGCTCGATCGGCCGCCGCCTGGCCACGCGCCTGAACGTCCCGTTCAAGGATGCGGACAGCGAAATCGAATCGGCGGCGGGGTGCTCGATCTCCGAGATTTTCGAGCGCTACGGTGAGCCGGCCTTCCGTGACGGCGAGCGAAAGGTGATAGCACGCCTGCTGGGCGAGCCGCCGCATGTGATGGCGACCGGCGGCGGCGCGTTCGTGGATGCCGGTACGCGGGCGAAGATGAAGGAAGGCTCGGTCACGATCTGGCTGCGCGCGCCGGTAAGCGTGCTTCTTGCGCGGACCGGCCGGCGTGAGACGCGGCCGCTGCTCAAGAACGGCGATCCACGCGAGACACTGGAGCGGCTGCTGCAAGAGCGCACTCCGATCTATGCCGAAGCCGACGTGACGCTGGACAGCGAGGATGGGCCGCACTCACAGTCGGTCGAAAAGATCGTGAGCGTCCTGACGGAACGGGGAGCGCTCGTGACATGAGCGAGACGGTCATTGTCAGCCTGGCGGAGCGCAGCTATCCGATCCATATTGGACCCGGTGAGCTGAAGCGCGCAGGCTCGTTGCTGAAGCCTCTGGTGCTCGGGCCGTTGCCGGTGGTGACGGATACCAATGTCGCGAAAATCCACCTCGCGAACTTCCTGCTGTCAACGGAAGACGCGGGTCTCGATGCGCGGCCGATCGTTCTCGAGCCCGGCGAAGGCACGAAGAGCTTCGCTGGGCTCGAAAGGTTGACGAACGAATTGCTGCACACGGGCGTCGGCCGTGACGGGATCGTCGTCGCATTGGGCGGCGGCGTGATCGGCGACCTGACAGGGCTTGCTGCGGGTTTGTTGAAGCGCGGCATCGCCTTCGCCCAGATTCCGACGACACTGCTGGCCCAGGTCGACTCGTCGGTCGGCGGCAAGACCGCGATCAACACAGCCGCAGGAAAGAATCTTGTCGGCCTGTTCCACCAGCCGCGCATCGTGATCGCCGACACGGCCGTGTTGCAGACCCTGCCCCGCCGCGAACTGCTCGCGGGATATGCCGAAGTCGCGAAGTACGGCGCACTCGGCGATCGCGCGTTTTTCGAATGGCTCGAAGCGAATGGTGCCAAGGCTCTCGACGGCGACAATTCAGCCATGGTGCGCGCGGTGGCGCATTCCTGCCGCATGAAGGCGGATATCGTGGCCCGGGACGAGCGCGAGACCGGCGATCGCGCCCTGCTCAATCTCGGTCACACGTTCGGTCACGCGCTGGAAGCCGCAACAGGCTACTCGGATCGTCTGTTGCACGGTGAGGGCGTCGCCATCGGCATGGCGTTGGCACTTCAACTGTCGGTAAAGCTCGGGTTATGCCCCGGCCAGGACGCTGACCGTTTCATGCGTCATTTGAAACGCGTTGGCCTGCCCTCTTCCATCGCCGACGTGTCCGGCCCGCGCCCGTCGCCGGATGTGCTGCTGGAGCACATGGCGCACGACAAGAAGGTCAAGAATGGCCGCATGACTTTCGTGCTTGTTCGCGGCATCGGCCAGGCCTTCACCACCAGCGACGTGCGGATCGACGACGTCCGCGCCCTTCTGTCGGCCTAGCCCCACTCTGGCACCGCCGCCGTCCGGATGACATTCTGTTCATCCGGACATTCGGGAAACTCCATGAGCACCGTCCTCCTGCTGGCGTTCGCGCCGATCTTCCTCCTGCTGATCCTCGGAGCCTTCTTTGCGGGTTCGGAGACGGCGCTGACCGCAGTCTCGCGGGGCCGCATGCACACGCTCGAGAAGGAAGGTTCCCGCGCCGCGCGTGACGTGAACTTCCTGACCGAAGACCGTGAGCGCATGGTGGGCGCGCTCCTGCTCGGCAACACTTTTGTCAATATCCTGGCGTCGTCTCTGGCGACCACAGTGCTGGAGTCGAGCTTCGGACCGGAGACGGTCTATGTTGCGACGGCGATCATGACGGTGCTCATCCTGTTCTTCGTCGAAGTGCTGCCGAAGACGCTCGCCATTGCTCGCACGGACAGATTCGCACTGACCGTGGCGACGCCGGTCCGCCTCGTCGTCGGCGTGCTGGCGCCGATCGTCAACGCCGTGCAGTTCCTCGTCTGGCGCGTGCTCGCGCTGTTTGGTGTGCATGAGAACGAAATGGAAGAGATCGCGGCGCACGAGGAAATCCGCGGCACGGTCGAAATCCATCACAAGGAAGGTTCCGTCGAACGCGAGCATCGCGACATGCTCGCTGGTGTGCTCGATCTGCGGGAGCTTACCGTCGCCGACGTGATGATACATCGCAAGAACATCGCGACCATCGACGCGTCTTTGCCGCGCGAGGAGATGCTGCAGGAAGTGCTTGACGCCAACCACACACGCATACCGCTGTGGCGTGACCAGCCCGAAAACATAGTCGGCATTGTCCACAGCAAGGACGTGGTGCGCGCCATCATCGAGAGGGGCCGTACCGGTATCGACGTCGCTTCGCTGGCCACGCCGCCCTGGTTCGTGCCGGAAACGACGTCGCTAGAGGAGATGCTTACGCTCTTCCGCGAACAGCGCACGCATTTCGCGTTGGTGGTCGACGAGTATGGCGCGCTTCAAGGGTTGATCGCTCTCGAAGACATCCTGGAAGAAATTTTCGGCGATCTGCCGGATGAGCATGAGGAACCGGAGCGCCCTGACGTCCGAAAGCGGTCGGACGGTTCCTATCTGATCGACGGAAGTGTGCCGATCCGCGAACTGAACCGCGATCTGGACTGGAACCTGCCGGACGAGGAAGCCACGACAATCGCCGGCCTTGTTATCCATGAGGCCCGCACGATCCCCGAGGTGGGCCAGCGTTTCGCGTTCTTCGGATTCCAGTTTGAGATCCTGCGCCGCCAGCGCAACCAGATAACCGCGCTGCGCGTCATTCCGCCCGCAAAATCGGCCGAGCCGCTCGCCGCTAGTGTTCCTGCCAAACCTCAGCAGGCGTGAGCGTCGTCAGCGCCAGGGCGTGGATGCCATTGGGCTTCATCAAGTCCGCCAACGCGGCATAGACGCGACGCTGGCGCTCCACGCGCGACGCGCCGCCGAACGACTCCGACACCACCCGCACGCTGAAGTGCGTCTCACCACCGGGACGCGAGCCGGAGTGGCCTGCATGCTTATGGCTGTCGTCCGCGACGATGAGCTCGGTGGGGGCGAAAGCCGCTTGCAGTTTTTCGCGGATCGTGTCGACGACAGCCATGAATCCAGCGTGTCATCCGCCGCGCCGCGTAAGTCAAGCAATACGTTTTGTGGAAATTTTCGTCCCTCGACCCCATAATTCGCGCATGTCCGGAGCAAAACCGAAAACGCGCTACAAGGCGGACATCCGCATCAAACCGGATGAGCCGCGCGCGAAACCCGCCGAGACGAAGCTGCGTCCCTGCGCCAAGGCGGGTTGCGAGGGCGAAGGCGGCTACAAGGTCACAAGAAGCCGCGACCGGCTCGGCGAATACATGTGGCTTTGCCTTGAGCATGCCCGCGAGCACAACGAGTCCTGGGATTTCTTCCGGGGCATGGACGAGGGCCAGATCGAATCCTTCCGCAACGACGCGGCGACCGGTCATCGTCCGACATGGCCGCTCGGCAAACGCACGGCTCGTATGCAGAATCCGTTCGGGAATGCGGAGTTCACCGACACCTACGGAACATTCGCGAAAGACGCCGATTCAGCACCTGAAGTACGCCGCCACGAGCGCACTTTGACGCGGCTTCAAATGCAGGCGCTCGACACGCTCCACCTGCCGCATACCGCCACCTTGATAGAGATCAAGGCGCGGTATAAGGAACTTGTGAAGCGGTTTCATCCCGACGCGAACGGCGGCGATCGGGGCGCCGAGGAGCGACTGAAACAGGTTATCAAAGCCTATGGCGTGTTGCGCGCCTCCGGGCTGACCTAGCGAAGGGCTCCTGACGCCCTTCCCTCTCATCCGGCGGTCAATTTCCGCAAGAGCACACGTAGAGCCGGATAACGCATCATGAGCGAACAGCAGACTGAACTCGATCCCGGCATGACGCCGGATGTCGATATCGACATCAGGAAGGCATTCGGTTTCGACACCTCGATGAAAATCAAGGGTTTCTCGAAGCAGACATCCTACGTGCCCGATTTCGATTCAGCCTATCGCTTCGACCGCGAGACCACGCTCGCGATCCTGGCCGGCTTCGCGCACAACCGCCGTGTGATGATCCAGGGTTATCACGGCACCGGCAAGTCGACGCATATCGAGCAGGTCGCCGCGCGCCTCAACTGGCCGTGCGTGCGCATCAACCTCGACAGTCACATCAGCCGCATCGACCTGATCGGCAAGGACGCGATTGTGCTGAAAGACGGCAAGCAGGTCACCGAGTTCCGCGAGGGTTTGCTGCCTTGGTGCTTGCAGCATCCGGTGGCACTGACGTTTGACGAATACGACGCCGGCCGTCCCGACGTGATGTTCGTCATCCAGCGCGTGCTCGAAGTCCAGGGCAAGCTGACGCTGCTCGACCAGAACAAGGTCATCCGCCCCAACAAATCGTTCCGCCTGTTCTCGACGACGAATACGATCGGTCTGGGCGACACGACGGGCCTCTATCACGGCACGCAGCAGATCAACCAGGGCCAGATGGACCGCTGGTCGATCGTCACGACGCTGAACTACCTGCATCACGATGCCGAAGTGAACATCGTGCTGGCGAAGGTTCCGTCCTATGCGGCGACGCCGGAGAAGAAGAAGCAGATCGCCTCGATGGTTCGCGTTGCCGACATGACGCGCAATGCGTTCATCAACGGCGACCTGTCGACCGTGATGAGCCCGCGCACGGTGATCACCTGGGCCGAAAATGCCGAGATCTTCGGCGATGTCGGCTTCGCGTTCCGCCTTACCTTCCTGAACAAGTGCGACGAACTGGAACGCGCCAGTGTCGCCGAGTTCTACCAGCGCTGCTTCGGCGAAGATCTTCCGGAGAGCGCCGCGAAGGTGCTGGTTACCTGATCAACCGCGGGTGATGCGTGGCAAAGCCTGAGAATCCATCGGAACCCTTCAAGCGCGCCGTCACCGCGTCCGTGCGCGCGCTATCGGGCGAGCCAGAGATGGAAGTCACGTTCTCGGCAGAGCCACCGGCGCTGCGCGGCCTGAAGGCGCGCCTGCCGTTGCCGTCGCGCAATTTGCCGCCGCACGAAGTGGCGATCGTACGCGGCGCGGGCGACGCCTACGCGCTTCGCAAGGCGCATCACGAAGACAAGATCCACGACCAGTTCCGGCCGCAATCGACCGATGCCGCGGCAGTGTTTGAGGCTGCCGAGCAGGCGCGTGTCGAGGCCATCGGCGCGAATGCAATGAAGGGCGTGGCGCACAACCTTGCGGCGCAGCTCGAGCAGCGCCTGACGCAGAAGGGCCTCTCCAAGGCGCGCGTCCGAGCCGACGCGAATATTGCCGACGTACTCGGCCTGATGGTGCGCGAGAAGCTGACCGGCGAACCGCCGCCAGAGTCGCTCAAATACGCGGTCGATCTCTGGCGGCCGTTCGTCGAAGAGCATGCCGGCAAGGACCTCGCCAAGCTCGAGGACAACATCAGGGACCAGGCGTCGTTCGCGAAGCTGACGCGCACGATCCTGCGAGACCTCAAACTGTCGGACGAGTTCGATGCCGACGAATCCTCCGACGATACCGGCGAAGGCGAGAACGCCGAGAGCCAGCAGCAAGAAGGCGAGGAGAACGACCAGGACAGCCAGTCGCAGAGCGCTGAAGCCGACATGCAGGAGGCCGAAGGCGAAGAAGGCCAGGACACCGAGGCCGAGATGCGGGCCGAGCAGACCGACGAGATGTCGGACGCGGAAGAGCCGCAGGACGGTGCCAAGCCGCAGCGACCGGAGCAGCCGTTCAGCCACCAGGAAGACTGGGGCTACAAGGTCCACACATTGCAATTCGACGAGGAAGTCGAGGCTGACGAACTGTGCGACGCCGAAGAACTGGGCCGCCTGCGCACCTTTCTCGACCAGCAGCTTTCCGCGATGCAGGGCGTGGTTTCGCGGCTGGCGAACAAACTCCAGCGCCTGCTGATGGCGCAGCAGAACCGCACCTGGGAGTTCGACATCGAGGAAGGCATGCTGGATACGTCCCGCCTGCCCCGCATCATCATCGATCCGATGTATCCCCTGTCGTTCAAGCGCGAGAAGGACATGACCTTCCGCGACACCGTCGTGACGCTCCTGCTCGACAATTCCGGCTCGATGCGCGGCCGTCCGATCATGGTGGCGGCGATGTGTGCGGACATCCTGGCGCGCACGCTGGAGCGCTGCGCGGTCAAGACCGAGATCCTCGGATTTACCACCCGCGCCTGGAAAGGTGGCCAGAGCCGCGAGAAGTGGATCGCCGACGGCAAGCCGCCGCATCCCGGCCGCCTGAACGATCTGCGCCACATCATCTACAAGGCCGCCGACGAGCCGTGGCGCCGGGCCCGCAAGAACCTCGGGCTGATGATGCGCGAGGGCCTGCTCAAGGAGAACATCGACGGCGAGGCGCTCATGTGGGCGCACAATCGCATCGTCGCCCGCCCCGAGCAGCGCAGGATCCTGATGGTGATCAGTGACGGCGCGCCGGTCGACGATTCAACCCTCTCGGTCAACGCCGGCAATTACCTCGAACGGCACCTGCGCCGGGTGATCGAGGAGATCGAAGAGAAATCGTCAGTGGAATTGACGGCCATCGGCATCGGGCATGACGTCACCCGCTACTACCGTAAAGCCGTGACGATCGTAGACGCCGAGCAGCTCGGCGGCGCCATGACCGAACAGCTCATCGGCCTGTTCCACGAAGACAAGGGCCATGAAGGCCACATGCGTGGGCCGACGCGCATGGCCGGCGCCAAGCATGGTGGGCACGCAGCCCGCCGCGCCGGCGCGCATGTCTGAAGGCTAGTATCCGCCAAAGCCTGACAAGGGCTGTACAACGCGGCGAAGCATCCAGAACGGAAACAGCATCAGGATCGCGCCGCCGCACAGCACGCCGGTCTCGACCAGCATGCGGTCGAACCACGGAATGCTCGTGCCAAGATAGGCCGCAGGATAAAAGGCCGGCGCGAAACTCAGTGCGCCGATGAGCGAGCCAACGAGCGGTGCCGTCCACCAGCGCCGGCCCCGTGCCCCGTCGAATGCGACGATCGACAGAAAACCGGAGAGAACGAACGCCGCCATGAACGCGCAGACCTCGCGCATCGCGGGCAATGCCGCAGCCGGGAGAAACCGGTGAACGCTTTCGCCAGCGAAGATCGTGACAGCGCCAAGCACGGCAAAGGTGAGGATGATCTGCGCGAACGCATAGGCCGGGCCGTACCGGCGGTTCGTCAGATGAATCGCGAGAAAGGGAACCGGCAGCAGCAGCGAGCTGACCGTCACCCAGTTTTCTGCCGTATGCGCCAGATAGGGAACGGGCGTGGCCAGATAGAGGAACAATCCGACCAGCGCAGCCGTCAGGCCAAGAACCGGAAAAACCGTCCGCAGCACGGCCCGTACCGCCAGAGTGAGTCGGCGTCCCAAAGTGACACGCGTTCCGTAGCCGTAGGTTGGCGTCCAGGCGGCATCGCTGGCCATACGCAGCCGATACGGCCCATCGTTGATGCCGATTGCCAGCCGAGCAGGCGCGTCTTCACGCCCTGAAAGAGCTCCGGATTCGTATGCCCGCAAAACACCCCATCCCCGCCGATCTGTCCACAGCCGGCTCAATTTGAGACACTAGGGGAAAGTGTTCGCAGGAACCATGCCCCCGAGGGGGCTGATACCGCAAAAGATGGTAAATTTTTGAGACGCTTAGGTGACGATCTTAAGCCGCCTTCTGAGCCGTCTTCTTGGCGATGGCGCGCTTCAGGCGCAGCGCCTTCGGCGACAGAACGCTATCCTTCGCCTTCAACAGGAACGGGTCCAGGCCGCCATTCTTGTCGACGGTGCGCAGCGCGCTCATGCTGATCTTCAGCACGTAGGAGTTGCCCAAGGCCTCGCTTGCCAGTGACACCTGCTGGAGATTCGGCCGGTAGATCCGCTTGGTCTTGTTGTTGGCGTGGCTCACATTGTGCCCCACCTGGGTGCCTTTTCCGGTCAGTTCGCAGCGGCGTGCCATGGTCAGTCTCGTCAAAAGAGGCGCCCTCTTAAGGGCGCCCTCAAGGACCGTCAAGCACGAAAAGTGCGCGCGTATGCGGAACAATACGGCATTTTGCTGTGAAAACCGGAATGCATGGCAATGCGGCCGGTCATATTTGGACCACAGTGGCCTTGGACGGTCGGCGTCGCTAGTTTGGCGTGGCCAACGGAGCCCCAACAATGAAAATGCGTCATGTCCTCAGCGTGTTGCTGGCCGCTCTACCGCTGGGCGGCGCCGCCTATGGCGCCGGCGGCGCGGGTTCCGAGACCCCGAGCCAGCCTGGCTCGACCATCCAGGTGGCGATGACGCTCTACGCCGGCGGGTTGACGCTCGGTCATGTCGATCTCAACACCACAATACGGGGCGACCAATACCACTCTGTGTCGAATCTCCAGACCGGCGGCGTCGTCAACGTCGTGTGGCAGTCGGAAATCCAGGCGACATCAAATGGTACGGTAGCACCGAACAGCTTCCACCCGGCGCTGTACGATTCCTTCTACACCGGCCGCTCCGACAAGAAGCAGGAAGTGTCGCTGACCTACGACAATGGCGGACCGGTGAAGCTGTATGCGAATCCGGCCTATCCGACAACCGGCTACGAGGTTCCGCCTGATCAGCAGAAGAACACCTTCGATCCGCTCAGCGCGATCACATACTTCGTGTCGGGCGTGCACATGGCGAGCGCGGACAATCCCTGCGGCGTACTGCTGCCCGTGTTCGACGGACGCCGCCGCTACGACGTCGGCTTCGAGAAAGTGAAGGACGTCACCGTCTCGATGGACAACGGGCTCTACAAGGGCAAGGCCGTGCTCTGCCAGATGCACTACAAGCAGATCGCCGGCTACAAGCCGCGTGTGCTGAAGGAAGGCGCCAAGTTTCCGCTGATCAGCGCCTGGATCACGACGATGCCGAGCGCCATCACCGGACGCTCCTATGTCGTACCGCTGCGCGTCTGGGCGGATACCGAATACGGCGTGATCGCAGCGGTCACCAACAAGCTTCTGATCGACGGCGTAACGCCGAAAACTTGAGGCGCTAGGCCTTCGGCGACATCGATCTCAGGATCGGTACAATCACGTCGCTGATTGGCGTGGGGATGCCGTGCTTGCGGCCCAGGCGCTGCACGACACCATTGCGCGCGTCCCATTCCAGCGGCTTGCCGTCGCGGCGATCGTAATACATCGAGTTGCCGCGGGCCACGCGATGGCTGGTCTGCATCGCGACGAGCTGCTCCACGAGGTCGTCCGCAAACTTCGCGCCCTCCGCCGCACCGACTGCCATCGTCTCTTGGATGAAGCGCACGCCCAGCGCCGTCATCTCTGGCGTCGATGCGAGCGCATCGGGCCGCAGTGTCAGCGCCGATAGCGCGCCGCCGGCGCAGTTGAGACAAAGCTTCTCCCATACGCGGGTCTTGAAATCGCGGTCTGTCGAGGCCTTCACGAACGTCCCGTCGAACAGCCCGACAAACTCGTGCGACGCGTCGTCGTCAGGCACGGTGAGTTGTGCGCCGCCGTGCATCTCGATCTCGCCGGGCGCCACGCGTTCGGCCGGCAGCGCAACCACCACCGGTACGATCGTGGTGCCGATCGGCACCAGCGGCGCAACCCGCTCGCGGTGCTCGACGCCGTTCTGAAGCACCGCAACCCTGGTGTTCTTCCCGACCAGCGCTTTCAGCCAGCCCGCGACCGCGGGTGTTTGATGTGACTTCACGCAAACCAGTACCCAATCGACCGGCTTCGCAGCGGCAGGCGACGTCTGTACCTGGGCGGGAACCGTCTGGCGTTCCCTCGTCTGCACGCGCGTGATGGCGAGCGTTTCGAAGGCCTGGTTGGCACAGATGACGACTTCATGCCTCGCCGATAGGGCAAACGCGAGCGTGCCGCCGATCGCGCCCGGCCCGATGATCGCGATCATCACCGCCTGCTCCGCTGAAGGGTTGGGACGCGAAGTATCGCAGGTGCAAAATCGCGGTCAAACATGTCACCCGTCTGTTGTCGTTCCTTAACAAATACTCCGAGTACGGAGTATTCGGTGGATAAGACCTTCCGACTCCATGGGTCGGGCTGCCCACAAGATGTAGTGGTTCGCCACACTCGGATTTCCACTAAACGTATGAGAACAAAGGATGATATTAAGCTGGTTAGTGATTCGGGCACCGTTCGTTCAATGACCGTTCCTTCCGTAAACGGACGATCCACAACGGCCAATTTTGACAGTATCGCTGCAACTTCGCGTCAGCCGCTTCCGGCGATATTTTCAAGGCAGGTTCCAATCCAGTCCGACCTCTTCCCAAAGCAGGTCACGAGCCTTCGGGGTAACGACCAATACGCGGGTTTCGCGCTGCCGCCGGATCGCGCCGGCTGCCTCCAGACGCGTGCAAAGCGCCGCGCCGAGCCAACCAGCGATGTGCGGACGCCGTTCGGTCCAGTCGAGACAGGGCCGCACCAGCGGTCTGCCGCCAACAGTGGGGGAACCCAAGCCGAGCGCCGCGAGCCATGTCCGCCCCTTGTCGCTCAACGCATAGCCGTCACCACCGGCCACAACGCGACCGTTGGAAACGAGCGCATCGCAGATCGCGACGCCGAGCTCGCCCGCCACATGGTCGTAGCAACGACGCGCACGGCGAAGCGCCGGATCGATCCGGCGCTTGCGGCTGTGCGAAAGATCGGCGGCGACCGTTAGCGTCTCGATCGCGTGGGCGACTTCGCTGTCGCGCAGCCGATAATAGCGATGACGCCCGCGATGGCTCACCGCCAGCAGGCCGCCATCGAGCAGGCGCGCCAGATGTGCGCTCGCGGTCTGCGGCGCGATGCCGGAGAGCGCGGCCAGTTCGCCGGCTGGGCGCTCGCTGCCGTCCATCAGGGCGCCCAGCATCGCCGCTCGTGCCGGATCGCCGATCAGTGCCCCGACCTGCGCAACATTGGGAAGAGCCTTCATTCCGGCATTATCCGCGACCGCCGCGCGGCGATGCTACGTAAACGCACGAAAAATCGGAAACCGGAACATTCCGCGCGACCCTGACGCACTTGCAACACGCTCCCCGACGCCCGATGTTCTGGCCATGCACGAAAAACCCGGCCCGGACCGCGCGGCGGCGCGCGTGACCGCCGTCCTCGGCCCTACCAACACCGGCAAGACCCACTTCGCCATCGAGCGGATGCTGGCGCACAGGTCCGGCATGATCGGCCTGCCGCTGCGCCTCCTCGCGCGCGAGGTCTATGACAAGATCGTGCGCCTGAAGGGCGAGAACCTGGCCGCGCTGATCACCGGCGAAGAGAAGATCGTTCCCAAGGACGCGCGCTACTACGTTTGCACGGTCGAGGCGATGCCAATGGACATCCCGGTCGCGTGCCTAGTGGTGGATGAGATCCAGCTCTGCGCCGACCCCGAGCGCGGGCATGTGTTCACGGCTCGCCTGCTCAATGCCCGCGGCGAAGAGGAAACGATCTTCCTCGGCGCCGACACGATGCGGGGCGCGATTCAGCGCTTTATCCCGCGCGCGTATTTCATGGCGCGGACCCGGTTTTCCGATCTCGCCTACACCGGCCACAAGAAGCTCACCCGCCTGCCCCGCCGTTCCGCGGTGGTCGGCTTCTCGGCCGACGATGTATACGGCATCGCCGAGCTGATCCGCCGCCAGCGCGGTGGTGCGGCGGTGGTGCTGGGCGCGCTCAGCCCACGCACGCGCAATGCGCAGGTCGAGCTCTATCAAAGTGGCGACGTGGACTTCTTGGTTGCGACCGATGCCATTGGCATGGGCCTCAACATGGATGTCGATCATGTCGCCTTCGCCGCGATGGAGAAATTCGACGGCTATGGCATGCGGCCGCTGAAGCCCGAGGAAGCCGGCCAGATCGCAGGGCGCGCAGGTCGCCACATGAACGACGGTACGTTCGGCACCACCGGCGAAGCCGAACCGCTGGACGAAGAACTCGTCAGCCGGATCGAAGGCCACCGCTATGATCCGGTGCGCGTACTCCAATGGCGCAATTCGGCGCCGGATTTCGGCTCACTCGACCGGCTGATCACCAGCCTGGACGAACCGCCGCCGCAACGCGGCCTCGGCAAGGCGCGGCCGGCGAGCGACTACACCGCGCTCAAGCACCTGGCCACTCACGACGAGGTGCTGGCACTGGCGAATTCCCGCACCGGCGTGCACCGGCTGTGGGACGCGTGCCAGATGCCGGACTTCCGAAAGCTGTCCGTCGACGAGCATGTGCGGCTGGTGCAATCGATCTTCCTGTTCCTGATGAGCGACGAGGGCGTGCTTCCCGACGACTGGCTGGGCCGCCAGATCGAACGCTTGAACATCACCGACGGCGACGTGGCGACGCTCAGCGGCCGCCTGGCGCAGATCCGCACCTGGACCTATGCCTCGCACCGTTCGAACTGGACGAAGGACAGCGCGCACTGGCAGGGCGTGACGCGCGCGGTCGAAGACCGCTTGTCGGACGCGCTGCACGAACAGCTCACGCAGCGCTTCATCGACCGCCGCACCTCGGTGCTGATGAAGCGCCTGCGCGAGGACGACGAGATCGTATTGACGCTCGACGACTCCGGTGGCGTGTCGATCGACGGCGAGATTGTGGGCAAGCTCGACGGCTTCCGCTTCGAGGCCGACGCCCGCGCCGAAGGCGTGCACGGACGCACGCTGCGCGCCGCCGCGATGCGCGGCCTCGAAGGCGAGTTCTTGGCCCGCGCCCGCCGTTTGGTGGAGTGCGAGGACAAGGCCATCACGCTCAGCGAGCACGGCAAGCTGTGGTGGGACGGGGCGATCATCGGCCATCTCGTTGCCGGCGCCGTGCCGCTCGCGCCGCGAGTCCAAGTTCTGGCCGACGAACGGCTCAAGGGCGACCTGCGCGAACAGATCCAAACACGCCTCGACGCCTATGTGCAGACTCGCATCGGCACGCGACTTCAGCCGCTGCTGGCGCTCGGCGAAGGCGTGGATGCGAAAGCCGGCACCGATGATGCCCTTCCCGCGGCCGCGCGCGGTATCGCACATCAGCTTCTGGAGAACTTCGGTTCGCTCGAACGCGCCAAGGTGCAGCTGCCGGAGAATATCGGACCGCTGATCCGCGCGCTGAAGCCGTTCGGCGCGTGGTTCGGCCGCCGCTCGATCTATCTACCGAAGATGCTGCGGCCCGACGCGTCGTCACTGCTGGCGCTTCTGTGGGGCGTGTGGACCAGGCAGACGCGGCTTTACACGCCGCCACAGGCCGGCCTCACCTCCTTCGTCAACGATGGCGGCATGCCGGCTGCTTTCCTCGCTGCCGCCGGCTTCCGAGCTATCGGCAAGCGCTGCATTCGCCTCGACATGCTGGAGCGCCTGGAAGACGAACTGGAAAAAGCGGCAGCGGCCGGCACCAATGCCGACGTGCTGCTGCCGATGCTGGTCTCGCTGATCGGTTCGGGCAACGAAGAACTCAAGGTCACCCTCGCCCAGCTCGGTTGGAACATCGTCGACGTTGCTGATACCGGCAACGGCGTGACGCAGGTCTGGCGCAGGCAGCGCGAGAAGCCACCGCGACCGCAGAAGCATCGCCGCGACCGCCGCGAAGCGGCTCAGCCCAAGGTCACCGTAAACCCCAATTCACCCTTCGCCAGCTTGGCGGCGCTGATCCGCAAATGAGTGACGAGAAGGCCGACCGCATTCGCATCGACAAATGGTTGTGGCATGCGCGGTTCTACAAGACGCGTCCCCTCGCCCAGGAGGCCGCCGCGGCTGGCCGCATCCGGTTAAACGGTGTCCGGGTTGTGAAATCCGGCCACAGTGTAAAGCTCGGCGACGTGCTCACTGTTCCCCAGGGCCGCGAGACCTTCGCGGTTAGGGTCGTTGCGTTCGGCCTGCGCCGCGGCCCCGCAACGGAGGCGCGGACACTGTACGAAATCGTCGCGGCGCCGGGACTTGATGTCCAAAGCCCATCCCCTTAAGTGACCTGCCACAGCATCCGCCACGGGGCACCGCCTTATGACCTATGTCGTCACCGAAGCCTGCATCAAGTGCAAGTTCATGGACTGCGTGGAGGTTTGCCCAGTCGATTGCTTCTACGAAGGCGAGAACATGCTTGTCATCCACCCTGACGAGTGCATCGACTGCGGCGTATGCGAGCCGGAATGCCCGCCGGAAGCCATCAAGGCCGACACTGAGAGCGGGCTGGAGAAGTGGCTGGCCCTGAACGCCGAGTACGCCAAGAAATGGCCGAATATCACCCAGCACGGAACAGCCCCGGCTGACGCGAAGGAATGGGAAGGCGTAGAGAACAAGTTCGAGAAGTACTTTTCTGAAAAACCCGGTTCCGGCTCGTAGAATTATCCAATGTTCGTCGGCGAAGCTGCGCGTGCGGCACGATTAACCTTTTTGCGACGGTCAATTTAACCACTTGATAACGCGACGGAATTCGTCGTGAATCAAAATAAACTCTATTAATTCAACGCCTTGTCACTTTGTCCTTCCGTTTACGGATGAAGTGTGTTATATAATTTCCACGATCAGAAACGTGCGAAGGCAACCCTCTCCGGACTGGCAACATTCCGGCGCCGGAACTCGTTTCTGTCCAACGCTAGAGACCTCAGGGCGCGCTCCCGAAGCGCGACAGTGGGTCAGACGAAAGTGAAGTAATGACCGCCGCCAAGACTGCCACACCACCCGCCGCTCCCAAGAAGGCGGCCGCACCTGCGAACTCGAACGCCAAGACGAAGCACGAATTCAAGGCCAACGACCACGTGGTCTATCCGACCCACGGCGTCGGCAAGATCATGAAGATCGAGGAACAGGAAGTCGCCGGCATGAAGCTGGAACTGTTCGTCATCACGTTCGAGAAGGACAAGATGACGCTCCGCGTTCCGACGACCAAGGCGAAGGCCGTGGGCATGCGCAAGCTGTCCTCGAACGACGTCGTGACCAACGCGCTCAACACGCTGAAGGGGCGCGCGCGCATCAAGCGCACCATGTGGTCGCGCCGGGCGCAGGAATACGACGCGAAGATCAACTCGGGTGACCTCGTGGCGATCGCGGAGGTCGTGCGCGACCTGCACCGCGCCTCGGGCCAGCCGGAGCAGTCCTACTCCGAACGCCAGCTCTATGAAGCCGCCCTCGCCCGCATGGCGCGCGAAATCGCCGCCGTCGAGAAGACGGACGAGGTGACCGCCGTGAAGCGTGTCGAAGGCATGTTGATGAAGAAGGCGGCCTAAATCCGCTGAGATTGCACGAACGGCCCGGAGCGATCCGGGCCGTTTTGTTTTGAGGAAGCCGGATGGCAACCGCGCATTGCGAATGGGGCCTCAACGGCGTGCACTTGCTGCGCGAGCACTGCGCCGTTCTGGTCATCGTGGACGTGCTGTCCTTCTCCACCGCGGTCGACGTCGCCGTGGCGCGGGGCGCCGAAATCGTCCCCTTCCCGCTCGGTGACCAGGACGCTTCAGCGCGAGCCGCAGCGGCGGCGAACGCCCTGCTCGCCAGCCATCGCCGCGCCGGCGAGCAATTGTCGCTGTCGCCGGCCTCACTTCAGGCCATCGCGCCGGGCACGCGCCTGATGCTGCCTTCGCCCAACGGCTCGTGCCTTTCGCTGGAGCGCGGCACCGCCAGGACGTTCGCCGGCTGCCTGCGCAATCGCAACGCCGTCGCCAGGGCCGCGATAGCCGCCGCGAACGGTGGCGATATCGGCGTCATTCCCGCCGGGGAGCGCTGGCGCGGCGACGGCAGCCTGCGGCCCGCCATCGAAGATCTGCTTGGCGCCGGCGCCATCATGGACGCACTTGATCTACCGCTTGTGCCTGAGGCCCGCATCGCTCGCGATGCTTTCCGCGCCGCGCGCCTGACACTCGGGGACACGATCCGCGGTTGTCTCTCCGGCCGCGATTTGATCGAGAAAGGTTTTCTGCAGGACGTCGAACTCGCTGTGCAACTAGACGTTAGCGTTGCCGCACCGATCCTCCGCCGCGGCGCTTATTGCACCTACTGAACGACCTCGACGCTTTGCGGATTGGCGACCTCGATCTCCGGCCCGTTCAGCCATTGTACCAGCCCGCGCACGCGGATCGTCTGTCCGACATAAGCGCGCGGGTCGACGCCCGTTTGGTGGAAGTTCTTCATGTCCTCATGGTCGACCGTGGCCGTGAAATCTGTCTTCCAGTCGGTGCCGAAGTTCAGATAGGCGCGGCCGTTCCTGAGGCTCACGTTCAGCACCTTGCCCTCGACGATCTGGAACGTGCCGATGTCTTTGCGCAGCGCCTCCGGCGCCCGCACAATATAGGCCGCGTTCGACCAGATTCCGGCCTTCGCCGCTCGCGCTTTTGCTTCCAGGGCGAACAGCTGCTGAGCACACTCGGTTCGGTCCGGTGCGATCATCACGCGCGCCAGGCCGTGCAGGAGCAACTCCGCCTGCACCCACGCCCTTGCATTCAAGAGCTGCCCGCGGATGCGGTCGTAGCGGTCTTCCTTGGGCGGGACGGCCGTGAGCGTCAGCGGTCCGACGCGCGCCATCGCCGTCAGCGCACCCAGCGCCTGGTCCGCAAAGCTCTGAGGTGCATGGTCTGCCGCGCCGCCCGGAAGCAGAATGCCCTCCAGATGCGCCGCCCGCCCATCGGCGAAGATCACAGAGCCATTCTTCTCCACGCGGAGCAATATCGCGCCAGAAATCTCGACGTCGCCGGCGCACGGCGGTACCGGTGCCGCGTGCGAAGGAACAGGCAGAAGCGCGGCCAAAGCCGCCAGCACGAAAGCACGAATCCGCATGGCCCAATTCAGCACGGCTTATGTGCGGTTGCACGCGCGACCTGTCCAAAGGGTAACCGGACGTCCGGTGCCATGCGGCAGGTCTGCCAGCCGTGCCGACCGTCAGATGGCCTCGTACCAGTTGATGCCGTTCTTGTCGCTGGTGCGCAGGATGCGGCCGCGCGCCCGCAGGCAATTGAGGTGCGCGAGGCTCTCACCCGTCGCCATGCCGTAGTTGCCCTGTGTGATGCGGCTGCGGAAGAGCGCCGGAAACACGTCCACCGCACGTTTCGGTTCGGCGCAAAGCGTGATCAGCTTGTCCATGCCTTCTTCGTGATGATCGATCAGCTCCTGCAACCGCAAAGTCGCCTTGCGGAACGGTTCGTTGTGCGAGGGCAGTACCAGCGCGCTGTCGGGCACGATGCCCTTCAGCTTGGTACAGCTGTCGAGCCAATCCTGAAGCGAATTCGCTTCAGGCTCTGTCGGATGCACCGACACGTTGGAGGATATCTTCGGCAGGAGTTGATCGCCAGAGATGAACACATTCAGTTCAGGGCACCACAGGCAGGCATGCTCAGGCGAGTGCCCGTTGCCGCCGACGACGCGCCACTTGTTCGGTCCGATCTCGATGATGTCGCCTTCGACGATGCGATGGAAGGCGTTCGGCAGGCGATAGACGCCCATGCCGAACCCGCCGAACCTGGTGCGGTAGTTCTCCAGAAGATCTTCCGGGAATCCGGCCGCGCGATAGAAGCGCAACGCCTCGGTGGGCGCCTCGAAGCCCGTGTCCGCCGCCAGGTTGCGGCACATCAGGTACTCGGTGCGGGTGATCCACAGCTCGACGTCGAACTTCCGCACCAGCCAGCCAGCGAGCCCGATATGGTCGGGATGCATATGGGTGACGATCACTCGCTTGATCTTTCGGCTTTTCATCGGGCCGGTGAAAAGCGTCTCCCACGCCTGCTGTGTCTCTTCGTTCTTGATGCCGCTGTCGACAACGGTCCAGCCGTCGCCGTCCTCCAGCAGATACAGATTGATGTGATTGAGCTGCATCGGCAGCCGCATACGCACCCACCAGATGCCGGGCGCGACGAGGATCGCGTCACCGGTGTCGGGGCGGCCGTCCCCGAAGGGATAGTCTAGGTTGCTGCCCGGGCGGACCCGGGCCTCTGCCGTGCTCAAGACGAGCCTTTCGAAAGAATAATCTGGACCGACTATGGGTAGTGAGTTTGATTCTCGTCAATGATGCACATTTACCCCGTTACGTCGCTGCCGGGCCGGGAATTGTGCGTTACACGTTGGGAACCACCATCAGGGGGAGTCGCCATGCGTTGCCTATTTGCCCTTGCCTTTTGTTTGATCGCGGGCGCCGCGCAGGCCGCCGGCGTCTCGATAGACCCGAAACAGGCACCGGCCGGCGCCTATGCGGTGGAGTCCCGTCACACGATGGTGATCTTCGCCATTCCGCATTTCGGCATCACCGACTATTACGGCCGCTTCGAGAAGGTGAGCGGCACGCTGACCTTCAACCCGACGGCGCCGGAAAAAAGCGCGGTCGACATCAAGATCGACATGGCGAGTGCCAATGTCATGAACAGCGCGCTGGTCACCGAGCTGGCGGGCCCAAGCGTCTTCAATACGCGTGACTTCCCGGAGGCAACTTTTACGTCGACAAAGGTCGAGCGCACCGGCCCCAACACCGGCAGGATGACGGGCGACCTGACACTGCGCGGCGTCACCAAGCCGGTGACATTCGACGTCACGTTCAACGGCGGCCTGGCGAACCCCATGGGCGGCAACGGCTATGATCTGGGCTTCCATGCCACGGCGGTAATCAAGCGCAGCGATTTCGGCATGACCGCAATGGATTGGACGAATTTCGTCGGCGACGACGTCAAGCTCACGATCGAAGCCATGTTCGTCCAGCAGAAGACCTGAGCGATGACCGCTCGCAATACCTATGCGCGCTACGGCAGCGTGGCGATGACGCTGCACTGGCTCATGGCGCTCCTGATTCTCGCCAACATCGGCCTCGGCCTGTGGTTCGCCGAATTCATGGGCCGCGGCGATCCGATGAAGTTCACTGTGGTGCAGTGGCACAAATCGATCGGCCTGACCGTTTTGGTGCTGAGCATCGTCCGCGTCATCTGGCGGGTGGTTAATCCGCATCCGCCAGTGCCGTGGAAGAACCCGTTGATGCACGCGCTGGCGCGCACATCGCACTACATCCTCTATTTCGCGATCATCGCTATCCCGCTCACCGGCTATCTGCTCGTGTCGGCCTCGCCGCTGGGCAATGCGACGAGCTACTTCGGCCTGTTCGATTGGCCGAACTTGCCGTTCTACGCGGGACAGACACGCGAGCAGCTGAAGCCGATCCACGATCTCTGGGGGACGTCCCACGTGCTGCTCGCATGGGCGGCGATCGTCCTGTTGCCGATCCACATCGGCGCGGCGTTCTATCATCACTTCATGCTGCGAGATCAGGTGTTGAATCGCATGCTTCCCGGTACGCAGGTGTCCCAACCATGAAACGTCTCCTCGTCACCGCCGCCGCTTTGAGCGTACTCATGGCGCCCGCGTTCGCCGACCCGGCGAAGTGGACAGTCGATCCCGCCAGAAGCCATCTCGGCTTCTCCGTGCAGTGGAGCGGCCAGGCGTTCAACGCGACGTTCAAGTCATGGAAAGCCGTCGTCGCGTTCGATCCTGTGGACCTGGCGCATTCGAAGGCCGTCGTGACGATCGACCTCAACAGCGAAGACTCCGGATCGGAGGACAATGACGAAGGCTTGAAGGGCGCGGAGGGATTCGCCACCGACAAATTCCCCGCCGCAAAGTTCGAAACCACGGGTTTTGCCGCCAAGGGTAACAATGCCTACGTGGCGACAGGGCAGTTGAGCCTGCACGGCGTGACGAAGACCATCACCCTGCCGTTCACGCTCACGATCAGCGGCAACAGGGCGCACATGACCGGCAAGGTAGCGGTGAGCCGCATCGATTTCGGCCTCGGCGAGGGCGAATGGGCCGGTGACACGCCCATCGCCCATGCCGTAACCATCACCGTCGACCTGACGGCGACAAGGGCGCACTGATTTCGCTATAGAGACGGCCATGGACTCCAGGGCCGCACCGAAACTCCGCCGCGCGGACGATGACGCCGTCGCCGAAGCCGCGCGCCTGCTGTGCGACGGCAAGCTCGTCGCGTTTCCGACGGAAACCGTCTACGGCCTCGGCGCCGACGCCACGAACGGGCGCGCCGTCGCCCGGATCTTCGAGGCCAAATCCCGGCCCCGCTTCAATCCGTTGATCGTCCATGTTCGCGACATGGCGGAAGCCGATACCCATGCCGTGTTCAATGCCAATGCCCGCACGCTGGCGCGCGGTTTCTGGCCTGGTCCATTGACGCTCGTACTGCCGCGCCGGCGCGATTGCCGGCTGTCCGAACTGGTGAGCGCCGGACTCGATACTGTGGCGCTGCGCGTGCCATCGCATCCCGTTGCTCAAAAGCTGATTGCCGCTGCCGCCCGCCCTCTCGCAGCGCCGAGCGCCAACGCCTCCGGCAAGATCACGGCAACGACCGCCGCGCATGTAGCGCAGGGCCTGGGCGATAAGGTCGATCTGATCCTCGACGGCGGAGCCACCCGGTTCGGTCTCGAATCCACCGTCATCGGGTTCGATGGCGGGCAGCCCCTGCTCCTGCGCGCCGGTGCGATCCCGCGAGAGCCGATCGAAGCGGCCATTGGCAAGCTCGCGCGACCCGTCAACAGCAAGGTTCAATCGCCCGGCCAGCTCTCCAGTCACTACGCCCCGCGCGGCACGCTGCGCCTCGACGCAAAGGAGGCGCGTCCTGGCGAGACGTTGCTCGGTTATGGTCCAAAGGCGCCGGCATCCGCGCTCAACCTCAGCCGCAAGGGCAGTCTGCGCGAGGCGGCGGCAAACCTGTTCGCCATGCTGCACGCGCTGAACGACAAGCCGGCCATCGCGGTCATGCCGATCCCGGATCAGGGCCTCGGCGAGGCGATCAACGACCGGCTGCGCCGTGCCGCCGCGCCACGGGACCAGCCATGACGCCCGAAACCCTTGCGCGTTTGAAGGCTGCCGCGGGATCGAACGGATTCTCGGAAGATCCCGCGGAGATCGCGCCGCATCTCGAAGAGTGGCGCAGCAAGTACAAGGGCCGTTCGTCGCTGCTGCTGAAGCCTGCAACGACTGCCGCGGTCTCCGCCGTGCTTGCCGTCTGCAACGAGGCCAACACCGCCGTCGTGCCGCAAGGCGGAAACACCGGGCTCGTCGGCGCGCAAATTCCGTTCGACGGTGAGGTCGTGCTCAGTCTGGCGCGCATGAACAAGGTGCGTGCTGTCGACCGGGATGCGCATGCCCTCACGGTCGAGGCCGGGGTGATCCTCGCAAGCGTCCATAAGGCCGCTGCCGATACCGGATTGTACTTTCCGCTGAGCCTCGCCGCGGAAGGCTCCGCCACGATCGGCGGCAACCTTTCAACCAATGCCGGCGGTGTAGCCGTCCTGCGCTACGGCATGGCACGCGATCTGGTATTGGGCCTCGAGGTCGTTTTGGCCGACGGTCGCGTGCTCGATCTGCTGCGCACCCTGCGCAAGGACAATACGGGCTATGACCTGAAGCAGCTCTTCATCGGTGCAGAGGGGACGCTAGGCGTGATAACGGCCGCGACCCTTAAGCTGTTTCCAAAGCCCGCGCATCGCGCCACCGCTTTCGTTGCGATCCCATCGCCAGAAGCTGCCGTGAAGTTGCTGCGCGAGATGCAGGAGAGCACCGGCGGTCTCATCTCGGCCTTCGAGATCATGCCGCGCATCGGCATCGAATTCGTCACCGCCCACATTCCCGCCGCCCGTGACCCGCTGCCCAATCCCTCGCCGTGGTATGTCCTGATCGAAGCCACCAGCGCTGCGAATTTCGACCTCACCACTCTGTTTGAGGCCGCACTTGGCGAAAGCCCGCTCGTCACGGACGCCGTCATCGCCTCCAGCGATGCACAACGCGAAACGCTGTGGGCGCTGCGCGAGAACATGTCCGAGGCCCAGAAGCGCGAAGGTGCATCGATCAAGCACGACGTCTCGGTGCCGGTCGGCGCGATCCCGGCCTTCCTCGAAAAAGCGATGGCTGCCGTGGCGAAGGTCCTGCCCGGCGCACGCCCGGTCAGCTTCGGTCACATCGGCGACGGCAACATCCACTTCAACTTCAGCGTCCCGAAGGACGGCGATCCGGAGGCCTTCCTCGCCCGATGGGAGGAAATCCAGCGCGTGGTGCATGACACCGTGTACGAATTCCACGGCTCGATCAGCGCCGAGCACGGCATCGGCATCCAGAAACGCGATCAGCTCCCGCGTTACAAGTCTGCGGCCGAACTCGACGTCATGCGCGCGCTCAAGCGCATGCTCGACCCGAACAACATCCTGAACCCGGGAAAAATGATCGTCGTCTAGGCAGCCTTGGGCAGCTCCGGCGCGGGTGCCGCCGGCACCGCCACCGCAACCGCCTTCGACGGATGCCGGTTCGACACTGCGCTCAGCGATGCCGTCACCACCGTCGCCAGGTAAGGCAGGCTCTGCACCGCGATCATCACCATCCAAAGCTGGATCGCCGGGTCGTCGAGCTGCGAACCGGTTGCCAAGGACAGCAGCGCCAGCATGCACAGGCCGAACAGGGTCGTCTCTTGCCACACCTTGCGCAGCGCCTGGCTGAGCAGCGCCGGATCCTCGCATTTTGGTGTGCGCAGGAACGGCTTGCCGCGGGTCAAGAGCCCACTGATCACCGCTTTGCCGACGGCATGGGTGGTCGAGAGCCCCGCCACCGATGCCATGATCGCGCCGCGCAGGCCCGAGCGCACCTTCTGCGGATAAAGCAGCAGCGTCTTCATCGTCTTGGCGGCGAACAGCGCGAGCGCGCTGGCCGACAGCGTCGGAAGCGGCACGTCGAACGTCTGCGGCGCAGTCCACATCAGCGCCGTCCAGATCAGCGCAACATAGGTGACGATCATCCCAAGTCCGTCGGAAATCCACGGCAGCCAGCCGACAAGGAACTGATAGCGCTGCGCCGCCGACAGCTTGCCGCGCCCGAGAAAGATTGCACCGGCATGGCGCTTCATGATCTGCATCGCGCCATAGACCCAGCGATAGCGTTGGCTGATGAACGCATCGAGCGTGTCTGGGATCAGTCCTTTGCCCATGGACTCAGCGATGTACGCCGCGCTGTAACCTGCCTCGAACAGCTTGAGACCAAGCTCGGTATCCTCGGTAATGCACCACGTCGCCCAGCCGCCCACCTCTTCGAGCGCGTTCTTGCGCACGATGGTCATCGTCCCGTGCTGGATGATCGCGTTGTACTCGTTGCGCTCCACCATGCCGATCTGGAAGAAGCCGCGATATTCTTCATAGGCCATCGCCTTGAACACGCTCTCGCGCGCGTCGCGGTAGTCTTGCGGGCCTTGCACCAGCGCGATCTCGGGCGCCGCGAAGAACGGCAGCGCGCGGCGCAGCCAGAACGGCTCGACCTGGTAGTCGCTGTCGATCACCGCGATGTACTTCGCCGCCGGATCCGTCAGTCGTAGCGCTTCGTTGAGCGCACCAGCTTTAAAGCCCGCCATGTTGTCGTAGTGGAAGAAGCGGAAGCGCTCGCCCAGCGCGGCGCAATGCGCCTGTACCGGAAGCCATGTCGCCGGATCGGGTGTGTTGTTGTCGAGGACGATGACCTCGAAATTGTCGTAGTCGAGCCTGGCCAGCGCGTCTAGCGTCGCGATCACCATCGCGGGCGGCTCGTTGTAGCAGGGCACCTGGACGCAGACCCGCGGGCTTGTTTGCGGGATCGCGGCCTTCATGGCGCGCCGGTCGACGCGCCACAGGCTGGCGGCCAGCTCGATGCCCTCGGTGAGGATCACGGTAGAGGCGAGCAGCACCAGCGGCGTCATGGCGATGATCATGATGAGATCGGCCGGATCGACGTATTCGAGCGAACTGGCGTCGACCAGCCACAGCAGGCCGGTCGTCACGACGGCCACCAGGGCGCCCATCACCAGATAGCCCTGCTGCCGCATGCGCGGCATCCAGCCCAGGATCATCAGGCCAAGGACAAGAGAGAGCACCGACGCGAAAGCCGCGTAGGTGCGCCACTCGGGGAACGTCCTTAGAAGGCCGGTGAAGGCAAATTTCGGATTGCCCGTCGGATCGAACAGCCCCCAGCTCGCGCCGACCGATCCCTCGCTGCCGCCCTTCCATGGCTGGTCGTAGGCTTCGAGCAGGTAATAGTCGTAGCCCTTCTCCATCGCGAGCTGCACGAAGCCCCGCATGAAATAGGCCTCGCTTGCGATCGACGGCTCCGCCAGATGCTTGGTGCGGCCGCGCGAAGGCCAGCCCGCCTCGCCGATGATGATCGGCTTGTCCGGGAATTCTTCCTGCACGTCGTTGTAGGCGTGCTCCACGAAGCGCAGTGAATCCGGCGCCGGCATGCCCTCCCAGTACGGCAACAGATGCACCGAGATCACGTCGACGTACTGCCCGATCTCGGGCGTAAGCAGCCACGTCGACCAGGGTTCGGCCGTCGTGATCTTGATGCGACCCGGCAGCGCCGCCCGCACGCGCTTGATGTAGGCGTTGAGCTGGTCCGGTGTCACAAAGCCGAACAGGATCGCCTCGTTGCCCACAAACACACGGTCGATCACGCGCCGGTTGGCGCTGGCGGTCTTGATACAGAGATTGAGCTCGGTCTCGTTCTGCTCCAGGTCCGCCGATATCCAGCAGCCCAGCGACACCGTCAGCCCATAGCGCCGCGCGATCTCCGGCACCTTGTCCATGCCGCCCGCGACCGTATAAGTGCGCACCCGGTTGGTGAGCGTTGACAGCTGCGCCATGTCGCGGTCGATCTGCTCGGGCGTGATGCGCCCGTTGTCGCGTAGCGAGAAGACGTGGCTGGGATTGTAGGCGATGCCGCGGATCTGGCCGTCCCACTCTGGTGCCACCACTGTGTAGTCCCGGCTGGCCCAGAACAGCACAGAGGCGCCCACGACAAGGCAAAGGGCGAGAACGATGCGTCCCCGCCCACTGCCGAACAACTTGCGCCACCCGCTGACGGCTGCCTCGAACACCTGCCCCATGACCTCGCGGACGGGCCGCACAAATCCTCTACTAGTGAAAGTTCCGAACCGGGTTCCGGTTCCGCTTTACAGTTTGTTGTCGGGGTTGTCGGGATCGTTCGGATCTGTGGGACCTGCTGGCCGCTTCGCCGGCTCCGCCGCCAGAAGTTCCATGTCGAAGACCAGCGTCTGGTTCGGTGGGATCAACCCGTTACCGGCGCCGCGAGCGCCATAGGCAAGGTTGGCAGGAATCACCAGATGCCACTTATCGCCGACCCGCATCAGGCTCAGTGCCTCCGTCCAACCCGGGATCAACTTGTTCACGGTGAACTGAGCGGGCGTCATCGGCTCGGTGCCGTCGAACACTTTCCCGTTGATCAGCATGCCCGTGTAGGCGCACGTCACCGTGTCGGTCAGGCCGGGGCGCATGCCGAAGCCGCTCTTGATGATGTTGTACTGAAGCCCGCTCGGACGCACCACGACGCCCGGCTTGGTGGCGTTGGTCCTCAGATAGGCGGCATTGGCTTCCGCGCTCAGCGACGGGTCGGCGGCCCTCACCTCCGCGGTCGCGAAAGACAAGAAAAACGCAGTCAACGCGGCCAAAATGGCCCCGAAACGCTTCATCCCAGACTCCTCGAGTGCAACGGCTGAGCTTATCCCAGAATCGCGAGGCCCGCTCAATGCGGCGCACCCGCCCAAGCCCCTGTGGAAGCAGCATAAATCCTAATCCGATGGCAAAAAGACGGCGGGTTAATCGCCGAAGAAGAAGCGGCCGACCCAGGAGCGGCGTCGCGCTGGCTTGGCCCGTGCCTGCCCGATCGAGGCCGGCCGCACTTCGCCTTGCGTGACCGCAGCCGCCGGAAGCTGGGGGGCGGCATTGAACGTCTGATCGGACAGAGGTGCCGCAAGAGCGATGCTGGGCATCTGAGGAGCGACAAACTCCTGCGGGCCGATCCCCGCAGTCATGAACTTCTTCGACCAAGCCTCCTCCGGGCTCACTACGAAGGCGTTCGAGAGGCTTTTCGGCGTCGGCGCATTGTGCACCTCCGAGAATTGCCGGTCCTTCACGCCCTTGATCAGGCGGTCGAAGCGGTCGGCGCCATCGGCCAGGGATCCCGTAGGCTCGCTTAGTCTTGCCATGGTCATGCTCCGCTCTGTCGCGAATGCCACTGAAAGCCGCCTTCGCGGCTGATGATGGCGACGTCGATCGCACCGCCGACCGTCTGCTTCTGCGCCATGATACGCTTCTTGAAGACGTTGAGCGAGACCAGCTCGCGCGCCGTCTCGGCCAGCTCGGACCGCGAGGCGATCTCCAGTACCCGCAGCACCGGATTGATGAAAGCATGCTGCTGGTACTCGCCGATGATGCCGCGGAAGGCATCGAAATATTGTGGGATGGTCTGCGACTGGAATTTCTCGCGGACCGCGTCCTGCTGGGCTGGTTCGACGTTCGGGAACGCACCTATGACCTGCTCCACCAGTCCGTACATCACCGAATTGAGCGCGCCATAGACGCGCCGTTCCAGGTTGAAGTCGATGCCGCGGATGAAGGCGTTCGTCACTTCGCTGTCCGCGAACACACGGATCTTGGACCGGACCTCGCCGTCGATTTGGTCGAAGGAGGCTTCCGCGCGCTTGACGATCCCGTTCACGATCGCGGACACAAACCATGTCGTCACGACCGGATAGCGCTCTTCGCCGCCGAAACCGGCGAACACAAGCCCGGTCACGTCCTCAAGGAAAAGGTCCTTCACGACGCAGAAGACAGCGATCTCCTTCAGCCGCTGCACCGCCTGCTTGCTCAGGCCGAACGGCTGAAAGCCGTACGCGATCAACTCGTCGATCGTGCCCGCGTGGTCGCGCTGCACCGTCGCGCCGAAACCGCCAGGAAAGCACGCGAGGTCCCCGCGAGCCTGGCCGTCGTCACGGAATTGGTAGTCGCGCCACACCCGCTCGATCGCCTCTTCGAGGATCGCGACATCGGGCACGCTCTGCTTGTCGCTGTCGCCGGCCTCGCGCAGATATTGCGCGAGATGGAAGATGTAGCGGAACACCGACGCAAGCAGCCGCTTGTAATCTTCGCGCTGCCGCTCCTTCGGAAAGAACTCCTCGAGGTTGTCGAGCATCGTCGTAAAGCCGGTCGCATAGCCGCGCAGATGCGGCAACGGCCCCGTTCGCGTGACCTTCTGATAGTGCTCGATCAGGTGTTCCCAGGGATGACCCATCATGTCGGCGATGCCGAAAAACATGATGCCGACCGGCTGGCCGCCCATGAGATTGTAGAGCTTGCGCTGATCGTTGCGAACCACGACCGTGCCGCCATCGATCAGCGTGACCGCGCTATCGGCGGCAAGCGCCACCGCGCGCTGGTTCATCACCGCGATCTCGGACGTCATGCCCAGCCCCACTTGCCTGCCGGCAAGTATTCCACAGCCGCGCGCGCTTTGGGAAATCGGCTGCCGATTATGGTTGACGCGCAACCGTCACGCTTTACGGTCCGGCCAGACAACATCGGGAAGGGAACTCATGTACAAGCCATTCGACCTCAGCGGAAAAGTCGCGCTCGTCACCGGCGGCAACGGCGGCATCGGCTTCGGCATGGCCGACGCACTGGCGCAGGCCGGTGCCCACGTCGTGATCTGGGGCACGAATGAGGGCAAGAACACCGAAGCCCTCGCGAAGCTGAAAGCCCACGGCAGGCGTGCCGGTGCGCGTAAGGTGAATGTCGCCAGCGAAGGCGAAGTGATCGACGGCATGGGGGCCCTGCTCAAGGAATTTGGCCGCGTCGACACTGTCGTCGCCAACGCCGGCATCGGTCGCGGCGCGCGCTCCTTCCACGAGATGACGCTTGATACGTGGCGTGCGGTGAATGCGGTGAATGCCGAGGGCCTGTTCCTCACCTTCCGCGAAGCCTGCAAGCACATGGTTGAACGCGCGGGCAAGGGCGACCAGGGTGGTTCGCTGATCGGCATCTCCAGCCTCTCCGCTTTCGACGGCGCCCCGCGCAACCAGGCCTATGCCGGCACCAAGGGTGCGGTGCTGTCGATCATCCGCGGCCTTGCCGTGGAGTATGGCCGCTATGGCGTGCGCGCCAACGCCATCGCACCGGGCTGGATCGCCACCGACATGACCGCCGGCGTGCAGCACAGCGATGTGTTCAATTCCAAGGTCATCACGCGAGCCCCGATCCGGCGCTGGGGCGAACCCGAGGACTTCGGCGGCATCGCGGTCTATCTCGCCTCGGACGCCTCGAAGTACCACACCGGCGACACCATCGTGATCGACGGCGGCTACAAGGTGTTCTGACCGGTCTCTATCTCGACGGCAGCGGCAAGTGTTTGAGCGTCAGCGGCAGGAAGTGCTTCAGGATCGTATCCTTGCCGCCTCCGCGCTGTCGTGCGGCCCAGTCGAACTCACCGCCTAAGGTCAGGTGGGCGAAGCCGTGCACGATCGACCACACCGCCATCAGGTAGCCATAGGCATCCGGCGATAAGTCGTCGCCCGGGTTCGCGGCATAGGCTGCCCGCACCGCCCGCTCGAGCACGCGGAAGGCCTTGTCGCCCGTCTCCGCCAGGCCTGGATAGGTGATGTCGTATTTTCCGTGCGCGAACATGAGCTGGAACCGCGCTGGATGCTTGAGTGCGAAGTTCACATAGGCATTGCCCTGCTCCATGAGCCGCCGGTACGGATCGTCGCCGCCGCGCCGGTCGCCCGCGTCCAATGCCTCACCGAAATCGCGGAAGCCGCGCAATGCGACCTCGCCGAGCAACCCCTTGGCGTCCTTGAAATGATGCGCCGGAGCGGCTGGCGACACGCCAGCCCGGCGCGCCGCTTCGCGCAGGGTGAAACCCTCCACGCCACGCTCGAGGATGATCGCCTCGGCCGCCGCCACCAGCTGATCCCTGAGGTCTCCGTGGTGATAGGCCCGTTTTTTGACCGCCGCTTTCGCCCTGCTCATCTTGACACTGTTCAAATCGCATTCTAGCTTATCTGTACAACGTTAAGATGGAGTGGGCCAGATGGAACGCAGCATCAGCCGGTTCGCCTTCGGCACCATGGCGTTCCTCTCCGTCGCCATCGCCCTGCATGCGATGCGGTTCGATGCCGTGCCGATGAACCTCTGGCTGGGTGTCGACGAAGGCATCCGCCACGTGGTCGAGCGCGTGCCGTTCCAGGCCCTCACCCACATGCTGGTCGCGCCCTTTGCGCTGCTGTTCGGCCCGTTCCAGTTCATGCCGCGGCTGCGGGCGCGTTATCCGCGGATTCATCGCGTCAGCGGCCGCATCTATGTCGCCGCCTGCATCGTCGCGGGCCTCGGCGCGCTCTTCACGGCGCCCTACGCCTCCGGCGGCAGGGTCCCCGGCATCGGGTTCGCCATCCTCGCGGTGCTGTGGATCGGCACGACGACGTGGGCGTGGCGCGCTGCCGTCGCGCGCAACTTCGCCCTGCATCGCACTCTGATGCGCTACAGCTATGCCATGACGTTCGGCGCCGTGACGCTGCGCCTCCAGATTCCATTCTTCTTCATGGCGGGATTCCACAGCTATTCGGAAGCATCCGTCTGGCTCGCTTATACCAGCTGGATTCCGAACGTGCTGATCGTCGCCTTGTATGATGCCTGGAACCGGCCGCGCAAGCCGGCGCTGGTCGCGGCGGAATAATCCGTACAAAGACAAACTGGGACGCCCGTATTCCGGACATCCCAGTATCACGCGTCGTTTAGAACAAAAGAAACAGACTGGCAAGGCCGGGTCGCACGTAATAGATGACATCCCCTTTTTCACACTCATGGGGATGATTAATGACCGCCTGCGGCCTCGACTTCGGCACCTCCAACTCTGCCATCGGCGTGGTGCGCGGCCACGCGCCGACGCTCGCACCGGTTGAGGGTGGCGAGACACTGATCCCATCCGCCGTCTTCTTCGACTACGAGAGCAAGGGCAACGTACTGTTCGGTGCCCGCGCCATTGACACCTATATCAGCCAGCACGACGGGCGCCTGATGCGCGCGCTGAAGTCGATCCTCGGCTCGCCGCTGATCGACGAGAAGACCGCACTCGGCTCCAAGATGGTGGCCCTGACCGATGTGGTGGAGATTTTCATCCGGCACCTGAAGCAAAAGGCCGAAGCCTTTGTTGGAGAAGAACTAACGGGCGTCGTACACGGGCGACCAGTGCGCTTCGTCGATGACGATGATGCCGCCGACGCCAAGGCGCAACGGGTGCTCGAAGGCATCGCGAAGAAAGTCGGTTTCCGGCATGTGGCCTTTGAATACGAACCTATAGCCGCGGCCTATCACTACGAGGAGAGCGCCACCCGCGAGGAAACCGTCCTGGTCGCAGACATCGGCGGCGGCACATCGGACTTCACCGTAATCCGCATCGGTCCCGACCGCCGCCTCAGGGCCGATCGGAGGTCCGACATTCTCGCCAACGGCGGCGCGCGTGTCGGCGGCACCGATTTTGATTCGCTGCTCAGCATCGACGCGGTGATGCCGATGCTGGGGCTGGGCACGTATCTGATCGAAAAGAACCTGCCGATGCCCAACTCGCTCTATTATGAACTCGCGACGTGGTCGACGATCAACTTCACCTACACCTTCCAGAACGAGCGCATGCTGGTCGAGCTGATCGCCGGTGCCCGCGAACCGGAGAAGGTCGCGCGCCTGCTTACGGTCATCCGCCGCCGCCTGGGCCATCGCATCGCGTTCACCGTCGAAGATGGCAAGATCGCCCTGAGCGACGCCGGGACCGCTGCCTTGCCCCTCGGCTTCATCGAGGCCGGGTTGTCAGCGCAGGCCACACGCGCCGGCTTCGACCGCGCCATCGGCGCCAAGACCGACCGCCTGTTCAAGACGGCCACCACTTGCATCCGGGACGCCGGCCTGACAGCCGCTGACATCGACACCATCTTCTTCACCGGCGGCTCGGGCAAAGTGCCGGCGGTGCGCGAAGCGATCACCCGCGCCGCACCCACCGCGCGTGCGACCACAGGTTCTGACTTCCTTTCCGTAGCGCTAGGCTTGACCCGCGAGGCGCAAAAGCGGTTCGCTTGAGGAAAACAGGGAAACGCTCATGACCATTAGGACGCCGCTGTGCGACATGCTCGGCATCAAGTACCCCATCATGCTCGCCGGCATGGGGGGCGTGTCGTACGGCGAATTGGCGGCAGCCGTCTCGGAAGCGGGCGGATTCGGCACGCTCGGCATGGCAGGCCGCTCGCTCGATCAGATCAAGCACGAGATGAAGGTCGTGCGCGACAACACCGACAAGCCGTTCGGCGTCGATCTTCTCGCCGCCATTCCCGAATCGCTTGAGCGCACTGCCGACATCATTATCGAGGGTGGGGCCAAGGCGTTCATCTCCGGCCTTGGCGTGCCGCCGCCGCACCTCACCAGAAAATTTCACGACGCCGGCCTCAAGGTCATGAACGTCAACGGCGCGGTGAAGCATGCCGTCTCTGCTGAGCGCGGCGGCCTCGACGCCGTCGTGGCGCAGGGCACCGAGGCCGGAGGCCACACCGGCCGCATCGCGGGCATGGCGCTGATCCCGCAAATCGTTGACGCGGTGAAGATTCCGGTGATCGCCGCCGGCTCCATCGTCGATGGCCGCGGCCTCGCCGCTGCGCTGGCACTCGGCGCGCAGGGCGTGTGGATGGGCACCCGTTTCATTGCGTCAATCGAGGCGCATGCCGGCGCGCTCTACAAGCAGGTGATCCTCGACGCCAGCGACGAGGACACCATCATCACCCGTTCCTATTCGGGCAAGCCCATGCGCGTGTTCAAGAACGAATGGGTTGCCGACTGGGAGAAGCGCCCGCAGGACATCAAGCCCTTCCCGCAGCAGTCCATGCTGTCATCCCAGGCAGGCGTCATGGGCGGCATCGGCGGCCAGATTGACGGCCTCAGCCGCGAGACCTCCGCCTTTGCCATGGGCCAGGGCGCGGGCGCCATCCGCGACGTGAAACCGTCGAAGCAAATCATAGAAGAAATCATGGCGGAGGCCGAAGAGGTCATCGCCCGCATGGCCGACCTCACAAAGAAGGCAATCCACGCATGAAGCTTTTCACCGGAATTCTGGTCGGCCTTGTCCTGCTCTGCGGCAGCGCGCAGGCGAAAGACGCCTTCGACGGCATCAAGTGCGGTGACGACATTCCGAAGGCGCTGATCGGAAAGACCTTGCCGGACGGCACCGCGATAAAGATCGAGGACGCGCACAAGGCGATCGGCCTCAAGAATGAAGGCGCGGATGAGGTCAACGACAACCTCCAGATGGTCGGATGGACGATCTGCGCCGTGAGCTACGACTTCCTGGTCGGCAACAACGACCACATCTACGACGTGCTGGCCTTCCCGGCGCACTCGCGCCAGACGCCGGAGTTCTCCGGCATCTGCCGGCGCAACGGCAAGGACCTGCCGGACAGCATCTACGCCGTGCTGGACAACAAGAAAGGATTCGATCCCGATCCGACGCACCATTCGTCGGCCGGTGCACCGCTGCCCGCGGTCGCCGCGTGGCGGATCGACGAGAAGAAGCGGAAATTCGTAGCCGAGCCGGTCGCCGGCCTGCTCTGCCCACGTTCGGGAATCTTCACCGTCGACGGCGGGGCCCTAGAAGATTTTCATCGCCAGGTGCACCAGGACCGCCATGCCGAACCCGGCAATGGCAAGCCCGGACCCCTGGTTGATGAGCCGCATGGTGCGATCGTTGATGCTGGCGTGAAACAGACCCACGACGGTCGTCAGCGCCAGCCACCAACCTGCCGAACCTAGCGCGACGCCGATCACGACGAACGAGGCGGACGCAATGCTTGGGTGCCCGCCCGCCAGGCCGCCGAGGCCGGCGAACAACGCGGCAAAGCCCAGAAGTGTCGCCGGATTGGTGATGGTGAGCGCGAAGGTCGACGCCATGGTGCGGAATAGCGTGGCGCGGCCTTTCTCTTTTGAAGCGAGCTTGTCCTCGATCCGCGCCTCGACTTTCGCCAGGAAGGTGTGGACGCCGAAATAGATCAGCATCGCCCCGCCGGCCAACTCCAGGATGCGCGAATAACCTTCGATGAGCTGCGCGATGTAGGTCAGCGAGAAGCCGGTGACGATCGCGAATACCGTGTCGCCGAGTGCCGCGCCCAGCCCCGACACGAAACCGTTCAACGGTCCGAAGGCGAGCGTGCGGCGAATGCAGATCAGGTTCACCGGCCCTATGGGCACGGCGACGATCAATCCGATCACGACGCCGGAAAGGGCAAGGTAAATGTAGTCGAACACTCTAGATCTCGACGACCAGACGCCCGCGAACCTTGCCAGCCAATATGTCGTCGGCCGCCTTACGAACGCCCGACAGCGGAATCGTCCGCGTCATGGCCGCCAGTTTCTTGAGATCGAGATCCTCCGCGAGCCGGTTCCACGCCTGGATGCGCCGCGGCTTCGGCATCTGCACCGAATCGATGCCCAGCAGAGACACCCCCCGCAGGATGAACGGCGCCACGCTGGTCGGAAGGTCCATGCCGCCCGCCAGTCCGCAGGCTGCGACGGCGCCGCCATACGATGTTTGCGAGATCACATTGGCAAGCGTCTTCGAACCGACACTGTCGACCGCGCCCGCCCAACGCTCCTTGCCGAGCATGCGCGGCTCGCCGGATAGCTCCGCGCGCGGGATGATCTCGGAGGCGCCAAGCCCCTTCAGATACGCTTCCTCCTCCGGCCGTCCGGTCGATGCGATCACCTTGAAGCCGAGCTTCGCCAGCACCGCGACCGCCACCGACCCAACACCCCCGCTCGCGCCGGTCACGACCACGGCGCCCCTGGCCGGTGTCACGCCCGCATCCTCGAGCGCCAGCACGCACAGCATGGCAGTATAGCCGGCCGTACCGATCGCCATTGCCTGTGCCGGCGTGAACGCGCTCGGCAACGGCACCAGCCAGTCCCCTTTCACGCGTGCCTTCTGCGCATAGCCGCCGTAGTGCACTTCGGAAAGGCCGAAACCGTTCAGCACGACCTTGTCGCCGGGCTTGAAGTTCGGATTGTCCGATGTCTCCACCGCGCCCGCGAGATCGATGCCGGGGATCATCGGGAACTTGCGCACCACCGGCGAACGGCCGGTCAGCGCCAGCCCGTCCTTGTAGTTCACGGTCGAATGCGACACCACGACAGTTACGTCACCCGGCATCAGGTCGTCGATCGAGAGTTCGACGTCTTCGGCCGTCTGCTTGTCGTCTGCCTTCTTGAGCAGAATGGCTTTGAAGCGGCTCGTCATGCGGCGATACCCACCCGATAGTTTGGCAGGAGGCCACCCGAATTTGCGCGCGCCGTCAAGGCGTTGGCGAAAGTGTCTCGGTGAAGCGGATGGGCTCGCCCTGTGCGGCCAGTGTCAACGCGCGGTCGCGCATCACGGTCTTGCCGCGGATGATCGTGGCCAGTGCCCAACCCGTGGTGGTCATGCCGTCGAAGGGTGTCCAGCCACACTTGGATGCGATCCAGCGGTTCTCAATTCGGTGGCGCGCCTTCAGATCGACGAGCGTGAAATCCGCGTCATAACCCCGCGCGATGCGTCCCTTGCCGGCGATGCCAAAGATGCGCGCCGCGCCGGCGCTGGTGAGGTCGATGAACCGTTCCAGCGTCAACCGTCCCGCCGCGACGTGATCGAGCAGGATGGTCACCAGCGTCTGCACGCCCGGCATGCCCGACGGCGTATCGGGATAGGTCTTGTCCTTCTCCGCTCGCGCGTGTGGCGCATGGTCGGAGCCGATCACGTCGATCACGCCCTGGTTCACCGCGTGCCACAGCGCCTCGCGGTGCGACACGTCGCGGATCGGCGGGTTCATCTGCGCGTAGGTGCCGAGCCGCTCGTAACACTCCGGCGCCGCCAGGGTCAGATGCTGCGGCGTCGTCTCCGCGGTGCAGATTTCCTTCGCATCGGCCAGCAGCGGAATCTCGTCCGCGGTCGTCACGTGCAGTACATGCAGCCTGCGCCCAGCCGCTCGTGCAAGACGGATCACACGCTCGGTCGACATGCGTGCCGCTTCGGCATCGCGCCATACCGGATGCGTGCGCGGATCGCCGGGCAACGCGAGATGCCTGCGCGACTTCAGCCGGTCTTCATCCTCGGAATGCACTGCAACCCGGCGGCGCCCCGAACGCAGCATCGCGGCGATGTCGCTCTCGTGATCCAGCAGCAACGTACCGGTCGACGAGCCGAGGAACGCTTTCACCCCCGCAACCCCTGGCATGCGCTCGAGCTCCCCCAGCGCACCAAGGTTCGCCGGCGTCGCACCGATGTAGAAGGCGTAGTCGCAATGCATGCGGTTCTTCGCACGCGACAGCTTGTCCTCCATCGCGGCGCGCGTCGTGGTCGGCGGGTTCGTGTTCGGCATTTCGAAGATGCCCGTCACGCCGCCCAGCACGGCCGCGCGGCTGCCGCTCTCCAGGTCTTCTTTGTGTTCGTTCCCCGGCTCGCGGAAATGGCACTGGCTATCGATCACCCCCGGCAGCACATGGAGGCCACGTGCCTCGAACACCTCTGCCGTCTTGGCGCCGTTCAGGGAGCCGATCGCGGCGATCTTGCCGCCACGCACGCCCACGTCGCCCTGGGCGATTCCGCTGGGAGTGGCCACAACGCCGTCACGGATAAGCAGATCAAAGGTCTCTGACATGTCCGATCCGTAAACCGGCACCTTGGCAACCGCAAGCGGCGGGATTAGGTCTCGTTCCATGCCCGTCGCCCATCTGGAAGACCGCGCCGTCATCGCCGTCACCGGCCCGGAAGCGCGTGGTTTTCTGCAGGGTCTGATCACCAACGATGTCGAGCGCCTCGCTCCCGGCCAGGGCGTCTACGCCGCCCTGCTCACGCCCCAGGGCAAGATCCTGTTCGACTTCTTTCTGGTCGAGGGCGACGCAGCGATCCTGATCGACTGCCTCGCCGCGATGCGCGACGCGCTGCTGAAGCGTCTCTCCATGTACAAGCTGCGCGCAAAGGTCACGCTCGAGCCGCGCGACCAGCTCGCCGTTCTCGCCGAATGGGGAGGTGGCCACGCGAAGTACACCATCGCGTATCCCGACCCGCGCATCCCCGCGCTCGGCACGCGCGCCGTCGTCGCCAAGGGTGAAATGCATACCGGACTCGAACCCGCCGCAATCTACCACGCCCATCGCCTGGCGCTCGGCGTTCCCGAAGCAACCGATTTCGGCTCCGACAAGATGTTCGCCCTCGACGCCGACCTCGACGAGCTCCACGCCGTCGATTTCAAGAAGGGTTGCTACATCGGCCAGGAGCTGACCGCCCGCATGAAGCACCGCGGCACCGCCCGCAAACGCCTGCTCGCGGTTGCCGGCACCGCCCTGCCCGGCCCTGATACGTTCGTGCGCGCCGGCGACAAGGACATCGGCGAGATCACCGCGACCTATGGCGACAAGGGCTTCGCCCTCATCCGCCTCGACCGTCTCGAAGAGGCACAGGGCGCTCCTGTCAATGCTGGCAGCAGTCGGGTCGAATTGTGGAAGCCAGGCTGGCTTTTCCCTTGACGGTTCCATGACCGAGATGGAAGCCTTCGCGCGGATTTTCCCGCCGGAGCACCCCATGCTGCACCATGTGTCCGTTGGCGTGACCGACTTCGACCGCGCCGCGAAGTTCTATGACGCGGTTCTCGCGACCCTCGGTTTTAAGCGCGTTGCCGACTTCGCGCCGCATGCCATCGGCTACGGCACCGACCGCCCGGAATTCTGGATCGGCCATCCGCACGATCAGAAGCCGATGAGCGTCGGCAACGGCACCCATCTCGGCTTCATCGCCCGCACCAAGGCACAGGTGCACAAATTCCACGAAATCGCCCTTCGCGAAGGCGGCAGCAACAACGGTGAGCCCGGCCCTCGCCCCGACTACGGCCCGGACTACTACGGCGCGTTCATCTACGATCTCGACGGCAACAAGCTCGAAGCCGCGCTGCTCGCCACTCCGGTACCGCAGGCCCAGACTGCCAAGCGGAGCACCGCGAAGGAGGCCAAGAAAACCGCTCCGAAAAAGAGGGCGGCAAAAAAGGCACCTGCCAAGAAGGCAAAGAAGGCCAAACGCCGTTGATCGGTCCGCGCAAGGCATCTCGCGCCGCCGCCACTCTGGCTTTCAGTTTCCTCCTTACCGCCTGTGGAGGCGATGAGGGGAAAGGCGGGCTGCCCGATGGCAAGTACGTCTGCACCCTCGGCCTTCAGTCGATCGGAAACATCACGATCGACGGCGGCCGCTACGCCGGCCCCGCATCGGAATCGGACACGCTCGAATTCTACCCCTACGACGTCGAAGGAAAGGTCGTGATCTGGAAGGGACCGATGGGCGGCCTGAGCAGCGGCGGCAATTCGGTGGCCAGCACCGTGATCGATCGCAATGACGCGCAGGAAGCCACGTTCCACATGCAGATCCAGACATCCGGCGGCAACTTCACCACGGTGAGCTGCACGCGCGAATGAAAGACAACGTCATCCGCTGCCCCTGGTCGGTCAAGGAGCAGATCTACCGCGACTATCACGACGATGAATGGGGCGTGCCGGAATACGATCCGCGCGCGCTCTATGAGAAGCTGGTGCTTGACGGCTTCCAGGCCGGCCTCTCGTGGATCACCATTTTGAAGAAGCGCGAGAACTTCCGCACCGCCTTCGACCACTTCGATCCGGCCAAGATCGCGCGCTACGGCAAACGCGACGTGAACCGCCTGCTCAAGAACGAGGGCATCATTCGGTCTCCAGCCAAGATCAACGCCGCGATCAAGGGCGCGCAGCTCTGGCTCGACATCGAGGAAAAGGAGCCCGGCGGCTTCCGCGAATTCATCTGGAAGCACGTCGACGGCACGCCGAAGCAGAACCGCTTCAAAACCACCAAGCAGGTCCCGGCCGAAACCAAAATGAGCCAGGCGCTGTCCAAAGACCTGAAGCAGCGCGGCTTCAACTTTGTAGGCCCCGTGATTGTCTACGCCTTCGCCCAGGCGGTGGGGATGGTCAACGACCACATCGTGACCTGCCACCGCTACGAGCTCGTCGCCCATCTGGCGCACTAGCCCGGCCCTACCTATCTCTGACACAGTGGCAGTCGGAATCGGAGCACCCGATGGCGGCAACGGCGCTTTACACCCTCGCAATGAGTCCGGCCGACGCGTTCGGCTACACGCGTGAGGCGCTCCAGTCGGCAGGTATGACCCTCGGCCAACAGGTCGCGCCCTCCACGATCGAATTCTCGCTCACCCGCAAGGATGCCGAGACGGTCTCGATCGATGCCATCATGCCTGGCCGCGCCATCATCGCGCCGGGGTCGGCGGCGAATACGTCGACCCTCAGCATCGCCGTCGAACCCGCATCGCAGTTCATCATCTATGCGGCGGGCATTGGGCTGGCCGCGCTGATCGTCGGAAGCTTGTTCATCAACGCGAGCCTCTGGTTCCTGATCGTTGCTGGCGCCGAGGTATTTCTGTTCTACAGCATCTTCACCCGCTGGCCGGCCGATGCGCTCGCCCACATCCACACGCGCATGCAGGTGTCGCCGAAGGTCAGCGGTGGAGGCCCCGCGCCACAACCAGCACCGATCTACGCACCGTCACCCTCACCGACGCCCGCTACACCAGCAAAGACGACGGCAGCGGACGTCGCGGATGAAATCCGCCACCTCGCCGAACTGCGCGACCAGGGCCACATCACGGCGGCGGAGTTCGAAGCGAAAAAGACCGAACTGCTGAAGCGTATCTAGGGAACGACAAAGGTCTGCCGGATGCGCGGCTGACCCGACTGCTCACCGGTGTAACGGCTTTCTTCAAACGGCCAGTCGGCGAGCACGCGCCGCCAGAACACCACCGCGCTGGTGTTCGCCGCAAACTGCGTCAGCTCCCACAGTCCCGGAAACCGCGCAATCACGGCCTTGGCAAACGGCAGGGCCAACCCCGTACGGCGGAATTCCGGAAAGGAATAGAACTCCGCCATCTCGAACCGCTCGGGCTGGCGATGCACCAGCGCGAACGCCACGCGCTTGCCATCCGCCACGCCCCAGAACGGCCAGCGATGATCGGGCTCCTGCCAGTAGGCGTCGAAATACGGATACTCGAACGGACCGCCTGTCGCTCCACCCTGATAGGGCATCAACTCGCCGATATAGTCCCCCAGCCGCGCCCACAGCGCCCGCTTCTCGCTCTCCAGAACCGGGACGACCTGAACGCTCATCCGCGCCCGCGATACGGTGCGACACCGGTCTCCGGCAGCCAGGTGCCCGCGGGCAGCCTGCCGGTTTGGAAGAACACGTCGATCGGAATGCCGCCGCGCGGATACCAGTAGCCGGCGATCCGCAAGTACTTCGGCTTGATCGCGCTCACGATGCGCTTGCCAACATAGACCGTGCAGTCCTCGTGGAATGCCGCGTGATTGCGGAAGCTGAACAGGAACAGCTTCAGCGACTTCGACTCGACGATCCGCGCGCCCGGTACGTAGTCGATGACAAAGTGCGCAAAATCCGGCTGGCCGGTCACTGGGCACAGCGACGTGAACTCGGGCGCCGTGAAGCGCACGACATAGTTCGTTCCGCGCTGCGGATTGGGTACCACCTCCAGAACCGCCTGCTCGGGCGCCTGCGGCAGGGGCACCGAACGGCCCAATTGCGTGAGTTTCCTGGCCATAACCCTGCCTTAAGCAGGTGGATGAAATTCCGTCAAGGAAACCAAATCCCAACCCTCCCGGCCTTGAATTGGTCAAACGGACTCCCGAAATTCAGAATCTCGCGATACAGAACGGCAATGACTGGCGAAAGCACCCTCTGGCACACGGTTCAACGCATCCTGGGCGTCAAGGACGGCAAGGGCGTCATGCGCGCTGTGCTGGAGCCGATTGCCGTCGTGGCGATCACCTTCGCGTCGACTACAGCCATCGCACAGCCCTTCTACGTGCCGTCGGGCTCCATGCAGCCGACACTCGCCATCGGCGATGCCTTCGTCGCCGCCAAGTATCCCTACGGCTACAGCCGCTATTCGGTGCCGTTCGCGATAGGCCCGTCTTCGTCAGACCGCCTGCTCCAGAAGATGCCGGAGCGCGGCGACGTGGTGGTCTTCCGCCTGCCCCGCGATCCGAGCCAGACCTACATCAAGCGCGTGATCGGCCTTCCGGGTGACCGCATCCAGATGATCGCCGGCCGTCTGTGGATCAATGGCAAGGAGACGCCGCTCAAGGCCGACGGGATGGGCAAGGTCGAGGACGAGAATGGCGTCACGGCCGAGGTACCGCGCTATATCGAGACCCTGCCCAACGGCAAGGCGCATCCGATTTACCAGTGGAACTGGAACGGCTATCTCACCGACACCCAGGAGTTCGTGGTGCCGCCCGGCCATCTCTTCATGATGGGCGACAACCGCAACAATTCGCTCGACAGCCGCGAGACCGCCGACCGGGGCGGCGTCGGCATGGTGCCGGTGGAGAACCTCGTCGGCCGTGCCGAGTTCGTTGTCGGGTCCTACGACTTCCTCAACGCGCACGCCGTGTGGAGCTGGCTCGCCGAATTCCGCCTCTCGCGCTTCTTCAATGGCGTGAATTGATCCAACAATGCTTCGGGGCCGCTCCGCTCACACCTCAGCAATGACGCGCAAATCTCGTCATCCTGAGGTGTGAGCGAAGCAAACCCCGAAGGATACAGCGCTACTTCTTCGGATGCCGGATGCCCTCGCGAAGTCCCGCGAGCGCCTCCGACCACTTGTGTAACTCGTTCAGCGAAGCCGCGACGCCCTGCTCGTTCAGCTCGTTACCGATGAACTTGCCGTCCTTGAGCTGGCCGAAGAAGTTCGGGATCGCGACGCCCTCCGGGATCGGCATCATCTTGAGCGTCGAGACCTGCTGGCGCAGCGTCTGTGCGGCACGCGTGCCGCCCGATACGCCGCCATAGCTCACCACGGCCATCGGCTTGTACTGCCACTCCCAGAACAGGTAGTCGATCGCATTCACCAGCGACGGCGGCGTCGTGAAGTTGTACTCGGGCGTCACGAACACGAAAGCATCAGCTGCATTCACGCTCTCCGACCACTTCTTTGTGTGGTCCTTCTCGTACTGGCGCCGCATCGGATGGTGCGGCTCGTCGTAGAGCGGCAGGCTGAAATCCTGAAGGTCGACGATACGTGCATCGAACTTGCCGTGCTTCTGGGCATGCTCGTGGAACCACTGCGCGATGGCGGGGCCGGCGCGCCCGGGCCGGGTGCTGCCGATGATGGTGTGAAGGCGAAGGGCCATTGGAGATCTCCTTGATCTGGTTACTGTCAGGTGCCTAGTATCAATTTGTAACTGACGCTAAGATGATCACCTCCTGGCGCACGCGCAAGAAGGCACGCCGATGAAACGCGGTAACATCCATGACACTCCCGGCTGCAAGGCCGTCTCCGGCGTGCTTCAGCGCATCGGCGACAAGTGGTCGGTTCTAATCGTCACGCGGCTGGGCGCGCGCCCCATGCGGTTCAACGAGCTCAAGAAGGAGATCACCGGCATCTCCCAGCGCATGTTGACGCTCACCTTGCGCGGGCTGGAGCGCGACGGGCTGGTCACCCGCACCGTCTTTCCCACCATCCCGCCGCGCGTGGACTACGAGTTGACCGCGCTCGGCCGCTCGCTGCTGGCGCCTGTGAGTGCGCTGGGCGACTGGGCGCTCAAGAACATCGGCAGGATCGATGCGGCGCGGACGAAATTCGATGCATCCGTGACACCGAAGGAGTCGTCCAAGATTCCTGCAACGCCGCCCCGACCAATTCGCATCGCCAACGGAAGTGCCCGTCCGGCTTGAACAATCCGGGCGGCAACGCACTTGCCGCAATTCTTGAAGATACTTCCGCCCATACCCACATGTCGGGCGGAGGGATATCATGCTTCTCAAGGAACGCCGCTTCGGCTTCCGCCAGTTCCCCGACCACATCGCCATCGACGCGCTCGCACCGGACGACTTCGAAACGCTGGACGGGCCCAAGCGCGCTGCGATCGACGGCCGGATGAACGCGTATTTCAGCAAGCGCATCCCGATGTTTCCCGACGAGATCCAGCGCTTCCACTGGAGTCCCCGGCACTGGCCGAAGTTCTTCGACAAGCTGTCTGAGGAATACATCACCGAGGCGTTCCCCGATGACCGGGACCTGCGCGATGTCATCAAGACGTTCAAGGACGCCTGCCTCCACAACATCGCGCGCATCATCTACCTGAAGCGGCGCTGGCAGCTGCTGGTGCCGCTTGCGGCCGCCGCCTACCTCTCGCTGTCGCACTTCTATCTTGAGCCGCGCTTTACGGTCGCGTTGCCCGTGGGCACGCTCTGGGCGCTCAAGGGCGTCATTCTCGCCTTCATCCTCGGCGGCTATTGGCTGTTCATGCGCATTGTCGAGGACTCCTACAACGCTGCACTTGAGTCCTCGGCCAAAGGCTTCGTCAATGTCGTGCAGAAGCGCATGAACGACCTGTTCAATGCCTTCACCAGTTTCGGCAAACAGATCGACCAGGCCGAGAACAAGCCGGGCGATTGGGCCGACAGCGCCAAATGGTGGACCAAGGTGCTGCTCTGGCTCTCCAAGCGCATGGAGTACATCGAGAAGTCCATCCAGCTCGAACTGTGGCGCATCCGCGTCTGGCACTGGATCATCAACCGGCGCGGCGTGGTCATGCTCTACGCGTTCGCGATCGTTCCTGCGCTTGTCGTCGGTTCAACGGCGGCGATCCTGGCGGCCACCGGAAGGCCGCTAGCCGGCAGCGCGCTGATCGACAGCGTCATCTGGGTCGGCTTTTCGCTGGCGCTCGCGATGATCTCCAACGGCGTCGCCAATACGGCGCCGAACTTTCTGTCGGCGGCGATCGATACGGATGTCTGGAAGCTCTACGGCGATCTTGCGCTGCACGATGTGCTGGGCGAACAGGTCGCCCGTGACAAGCGCCGCATCCTCGAAGAGCTCAACCGCCACAAGCCGACGCCCTACCCTCAGAACGTTCCGCGGGCTGTCGCGGCACAATGACCCCTCAGCTGGCCCAGGCCGAGCCGAAGCGGGCCACATGCGGCAGCAGATCCGGCCGCTGCGCGGCGCGGCGGCGCTGCTCCTCGGAAATGGCGATGTCGAGCATCAGAGTGACGAAGGTGCGGTTGCGGTCGGCGTAGTCGCGTTCGTCGCCGAGCAGCGGCCACAGGCTCGTATCCATGAACCGGTCGAGTTCTTCCCACCAACTCGCCCCGTCCGAGCCGTCCAGCAGCTTGACGCGGCGATGCACCAGCACGGCCATGTGGGGAGCGATCAGTTCACGCATTTCGGTCTCGAACACCTGCCAGTCACCGGAATTGAATTCCACACCCTTGGTCAGAAACCCGATGACCTGCTGGATTGCACCGACGACCCGTTCCTGCATGGCGTTTCGCCTCTTCTTCTTGCCCACGCATGCAGCATGAGCCGCGGGGTCTTTAGATTGCGGTTTGAACTTCTATAAAATTCGAAGGAAGGGAATTGGTTGCCGGTGCCTACGACAGGTGCCCGCGTAAGCATTTGCGGCCCGTTCTACCCCGCGACACCACGGCTAGTGGCAGATTGTTGCGCCTCGGTAACACGCATGCTAACTGCATCGCGCCCGCGAGAACTGACTCGCAGGTCGAGTAAATTCACGAACGAATTCAGATAGTTATTGGACCGGCGCCCACCAAGAAGGTGCCAAGGTTTGAAGGGCGAACGTGGCTACGGAAAACACCCGCGAACAGGGCTTGGCAGGGCGCTATGCGACCGCGGTTTTCGAACTGGCTGATGAGACACGGTCGCTTCCGGCGCTTGAGAAAGATCTTCAGTCCCTCAAGGCCGCGCTGCGCGCCAGCAAGGACCTTTCCCATCTCGTCCGCTCCCCCGTTTTCAGTGAAGCCGACCAGGCCCGCGCGATGAAGGCCGTGTTGGCTCAGATGGGCGCCGGCGACCTCGCCACCAAGTTCGTGCTCACGCTGGCCGCCAAGCGGCGGCTCTTCGCGCTCTCTGACATCATCGCCTCGTTCGAGAACATCCTCGCCCGCCACCGCGGGGAGATTCAGGCCGAAGTGACCTCGGCGCGCGCCCTCAACGACAGCGAACTCGCCGAGCTGAAGGCGACGCTCAAATCCAGGCTCGGCCGTGACCCGCGCCTCGACGCCAAAGTCGATCCCTCGCTTCTCGGCGGCCTCGTCGTGAAGGTGGGCTCGCGCATGATCGATTCTTCGCTCCGCACCAAGCTGACCGGCCTGCGTGCGGCCATGAGAGGTAACTAAGATGGACATCCAGCCCGCAGAAATCAGCGCAATCCTGAAGCGCGAGATCCAGAACTTCGGCGCCGAGGCGCAGGTCAGCGAGGTCGGCCAGGTTCTCTCCGTTGGCGACGGCATCGCGCGCGTCTATGGCCTCGACAACGTCAAGGCCGGCGAGATGGTCGAGTTTCCGGGCGCCATCAAGGGCATGGCGCTGAACCTCGAGAACGACAATGTCGGCGTCGTGATTTTCGGCAACGACAGCACCATCAAGGAAGGCGACACCGTCAAGCGCACCGGCGCGATCGTCGACGTGCCCGTCGGCAAGGCGCTGCTCGGCCGCGTCGTCGACCCGCTGGGCAACCCGATCGACGGGAAGGGCGCGATCACCGGCGCCGCCGAGCGCCGCCGCGTCGACGTGAAGGCTCCCGGCATCATCCCCCGCAAGTCGGTACATGAGCCGGTGCAGACCGGCCTCAAGGCCATCGACTCGCTGATCCCCATCGGCCGCGGCCAGCGTGAGCTCATCATCGGCGACCGCCAGACCGGCAAGACCGCGGTCGCGATCGATACCATCCTGAACCAGAAGGCCGTCAACGCCGGCAACGACGAGAGGGCGAAGCTCTACTGCATTTACGTGGCCGTCGGCCAGAAGCGATCGACCGTCGCCAAGATCGTGAAGACGCTCGAGGACGCCGGCGCGATGGACTACACTATCGTGGTCGCCGCCACCGCGTCGGACCCGGCGCCGCTCCAGTTCCTCGCGCCGTTTGCCGGCTGCGCCATGGGCGAGTGGTTCCGCGACAACGGCATGCACGCCGTGATCGTGTATGACGACCTTTCCAAACAGGCCGTCGCCTATCGCCAGATGTCGCTCTTGCTGCGCCGTCCGCCGGGACGCGAAGCCTATCCGGGCGACGTGTTCTACCTCCACAGCCGCCTGCTCGAGCGCGCGGCCAAGCTCAACGAGGACAACGGCGCCGGCTCGCTGACTGCGCTGCCGATCATCGAGACGCAAGCCAATGACGTGTCGGCGTACATCCCGACCAACGTGATCTCGATCACAGACGGCCAGATATTCCTCGAGACCGACCTTTTCTATCAGGGCATTCGTCCCGCTGTGAACGTCGGCATTTCGGTATCGCGCGTGGGTTCGTCGGCGCAGATCAAGGCCATGAAGACGGCGTCGGGCCCGATCAAGGCCGAACTGGCGCAGTACCGCGAGATGGCCGCCTTCGCGAAGTTCGGCTCCGACCTCGACGCGGCGACGCAGAAGATGCTGTCGCGCGGTGAGCGCCTGACCGAGCTCCTGAAGCAGCCGCAGTACAAGCCCTTCGCGGTCGAAGAGCAGGTGGTGGTGATCTACGCCGGCACGCGCGGCTTCCTCGATGCCTACCCAACCGCCAAGGTCGGCCCGTATCAGGAAGCCCTGCTCTCCTGGCTCAAGGCCAAGCGTCCGGCGATCCTGAACGACATCCGCACCCAGAAAGCGTTGACCGGCGAGATCGAGAATTCGCTCAAGGATGCCCTGAACGAATTCGCCAAGACGTTCGTGGCCTGATCGAGAGACTGACTGGTCATGGCATCCGTCAAGGAAATGCGCGTTCGGATCGCTAGCGTGAAGTCCACGCAGAAGATCACGAAGGCGCTTCAGATGGTGGCGGCGGCGAAGCTTCGCCGCGCGCAGCAGACGGCGCAAGCCGCGCGCCCCTATGCGGAACGCATGGCCGCAGTCATCGCCAATCTGGCGAGCGGCGTCTCGGGCACCGACGCGCCGCTGCTGCTCGCCGGCACGGGCAGCGACAAGCGTCACCTGGTCGTGGTCGCAACATCCGACCGGGGCCTCGCCGGCGGCTTCAATTCCGGCGTCGTCCGCCTTGCGCGCGAGACGGTCCAGTCGCTCCTCCAGCAGGGTAAGGACGTCAAGATCCTTATCGTCGGCCGCAAGGCGCGCGACCAGCTGCGCCGCCAATACGCCGACCGCTTCGTCGAGGTGTACGAGGCCGGTCTCAAGTCACCCGACCTGAACCGCGCCCGTCCGATCGCCCGACGCATCATCGATCTCTACATGGCTGGTGAGACCGACGTCGTCACGCTGATCTCAAGCCGCTTCAAGTCTGTTGTCACGCAGAAGCCGACCGCGCTCCAGCTCATCCCTGCCGCGATGCCGGACGCTGGCGAGGCCGCGTTCTACGAATATGAGCCGGACGAGACCACAATTCTCGAACAGCTTCTGCCACAGAACATCACCATCCAGGTTCTGACCGCGCTGCTCGAGAACGACGCCGGCTTCTATGCCTCGCAGATGACAGCGATGGACAATGCCACACGCAACGCAGGCGACCTGATCAACGCGCTCACCATCCAGATGAACCGTACCCGTCAGGCGAAGATCACGACTGAGCTGATCGAAATCATCTCCGGCGCCTCCGCCCTTTAAGTCCGATTGAAAAGAGAGATCGACCATGTCCGCACAAGGCACCACCACCCAGAACGCCAAGGGCCGCCTCAGCCAGGTCATTGGCGCCGTCGTCGACGTCGAGTTCGACGGCGAGCTGCCGGCCATCCTGAACGCGCTGGAGACCAGGAACGTCGATCCGCGCACCGGCACAGAGGTCCGCCTCGTCCTCGAGGTCGCGCAGCATCTCGGCCAGAACGCCGTGCGCACCATCGCGATGGACTCGACCGAAGGCCTCGTCCGCGGCGCCGAGGTGGTCGACACCGGCGCGCCGATCCGCGTGCCCGTCGGCCCCGCCACGCTGGGCCGCATCATGAACGTGATCGGCGAGCCGATCGACGAAGCCGGCCCGATCTCGAACGAGCATACCTCCACCATCCACCGCGAGGCTCCAACCTTCGCGGAACAGGCGGGTGCAGCCGAGATTCTGGTTACCGGCATCAAGGTCATCGACCTCCTCTGCCCCTACACCAAGGGCGGCAAGATCGGTCTGTTCGGCGGGGCCGGCGTGGGCAAGACCGTGACCATGCAGGAGCTGATCAACAATATCGCCAAGGCCTATGGCGGCTACTCGGTGCTGGCGGGCGTCGGTGAGCGTACCCGCGAGGGCAACGACCTCTATCACGAGATGATCGAGTCGAAGGTGAACATCGACCCGAAGACCGGCTCGGTCGCGGGCTCGAAGTGCGCCCTCGTCTATGGCCAGATGAACGAGCCGCCGGGCGCCCGCGCCCGCGTCGCGCTGACGGGCCTGTCGGTCGCCGAGTACTTCCGCGATGTCGAAGGCAAGGACGTGCTCCTCTTCATCGACAACATCTTCCGCTTCACCCAGGCCGGTTCCGAAGTGTCAGCGCTGCTCGGCCGTATCCCGAGCGCCGTGGGTTACCAGCCGACGCTGGCGACCGAGATGGGCAACCTCCAGGAGCGCATCACCTCGACCACCAAGGGCTCGATCACCTCGGTGCAGGCCATCTACGTCCCGGCCGACGATATGACCGACCCGGCGCCCGCGACCTCGATGGCGCATCTCGACGCCACCACCGTGCTGTCGCGCGATATCGCGGCGCTCGCGATCTTCCCGGCCGTGGACCCGCTCGACTCGACCTCGCGCATCCTCGACCCGAACGTGATCGGCGAGGAGCACTACGGCGTCGCCCGCCGCGTGCAGGAAGTCCTCCAGCAGTACAAGGCGCTCAAGGACATCATCGCGATCCTGGGCATGGACGAGCTGTCGGAAGAGGACAAGCTGGTCGTGGCCCGTGCCCGCAAGATCCAGCGCTTCTTCGCCCAGCCGCTGCACGTCGCCGAAGCCTTCACCAACCTGCCGGGCATCTTCGTGCCGCTTGCCGACACGATCCGCTCCTTCAAGGCGATCGTCGACGGCGAATACGACCACCTGCCGGAGCAGGCCTTCTACAACGTCGGCACCATCGAGGACGCCGTCGCGAAGGCCCAGCGCATGGCGGCGGAAGCGGCGTAAGGCGAATAGCGAGTTGCGAATAGCGAATAGGGAGGTGCGAGCAGGATTGTAGAGAACGAGCGGAAGGGGCCAGCCCTATCTCGCTACTCGCTACTCGCTACTCGCTGTTTTACATGGCCGACAAAATCGCATTCGACCTCGTCTCGCCGGAGCGGCTGCTGATTTCCGATCACGCCGACATGGTCACCATTCCGGCGACCGAGGGATACATGGGCGTGATGGCGGGCCATGCGCCGGTCGTCACCGCCTTGCGGCCCGGCATGATCGACGTTCTGAACAACGGCACCGACACGCGCTTCTTCATCCGCGGCGGCTTCGCCGAAATCAGCGCGGCGAAGATCAACGTGCTGGCCGATGAGGCCATCCCGATGAGCGAGATGGACCTCGCCGTCCTCGATCAGCGCATCCGCGATGCCGAGGAAGAGGTGTTGGCGGCGACCACAGACGCCGACAAGACCCGCAAGAACGAGATCCTCGACGATCTCAAGCTGGTCCGGGCCGCATTCTGATTCGTATCAACTGTGAATGCCGTTGAATCGGCTGGCATTTTCGCCGGCGGAGGAAAGAAGCTCGTTCCCATCAGGCAACGGGAACTGTTATAAGACGTTCAAAGGTCCAGAAGCTGCTACCGGACCGTGGGGCATGAGATGACGACGGGTGGAACCGTCTACAAACAGGGCTGGACGCTGGACGACGTCCAGTGGTCGAAATTCGACCGCTCCAGAGTTGAGCCGTGGATGGTCGCGGCCATCAAGGCGGCCGCGCTCGTCGAGTTCAACGCTCCCGATTACGTCCGCTACCTGAAGCGCGTCTTCAAGGACGCGGGCCCCGTCACCCTCGACGCCATCGAGCAGTGGGGCTGCGAGGAGAGCCAGCACGGCCGGGCGCTCGGCCGTTGGGCCGAACTGGCCGACCCGGACTTCAAGCTCGACGAGGCTTTCGCCCGTTTCCGCGCTGGCTACAAGCCCGCCCATTTCGCCGAGACCGAGACCATCTCAATCCGCGGCAGCCGCCGTGGCGAGATGATCGCCCGCTGCGTGGTCGAGAGCGGAACCTCCTCGTACTACACCGCCATCAAGGACTCGACCGAGGAGCCCGTCCTGAAGGAGATCGCCGGCCGCATCGCCGCCGACGAGTTCAGGCATTACAAGCTCTTCTACGAGACTCTTAACGAGCAGGATGAACCCGACCTGCCGTTCTGGAAAAAGCTGATGGTCGCGGTAGGCCGCGTCACGGAATCCGACGACGACGAGCTCGCCTACGCCTATTACTGCGCCAATGTTTCGGCCGCCGACATGGCGACGAAGCCGTACAAGCGGGCGTATTACTCGCAGGTCGCGACACAAGCCGGTATGCGCATCTACCGCCGCAACCACATCAACAAGCTGGTCCAGATGGTGGCCAAGGTCGTCGGCGCCGAGCCGCATGGCTGGCTGTCCACGCTGGGCGGTGCCCTCCTCTGGCGCATGCTGCGCCTGCGCTCCGGCCGCGAACCGTCCGCGATCACCCCGGTGGCGGCTTAGCCTCTTCTTAGACGGAGCTTAGACGGAGCGCTTCACCAGCATCTGCTTGATTTCGCCGATCGCCTTGGCGGGGTTCAGGCCCTTCGGGCAGGTGTTGGCACAGTTCATGATGGTGTGGCAGCGATAGAGTCTGAAAGGGTCTTCGAGCTTGTCGAGACGTTCACCCGTGTGCTCGTCGCGGCTGTCCGCCAGCCAGCGATACGACTGCAGCAGCGCCGCTGGGCCCAGATATCGCTCCGAGTTCCACCAATAGCTCGGGCACGACGTCGTGCAACAGGCGCACAGGATGCATTCGTAGAGCCCGTCCAGCTTCGCGCGGTCTTCCGGCGACTGCTTCCATTCCTTCTCCGGCTCCGCCGTCTTGGTCTGGAGAAACGGCTCGATCGACGAGTACTGCGCATAGAAGTTCGTCAGGTCCGGTACCAGATCTTTCACCACTTCCATATGCGGCAGCGGATAAACCGAGACTGGTCCCGAGATGTCGGTGATCGCCTTGGTGCAGGCGAGCGTATTGCCGCCCGCGATGTTCATCGCGCACGACCCGCACACGCCTTCGCGGCACGAGCGGCGAAAGGTTAGAGTCGGATCGATCTCGTTCTTGATCTTGATCAGCGCGTCCAGGACCATCGGCCCGCAGCTGTCGAGGTCCACCGTGTAGACGTCGATGCGCGGGTTACCCTCCTGGTCGGGGTCGTAGCGGTAGACTTTGAACTCTTTGTGCCGCTTCGGCTTCTTGCCGTTGGGCGTCTTCGGGCCCGGCCAGACCTTTCCCTTCTTCGGGCTGCTTCCCTTCGGCAACGTCAACTGAACCATGAGGGTACCTGGAAATGGCGAAGTTGCGGTTTAGCAAGCCATCAACCCCATGGCAACGCGGCGAATTTCGGCAGTTCGGGCAGGCGATTCGCGCGCTGCCGGCCTATGATGAGAGGGCGCCGATCTGCTCGAACACCCAGGCGATGTCTACCTGCTGGTCCTTGACCGCGCCGGTCAGCACGATCTGCTCCGCCCGCCGCACCTGCTCGCTACCGAGATAGACGCTTTCCTCGATGGTCGCAGACGCGCCTGAGCGGAAGCGCCAGCCTTCTCCCGTCGGCAACTTCAGCAATATGCCGCCACCCTGCGACGGCGACATCCGGATATCCGGATGCACGTGGAAGCGGATCGCGAAAGGCCAATCCTTGTGCTTGTTGCCCTGCTGCGGCAGCAGCCGGTCGACGCCCGTCAGAGCCAGCCCCTGCTGCGACAGCGTCACCTCCCGCTCGTGGCGGATTCCCCAGGGCTCGACGTAGCCGTCATGGCTGGCCTCGATGCTCCAGCCCTGCGTCGTCTCCACCCGCCGCGTCTCGATCTGCTCCGGCCCCTTCAGCATCCGCGCGCCGAGCAGATTGCGCGCCAGGCCCGGCGGCAGGATCATCGCCATCGAAGCGTCGGCCAGGACCAGCGTCGAGTGCGCCGCGGTCGCGCGCAGGGCGCTCTCCCACCGCGGTTGCGAAGCGCCCGCCGCCCCGCAATTCACGATGATGCGCTGACTGCCGCTCGACAGTTCGAGCGCCAGGCACCCCGCATGCGCTTGGTCGGAGAACGGCCCAGGCGGCACGCTCCCGCAATCCAGCAACAGCATCGTCTTCCCCGCAGTCATGCGCTGGTACGCCGAGTGCCGCGCATAGGTGTAGGGCTGCCCTCGTACCTCGTCGCGCGCCAGCAACCCCGCCACGGTACGCGGATCGCACTCCGTCCCGCCGTTGAACAGCGCCAAAGCGCCGTCGCCGTGGCGGAAGAAGCGGATCATCGGCGCGATGCGGTCATAGCCGCTGCGAATGGCATGCGGCACTTCCAACCCGTTGGCGTTCAGCGCATCCATCACCATCATGATCAGGCGATAGGCGTTGAGCAGTTGCTCCGGCGACCGGCTGATGTGCCCGCCGTCAGGCAGGATCTGCCGCGCGATCTGGCCTTCCAGGCACTTGAGTCCCTCCTCCAGTCGCCGCTGGCTGTCGCCCAGGCATGCACCCGAAAGCGCGTATGCCGCAGCCGCCTCGAACCGGCAGATGCCGTCCGGCGACTCCTGCGCGATGCGCGCCAGCATGCGCGACTGCTCGCGCAGCGAGACGAATACCTTCGACCGCCACATCAGTTCCGAATTGGCGATCATCAGCCGCCCATGCGCGAACAGATGAATCAGCCGCCGCGCCATGACGTCGGGCGACCATGCCGGTTCGGAATATTTCGAGTGCCGCTTCAGCCATTGCGTCATCAGGTTCATTGCCAGAACCCGTGCCGGTTCGCCGCCCGCCAGCGCCAGCGGCGGCAGCCACGCAAACGAATGCAGCGCCTTGGCCCATTCCAGGCTCGGCGGCCGCATGTCGAAGACGGAGCCCTCTCTCGCCTCCACCATCTCGCCATGGAACCGGAAGCGGCCGCGCAGCAGCGCGTCGGCATCCTCCAGCTTGCGAGGCGTGGCGTCGTAGGGGTGGAACAGAATGCGATCCGACAGCGCACCCTTCAGGAGGCGCCGGTACAGCCATGTGCGGCGGTACCACACGCGGAACGGCGTCCAAAGCCACCACAGAACGGCACGCGACAGCTCGGGCAGCAGCTTCAGATACGGGACACGTTGCGAAGCATCCGCCACGGCCGTCAGCCGCGCAGCGCTGCGATGTTCGCCGCGTATTTCGAAGGACCGCCAGAGAACGCGGCTGTCCCGGCGACCAGCACATTCGCGCCGGCATTGATCGCCTGTTTCGCGGTCTGGGGATTGATGCCGCCGTCGATTTCAAGATCGATCGCCCGTCCGCTCCTCGCGATCTTGTTCGCGATCTCCTCGACCTTTCGCAGCTGGCTCGTAATGAAGGACTGACCGCCGAAGCCGGGATTGACGCTCATCACCAGAACCAGGTCGACCAGGTCGATCACATAATCGATCGCGTCCGCCGGCGTGCCCGGGTTCAGCACCACGCCGGGCCTCTTCCCCAGCGAACGGATCAACTGGAGCGTGCGATGAACATGCGGTCCGGCTTCAGGGTGCACGGTCAGCCCGTCCGCACCGGCTTCCGCAAACGCCTCGATGTACGGATCGACCGGCGAGATCATCAGATGCACATCCAGCGGTTTTTTCGCGTGTGGCTTGATCGCCTTCACCACCATCGGCCCGATGGTCAGGTTCGGCACGAAATGCCCATCCATCACATCGACATGAATAAGGTCCGCCCCGGCGGCTTCGATCGCCTCGACCTCGGTGCCCAGCCGCGCAAAATCGGCTGAAAGAATGGAAGGCGCAATGCGGACGGGACTGGCCATGGCCCGCCTTAAGTGCCGGATTCGAACCGCACCCGCAAGGCACGCAAAGCTCAGATTGTGGCTTGTTTCGCCTCGAGACGGCGGCGCAGCTCGCCCTCGATCCGCGGCCACGCCACCAGCGCCACTGCGAACACAGGCAGCCACATGATGCGCGACTGGTAGCGCCCATGCGGCCCCGACAGCGCGCCACAGATCATCGCGTTGCCGATCAGCGCCAGCAGCACGAACGCCGGCAGCACGCCGCCGCGCCAGTCCCTGCCCCGCCAGACGCGGCGCAGGATGAGATACAGGGCCGCCAGCGTCAGCAACGCCACCGGCACGTGCACAAGGTTGAAGGGCAGGAACCAGATTTCGCCCTCCTGCTGGTAGGCACGATCATAGGCGCTCACCTGCTGCGGAATGGCGATCTTGAACTCCCTGTTCAGCACCCATTCCTGCGGAACGATGCCGTCGCCGGTCTGGAACCAGAAGAACTGGAGCGCACCATCCTGCAACGCCACGATCAGGTTGGTAAGCGGATAGCGCTTCAGACTCTCGCCCACCAGGATCGCCGCTTCGGGGCCGCGCCGCGCAAACCCGCCCAGATGCCGAAACGGCGATCGATCGGCCATCCAGAGCCAGGTGTCCGCGCGCCGCGGCAGCCGGTCCTTGTAGCGGCATACCGCGTAGGGCCTGGTCGCGCAGTCCGTGTCCAGCACCGGCTTGATCAGGCCGTCCTCCATCAGCCGCGCCTCGAGGAAGATCGCACCGGAGCGGCTGAAGAACACATGCTTGGTAAAGAGGTAGTTGGCGAGCAGGACGGTGACCATCGCCGCGGCCAGCGCCACGAGCATCAGCGCAATCTTCGGCTGCGACAGCCCATTTGCCTCGATCCAGCGCATCGGCGCAAGACGCATCGCGACGATCGCGGACGACAGCAGCGCGCCGAGCACGATGTGCGAGGGATGGCAGGCTATCGAGACCGCCGCCGCAACGCACAGCAGCACATTACGCGTGCGTCCCAGGTCTCCGAACGCGAGCAGATAGATCGCCATCGGCACCAGCGCGACGAAGCAGTCCGGCTCGATCTGCGCCGCATACCACGGAAGTCCCGTCGCCACGCAGAGCGCGGCCCCGATCGCAAGAACGACCCACAGCGACATCTGCGGCCGGATCGCCCTCGCAAACTCGACCATGACGAAAGCCGTGATCGCGCACTGCGCTATCGCCACCAGCCACAGGCTGTAGCGGCCACCCGCCCACTCCAGGAACGCCGAGTAGATCGGCGAGCGCTCTGCGATGAACACGTGCCCCAAGCCCTGAAGCATGTACGCGCCGGTGTCGTAGAAGATGATCGGAAAGCCATTCCATGCGGCGACAGACAGCAGGATCGGGATCAGGAGAACGACACCTACGATTTCGTTGAAGGGGCGCGCGATGGGCGCCGCCGGCATCACAAGGCGCGGCGTACGAAGGGCGGTTGTGCCCGTCGCAGTACGGCCGATCTCGCTCATCCCTCGCGGAAATCCCCACGCTCGGGGCGGACAATGCACAAACCGATGGTGCGATGCAAAGTGACAAAATTGACCGTGGAAAACGAGGCCAATAAATCCGCGAAAAGCTTGACCGATTCGCTGCCGCAGTGCGGTTGACACCCCGTTGCCCGGACCTACACTCCGGCTCGCTTTGCCGTACTTTTTTCCCGAGGAATTCATGGCGGATAATCCGCAACGACCGGGGCATCGCCCGCGTCCGCTGTCCCCGCATCTCATGCACTATCGCCCGACGCCGACGATGATCTCGTCGATCACGCACCGCATAACCGGCGTGGGCCTTGGCCTCGGTATGGCAGTGCTGGCGTGGTGGCTCTTCGCCGCCGCGCGCGGGCCGGAGCCATTCGCCCTCTTTCTGTCGCTCGCGATCACGCCGCTCGGCCAGGTTATCCTGTTCGGCTTTGCTTGGGCGTTGAGCTACCACCTGCTCGCCGGCATCCGCCATCTTGTCTGGGATCTGGGCTACGGCTTCGATCCGAGGTCGGCCAATCGATGGAGCCTCGTGATCTTCACGCTCTCATTCTTGGCCCCGGCCGGCCTGTTCGTGCTCGCCTATACCGGCAACGGGGGGTACTACCTGTGAGCCTCGAAACGCCACTCCATCGCGTTGAAGGCCTGGGCTCCTCACATTCCGGCGTCAGCCATTTCTGGCGCGAGCGTGTCAGCGGCGCAGCCCTCATCCCACTCGGCATCTGGTTCGCCGTCTCGATCCTCGGTCTCGCCGGCGGCCACTATGTGTCGGTGCTGACGTTCTTCTCGAGGCCGCTGAACGGGATCCTGATGGCGGCCTTCGTCGTTATCTCGCTTTATCATCTCGTCCTCGGTCTCCAGATGGTGATCGACGACTACGTCCATTCCCCGGGCGGCAAGGTTGTCCTGATGCTCGCGGCCCGCGCCTTCGCGCTCGCCTGCGGTGCACTCAGCCTCTACGCCCTTCTCGAGATCGCACGAGTATTCTAGATGTCCGCCTACCACATCATCGACCACACCTTTGACGTCGTCGTCGTCGGCGCCGGCGGTTCGGGCCTTCGCGCCACGCTGGAATGCGCCCGCCAGGGGCTCAGGACCGCCTGCATTACGAAGGTCTTTCCGACCCGTTCCCACACCGTTGCGGCACAGGGCGGCGTTGCCGCGGCGCTCGGCAATATGGGCGAGGACGACTGGCGCTGGCACATGTACGACACCGTCAAGGGCTCCGATTGGCTCGGTGACCAGGACGCGATCGAATATCTCTGCAAGAACGCGCCCGAGGCGGTCTACGAACTCGAACACTTCGGCGTACCCTTCTCGCGCACCGAAGACGGCCGCATCTACCAGCGCGCCTTCGGCGGCATGACCTCAAACTACGGCCAGGGCATCGCGCAGCGCACCTGCGCCGCCGCCGACCGCACCGGCCACGCCATGCTGCACACGCTCTACGGCCAGTGCGTCAAGCACGAGGTGAATTTCTTCATCGAGTACTTCGCCCTCGATCTTATCAAGGATGGCGACGCGGTTGTCGGCGTGATGGCGTGGAATCTCGATGACGGGACGATCCATCGCTTCCGTGCTCACAAGGTGATCATGGCGACCGGCGGCTATGGCCGTATCTACCTCTCCTGCACCGGCGCCCACACACAGACCGGCGACGGCAATGCAATGGTGCTGCGTGCCGGCCTGCCTTTGCAGGACATGGAGTTCGTCCAGTTCCATCCGACCGGCGTTTTCGGCGCCGGCGTACTGATCACCGAAGGCGTGCGCGGCGAAGGCGGTTACCTCACCAACTCCGAAGGTGAGCGCTTCATGGAACGCTATGCGCCCCATGCCAAGGACCTCGCCTCGCGCGACGTCGTCAGCCGCGCGATGACGGTCGAAATCCGCGAAGGCCGCGGCGTCGGCCCGAACAAGGACCACATCTTCCTGCACCTGTCGCACCTCGACCCCAAGATCATCCACGAACGCCTGCCCGGCATTGCCGAGAGCGCGCGCATCTTCGCAGGTGTCGACGTGACGAAGGAGCCGATCCCGGTACTCCCGACGGTGCACTACAACATGGGCGGCATCCCCTGCGCCTACACCGGCCAGGCGCTGACGCTGAAGGACGGCAATCCCGACACGCCCGTGCAGGGCCTGATGGCGGTGGGAGAAGCCGCCTGCGTGTCGGTGCACGGCGCCAACCGCCTCGGCTCCAACTCGCTCATCGACCTAGTCGTGTTCGGCAAGGCCGCCGGCGTTTACGCGGCGGAATCGCTCAAAGGCGTCACCGGACATCACGACCTGCCGAAAAATGCCGGCGACGAGGCGCTCGCCCGCTTCGACAAGTACCGCAACGCCAAGGGTGGCACGCCGACGGCAGACCTCCGCCTTGCCATGCAGAAGGCGATGCAGGCCGACGCCGCCGTGTTCCGCACCGGCGAGACCCTCAAGAACGGCCAGAAGGCCATCGACGAGATCTACGGCCGCCTGAAGGACATCAACGTCAGCGACCGCTCCATGGTGTGGAACACCGATCTGGTCGAGACCCTCGAATTCGAGAATCTGATCCAGCAGGCCATCGTCACCGTGGAAGGCGCCGTCGTGCGTCACGAATCCCGCGGCGCCCACGCCCGTGAAGACTTCCCCAACCGCGACGACCAGAACTGGATGAAGCACACCCTGTCCTGGCTCGATCCCGCGACGGGATACGCGAAGCTCGACTACCGCCCGGTCCACACCTACACGCTGACCAACGAGGTCGAATACATCCCGCCCAAGGCCCGCACGTACTAGCCCGCGTCGTACGATGGGTGTCCGGAACTACCTGATCGATGGCGTTTCCGGAGCCGGCAAGACCAGTGTCGCCGAAGAACTGGAGCGGCGCGGCTACCACGTCATCCACGGCGATCGCTCGTTGGCCTACATGGGCGATCCGGAGACGGGAGAGTCGCTGAGCGGCCCTCCGCAGGGCGTGACGGACAGGCTCTGGTGGGAGTACGAGCGCTGGATCTGGCCCGTCGACAAGGTCAAAGCCCTGATCGCCGATCAAACCGCCGCCAGGACGTTCTTCTGCGGCGGCTCCCGGAATTTCCATCACTACATCGATCTGTTCGACAAGGTTTTCGTCCTGAACGCCGATCTCGCGACGCTGAACCGGCGCGTATCCCCAAGAGCGGAAGACGAGTTCGGCGGAAAGCCTGAGGAGTGGGCACTGATTGTCCGCGTGCACGCAACGAAAGTGGGTATTCCGAAAGGCGTGGGCATCAACGCCATGGCGCCGATCGAACGCGTCGTGGATGCGATCCTGGAAAAGACCCGCTAGCATCGGCGCAAACTCGGGGGGCCAATGTCCGATCTGCAAATTGCGCGCGCCACAAAGCTGCGCGCCATCACCGAAGTCGCGAGCACGGCCGGCCTTCCAGCCGATGCCCTTTATCACTACGGCCCCCACAAGGCGAAGATCGGGCTCGATTACATCGCCTCGCTGAAAGACCAGCCGCGCGGCAAGCTGATCCTCGTCACTGCGATCTCCCCCACGCCGGCCGGTGAGGGCAAGACGACCACCACCATCGGCCTCGGCGACGCGCTCCGCTCGATCGGCAAGCGCGCCGTGATCGCGCTGCGCGAGCCCTCGCTCGGCCCCTGCTTCGGCCAGAAGGGCGGTGCCACGGGCGGCGGCTACGCCCAGGTCGCGCCCATGGACGAGATCAACCTGCATTTCACCGGCGACTTCCACGCTATCACCTCGGCTAACAATCTGCTCGCCGCGCTGATCGACAACCACATCTATTACGGCAACAAGCTCGGCATCGACCCGTCCAAGGTCAGCTGGCGGCGCTGCATGGACATGAACGACCGCGCTTTGCGTGACATGGTCGTAAGCTTGGGCGGCAACGGCCAGGTGCGCGAGGACGCGTTCGACATAACGGTCGCCAGCGAAGTGATGGCGATCTTCTGCCTCGCCACCTCGCTCGCTGATCTCGAGCGCCGTCTCGGCGAGATCATCGTCGCGCGCGCATCGGGCCGCAAAGCGGTCCGTGCCCGTGACGTCAAGGGCCCCGGCGCCATGACTGCGCTCTTGCGCGACGCCTTCCAGCCCAATCTCGTGCAGACGCTCGAGGGCACGCCCGCGCTGATCCATGGCGGCCCCTTCGCCAATATCGCGCATGGCTGCAACTCGGTCACCGCCACCGACACCGCGCTCAGGCTCGCCGACTATGTCGTGACCGAAGCAGGCTTCGGCGCCGATCTCGGCGCGGAGAAGTTCTTCGACATCAAGTGCCGCCAGGCAGGCCTCAAGCCCGCCGCCGCCGTGGTCGTGGCCACCGTGCGCGCGCTCAAGATGCATGGCGGCGTCGCCAAGTCCGATCTCGGCGTCGAGAACGTTCCCGCCGTGAAGGCTGGAGCCGCGAACCTCATCCGCCATGTCGAGAACGTGCGCAAATTCGGCCTGCCCGTTGCGGTTGCGATCAACCACTTCTCTGCCGACACCGACGCAGAGGTCGCCGCGGTGCTCGAGGCCTGCAAAAGTATCGACGCACGGGTTCATCTCGCGCGCCACTGGGCTGAGGGCGGCAAGGGCGCCGAAAGCCTCGCCCGCGAAGTCGTCGCGCTGGCCGACGCCGGAACGGCGAGCTTCAGGCCGCTCTACGCCGACGAAACTCCGCTCGAAGGCAAGATCCTTACGGTCGCGCGCGAGATTTACCGCGCAAAGGACCTCGCCATCGCCCCCGACGCGCAGAAGAAGCTCGCGCAGTTCGAGCAGGAAGGCTACGGCCACCTGCCCGTCTGCATGGCCAAGACGCAGTACAGCTTCTCCGCCGACCCCGACCTTATCGGCGCGCCAGAGAACTTCACCCTGCCCATCCGTGACGTGCGCCTCTCCGCCGGCGCCGGGTTTGTGGTCGCGTTATGCGGCGCGATCATGACCATGCCCGGCCTGCCGCGCGATCCCGCCGCGCACCGGATTCATGTGAACGAACAAGGCCTGATCGAAGGGTTGTTTTGAAGTTCCTTCCTAACAGAGATTGCGGGGATGCCGCTATGACCTTGGAACCGTTGCTCCGCGCGCCGCTTGCGGTACAGATTCACGTGGCAACGGTCCTGCCCGCCTTCGTCATCGGGACCTACCAGATATTCTTCAGCCGCAAAGGCGCCCCGTTTCATCGCGCGCTGGGTTATGTCTATCTTGCGCTGATGTCCGTGACGGCCATCACCACGCTGTTTGTCCATCAGCTCACGCCAAACAGCCCGCTGTGGGGCCTGAGTCCGCTGCATCTGCTTGTGCCGCTCACCCTGTTCGGTGTGGTTGGCGCGCTGCGCGGCGCCTGGACCCACAACGTCGCAATGCACAGGGGCGCGATGATCAGCGTCTATATCGGCGGCATCCTGATCGCAGGCGCACTGACCCTTCTGCCAGGACGCATCATGTACCACGTCGTGTTCGGCAACTAGCCGGTGATGCGGAGAAAGCTTCACGTGCCTACGTCTTGTTCGGACGAGCAGTCTATTTGACCGCCGCCAGCGCCTGTGACACTTCGGTGCCCTTCGCCCGGCGAAACGCAACGCAGCGCTCGATCATCTCATCCGTGTGTGCGAGCCGGCGGCGCGCTCCCGATACGGCCTCCAGCTTCGGCGCGAAGAATGCATCGACGTCACTCTTTATCCCGGCATCGCAACCGTTCTGGAGGATCTGCGCCGCACCCGCCATGCCGCGGATCGACAACCGCTTCGCCATCATGTCGAAGTTGCTCTTCATCCAATTCCAGTAGGTCGCTGCGCCCACCGGCTCGTCGCGCAGATACTCGTTGAGATAGCGCAGTTCGCCGCGCCGCATCGTCGGGGCCAGCGCCAGCAGCCGCTTGATGACCGCCGGATCGTCGCTTCCCGCAAAGGCGTAAACGATATCGCGCCGCTCACTCTCTGAATCGCTGGTCTTGTACGAGGCCAGCAGCGTGTCCGCATATCTTGGATCGGCCAGCAGCGAGGCGCGCAACGCCTCCGCGCGCCGGTCGGCCGTCGGCAGCGAGGCCTCGTGCGACGGCACCGCACCGCCGGACGCCAGCGCCTTGATCGTGTCGGGATCGCGCGCTTCGGTGACCATGATCTTCTCGAGATAGACCTGCGCCAGAGTATCGGTCAGCGCTCGCCCGCGTACCGGCGCCAGCTCCAGTGTCTTCAGCCGCGGCCCGAACGCCTTGGCGATGAACGCGCGGTACTTCGGCAGATCGCCGGGCGCCAGCCGCTGCCGGAATTCGAGCAGCCGCTGTTGCAGGCTCTTCAGCACATCCCACCGCGCCACCGGCGCCAGCGCCTGCACCAGCGCGACCACGTCGCCGGCGGTCGCCTGCCCATCATACAGCGCCGCAAACGCATTGCCCGTCAGCGCCACCTGTTCTGCCGGCTCCAGCTTCGCCACGTCTGCGATCGCCACCTTCCATTCGGCCTCATTCAACGAGAACCGGTAATACCCGGTGCCATCCGCATTCGGCAGCGGCATCGTCGTGCATGCCGCACTCACCGGCACCGTGACCGCACCGCCATCGCTCATCCGGCAAACACGACCGGCGCCATCCTTCAGGCACACCGGCACACGCCAGCTCCGCTGCACCGGCGGCAGGCCGAACGGCACATAGACGCTCTGCGCGAAGTTCAGCGCCGGCGCCGTGCCGCACGCCGCCGTCACCTTCATCGCCGGCACGCCGGGCCGATCGATGAAGTCGTTGAAGGCGCCCACCAGCTCCGGACGCCCCGTCGTCTTCGCGATGGTGCCGATGAAGTCCGCCGTCGCCGCGTTCCCGCGCGCGTGCTCGGTGAGGTAGACGTGCACACCGCGCTGCCAGTTCTCCTCTCCGACATAGGTCTCGAACATCTTCAGCACCGCCCCGCCCTTGTCGTAAGTGATGCTGTCGAACGCGTTGGCGAGGTCGTCGAGGTTGTTAATCGGCTGATGGATCTGCCGCGCTGACGGCAATTCGTCCTGCTCCATCACGTCCATGGTGTTCCGCACCGTGTCGGTGTCGAAGTTCAGCTCCGGCATCACCGCGGCTGACGCCTTGTACTCAGCCCAGTTGGCGAAGGACTCGTTCAGCCAGATGTCCTCCCACCAGGCCGGCGACACCAGATCGCCGAACCACTGATGCGCGATCTCGTGCGCCTGCACCGTCAGGCTGGCGCGCTTCTGCTCCAGCGACGCGTCTTGGTCCAGCAACAGCAACCGTTCGCGGAACGTGATCGCGCCCGCATTCTCCATCGCGCCCGCCCCGAAGTCCGGAACCGCCAGCACGTCGAGCTTCTGGAAAGGGAAGCCGATGCCGAAATAGTTCTCCAGCGCGGCCACGATCTTCGGCGTCAGCGACAACGCATAGCCGATGCGCCTGCCGTTGCCGCGCGCCGTCACGCCCCGGATGTGCAGTGGCTTCGACCGGTACCTGTTTGGCGGCGCATAGCCGCCGTCCACGATGTCCAGCGGCCCCACCGCCAGCGCCACCAGATAGGTTGGCAGCGCATAGGTCTCCACGAACGTCGTCTCGGTGTATCCCTTCACGCCCGACGGGGTTGCAGAAAGGATCGGCGTGTTGCTGATCACCTTCTGCCCGCGCGGCGCGATCACAGTCACCTGGAACGGCGTCTTGAACCCCGGCTCGTCGAACGAGGGAAACACCTTGCGCGCCCCGGTCGTTTCGAATTGCGTGAACGCATAGGAGTCGCCCCGATCCACGACCTTGTACAAACCGTCGAGAGACGGATCGAACGGCGCGTCGTAGTCGAACACCAGCGTCGCCTCGCCCGCCGGCACGGGTTCGACGAAAATCAGTCGGGCGACACCCGAGTCGTGCACCTGGTCGTAGTGTGCTGCCTCCACCGGCTTGCCCTTCACACGAACCGTCACGGCTGACATGTTCAGGTTCAGGCCATGCAGGAACAGCGAACGCCGCGCCTTCAGGAATTTGACATCGATCTCGACGTGGCCCGTGAACCGCTCCGCCTTCGGGTCGATCCTGAGCGCTATGCGATAACGTTCCGGTACCGCCACCCGCGCCAGCTTGCCGAGGGGGATTTCCTCCCCGCCGATCGACGGCCCGTGCCGCTCCGGCCGAGTCTTCGGCGCCGGCTTGCTGCATCCGCTAAGAGCAAGCGCCGCCCCCAAAGCGAGCGCCAGGGCAACTCGAATCCGAAAACCGGTCACAGCCAAATTATCCTCAAGAGCACGCCAAACGCCTCGCATGGCGGAACAAAGCGCGTCATCGCCGATTTATGCAACTTCCCTGTCCAGTGTGAGGCGATTCTGGCCTATTCTGTTCAGCGTGGGTTCAGCCCCGAAATACGAACGTGATTTTGACAACCGGAAACGCGCCGACCCGCGTTCCACTCTAGAGGAGAGCGTGATGCTGAAGAAGTTCGGATTGCTTGCGGGCGCTGCGGTGCTCGTGATGGGGATCGGCACGACCGCCGCGTCCGCAGATGAATGCAGCGGTGAGGACCACACTGGCGCGACCGTCGGCGGCGCGGTTCTCGGTGGCCTGATTGGCGGTCTTGCCAGTCACGGCAACGGCGCGGCCATTGCCGGTGGTGCAATCTTCGGCGGCCTCGCCGGCAACGCGATCAGCCGCGACATCGACTGCCGTGACCGTGAGCGGGCCGGCCGCGCCTACCATGACAGCTTCTACGGCGAAGTCGGCCATCGCTATGAGTGGGATGGCGAAGACCACGGCTACATCGTGACGACGCGCGAGTATCGCCGTCACGGTCATCTGTGCCGCGACTTCGAGCAGGTCGTTTACCGGCACGGCGAGGAATTCACCCGCGACGGCACCGCCTGCTTCCGCCACGGCGAGTGGGAATTCGAGGACGCATAAGACCCGCGTCATTCGAGAACGAGACCCCGGACCCGCAACGATCCGGGGTCTTGTTTTTCTTACTGCCCTTTCCACTGCGGTGGACGCTTCTCCGCGAACGCCTTCGGCCCTTCGCGCAGGTCCTCGCTGCGGTACATCGCAGCCACCGCTGGATAGTTGTTCTGGTTCTTCATCGCCGCCTCGACCGACACCTCCGCAAGGCCCCGATAGACCGCGTCCTTCGACGCGCGGACCGACATCGGCGACAGCTCCGTCGCGATCTGCATCGCCAGCGCCTTCGCCCGCGCCATCAGTTGGTCGTTCGGTACGACCTCGTTCACGAAGCCAAGTTCCTTGCCCTCGGCCGCGCCCACGCGCCGCCCGGTCAGGATCATGCCCATCGCCCGCTTGGTACCGATCTCGCGCGGCAGGCGATGCAACCCGCCTGCCAGCGCCGCCAGGCCCACACGGGGTTCCGGCAGGGCGAACACCGCCCGTTCCGCCGCGATAATGATGTCGCAGGCGAGCGCGATTTCGAACCCGCCGCCCATAGCAATGCCGTTCACGGCCGCGATCACCGGCTTGGCGAGATCGAACCTGGTCGCCAGTCCGCCGAAGCCCGCCGAGCGCGCCGGCAGCACCCGCGCGCTTCCGCCGCCCGCGGCCGTGACCTTGAGATCGTTGCCCGCCGAGAACGCGCGGTCGCCCGCACCCGTCACGATCGCCACCCACTGCTCCGGATCGTTCGCGAAGTCGTCGAACACCGCACCCAGCTCGGCATGCGCCGCCGCGTGCAGCGCATTCATCACCTCCGGCCGGTTGAGCGTCACGATCGTTAACCGCCCGTCCCGCTCGACTCTGCAGAATTCGTAGTCGGCCATGGCATTTTCTCCCTGTTTTCTCAGGCGATCTTCACCATCGCGGCGCACCGCAGCAAGGCTTGGGTAACTATTTTCCCTCACATTTGGCGGCACTAGAGGAAGCTTCACCCACCATGACCGACACGTGGACCATCAGCGTCGGCGGCCGCAGCTACGGCCCCTACACCTATGAGCAGATGCAGTCCTTCGTAGGTGAAGGCCGCCTCGCGCCGCACTCGATGGTCGCGAAGACACCGTCGACCGAGCACCTACCGGCCGGCGAAGACCCGACGCTCATTCGACTTTTCATGCCTGCCGCGCCGCGCCCGGTCGAGCGGCCCGGGCACGGTCAGGGCCCTTCCGCTACCGGCAAGTTCGTCACCGCGCGGGGCGTCGAGATCGACGAAGAGACCATCCAGCCGACCTTCGGCCGCTCGGCCGATGAGCCGCGCGGCGGCGAACGCGGCCGCTTCGTCGTCGTCGCCGACATGAAGTCGCGCTCGATCGCGGGTCTCGAGGAAGAGATCTTCAACCTGGGGCCCGCCTACTCGCTGATGCCGCAGGCGTGGCTGCTCTCGAGCGACATGCCGATCAACCAGATCCGCAACACCCTGGTGCAGAAGCTCGGCAAGATGGACATGCTGTTCATCGTAGACGCGACGCACAACAAGGCAGCCTGGTTCAACTTCGGCCCGGAGTCCGACAGCCGCATCCGCCGCGTTTGGACGGCCCAGCAGGACCTAGCCCGCGCAAGTTAGTAGAGCAGATGCGGCCGGCGCACCGCGCGCCACGCATCTTCATCAGGCACCGTGATCGCATCCAGGTCGCGCGGAGTGCCCGCCGGATCGTCTACCCACTGCCGCAGCAGCGGGCTGCCGTTGATCACGTCGATCGCGAGCTTGCCGATTTCGTACTCGTACGGGAAATCGCGCCACAACACATAGTCCGGATAAAGCCGCCGGATCGCCTTGAACGCCAGCGCCTGCAACCGCCACGGCTTGAACGCCGCGTGGCCGTAGCCCGGATATTCGGTGTGGATCTGGACCCCGGAGCAGAGCTGCTTCACATGCTTGTGGAACGTCGGCTCGAAGAAGCAATCGCGCAGCCGGCATCCTTCCAGCCACTCCGGTGCCAGGTGCCGCATCTCCGCGACCACCGCGCGCGCATTGATATCCGGCGCGCCGAACAGCTCCAGCGGCCGCGTCGTTCCACGTCCCTCCGACAGCGTCGTGCCCTCCAGCATCACCGTGCCGGCATAGGCCCGCGCCATCCACAGGTTCGCCGCGTTGGGACTTGGATTCACCCACGTTCGCTCGCCGAGCGGCCAGCCATATCCCGGTGCGGCATCGGGGTCGTATCCCTCCATGGCGATCACGCGATACGCGACGTCGAGCTTGTAGTGTTCGATGAACCAGTGCCCGAGTTCGCCGAGCGTGAGCCCGGGCCGCATCGGCATCGGCCCCGCACCGACGAAGCTCTCCCATCCCGCACGCAGCGCCAGCCCTTCGACCGGCCGGCCGGCGGGATTGGGCCGGTCCAGCACCCACACTTCCTTGCCGCTCTTCGCCGCCGCTTCCAGCATGTAGAGCAGCGTCGTCTCGAAGGTGTAGATGCGGCACCCCAGGTCCTGGAGATCGAACAGCACGACGTCGAACGTGCCCATCATCTGCCCCGACGGCCGCCGCACCTGGCCGTACAGGCTGAACACCGGAATCTGGAGCCGCGGATCGGTGAAGTCCGGCGACTCCACCATGTTGTCCTGCTTGTCGCCGCGCAGCCCGTGCTGCGGTCCGAACGCCGCCGTCAGCTTGATGTCGCCGCATGCCGCGATCGCATCCAGCGAATGCGTCAGGTCTTCGGTCAGAGACGCCGGGTGCGCCACCAGCGCGACACGCCTGCCCTGCAACGGCGCGCGCAACGCCGCATCGGAAACCAATCGATCGATGCCGAATTTCATGCGCTCACGCTGCCGGAATTTCGATCGCAAAGCCATCGGAATGATGGAAGTCCGGCCGCCCTGTCGGATGCTTCAGCGACCAGTACGACTTTGCGCCGCTCAATTCTTCGATCACGGCGGTCAGCCCAAGCCGCCATGGCACATCCGCGAACCCTTCAAGTTTGTCCAGCAGCAGATGCGCCGTAACTTCGAGGCGTGTGTCGCTAACCGCGACCGATACCGCGGGCGCAAGCGAAAGTGCGGCATTCCGCATCCCGGCGCGATAGTCGTCGAACCGGTAGGCTGCCCATCGCGACGACGGCGCCAGATTGAACTCGCAATACGCCGATCCGCCTTTCGGCCGCACGAATGCTTCGAGGCAGGTGTGCTTCCACAGTTCGTCGATCCGGTCCGGGCTGGCAAGCGACGGCAGCTTCAGCGCACCGATCCGGCCGGTTATTGTGTAGGCCAGCGTCAGTGCGGTGCCGGATCGCACCACCTCCACGTCAATTGCCGTCACCGCCTCGCAGCGGAAATCCGGATGCAATGCGAGCGAATCCTGCATGCGCCGCCTCAGCGCACCGAACGCAACTTGGCGATGTAGCGCTGGTGGTTGTGAACATAGCCCGCGGCCGACATCTTCAACCCCGCCAGCTCCATATCGTTCAGCTTCCGCGCCACCTTGGCCGGCGCGCCAAGGATCATGGAGCCGTCCTCAAACTGTTTTCCCTCCGTCACCAGCGAGTTCGCGCCCACCAGGCAGTTCTTCCCGATCCGCGAGCGGTTCAGCAGAGTCGATCCCATCCCGATCAGGGATCCATCCTCCACGGTCGTGGAATGCAGGATCACCCTATGCCCCACCGTGCACCCGGCGCCGATGGTCACCGGCTGGCCCGGATCGGTGTGGATCACCGAATTGTCCTGCACGTTCGACCCCTCGCCCACCGTGATCCAGTCGTTGTCGCCGCGCAGCACGCAGCCCCACCACACGCTGGCACCCTTCAGCAGCCGCACCTTGCCGATCAGCACCGCATTCGGCGCCACCCAATAGTCGCCTTCCGGCGGCAGCTCGGGCGTCGCGTCGTCTCCCAGCGCATAGATCGGCATTACGGTTTCCGCTCAAAGATTTGCGGCGCCATTGTGACAGCGGAGTTTTGCGAAGGCGAGGCTTGCCGGGCATACTCTTGGCCATGGCTGTCGCGACAGATTCCACGCTCCCCGTCCTCGACCACGCGCTCGCGCGCGTCATCGTCGAAGATGCCATCCGCAACTACTTCCGCAAGCGCCGCTCCCGCGTGCCGGAATTCGTCGAGAGCACTTTCTCGTTCAAGGGCGCCCTTGCGACCCACCGTCACGCGCTCGGGCACGACCTGTGGCGCGCCCCCCTCAACGCTGCGCTGGCCGGTCCGCAGATCGGACTCAACATCGCCGCCGTTGCGCTGAAAGCTGCCGGCCGCAAGCAGACCGCCGAGTGGGTCGGCTCCCGCGAGCTCTTCTTCAGGACTACCGTCGCGCAGGAGATCGAGCGCCGACTGATCGTCGACCTGCTCGAGCTCCCCTACACCGGTCGCGGCCAACCCTCGTTCCACGACGCGCTCGCGGTCGAGATCCTCGGCGATAGGCGCCTCGATGGCGCGCTCGGCCTGCTCAACGGACCCTGGGGAGAGAGTCAGCGCCTGCGCATGGACCAGAAACTCGCCGAGTCCATCGCGATCTACCTAAACGCGCGCGGTGCGGCCGGCGAGATCGTCAGCGCCGGCGTCACCATGGCCGCGGGCAGCGCCTTCCTGCACCAGGCGACGCCCGGCTTTCTCACGCTGGGCCCCGCCCTTGCGCAGGCGCTCGGCGCCAAGATCGGCGGCGTCGCCGCGTTCAGCGTCGCCGGCGCCGTGCTCGTTGCCAGCGCCACCGCCGCCGCCTTCGCCGGAGTCGTCACCGACCCGATCCAGTCCGCGCTGGGCATCCATCACGTGCGCCTGATCAACCTGCTCGACACGCTTGAGGATGCATTCCTCGGTGGCGACGCCCGTCTGCAAATCCCCGAGCAGTACGCCGCACGCCTCATCGATCTCGTCGACGCCATCGTCTCGATCGCCGCGCACGTGCGTGGAGCTTAAAGCTCGTCTGTCATCCCCGCGAACGCGGGGACCCAGCGCGCCGGCGTCTGCGGGCGCAGAGATGCAACACCAAGCTCGACGAGTCATTGGCGCGCGGACGCGCACCTGCTGGTTCCCCGCCTGCGCGCTGACGACAGCGATGCACGAACAATCCACAGATTTCACATTGCCGTCGCACATTCCCTGTTACGCTTTTTACGTCGGACAACTGATTCGACGTTCAGCGGGGGCTGAAACTTAGTGCGGCATGGCACAGCGCCGAGCTCCGGATACCAGGGCACTTCGCTCCGCCGACGCACTCACCCCTACCTCAACAACCGAAGCGTTCCGTTCCTGACCTGGGAGACTCCATGGCCAAGCGTTCCGCGCGTTACAAGACCCGTGACACCAACTTCGACGAAGACGAAAAAGTTCATCGCCTCTTTCCATCTTCTCGCGGCGGCTGGAACCCGCGCGACGCCGACGAACAACAACGCGACCGCAAATACGTAAAGAACATCCGGGCGATGAGCCCGGCGCAGCAGACGCTGCTCGAAGCCATCGACCAGCGCTCCGTCGTCCTGGCCCTTGGCCCCGCCGGCACCGGCAAGACCTACCTCGCCATCGCCAAAGCCGTCGAAGCGCTCGAAGCCGGGCGTTGCAGCCGCATCGTGCTGTCGCGTCCCGCTGTGGAAGCGGGCGAGAGCCTCGGCTTCCTGCCGGGCGATCTCCAGGACAAGCTCGCGCCCTACCTGCGCCCGCTCTACGACGCGCTCACAGAGCGTCTCGGCACCAAGCGCCTGAAGGCGCTCGTCGCCGACGGCGTGATCGAGATTGCGCCCGTCGCTTACATGCGCGGCCGCACGCTCAGCGATTGTTACGTCGTGATCGACGAGGCGCAGAACTGTACCTACACCCAGCTCAAGATGCTGCTCACGCGTCTGGGCTGGCGCTCGACAATGGTGCTGACCGGCGATCCCGATCAGACCGATCTCCTCAAGGGCCTCTCCGGCTTCGGCGACATCGCCGACCGCCTGGAGAGCGTGCCGGAGATCGCCGTCGTGCGTCTCGGCGAAGCCGACATCGTCCGCCACCCGCTCGTCGCAGGCATGCTCACCGTCCTGTAGGTGCCGGTTGAAACGGTGTGGTGCAGCGTGGTTGTGACAGATATCACCGCTGCACCACCTGATTTTGGCGATTTTCGGCAACTTACCAATTGCCAACTTCAGGTTTGCCGGTTCGCCCCTTATTGATGAAAGCGAGCAAAACGGTGCGGTGGCCGCACATAACGCGCGCACGAGCATGTGCGGCCTGCGGGGGACCACATATTTCGATGCGTAGGAATTTGGTTTCCGCAGTCGTGCTGTCGCTGGCGTCGGCTCAAAGCGCCAACGCGGACCCGTCGGCAGCAGCGCCAACGGAAACCGTCGTTGTAACCGGCGAGAGGCCGGGAACACAAAAACTCATCGACCGCACTGTCTATACGATCTCCAAGGACATGCAGTCGACGTTTGGAACGGCTGCGGATGTTCTGAACAATATTCCATCCGTGATCGTTGATGCCGATGGCAATGTCAGCCTGCGCAACGACAGCAACGTCGTGATCCTGATCGACGGAAAACCCTCGACCCAGTTTTCCGGCTCGACCGGCGGTGCAAGCCTTGCCGAAATTCCCGCCAGCGACATCGACCGTATCGAAGTCATGACGACACCGCCCGCGGGTATCAAGGCTTCCGGTTCGGGGGGCGTCATCAACATCGTTACCAAAAAGCACCTCGACGAAGGACTGTCCGGTCTGGTTCGCGGAAGTGTTGGCCTCGAAGGCCGCTTCGTGGCGGGCGGCGTTTTGTCCTACAACACGGGGCGGTTCAAATCCTCGTTTGGAATCGACCTGCGGCAGGACGTGCGGGACAGGCTTTCTCGGGACAGCCGCGTGGTGACCGATCCCATCACCGCCCTGGAAACAGCCAGCAGGCAAAGTGTAGACGAAACCGCGCGCAGGCTGGTGCCGTCGGTAAAGGCGAGTCTCGACTACGCGATCACCAGCGGGCAGACGATTGGCGTCTCGTTCAATCAGCGCAACCTGATCGGCTGGCGCGACTTCCTGCAGGCGGACGAGAGCGGCCCAGCGGGCCAGCCGATCGACAGCCAGTCCGACCGCAGCAGTCGGGGGCACGAATGGGACACCTACGCCGACGAAGGGCTGCATTACGACGGCGCACTTGGTGCCAACGGCTCGCTGTCGCTCAGCCTTGTGCGCACCATCAAGCGTGAGGACGAGCACTATGCCTACGTGAACAGGTTCACGCTTCCAGTTGCCGCTCCGACCTTCGACACCCTGCGGCTTGGCCTCGACTTTAAGGAAATCGACTTCGCCGCTGATTATCAGCGGAGCTTCGCCTTCGGCGGCGTGCTGAAGTTGGGCTACAACTTCGACACCAACGACAATCTCTTCGACAACTCCGGCGCCAACATCATCGGCGGCGTGCCAATTCCCAATCCCGTCCTGTCCAACATCTTCCGCTATCGGAACCACGTTAACGCCGGATATGCCGAGTTCGACGCGACATGGGAGGCATGGCAAGTCAATGCGGGCTTGCGCTACGAGAGCAACAGCGCCGCGACATTGCTCGTCACCGGCAATGTTTCCGGCCGCAACGACGACGTCGGTTTCTATCCGAGCGTGCATCTGAAGCGCACCTTCGCCGGCAACTGGGATCTGTTTGCCAATGCGGCCCGCCGTATCACCCGGCCCGACCCCGAAGCGCTCAACCCCTTCATCGATTTCCAGGACACCCACAATCTGCGCGCCGGCAACGCGTCGCTCCTGCCGAAGGATACCTGGCTTTACGAGTTCGGCTTCGATCAAAGCGGCACCGGGTTCAATTTCGGCGCCACGGCCTATTACCGCTTCGATCGCAACAGCATTACCGATGTCGCCGAGCCGGTCGGGCCCGATGTCGTGCTCGTCCGAAAGGAGAACCTGCCGAGGTCGCGCGCATTCGGGCTGGAACTGGAGACGGACGGCAAGTTTGCCGACAGGCTCGGGTATTCGCTGAGCGCAAACGTATTCTCCATGCAGATTGATGCCCGCGCCCTTGGCTTTCCGAATCTTCAGACCACACAGGGGATCAATCTGAAGGCCGCAGTCGACTATCGCCTTACCGCCGATGACACGTTCCAGATCACGTTTTCACGCACCGCCGGACGGCTGACGCCGCAGGGCACGCTCGGTCCCGTCGACGTCCTCAATGTCGGTTTCAAGCACAACATAGATCTGCAGACCACACTCGTGGCCACGCTCTCCGACCTTCTGAACGGCCAGGGACTTCACCGTGTTGTGAGCACGCCGACTTTGCAGGACGCCTATCTGCGCCTGCCCTACGGGCGGATACTCTTTGTCGGTATTGTCTACGGTCTGGGCGAACCTCTCAACAAAAAGGCGCAAGAGATTGACTACGACCAGTGAAGGGCGCTGGAAAACGCCGTCACAGGCTTCGCTCCTTCCCGATCTCACCCTGACGGCCCTCGCCAACATCTCGCACAACAAAAGAAGCCCCCTTGCACCTTGACTGTCGCCCAGAACTTAACTATGTAGCTAATTAGCTACTTGGTAAAATACAAATGGATCCGCTCTCCACCACCTTCCAGGCTCTCGCCGATCCGACGCGCCGGGCCATCCTCGCGCAGCTCGCGCACGGCGAACGTTCCGTCACCGAGCTCGCCGCGCCGTTCGACATGTCGCTACCCGGCATTTCGAAACACCTGAAGGTGTTGGAACACGCGGGCCTCATCACGCGTTCGCGGGAGGCGCAATGGCGTCCCTGCCGCATCGAGCCCAGGGCGCTGATGACCATTGACACCTGGCTCGACGACTACCGCCGCCTCTGGAACGCGCGCTTCGACCGCCTCGAGGAATACCTGCGCGAGCTCCAGGCCAAACCCGCGCCTACGAAAGGAAGAAAGCATGTCCGCCGCACCAAAAAGTGAAGCCCGCGTCTTTGCCGATGAACCCGTCATCGAGATCACCCGCCTGCTCGACGCGCCGCGCGAGCTGGTCTGGGAGTGCTTTACCGATCCGAAACACCTCGCGCATTGGTGGGGCCCGAACGGCTTCTCGATCACCACCCACAGCCACGCGGCACGCAGCGGCGGCAAATGGGATTTTGTGATGCACGGCCCCGACGGCACCGACTACAACAATCTCGTCGTCTATACCGAGGTGACGAAACCCGAGCGCCTGGTTTACGACCATCGCGATCCCGGCGGCGACATCCATTTCCACGCTGTCATCACGCTCACGATCGAGGGCGGCAAGACGCGCGTGGTTATGCGTTCGCGCTTCCCGTCGCTGGCGGCGCGCGACCACGTGGTGCGCGAATTCGGCGCCGTCGAAGGCGGCAAGCAGACGCTCGACCGTCTTGGCGCCTATCTCGCCACACAGGAGGCCTGAGCGCCATGGCCGCTATCGTCAAGGCCGGAACAGAAGTTCGCTTCGAGCGCATCTTCGACGCCCCGCGCGACCTCGTCTTCGCCTGCTGGACGGACGCCAGGCACCTGAAAGCGTGGTGGGGTCCCGCCGGCTCGGAGAACGGCGAAACGCGCATCGACCCACGTCCCGGGGGGGACATCTTCATCCAGATGCGCGGCCCGGGCTTCGATCACCCCATGGGCGGTACGGTCGAGGAGATCGACCCGCCCCGCCGCCTCGTCTTCCTCTCCAAGGCGTTCCGGAACCCTGACGGGTCGTGGGCCTTCGTCAACCGGAACACGGTGCTCTTCGAGGACGTGGGCACCGGCACGCGCGTCAGGCTCCACACCCTGGTTCTCAGCGCATCGGAAGAGTTCGCGGTGCCGGTCGACAACATGAAGGAAGGCTGGGCCGGAAGCCTTGACCGCCTCGCGGCGCATCTTGCGAAGACTGCGTGACGTCATGAGCGGATGCCCGGCAGGAACGTCACACGTTTGTCGGTGGAGTGTCAGCAGCGTTCGGTTGCATGATCTGCCGCCATCTCGACCCGGGAGCCTGTATGGTTATCGCCCTCATTGTCATCGCCATCACCGTCGTAGCGCTGCTGATCCTCATCTCCACGCGTCCGAACAGCTTCCGCATCGAACGCACGACGCGCATAGCCGCGCCGCCCGACCGTGTGTTTCCGCTCATCCAGGACTTCCACGAATGGACCAAATGGTCGCCATGGGAAAAGCTCGACCCCGACCTGAAGCGCACCTACTCCGGCGCGCCCGCGGGCGTGGGTGCCGCCTATGGCTGGGAAGGCAAGAACACCGGCTCGGGCGCCATGGAGATCACCCAGGCGACGCCCGCCTCCCGCGTCCTGATCAAGCTCGACTTCATCAAGCCGTTCGAGGCGCACAACACGGCCGACTTCACCATCACCTCCGACGGCGGCGGCTCGGTGGTGACCTGGGCGATGTACGGACCGCAGGGCTTCGTGAACAAGGCCATGAGCCTCGTCATGTCCATGGACAAGATGGTCGGCGGCCAGTTCGACGAAGGTCTCGCGAACTTGAAGCGGGTGTCGGAGACGGGCGCCTGAGAACGTCCTAGGATCGCCGCAACGCACTCTCGAGGGAGAACGATAAAGTGAGAAACGCCCTTTTCCTGTCCGCAGCCCTTTTCCTGGCTGCTCCCGCTTTCGCCGCCGACCAGCCGCCGCCGACCCCGGCGCCCATGGTCATCCCGCACGGCACCAGCGATTACACCAAAGCCGTCGCCGGCGCCTACACGCTGGATAGCCACCATGTCGGTGTCATCGCCCGTGTCTCGCATCTTGGCTTCTCGATCAGCATCTTCCGCTTCGGCGACGTCGCCGCGAAGCTCGCCTGGGATCCGGCGGCACCCGAGAAATCCTCGCTGACCGCGACCGTGAAAACAGCTTCGATCGAGACCAACGTCGCAAATTTCGCCGACGACATCAGCAAAAACTACCTCAACTCGGCCCAGTTCCCGGACGCGACATTCGTCTCGACCGCCTTCCACAAGATCGACGCGACGCACGGCAAGGTCGACGGCAGCTTCACGCTCAAGGGCGTGAGCCGACCCGTCACCTTCGATGTCACGCTGGTCGGCGCCGGCCCGGGCTTCGCGGGTGGCCCGAAGATGGGCCACGTCATCGGCATCCACGCCGAAGGCTGGATCAATCCTACGGACTACCACATCGGGCCGTTCTTCAAGGACCCGATCCAACTCGTCATCGATACCGAATTCGACCACCCGGCATAACGACACACTTGACGGAGAGAACGGGGTGTCCATCAGGCTCTACTACCACCCGCTGTCGTCCTTCTGCTGGAAGGTGCTGATCGCGCTGTACGAGAACGACACGCCGTTCGAACCCGTCATCGTCGACCTCGGCGATCCAGCCTCGCGCGATCCGTTCCTCAAACTCTGGCCGGTCGGCAAATTCCCCGTCATAGAGGACGGTGACCGCATGGTCCCGGAATCGACGATCATCATCGAATATCTCGACCAGCATTATCCGGGCCGCACGCGCTTCATTCCGTCCGATCCGGACAAGGCCCGCCAGATGCGCATGCGCGACCGTTTCTTCGACCTCAACATCCACATCCACATGCAGAAGGTGATCGGCGACCGCATCAGGCCCGCCGGCAGCAAGGACCCGTTCGGCGTGAATGACGCGCGCCAGAAGATCGCCACCGCGCTCGGCATGGTCGAAGGCGACATCGCCAGTCACGAATGGGCGTTCGAGAAGACGTTCACGATGGCCGACTGCGCCGCCGCGCCCGCGCTCTTCTATGTCGACAAGATCGAACCGCTCGCGCCCAAATTCCCCAACACCGCCACCTATCTCGATCGCCTCAAGGCTCGCCCCAGCTTTGCGCGCTGCCTGAAAGAGGCCGAGCCCCACTTCAAGATGTTCCCTGCCTAGGCGGGCGCCGCTGCGGCCGGCAGTTTCGCGCGCGCCCTGCTTTGCCGCGTGCGCACCAGCCAGTACGCCATCACTCCCAGCGGCGCGAGGCCGAGCACGTACAGCACCGGCGAGCCGTGCAGCCAATGCGGCATCACCTTCTGCTGTCCTATGAAGAACGATCCCGCGGCAAAGAAGAACACGAAGCACATGCGCCACAGGTGCCGCCGCAGCCGTTCGTTCGGTGAAAGCCGGCCGCGCAGGACCACGCGCAGGTCGGTCAGCGCGATGGCCGCTGCGATCGCCGCGAACACCGCGTAGTACACGTAGGAGAATCCTTCGAGCGCGTGCGTCGGGCTCGCATAGGCCTGCACGGCCAGCGAACCGTCCCCCGCCGCCACCAGCGCGATGACCGCCAGACCGACCTTCTCCGCCGCGCCGATCCGGCCTGCCGGCCGCTGCATCGTCAGCCAGCCGGTCGTCACCAGATAGGTCGCGAGCACACCGCCGGCAACGTTGGACGGCTCGCGCAGCGGCACCGCAAGCACGATCGCCGCTCCACCCATCGCCAGCATCGCGAGCACGAACGCCATGCCGAATGCTCGGTGCATGTCGCCACCCTTGCGCACCGTGACAGCGGCATAGCCCGCCAGGACGCCGGCGCTGCCGCCTGCGATGTGCAGCGCGAGCCCTGCGACCAGCAAACCCACGCCCCACCACGGCGTGGTCGCCAGCATGTCGGCCAGCACATGTGACATCGGCATCATGTCCTTTCTCCGCGCGGAATGAGCGACAGCACGAACCCGAGCACCGCGAGGCCCAGCAGGCCGTAGACCACGATGGACGCCACTGGCACGCCGCCTGCGACCGTCTTCGCGCCGCCGCTTAGTGTTGGATGCAGAGCGTTCAACACCTTGTTTCCGAGCTGGTGCAGCAGGAACAGCAGGTACATCAGCGGAATCATCGAGCGGTACCGCACCAGCACCAGCACGCCGAGCAGCGCGATCAGAAGTCCGGCAAACCCGAGCAGCGCGAACAACGCAACCGCTTCGTTCGCGCCCGCTTCGCCGTAGAGATTGAGCGGGATACCGTCCGCATTCATCGCCGTCTCGCGCGCATTGAACGCCGACTGGAATCCGATCCCCAGCCGTACGATCAGCACCGGCACGAAAAGCCACAACCCCAGCCGCCAGCCGCGGAACGTGTTGTCGATCTGGCGCGGTAGCAGCAGGCTAGGCATGCACCACCGCCGGCGGCCCGGGCCGCGCCCGCCGCCCTGTCGTCCAGGTCCGGGCCAGCCAATAGATCATCAGCACCAGAGGCACGAACACCGGCACGAACAGCCAGAACCCGTGCAGCGCCTGCGGCACCACCGCCTGCACCTTCGGCTGGCCGAGGAACGCCGACCCGGTCGCGATGGTCAGCGCCGTCAGCATCCTCCACAGATGCCGCGCCGTCTGTGCCGCGCCCATCACGCCGCCCCGCCAGATCACGCTCAGGTCGGCCAGCGCCGCGGCCGCTACGATGAATCCGATCACATAAAAAGCCGGTGGCGGAACATCCGGGAACAGGTGCGGGTCACGGATCGCCATCTGCCACAGCACGAAGTCTGCCGCGCCGATGCCGAGCACCACCGCCAGCCCGCCATATTCGAGTGTCCCCACGCCGCCTGCGTGACGCCGCGCCGTCGACCATCCGGTCAGGATCAGATAGAGCGTCAACATGCCCGCAATAGACGACACCGGGTCGTTCAGGAACGGCGCCACTGCCGCGCCGACGCCTGCCATCGCCAGCATCGAGACGAAGAACGCGTTGCCCGCCCCGCGATGCCAGCGTCCGCCCTTCCTTGCGAACGCCGCGACAAGTCCGGAGGCGATGCCCACGGTCCCGCCGCCGATGTGCCCCCACAAGAGCGCGTCGGTCGTTGCGCGCGCGATCAACGGCGCGCTGGAATCGAGCACCAGGTGGGCCATCTTAGAGGCGCGCCAGCAGCAGGACCACGCTCGTCACCGCACCGACAACGAGAAACCAGAACCCGGCCGACTCCCGCAGATGCGAGACGATGAACGACTCCAGACCGAACTCGTCATGCGATAGAGCGAACATAACGAACCCTCCTTCTCGAGAATTCTTTCAAAGCGCCTCGCGCTTGCGGCGCATCCACACGGCGGCGGCCAGGAACGCGGCCGCCACGACAAGTCCCGCCCACAGTCCCGGCGTGCTCAGGAAACCAGCCAGATCGATCTGCTGAAGACCGAACACCGGAACGCCGTCCATCCCGTGGCGCGTGCCATGGTTCTGCGTCACGTGCTCGTGCAGCACATGGATCGGCAGCATGGTCGGCCTGGAGAACGCCGCATCGACGGCGCCGCCCAGGCGGTACGAAATCAGCCGGCCGGCATAATGCGTGCCGAACGCGAGCCGCTCGACCAGGACAAGCGCCAGCGGCGGCAGGATACCCCACAGGAACGGCGCCTTCTTGGCCCAGCCGGACACGAAGATGAACCAGGCATAGATCGGCGCATGCCACAGCGCGAAAGCAAACGCGCCGTACAGCATCACGATCTCCATCTGGAAAATCGGCAGGTTCGACAGCAGGTCGTTCACGCTCATGCCCGAAGCCATGCGCGCGACGATGTTCAGCGCCAGCATGACGAGATGCAGCACCACCGTGACGGCGAACACGATGATCGGCAACACGACGAGCGGGATGAACGCCTTCGACAGCACCGTCGTCAGGTTCGACACCGGCAGCGACTTCCAGAACAGGATGCTGCGCTCGCGCCGCTCGTTGTAGAGCGCGCCCAGGCAATAGAAGAGCCCGACGATGACGCCCACAGCGATCACCGAAACGGCTGCGATGTCGTAAGGCAGCACCATGATGGCGGGCATCGAATTCGGCGTCAGCGTCGCGCGGATTTCCTGCTCGTGGCGCGCCATGCTGAAGAAGCTGATCACGAAACCGAACAGCACCAGCCCCGCGACCGCCAGCGGCGCGATATAGAGCGAACCGTATTCCCAGATTTCGCGCCTGACCGACCAGAAGAACGGCCGCGTCGATGAGGCCGTCGCGGTCGTCGCCGCAGGCATGGTCTCGGGAACGGCATCGGAGGATGACATGCTCATGCGGCAATTCCCTGCGTGGCGCCCATGGTGGCGACGAACAGATCGGCGATGCTCGGCGTGCGGATTTCGCCCAATCCGGTGAGCTGGTCGCGCTTCACGCCGTCGAACAGCATGATCGCGCGGTTGAACACCTGCCGTTCGTTGATCGGCTTCAGCGCGCGCGCCGCCGCGATGTTCTCGGGGTTCACCATCACCTCGGTGTAGCGCGCCTCGAAGTCTTCCATGCTGCACGTCAGCACGATCCGCCCACGGTCGATGAACATCAGGTCGGTCAGGATGTGTTGGATCTCCTCGACCTGGTGCGTCGTCACCACGATGGTGCGCGTGTGGTCGAAGTAGTCGTTCAGCAGCGTGTCGTAGAACTGCTTGCGGTAGAGCAGATCGAGCCCCAGCGTCGGCTCGTCCAGCACCAGCAGCTTGGCATCGATCGCCATCACCAGCGCCAGATGAAGTTGCGCCACCATGCCCTTCGACAATTCGCGCACGCGGCTGGTGTGCCTGATCGTCGTCTTGGCCAGGAAGCCTTCCGCCTTCGCACGGTCGAAGCGCGGATGCACGCCGGCGACGTAGTCGACCACCTGCGAAACCCGCATCCAGCGCGGCAGCACGGCGACGTCGGCCACGAAGCACACGTCGCGCATCAGCGCGTCGCGCTCGGTCCACGGATTGCGCCCCAGCACCTTCAACTGGCCTTCATACGGCACGAGACCGAGGATCGCGTTCAGCGCCGTGCTCTTGCCCGCGCCGTTGGGACCGATCAGGCCCAGGATGCGCCCCTCCTCGACTTTCAGGTCGATGCCGGCAAGCGCGACCGTGGTTCCAAATGTCTTGCGCAATCCGTGCGCTTCAATGCACGACATCAGGCGCCCCCATTGTTGGTTGCGGTGAGCAATTCCTGCGGCGTCAGCCCCAGGCGATGGATCGTCGCCAGGATCGGTGGCCATTGCTCGGTGAGGAACTTGCGGCGCTCGGCGCCCAGCAGCGACTTGCGCGCGCCGGCATTGACGAACAGCCCCAGGCCGCGGCGCTTCTCGACAAGCTGCTCGTCGGCGAGCTGGTCATAGCCTTTCAGCACGGTCAGCGGATTGACGCGGTACTCCGCGGCCACGCTGCGCACCGACGGAAGCGGATCGCCCTCTTTCAGCGCCCCGTCCAGGATCATCGCCACGACGCGGTCGCGCACTTGGCGGTAGATCGGCTGGGTGTCGTTCCAATCGTCCGGCATACGCCCGATTGCCCTTTGCCTTGCGAGCGTCGGCGGGTCCCACTGACCGGCCACCACGCTGCCCCATCACCATGTAGGCGGTTCAGTGTTATAGTCAAGTACAACACTATAACAATTTCGACGATGACTTTGGCTAGGAACGAATGTTTTTCAGGTTGCAAGCGCCTGAGATCTCTATTGAATTGGGTTTATCATAACCGCCGAGCCAGTTATCCACAGGTTCATCGCATGTCCGAGTCTTGAAGCCTAGAATATGTTTCATATATGTTCCGTCCAATCTGAGAGTGGAGCACGAGCGATGACCTACCGAATCTGACGTGACGGCCGTCGCATACCAGGCTTGTGCGTGTCACGCGCACCCGTGGAGAGGATCGAGGCAACCGCTGGCCGGCGGCGACGCGCGATCCGTGAGTCCGACAAGCCTGCGGGGTGAACAGAGAAGGTGTCTGTTGGTCGGGCGGGATGCCGCTGGCTGCGAGTCGCCGAAGCACTGGACCGGAGCGAGGCCGTCTGCGGGCACGCAGGCGGCTTCGCTCTTTAAGGACCAGAAAAGTGAGTGTTTCCGCAGCGTCTGCGCGCCTTTGCGTACCCGATATTCTAAAGTTTCGCTGGCCTTCAAAAACACCTTTCGTATCCTGACTTTCAGTCAGAACACGCTGGAGCGCGAACCGCCAATGGCCTTCGAAGCAATTTCCGCCACAGACGATCTCGGCTTCGATCCCGAAAAGCTCAAGGCCAAGTACATCGCCGAGCGCGACAAGCGCCTGAAGAAGGAAGGCAACGAGCAATACGTCGAGATGAAGGGCCAGTTCGCCCACTATCTCGACGATCCTTACGTCGCCCAGGTCAAGCGCGCTCCGCTCACCGACGAAGTCGAAGTCGTCGTCATCGGCGGCGGCTTCGGCGGCCTGCTCGCCGGCGCCCGCCTGCGCGAAGCCGGCGTCGAGGATGTCCGCCTGATCGAAAAGGGCGGTGACTTCGGCGGCACCTGGTACTGGAACCGCTATCCGGGCGCCGCCTGCGACATCGAGAGCTACATCTACCTGCCGCTCCTCGAAGAGGTCGGCTACATGCCGGTCGAGAAGTACACCCGCGCGCCGGAGATCCTCGATTATTGCCGCCGCATCGGCGAGCATTTCGATCTCTACAGGAACGCCGTCTTCCAGACCGAAGTGACCGCGCTCGATTGGGACGACAAGGCCGCCCGCTGGATCGTACGCACCAACAAGGGCGACGCGATGCGCGCGCGCTTCGTGGTGATGGCGAACGGTCCGCTGCACCGCCCCAAGCTGCCCGGCATTCCCGGCGTGGAAAGCTTCAGGAACCACTCCTTCCACACCAGCCGCTGGGATTACGACTACACGGGCGGCGATCCGAACGGCAACCTGACGAAGCTGAAGGACAAGGTCGTCGGCATCATCGGCACGGGCGCGACAGCGGTGCAGTGCGTGCCGCATCTCGGCGCCGGCGCGAAGCACCTCTACGTGTTCCAGCGCACCCCCTCCTCCATCGACGTGCGCAACAACACGCCGACCTCGCCGGATTGGGTTGATAGCCTGACACCCGGCTGGCAGCAGCGCCGCATGGACAACTTCAACGCGCTGGTCAGCGGCATCCCGCAGTCGGAAGACCTGGTGAATGACGGCTGGACCGACATCATCGGCAACATGCTCGCGCTGATGCGCAAGGGCGGCAGCGAGAACATGGACCTCGCCACCACCATGCAGCTCGCCGATTTCAAGAAGATGGAGTCGATCCGCGCCCGTGCCGCCTCCGTCGTGAAGGACCCGACGACGGCCGAGGCGCTCAAGCCCTACTACAACCAGTTCTGCAAGCGCCCCTGCTTCCACGATGAATATCTCGCCACCTTCAACCGGCCGAACGTCACCCTCGTCGACACCAACGGCAAAGGCGTGGAGCGGATCACCGAGACCGGCGTCGTCGCCAACGGCAGGGAGTACACGCTCGATTGCCTCGTCTACGGCACCGGCTTCGAGGTCGGCACCTCTTACGTGCGCCGTTCGGGCTACGAGGTCACCGGCCGCGGCGGCCAGACGCTGAGCGGCAAGTGGAAGGACGGTGTGTCCACCTTCCACGGCTTCTTCGTGCACGACTTCCCGAACCTGTTCGTGGTTTCGAACATCCAGTCCGGCTTCACCGCGAACTACCCGCACATGCTGAACGAGCAGTCCAAGCACGTCGGCTATGTGGTGAAGACCGCGCAGGACCGGCAGGCCACGCGCATCGAGACGACGAAGGAGGCGGAAGACGCCTGGGTGCAGACGATCATCGGCGCCGCGCTCAACCGTCAGCGCTTCCAGGAAGAATGCACGCCCGGCTACTACAACAACGAAGGTCAGCCCTCCGTCCTCGCCGCCCGCAACGGCAGCTTCGGCGGCGGCTCGATCGCCTTCATCAAGATGCTGGAAGATTGGCGCGCCAACGGCGAGCTGAATGGCCTGGAGCTGGGCCGCTGATCAATTCAGGCTTGGGCGGTGCCTAATTGCCGAGCTGCCGCCCGATCAGTTGCCCGAGCTGGATGACGAACAGCCCCAGCCCAAAGCTCCAGTAGCAGGCGATGCTGACCGCGAGCCAAAAGGCAAAGCTGGAGCAATCCTTGGCCCGAAAGGACGTCGCCGCGTTCTCGAACAGTACGTTCGGCCCGGCGACGACCATGACGACGGCGTAACCGACGCGGCCCGTCGTGGTCTCCGGCTTTTTCGCAATCAACCGATAAAGGTTTGCCAGGATACCCGAGGCGGTGAATCCGCACAGCGTCGCAAAAACGGCCACAAACAGATCTTTGTACAAACGGGGTCCCCGGCTCCATCTCGCCGGACCGGAGTTGCAGGCGGCATGCCTTGAAACCGCCCCGTTTTGCGGGATGGCTGTTCCGAATTGAGCCGCCCGACTGCGGAACAATCAGGGCTGTCCCGGGATGGGCCGGTCTCCTTCCAGCTTAACCGCGTTCTGTCACAGAGGCTTTTGCGTCACGTCACCGAAGAATCCGGCCTTGGTGCACGACTGTCGCGCCGGAATGGGGATTGGCGCGTGTTAGGAGTCTGGATGCGCGAGTCGAAGGATCGCGCAGCGATGGCCATGACCTACTCCGACACCGACAGTACGATCCGCAAGCGCTCCGGCTGGCTGATCCCTTTGGCGGTGCTTGTCATCACCGTCGTCCTGTCGGCGCTGATCCTGGTCTACTATCTGGCGCCCAGCCCGCAGACCTTCGTCAACGAACAGCCCGCGCCGACCTCGGACTCCCGCCTGGTGGCGCTGCGAGTCCACGGCCTCAAGCTCTGGATCCCCGCGAACTACATCCAGTTCGAGAGTGTCCGTCAGGGCGGCGCACGCCGCGACATCTCGCTGGTTGCCTTGCTGCCGGACCTGGCGGGCTGGTCGAACGCCGAGGCTGCAACGTTCGCCGACAACACGGCCGACTCACCGGTGATCTATCTCCTCATCCGCGACGAGGAAGTGAACCGTTCCGAAGCCGACCGGCTTGCGCGCATCTACCTGAATTACGTCACCGACCAGAACGGAACGGCCGGCCCGTTCGGCCTGACCCAGTACACCTTCCGCGACGACTCCGGCTACCGGAGCGAAGACCTCTTCGTCGGCCAGACCGCTGCCGGCCCGGTGATCCTGCGCTGCGTCCGCTTCTCGCCCCAGGTCCCAAGCCCGAGCTGCCTGCGCGACACGCCCATCGATCGCAAGGTGGCGCTGTCCTATCGCTTCAAGCGCGCCCACCTCGCCCGCTGGCGCGAGATCGGCGACACCGTGGCGACGCTGATCGCCGGGTTCAAGAAGGCGCCCAAGAGCCAGGCCGACGCCGAGCCTCAGCCGCGCCCGTAGAGCTTCTCAACCGAATAGCGCCGCCGAACCATCGTCTCCAGCGCCGTGGCAATTGCCGGGGCGCCGATGGTCGACTCTATCGCCGCCAGCGCGAATAGCATCGCCAGCGTCACCATCGAGCCGTGCAGCACGACCCAGGGCATGATCGCCGCTCCGGCGCAGGCGCAGCCGTAGACCGCGGGGACCGCGCCGTCCTCCATCGCCTTCAGCCGCGCGATGTCCGGCGCGTCGCCGTCCATTCGATAGCTCCGTGCCTTTCCCACCAGCACCAGTATCGGCATGAGCGACACCGCGTCGGTCATGACGACGACGACCAGCGCCAGCGTCGTCAGCTGCCCGACAGCGATGGCCCAAAGCCAGAGACCCAGCAGCGTCTCCACTGCCAGCGCCACGAGGCCCGCCAGCGCGTCCCGCCAATCGCGGCCGACGCCGAACGTTGCCGCGAACACGACCAGTGCCGCCGCCGACCAGTATCCATAGTGCGCGGTCATAGCTCCTTTCGCCTGCAGCGCATCCAGGGCGAAGTAGCCCAGCACCGCGAGCACCATCTCGACGCCCGCCAAACTCAGGCCCCAGCGCGGCTCGATCAGGTGCGCCAGAAAACGCAGCCGCACGGCCCGTCGCTCGCGTGCGCGATTGATGTCGGTCACCGCCGTTTCGCTGAATGGCAACGCCAGTGCCCCAAACGTCACAAACAGCAGTGCCGACAGCACGCCGGCGAACATCTCAACCGCAATGCCGGCGGCACGCAGGGCGTCGATCCGAAAAAACCAACCCAGGAGGACAACGCCGGCGACCAGCACGGCCACTGCCACCGGCCGCACCATCGGCGCCGGCCGCACCAGAATCGCCGCTGTTCGATCCCGCCCGTCTGCAATGCCCCGCAGCATCTCGGAACACCACGCCGCGCCCGCCAGCGTTGCGAACCCATAAGCTGCTACGAGCGGCAGCATCCCAACGCCGTGCGTCGCCGCGAACGGCCAGGCCCAGATCATCCCGGGCAGCGGCGCCGCTACCGCGACCGCCGCCAGGGCCACATGCCGCAAGTGGACAAACGCCACGCCGAACCCCGCAGCGAGCGACGACGCTGTCAGAAAGAAAGCCCCCACCGGCACGGCATGGGTGAAGAGCCCGTAAATCATGCCCGTCGCAGCCAGCACGCCGAGCGCGCCCAGCACCACGAAACGCTGGCGAAACAGTTCTGTCACGAGCGCCACGCAGGGCCTGTCTTGGAAAACGCGCCATCATGCTGCGATAGCCGTGGACGCTCAAGCATCCGCGATTGCCCGCTGCGAACGCTTGCGGCAGGTTGCCTTTCATGAGTCTCGCTGCGCGCGACGCCAAGCATCAGGTCCTGAAAGACATCTTCGGCTTCGACGGTTTCCGTCCGGGGCAGGAGACGGTGATGGACGCCGTTCTCTCCGGCCGTCACGTCCTGACCGTGATGCCGACCGGCTCGGGCAAGTCGCTCTGCTACCAGGTGCCATCACTGGTCATGGGCGGGCTCACCATCGTCGTCTCACCGCTGGTAGCCCTGATGCAGGACCAGGTCGCGGCCCTTCGTCTCGCCGGCGTTGCGGCTGACGCGATCAACTCGGCGATTGACCGCGGTGACAACGTCGCCGCGTGGCGCCGCGCCGCGGCGGGCGACACCCGCCTGCTCTACCTCGCGCCCGAGCGCCTGATGACCGAGCGTATGATCGCCGCACTCAAGAAACTGGACATCCGTCTGATCGCGGTCGACGAGGCGCACTGCATTTCGCAATGGGGCCCCGCCTTCCGCCCGGAATACGAAGCCCTGGCCCAACTCCGCGAGGCGTTCCCGCGCGTGCCTATCATCGCGCTGACCGCGACGGCCGATGAAGTCACCCGCTCTGACATTGCCAGCCGGCTTTTCGACGGCAAGGCCGAAACCGTCGTTCTCGGCTTCGATCGCCCCAACATAAGGCTGACGGTCCAGCCAAAGCACGACGGCAAGAAACAGCTCCTGCACTTCCTGCAAAGCCATCGCGGCGAGAGCGGTATCGTCTACTGCCTCTCCCGCAACAAGACAGAACAGACGGCCGAGTTCCTGAACCGGAGCGGGGTCAGGGCGCTAGCCTACCACGCCGGCATGGACAAGGACCTGCGCGACGCGAACCAGAATGCGTTCATGACCGAGCGCGCCATCGTGATGGTCGCCACCATCGCCTTCGGCATGGGCATCGACAAGTCCGATGTTCGCTTCGTTTTCCACATGGATCTGCCCGGAAGCCTCGAAGCCTACTACCAGGAGATCGGCCGCGCCGGCCGCGACGGCGCCGCCGCCGATGCGCACATGCTGTTCGGTCTGAGCGATATGGCCATGCGCCGCAAGTTCATCGACCAGGAGAATGCTGGTGAAGATCGCAAGCGCCGGGAGCACCAGCGCCTCGGCGCCCTGATCGGCTACTGCGAAGCGCCAGGCTGCCGCCGCCAGGTCCTGCTCAGCTATTTCGGCGAGACATCGGAGCCGTGCGGCAACTGCGACCTCTGCATCCAGCCCGGCAACCTCGTCGACGGCACGGCCGAGGCAAAGCTCGCGCTCGTCACCATCCGCGAAACCGGCGAGCGCTACGGCGCCGCGCACATCGTCGACATCCTGCGCGGCATGAACAACGAGAAGGTCGTTGCCGCCGGCCACGCCCGCCTCGCCACCTTCGGCAAAGGCGCGGCGCGCAAGAGGGAGGAATGGCAGTCGCTGCTGCGCCAGCTCGTCGCCGCCGAATTTCTGAAACTCGACGTCGCCGGCTATGGCGGCCTCAGCCTCGGCGCGAAAGGCCGCAGGTTGCTGCAAGGTGAAGGCGCGTTCGGTTATCGTCCGCTCGCGCCGCGCACTGACACCCGCAAGGCCCGCCGCGAAGCCGCAGCCGCTGAACTCACCACCAGCGACAACTCGCTGCTCGCAGCGTTGAAGGAGCTGCGTATGGGGCTCGCGCGCCAGCGCCGCGTCCCGGCCTATGTGATCTTCTCGGACCGCACACTGATCGACATGGCGCAACGCCGCCCGAAGAACGAGACCGAATTCGCCGAGGTGCACGGCGTTGGTGCCGCCAAGCTCAAGGAGTTCGGTGCGACCTTCCTCACAGCGATCCGCAAGGCGTCCTAGGAACGGCTGGCCGGCGCCTCAGGCAGATCCATTTCCAGGATCGCCATGTTAAAGGCGTAGGAGACCTCGCCGTCCTCTTCGTCCTTGAAGATCACTCCGACGAATTCGCCCGCGACCTGCACCTCGACGGAATCCGCCTGCTTCGGCCGCTCCACGATGGTGATCGTGTCGAGACGGAACAGGTTGCGCAGATACTTCTCCAGGCGCCAGATTTCGCTGCGGGTCACGGAATTCTCCTGAACGAAGGGCTCAACTCGCACAGGGATGCGACGCGGGTCAAGTGGCGCACTTGACCGCCGGGCACGCCCGCGCGCAAGCACGTTCCATGGTCGGTGCGCCTCAGGGATACTATGCGGCAAGTGTGCCGGAAGGCCCGCTGGCACGGCAGCTTTCGGGTGACATCCGCGCCGACATCTGCGTCATCGGCGCCGGGTTCACAGGCCTCTCCGCCGCCCTCCACGGCGCTCGCGCGGGCGCCAGGGTCGTTGTCCTGGAAGCGCAGGCTGTCGGCTTTGCTGCCTCCGGCCGCAATGGCGGCCAGATCCATCCGGGCCACCGCAAGGAACAGGCTTATCTCGAAAGCTGGCTCGGCGTGCAACACGCGCGCGATCTCTGGACGTTAAGCGAGGAAGCGCGCCATCTCGTCTTCGACCTCGCGCGCGAAGGTTGCGATCTCAAGCGCGGCCTGGTCATCGCCGCCCATGACGCGGCAGCGTCGCGCGACCTGGCGGAAGACGCCGCCCATCTCGAACGGAACTACGGCTATCGCGAGCTGGTGACGATGGATGCCGCAACGACGAGGGCATCTATCGGCACGGCGGCTTACCCCGCGTCGCGCCTCGACAAAGGCGGCGGCCATCTGCATCCGCTCAAGTTCGCGCGCCGCCTCGCTGAGGGCGCGTTGGATGCCGGCGCGACGCTCTACGACAACAGCAGGGTGCGCGCGATCGAAGGCAATGTCGTGCGGACCGATCTGGGCAGCGTCACCGCTGGCCATATCGTGCTCGCCACCGATGCGTTCAGCGGCGCACTGGCGCCCCATCTCAAACCCTACATCGCGCATGTCGAGAGTTTCATCGTGGCCACGGCGCCGCTATCCGACAGCACCGTGCTTCCCAGCGATGTCGCGGTTGCCGACACGCGGCACGTCCTCGACTACTATCGTAAAAGCGCCGACAACCGCCTGCTGTTCGCCGGCCGCGAGAGGTATTGGACCCCGCCGGCAGATATCGCGCGCCTCGTCCGCCCGCGCATGCTGCGCGTCTTTCCGCAGCTCCATGACACGCCCATCGAATACGCCTGGCGCGGTACGGTCGGCATCACGCGCACCCGCATGCCGCATTTCGGCAGGCTGTCGGAACGCGTCCTGTTCGGTCACGGCTATTCCGGTCACGGTGTGGCGCTGTCGGCGCTGGGCGGGAAGGCCCTTGCGGAAGCCGCGCTTGGCAAGCCGGAGCGCTTCGACACCCTCGCCCGCGTCCCTGCACGGAAATTTCCCGGTGGGCAGCTACTCCGCAAGCCGATGGTGACGGCCGCGCTGACCTGGCTGAAGGTGGTCGACGCGCTTTAGCCGCTCGGATCGTCGATGAACTGGTTCATCTCCTGCGACGGCCGGTCGGCACCCGCGCAGTTGGTGAGGTGCGCCGGCACGCCCACCGCCGTGCATCCGGGCGGTACAGGCTTCAACACGACCGAACCCGCGCCCACGCGCGAATACTCGCCGACCTCGATGTTGCCGAGCACGCTGGCGCCGACCGAGATCAGGACGCCACGGCGAATCTTCGGGTGGCGGTCGCCGTCTTCCTTGCCCGTGCCGCCCAGCGTCACGCCATGCAACATCGAAACGTCGTCTTCGACGGCCGCGGTCTCGCCGATCACCACGCCGGTCGCGTGATCTATCATGATACCCTTGCCGATCTTCGCCGCCGGATGGATATCGACGTCGAACAGCTCGGAGATGCGGCTCTGGAAAAAGCGCGCCATGTGCTGGCGATTGTGATGCCACAGCCAGTGCGCGATGCGATAGCTCTGGATTGCGTGGAAACCCTTGTAGAACAGGAAGGCGTCCAGATACGCCCGGCACGCCGGGTCACGTTCGAACACCGCCGACAAGTCCGCGCGCACGGCGACGCCGATCTCCGGCTCCGCCGCCATCGCCTCGTCGAAGATCTCGCGGGTCATCATCGGTGACAGGTCTTCCGACCCCAGCTTCTTCGCCAGATGGTAGGACAGCGCGTTCTCCAGCCGGTCGTGCTTCAACACCGTCGCGTGGACAAAGCTCGCCAGCGCCGGCTCGCGCACGGCCAGCTCCTCCGCCTGCTCGCGCAGGGCGCTCCATATCGGATCGCAGGTGGCAACCTTCTCGCGTGTAACGGCCATGTTCGCTCCCAATGGCGCCACTATATCAGTGGACGAATGATTATTACAAAACAACGCGTCAGGAGCGTGAATAGACCCAGAATTCGGTCGCGCTCCCCCTCTTCATTCCTTAAGTAGGGCGGCATGCCAAACCGGCAACCCCACTCCCCTGCATAGGCTGACGATGGATTCCGCAAACCCCGCCCTCAATTGCCCTGCGCCCGACGCGCTGGACCTGCTCCTGTCGCGCCGCTCGGGCTCGGCAAAGACCATGACGGGCCCGGGTCCTTCGCCGGCACAGCTCGAGGCTATCCTCACCGCCGCCGCACGGGTGCCCGATCACGGCAAGCTCTTCCCCTGGCGCTTCATCGTGTTCGAGGGCGACGCCCGCAGCCGCATGGGCGAGCTGCTGGCGGCCACGCTCCGCGACACCGATCCCCAGGCGACGCCAGACCGCATCGAACAGGAGCGCCAGCGCTTCCTCCGCGCCCCCGCGGTTGTCGCCGTCGTGAGCCGCGTCCGCGAGCAGATCCCGATCCCCGTGTGGGAGCAGCAACTCTCCGCCGGCGCAGTTTGCCAGACAATGTTGATCGCCGCGCATGCCATAGGCTTCGTCGCCAACTGGCTGACCGAATGGCCAGCCTATAACGCGACCGTCAAGGAGAAGCTCGGCCTCAAACCCGGCGAGCGCATTGCTGGCTTTGTCTACATCGGCCAGCCCGCGCTACCTCTCGAAGAGCGCGTGCGTCCCGACATGACCAAGATCGTCACGCGCTTCTGATCCGCTCGCCTCGGCGGCACAAAATCGGTACCGTGACTCCGGTTTCGCCGGGGTAGCGTATGGGCCGCAAGATTCTCTTCATCACAACCGACCAGATGCGGTTCGACGCCATCGGCTCGAACGGGCAGAAAATCGCACGCACGCCCAACATCGACGCGCTCGCGCGCGACGGCATCAACTACACCCGCTGCCACGCGCAGAACGTGGTCTGCATGCCGGCGCGCGCCACCATGATCACCGGCCAGTACGTAACAACACATGGCGTCTGGATGAACGGCGTCCCGCTGCCGGAGGACGCGCCCTCCGTTGCGCGCCTGCTGAAAGAGGAGAAGAACTACCACACCGCGCTGATCGGCAAGGCGCATTTCGAGCCGTTCCTCGACATCGCACTCCGCTTCGCGGAGAACCGCATGGGCCGCGAAGGCACCTTCGGCCCGCATCGCGGCTTCGACCACATGGAGCTCGCCGCCCACGGCGCCCGCGGCCCACTGCACTATGCGCAGTGGCTGATGAAGACCCACCCGGAGCTGCTGGACAATTTCTATCCGGTGCTCGGTCCCGACCTGTACCAGAACTCCTTCGGCGCCGGCGACACCGGCGCGGTGCAGGTGAAGCACAACCCGACGCCGCGCGGTCTCTATCACACGGACTGGGTCGCCGACCGCACCATCGCTTATCTCGACAGCCTCGACGTCAAAGATGACTGGTTCGTCTGGATGAGCTTCCCCGATCCGCATCATCCATGGGACCCGCCGGAGAGCGAACTCGGCCGTGTCGACTGGCGCGACATCCCGGTGCCCGCGGGCTATCCCGGTTCGCCCGAGAAGATCGATGAAATCCTCTCTGCCAAGCCGCATCACTGGAAGGACTGGTGGACCGGCAAGCGCGTGACTTGCTACGAGGCGCCGCCGAAATGGATTCCGTCGACCCTGACGACAGACCAGCTCCGCGAAATCGATGCGATGACCCACATCAAGAACGAGCTGATCGACGAGGCCGTCGGCCGCGTCATGGCGCATATCGGCAAGCGCGGCTGGGACGCGGATACCGACGTACTGTTTTCGACAGACCATGGCGAGTTCCAGGGCGACTTCGGTCTTCTTTTCAAGGGCCCGCATCACGTCGACAGCCTGATGCGCCTGCCGCTGATCTGGCGACCTGCACCGAACACGCAGGTCGCGCCCGCCACCATCGCCGCTCCCGTAGGTCAGGTCGATTTCGCACCCACCTTCTGCGAGATCGCGGGCCTCGACCGCGCCGACTGGATGGAAGGCGCCGCCCTGCCCCGCAACGCTTCCACGGCGGGCAGACGCGAAGCCGTCTTCACCGAGTGGGACAGCGAGTTCGACGGCATCTCCGTCTCGCTCCGCTCGCTCTACCGCGATGGCTGGACCATCACGGCCTATGGCAAGACCTCGATCTATGAAGGCACCGAAGGCGAGCTTTACGACTTGAAGAACGATCCGCGCCAATGGCGCAATCTCTGGAACGATCCTGCCGCCGCCGCGATGAAGCGCGATCTGCTCGACGATCTCCGCGCCCGCACACCGCAAGGCGAGACCCGCCGCATGAAGCCGGTGGCGTCGGTCTAGCGGATACCGATCAGCTTGTGGGTCTGAAGGCTCAACCGCCATTGCGGGTGCGCGAGGCAGTATTCCGTCGCCGCCGCTGTGTTGGCGTCGCGCACCGGATTGTCCATCGGCTGGAGGAAGAAGTTGTCGAATGCGAGGCCTGCATAGCGCTCCGGCTCTGCGCCCTCCTGCGGATAGATCAGCTTGAGTTCATTGCCGCGGGTCAGCACCAGGTCGGCGTTCGCCTTCGGACTGACGCAGATCCAGTCGATGCCCGGCGGCGGCACCTGCGTTCCATTGGTCTCGATGCCGACCTCGAACCCGCGTGCATGCAACGCTGCGACCGCCGCCTTGTCCAGTTGAAGCAGAGGTTCGCCGCCGGTGCACACCACATAGGGCCGCCCGCCGCCGGGCCACTTCTCCGCCACCGCATTCGCCAGATCGTCCGCGGTGGCGAACTTCCCACCGCCCGGTCCGTCAGTGCCCACGAAATCCGTATCGCAGAACCGGCACACTGCCGCTGCACGGTCGCGCTCCAGACCGGTCCACAGATTGCACCCCGCGAAACGAAGGAACACCGCGGCGCGGCCCGTCTGCGCACCCTCGCCCTGGAGCGTGTAGTACATTTCCTTGACCGAATAGGTCATGCCGCCCGGTACTTCGCGTAGCCCTGCGCCCGCAATGCGCACGCCGGACATTCGCCGCAGCCCTTGCCCCAGTCGCGCGGTGTCGGCACGCCATTGTAGCAGGTGACGGTCTCCTGGATGATCAGGTCCACCAGTGCCTTGCCACCCAAATCCTCCGCCATCTTCCATGTCGCCGCCTTGTCGATCCACATCAGCGGCGTATGGATGCGCACCTCGCGTGCCAAGCCGAGCGACAGCGATCGCGCCGTCGCCTTGATGGTCTCGTCGCGGCAATCCGGATAGCCGGAGAAGTCCGTCTCGCACATTCCGCCGACCAGATCGGAAATCCCGCGCCGATATCCCAGCGCCGCCGCGGCCGCCAGGAAGAAGATGTTGCGTCCCGGCACGAACGTTGTGGGCAAACCATCGCGCCCCATCTCGATTTTCATGTTGTCGGTAAGAGCCGTGCCGCCGATGGCGCTCATGACGTTGATCGGAAGGATGTGATCCTCGCCCAGCCGTCCCGACCATCGCTCAATGCCGGCAATCGCCGCACGGATCACCGGCCGCGCGCCCATCTCCGCCAGGTGCCGCTGGCCATAGTTGAACCCGATCGTTTCGACGTGCGCGAAATTGCCGAGCGCCCAGGCGAGGCAGGTCGTCGAGTCCTGTCCACCGGAAAAGAGCACCAAAGCGGTATTGCTGTTCATGGCGGGGCTTTTAGCGCCGTTGCTCTCAGGCTGCCAGCGTCTTGCGCGTTATCGTCCGCACAGCGGGCAAAGCAATTGTGGCCGTGGTTCCGGACCCCACCGAACTCTGGATCAGCAGTTCTCCACCATGCAATTCGACCAGCGATTTCGCAATCGACAGACCGAGCCCTGCACCCTCGAAACGTCGCGCCAGCGAGCGGTCGAGTTGCCGGAACGGTTCCAGCGCCGCCGCGATCTTTCCGGCATCCATCCCGATGCCGCTGTCCTGTACGAGCAACGATATGCCGCCGGACTTTTCTTGCCGGGCAATGATCGAGATGCTGCCGCCCTCCGGCGTGAACTTGAGCGCGTTGCTGATCAGGTTCGTGAGTGCCTGACGCAGCCGCTGCGGGTCGGCTTCGACCAGCGGCAGGGATTCCGCAACCTGCGTGTCGACAGCCCGGCCGTCCTTGGTCGCGATCCGCGCCATGGTCACGGCTTCCTCGCATAATGCTGCCATCGGATAGGCTCGTGTGTTCAACGTGATGGCTCCGCCAGAGAGCCGCGCGACATCCAGCACGTCGCTGACGATCGCCAGCAGGCGGCTACCGCTCGCGTGAATGTCCGCGGCGTAACTGCGATAACGCTGCGGTTGCACAGTACCCAGCATCTCGTCCTTGATGATCTCCGAGAAACCCAGCACGGCATTCAGCGGTGTCTTCAGCTCGTGGCTCATGGCGGCGAGAAAGGCGCCTTTCGCACGGTTGGCTTCCTCCGCGTCCGCTAGCGCTCGCCGCAACGCGCGCTGCGCGTTCTGGCGTTCGGTCACGTCCTCGACCGTACCCTCGTAGCAGATGAGCTGCCCGGACGTGTCGCGCACCGCTCGGGCGTTCTCCGAGATCCAGATTGTCGACCCATCGCGCCGCCTTATCTCGGAAACAAACGCGCTCACTTGGTCGTTGGCCTGCATCAGGCGCTGAAATTCCCCCCGCCGCGCGGGGTCGACGTACAACTGGTCCGCAATGTTGGTCAGCCCGGCCTTCAGATGTGCCGGGCTCGCGTAACCGTAGATGCGCGCCAGCGCGGGATTGGCATCGACATAATGTCCATCCGGCGTGGTGCGGAAAATTCCCTCGATCGCGTGGTCGAAGAAGGCACGGTAGCTCGCGTCCGCGCCACCCAGCCGAACGCGACTTGGCACGGCGAACCGACCTATCGCGAGCAGCGCAACACCGAGCCCCGACAGAAGTGCGGGCACCGGCCACAGACCTCCCGTCGACATCTGCGCCGCGGCTGCACCGAGCATCATGCCCGCCGTGAGCGTGGCTAGCGCCGTGCCCAGCCCGCGCTGCCGCGGTACTGTCGCCGCCTTGTCGCTCACCAACTTCACGCGCGTCCCCGTGCGGCATGTCCGCAATGACCGGTTTCTAGCGAGGAATATCTGAAAACGCGGTTTATCGCGCCGCGAATTGCTTGCCTTTATTCCGAGCATGAGACAGCTTCTTATTTGAGCAATACAAGAGGACGGCACGCGTGACAGCGCTAGCCATAAGCGGAACTGGCCTCTACACGCCGCCGCATTCGATCTCGAACGACGAACTCGTAACCGCTTTCAACACCTATGTTCGCAACACCAACGCGGCCAATGCCGATGCCATCGCGGCCGGCACGAAGACGGCGCTGGTGGAGTCGTCCGCTGAATTCGTCGTGAAGGCCTCCGGCATCAAGGCGCGTTACGTCGTCGACAAGGATGGCGTGCTCGATCCCGACGTCATGTGCCCGCGCATTCCCGAGCGTCCGAACGATCAGCTTTCGATCCTGGCCGAGATGGCCGTCACGGCGGCACGTGACGCGCTGAAGGCGGCGGACCGCAAGCCGCAAGACGTCGACGGCGTCCTGGTGGGCGCCTCGAACATGCAGCGCGCCTATCCCGCCATGGCGATCGAGGTGCAGGATGCGCTGGGCATCGATGGCTTCGGTTTCGACATGAACGTCGCCTGCTCCAGCGCCACCTTCGCGCTGCAAGCCGCGGCCGATATGGTCGCCAACGGTCACGCGCGCGCGATTCTCGTGTGCAATCCGGAGATCTGCTCCGGCCATCTCAACTTCCGTGACCGCGACAGCCACTTCATTTTCGGCGACGTCGCGACTGCCTTCTTGGTGGAGCGCGCCGATACCGCCCGCGGCGCCAACAGCTGGAAGATCGTCGCCACGCGGCTCAAGACAAAGTTCTCGAACAACATCCGCAACAATTTCGGTTTCCTGAACCGCACGGCGCCCGAAGGCGTTGGCAAGCCGGACAAGCTCTTCGTCCAGGAGGGCCGCAAGGTCTTCAAGGAAGTCGTGCCGATGGTCTCCGAACTCATCGTCACCCACTTGGCCGACAGCGGCATCGCCGCGGCGCAACTCAAGCGGCTGTGGCTGCACCAGGCCAACATCGGCATGAACGACCTGATCGCCAGGCGCGTGCTGGGCCGCGATCCACTACCGGGTGAAGCGCCGAACATCCTCGACGAGTACGCGAACACCAGCTCGGCCGGGTCGGTTATCGCCTTTCACAAATTCAGCGACGACCTCAAGTTCGGGGACATCGGGCTCTTGTGTTCGTTCGGCGCCGGCTACTCGGCCGGAAGCGTCATCCTGCAAAAGCTCTGAGCGCATTCTACGCGCCACGATTTTTACTTCGCAGAGGCGAGGCGACGCTTGCGAATAGGATCGCGACAACAACATCGGCACACGTCCGCCCGTTTCGAAGGCATGCGCACCGAAAAACGCGCGCCTACACCATTCTTGTTGGCTTCATGCTTGGCGTGCTCGTGACGATTTCGTCCGTCGGCGCCGGCGCGCTCGGCGTTACCGCGCTGATCCTGCTCTACCCGCGTTCGCCCATCGGGAAGATTGCGGGCTCCGACATCGCGCACGCGGTGCCGCTGACCCTGCCTGCCGGTGCCGGACATCTCGTAGGTGGCAGCATCAATACGGGCACGCTGGCATCATGATTGCCAGCGCCTTCGCGCTGCGCCGACACAGCGTTGCGCATCGTCCTTGCGCTCACGCTGATGCTGGTAGCGGCCAGGCTTCTCTTCTAATGCACCAGGAACACCGGCAGGTCCGCGTGGCTCACGACCTGCCGTGTTACACCGGAGAAAAACATCTCTCGCAGGCGATTGTGGCCGTAGCCGCCTGCCACGAGCATCCCTGCACCACCCTCAGAGGCCGCCTTGAGCAGCACGTCAGCAATCGGTCGATTGCCGCCATCGACCTTCCGCTCTGTCGCTGCGATGCCTTGCAGCTTCAGATAGGCGCACACGTCCGAGCAGCCGATCGGCTCGTCCTTGCCGCGCGTGACACTGAGGATTTCCACCGACTGCGCGCATTTCAGGAATGGCAACGCGGCGGTGACGGCGTGGGCCGAGGCCACGCTGTCGTTCCAGGCAACCGACACTTTTTTCATGCAGAAGCTCGAGGGCGCCGCCTGTGCGCTGAGCAGCACCGGCCTGCCGGTCTCAAGCAACGTCGCCTCGAAAGCTTCCGTCAGCCCGGGCCGATCGCCCTCCTTCAGCGCCCCAAACACCACCAGGTCCGACAGACGTGCCGCCAACGTCACCTGATCGGCGAAATTGCCCGTGACTTCCCGAAAGGATGCTGTCGGCGCGCTGCCCAACTCCGGCACATCCTGTACGGCCGCGCCGGCCTCTTTTGCAGCGGCCTGCAACGAGGCCCTGGCAACCTTGATCGCCTCATCCGACGCCTTCTTGGAGGCGTCTGCGATCTCCTGCATCACGTTCGCAGAGACGCTCTCGCCGTAGAACGGCACGGCTTCCGTCGCATCGGGCCGCACGAATAGCGCCGCAACGTGGGCATTGAACGGCCGGGCTGCGGCGAAGGCGCTTGAGAGCACGGTATGATCGCGCGCACCGCCCGTGAGCGGCGCCAGAATCTTAACGAACGTCATGGGGCGTCTCCCGTGGGACGAGAAGAAAACGCGGAACCGAAACGCAGCGTTCCTAGAACCGCCACCATCCGTCAAGATGTACCGGCTTCAGCACGCGCGGCCGGGCAAAGTCGATCAGGCGTTCGCGCACCAGCCGGTTGAAGCTTCCTCGGGGAAATGTGCCGTCGCGCCGGCGCGACCCGGCAGGCATCCCGGTGAGCACCTCGATTGCCTCGTCGACCGTATCGAGCGCGTAGACGGCAAACCGCCCGTCCCGCACCGCCTGGACCACATCCTCGCGCAGCATCAGGCTCACGAGGTTCGCCTTGGGAATGATGACGCCATGGTGACGGCCAAGCCCGCGCGCCGCGCAGACATCGAAGAAACCCTCGATCTTCTCGTTCGCGCCGCCGATCGGCTGCATCTCGCCATGCTGATTGACCGATCCGGTGATCGCAATTCCCTGCCGTGTAGGCACGTCGGCGATGGCCGACAGGATAGCGATCAGTTCGGCCGCAGCAGCGCTGTCCCCGTCGATCGCCCCATAGGACTGCTCGAACGCCACACTGGCCGAGACGGACAGCGGCCGTCCGATGGCATAGGCACCGTTCAGATAGCCGGACAGGATCTGTACGCCTTTCACATGGCTCGGTCCGGCGAATCTCGCGAGCCGTTCGATGTCGATGACCCGTCCATCGCCAGGCGCCACGCGCGCCGTGATTCGTGCCGGCACACCGAAAGCAAAGCCGGCGGCGCTCAGCACCGTCAGTCCGTTGACCTGTCCGGCACGTGCGCCGTCTGTATCGATGAACACGATCCGCCGCTGGATCAGCTCATGCTCAAGCGCCTTGAGCCGCCCGGACCGGTCGTCCCGCGCCGCCACCGCGCGCGCGATATCGGCGGCCGAGATCAGCGAACGGCCGTCAAGCGCCGCATAGTGATCGCCCTCGCGCACGATGTCGGCCAGCCGCCCCAGCCGCACGCTGACCTTTTCGGCATCGCCCGCCTGCCGCGACGCCTCGTCGAGCAGTCGCGCCGCGCCAGCCGTATCGAGATGCTTGAGCCCATCGGTCCGCGCGATGGATGCCATTGTGAACAGCAGGTCGGCACAGTTCTCCTCGGTGCGAAGCGCAGTCGTCGAGAAGTCCGCCTGCACCTTGAACAGGTCGGCAAATTCCGGATCAAACTGGCAAAGCCGGTGATAGACCCAGGGCTCGCCGAACAGGACGATCTTGACGTCCAGCGGGAGCGGTTCCGGCTGGATCGTCACCGTCTGGGTCCGGTCTAGAATGTCCGCGACACTCTCGATCTTCACCTGCCGCGCCTTGAGCGCCCGCTTCAGCGTCTCCCACGACAGCTCCTGCCGGAACAGGTCCATCGCGTCGATCAGCAGGAAGCCGCCATTGGCGCAATGCAGCGCACCCGGCTTGATGAACATGAAGTCCGTGACAACGGTCATCAGCACCGGCACATGTTCGATCTTGCCGATCAGGCTGGTGACGGAAGGCAGCCCAAGCGTCACGACCGGCGCGCCGCCGGCGCCGCCGTTGTCGACGATCAGGTTCACTTCATAGCGGTGGAACACGCCGCCTTCCCGGCGGCTTCGCTCATCCGTCTCGCCGCGCGCGACGGCCTGGAGCAGATCGATCTGCGCCACGGCATCCCGGAAGACCGCCTCGATGTACGCATGTGCCTCGCGGTGTCCGGCGTAGCGCTGCGAAAGCGGTGCGGCCAGGGCGCGCAGGGCGTGCTCTCCCATCTCGCGATCGATCTGCGATACGTGTTCCAGCGTCGCCTGCCGCAGCCGCTCCAACCGCTCCACCGCCTTTTCGAGCGCGGCACGCAGTTCGCGCACGCGGCCAAGCAGACGGTCCCGTTCGGCCTTCGGCGTGGCGCGATATTCGTCTTCGGACAGCACAAGCCCGTCTCGCGAAGGCCGGAAATCGAAGGCGCCTTCACCGCGCTCGACCAGCGCAAGACCGTGGATGTCGGCCTGCTTGCGCAACAGCTCGAACGTGCTCTCTGCGGTAACATGGAATTCCTCTTCCAGAGCCGCGCGCCGCTGCCGGTAGTCGTCGCCTTCGAACAGCTTGGGCATCGCGCCTTTCAGCGAGTCCGTGAACTCCTGCATTGCCGCCCTGAACTTCGCGCCCTCGCCGGCCGCAAAGCGCAATGCGCACGGTCGGTGCGGTGCCGCGAAGTTGTGGACGTACGCGATGTCCTGCGCCGCCGGCATGGAGGCCGCCAGCCGCTTCAGGGCACGGCTCACCGCGGCGCGCTTGCCCGTGCCCGTCGGACCCGTGACGAAGATATTGTAGCCGGCCTGGGCCATGCCCGCGCCGAAGTGGAGCGCCCGCATGGCGCGGTCCTGCCCCACGGGACCCACCGGCTCCGGCAGGGTATCTGTCGTCTTAAAGGGCAGCTGCGTCGGATCCGTCACCCGCCGCAGCTTCTCCGCCCCCAGGGGCTTGATGCTCATGTGGTCCCCGACGCCGGCGATTTTCCGGCTGTACGGCGGGACTATATCGACGGGTGTTTCGCGCCTCGCACGCCAACGCGGTTTAGGGTAAACACGCGGCCCGCTTGCAGGAGTCCCATGTCCCACCCACCCACGCGCGCCTGGCAGCGCATGCTGAGCGGCCGCCGCCTAGATTTGCTCGACCCGTCGCCGCTGGATGTCGAGATCGAGGATATTGCCCACGGACTCGCCCGCGTCGCCCGCTGGAATGGTCAGACCAAGGGCGAGCATGCCTTCTCGGTCGCACAGCACTGCCTCCTGGTCGAACGGATCGTCTCCGAGCTTCGGCCCGGCCTTACCCGTGAAGCCCGGCTTGCGGCCCTTCTCCACGACGCTCCTGAATATGTTATCGGTGACCTCATTTCTCCATTCAAAGTAGCAATTGGCATTGATTACAAAGCTTTGGAGAACAGACTTCAGAATGCAATTCACCTGCGTTTCGGCCTGCCCGCGACCCTAAATCCGACATTAACGAAGCTTTTCAAGAGGGCCGATCTCATCGCCGCCTTCTTTGAGGCCACGCAGCTCGCAGGCTTTGAGATGGAGGTCGCGCGCAAGCTCTTCGTGGTTCCTCCGGCCCTGATGAAGACACCCCGGCTGGTTCCCCTCGCAACCGCCGAGGCCCAAGCCCAATTTCTGGACAGGTTTAAAAGGCTGGCAGGCTGACGCCTTCCACTCGTCACGATCCTTCGCTAGCAAGGAGCATGTCGCGCATCCTGGTCACGCCGCTATCCGCCGTTGACGACGTCATCCGGTCCCACCGGCCGTCGCACTTGATCACCCTGCTCTCGCCGGAGCACATGATCGAGACGCCGCAAGGCTTCCCCCCCGAGCGCCACCTTCGCCTCGGCATCAACGACGTGGTCGATGTCGCGGCCGGCGAGAACCCTCCGCTGAAGGAACATGTTGCGCAGCTGCTGGCATTCACCCGCGACTGGCCCGCCGAGGCGCCGATCCTGGTGCATTGCTGGGCCGGCATCAGCCGGTCCATGGCAGCAAGCTACATCATCCTGTGCGACCGGCTCGGCCACGGCAGCGAGTTCTTCGCCGCAAAGGCCATCCGCAGCCGCGCCCGCCACGCCTATCCCAACGCGCTTCTGGTTCAATATGCCGACGACCTTCTGGGGCGGCAGGGACGGATGATCGATGCCGTCCGCAGCATTGGCGCCGGCGCCCTCGCTGCGGAAGGTGAAGTGGTCGAGTTGCCACTGGTGGGCCTGTGAGCGCCAAGCTCAACCATGTCGTGAGCATCGGGCTGTCCGCGGCTATCGTCTCGGTGGCCAACGAGCGGCCCTGCGTCCTGGTCGTCCATCACGACGGCAAGGAAGATGCGCTGCCTTTCGGCCCGTTCGATCCCTTGAATCACCGCACGCTCGACAGCGGCTTGCGCCGTTGGGTGGGCGAGCAGACACAGCTCGATCTTGGCTATGCCGAGCAGCTCTACACATTTGGCGACCGCGGGCGCCATCTGCCCACGCCCGACGAAGGCGCGCGCGTCGTGTCGGTCGGCTATCTGGCGCTGACGCGCCAGGCGGGCGCTCTCAAGGTCGCCGACACGCAGTGGAGCGACTGGTACAAGTACTTCCCGTGGGAGGATTGGCGCGAAGCAAAGCCCACGGTCATAGATGATGTCATCGCCCCGGCGCTGCGCCAGTTCGCGAGAGCCGCAACCGGCACCGAAGCCTCCGACCAACGCCGCGAACGCATCCGTCTGTGCTTCGGCTTCGACGGCCTCGCCTGGGACGAAGAGAAAGTCCTCGAACGCTACGAACTGCTTTACGAAGCCGGTCTCGTGCAAGAAGCCCTGCGCGACGGCCGCGCGCCCATTGCAAAGGCCGCGCCGCTCGGTGTGAGCATGACCTTCGACCACCGCCGCATTCTCGCCACCGCCATCGCCCGTCTGCGTGGCAAGATGAAATACCGTCCCGTGGTGTTCGAGCTGATGCCGCCGAGCTTCACGCTGCTCGAGCTTCAGCGCACCGTCGAAGCCCTTTCGGGTATTCGTCTGCACAAGCAAAATTTCCGCCGGCTGGTCGAGGACCAGGGCCTTGTCGAAGGTACCGGCAGGGTCGCCACACAATCACGCGGTCGCCCCGCCGAACTCTTCCGCTTCCGCCGCGAGGTCCTGCGCGAGCGCCCGGCGCCTGGCGTGCGTCTCGGTGCAAGGAAGGCCGGATGATCCAGGTAGGCTTGCTGCGTGCGGTGAACGTTGGCGGCAATGCGAAGGTGCCGATGGCCGATCTGCGCGCGATGGCAGAGAAGATCGGCCTCAAGAATGCGCGCACGCTGCTCGCAAGCGGCAATCTCGTCTTCGATGCCGGCGCACGCACGCCGGCCGCCAGCGAGAAGCTGCTTGAGTCCGCCTGCGCAAAGACTTTCGGCCTCAAGACCGACATCTATGTCCGAAGTCACGCAGAGCTGAAGACCATCATCGCGCGCAATCCGTTCGAGAAGGAAGCCGAGGATGATCCCAGCCACCTCGTCGTTCTCTTCATGCGCGATGCGCCCGGCGCCAAGGCCTTCGGCGCGCTTCAGAACTGGATCAAGGGCAGCGAACAGGTTCGCGGCGATGGCAATCACGCCTATATCGTTTATCCGGACGGTATCGGCATGTCGAAGCTCACCCCAGGCGTCATCGAACGTCACCTCGGCTGTGCCGGCACCGCCAGAAACTGGAACACCGTCGGCAAGCTGGCCGCTCTGTCCGTAGGCTGAGGATTGGGGAATGTTGCTCGAAGCCACTGCCGAGGCGCTCGACGACGAACAAATTCTGCCGAACACCGGCGATTCGATCTCACGGCCGGTGAGCGAAAGCCCCTGTGCCGTCACTGGCAGCAAGTAGTTCGGATCGCGATAGAACGGGGAGCGCTGCGCGCCGGCAACGTCGTTGGTCACGTCCCGCTTTTCGCCTGCCACACCGCGCGCGCCTGGTTCAGGCTCATCGCATTCGCGCCGCCCGCGAAATCCGGATCGGCCGCCTGCACCGGATCGTCCTCCCAGCCGCAGCGCCGGCAGATCTCATATTCTCCGCGCACACCGATCGTGTAAGCGCCGCAGCAATCGCACGGCAGCATCTTGCGCTTGGTGCCGCTGCCCGTCATCGCCGTTCCCAGTACCCCATGCCGTTGTCCGGCTTGAAGAACGTGCGCGGCGCGCCGTTCGAAGCGCGCACGGCAAATGTGTTGCTGTCCGGGTTGTAGAACAGCGTGTCGCCGTTATTGCGTGCCTTGGTCAGCGTGCCCGGCGGCGGATGATCGATGAACGCGTGCGCGCCGGCGACATAGGCATCGAGAGTCGTGAACTGCGGAAACTCGCCGCCATGCTTCTGCCAATGATGTTCCGCGTTGGCGATCCCGCCCGTCCAGATCGGCTCGTTCCAGGCGTTTGTGGTTTCTGCCGGGTGACCGTGAACCGGCGCCGGAGTGCTACTTTCGAGTCCGGCGAAGCGTGCTATCGCAAGGACAACCAGCAGCGCAACTACGCCTAACGCGCCGTATCTACTGCGCAATTTCGCCTCCACAGCTGGATCGAATCGCTGCTTGACAGCTTTATGCTCATATGTAGCATAACAAATTAACGACACCGGCTTGAAAGCCGGTTTTCTTGCCCCACATATATGCTCACATTGAGCATTATTCGGAGCAAGACAGGGAGAAACAGATGGGTGTCGAACTCGCATATACCGCGGAAGTCGCAAAGGCGACCGCCCCGCTCTATCGCAAGGTGGCCCATGTCATCCCCGAGATCGAATGGCCCGTCTTCGCGCCGGTGATCGCCGAGATCAACCGCCTCAAGAAGGAGAAGAACGCAGTCATCCTCGGCCACAACTACATGACGCCGGAGATCTTCCACTGCGTCTCCGATTTCGTCGGCGACAGCCTCGCGCTCGCGCGTGAAGCCGCGCGCACGGATGCGAAGGTGATCGTCCAGGCTGGCGTGCACTTCATGGCCGAGACGTCGAAAATCCTGTCGCCCGACAAGACCGTGCTGATCCCCGACATGCGCGCCGGCTGCTCGCTCGCCGCGTCGATCACCGGCGCCGACGTGCGCCTGCTCAAGCAGAAGTATCCCGGTCTCCCGGTCGTCACCTATGTGAACACCTCGGCCGATGTGAAGGCCGAGAGCGACGTGTGCTGCACCTCGTCGAATGCCGTCGCCGTGGTCGAGGAGATCGCGCGCGAGTTCGGCGTCGACACGGTCATCATGATCCCGGACAAGTACCTGGCGCAGAACGTCGCCAACCTGACCGGCGTGAAGGTCATCACCTGGGAAGGCGCCTGCGAGGTGCATGAGCGCTTCACCGCCGCCGAAATTCGCGACTACCGCAAGGCGCATCCCGGCATCGTTGTGCTGGCGCATCCGGAGTGCCCGCCGGAAGTGGTCGCCGAAGCCGATTTCGCCGGCTCGACCGCTGCGCTGATTGACTATGTCGGCAAGCACCGTCCGCATCGCGTCGTGATGGTCACCGAATGCTCGATGAGCGACAACGTCGCCGCCGAGTACCCCGACCTCGAATTCGTGCGCCCGTGCAACCTGTGCCCGCACATGAAGCGCATCACGCTCGACAATATCCTGCACGCTCTCCAGACCATGACGACCGAGGTCACCGTCGACCCGGAGATCTCGGTGCGCGCAAAGAAGGCCATCGACCGCATGCTCGCGGTCAAGCTGCCCACCGTGACGAAGAAGGCCGCATGACATGGCCCGTACCGTCGACAACATCATCGAGGCGCCCGGCGCGCTGATCCTGGGCGCCGGCCTCGCCGGCCTTTTTACCGCGCTCAAGCTCGCGCCGTTCCCGGCGATGGTGCTGGCCGCGGCCCAGCCCGGCACGTCAGGCTCCAGCGCCTGGGCACAGGGTGGCATTGCCGCGGCACTTGGCGAGGGCGACAGCTGGGAAAGCCACGCCGCCGACACGCTCGTGGCAGGCGCCGGCCATTGCGATCCGAAGATCGTCGAGTTGGTCACCAGCAAGGCTGCGGCTCGCATCGACGATCTTCTCCACTATGGCGTGCCCTTCGACCGCGCCCCTGACGGCAGCCTCGCGCTCGGCCGCGAGGCCGCGCACAGCGCCAAGCGCATCGTACATATCCAGGGCGACCGCGCCGGCGCCGAGATCACGCGCACCGTCGCCGAACGCGCTCTGGCGACGCCTTCGATCCAGGTTATGGAGGGCTTCCACGCGCTGGAGCTCGCGCTGGAGAACGGCCGCGTCATCGGCGTGTTCGCGCGCTACGGCACCGGCAACGGCACGCGCCTCGTCCTCTTCCGTGCCAGGGCGATCGTCTTCGCCACCGGCGGTATTGGCGCGCTCTACGCCGTCACCACCAACCCGCTGGAAACGCGTGGCGAGGGCCTCGGCATGGCCGCCCGCGCCGGCGCCATGATCCGCGACGCCGAGTTCGTTCAATTCCACCCGACCGCCATCGCCATCGGCCGCGATCCCGCCCCACTCGCCACCGAGGCCCTGCGCGGCGAGGGCGCCACGCTGATCGATGAGACCGGCCGCCGCTTCATGCTGGCTGTGCATCCCGATGCCGAGCTCGCGCCGCGCGACGTCGTCGCCCGCGCCTTGCACCGCGAACGCGCGCAAGGCCACACGACCTATCTCGATTGCACCAAGGCAATCGGCGCCGCTTTCGCCACGCGCTTCCCGACGGTGTACGCGGCTTGCAAAAGCGCGGGCATCGATCCGGCCACGCAGCCGATCCCCGTCGCGCCGGCTGAGCACTACCACATGGGCGGCATCAAGACGGACGCACGCGGCCGCTCCACGCTCGACGGCCTCTGGGCTGTCGGCGAGTGCGCCTGCACCGGCCTGCACGGCGCCAACCGCCTCGCCTCGAACTCGCTGCTGGAAGCGCTGGTGTTCGGCGCCGAGGTGGCGGAGGACGTGCGCGGCCAGATCGCGCCGCGCGCCGCCGCCGGCAACCCGCCTGCGCCCGATCGCTTCAACGCCCCGCCGCCGCCCCAGGCGCTGCGCGATGCGATGACCCGCTATGTCGGGCTGGAGCGCGACTACGACGGTCTGGCGAAGGCGTACGACATAATCGACGCCGTCGAACGCGCCGGCGCCGGGGAGCCCGCCCTGCTCAACATGACCGCTGCCGCCAAGATGGTGACCAGCGCGGCCATCGTGTACCGCGAAAGCCGCGGCGCGCATTTCCGCACCGACTTCCCGAAGACGGCCCCCGACTGGATCGGCTCGAACCATTTCTACGGCGATCTCGGACCGATCTGGAACGGCATCGAGCGCGCGCCCGGCCAGGCCGCGAAGTGAGCGCCGCCCTGCCCTTCACGCGCCCGCCGCATGCGCTGCTGATCGAGCCCATCGTCCGCCACGCGCTGGAGGAAGACCTCGGCCGCGCCGGTGACATCACCAGCGAACTGACCGTCGCAGCGGACGCGCGTTCAACGGCGCAACTAGTGGCACGGCAGGCGGGCACGATCTCCGGCCTCGTTGCGGCGGAACGTGCATTTCACTTTGTCGACCCGGCCCTGTCGTTCGCCGTGCACGCGCCGGACGGCGCCTCGGTGCAGGCGGGTACGCTACTCGCCACCATCGAAGGCTCTTCGCGAGCGATCCTAACCGGCGAGCGCGTGGCCCTGAACTTCACCGGGCATCTTTCCGGCGTCGCGACGGCGACGCGGTCGATGGTCGATTCTGTGGACGGCACGAACGCCCGCATCGTCTGCACCCGCAAGACCACGCCGGGCCTGCGCGTTCTCGAAAAGTACGCCGTGCGCTGCGGCGGCGGCTTCAACCACCGCTTTGGCCTCGACGACGCGGTCCTCATCAAGGACAACCACCTCGCAGCCGCCGGTGGCATCAGGCCCGCCATCGAGCGCGTCCGCGCCGGCCTCGGCCACATGGCCAGGATCGAGCTCGAAGTCGACACACTGGCCCAGCTCGAAGAGGCCCTCAGCCTGAACATCGACACCATCCTGCTCGACAACATGCCGCCCGACACGCTCCGCCAGGCCGTCGCCATGGCCAAAGGCCGCGCCACGCTAGAGGCTTCGGGGAACATCACCCTCGCCACGGTCCGGGCCGTAGCCGAGACAGGCGTCGATTACATTTCCTCCGGCGCGATCACGCATAGCGCCCAGAACCTCGACCTCGGTCTGGATTTCTAGTCTAGTCGCCTTTGGACAATCGGAGGAACGACATGGATCTGCATCTCAAAGGCAAGAACGCCGTCATTCTGGGCGGCACGCGCGGCATCGGACGCGCGATCGCGGACACGTTGGCAGCCGAAGGCGCCAACGTCGCGATCTGCGCCCGCAACGCCGACCAGGTGAAGGACACGGTCGCCGCGCTCAGGGACAAGGGCGTGAAGGCCACCGGCGGCGCGGTCGACATCATGGACGGCGCGGCGCTCAAGGCCTGGGTGGCGAAGGCGGGCGACGAGCTCGGCGGCATCGACATCCTCGTCTCCAACGCCGGCGCGATGGCGCAGGGCGGCGACCCCGCCTCGTGGGAAGCGAACTTCAAGCTCGACGTGCTCGGCATGGTCAACGCCTTCGACGCCGCCAAGCCCTATCTCGAGAAAGCCGCCACGAAGAACGGCGACGCCGCCTTCACGATCATCTCCTCGGTTTCGGCTGCGGAGTCCGACAACGCGAGTTCCTACGGCCCGATCAAGGCGGCGCTGATTCACTACGCCAAGGGCCTCGCGCGCCAGTACGCCAAGATCAACCTGCGCACCAACGTCGTGTCGCCCGGCATGGTCTATTTCGAGGGCGGCGTCTGGCACCAGGTCGAGAAGGGTATGCCGGACTTCTTCAAGCAGGCGCTCGCGCGCAACCCCACGGGCCGCTGCGCCACACCGCAGGACATCGCCAACGCCGCCGTGTTCCTGTCGAGCCCGGCATCGTCCTATACGACCGGCATCAACCTGCTGGTCGACGGCACGATCAGCCGCCGCGTGAACTTCTAGGATATTCCGAAAAACAGGAAGGAACCGCCGGAGCGCCCGCAGCGCCCCGGCGTTTTCACTTCAGGCCTGCGTGCCGCGCAGACGCGAGCTGTGGCCAGCGCGCCGGTAGAAAATATGGCCGCCGATTTCGACGGTCGGTATGAACTGGGCGCCCCAGTCGGGATGGACGCTGGTGGCATGGAAACCGACCGCGCCCTGCGTGAGGCCGTCCATCTGCTCTTCGCCTGTCAGCACGCGGGCGGCGAGTTCCTGTGCCCGCTGCCATTCCCTGGGTTCCTTCGGATGGGTCAGCGCGCCGCTGCAGGCCCAGGAGAACTGGCAGTGCGCCGTGTTGGCGCCTTCATAGACCACGCCGCAGATCGAGTTCCCGTAAAGGCCGCTCTTGATGCGGTTGAGGATCACCTCGACCACCGCCTTCTGGCCAGCATCGGTGTTGCCGCGGGTCTCGTAGTAGATCGCCTCCGACAGGCACTTGTGCTCCTGGAGCAGGCGCGCGGCAAACGACGAACTCGCCGGCAGCGGCGCGGGCACCGGTGTCGGCACCATGACCGCCGTCGTCACCTTCACGACCTTCACATCGTCCGTCGACGGATGAACGTTGAGCGATGCACCGACCGCAGCGCTCGCCGTCGCGAGCACAACCGCGAGTGCAGCGACAAGCACGCGGTCTGACCGCGCAATGGCGTCTCTCGTTTTCATGATCGTTGGCCCTCGTAAAGCTTCTTCGATTGTCGTGTGCTTGGAATTGAAAACCGAACAGCCCCGTGCCGTGTTGAGAAATGTCGGGTCGCGTTTAGCCAGCCAAAAAAAGAATCGTCAAATAAAATTTTCAGAATCGTGACGCAGTGTCATTTGACACCGTGAAAACCACAGGGAAAAGCTGGATCGTCCGTGTAAAGATTAATCTGAATCCGCCGCTTTTGCCAGATTCGCCTGCGCCGCCGCGAGCCGCGCGACGGGGACTCGGAAGGGCGAGCACGACACGTAGTCGAGTCCCGCGCCGTGGCAGAAGCGGATCGAATCCGGATCGCCGCCATGCTCGCCGCAGATGCCGAGCTTGAGATTTGGGCGCGTCTGGCGTCCGCGTTCGGCGGCAATGCGCACCAGTTCGCCGACTCCGTCCACGTCGATGGTCACGAACGGATCGCGCTGGATCACACCCTTGTTGAGATAGTCGGTCAGGAAGCCGCCAGCATCGTCACGTGAAATGCCGATGGTGGTCTGCGTGAGATCGTTGGTGCCGAAGGAGAAGAATTCCGCCGTTTGCGCGATCTGGCGGGCCTGCAGCGCCGCGCGCGGCAGCTCGATCATCGTGCCGATCAGGAAGCCGGGCACCCTGCCCCGTTCCCGCTTGACGGCTTCCGCCACCGCGTCGATGCGCTCGCGCATGCGGTCCAGCTCGGCTTTGAAGCCCACCAGCGGGATCATGATCTCCAGCTGCACCGGCTTGCCGCCGGCGGCTTCCACGTTCAGCGCCGCCTCCAGGATGGCACGCGCCTGCATCTCGTAGATTTCGGGATAGGTGATGCCCAGCCGCACGCCGCGGTGTCCCAGCATGGGATTGGCCTCGTGCAGCGCGATCGCCCGCATGCGCAGCTTGCCGGGATCGGTACCGGCCGCCTTGGCCACCTCCAGGATCTCGTCCTCGTCCTGCGGCAGGAATTCGTGCAGCGGCGGATCGAGCAGGCGGATTGTGACCGGAAGCCCCTCCATCACCTTGAAGATCTTCTCGAAATCGCCGCGCTGCATCGGCAGGAGCTTCGCGAGGGCGGCGCGGCGTTCGCTCTCCGCGTCCGCAAGAATCATCTGGCGCACCGCAATGATGCGGTGTTCGTCGAAGAACATATGCTCGGTACGGCACAGGCCGATGCCTTCGGCGCCGAACTTGCGCGCCGTCGCCGCGTCCTCCGGCGTGTCGGCGTTGGTGCGTACCTTGAGCGTGCGGATCGAATCCGCCCATCCCATCAGCACGCCGAAATCGCCCGTCAGCTCCGGCTGGCGCAGCGCGACCCTGCCCTTGAACACCGAGCCCGTGGCGCCGTCGATGGTGATGATGTCGCCGCGCCTGATGACGTGCCTGCCCGCTGACATCTCACCCTTGGCAACATCGATCTTGATCATGCCGGCGCCCGACACGCACGGCCGCCCCATGCCGCGCGCCACCACCGCGGCATGCGAGGTCATGCCGCCCCGCGCGGTGAGAATCCCGCGCGCCGCGTGCATGCCATGGATGTCTTCCGGACTGGTCTCCGTTCGCACCAGGATGACGTCGACGTTGTCGGCAGCCCGCTTCTCGGCCTCTTCCGCCGTGAACGCCACCTCGCCGGTGGCCGCACCCGGCGATGCCGCCAGGCCCGCCGCTATCTGCTCCTTCGGCGCATTCGGATCGAGCGTCGGATGCAGCAGCTGGTCCAGCGCCGCCGGATCGACGCGTCCGACCGCCGTCTTCTTGTCGATCAGCCCCTCGCGCTCCATGTCCACGGCGGCCTTCAACGCCGCTTCCGCAGTGCGTTTGCCGCTACGCGTCTGAAGCATGAAGAGCTTGCCTTCCTGCACCGTGAACTCCAGGTCCTGCATGTCGCGGTAATGCGCTTCCAGCCGGTCGCAGATCGCCTTCAGTTCGGCGAACGCCTTGGGCATCGCCTCTTCCATCGACGGCTTCTTGGCGCCCTGCCTCTCGCGCACGATTTTGCTGATCGACTGCGGCGTGCGGATGCCAGCCACCACGTCCTCGCCCTGCGCGTTGATCAGGAACTCGCCGTAGAGGATTTTCTCGCCGGTCGAGGGATCGCGCGTGAACGCCACGCCGGTGGCACTCGTCTCGCCGCGATTGCCGAACACCATCGCCTGCACGGTCACCGCCGTGCCCCACTCCTCCGGGATGTTGTGCAGCTTGCGATAGGTGTTGGCGCGCGGCGAACGCCACGACCCGAACACCGCGCCGATCGCGCCCCACAGCTGCTCGTGCACGTCCTCGGGGAACGGCTTGCCCAGCTCCTTCTGTACCCGCTCCTTGAACAGGCCGGCGATCCGCTTCAGGTCCTCGGCGCTCAGCTCGGTATCGAGGTCGTAGCCCTTGTCTTCCTTCTCGCTGTCCAGGATTTCCTCGAACAGGGCGTGATCGACGCCCAGCACGACATCCGAATACATCTGGATGAAGCGGCGATAGCTGTCATAGGCGAACCGCGCGTCGCCGGTGAGCTTCGCCAGCCCCTCGGTCGTCGCGGCGTTCAGGCCCAGGTTCAGCACCGTGTCCATCATGCCCGGCATCGACACCCGCGCGCCCGAGCGCACCGACACCAGCAGCGGCCGCGTGGCATCGCCCAGCGTGCCGCCGGCCTGTGTGCCCACCTTGGCCAGGGCCGCGTCGACCTCGGCCTTCAGCGTGTCGGGATAGGTCTCGCCATGGGCGTAGAACCAGGTGCACACCTCGGTCGTGATCGAAAACCCCGGAGGCACTGGCAAGCCCAGATTGCTCATCTCGGCCAGGTTGGCCCCCTTGCCGCCGAGCAGGTTTCGCATCCCCGCTTCGCCCTCGGCCTTGCCGTCGCCGAACGAATACACCCACTTGGTCATGGCGAACCCAAATCCAAAATTGTCATGGCCCGCGAATGCGGGCCACCCAGGTGATCGTAGAGCACGGCCCGGGCCAGACACATAAGACAAGTTGCGGCACCAGCGGAACGGGGCAGCAACTGGGTGGCCCGCATTCGCGGGCCATGACACCGAAAGGAAGGGCGCGCTAACGTCGTCGCACCGGACCAATGGAGAATCGCATGCCGCAGAATGCCATCTTCGTGCCCATGGGCGTGCTTGCCGGCGTCACGTTCTTCGTGCTGCTGTTCGTGCCGGCCTCGCGCTTCTTCTCCAGGGGCCAGCCCGTCGCGCAGGACAGCGCGACCGGCGATATTCCCGGAGGCCTCGGCAACCCGAACTTCGCCGACCTGCTCGAGATGCCGGTGCTCTTCTATGTCATCTGCCTGGCGGCGGTGGTGGCGTCGCGCGTCGATGCAACCATGCTTGGGCTGGCGTGGGCCTATGTCGGCTTGCGGGCTTTGCACAGCTTCGTGCACCTGACCTACGACAACCCAACCCACCGCACCGTCCTGTTCGCGCTATCGAATTTCGCCGTCCTGGCGATGTGGGTGTTCTTCTTCATCTCGCCCGCCGCCGTCTGACGGCGGGCGTCATCGAACGCGATATTCCCGCCGCCGGCCGCTTCGAGCACGAGCAGCTCAAAGGCGCCGCCGCCCAGTCGAACAAGGTGCTGAAAGAACTGGGTCCCGACATCGGTGGCAGGACAGCTATGTCGCGGGCGACAAGACCTTTTGCGTCTATCTCGCCGGGGACGAGGCGATCATCGGGAAGCACACCGAGCTGAGCGGCTTCCCAAGACCACCGAGATCCGCAAAATGATCCACCCGACCACCGAAAAGGACGGGGCGTAAGGAAAAGGCCCCTCCAGCAACCGGGAGGGGCCTTTCCTGTTTGCGCGGTAGGGACCCCAAGTAGCTCAAGGGCTCCCCGTTTCAATCCGGATTCGCGCCCTCAGCGGTGTTCTCAAGCACCTTCCCTGTCATGGCATCGACGCCGACCTCGTAGGTCTTGTTGCCCGCCTTGATGTCGAAGGAGTAGCGAAGACCACCGCCTTCACGTTCAAGTTCGGTGTCGGTGATGGTGCCGGGCCGAACGTTCAGCGCAATCGTACGCGCCTTGTCGACTGTGATTTTTGCCGTCCTTGCCAGGTTCTCGCCGGTATAGGCGAGGGCTCCGGTCGTGCCGGAGATAATGATGGCTGCGATTCCGATCGCGATTGCAGTTTTTGTCATTGTCAGACCTATTGCTTGGCTAATCCCCGCAGGCCTTATGAGCCAAACAAAATGGGCGACGGTGTGACCGTTACTATACCGTTTTGTCGGCTTTCCCCTCCCAGGCCAGGAGCGGCCGGTTGCTGCGCATGGCTTTGCGCGGCAATGCTGCTATCCCTCGATCTTCGAAAAGTCCGCCACCTGGTGAAGCGTCGCGCGCAGGGCGGCCAGCAGGTTGAGGCGGTTGGTGCGCACGATCTTGTCATCCGCGTTCACCTTCACCTTGTCGAAGAACGCATCGACTGGAGCCCGGAGCCCCGCCATCTCCCGCATCGCCCCCGCGAAGTCCTCGCGCTCCAGCGCCGGAGCAATTGCGCCCTTGGCCGCCGTCAGCGCCGCAAACAGCGCCTTCTCCTGCGGTTCGGCCAGCTGATCCTCGATGACCTCGCCGCCATAGCGGTGGTCATCCTTCTTCTCCTCGACCTTGAGGATATTCGCCGCCCGCTTGTACCCGGCGAGCAGGTTCGCCCCGTCATCGCTCTTCAGAAACGCCTGCAACGCCTCGACCCGAGCAACCAGCCGCACCAGGTCGTCTTGATCTCCTAGGCTAAAGACCGCGTTGACCAAGTCGTATCGGGTGCCGCGATCACGTAGCGCAACGGCCATCCGGTCAGCCAAGAAGGCGAGCAATCCTTCCGAGATGTGCTTGAAAACGAAATCTCGATACTTGAGTCGCTCGCGGTCATGTTCTTCGTGACCGAACGGCGTTGTACGCTGTTGAACTGAGCTAGCGACAAGAAAGCGGTGGAACCTAACTTCCATCACAAGCTGATGGTCGCCACCGTCATTCCTTAGCATCGAGTTGATCTTCAAGCTCTTATCGAAGATCGCTCGCACCAAAGAAAAGACATTCAGCCGGGTCTTATTTTCAAGCACCGTGCGAATGAACCCAAGCGCGGCACGCCTGAGTGCAAACGGATCGCTTGATCCGGTCGGCTTTTCATCGACAGCGAAAAAGTCTGTCAGCTGTTCCAGCTTGTCAGCCAGTGCCACTGCGATTGCGATCTTGTTTGTTGCTACCGCATCGGTCGGTCCCAGCGGCTTGTAATGATCGCGCACGGCATCTGCGACTTCCGGGTCCTCATTGTCGTTGAGCGCGTAATAGCGACCCATCACCCCCTGAAGCTCGGGAAATTCGCCCACCACGCCGCTGGTCAGGTCGGCCTTCGACAGCCGCGCCGCGCGTTTCGCCTTCTTCACGTCAGCGCCGATCTTCTCCGCGATTTCGCCCGCCAGCGCCTCGATCCGCTCCACGCGTTCGAGCTGCGTACCGAGCTTGGCGTGGAATACGATGCCGCCCAGCGCACTCACGCGGTCGGCCAGCGGTACCTTGCGGTCCTGGTCCCAGAAGAACTTCGCGTCGCTTAGCCGCGCGCGCAGCACGCGCTCGTTGCCGGCCACGATCTGCTTGCCGCCGTCCGCCGCGATCATGTTCGCCACCACCGCGAACATGTTGGCGAACTTTCCCGTCGCCGGATCGCGCAGCGAGAAATACTTCTGATGCGTCCGCATCGACGTCTGCAAAATCTCCGCCGGCACGTCCATGAACTGGTTCTCGATCTGGCCGAGCAGCACCACCGGCCACTCCGCCAGCCCCGCCACCTCGTCCAGCAGCCCCTCGTCCCGGATCATCTCCAGCCCGTGGATGAACGCCGCCTGCTTCACGCCCTCGAAGATGATCGCCTTGCGCTCCTCCGCATCGAGGATCACATGCGCTGCATGCAGCTTCTCGCGATAATCCTCGAACCGCTTCACCGCGATCGTCCCGCTCGACAGGAAGCGATGGCCCTTGGTCGTGTTGCCCGACTCAACGCCGGCAAACGCGAACTCCACCACATCGCCATCCAGCGTGCAGAGGATCGAATGCAGGGGCCGCACCCAGCGCACCGGGTTGTTCGACTTTTGCGGCCAGCGCATCGACTTCGGCCACGGCAGCTTGCCCAGCACCTCGGGCAGGAACTCCGCGATCACGTCCGCCGTCGCGCGGCCTTTGAGATCGATCACCGCGACATAGAACGGCCCCTTGCCGTCGTCGCGCTGCTCGCAATCCTCCAGCTTCACGCCCGCCGAGCGCAGGAAGCCCTCGATCGCCTTGGCCGGCGCATTCACGCGCGGACCCTTCTTCTCGTCCTTGACGTCCGGCTGCTTCGCCGGCAGGCCCGCCACGGCCAGCGTCAGCCGCCGCGGCCCCGCGAACGCCTTGATGCCTTCGAACAGCAAGCCGCGGTCCGACAGCGCGCCAGCCACCAGCCGCTCCAGGTCCTTCGCCGCTTGCGCCTGCATGCGCGCGGGGATTTCCTCACTGAACAGTTCGAGCAGAAGATCGGACATGGCGTTACCCGAACCTCGGCGTGTACGCGCCCTGCGGCGTCGCCAGCCACGCCTCGCAGCACGCCTTCGCCAGCGCACGCACCCGCGCGATATACGCCGCACGCTCCGTCACGCTGATCACGCCGCGCGCATCCAGCAGGTTGAAGGTGTGACTCGCCTTGATGCACTGGTCATAGGCGGGCAGCGCCAGCTTCTTGTTGCCGCTGATCAGCTCCTGGCACTGCTTCTCGGCGTCCTTGAAGTGCTGGAACAGGATGTCGGTATCCGCCATCTCGAAGTTATAGGCGCTGAACTCCTGCTCGGCCTGGTGGAACACCTCGCCATAGCGAAACTGCTCATTGAACGCGAGGTCGTACACGAACTCGACGTTCTGGATGTACATCGCCAGCCGCTCGAGCCCGTAGGTGATCTCCCCAGACACCGGATCGCAGTCGATGCCGCCCACCTGCTGGAAATAGGTGAATTGCGAGATCTCCATCCCGTCGCACCACACCTCCCAGCCCAGCCCCCACGCACCCAGCGTAGGGCTCTCCCAGTCGTCCTCGACGAAGCGGATGTCGTGCAGGTTCGGATCGAGCCCGATCGCGCGCAGGCTCTCCAGGTACAGGTCCTGGATGTCCGCCGGCGCCGGCTTCATGATCACCTGGTACTGGTAGTAGTGCTGCAACCGGTTCGGGTTCTCGCCATAGCGCCCGTCCTTCGGCCGCCGCGAGGGCTGCACGAACGCCGCACGCCACGGCCGCGGCCCCAGCGCCCGCAGGGTCGTCGCCGGGTGGAAGGTACCCGCGCCCATGTTGTCGTCGTAAGGCTGGAGCACAAGGCAACCCTTCGACGCCCAGTAGTTCTGGAGCGTCAAGATCAGGTCCTGAAACGTCTTCGCCACGACACAAGGCATCCAAATGTGAGGGCCGGAAACTACAGACGCGCCAAGCCCCTAACAAGCCGCGTCCCGCGCATACTTCTTATCTTGCCAAGTGGCGCTCCGCCCTGCCCAAATCGTCTCAACAGGGGAGAGATTCATGTCCAGTTTCGACTTGGGTGCCGACCGGCGCACCGTCCTGCTCGGCACCGCCGCGGCAGCCGCCACGATGATGTTCTCGACGGTTCCGGGGTTCGCCGCCGATGATATCGCCGACTTCAAGAAGATAATCGGCGCCTCGCACGGCGAGGCCCTCAAGCGCCTCCAGGACTGGATCGCCCACCCGACCATCGCCGCCGAAGGGCGCAACGTGAAGGAAGGCGCCGAGTACATGGCCAACCTTGCGAAAGAGGCGGGCTTTCAGCATGTCGAGATCGTGCCGACCAGCGGCGTCCCCGGCGTCTTCGCCACCCTCGACGCCGGCGCGCCCAAGACCATGGGCCTCTACTTCATGTACGACGTGAAGCAGTTCGACCCCACCGAATGGTCCTCGCCGCCGCTCGCCGGCGCGCTTGTCGACAAGCCGAACTTCGGCAAGTCCATCGTCGGCCGTGGCGCCGTGAACCAGAAGGGCCCCGAAGCCACCTTCCTCGCCGCCCTCGCCGCGTTCAGGAAGCTCGGCCGCAAGCTGCCCGTGAACCTCGTCCTCGTCTGCGAGGGCGAGGAAGAGATCGGCTCGCCACATTTCGGCGAGATCGTGCGCCGTCCGGACATCACCGCCGCGCTGAGCAAATGCGTCGGCGTCACCATGCCGTCGGCCTCGCAGGACACCACCGGCGGCGTGAACATCCAGCTCGGCGCTAAGGGCATCGTCGAGGCCGAACTCATCTCCTCCGGCGCCCATTGGGGCCGCGGCCCCAGCCATGACGTGCACTCCAGCCTCAAGGCCGCGGTCGATAGCCCGACCTGGCGCCTGATCCACGCGCTGAACACACTGGTCAGCGCCGACGGCAACACCATCACGGTCGACGGCTGGTACGACAACGTCCGCGCCATGACGCCGCGCGAGAAGGAAATCATCGACGCCTCGGTCAAGGTGCGCAACGAAAAGGCCGAGATGGCCGCGCTCGGCGTCACCCACTGGATAGACAACCTGCCTTTCGACAAGGCGATGGAGCGCCTCGCCTCCCAGCCCACGGTCAACATCGAAGGCCTCGTCGCCGGCTACACCGGTCCGGGCGGCAAGACCATCCTGCCCAGCAAGGCGGTCGCCAAGATCGACTGCCGCCTCGTGCCCAACCAGACCTATGACGAAGCGTGCAGGAAGCTCCGCGCCCATCTCGACAAGCACGGCTTCCCGGACATCGAGTTCAATCCCTCCGGGGGCTATGACCCGAACGAGACCAGCGAGAAGAGCGCGCTGATCCAGGGCGAGATCGCGCTTTACACAAGGCTCGGCTATCCGCCGTCGCTCAACCCGCGCAGCGCCGGTTCATGGCCGGGCTACATCTTCACCGGCGCACCGCTGAAGCTTCCTGCCAGCCATTACGGCATGGGCTACGGCACCGGCGCCCACGCGCCCAACGAGTTCTATGTGATCGAGAGCAGCAACCCGAAGATCTTCGGCATGGACGACAGCACGCTCGCCTACGTCCAGTACCTCTACCAGATCGCGGCGGTAGGCTAGGACCGCACCGGCCGGATTGGCCGCGTACCATCCCAGTGCGCGGCCGCCTCGCGGAGGCGTTCGAAAAAGGCACCCTTGCTGCCAGAGATATCCGACACCTCCATCACCGTGCCCGGATGCGTCTCGGTATCGAAATAGACAAAGCGTCCATCCGGCCCGCCGATCTGTCCTTCCTGGCCGATCCTGAAACCCAGTGCGGCGAACCGGTCAAAATCCGCCTGGTAGTTCCGCGTCCAGTACGACATGTGCTGCAAACCTTCGCGCCCGCTCGCAAGGAAGTCGCGATACATGCTAGGCGCGTCGTTGCGTTGCTGGATCAACTCGATCTGGAGATCGCCGGTGTTCGCCAGCGCGATGCTTACTTCGGCATCCGAAGGCTCGCCGCGATAGCGGAACCAGTCCATCTTCGCCCGCTCGATGTAGTAGAACGGCCCCACACCCAGCACTTCGGTCCAGTGTTTCATCGCCGCTTCGATGTCGCGCACGACATAGCCGTTCTGGCAGACCTTCCCGAAGATACGGCTCATAGCGCCAATCCCCTGCCCCCACGCAGCACGGCATCGGCATCGGCGGTGTAGGTGCCGTCCGCCTCATGCAGCACCAGCCCATGCAGCATCCGAAACGGCGCGCGCGAGGCCTTTCTGGCTTGCAAGATGACCCGCTTCGCCGCTTCACCCGCGTGCGGATGCAGCGGATAGACGCACACCCCGGTCGGCGGCAGCGCCGCCAGCGCCTCGCCCAGCCGGTCGCTGCGCAGGATGCAGGTGAACGTGCCGCCCGGCGCCGTCCGCTTCACGCCGACCGCCAGCCACTCCGTCAGCTCGCCGCCCTCGTCATGCAGCGCGCCCGCCCGCATCTCGTCCGGCGACACCTCGCCACCCGCATGAAACGGCGGATTGCACATCACATGGTCGTAGTCGCGCTTCATGTCCGCCGGCAGATCGAGCGCATCGACGGTCACGAACACCACGCGCTCGCCCATCCCGTTCGCCGTCGCGTTCTGGTTCGACAGCGCGACCAGGTCGCTCTCGATCTCCGCACCCACCGCTTTCACGCCCCGTACACGCGCCGCGAGGCACAGGCTCGCGGTGCCCGCCCCGCTCCCCAGCTCCAGGACTTCGTCGCCGGCATGCGCAGGCACCGCGGCTGCCACCATGACGGCATCCAGCCCGGAGCGGAATCCATCCTTGCGCTGGCGCACAACCACCGCGCCGCCGAGAAACCGGTCCTCGGTGAATTCCACCGGTGAACGGCGTCCGGCCTGCGCCATACCGTCCGCCAGAATCGCTTTGGCGCGATCGAAGTCGTCGTCGCTCACCATCAGCCGGCGCGGCAAAATGCCCAGACTTCCGTCCATCACCGAGGCGTTTTCGTCGAACACCATGCTCTCGATATCGGCATCGGCCAGCAGGCTGCGCGCAAAGCTCAGCAATACCTGATCGTTGGTTTTCAGCACGGGACGCATGGCCTGCTCGCGTGAAGGTGTCCCGGATGGGGCAATGGTCGTCTTGACCGGGCGTTATTCGCCTCCCAATCTCGCAAATGCCGGGCAGCCCCGGCAAGGAGTGCAGATGCTGAAGCCAGACACGCGCAAGACAGCCGCCGGCGGTGTTTCCCCCGTCGAGCGCCTGCACGCGCTGGTGGCGGATGCCATGGCGGCTACCGACCGCATGATCCACGCCCGCATGGGCAGCGGTGTCGCGCTGATCCCGGAGCTCTCCAAGCATCTGATCGATTCCGGCGGCAAGCGCCTGCGTCCGATGCTGACGCTCGCGGCCGCGCAGCTCGGCGGCTACACCGGCGACAAGCAGATTAACCTCGCCGCCGCGGTCGAGTTCATCCACACGGCCACGCTCCTGCACGACGACGTGGTCGACGCCAGCACGCTTCGCCGCGGCAAGGTCGCGGCCAATCTCGTGTGGGGCAACAAGGCGACCGTGCTGGTCGGCGACTTCCTGTTCAGCCGCGCCTTCGAGATGATGGTCGACACCGGCTCGCTCCGCGTCCTCGACATCCTCTCGCACGCCTCCGCAGTCATCGCCGAGGGCGAGGTGATGCAGCTCAAGTCCGAGAGCAATCTCGGCACCACCGAGGAGCACTATCTCAAGGTCGTCGGTGCCAAGACCGCCGCGCTGTTTGCGGCCGCTGCCGAGTCCGGCGCCACGCTGTGCAACAAGGGTCCGGAGTTCGTGGAAGCCATGCGCGCCTATGGCGAGAGCCTCGGCATCGCCTTCCAGCTCGTGGACGACGCCCTCGACTATTCCGGCCGCCAGGCGCTGATGGGCAAGGCCGTCGGCGATGATTTCCGCGAAGCCAAGGTCACGCTGCCCGTGATCCTCGCCTACGCCCGCGCCGACAAGCCGGCGCAGCAGTTCTGGAAGCGCGTGATCGAAGGCGGCCCGCAAAGCGAGCCCGATCTCGAACGCGCGATCTCCTATGTGGAGTCCACCGGCGCGATCCAGGAGACCATGACCCGCGCTCGCCACTACGCCGACGTCGCCGTCGCCGCTCTTCAGTCGCTGGCGCCGAGCGAGATCAAGGCCGCGTTGGCCGACATTGCCGATTTCTGCGTCGAGCGGGCCTTCTAGCCGAACCGCGTCGCGCTCACCCACCACTTGGGATGCGAGCGTTCCAACGCAATCGCCGCCATCGCAGCCGCGTCGTCGTCTTCGAACAGCCCGAAGCAGGTCGCACCGCTGCCGCTCATCCGCCACAGCAGGCATCCCGGCATCCGCGACAGCTCGTTCAGCACCTCGCCGATCACAGGCGCGATCTCGATCGCCGGCGCCTGGAGGTCGTTCGACGTCAGCTTCAGGTAGGTCACCAGCCCTGCCACATCGCGCGCCTGCAAGTCATGCGAGACCGCGCCGACGCCGCGCCGCGTCTTCAGCGCCTTGAACACAGGCCCCGTCGGCACCGCGACGCGCGGATTGACCAGCACCGCAGCAACACGAGGAACGCCGTCCGCCGCCGTGACCCGCTCGCCGCGACCTTCCATCCACGACGCTCGGCCCGACAGGCATACAGGAACATCCGACCCGAGCGCTGCAGCAATCGCCGACAACTCGGCGTCAGGCACAGACAAGTCCCACAGCCGCACCAGCCCGCGCAGCGCCGCCGCTGCATCCGCCGAGCCGCCACCGATCCCCGACGCCACCGGCAGGTTCTTGGTCAGGATGATCGCCGCCTCCGGCTCGCGCCCCGCGTGCGCCGCCAGCGCTCGCGCCGCGCGCAGGACCAGGTTGTCGGCATCGAGCGCCAGGTCGGCGCCGAACGGCCCGCCGATCTCCAGCGACAGCATACCGGCGCACTCGAGCGTCAGCGCATCGCCCATCCCCGCAAACACCACAAGGCTTTCCAGGTCGTGAAACCCGTCCGCCCGTCGCTCGCCGACGTGCAGGAACAGATTGATCTTGGCCGGCGCGAATTCGCTGAGCGGCTCAGTTGGGCTTGGCACCGGCGTCCAGCCCGTCCTTCAGCTTCTTCTCGATGACGGCCTTGTCGGCGTCGCTGGGCCCGAACGCCAGCGCATGGTTCCACTGGAACTCCGCTTCCCGCCGCCGTCCGACTCGCCAATAGGCATCGCCCAGGTGATCGTTGATGGTCGGATCACCCGGCACCAGTTCAACCGCCTTCTCCAGCGTCCTCGCCGCATCCGCATAACGGCCGACCTTGTAGTACGCCCACCCCACACTGTCGGCGATGTAGCCGTCGGTCGGCTTGAGCGTGTGCGCCTTCTCCAGCATCGCAAGCGCCTCGGGGATGTTGCGGTTCTGATCCACCCAGCTGTAGCCGAGATAATTGAGCAGCGTCGGCTCGTTGGGCGCGAGTTGCAGTGCGCGTTTCAGGTCCAGCTCCGCCGCGCTCCAGTTCTTGCTGCCCTCTTCCGACACGGCGCGCGCGAAGTACAGTGGCCAGTTGGACGCCTTGTCGGCGGTGCCCAGCAGATCGACCGCGTGGTTATAGGCCTCGGCCGCTTCCGCAAACTTGCTCTCGCTCCGATAGGTGTCGCCGAGCGCCGTCCATGCCTCGACATCCTGCGGATTGGCCGCCGTCAGCGCCTTCAGCTGCTCCTCCGCCTTCGCGTTGTTGCCCAGTCGCGCCTCATCCAGCGCGATCTCCACCGCTGCCATGCGCCAATAGGGCGACTTCTTGTCGATGGTCGTATAGACCGCAATCGCATCCTCGTACTTTTGCAGGTTCTCGAGCCGGTCCGCGAGAAGCACCGCGCCGAGATCGAGTCCCGGCCGCAGGTAGAGCGCCAGCCGCATGTAGAGGATCGAGACATCCGCGCTCGCATCGTCGGTCAGCGACGCCGCGATGCCGAACAGTGCTTCCGCTGCGCCGTCGGCTGGCGACGTCACCAGCGCATCGGGACGCTTGCCGGACTTCACACGTTCCAGCCCCGTGTCGGCGATCTGCTTCAGCCCGGGCTCTGCCTGCATCCTGGTGTACAGCGCAACAGCGTCGTCCTTGCGGCCTTGCCGCTCCAGGAACCGGCCATAAGCATCGACGATGCGCGGGCTCGCTCCGCCGCCGGCCAGCACCGTCTTGTAGGACGTCTCGGCAACCTGCGTGTCGCCGAGATAATCGGCGAGCAGTGCGAGGTGGAACATCGACAACGCGTCTGCCCCGCCCTGCGCGCGCAGCGACGCCAGATCGGCGATCGCCGCCGCCTTGTCGCCCGTGCCGGCTGCGGCCCAGCCGTCGATCAGGCCGATGGTCAGCGACGTGAACGGGCCCTTCTCGGATAGCCCGATCTGCTTGCGCACCTCCGCATAGTCCTTGTGCTTCAGTGCGGCCACCGCCAGCGTCAGGCGCGCCGCCCGGTCGCCAGGCGTCAGCGCCACGACCTGCTGCGCCAGCTTCGCGGCCGTATCGATGTCGCCCGACGACGTGGTGAAGAAGAACGCCAGCGCCAGCAGCTGCTGGTTTTGCGGATCGGCGTTCAGGCTCGCGCGATAGTACTGCGCGGCATCCCTCAGATTGTGCTGGCTCGCCGCGAACCGCGCGGAGAGGTAGTTGCCGAACTCCGCGGCATCGGCATCGCGCGCCGCGGTGCCGGGGTTCACGTCGCCCGTCGTCGTCGTGTTCGCACCACCGGTCGCGCAGGCGCCCAGCAGCAGCGCCATCCCGAGAATCGCAATCGTCGCCTTACGCAATGCCGCCTCACTCACATGTTGGGGTAGTTCGGCCCGCCCCCGCCTTCGGGCGTCACCCAGGTGATGTTCTGTGCCGGATCCTTGATATCGCAGGTTTTGCAGTGCACGCAGTTCTGCGCGTTGATCTGGAACCGCGGACCGCTCGTTTCCTGCACGACCTCATAGACACCTGCCGGGCAGTAGCGCTGCGCCGGCTCGTCATATTCAGGAAGGTTTACCCGGATCGGAATTGTAGGGTCGGTCAACTTCAGGTGAACCGGCTGATCTTCCTCGTGGTTAGTGTTCGACAAGAATACCGACGAAAGTTTGTCGAAACTGATAACACCATCCGGCTTTGGATAGGCGATCTTCGGCGCCTTTGAGGCGTGAACCAGCGTCGCGTAGTCCGGCTTTCCGTGCTTGAGCGTTCCCAGCGGCGAAAACCCGAACAGCTGGTTGCACCACATGTCGATGCCGGCCAGCGGCATCAAGCCGATGAACGTGCCGAACCGGGACCACAACGGCTTCACGTTCCGCACCCGCTTCAGGTCCTTGTAGACGTGGCTCTCGCGCAGGTTCGCTTCATAGGCCTCGACGGTATCGTTGGCGCGTCCGGCCGCCAGCGCCTCGGCGATCGCCTCCGCCGCCACCATCCCGCTCTTGACGGCGTTGTGGCTGCCCTTGATGCGCGGCACGTTCATGAAACCGGCCGCGCAGCCGATCAGCGCTCCGCCCGGGAACGCCAGCTTCGGGATCGACTGAAGACCGCCTTCGGTAACCGCGCGCGCGCCATAGCCGATGCGCTTGCCGCCTTCGAGATATTTCCTGATCAGCGGATGCTGCTTCACGCGCTGGAATTCGTCGAACGGCGAGGTGTAGGGGTTCCAGTAGTTCAGATGCAGCACGAACCCGATGGAGCACAGGTTCTCGCCCCAGTGGTACATGAAGATGCCGCCGCCGGTGCGATTGTCCAGCGGCCAGCCGAAAGTGTGCAGCACCATGCCCTTCTTGTGGTTATCGGGCTTGAGCTCCCACAGCTCCTTCAGGCCGATGCCGAACTTCTGGTAGTCGCGGCCTTCGTGCAGATTGAAAATCTTGCCGAGCCGCTTCGACAGCGAGCCGCGCGCGCCTTCCGCGAACAGCGTGTACTTGCCAAGGATGTTCATGCCGGGCGTGAAGCCGTCCTTGTGGTGACCGTCCTTCGCAACGCCCAGGTCACCCGTCGTGACGCCCTTCACGACGTTGTTCTCGATCACCAGATCGGCCGCCGGGAATCCCGGATAGATCTCGACGCCCAGCGCCTCGGCCTGCGTCGCGAGCCATTTGCAGACGTTCGACAGGCTCGCGATGTAATTGCCGTGATTGCTCATCAGCGGCGGGAAGATGGGCGGAATGCGGATCGAACCCATCGGGCCGAGGAAATAGAACCGGTCGTCCGTCACCGGCGTATCCAGCGGGCAGCCCTTCTCCTTCCAGTCGGGAAACAGCTCTTCGATGCCGATCGGATCGATCACGGCGCCCGACAGGATGTGCGCACCGACCTCCGAACCCTTCTCCAGCAAACAGACCGTGATGTCCGGATTGACCTGCTTCAGCCGGATCGCCGCAGACAAGCCCGCCGGCCCGCCGCCCACGATCACGACGTCGTATTCCATGCTCTCGCGCTGAATTGGCTCTTGTTCGGCCATTGCTTGGAAACCTGCGTTCATCCCCGTAAACCTCTTATGGGGCGGTAGGATTCGGCGGTCAACCGCGCCTAATATCGCGTCATGCCTTCCGCCGAGGACACCCTCTCCACCCTGAACTGGCTGGTCGAAGCCGGCGCCGATGAGGCCATCGGTGATGCGCCCGTCGACCGGTTCGTGACGCGTCCCCCTCGCGGGGAGGTCGACGCGCAGTCGCGTCGGACGGGGGAAGCCACCTCTGCACCAATACCGAAACCGCTTCCGCCTCGTCCCACGCCAAGTGGCGAAGGCAAGCGTCTGCTCGCGAACATCACGCCCGCGAACACAGGCCCGCTCGGCACCGACGGCTACGGTTCCGCCGTCGAACTCGCCGCCGTGTGCCAGTCGCTTCCGCAACTCAGGGACGCCCTCGAATCCTTCGAAGGCTCGCAGCTCAAGAAGCTCGCCACCAACACCGTCTTCGCCGACGGCAATCCCGACTCGCAGGTTCTCTTCATCGGCGAGGCGCCCGGCCGCGACGAAGACGCCGCCGGCCTCCCCTTCGTCGGCCGCGCCGGCAAGCTGCTCGACCAGATGCTGAAGGCGATCAACCTCGATCGCACCAGCTCCTACATCATCAACGTCATGCCCTGGCGCCCACCGGACAACCGCAATCCCGATCCGGCCGAGGTCGCGGTCTGCATCCCGTTCCTGCGCCGCCACATCGAGCTCGCCCGGCCCAAGGTGATGATTCTCCTGGGGGCCGTCGCCGCGCGGCACGTGATGGGCCTCAACGATGGAATCATGAAACTTCGCGGCCGCTGGCTTGATTACCGGATCGGTAGCGAAGTGATTCCAGTCTTACCGACACTTCACCCCGCCTACTTGCTTCGGCAGCCCGCGCATAAGAGACTGGCGTGGCGCGATTTGCAGTCCCTCGCCGACCGGCTGGACGCCTTGGGCCTTAATGGTGCCAAAGATCGCTAACACTCTTGCCCGCACGGGCGCTTCGAAGAGACGGTTGGGATGCGGAAATCGGCACTTGCACTGATCGGGTTGGCTGTTGCCGCGACCTGCGGCGTTGCGCAGGCGGAGATGGTGCTCCCGCCCGACAACGGCCTCGCTGCCAGTGTGCCGATCGCCGTGCTGTCGGCCGCGGATGCCGATCTCTATCGCCAGATCTTCGCCGCAGAGCGTACAGGCCGCACGGCCGAAGCCGATGCCTTGCTCGCGAAAGTTTCCGACCAGTCGCTCAAGGGTTATGCCCTCGCCGAGGGCTATCTCTCGCCCTATGGAAGCGCCCCCCTGTCCGACCTGGTCGACTGGCTGCACAGCTACGCGGACCTGCCGATCGCCGACCGCGTCTATCGCCTTGCCGTGCAGCGCGCCTCGAAGCGCGTGCACAGGAAGCACCATCAGGTCGCCATCGTGATGACCGCGAGCGTGCCGGTTCCATCGGCGGCGCCACGCAAGCGCAGCGGCACTTACGAAGAGTTCGATTCGTCCGATCCGCCGCTGAGTTCCCCCGCCGGACTGTCCGCCCGCGGAACCATCGAGGCCTATATCAAGGCCGATCAGCCGGATCAGGCCGCCGCCGTACTTCGCCAGGCCGCCGCCAACGGCGCGTCCGACTACGATGTCGCCCGCCTGACCGCACGCGTTTCGGCATCCTACATTGCCGAAGGCGAAGACCAGGCCGCCTATGACACGGCCGTGGGCGTGCAGGGCACGATCCGCCAGGCGGTCCCTACGCTCGACTGGTACGCAGGCTTCGCCGCATTCCGTCTCGGCCAGTACGAGAATTCCGCCAGCCGCCTCGAAGTCCTCGCCGCGTCGCAGACCGTGCCCAACTATCTGCGCAGCCAGGCCGCCTTCTGGGCCGCCCGCGCCCACATGCGCTACGGCGACCCGCAGCGTGTGATCACGCTCCTCACCGCGGCCGCGCATGAGCAACCCACTTTCTACGGCGTGCTCGCGGCACGCACTCTCGGCCTCGATACTGAAGCCAATTTCCGTGATCCCGTCCTCACCGCGGCCGATCTTTCCGCGCTGATGATGGAACCGGCAGCACATCGCGCCCTGGCGCTCGCCCAGCTCAGCGAGGAGCGCAACTATCAGGGCGAAGAGATCAACCGCGCGTTCAACACAAGCGACGGCAGCCACGACATCGCCTACGCCGCGCTCGCCCGCCGCACGGGTCAACCGAACACCGAGATGCGCGCCAGCGAGGCGGTCGCCGGGCGCGGCGGTCCGCTGCTCACCGGCCTCTATCCCATCCCGCCCTATCGCCCCGATGGCGGCTACACGCTCGATCCCGGGCTGGTCCTCGCCTTCGTACGCGCCGAGAGCCGCTTCGTCCCCGAGGCCGTCTCGTCCGCCGGCGCGCGCGGCCTGATGCAGCTCATGCCGTCCGCGGCCGTGAAGTTCGGCGGTCCCGGCGCCACCGCATCGCTCAACGACGCCTCGTTCAACATGGCGCTCGGCCAGCGCTACCTCGCCTTCCTGCTCGACCAGTACGGCGGCAACCTCGTCAACGTGCCCGCGGCCTACAACGCCGGAACCGCCCGCGTCACCGGCTGGCAGAACGCCCGCCTCGGCAAGGAAGACGACGCACTTACCTTCATCGAGAGCATCCGCATTCTCGAGACGCGCATCTACGTGAAGCGCGTGCTGATGTATCACTGGATGTACAACCGCCGCATGGGCAACGCCTCGCCCAGCCTCGACCAGACAGCCGCCGGCGGCTGGCCGATCTATCACCCGCCGGTCCAGCCGTCCGCGCCGGTGCCCACGCCGCGCCCGCCGGTCAATACGCAGCCGCCGCCTGCCACGACCGTGGTCAGCGATGCCAGGTATTGACGAAAGCATCGCCTTCGTCCCCGTCCGCATCGCGGTCATGACGGTGTCGGACACGCGCACCTTCGCGGACGACAAGTCCGGCGACACGCTGGTCGCGCGCATAAAGGAAGCCGGCCACGCGCTCGCCGCGCGCGTCATCGTCACCGACGACCAGGCGAAGATCGCCGCACAGCTCAAGGAATGGGTAGCCGACGAGAACATCGATGCGGTGATCTCCACCGGCGGCACCGGCCTCACCGGCCGCGACGTCACGGTCGAAGCCTTCAAGTCGGTGTTCGAAAAGGAGATCGATGGCTTCGCCGCGATCTTCCACCAGATCAGCTTCACCAAGGTCGGCACCTCGACGGTGCAAAGCCGCGCCTGCGCCGGAGTCGCCGGCGGCACCTACCTCTTCGCCCTCCCGGGCTCGCCCGGAGCCGTCAAAGACGGCTGGGACGGCATCCTCAAACAGCAACTCGACATCCGCTACCGCCCCTGCAACTTCGTCGAAATCATGCCGCGGTTGACGGAGGATGCCCGCATACGCCGCAACTAAGGCCACGGCTGCCGTGACGTGTGCCGGATATGGATGATTTCGAGCACGTCACTATCGATCTGATAGAATATCCTGTAGCGGTACCTTCGGATCGTCTTGGCGCGAATGCCTGGACGGCTTGTCTTCGGACTGCTGAGGGGCAACTGCGCAATTAAGCGAACTCCAGCCAGGATGGCGCTCATGACATTTGCCGCGCCCGACGGGCTTCGTTCGTAGAGATAATTGTAGATGTCACGCATATCGGCAGATGCTTCTGCGCGATACTTGACGATCATGAAATGCCGCGTGCCTTCCAGAAGGCCAGCACTTCTTCTTCAGGGATAAGTGGGCTCTTCAGCGCCTTATCGATCGCCGCGTTCTCTTCGTCGCTCAACACGTAGACGCCAGTGCGCCGCGCCTCGATATCGCGCGCCGCTTCAATCAATTCCTGCTGGTCCTCGGCAGGCCAGGAGTGGCTCCTTTCCAAAACCATCTCGATTCGAGTCTTGGTGTCCACGCGATAGTCCGCCGGCGGCTCGGCCACGGACGACCACAGCCGCTCCCGCACCTCGCTCCATGCGAGCGCACTTGCGGGATCGGCATCGTGCTCGGCAATACGCCGGGCGATCTCCTTCTGCTGTTCTTCAGTCAGAGGCCGATCTGCAGTCTCGTCCGCGATGCTATCCCACAAGTCTTGCACGAGCTGTATGCGCTCAGCGAGCGGGAGCTTGAAGATGTCGCGCGGGTCTTTCATCACTCAATATTCTCAAAAATCCAACCTCCTCACAATCGGGGTTGAAATTCCCGCCCACCCTGTCGAAATCCTCTTTCATCGCGCGTCATCGCACTGTCCCGGCCCCTGCGCCGGCTATCGATGAAAGGGAAACCGCCATGCAATTCATGCTCTTCGCCTGGTCCGCCGAGGGATATTTCCAGAAGATGCCGCCCGCGGAGGCGCAGGCCGCTATCGGCGCCTATTCCGCGTTCGGCGAGGCGCTGCGCAAGGAGAACGTGCTCGTCTCCTCCAACCGCCTGCGCCCGAGCGGCGAGACCACCCAGGTCAGCATCCAGAACGGCAAGACCCGCGTGCTCAACGGCCCCTATGCCGAGACCAAGGAACAACTCGGCGGCTATTTCCTGATCGACGTGCCCGATCTCGACGCCGCGATCGCCTGGGCCGCGCGCTGCCCCGGCGCCAGCCACGGCACAGTGGAAGTCCGCCCGATCTGGACGATGTGAGGCCCCGATGCAGTACCTTCTCCTGATCTATGACGACGAGAAGAACGACCTGAAGATGACGCAGCCGCAGCTCGGCGAGGTGATGCAGGCCTATATGGCCTACACCGAGAAGCTGCGTACGGACGGCGTTTATCTCGGCAGCAACCGCCTCAGGCCCGTCGAAACCGCCTCATCCATCCGCATCCGCGACGGCAAGACCAACGTCATGAACGGCCCGTTCGCCGAAACCCGCGAGCAGCTCGGCGGCTACTACCTGATCGACGTGCCGGACGAGCAGAAAGCACGTCACTACGCAGCGCTGTGCCCCGGCGCGAAGACCGGCACGATGGAAGTCCGCCCCGTCTGGGCCATGTGAGCTATGGAGAGCGACGCGCTTGCCCGGGAAACCGCCGAAGCGGTCGCGCGCCGAAGCTACGGCAAGCTCGTCGCTCTCCTCGCCGCGCGCACGCGCGATCTGTCGTCCGCGGAAGATGCGCTCTCCGAAGCCTTTGCGGCAGCGCTGGCGCATTGGCCCACAACTGGCATTCCCGGCAATCCTGAAGCCTGGCTCCTGACCGCCGCGCGCCGCAAATCCATCGACGCCGCGCGCAAGAAGAAGCGCGCCGAGCTCGCCTCCGACCACATCACCCTGATGGCCGACGAACTGTCTCAGGCGAACGAGAACGAACTCCCCGACCAGCGGCTCGCCCTGATGTTCGCCTGCGCCCATCCCGGCATCGATGCGAGTATCCGCGCGCCCCTGATTTTGCAAACCGTGCTCGGCTTCGACGCCGCCACCATCGCCTCGGCCTTTCTTGTCGCGCCCGGCGCCATGAGCCAGCGCCTCGTGCGCGCCAAGACCAAGATCCACACCGCCGGCATCCCGTTCCGCGTGCCCGAACGCGACGATCTCGCCGATCGCCTCGATGCCGTGCTCGAAGCGATCTACGCCGCCTATGCCGAGGGCTGGAGCGATCCGGCGGGCACCGACATCCACCGCCGCAATCTCGCCGGCGAAGGCATCTGGCTCGGCCGCCTGATCGCCTCGCTGATGCCGGACGAGCCCGAGGTCCTGGGCCTCGTCGCGCTCATGCTGCACACCGAAGCGCGCCGCGACGCCCGCCGCAACAACGCGGGCGACTTCATCCCGCTCGACAGGCAGGACACCATGCGCTGGAACGCCGATCTGATCCACGAGGCCGAGTTCCTGCTCCGCCGCGCGGGAGCCATGAACCGCATCGGCCGCTACCAGCTCGAAGCCGCGGTGCAATCCGCGCACGCCATCCGCCGCCTGACGGGCAGCGCCGATTGGGGTGCCATCGTCAGCCTCTATGACGGCCTGCTCCAGCTCACCCAATCGCCTGTCGTAGCGATCAATCGCGCCGTCGCCATCGCCGAGATCGAAGGACCCCAAGCCGGCCTTGCGGCCCTCGACGAGCACACCGGCGACGCACGCCTGTCGCAATACCAACCATGGTGGGCCGCCCGCGCCGAACTCCTGGCCCGCTGTCACCGCAAAACGGAAGCCGCGAAAGCCTACGAACAGGCTATCGGCCTGGAGCCGGACCCGGCCATCCGCCGGTTCCTGCAACGCAGGCAAGCCGCGCTGCTGGGGGTGCCCTAAATTCTTGGTGATCCCTGTCGGAAACCAGCCCCGCCGCTCGTCCTTGCGGTGCTAATCTGATCACCGGGGAGGAACGTCATGTCGGTTTCCTTGATTGTCGGCACGCCCAAAGGCGCCGCCATCCTGAAGAGCAACGACCGTCAGACCTGGAGCGAGGACTTTGTTCTGCGCGGCTGGCCCGTCACCGCCAGCGTGCGCGACGACAAGGGCCGCACCTACATCGCGGTCAACAGCCCCAACTACGGTGTCGCGCTCTTCGTCAGCGACGATCTTGCCAACTGGAAACAACTAGACGCCGCGCCGCGCTATCGCCCGGAGGATCGCGGCAACCCCGAGCACCATCGCCTGGTGGCGAAGGAAGACTTCGGCGGCATTCTCAAAGGCGGCGGCCGTTTCGTCGACCAGATCTGGACGCTGCACTTTGCCCACGGCGCGCTATGGGCCGGCGTGTCGGAAGCCGGCCTGTTCGTCAGCCGCGATTACGGCAAGTCCTGGCAGCCGATCGATGGCTTCAATGAGCAACCCGGCCGCGAAAACTGGGCGCCCGGCTTCGGCGGTCTTGGCTGCCACACCATCCTCACCGACGCCGCCAATTCCAACCGCATGTGGGCAGGCATCTCCGCCGCTGGCTTCTTCCGCACAGACGACGGCGGCAAGACCTGGGCTCCGAAGAACAAGGGCGTGAACCCGGCCATCGACTCCGCGCCTGCCAGCACCGGCCAGTGCGTGCACAGCGTCACCCACGATCCTCGCAACGCGAGCGTCCTGTACCGCCAGGAACATCGCGGCGTGCACAAGAGCACCGATGGCGGCGACACCTGGCACGTGATGGAAGAAGGCCTTCCCGTCACCGAGCTCTCCGACGGCCATCACTGCTCGTTCGGTTTTGCTTCCGCGATGGACCTGAAATCCGGCGACGTCTTCGTCGTGCCGCTCGACGGCGACAATTTCCGCTTCCCGCGCAACGGCCAGCTTGCCGTCTATCGCTCGCGCAACGGCCGGAGCTGGGAGCCGCTCACGACCGGCCTTCCCGACAATTGCTTCACCGCCGTCCTGCGCGGTGCGATGAGCGCCGATCAGATGGACCCGGGCGGGCTCTACTTCGGCACCGCCTCCGGCGCGGTCTACGCCAGCGCCGACCGCGGCGATCACTGGAGCGAGATCGCCACCAGTCTCCCGCGCATCACGAGCGTCGATGCCTACGTCCACTAGTGTCCGCGTCCAACTCCCGCCGGTGCTGCGTGCGGTGAACGGCGGCGAGCGCTGGGTCGACGCGCAGGGCTCATCCATCGCTGCCGTGCTGACCGATATCGCGAGAAAACACCCGCCGCTCGCATTGCATTTCTTCGACGAGGCTGGCGCGATCCGTCACAATATCGTCTTCCTGCACGCCGGCACGATGGTGCGCGCGAAGGAAGCCGCCGCTCGCCAGATCCGGGCCGGCGACGAGATCGTCATCACCAACGCCCTCGCGGGCGGCTAGAGCAATTCCAGGAAAAGCGTGAAGCGGTTTCCGTCCGGAATTGCGACAAACAAAGAGGAGCACCATGAGCATTGACGCCATCCGGAAACTCGCCAACGATTTCCTCGACGCCATCGAGCGCGGCGACATCGAGACTGTGCAGTCGATCTACGCACCCGACGCCGTCGTCTGGCACAACACAGACAACATCGCGCAGCCCGTCGCCGCCAATCTTGCCACGCTCGCCAACTTCATCAAGCACGTGCCGGAGCGTCGTTACACCGACCGCCGCATCGAAGCCTTCGACGGCGGCTTCGTCGACCAGCACGTGCTGAAGGGCAAACTCGCAAGTGGCAAGGAAGTTGGCATGGCCGCGTGCCTGATCTGCAAGGTCGCGAACGGACGCATCACCCGCCTCGACGAGTACTTCGACTCCGCCACCCTTGCCACCTGGCGCGACTGACTTACACCCTCGACTTCCTGCCCGCGGGGTGAACGCTTGACTCGATGCATCTTGCATAGTATTCAACCTATCAGTTATTAACTGCTAGGTTGAATATGCAGGACCGTCTCAGCGCCACGCTCTTCGCCCTCGCCGACTCGACGCGGCGCGGCATCCTCGCCCGCCTCGCCACCGGCGATCTCACCGTCAACGAGCTCGCCGCGCCATACGACATGTCGCTCGCCGCCGTGTCCAAGCATCTGAAGGTTCTGGAAACCGCCGGCCTCATTTCCCGTGGCCGCGAGGCGCAGTACCGCCCCTGCCACCTCGAGGCCGCGCCGATGAAAGCCGCCAGCGATTGGCTCGACGATTTCCGCCGCTTCTGGGACGTCAACCTCGACAGCCTCGATGCCTATCTGAAGACCCTCCAGAAGAAGAAAACGCGCCGCAGGAGCCGCAAATGAACACTCAGATCGAGATCCCGCCCAGGGAACCCATCATCGTCATGTCGCGCATCTACGACGCGCCACGCGACCTTCTCTGGCGCGTGCTCACCGACAAGAAACACGTCGCAAAGTGGTGGGGCGGTCCCGGCGCGAAGAACAGGATCAAGGAGATGGACGTCCGTCCCGGCGGCCTGTGGACCCATCACATGACGTTCCCGAACGGCGACGGCATCCAGATGGACTTCGTGTTCACCGTGGTCGAGGAACCCACCCGCCTCGGCTGGAAGCACGTAGACTACGATACCCGCAAGGAAGGCCCGCCGCCGATCGACGTCGTCGTGGCACTGGACGCGCTCGCGCGGGATAGAACCCGGTGGACCATGACCGCGCGCTTCCCGACACTCGCTGGTCGCGACCAGTCCGTCGAATTCGGCTTCACCCGCCCGATCGAAGCCAGCAACGACATGCTGCTCGACTACCTCAAGACGGTGGAGGCCGCGCAATGATATCGATGCACGCCATGGCGGTGGAGGGCATGGTGCCGATGCTTGCCAGCCTCTCCGAGTGCCTCGACAAGGGCGAGGCGCACGCCAGGGCCAACAAGCTCGACCTCGTCAACGCCCGCCTCGCGCCTGACATGTACACGCTCGCACAACAGGTCCAGCAGGCCTGTCACTACGTGAACGACGGCCTTTCACGCCTCGCCGCGGCCGGCCCTGCGCAGATGCCGGGCGTCCAAACCACCTTCGCCGGCCTCAAGGCGCAGATCGCCGACACCATCGCGAAAGCCCGCGCCGTTTCCGTCTCCGCGCTCAAGGGCGCAGAGGATCGCGACTGCTCGATCGAAATCCCCGGCAACCTGGTGATCGCGCTGACCGGCCTCACTTTTCTGCGTGCCTGGACCCTGCCGCACTTCTACTTTCACGTGGTGACCGCCTACGACATCCTGCGCCACAACGGCGTCCAGATCGGCAAGCGCGATTATCTGAGCCAGATCGGCGGAATGATCAGGCCGAAGTAAACCGCGACACGACCGACACAGGCACGCGCAGCGCGTGCGCCACGGCGACCAGCGCGCCGCGCGGTCTGTCGTCGCGCACAGGCTTGCTGATCGCGCGGCTGCGCAGCCGCACCAGCCGCGAGCGTCCGATCCGCCGCACCAGGTCGGCATCCTCGTGCAGCACTTCGCGATGCCCGCGGAGCCTCTGATACAGCCGCTTCGGCAACAGCAGCCCCTGCTCTGCATACGGCAGCCCGAACAGCGCCGTGCGCGCCGCGACCATCGCCTCGCGCCGCCGCGCCGCACCGCCAAAGTCGTCGAGCGCGAAGCGGAACGATGCCGCGCGGGGCCGCTCCATCGTCACGCTTGCTAGGAACGACTCCGCCTCGTTCTCCCAGCCGCTTTCCAGCATCGTTTCCGGCAGGAGGAACAGCAACCACTCGCCCCGCGCCACTCTCGCGCCCGCGATGCATTGCGCTGCCCGCGCCGCGCCCGCCTCCACCACATGGCATCCGGCGGCGTCGGCGATCGTCAGCGTTGCGTCGGTGGAACCACCATCGGCCACGATCACCTCTTTCACCACGCCGCGCACCGTCGCGCCGATCAGCCCGTCAAAGCAGCGCGGCAGGCTCGTTGCGGAATTGTGTGCCGGTATGACGACAGTAATCATGCGCCAACTATGGCCACACGCGCCGTCCTCGCCAAAGTCTTTCCTGTCGCACTGGTTTACCAAGCGTCCGTCACGCGCTTGCCGATCTGCCCACGATTTGATCCCGTGCGGTCGGGGATGAACTCCATGCAATGTCTTGCGCGCCTGCTCGCCGCTCTGCTCGCGCTCGCCATCCTGCCAGTGCAGGCGGCCGCCGAAGACGCCGGCGGCGTCCTCATCCTCGGCGACTCCAATGCGGAAGGCCCCTTCGGCGGCGCGCTTTACAACGCCCTGCGCACCACGTCCGACCCGGTCACGCATCGCCCGCTCAACGTCTCCATCTTCGCCAAGTGCGGCGCCGGCGCGAACGACTGGACCAGCCGCGACTATGCACGCATCGATTGCGGCGCCTGGGCCTGCAACGGTCGGCCCATCGCGCTTTGCATGCACTTCAACCGTGGCGCCATCCCGCCGCTGGCTGATCTCTACGCCGATCTCGGAGCGACACGCCGCGTCACCATTCTGGCGCTGGGCCTCAACATGATCATCGGCCGCCGCAGCGAGAAGCTGCGCGATGCCGAGCGCCTGATCGCCGCGATCCACGCCAACAGTTCCGCCTGCATCTGGATCGGCCCGCCCGAGCCCGGCGACCTGTTCGTCGACCCGGACCGTTATGAGGACTTCATCGCCGACCTGCGCGCCACCGTGCGCAACGCCGGCTGCCGCTACATCCGCAGCGACGACAAGACCGACCGCCGCAACGTCGCCCGCCGCGACGACCATTACTCGCGCGACGATGCCATCGCGTGGGCCCGCGCCGTGCTGGTGGAACTCGAAAGGCCGTCGGACGAGGGCGATAGGCCGCTCTTGGCGCTGCTCGCGAAATAGGCTGCAATCCCTCCGTCAGGGGAACGGTCATGAGCGAACTCGACAATCTGAAGATTTACGGCGAAACCACCGTCGGCTGGTGCGCCGCCACGCCGCCGAACGAAACCACCGACGAGGACGGCCGCATGGTCGTTCCGGACGTCGCCAGCGGTCGCGTCGATCCGCGCGCGCCCGGGTCGCGCCGCTACGACGATCCCGGCGTCAAGGCCCTGCGCGAAACCTTCCGCGGGAAGAACGGCATGATCGGGCTCGAGATTTGCGAGCCGCACGAGGTCGAGCGCGCCACGCGCATCTTCTTCCGCGACGGCTTCGTCGTAGTGAACAACCTGCTTGATCCCGACCAGCTCGAACGCTGGCGCGACGCGTCGGCCCGCGTCCTGCGGATGATCCTCGAGATCAAGGGCGAGGGCGGCCGCAAATACATCACCGAATCCGGGCGACTGCCCCACCGCTATTCCTACGGCACCGCGTCCGCCAGCCGCGAGCTGCTGCACGATCCGGTGTGGGCATCGATGGTCGACCTGCCGACCACCACCCCGATCCTGAAATCCATTTTCGGCGGCAACGACTATTTCCTGCGTGGTGCCGGCGGCGATCTCTGTCTGCCCGGCGCGATTGAATACCAGGGCCTCCACGCCGACACCCGCGACGACTTCAAGATCACCCCCGAGCGCCTTGAACAGGCCGGGCGCGTCGGCATCCGCCCCGACAAGGTTCCGGGCACGGACGAACTCACCGCCTCGACTGTCGGCCTGATCCTCGAACGCACCCCGCCGCACGTCACCATCAACTTCCTGATGAGCGACTTCACCTGGGAGAACGGCCCCGTCCGCCAGATCCCCGGCACCCATGGCCGCGTGCCGCATCCGCCGAAGCTCCCGGAGGAGCCGGAATGGATGCGCCTCTCAACGCTGGTCGGGGCCAAGGCCGGCGCCGGTGTTTTCCGCGACAACAGGGCCTGGCACGGCGCCACGCCGAACTTGTCGAAGGAAATCCGGGCCATGCCGAACGTCGAATACCACGCGCCATGGGTCGACCCGTCGCGCTACTGGAAGTCCATGCCGCACGAGATCTGGGAAACGCTCTCCCCGCACGCCCAGCACATCTCCCGCTACGTGAAGGAAGCTCCCGGCGTGTGGCCGGCCGGCGCCGGCGTCATGCACCCCCTTGCCAACAAGCGGAAAGAAGCCAAGGAAATGGCCTAAAAGCACGGACATGACAACGGGTTCATGAAAGTGTGACCGCGACGCACTCTTGAAAGCAGGTGCGGCCATGACCAAGTGCCGTGCTCGGGTGTATCTTCCGCACCGCTGAATCAGGGGACCTAACCAATGCGCGGATTACTCACGGCTGCGTGCCTCGCAGCGCTCGCAGCCATATCGTTCACGACATCGGCCAGTGCTTCTAACGGCCACTGGGTTTGCACCGGCGACGGCATCAAGAGCTGGACGTCCGATATGGGCGCGAAAGACGCCTCCGGCTGGAAATACGAGGGAGCCGACCGCACGTCCTACAAGGACGCCGGAAAGTGCTCGAAGGGCTGATCAGTTGAAGTGCTCGGTGGCCTGTTCCCAAGCGGACGGGCCACCGCTTTCAATACGGCTCCCCGGGGGGCGTTCGATTTTCTGACGGTTCGAATACGAAAATCGTCGCCCGCCAGGCACATCGCTGGCTAAACCAGCCCATTTCGAACAAGCATGCATCAATCCCTAGCGGTCTGGTTCGCGCCGGATTCTGCATGTAGTTCTTGATTTGTTCTCATGTTCGCCTTACATTCCTGAGCATGACAACGGTCCTCGACATCACGACAGACAGGCGGCTCCTGAGGGGGCGCGGAGCGGTCTCCAACACGGTCGGCCGCTACGAGAAACAGCAGCGTGTCTTGATGGACGACGGCTGGGATGATGGCTGGCGCGACGAAGATGGGGCGCCGCCGCCCCTCCGCACCGAAGTCATCCGCGATGCCACCCGCACCATCATCGCGCGCAACAAGTCGCCGGATATCGGCTTCGACCGATCGATCAATCCATATCGCGGCTGCGAGCATGGCTGCATCTACTGTTTCGCACGCCCGACGCATGCCTATCTCGGCATGTCGCCCGGCATCGACTTCGAATCCCGTCTGTTCGCCAAGCCGAACGCGGCCGAGTTGCTGCGCAACGAGCTGTCGGCGCCCGGCTATGTCCCGCGCACCATCGCCATCGGCACCAACACCGATCCCTATCAGCCGATCGAGAAGAAGATGCGCATCATGCGCTCGATCCTCGAAGTGCTGCGCGATTTCCGGCATCCGGTCGGGATCGTCACCAAGTCGCCGCTGGTGCTGCGCGACGCCGACATCCTGTCGGAGATGGCGAAGGAAGGCTTGGCCAGGGTCGCACTGAGCGTCACCACCCTCGACCGCAAGCTCGCGCGCGCGATGGAGCCCCGCGCCGGCACGCCGACGCGCCGCCTCCAGGCGATCGAAGGTCTCAGCAAGGCGGGCATCCCTACCGGCGTGATGTTCGCGCCGATCATCCCGGCGCTGAACGATCCGGAATTGGAACATGTGTTGACCGCTGCGCGCGATTGCGGCGCCCGCACTGCCGGTTACGTGCTCCTGCGCCTGCCGCTGGAGATCAAGGATCTTTTCCGCGAATGGCTGGAGGCGAACCGTCCCGACACCGCCAAGCACGTCATGTCGCTGATCCGCGGCATGCGCGGCGGCAAGGACTATGACGCGCAATGGAACGTGCGCATGAAGGGCGCGGGTCCCTACGCTGAGATGATCGCCCAGCGCTTCCACATGGCAGTGAAGCGCCTCGGCCTGAACCAGGACCGCCAGCCCCTGACCTTGGACAAATTCCGCAAGCCGCCCGCCACCGGGGACCAGCTGAGCCTGTTCGAAATGGCGTCCTGAGGACGTTGCATCCGTTCCGGAATTGCCCGCATCTAACCTTGTCGAACCCGCTCGTCCGAGCGGAAAGCCAAGGAATTCCTGATGTTTAACGACTTCGCCATGGTCGGCACCGTGTTCTGGATTGTGGTGGGCGCCGTGCTAATCGCCAACGGCTTCTTCGTCTATCAGGTCCGCATCGCCCGCTATCGCGTGATGCAGACCCTGGCAGAGAAGGGCCAGCCCGTGCCGGTAGAGCTTTTCAATGGCGCCGTCCGAAGGGCGCACAGCGGCCTGATGCGCGCGGCCATCATCCTGATGTGCCTCGGCATCGCGTTCAGCACCTTCTTCTGGTCGATGACCTCCGTGTCGATCTTCCACGGCCCGATCGAAAGCGCGTTGTGGCTGCCGACCTTGGGCCTCTTCCCGATCATGCTGGGCCTCGCCTTCCTGCTGATGGCGTTCCTCGAGCGCACACGCCCGCAATAAGGAGAGAACCGTGGCGTAATCGTCATGGACGATCCCACGCTCATCGCCCGCGCAGTCAGGAAGGACGTCGCCGCCTTCAACGCGCTCGCGCGCCTGCACCAGTCGAAGGTCCGCGGCCTGCTGCTGCGCCTCACGCGCGGCAACCACGCGACGGCCGACGATCTCGCACAGGAGACGTTCCTGGAAGCCTGGCGCGGCATCGGCAATTTCCGCGGCGACAGCGCCTTCGCGACATGGCTCTACCGCATCGCCTATTCGCGCTTCCTGATGCACGCGCGCAAGCGCAAGCCCGACGAACAGCTCGACGACTGGCAGGGCGAAGCGCCCAGCGGAGAAGCCGCCACGCACGCCCGCGTCGATCTCGAACGCGCCTTCACGAAGCTGAGCGCGCCGGAAGCCGCAGCCCTCACGATGTGCTTCGCATTGGGCCTCTCCAACACCGAAGCAGCAGAAGCTCTCGACATGCCGCTCGGCACCCTCAAATCCCACGTCCTCAGAGGACGCGAAAAACTGAAAGCGATCCTGGGAGATCAGCCATGAACGACACCGATCTCGACGCCCTGCTCTCGACGCCGCTCCCCGAACGTGACGCCGGCGAATTCACCGTGCTCCTGATGGAGAAGATCGCCCACGACCAGGCCCGCCCCGCGCGCATCCTGTCCTGGATCACCGTCGGCCTCCTGACCGTGATCGTCGCCGCCGCATGCCTCTACGGGGCGCAGATGATGAACCACGCGGCATCGTTCAACTTCGCGATCCCGTCGCTCCTCACGCTGCTGACGCTCGCGCTGTCCGTCGCCGTGATGCAGTCCGCGCGGGAGGGTTGACGATCATCATTATTTGATGATTATATGATGTATGGCCGAGACGAAGAAGCTGCCCCAGCCTATGCGCCCGTCCGGCTTCGGCGGCCGGATCTTCGGCGTGGCGATGGAGATGCTCTCCGCCTCAAACTATCGCTGGGTGGTCAAGCAACTCGAACCGACCGCACCGCGGACCTATCTCGAGATCGGCTTCGGCACCGGCAAGCAGGCGCAACTCGTCGCCGCCCGCTTCCATCCCGCGCACATCTTCGGAGTCGATCCGTCCGAACTGATGCTCGCCACTGCCCGCAAGCAGCTCGCGCGCTTCAGTCCCGCGACCGCCGTCGACATGCGCCTCGGCGACGACACCCTGCTCGGCCAGTGGCCGCCTGCCCCGATCGACGCCATCGTCGCGTCGCATTCCTGGCAGTTCTGGGCCGACCCGGTGACCACCCTCGCCCGCATCCGCGCTCTGCTCGCGCCGGCGGGCCGCTTCGTGATGGTGATCCGCAGCCACATCTCCGAAGGCGTGCAGAAGTGGATACCCAACCCCATCACCAAAGCCGGCAATGAGCTCGAAGGCCTGCGCGCCGCGCTCGCCACTGCCGGGTTCCGCATCATAGTCGATGAAAAACTGCGCACCGGTTCGCAAGGCATCGTCGCCGTCATCGCATAGCGGTAGACATCGTCATCGCCGCGCGGTTAAGCAGCACAGGCATCACATCGAACGAGTCCCACCGTGCTCAAGGTCGCCGTCGTCCGCATTTCGGGAAAAGGCCGCGGCGTCATCGCCACCGTCGCGATCGCCGCCGGCGACACCGTGGAACGCTCGCCGGTCCTGCCGCTCTCGCTCGCCGACAGCGAATGCCCCGGCCTCAACGAGTACGGCATGGCGTGGGAGGAGAACCACGACAACCCAACGCCGGGCAGGGAATGCTGCATCGGCCTCGGCTATCTCTCGATCTACAACCACGCCGACCGGCCGAATGCGAAGCTGGAACACCACTACGACACGGACGAGATCAGCGTTGTCGCACTGCGCGACATCGCAGCGGGCGAAGAAATAACCTACGACTACGTTGTTCCCCTGTGGTTCACCGACGCCGGCGAGGCGAAGGCCGCCGAATAGGCGTGCATAAGTCGGCGCCGTTCGCTTTTCGGACCGAATCCTGCTGCTAGTGTCCGCGCGATGCCGCATTACATCTACGAATCGCGCGTGCTGAAGAGGATCGCCGCCGGCGGTCTGGTCGCCGGCGTGGATGAAGCCGGGCGCGGCCCGCTCGCCGGTCCGGTCGTCGCCGCCGCGGTCATCCTGCAAAAAGGAAAGATCCCCAAGGGCCTCAACGACTCGAAGCAGCTCGACGCCGAAACGCGCGAGGAACTTTTCTCTGCCATCATGTTCAACGCCGTCGCGGTCGGCGTCGGCGAGGCCACGGTCGACGAGATCGACCTCATCAACATACGCCAGGCGACGCATCAGGCGATGGCGCGCGCCGTCCGCGCCCTGCGCTTTCAGCCGGCCTTCGCGCTCGTGGACGGCAACGACGCGCCCGCATTGCCCTGCCCATGCGACACCATCATCGACGGTGACGCCAAGTCGGTCTCCATCGCAGCCGCCTCGATCATCGCCAAGGTCACGCGCGACCGCCAAATGGCCGCGCTGCACCAGGTCCATCCGCACTATGGCTGGCTGACCAACAAGGGCTACGGCACGCCCGAACACCTGACCGCACTTAACGAGCACGGGCCGTGCGCACATCACCGCCGCAGCTTCGCGCCGGTGCACCACCTTCTCTACGGCGATAGCGAGCCGGCCACAGCACTGGTCGAAGCTGCCGCCGAATAATCCTTCACGCGCGTTATCCACACCTCCGTGGCCGCGGAGCACGAGTCGTGTTCGCTACATCTGGTGGCAGTGAATCATGGGGACTCAATTAGGAGTCTAGGTTAACACCCTGATTCAAAACGGACTCTTGACGGCGAGTCGCCGGCGAATCACTGTGCATCCATCTGTTGATAAGAAGCGGTGGGGCACATGGCGGGGCATAAAGTCGATTGCGTGATCGAGGGCGATTGCGTGCAGGGCATGCGCACGCTGCCCGACGGCATCGCCGACCTCGTCTTCGCCGATCCGCCCTACAATCTCCAGCTCAGGCAGGAGCTCCGCCGTCCCGACCAGTCCAAGGTCGACGCCGTCGATGACGAATGGGACCAGTTCAGCAGCTTCGCCGACTACGACCGCTTCACCCGCGAATGGCTGACCGAGGCGCGCCGCGTGATGAAGGAAACGGGCACGCTGTGGGTGATCGGCTCCTATCACAACATCTTCCGCGTCGGCGCCATCCTCCAGGATCTCGGCTTCTGGATCCTGAACGACGTGGTGTGGCGCAAGACCAACCCGATGCCGAACTTCCGCGGCCGCCGCTTCACCAACGCGCACGAGACGCTGATCTGGGCGACCAAGAACCCGAAGCAGCAATACACCTTCAACTACGAGGCGATGAAGGCGCTCAACGATGAGCTTCAGATGCGCTCCGACTGGAACCTGCCGATCTGCGCCGGCCATGAGCGCATCAAGGGCGCCGACGGCCAGAAGGCGCACTCCACGCAGAAGCCGGAGTCGCTCCTGCACCGCGTGATCGTGTCATCGACGAAGCCCGGCGATCTGGTGATCGACCCGTTCTTCGGCTCTGGCACCACCGGCGCCGTCGCCAAGCGCCTCGGCCGCCACTTCATCGGCCTCGAACGCGACCGCACCTACGCAAAGGTCGCCCGCGACCGCATCGCGTCGGTCAACCGCGCGCCAGACGACGCCATTGAGGTCACCAAGTCCAAGCGCGCCGAGCCGCGCATCCCCTTCGGCTGGGTGGTCGAGCGCGGCCTGCTGCCGCCCGGCACCGTCTTGCACGGCACGCAGAAGCGCCACCGCGCCAAGGTCCGCGCCGACGGCACGCTGGTGACCGCCGACGCCACCGGCTCGATCCATCAGATGGGAGCGCACGTGCAGGGCCTCGACGCCTGCAACGGCTGGACCTTCTGGCAGTACGAGAACGAAGGCAAACTCATCCCGATCGACGTCCTGCGCCAGCAACTCCGCGCGACGATTTCGTGAGGAAGGGGCTTCTGCCAGCCCTTGCGCTGGCCGCGTGCACGCATGGCGAATTGCGGTCCATCGAAACATTGAACGATGCAATTGCGGTGGCAAATAAGTGCTGCCCGGACGTGAATTGGGCTGGGGGCCTCCAAGACGGCAAATGGCATCTGAGTGGTCCGCTTCTGAACGGCAATGGCGGAGCCGACGTCATCATCGACAGCCATACCGGCAAGACTGATCTCTGCTCCTGGTATTCTTAGTGGCGCCTGAACAATGGCCCCTCGTCGGGAAACGCGTGCTCGACGATCTTCTTCATCACCGTCGGTAACGCCGCGGTTGAGAGATCGCGCACCCACCTCTCACCATGGCCGGGCTTGACCCGGCCACCCAGTGGGCGCGCGTCTGCGCGCCCAGACAACTCGGCGACGTAGACCTCGATCTCCAACTCGAAATGAGTAAACCCATGCCGCACCACGCCGGTCTTCTTCTTCCACTTCGCTTTGAATGGCGCTTGCGCCATCGCCTCATCCGCTGACGGAAACGTCTCACCCCACGGGCCCAGCGGCGGCTGCATCATGCCGCCGAGCAATCCCTTCTCCGGCCGCTTCACCAGCAGCACCGCGCTCTCCGCGTCGCGCGCCACGAACGCCGCGCCACGCTTCAGCGGCCGCACCATCTTCGGCGCCTTCACCGGCAGCTCTTCCTGGACACCCTTCGCCCGCGCGGCACATACATCGCCCCACGGACAGCGCTCGCACGACGGCCGCTTCGGCGTGCAGATCGCCGAGCCCAGGTCCATCAGCGCCTGCGCGAAGTCCCCGGCCCGCATCTGCGGCACCAGTGCCTGCAACGCCGCCCGCATCTCGCCTTTCGATCCCGGCAGCGGATCGGCAATCGCGAACACCCGTGCGATCACGCGCTCCGCATTCGCATCCATCGCTGCGAAGGGCAGATCGAACGCGATCGCCGAAATCGCTCCCGCCGTGTAGTCGCCTACGCCCGGCAACGCCCGCAATGCTTCATACGTCGATGGAAACCGCCCGCCATGCTCACTCGCTACGACCTTCGCCGCCGCGTGCAGGTTGCGCGCCCGGGCGTAGTACCCAAGCCCCGCCCACGCGGTCAGCACATCGTCCTGCTTCGCCCGCGCCAGCGCTACCACATCCGGCCAGGCCTTCAGGAACTTCACGAAGTACGGCCCAACCGCCTGCACCGTCGTCTGCTGGAGCATGATCTCGCTCAGCCACACCCGGTACGGATCGGCCCGCTTCCCGCGCGGCGCCCGCCACGGAAGCGTGCGGCGATGCACGTCGTACCAGTCGAGCAAGACCTGTGCGGAAACCGCGCTGGCCTTTTGCTTCTTGGATGTTCGCGCGGGCATACTCCCACCATGGCGCAACCGCCCCCTGAGAAACAACCGGCCGAGAAGCAGCCGTACCAACCGCCGCCGCGACGCAACTGGTCGGCGCCTGTGGGCAACGACGCGACCGTCGCCGCGCGCACCGCCTTCACGCGCGCTGGCTTCACCGATCCGACACTCGTGCTGCGGTGGAACGAGATCGCCGGCGCCGAGACCGCGCGCCTCGCCCGCCCGATCAAGCTCTCCTCCACCGGCACGCTCACGCTCAAGGCCGAGCCCGCCGCCGCGCTCTTCCTCCAGCATGAGACGCGCGCGCTCTGCGCCCGCATCAACGGCTATCTGGGTCGCGACGCCGTGACGAAGCTGAAATTCGTGCAAGGTCCGCTTGTACCCACGCCGCCGCCTCCGCCGCGCCGCGCCAGACCCACCGAACCCGCCGCCACCGATCCCGCCCGCCGCTTCGTTGGCCCGGAAGGTCTCGGCCAGGCCCTGCTAGCCTTGGCCCGCCAGCGCACGCGCCCCACCGTGGATTGAACCAACCCCAACCCTCTGCCAAAAACCGTTTCGAACCGCGCTGGGAGCCCCAAGTGAGCCGCAATCAGGTCCTTATCGGCATCATTGTCGCCGCCATTCTCGCCCTAGGCGGCGGTTGGTACTTCCTGATAGGCCCGGGCGCCGACGGCGACACCGGCGGCGGCACGACCAGCGGCAAGCTCCAGATCACCGCCGACGACATGACGCTCGGCAATCCGAACGCTCCGGTCCAGGTCGTCGAATACGCCGCTCCGATGTGTCCGCACTGCGCCCACATGAACGAGGAAGGCTTCCCGGTCCTCAAGAAGGACTACATCGACAAGGGCAAGGTCTTCTACGTCTTCCGCGTCTTCCCGATCGGCCAGCCCGACATCCCGGCCGAAGGCATCGCGCGCTGCCTGCCCAAGGCGAACTACTTCGCGTTCATCGACCTCCTCTTCCGCAATCAGCAGAAATGGGATCCCGAATATCAGGTGACCGACGTGCATGGCGGTCTTGTTGCGCTCGGCCGCATCGCCGGCCTCGCGCCCGACAAGATCGAGACCTGCATGGCGGATCCGGCGAACCAGCAGCGCATCATGGCCAGCCAGCAGGACGCCAGCACGCGGCTCGGCATCACCGGCACGCCCACCTTCGTCATCAACGGCGACGTGCTCCCGGGCGGCGCGCAATGGGCCACCGTGAAGGAGAAGCTGGACGCGGCGCTCGCGGCGCAGAAATAGCCGCGCGATGTCACGCAACCAGGGCCTGCTCGTCGCGCTCGTCGTCGTTCTCGTGATCGGTGCGGTGGCGGCGGCATGGCATTTTCTGAGGCCGCCAGCACCGGCTGTAGCGGTCGTTGCGGTGGCCGGCGACCACACCATGGGCGATCCGCACGCGCCCGTCGTCGCCATCGAATATGCAGCGCCCCAGTGCCCCTTCTGCGCCGAGATGAACAACACCGGCATGCCGGTGCTGAAGCGCAACTACATCGACACCGGCAGGGTCTTCTACATTTTCCGGGTCTATCCCATTGGCCCGGCTGACATTCCGGCCGAGTCGATCGCCCGCTGTTTGCCTGCGGATAAGTATTTCGCGTTCATTGACCTGCTTTACCGGAATCAGGCCAAGTGGGACCCAGAGAACGGCGTTCAGGACGTTCGGGGCGGCCTCATAGCCATGGCCCGGATCGTCGGTCTCGACGAGGCGAAGGTCGATCGGTGCGTGAACGACAAGGACACGCAGAAACAGATCATCTCGGTCGCGGAGGATGCGGAGAAGCGTTTCGGCATAAGCGGGACACCGACCTTCGTCATCAACGGCGAGGTCCAGACGCCCGGAGCGACTTGGGACGAGATCAAGTCGAAATTGGATTCACTGCTGGCGAAGAAGTAGCGCGCCAGCCAATAGCGCAAAGGCGCCAGGTCATTGAAGTTCACCCGTCTCAGGCTCCACGGTTTCAAGTCCTTCGTCGAGCCGACCGAGCTGCATATTGAACCCGGCCTGACCGCGGTGGTCGGCCCGAACGGCTGCGGCAAGTCCAACCTGTTCGATGCCCTTCGCTGGGTGATGGGTGAAACGCGCCCGACCTCGCTGCGCGGCGGCGAGATGGACGACGTCATCTTCGCCGGCTCCGGCGGCCGTCCGGCCCGCAACATGGCCGAGGTGACGATCCACATCGACAATACCGACCGCACCGCGACCGGCGCGTACAACGAATATGACGGCATCGAGATCAGCCGCCGCATCGAGCGCGAGGCCGGCTCGGTCTATCGCATCAATGGCCGCGACGTGCGCCAGAAGGACGTACAGCTGTTCTTCGCCGACGCGTCATCCGGCGCCGGCTCGACCGCCTTCGTGCGCCAGGGCCAGATCGGCCTGCTCATCTCGCAAAAGCCGCTCGCGCGCCGCGCCATCCTGGAAGAGGCCGCCGGCATCGGGGGCCTGCACCAGCGCCGCCACGAAGCCGAGCTTCGCCTGCGGGCCGCCGAAACCAACCTGAACCGCCTGGAAGACGTCATCCGCGAAGTCGAAGGCCAGCTTGCGAGCCTGAAGAAGCAGGCCCGTCAGGCCTCGCGCTACCGCAACCTTTCCGGCCACATCCGCAAGGCCGAAGCGCTCGCGCATTACCTGCGCTGGACCGCGGCCGAAATCCGCATGCGCGCCGCGGAAGAAGAGCTCGCCACTGCTGTCGCCAACGTTGAAGCCGCGACCGCCGTTGCCGCCGAAGCCTCGACCGTTCAGGCCAATGCCGCCAGCGAGCTGCCGCCGCTGCGCCAGGCCGAAGCCGAGCGCAACGCCGCGCTGCACCGCCTGACGGTCGCGCGCGAACAGCTCGACGAGGAAGAAGCTCGCGCCCGCGAAACCGCGCAGCGCCTGCGACAGCGTATTGGCCAGACCGAACAGGACGTGGCGCGCGAAAGCACGCTCGCGAATGACGCGAACGCCGCGCTCGAAACGCTGGCCACCGAAGCCGAGGGTCTCGAAGCCCTCATCGCCCGTTCCGGCGACGAACTGACCGAAGCCGACGCTGCCGCGGCGCGCCTCAACGAAGCGCTGGGCGAAGCCGAGCAGTCGCTCGAACGCCTGACCGCCGAACTCGCCGAGTGGAATGCGCGCAGGACGTCGACGGAGCGTTCGCGCAACCTCGCCGCAGCGCTCGCCGACACCAGCACCAATCAGCTTGGCGAAGCGCAGGCGCGCCTCGACCGCGCCATGGCCGCCGCGGCCGAAGCGCCGGACGTCCAGGTCGCCGAAGCCGCCGCGGATGATGCCCGTGCCCTCGCGGAATCCTCGCGCGGCAGCGCCGCCACCGCCCGCGAAGCGCAACTCGTTGCCGAACAGGCCGAAGCCGCAGCCCGCTCGCCGCTTGAAGAGGCCGAGCGCGAATGGCAGCGCCTTTCCGCCGAAGCCAAAGCGCTCGGCGATCTGCTGCGTCCTGAGGGCCAGGACCTGTTCCCGCCGCTGGTCGACGCCGTGCATGTGCAGCCGGGTTACGAAGCCGCTCTTGCCGCTGCGCTCGGTGACGATCTCCAGGCCCCGCTCGACGAAGCTTCGCCGCATCACTGGCGCAACCTGGGCAGCTTGGACGCTGCGCCGCCACTTCCTGTCGGTGCGAAGCCGCTCTCCGATTTCGTGAAGGCGCCTGATGCGCTTGCGCGCCGCCTCGCGTTGACCGGCGTAGTATTCCCCGATCAGGGCAAGCTGTTCCAGCCGCAGCTCCAGCCCGGCCAGCGTCTCGTCTCGCCGCGCGGTGATCTCTGGCGCTGGGACGGCTATGCCGCCTCTGCCGACGCCCCGTCCGCGGCCGCCGTGCGTCTGGCGCAGCGTAATCGCCTCGCCGCGCTCGATGCCGAGATCGAAGGCGCCAAGGAACGCCGCGCCGCCGCCTTCGCGACCTACTCGTTGCTCAAGGACGCCGCCAACGCCTCCCGCGAGGCCGCCCGCGCCGCCGAGCGCGAGGAGCGCAGTGTCGACCAGTCGCTGATCGCCGCGCAGGACAACGCGACCAAGGCCGCGCGCGCCGCCGCCGAGCGCGCCTCGCAACTCGCTTCGCTCGAAGCCGAGATCAAGCGCCTGACACAGAGCCGCGACCAGGCGATCGAATCCCGCATCCTGGCCGAAGCTGAACTCGAACAGCTCGGCGACGGCGTGGCGCTGACCCAGAACACGGCCCACGCCCGTTCCGGTGCCGCCGAAGCGCGCACCGCCTATTCCGAAGCCCGCGCCACGCTCGAAGGCCTGAAGCGCGAAGGCGAAGTGCGCAATCGCCGCCTGACCGCCATCGCCGACGAACGCACCCGCTGGGAAGAACGCCGCACCGCCGCGACCACGCACATCGAAGAACTCGAACGCCGCCGCGAAGAACTCGGCGCCGAGCTCACCACTGCCGAGGCCCTGCCGGCCCAGATCGCCGAGCGCCGCAGCACGCTGCTTAGCGCGATCTCGGAAGCCGACACCGCCCGCGCCGCGGCTGCCGACGCCCGCGCCGCAGCGGAGACAGTGCTCGCCGAGGCCGACAAGACCGCGAAGCTGGCCGACGCCGCACTCTCCGGCGCGCGCGAAGACCGCGCCCGTGCCCAGGCGCTGATGGAAGCGTCCACGACCCGCATCGACGAACTGCGCACCCGCATCCGCGACGAACTCGAATGCGAGCCTGCTGAACTCGCCGAACGCGCCGAGATCAAGGACGACGAGGAACTTCCGGCGCTCGAACAGGCGGAGAAGCGCGTCGAGAAGCTTAAGCAGGAACGCGAACAACTCGGTGGCGTGAACCTCCGTGCCGAGGAAGAGGCACAGGAACAGGAAACGCGGCTTCACACTCTTGTCACCGACCGCGACGACCTGGTCGGCGCCATCGAGCGCCTGCGGCGGGGCATCGCCAGCCTGAACAAGGAAGGCCGCGAACGCCTCCTCGCCTCGTTCGACAAGGTGAACGCCAACTTCCAGACGCTGTTCGCCAAGCTGTTCGAAGGTGGCGAAGCCAAACTCACGCTCACCGAATCCGAAGACCCGCTCGAAGCCGGCCTCGAGATCTTCGCCCGTCCGCCGGGCAAGAAGCTCCAGTCGCTGGCGCTGCTGTCGGGTGGCGAGCAGGCGCTGACCGCCATGGCGCTGATCTTCGCCGTGTTCCTCGTGAACCCCGCGCCGGTCTGCGTGCTGGACGAAGTGGACGCGCCGCTGGACGACGCGAACGTCGAGCGCTTCTGCAACATGCTCGACGAGATGACGCGCCTGACCGACACGCGCTTCCTGGTCATCACGCACCACGCCCTGACCATGAGCCGCATGCACCGCCTGTTCGGCGTCACGATGGCCGAACGGGGCGTGTCGCAGCTCGTCTCGGTCACCCTGGCCGAGGCCGAGAAGGTAGCTGCGGAGTAACGCCGCCGCGCACCCCGCGCCGCTGTCATCCCCACGCAGGCGAGATGACAGTCGGGCTTGAAGTGTCGCCGGTAGGCGATTCTCAGGCCGCGAAAAACATAGTGTCGCGCATCTCGCCGCACCCTCTGTTTCATCAATAATCCCAGTCGCTTAATCCCATTCTTGCGTTATTGACACCTTCCGGACCCAACCCTATGGTCCGCGCGCCTTCGGGGAGCCGCGAAGGCCAGCAAACGCGCGATTTTTCAGGCTGAATGGGAGCTTTGGGCATGTCTGCTCAGGACCCGCAGAAGCTGCGCGAACTGGGTGAGCGGCTCGACGACGCTCAACGCCGACGCGCCGTGGCTACTAAGCGCCCGCCGCCGACGCAGATGGGCATCGCCTTCCGTCTCGCGACGGAGCTCGTGGTCGCGCTGCTCATCGGCGGTGCGATGGGATGGGGCCTGGACTGGCTGCTCGGACGTTTCGGCGTCCACACCAAACCGGTTTTCCTCATCGTGTTTTTCCTGCTGGGCGCAGCTGCCGGTATTCGCGGCGTGATGCGCGCGGCGAACGAACTCAACGCCGAGATCGCGGGCAGCATGCCCTCGAACCCGGCCAAGATAGAAGACGACGAGGAGTAGTCCCCCCGTGGCCATGGCCCTGAACCCGATGGAGCAGTTCGAAGTGAAGCCGCTCATCGAGCAGCCTCTCTTCGCCATCGCCGGCCACCCGATCTACTTCACCAACCAGGCGCTGCTGATGCTGATCGTCACCGTCGCCGCCTCGCTGTTCCTGACGCTCGCAATGTCTCGCCGCGCGCTCGTGCCTTCGCGCACCCAGTCGATGGCAGAGATGTCCTACGAATTCGTCGCCGGCATGCTGAACAGCGCCGCCGGCGAGGACGGGCTCAAGTTCCTGCCGCTCGTCTTCACGCTCTTCATCTTCGTCCTGTTCTCGAATTTCTTTGGTATGATACCGGGCTCGTTCACGGTGACGAGCCAGATCGCCGTCACCTTTGCGCTGGCCGCACTGGTGATCGGTATCGTGATCGTGGTCGGATTCGCCAAGCACGGCATCGGCTTCCTGATGCTCTTCGTGCCCAAGGCGCCCTGGTATCTCATTCCGCTCCTGACGCTGATCGAGTTCATCTCCTTCTGCACCCGCCCGATCAGCCTCTCGGTCCGTCTCTTCGCCAACATGCTCGCGGGCCACACCATGCTCGCGGTGTTCGGCGGCTTCGTCGTGATGCTGGGCGCCGCCGGCGGCATCCTCTCAGTGCTCTCGATCGCGCCCATGTTCCTGATCGTCGCGATCATGCTGCTGGAATTCCTGGTCGCGTTCCTCCAGGCCTATGTGTTCGCGATCCTGACCTGCATCTACCTGAACGAAGCTCTCCACCTCCACGATCACCACTAGTTTCAAGAAGCCCAACTAGTCCTAAGAAGGAAGTACGACTATGGAACTCGCAGCAGCAAAGATGATCGGCGCGGGCCTTGCCTGTATCGCCCTCGTCGGCGCCGGTATCGGCATCGGCAACGTGTTCGGCAGCTACCTCTCGGGCGCCCTGCGCAACCCGGGTGCCGCCGCCACGCAGTCGACCAACCTGCTCCTCGGCTTCGCGCTGTGCGAAGCGACCGGCCTGTTCGGTCTCGTGATCGCGCTGCTCATCCTGTTCGCGTTCTAAGATGGCCGGGCCCGCCAACACGACCGCAACGACGGAAGTCCCCGGCAAGAAAGAGCCGGCCGGGTTCCCGCCGTTCAAGACGGAGACGTTCCCCAGCCAGTTCTTCTGGCTGGCGATCACCTTCGCCTTCCTGTTCGTCGTGTTGTGGCGGCTCGCCACGCCGCGGATTGCGAGCACGATCAGCGCCCGCCGCAACCAGATCAACGACGATTTGGCCGTGGCGCAGAAGCACCGCGGCGACGCGGAAGCGGCCTCTGCCGCCTACCAGACTGCGCTGGCCGGCGCCCGCGCCCGCGCGACCGCGCTCGCCGACAACAACCGCAAGTCGGTCGTCGCGGAGATCGACAAGCAGAGGGCCGACGCCGACGCCCGCGCCAACGCCGACATCGCCAAGGCCGAACTCCGCATCAACGCGATGCGCGACCAGGCCAAGGGCCATGTCAGCAACGCCGCGCGCGACGCCGCGATCGATATCGTGGCGCATCTGACGGGCGAGACGGTCTCCACCGACGACGCGACCGCAGCCGTCCGCGCCGCCACGGGAGCCTGACGATGCAATACCTCGCCAATCCGGAAACCTGGGTCGCGGTCGGCTTCGTCGCCGTCATCGGCATCCTGCTCTATGTCGGCGTGCCGAAGATGGTCGCGACCATGCTCGACGCCCGCGCTGCCGGCATCAAGGCAGAACTCGACGAAGCCCGCCGCCTGCGCGAGGAAGCCCAGAACCTGCTTGCCGGCTACCAGAAGAAGTCCGCCGAAGCCGAGCGCGAGGCTGAGGCCATCGTCGCCGAAGCCCGTGCCGAGGCAGAGCGCTATGCCGCCGACGCCGCCGCCGCGCTCGGCAAGCAGATCGAGCGCCGCGCCCAGCAGGCGCAGGACAAGATCGCCCAGGCCGAAGCGGCCGCAATGGCCGAGATCCGGGGCCTGGCGGCCGACGCCGCCGCCGCCGCCGCGGAAAAGCTGATTGCCGCCCGCATGAACCCCGACAAGCAGTCGTCGCTCATCGCCGACGGCATCAAGTCGCTCGGCACCAAGCTGAACTGATCGTCGCCTCCCCATCTTGGGAGGCCGGCGCGTGTGTGTGCGTCGGCTGGGGATGTCCCCCGCCCGCACTTGCCGACTCACCAGGCCCGCACCCAAACTCGCCGCCGGGTGTTTTTGGGGCAGGCGCCATGCGGGTTTTGTCGCGCGTTCTTCCAATCCTTGCGACCGCGGTGGCGCTCGCCGCCTGCCAGTACTCGCCGGACATTCCGACCCGCGCTGTCGACTACAACCACGGCGTGGCGCGCGCCACCAACGAGATACTGCTTCTCAACATCGTGCGGGCCGCGGAACGCACGCCGCGCTACTTCACGCGCCTCGGCACCAACAGCGCCCAGAACGGCGTCAACAGCGGCGCCACTGCCACCCTGCCCTTTCCCAATGTCGGCAACGGCTCGGTCGTCGTCAGCGGTGGCGGTTCCAGCGCCAACACCTTCACGCTCGAGAACCTCGACGACAAGAAGTATCACGACGGCTCGATGCAGCCGATCGCGATCTCCACCATCGCGACGCTGTGGAGCCAGGGCATCCAGACCGACCTGCTCGGCATGATGTTCATGAATTCCATCTCCCTGCCCAAGGCCGCGTTGCCCATCCTCAGGGAAGTGCTGCACCGCTATTGCGGCGACATGCGCCATGCCCAGAAGTATTGCGGCAGCGCGGATTCGCTGATCGCCGCCGAGGGCGTCGCCGGCTGGCGCGCCGACGACTGCCTCGATCCCGCGCGCGTACCGACCGACCGCCACGGCGGCGTCGATTATGCGCTGTTCGTCAACGATCCCGCAGCGGAAAATGTCGCCGGCTCCTATCATCCCGAACTCTGCTTCCAGATCGTGCTGCGCGACCTGCTCGCGATCGGCATGCATCTCGAAAAGCGCACCACGAAGCAGGACGTCGACGTCACCGCGCCCGCGGCAACGCTCGCGGCGGCCGATTTCCGCGCCGAGCTGCTGAGGGAGGGGCTGACCGTCAGCAAGGAGGGCAAGGTCCAGAAGGAAGTCACCGACATGGTGCTCACGCTCGACCCCGCCGCCACCGCGCAGTTCCGCCTGCACCCGATCTTCCGCAGCGCAGTGCTGCGCTGCGATGTCTTCGCGCGCCGCGGCGTGAAACCGGAGGAGGGCCTGCACTGCCCGCCGACGCGCGCCGCGAGCGAAGCCGACGCGGCATGGAAGGCGCGCCTCGCCGCCTATGACGCATCGTGGGACGCCATGATCGCCGAGGACGAGACCAAGGCGAGGCCGGTCCCCCTGCACGACCTGAAGATCAGCGTCGATGTCCGTTCCTTCGAAACCGTCATCTACTATCTGGGAGAGGTCGTGCGCGCCGCCCGCGCCGAAACCGGCGCTCCCGTGCCCTACATTGTGCGCGTGCTGGGCCGCCAGCCGGGCGACGCGGCGCAGGCATCGATGTACGAGGAAGCCCTGTTCGATCTCCGCAGTGGCGCGCCAGGGCCCGGCGCTGCGATCGTCTTCAAGGACGATGCCGGCGACACCAACTGGATTCCCGGCTTCTGCTACAACCCGTCCCCGCCGCGTCTGCACGCGGCCGAAGCCGCCGCGACCTGCTCCAACGAGTACCCCGACCACGACAGCCTGACCGTCTTGGCGCTTGTCAATCAGATCTGGGGCCTTCAGAAGGAACCCAGCACCACGACCCAGCCGATCCTCACGCTCGGCGGCTGAGGCCTAATGGTGATCATGGCTGTTCACCCAGATGCGCGCGTCGTTCGCCTGCGCGTTCGAGAACACGCGCACCGGCCCGTGGAAGAACGGCGCGAAGAACTGCACCGCCTGCCGCATCCAGCGCTCGTCGGTGATCACCGCTACGCGGCCGAAGTCGCGCCATGAGCCCATGCCCATCATCGACTGCTCGATCAGCTCGGTCTTCGTGATCGGCTTGGCGCCGCGCGCATATTTGGCGAGCACGCGCACGTCATGCGGCCCCGCCATCGCGTCGCGCTCGGAGGCCGCCAGGCCGGCGCGCTTGTCTTCGGGAAAGGCCGGGTCGTGCCAGATCGCCGCGAAAATGTCGGGCGGATAGCCGGTCATCAATTCCATCATGGAGCAACTCCAACAACGTGGACCGCCCCCTAACTCGCCAGCGCCGCTATCCTAGCATAACCGCGGCGCCGGCCTACGCTTCAAAATAGAAGTGATAATGATTGCGGCAGCCCGGGTTGAACGCCGCGCCGCAGGCCGGGCACGCATTCCCGCAGTCCAGATACTGCCGCACACTGAGTTCTACGCCGCACGCGCCGCACAGCACCGCAGTTTCGCCAAATTCGGCGCGCGGCCACACCGCTGCGTCATGCCCCGCCAGCGCGTCGTGGCAATCCTTGCAGGCGTAGTACGCGCCGCAGCACTTCATCTTGATCGCGATGATGTCGAGCGTCGAATGCCAGTGCGCGCATCGCGTCTGCGAATCTAGAGCGACCCCATGCACCAGCGGCTTCACATAGCGGACGCGCGTGACCGTCTCGCCCGTCCACACGTCGTCGACAACGGTGCCGGTTTCCACGAACCCCGCCCGCTCCGCCACGCGGCGCGAAGCACTATTGTCGGCATCCACATGCGCCTCGATCTGCCGCGCGCCAGGTAGCGTTGCCGCCTCGTTCAGCATCAGCGTCACCGCCCGCCCCACGAGTCCCTGCCCGCGAAACGCCGGATAACTCCAGTACGAAATGTTCAGCGCACCGTGCGGCGCGTCCAGCCAGCGCACTTCGCTCCCGCCCGCCAGCACGCCGTTCACGCGCATCGCATAGGCGAACATCGGCCCGCCATTGGCACGCCCGTCCATCCAGCGCTGGATCGCGCCGCGGATCTCTTCGACCGTGGCTTTGCGGATCGCATCGAAGCGCCGCATCATCTCGGCATCCTCGCCCTCCCAATGCGCCTCAGCATCGGCGAGCTTGTGCCCGTCGAGAACGATCACGCCATCCGTCAGGCGCTCGGGTAGTCGGATGGGAGAGATCACGACGATCTGAGTCTTGCTAACGGCCCAAGCTTGCTCTTCACGAGCGCGCGCAAGGCCGGCAATTCAGCAGCCGCAAACGCCCGCTTCGGCACGTAGCGAAATCCCATCGGCTTCACGTCGAGCGTCATGGCGTTCTTGCGTTCTCTGGCGCGCCGAACGATTGTCCACGGCGTTGTAGTCATAGCGCCAGTGCCATCTTTCATAACAATGTTTTCCGGCCCGAATTCATAGCTCATCGCGCGTTGCTCTTTGCTGAGACGCAACGCGAGTAGCGCGAACACGATCAACATAAACAACAAATATCCGCCGACGAAGAGGAGAACGGTCGTTAGCGCTGCGAAGACCGAAATTGCAAAATCCAACGACGTGTCTATGCGCCTCAGATCAAACGCCACCATCGCGGCAATGACTATCGCCAGAACAAGTGTCGCGTATCGCGTAGACCTGTTCCAGCGGGCGCGCAGCTGATCGCCCAGCGTGATCGTCGTGCTTCCTCGGATCACGCCGTCCATGCCGCGATTAGACCTTTTCCTTCTCCGGCTGCACCACGCGGATGTGGAGCTCACGGAGCTGCTTGGGCAGCACCTCGGTCGGCGCGTTCATCAGCAGGTCTTCGCCCTGCTGGTTCATCGGGAACACCGTCACTTCACGGATGTTCTCCTCGCCCGCCAGCAGCATCACCACGCGCTCCAGGCCAACAGCACAGCCGCCGTGCGGCGGCGCGCCATAGCGGAACGCGCTCAGCATGCCGCCGAACTTCGCTTCGGTGTAGTCGCGGCCGTGGCCGACGATCTCAAACGCCTTCAGCATCACTTCCGGATCGCGGTTGCGCACCGCGCCCGACAGCATCTCGTAGCCGTTGCAGACGATGTCGTACTGGAACACCTTGATGCCGAGGATTTCCTCGCGGTCATCCTGGTTCAGGCTCGCATCAGCCTTGAGCTTCATGAACTTCTCGCGGTCGTACTGCGGCAGCGAGAACGGGTTGTGGCCGAAGTCGATCTTCTTCTCGTCCTCGTCCCACTCGTACATCGGCATGTCGACGATCCAGCAGAACTTGAAGCAGTTCTCCTCGATCAGCTTCAGTTCGGTGCCGATGCGCGTGCGCGCCAGCCCCGCGATCTTCGCCGCGCGGTCCTTCTTGGCGTCAGCGGAGAAGAACACCGCGTCTCCAGACTTCACGCCGGTCTTCGCCACCAGCGCCGCCATCGCCTCTTCCGACAGGAACTTGGCGATCGGCCCCTTGCCGGCGATCCTGCCCTCGACCTCTTCGAGCTGGATGTAACCCAACCCCGCCGCGCCCTCGGTGCGCGCCCAGTCGTTCAGCTTGTCGAAGAACGAGCGCGGCTGTCCTGCGGCGCCCGGCGCCGGGATGGCGCGCACCGTCTTGGCCTTGAACGCCTTGAACGCCACATCCTCGCGCGCGAACACCTCGCTTACGTCGCTCAGCAGGATCGGGTTGCGCAGGTCCGGCTTGTCCGTGCCGTACAGCAGCGCCGCATCCTCGTAAGTGATGTGCGGCACCTCCTGGTAGACCTTGCGGCCTTCCGCGAACTCCTCGAAACAGCCCAGCAGCACCGGCTGGATCGCGTCGAACACGTCCTTCTGCTCGACGAAGCTCATCTCGACGTCGAGCTGGTAGAACTCGCCCGGCGAACGGTCGGCGCGGCCGTCCTCGTCGCGGAAGCACGGCGCGATCTGGAAGTAACGGTCGAAGCCCGACACCATGATCAGCTGCTTGAACTGCTGCGGCGCCTGCGGCAGCGCGTAGAAGTGCCCCGGATAGCGACGCGACGGCACCAGGAAGTCGCGCGCACCCTCCGGCGACGACGCCGTCAGGATCGGCGTCTGAAACTCGGTGAAGTTCTGCGCGATCATCCGGTTACGCAGCGACTGGATGATTCTGGACCGCAGCACGATGTTGCGATGCAGCCGCTCCCGGCGCAGGTCCAGGAAGCGGTACTTGAGCCGCGTCTCCTCCGGATAGTCCAGGTCACCGAACACCGGCAGCGGCAGCTCCTGCGCCTCGCTCTGAACCGCGATGTTGTCGATGCGTACCTCGATCTCGCCGGTCGGCAGTTCGCGGTTGATCACCGCTTCGAACCGCTGGACCACCCGACCGGTGATCGTGATCACCCATTCGGAGCGCACCTTGTCGCATTCGGCGAAGGCCGCTGCGTCCGGCTCGATCACGCATTGCGTGATGCCGTAATGGTCGCGCAGGTCGATGAACAGCAGCCCGCCATGGTCGCGGCGCCGATTGACCCAACCGGACAGGCGGACGGTCTGTCCGACATGCTCTTTTCGGAGCTGTCCGCAGGTGTGGGTGCGATAGGCGTGCATGGCGAAAAACCTTTGAAAGCAGGGGTGTTTGACGGTTTGGAGGCCCCGGGTCAAGGGCCGTAACCACATAGTGCAACTGTCGCAAATCCCGGCTTAAGTTGCGGCAGCAAAAGGGGATTCCAGCCATGCATCCGACGCGCCTCGCGCTCGCCGCCGCCCTAGCCTTCGCCCTCGCCGTTCCCAGCATCGCCGCCGACCCGACCCCGGCGCCCGCGCCGCACAAGCCGCGGAACATCGTGATCTTCGTCGCTGACGGCCTGCGCTACGACAGCATCACGCCGGATATCGCCCCCACCATGTGGCGCATCAGGAAACAGGGCGTCGACTTCACCAACAGCCACGCGATCTACCCGACCGTCACCACGGCCAACGCTTCGGCCATCGCGACCGGCCACTACCTCGGCGACACCGGCGAGTACGGCAACACGCTGTTCGTCGACTTCCCGGTCCCCTGCCGCCTCGGCGCCGTCGTCACCTTCCTCGAAGACGACTGCATCCTGCGCGACGTGAAGGAGCATTTCGGCGACGGTTACCTCGCACAGACCACGCTGATCAACGCCGCGCGCGCCGCCGGCTACAACACCGCGATCTTCGGCAAGAAGGGTCCGGCCGCGATCCAGGACCTCGCTTCGCTCGACAGCGATGGCCGCGTCGTCACCGATCCCAAGGGCGTGTTCATCGACGACGGCACCAACCATCCGACCAATCCCGACGGCACCCCGACCAAGAGCACCATCCTGAAGGGCGCGATGGGCGCTGACGTATTCGCCGTGACGGGCGAAGCATCGCCCGCGCTCACAACCGTCCCCAACGTCGATCAGCAGGCCTGGCTCCAGAGCATGGCGACCCAGTCGGTGATCCCGAACCTCGCGCTTTCCGGCAAGCCGTTCATACTGTTCTTCTGGTCGCGCGATCCCGACGCGACGCAGCACAGCGCGGTCGACAGCGAAGGTCACCTCGTCCCGGGTGTGAACGGCGGCACCGCGCACGCCGCCATCACCAACGCCGACAACAATCTGAAGGCGCTGATCGATGCACTGGCCGCCAACGGCCTGCTCGAGAACACCGACATCTTCGTCACCGCCGACCACGGCTTCTCGACCATCGCCAAGGGCATCCCGAACGCCGCCGGCGACACGCCCGTCGCCTCCCTGCCGCAGGGCTTCCTCGCCATCGACATCGCGAGCTGGCTGGGCACCAGGCTCTACGATCCCGACCGCTCCAACACCGAAGTGATCCTCGACGATGGCGACCGCCCCTCCGGCGGCAGCGCCCTGATCGGTCCCTCGCCCGACAAGCCGATCGCGATCGTCGCGGCCAACGGCGGCAGCGATTTCATCTACACGCCGGGCGGCCGCGACTCCGCCAAGGCGATCTTCGCCAAGCTGGTCGCCGCGCCCTACGTCGGCGCCCTGTTCGTCAACGACGCGCTGCTCAAGGATAATCCACAGGATTTTGCCGGCGCGCTTCCCATGAGCAAGGTCCGCCTGGTGGGCGCCTCGCGCATGCCGCAGCCTGCCATCGTGGTCGGCTTCCGGTCCTTCGTAGCCAATGGCTGCAAGCTGGGTGCCCTGCTCTGCACCGCTGAGCTCGCCGACACGGGCCTCCATACCGGCCAGGGCATGCACGGCACCTTCAGCCGGGCGGACACCCGCAACTTCATGGCGGCGATCGGCCCTGACTTCAAAAAGGCCTTTGCCGACCCGACGCCGGTCAGCAACGCCGACATCCCGCACACCATAGCGCACATCATGGGCATCGGCCTGAGCGGCCCCGGCACACTCACCGGCCGCGCCGCCACGGAAGCGCTGGTCGGCGGCAAGCCCGTGCCCTTCACGCCCAAGACGGAAGTCTCGGCGCCGGGTCCGGGCGGCGTTCGCACCGTGCTGGAGTATCAGGAAGCAGCCGGCGTGCCGTACTTCGACGCCGCCGGCATCCCCGGGCGCACGGTGGGTCTGAAAGCCAAATAGCCGCGCGCCAGACGGGTCTTTTTCCGCTATCACGGTCCGATGCGGATCGTGGACACCACCGGCAATCTGAGGTCGCTCTGCGTCGACCTGTCGGATGCCTCCTACCTCGCGCTGGACACCGAGTTCATGCGCGACCAGACCTATTGGCCGAAGCTCTGCCTGATCCAGGTGGCGGCGCCGGGCCATGAAGCTATCATCGATCCGCTTGCCGAAGGCATCGACCTCACGCCGTTCTACGACCTGCTCAGGAAGCCGGGCATCGTGAAGGTGCTGCACGCCGCGCGGCAGGACATTGAGATCTTCCACCATCAGGGCGGCGTCATTCCCGATCCGCTGTTCGACACCCAGATCGCCGCGATGGTCGCAGGCTTCGGCGACGCCGCATCCTACGAAACGCTCTGCCGCAGGATCGCCCGCGTCGAGATCGACAAGTCGTCTCGCTTCACCGACTGGTCGCGCCGTCCGCTGAGCCAGAAGCAGCTCGACTACGCCCTCGGCGACGTCACCCATCTGCGCACGATCTACGAGTACCTGAAGAAGCAGCTCGAAAAAACCGGCCGCACAAGCTGGGTGCAGGAAGAAATCGCCGCGCTCCAGGATCCGGACCTCTACGCGCTCCATCCCGAGACGGCATGGAAGCGGATGAAGCCGCGCACCGGCAACAAGCGCTTCCTGGCAATGATCGCCTCGCTCGCGGCCTGGCGCGAACGCGAGGCGCAGGCCCGCGACATCCCGCGCGGCCGCGTGCTCAAGGACGAGGCGCTGATGGAGATCGCCGCCCATCCGCCGCAGGACGCGAACGGCATCGACTCCATCCGCGCGGTGCCCAAGGGCTTCTCCGCCTCCAAGCTCGGCCGGACCCTGATGGACGCGATCTTCGAGGGACGCGGCGCGCAAGCACCGGAACCGATCGAACCCGACCGCCCGCGCCGCCGCAGGGAACCCAGCCAGGCCGCTGTCGACCTGCTGAAAACTCTGCTTCGCCTGCGCGCCGAAGCCATCGGCGTTGCCCCGCGCCTGATTGCCAACGCCGACGACATCGAGCGCCTCGCGGCAGAAGAAGACGAAGGCGTCCCGGCCCTGCACGGCTGGCGCGCCGAAGTTTTCGGCAACGACGCCAGGGCCCTGCGCAAGGGTGACTTGGCCATCGCCCTCGAAAAGGGCGAAGCGGTGGTCGTGGAGTTGGAAGACTGAGGTCTGGCGCAATTTGGTAAGAAGTAGTAATTTCTTACGATGAACGCACCGGTCTCGCGCCTCACGTCCAAAGCCCAAACGGTCATTCCGAAGACCGTGCGAGAGAAGCTCGGTTTGAAGCCAGGCGACCTGCTGCGTTACATCGAAGAGAACAACCGCATTGTCATTGAGAAAGTCCGCGGCGAAGCCGAGGACGATCCGTTCGCGACTTTCACTGAATGGTCCAGCGAGGCGGACGAGCGTGCCTACAAGAATCTCTAGCGCATTTGCCCCGTTCGATGTTGTTGTCGTCCCGTTTCCCCACGCAGATCGCCTGGTGGAAAAGCGACGCCCCGCTGTCGTCGTAAGCGCAAAGAAGTTGATCAGTCAGCACGGCCTCGTTTGGCTCGCGATGATCACCAGTGCAAGCAATCGACGCTGGGCAGACGACATCACGGTTTCCGACCTCGGAGTGACAGGTTTACCTGCGCCTTCGCTGATCCGACCCGCAAAGGTCACCACAGCTGACTCTGCGCGCGTGATCCGGCGAATTGGCAAGCTTCCGGTTGCCGACACCAAAGCGCTCGCGAAGGCGCTACAAAGGCTGATGGCCAGCTAGCCGATCTCCGGCCCGCCGGTCGCGAGTTCGGGCTCCTCGCCCTCGACATACGGCTCCTCGTCCGGACCCAGCATGTCGGTCGGGTTCGGCACCTCGAAGCCCGACGGCGGCACCGCCTCCAGGAACCCAGCGGCCTTGAGCTCGTCCACGCCGGGCAGGTGGGTGATGTTCTCCAGCCCGAACTGCACCAGGAATGCCTCTGTCGTCCCGAACGTCACCGGCCGCCCCGGTGTCTTCTTCCGCCCGCGGATCTTCACCCAGCCGATCTCCATCAGCACGTCCAGCGTGCCCTTGGACAGCATCACGCCACGGATGTCCTCGATCTCGGCGCGCGTCACCGGCTGGTGGTAGGCGATAATCGCCAGCGTCTCGATCGCCGCGCGCGACAAGCGGCGCTGTTCCGGCTGCTCCTTGCGCAGCAGGAAGGCCAGGTCGGTCGCCGTGCGGAACTGCCATTTTCCGGCGACGCAGCAGAGGTTTACGCCCCGCTTCTCATAGGCCTGTTGAAGCTCGGCAAGCAGGCCCGCCACGTCCGCCCCTTCGGGCAGCGATGTTGACAGCGCCTTGACATCCAAGGGCTCGCCCGCCGCGAACAGCAGCGCCTCGGTCATGCGCAAATGCTCGGGGTTCACGCCCACAGCATCCATGGCCGGCGTCTCGGCCGTAATCCCGGCCCCCTCTTGTTCCACTTGAACTCCCATTTCCGTTTCGATCTTGGCGACGAGGCGCGCAACTCCACTCATGGGCTTACCTCTGCTGGGGGTGCTTCTGACGCCAGGCGGTCGCGAATGTAAACCGGCTCGAACGCCGCCATTTGACGAATCTCAACCCGGCCGTCTCGCGCGAGCTCCAGGCAGGCCAGGAGCGTAGAGGCCATCGCAGAGCGCCGCCGCGTCCCGCCCGACCACTCGAACGGGATCAGCCGGTCCAGTCCGCTCCAGTCCGGGATGCGGCCCAGGAGCCGCTCCAGCCGTGCCCGCGCCTCCTCGATCAGCAGCACCGGCGCATGCCGCTTCACATAGGTAGAATGCCCCAGCTTGCGCACCCGCTCGGTCGCATAGGCCGTCAACAGGTCGTACAGCGTGTCCTTATAGGTCCTGAGCTTGACCACGTTCACCGGCTCCGGCGCGCCGCGCCCGAACACGTCGCGGTCCAGCCGGTCGCCGGCCATCAGCCGCGCCGCAGCCGAACGCATCGCCTCCAGCCGCTGCAACCGCCAGCGCAGCCGCGCCGCCATCTCGTCCGCCGTCGGCTCGCCTTCCGCCTGCTTGGGCTGCGGCAGGATCAGCCGCGACTTCAGGTACGCCAGCCAGGCCGCCATCACCAGGTAATCGGCCGCGAGTTCGAGATTCATTTTCTTCGCCGACTCGATGAACTCGAGATACTGGTCCGCCAGCTTCAGGATCGATATCTTCGCGATGTCGACCTTCTGGTTGCGTGCCAGCGTCAGCAGGAGGTCGAGGGGCCCCTCGAACCCGTCCACCTGCACGAACAGCGAATCCTCGGGCGCGGTGATCGCCGTCGCCTCGAAGTCGCCGAATTCCTCGCCTTGATCGCTCACGCGCTCACGCTCATCAGTTCCACCAGCCGCGCTTCGGCCGCCGCCGGGTCGAAATCCTCGTCCGGCGCGAGCAGCGACAGCGCATGTTCGGCGCGCTTCAGCGGCAGCCCTTCAAGCGATTTCATTTCGGATGCCACTTCGGCCATCTCGTCCATCTTGCCATTGCAGTGAAGCACGACGTCGCAACCCGCGAACAATGCAGCCTTTGTACGCACCGACGAAGGCCCGTCCAGCGCGTTCATGGAAAGATCGTCCGATATCAACAGGCCATCGAAGCCGATCTCGCCGCGAATCACATCGCGAATCACCTTGGGCGACGTGGTTGCCGGACGCTGCGGATCGATCGCTTCATAGACCACATGCGCCGTCATGGCCAACGGGCAGGTGCTCAGGCTGCGGAACGTCACGAAATCGGTGGCGCTGAGCTCCTCCGCATCCGTGGAAACCCTCGGCAGCGCATGATGCGAATCGGCCATCGCACGGCCGTGCCCCGGCACGTGCTTCATCACCGGCAGCACGCCGCCTTCGAGAAGCCCCTCGATCTGCATTCTCCCCAGGTCGATCACGGCCGTCGCATCGTGTGCGAACGCCCGGTCACCGATCACGTTGTCGGCTCCGGCAACCGGCAGGTCGAGCACCGGCACGCAGTCGACATTGATTCCGATCTCGCCGAGGTCGTGCGCGATCAGCCGCGCATTAAGATACACCGCCTCCAGCGCCGGCTCCTGGTGCACCGCATACAGCGCCCCGAAATGCGCAGCAGAGGGCCGGTCGCGCCACTGCGGCGCCTTCAGTCGCTGCACGCGTCCGCCTTCCTGGTCGATCAGTACCGGGGCGCTCGCATCGCCCACCGTCTCGCGCAAAGCCGCAACAAGATCACGCACTTGTGCGCGGTCGTGAATGTTCCGTGCGAAGAGGATAAAGCCGAAAGGCTGTGCCTCGCGGAAGAACGCCATCTCCTCCGCGCTCAACGTCGTACCGGCGCAGCCATAGATCGCGCGCGAACGCATCATCCCCCGCTCTACCCAGGCAGCCTTACTTCGCCAGGATGCAGTCGCCGCCTTCGGCTTTCAGCTTCGTGCACAGTGCGGCCGCATCGGCCTTGCTGCCTGCCACGATCCGGAGCCTGTACCAAGTGCCCTTGGCGCCCAGATCGGCCGACTGGATGTGGTCAGGCAGGCCGCCGATCGCACCTGCATGCTTCGCCTTGTAGCTCGTCCAGGCCGCGTTCGCCTCGGCCATCGACTTGTAGGAACCGATCTGCACGAAGCCGCTGCCGGCAGGCGGTGCTTCCGCAGCAGGCGTAGGGGTGACAACCGGAGGCGGCGTCGCCGCAGCCACCTGCGTCGGGGCAGGCTTGGCCGGAGCAGGCTCAGGCTTCGCGGGCGTCACCGGCTTGGCCGGGATCATCGCCGTGGTCGTCGGCGTGGTGTCGACCGGCTTGATCGGCGGTAGTGTCGCCGGCTTTGCGGGTGTCGGCGCAGGCATCGCTGCAGCTGGCGCCGGCCTGGGTGGCGTCACGGCTGCAGCCTGAGGCTTCGGCGTCGTCGGCGCCGCGGTCATCGCTGGCGGCGTATCGACGGGCTTCGCCGGCGGCGTCGCATCGGCATTCTCATCCGAAGGCGCCGGCTGCTGATAGATTTTCAATCCGGTGTATGGCGTCGGCGTCCCACCGGCATTGGTCGGCGCGATCTTCGCCGGTCCGGGCGCGGCCGCGAGTTCGCGGATCTCACCTTTGCCCTGCGACACGCCGCGCTGATAGGCGAGGTACACGACGGCGCCGAACGCCGCCAAGACCAGAAGCGCGATGACGATCAGAAGCGGAAGGCGCGAGCCCTCGACGTCTTCGTCGTCCTCGCCGCCGTCGAAGACGCGCACGTCGTCCGTCGAACCGCGTTCGTAGTTGGCCATGCTCACCCAAGGCTCCGATTCTCAGTTAACCAATCTAGCATCCGCGCGGGGTCAAAATCATGGCGCGCAATATAAACCGTCACCCCGGCCTAGCGATGCGTAGCATCGCGTAGAGCCTGGACGCACGCACCGTACGGGTCCTACAGTTCAATTTCCTTACGGAAAACCCGGGCATATTCGCTCAAAGCGTAACGATCGGTCATGCCGGCGATGTAGTCCCGCACCACCCCGGCCGTCGCGGCATCGCCCGGTGTTGCGCACAGCGCCACCCAATCCGCCGGCATCAGACTGGGATCGTCCCAAAACGCGCCGAACAGCTCCGTCACCACCGCCTTGGCGCGCCCGATCGGGACCATGACCCGCGGGTGCCGGTACATATGCGCGAACAGCCAGCGCTTCAGCGCGGCGATCCCCTCTTCCATCTCCGGCGAGAACGCCGCCAGTGCTCCCTTGTGCGCTCGCACGTCCGCTACGGTTTTGATCTTCGCCTTCGCGATCCGCGCCTGCGTTTCGCCAAGTAGATCCCGCACCATCGCGCTCATGAGCACTCGGACGAGTTCGCCAATGAACCGCCCCAGCTCCAGCCCCTCCCCGAACCGCGTATGGATGTCGCGCACGATCGCCCCGGCCAGCGGTGCCTCCGCCAGGTCCGCAATGGAGAACAGCTCGGCCCGTAGCCCGTCATCGATGTCGTGGTTCACATAGGCGATGTCGTCCGCCAGCGCCGCCGCCTGCGCCTCCAGCGAAGGCCAGGTCTTCAGATCCAGCGGCCAGCGCGCATTGAACGACTTGATCGGAGCTGGAAGCGGGCGCGGCGAATAATGGTCCGCCTCCCACGCGTGCGAAGCACTAGCGGGGGAGGTGGCCGCAGCGCCGTTTAGGCGCGAAGGCCGGAGGGGGCCAATAAGCGGCCCGTTGTGCTTCACCAGGCCCTCCAGCGTCTCCCACGTCAGGTTCAGCCCGTCGAACGACGCGTAGCGATGCTCCAGCTTGGTCACGAGCCTGAGCGTATGCGCATTGTGGTCGAATCCGCCAAAATCGAGCGTCACCGCATTCAGCGCATCCTCGCCCGCATGACCGAACGGCGTGTGCCCCAGGTCGTGCGCGAGCGCCAGCGTCTCCGCCAGGTCCTCGTCCAGCGCCAGCACCCGCGCGATCGACCGCGCGATCTGCGCCACCTCCAGCGAATGCGTCAGCCGCGTGCGGTAATAGTCGCCTTCATGCTGCACGAACACCTGCGTCTTGTGCTTCAGCCGCCGGAACGCCGCCGAGTGGATGATCCGGTCCCGGTCGCGCTGATAGGCCGTCCGTGTCGGGCTCTCCGGCTCCTGCACCAACCGCCCCCGGCTGTCCTTGGCGTGCGCGGCATAACGAGCCTTCTCCCCCGGCGGCTCATACAGCGGCGGCAACAGCTTCCCGGCAGGCTGCGGACGAGGACTCGGCATGGCTGCAACCTGTCACGGAGCACTAACGAGCGCCAACAATTCAAAACTGTGCGCCCACGACTGACCGCCGCAGAAGGAGAACCCCAAATATCCATAACGCGAACCAGGTAACCTATGCAGGCACGGAACCCTCGCCCTTTTTTCGCATGGCTGGAAGGACTACATATCCCCCATGACCGTAGAGACCGCCCTGCCCGTCACCCTCTCCGCGCGCGCCGCCAAGCGCATTGCCGAGATCCTCAAATCCGAGCCCACGCCGACCAATCTGCGTCTGGCCGTGACCGGCGGCGGCTGCTCGGGCTTTCAGTACAATTTTGCGCTGGATGACCAGCGCATGGACGACGACCTCGTGGTCGAACGAGACGGCGCCACCGTCCTGATCGATCCTGTCAGCCTCGATTTCCTGAAAGGCGCCGAGATCGACTTCAACAACGACCTGATCGGCGCCGCCTTCAAGGTCAACAACCCGAACGCCCAGTCCAGCTGCGGCTGCGGCACAAGTTTTTCGGTTTAGCAAAAACTGTCATCCCGGACGCGCGCAGCGATCCGGGACTCATTGCGCAGCTTCACGATGGGTCCCGGTCCTGCGCGATGCTGCGCATGGCTTGACCGGGATGACAGAATCTAAAGCGACTCCAAATCGCGCTCATCCAGCGGCGCATGGCCCTTCTTGACCATCGCGACGCGGCGCTTGCCGTCCCAGATTTCGATCGCGTGTTCGCGGCACAGATTGACGGCGCTTTCCAGCGCCGTGACATCGTCGACGAAGCGGTGATCCTCGCGCAGGAGAACCGCACCGCGCCGATCGAGGAAATTGAACCGGTAGGAAGTGGTCTTCATAACACGCTCCTTCACCGAGCGCCGGCGCCCGTAAAGCCCTTTCAAAAGCCGGCAACCTTTCTAGTCTAAGCCGGTGCATGAAGTCCGCCAAAACAAATGACAAAGGCCCAGCGTCCGTCGCAGTTCCGCGCCCAGCGTTCCTGCGGAGCCGAAGAAAATTTATTCTTGCCGCAATAAGATTTCCGACCGTTCGACAAGTCGACCGACTTATTGAACGGGGTGAATGGTGATTGCGAGATGCGTCAATCGCTTAGCGCAAAGTGCAACGCACCCAAACGACAGAAAATTTTTCCGACGAAATTCTAGCCTACCCCTTGCACCGCGCGGTCGCGCACACCATCTGAGCCAAATCCCCCAAGGTGCATCCATTCGTCACGCGCGTTCGACGCGCGCGCTTTTGCGTGCACGACGAAGCCCCCTGCGAAGGCGAGTACCGCCGCGCAGGCCGAACTATTACGCTCCAATATCGAGGGAGACCGCATGACCTACACCGTTTGGAAAACACGCCTCACGCAGGGCAATGCGTTTGACAATGCTGACGTCGCGCGCTGCTACGCGCATCGTCCGCCCTACGCGCCCGCCCTGCTCGGGCGCCTGCTCGAACTGGCGCCCGGTAGGAACCAGCTTGTCGATCTCGGCTGTGGTCCCGGCAAGGTTGCTGTCGGACTCGCGCCCCATTTCGCGCACACGCTCGCGCTTGATCCCGCCGCAGCCATGATCGATGAAGCCAGGCACGCGCACTCCGCGCCCAACATCACCTGGCTGCATGCCAGCGCCGAGGACGCACCGCTGCCCGACCGCATCGATCTTGTCACCGCCGGCACCTCCGTCCACTGGATGAAGCATGCAGTGGTCTTCCCGAAACTCGCCGAGCGCACGGACCTTTTCGCCACGCTCTGGGTGGAAGCGCCGCCCGATCCACGATGGGACACCGCCTATCGCGCCCTGATGACCGACTGGCTCGGGCGCATCGGCCAGATCTACGACCCGATGAACTTCCCAAAACGAATACTCGACTACGAAGCCTGGCTCGACAAACAGGGTCACGAGACGTTCCGCGTGCCCTTCCGCCAGAGCATCGACGGCTACATCGCGCAGATGCACTCCACCGCCACCTTCAGCCGCGCCCGCATGGGCGCCGATCTCGCAGAAGAATTCGGCAGCGACCTGCGTGACGTACTGGCGCCGTACGCGTCGGACGGTCTGCTCATCTTCGATACAGTATCCACCTTGGTGTGGGGCACTCCGCGCCGCTATGCTCATGGCACGGAGTCCTGATCATGCGCCTCACGACATTCGCCTTCGCGTCGACCGCCGCGCTCCTCACCGCAACCGGTGCGCTCGCCAAACCCTACGCCTGCGCCCTGTGCCAGCCGCTCGGAAGCGATTGCACCGAGGAGGTCTTTTCCGTCGAGCCGATCCTCGCCGAAGTCAGCGGCGCGCATTTCGAGCGAACGGTCTCCGAGAACTGCACCGCCGGTTTCCTCGAACTCGGCTGCGACCGGGAATACGACCGCCTCCTCTACACCTTCGCGAGCGTGAAGATCGTCCAGGGCGAGGTTTCCGCCACGCCGGTCGAGCTACAGACCGAATACGACTACAGGCGGGAGAACGACCCCGAATGGGGCGGCGTGTATCTGCAACCCGATAAGACCTATCTGGTCGCAATCGCCGACACGCGCATCTTCAACCGACGCTTCACGATCAAGCGTGCCTGCGAACTCTACCCGCCGGCGCCCGCCCCGGCGGCAACGCCTGAAACACCGCCGAAAGGCTCCTAGTCGCTGACCGACACGCGGCGGTGCATTGACAGCTCGTCGTGGTCGACTCCGTCCACGCGGATCGACGCGACTAGCCGCCCGACCGTCTTGAATCCGTTGCGCTCGTAGAGCCGCACCGCGCCCTCGTTCGACGCCGTGACCGTCAGCGTGACGTGCTCGACGCGCTTCGCCGCCTCTTCCAGCGCTGCCTTCATCAGGGCGTCGCCCACGCCGCGCCCGCGGAACTGCGGGCGGACATAGAACCCGCCAATGGAGCCCTGATGCCGATGCTTCTTCTGCTGTTCCTGCCCGATGCTGATGATCCCGGCCAGTTGCCCGTCGATCCACGCGCCGAAGCCCGCGCCCGCCGGATGGCCGATGCGCACGCGCCACCATTCGATCGGATGCGCTGCCTCGTCGTCGTGGTCGGCGCCGAAATTCTCCGGATGGTTCTTGAGGCCCTCCAGCCGCACTTCGCGCACGGCCTCCGCATCCTCAGGCGTCAGCCGGCGGACGCTCATATGGCTGCCGTTCCCGAAAAGCGCATTCGCCACTCTCCGACCTGCTCGTCGGTGATCTTGGAGAACAAGACTTCCGGCGGATTGATCGCCTGTCCCGGCTCGAGCTGGTCCAGAAACTGCGCCATCGGCTCATCCGGCCACGGGATGATGCTCGGCGCCTCCTGGATCGCAGTATGGATCGCCCGCGCCGCCGTCGGCATCACCGGCCAGGAAAGGTGCCCGAACAGATGAACCAGGTTCAACCCCATGCGGATGCCCACCGCCGCCCTGGTGCGGTCGGTCTTGAAATGCGTCCACGGCGCCGCGCGCGTGATGTACTCGTTAGCCGCTACCCAGATTGCCCGCAGCTCGCCCATCGCCTTGCGGAATTCGAGCCCTTCGAGAAACTCCGTGTACGCCTTGATGCGCTGGTCGAGTTCGGCGCACAGCGCCTTCTCTTCCTCGCCGTATTCGCCTTCGCTAGGCACCCTGCCCTCGAACCGCGCGACGCAGAACTTCGTCACGCGATTGACGAAGTTGCCCAGCACATCGTTCAGGTCCTTGTTGATCACACCCGCGAAGTGCTCCCAGGTGAAGTTGCTGTCGGAGCTCTCCGGCGCATTCGCCATCAGCCAGTAGCGCCAGTAGTCGACCGGCAGCGGGAGCGACAGCGCGTCGTCCATGAACACGCCGCGATGCTGCGACGTCGAGAACTTGCCACCCTCGTATTCCAGCCAGTTGAAGCCCTTCAGCCGGTCCACGAGCTTCCACGGTTCGCTCGATCCCATCACGGTGACGGGAAAGCCGACGGTATGGAACGGCACGTTGTCCTTGCCCATGAACTCGTAATAGGTGACATCCTTCGACTCCGGCCCGTACCACCACGTCTTCCACGAGTTGTTGTTGATCGCGTCCGCCCACTCCTTGGTCGCGCCGATATACTCGATGGGCGCGTCGAACCAGACGTAGAACACCTTGCCCTTAAGCTTGCCGTCACCGATGTCGTCCGGCACCGGCACGCCCCACTCGACGTCGCGCGTGATGCCGCGGTCCTGCAAACCCTCATCCAGCCACTTGTAGGCGATGGAGGTCACCAGGTTCGGCCAGTCGTTCCTGTGGCTGTCGATGAACGCGCGCAACTGCGGCACGAACTCCGACTGCTTGAGGAACAGATGCGTCGAATCCCGGATGTCGATCTCCGTCGACCCCGACACCGCCGAGCGCGGATTGATCAGGTCGACTGGATCGAGCACCCGCGTGCAGTTCTCGCACTGGTCGCCGCGCGCGCGGTCATAGCCGCAATGTGGGCACGTCCCGATCACGTAGCGATCCGGCAGGAACCGCCCGTCGCCGATCGAATACACCTGCTTGGAGGTGCGAACCTCCAGGAAGCCGTTCTTCCACAGCTGCCGCGCGAAATGCTGCGTCAGCTCGCGGTTCTGCGCCGACGAAGACCGCCCGAAATGATCGAAGCTCAGATGAAACCGCTCGCACGCATTCTTCTGGAGCGCATACTGCTCGTCGCAGAACGTGCGCACGTCCTTGCCGGCTTCCAGCGCGGCCAGCTCGGTCGGCGTGCCGTGCTCGTCGGTGGCGCAGATGAACAGCGTCTCGTGCCCGCGCGCGCGGCTGAAGCGCGCCAGCACGTCGGCCGGCAGCATCGACCCCACCAGGGTGCCGAGGTGCTTGATGCCGTTGATGTACGGCAGGGCGGATGTGATCAGGACGCGTTTCATGCGGCGCTCTTGCAAGGGGCGCGGACATTACATTCGCCCGCGAATCCGTCCACCCTTAGTGGGGTCGGGGCTGCATTGCAAAGGCCAAAGCCTTACCGAAACGAAGAAGCAGCATATGAGCGAAACACCTGTTCGCAAAAGCCTTTTCCACGCGAACTTCCAGACCAATCTGATGGCCGGCCTGCTCACCGTGACGCCGCTGATTGTGGTGTGGCTGGTGTTCAATTTCTTCCTCTCGACGCTCTCGACCTGGGGTGCGCCGCTGGCCGGCTCGCTGACCGAGTTCCTCGACCGGCAATTCCCTGCGCTCCAGCCCTGGCTCGACGACCCGACCGTCCGCTGGTGGATCGGCGTCGTCGTGGCGCTCCTGGTTCTCTACGCCATCGGCGCGGTCGCGAGCCGCGTTGTGGGCCAGCAGCTGATTCACTGGCTGGAGCGCATCATCGCCCGCATCCCGATCGTCGAGACGATCTACTCCGCCGCCCGCAAGCTGGTGGACGTGCTCCGCCAGAAGCCCGGCACCGACGGCCAGCGCGTGGTCCTGGTGGACTTCCCGACGCCCGGCCTGAAGGCCATCGGCTTCGTGATGCGCAGCTTCCCGGACGCGACGACCGGCGAGATGCTGGCCGCCGTGTATGTGCCGACCGCGCCCAACCCGACCTCCGGCTATCTTGAGATCGTGCCCCTGGCCAAGCTCACGCCCACCACGCTCAAGAGTGAAGAAGCCATGACCATGATCCTGAGCGGCGGAGCGGTGACGCCCGACCACGTCTCGATCGCGCCGCGCTAGCGGTTGTCGCCAAGGTCCCGGCAGCCGCTCGGCACCGGCCGACGCCTCAATTGGCAAATGCAAGGAACGGCTTAACCCGGCCGTCCTCGGGCATGGGTTGTTTTGGCAACCCCTTCCCGCTACTTCTCCGCCGCGGCCGGCTTAGCTCAGTTGGTAGAGCACCTGATTTGTAATCAGGGGGTCACAGGTTCGAGTCCTGTAGCCGGCACCGCCTGTTCGCCTCGGGGCGTCGCGAAACAACGGAATAGAGTCAGGGATTTCCACGTCAGTCGACCGACCAAGAGCAGCGACGGTCCTTTTTGAGTCCATCAAGCGTCGCGGGCTCCAGGTCGCACACAGGTCGCACGATGCGGCGGCGGAGGTAAAAATGGCCGGTGAAAAGCATGTCGCGCCCGCAAAAGACGTGAAAGCCTTCCATTGCCCGTATTGTGGCGTCTTCGCGTATCAAATTTGGCGGGCCGGGTATTGGGTCGCGCCGGGAGCCACCCCCATTCCCGACCTCAGCACCTCGGCGTGCAGCCATTGCGGAAAAATCGCAATTTGGGTCGCCGAGATCATGGTCTCCCCAGTCGCCGGCACCGCACCGCCGCCCAATACCGACCTTCCAGCGGACATCTCAGAAGACTACGAGGAGGCGCGCTCGATTGTCGCCAGGTCACCGCGCGGCGCAGCGGCACTACTTCGTTTGTCCATTCAGAAGCTATGCAAGCACCTCGGGGAGAAGGGCAAAAATCCGAATGACGACATCGCCTCACTGGTCAAGAAGGGATTGCCCGCAGGCGTACAGAAGGCCCTCGACACGGTTCGCGTCACCGGCAACGAGTCGGTCCATCCTGGAACAATCGACCTTCGCGACAATAGCGAACTGGCAGGCGCTCTTTTCGGTCTGGTGAACTTTATTGCCGAAAAGATGATTTCCGAACCCAAGGAAATCGACGCGATCTACAATTCACTCCCATCTGAAAAGTTGAACGCGATTGCTAAGCGCGACGCCCCTTAGCGGACGGCACATGACACTAGTGCGCGTGCGAGAACGCCAATGCCGCGGGGGTGCGCTCGCCTTGCGCCCCAGGATGTCATCGAGTACGTCACACCCCCGATTGAATAGCTCGTCTATTCTAGTCGAGGCCGATTGAGTTCATTTGACCGACCGGCAATTGTCGCCGACAATTTTCTTGATGCGAAGAGCGTCACGGCGAACCCGAGGGGCCAGCCGCGCGGCTCAAGACAAAAAAGTCGGATTCCAGAAAATCAATGATCAAGCTCTGGCGCTTTCGCCGATGCGACCCGCCAGCGCTTGTGATGCCTACTTCTTCAGCATCGGCCGCCCCTGATGCGCGACCAGGAGGTCGTGCATGTCATCGGCGTGTTCTTCTTCCTTGCGCAGGATGCTCTCGATCATCGTGCGGGTGCCCGGATCGTCGTCGCCGAAATAGCGGATCAGTTCTCGGTAATGGTCGACCGCGATGCGTTCCGCGATCAGGTTCTCCTTGATCATGTCGACCAGGTCCGCGCCTTCGACGTATTGCGAGGCCGACCGCGTCAGGATGCCTTCGGGGTTGAAGTCCGGCTTGCCGCCCAGCTGGTTGATGCGCTCGGCCACCTCCATCGCGTGGCCGCGTTCGTCCTCGGCGTGCTCGGCGAACTCCGCCTTCACGCCTTCGCTGGAGATGCCCGACGCCGTCACCGCATGGAAGCTGTAGCGAAGCCAGCACACGATCTCGGTCGCCAGAACGGACTGCAGGATCTCGATCGTCTTGTTCACGTCGCCGCCGTAATTCGTGCCGACGGCGCCGCCTTCGATATGCGACCGTGCACGGTCGCGCAGAGCCTTGATGTCACTGAGGAAAGGCTTGTCCGCCGCCATGACGCTCTCCTTCGAAGGGCAAGCATCCCTAACGCCGGCTCGCGGCAAAGGTTCCCCGTCTCGTACAGTATTACGACGCGAGAGCGACCGCGACGCGGGGCACAATGCGTTCCGCTGCCAACGTCACCGCGATCGAAGTTCCTTCGCCCAGCTTGCTTGACAGGGACACGGCCCCACCATGCGCCTCGGCGAGACCCTTCACGATCGGAAGACCCAGGCCGGTCCCTTTCTCGATACCGGAGATTTCCTGACGCACCTGGCCAAAGCGTTCGAACACCCTGGCGTGGTTCTCGGGCGCGATGCCGACCCCATAGTCCTCTACACCGAACACGATGCCGTCAGCCTCCAGCCGCGCGAAGGCTTCGACGATGCCGCCCGGATGGCTGAACTTGATCGCATTGGTCAGCAGGTTGAGGACGATCTGCTTGAGTGCGCGCTGGTCCGCCCGCACCAGCGGCAACTGCTGCGGGATGCTGCACGCCAGGCGCACCTCGCGCCCGCGCGCCCGCGCCGATACAGTCTCGATGCAGTCGCGCATCAGAACGTCGAGATCGAGCACCTCGTCGTGCAGCTCCAGCCTTCCATCCTCGATGCGCGAGAGATCAAGCAGATCGTTGACCAGACTGAGCAAGTGCGTTCCGGAGCTGTGTATCAACCGCGCGTACTCGACGCGCTTTGGCGCGAACAGCTCGGAACCCAGCATTTCGCTGAACGCGATGATGGCGTTCAGCGGCGTGCGCAGCTCGTGCGTCATGTTGGAGAAGAAGAGCGTCTTGTTCTTATCCGCGTTCACGGCGATGTCGCGCGCCGCAGCCAGCTCGTCCCGCGCCCGCCGCAGATCGTAGCGGCTGCTGACCAGCGCGTAGCTCACCGGCAACGTCACCACCGTGGCCGTCGCCAACGTGACGAGCGGCGTGTACGCAGCCCAGTCATCGAGGATCAGGATCGTGATGACATAGTCGGATGCCATCGCGCCGGCGATGCAAAGCGCCGACCACCAGAGCGTCGCGATAAGCTTCTCTCTGACCATGTCAGTCTCGACGCCCCCTGCGCCGACGAACGAAGTCTGGTGCAGGTGTGCTTTCCGGACGGTTTACACGGCCAACTGCGCAACAAGATAAGATTAATATCCGTGAACCGTCAGTCGCGAGAGCAGGAAAGCCCGCAGATCGGCGGTGCTTTGGCCGTGCAGCGCCAGCTCGGCGAGCGCTTCGCCGACCGCTGCCGAATGCTTGAAGCCATGCCCCGAGCAGGGCGAGGCGAGAATAATTCGTTCGAAATCGGGATGCCGGTCGATCACGAAGCCGAAGTCCGGGGTCACCGTGTAGAGGCAGGACAACGACCGCACACAGCGTGAGGTGACGCCCTTGATGTACGGCGCGATGACGCTATCGAACATGGTGCGTGCTTCACCGGCCGATACGTCGCGCACCATCGTGTCCGGCGTCGTCGTGCTCGCATAGCTTTCGGTCGCTATCTTGATCCCCCCGCGCGGGCCGTCGAGTGCGGGGAAGCCGTAGACGCCGCCGCGCCCGCCCGGCAGGTCCCAGATGAAGATCGGAAACCGGTCTGGCGCGAACGCGGCCGCATTCTCGACGTCGAACCAGAACTGGACCTGGCGATAGACCTTGAACAGCCAGGCGATGTTGGGCGGCAGCAGCGACGGCAGCCACGGCCCCGCCGCCACGATCAACTGACCGGCTTCGTAGGAGCCTCTATCGGTCTGCACCGTGACTCCGGAAGGCGTCGCGCCGAACCCAACCACTTTCTCATTGCGATGGAGAACAGCGCCATGCTTCCCAGCCAGCTGCAATTGTGCGGCCACACACCGCTCCGGCCGCACGAACCCCGCGCTCGGTTCATAGTAGCCGACGGCATCACCGACCGCGAACTGCGGAAAACGGGCGCGGATCGCACCCGCATCAAGCATCTCGTGCGGTATGCCGTGCTTCTCGGCCGCCACAACCGTATTCCCAAAGAACGGCGCACCGTGAAACTCGGCAGCGTCCGCACCGGAGATGATCAATCCGCCATTGGTGGTCAGCAGATCCGCGCCGGTCTCCGCTTCGATCTCGCGCCAGATCGCATGCGACCGCACCGCCAGCGGTGTGTAATGCGCGCCCTCCCCGATCGCGAGCCGCGTCACCCGCGTATCGCCATGGGTCGAGCCGAATGCATGCGGCGGCGCGAACCGGTCGATGCCCAGCACCTTCGCGCCACGCTTCGCCATTTGATACGTCGCCGCCGCGCCGCATGCGCCCAGCCCGAGGACGATGACGTCGTACGCCATTCAGACCGACGTCGCGCCGCCATCAACCCTGAGCACCTGTCCCGTCGTGTAGCCGCCCTTCATCAGGTAGAGATAGGCTTCCGCCACCTCTTCGGGCTCGCCGATCCGGGGCAGCGGCTGGCGTTCTGTCATTTTCCTGAACCGCTCTTCACGCAAGGCCTCCGGGATCGAAGCCCACACGTCGGTACGAATGCCCGCGGGGCACACGCCGTTCACGCGGATCGGTGCCAAGTCGACGGCCAGCCCACGCACAAGATGCTCGATCCCGCCCGCCATCGCGGTGCTCAGCGGCGCGCCCTTGCGCGGCCGGTGTGCCACGGTGCCGTCCGTCAGCGTGATCGACGCACCGGGCCGCAAATGCTTGTGCGCGTGCTTTACGCAGGCGACCGCGCCCCAGAACCGGACCGCGAACAATTCGCGCGCCTGTTCGAGATCGACCTGGTCGATGGTGCGAGCGTCCCGGAACTGGCCCCAGTCTCCCGCCGTGAACACCAGATGATCGAACGGCCCAACCTTGGCGAAGAACGCCTCGACGCTCCCCTCCTCACGCACATTGACCGTGATCGCTTCCGCGCCTTGCAACTTGTCTTTCACGCTCGCCATCTTGTCGGCGGTACTCGAGCCCACCACGACGCTCGCACCCTCCGCCACGGCGCCTTGCGCCACCGCAAGGCCGATGCCGGACGTCCCGCCAACCACCACAACGCGCTTTTGCCGCAGGCTCATGCTCGACCTCCTTCACCCTTGACGCCTTCGCGCATCGGGCGCGACGCTTGCTGCAACGATACTGGAGGAAGATGCGATGGTCACCTTCACGCGCGAGCGCAGCGAAGGCGGCGTAACCGAACGCCTGTTCGACCTCACCGTCGCCGGCGAGCGTGTTCCCGCCGTCATCTGGGCGCCCGAAGGCGCTAGGGGCCAGCGCCCGCTGATCCTGATGGGCCACGGCGGCTCGCAGCACAAGAAGATCGGCACCCTCGCCGCCCGCGCCCGCCAGTACGCCAAGCGCCTCGGCTATGCCACGCTTGCCATCGACGCGCCCGGCCATGGCGACCGCATCAGCCGCGAACAGGCCGAGCAGCTCTCGCGCGAAGTCGGCGCCCGCGTCCGAGGCCAAGGGAACTCCGGATTTACGCCCGAGATGGCGAAGGCGATGGCGGAGCGCACGCGCCGCGCCGTGCCGGAATGGAAGGCCGCGCTGGACGCGACCCTTGCCTTCGACTTCGTCGCCCACACGACGCAAATCGGCTACTGGGGCGTCTCGATGGGCACCGCAATCGGCGTGCCGTTCGTGGCGGAGGAGCCGCGCATCAAATGCGCCGTTTTCGGTCTCGCCGGCCTGCGCCCCGGACAAACCGCATTCGAGGAAGCAGCCAAAGCGATCCATATCCCGGTCGAGTTCGTGTTCCAGTGGGAAGACGCCGTGGCACCGCGCGAGAATGGCATCGCTCTCTTCGACGCCTTCGGCTCGAAGGAGAAGACGATGCACATCAACCCCGGCGAGCACGTCGCGATCCCGAATTTCGAGGGCGCGTCCTGGGAGCGCTTTTACAGCCGCCATCTCGGCAAGGCAGAAGCGATGGCCAGGGCTTTCGAATAGGGTTCTTGCGCAGTGCGCAACGGCGGGTATGCCGCGTGGCCGGCGCCTACCACACACTTGCCCTCGTTGGAGGGCCTGAGTATTCCGCTCGGGCCTGCTTGCTGGTGGCGGAGGTCCAAGGCCTACGCCGCCGGCCGTCCGGCCGCCTGAACATTTCAGAGGCATTGATGCGTGAGATTGTGATAACGCGGCAGTTTCGCGGGCCGCCGAACTCGGGCAATGGCGGCTATGTTTGCGGCGTGCTGGCTCGTGAGATTCCCGGCGCGTCGACGGTTGCTCTTCGCGCCCTCATCCCGCTCGACACGGCGCTTAGGTTCGAGGAGACACCCGAAGGCGCCCGCCTCGTTGGCCAGGACGGCACGCTGATCGCCGATGGTGTCCGCGCCACGACGGCCTTGCCTGACCCGCCGCCACCGCCGACGCTTGAACAAGCGCGCGCCGCCGGCGAACGCTGCAAGTTCATCGAAAAGCCGTTCCATCCGCCCTGCTTTACCTGCAGCTCAATACGCGAGGAAGGTGATGGTCTCCGCATCCTGCCCGGCCAGATCGAAGGCGCCGAGCCGGGTCACATCGCCTGCGTGTGGGTTCCGCATGCCAACTTCGCAGCAACCGACGGTACTATCTCGGCCGAGATCATCTGGGCGGCGCTCGACTGCCCCGGCTCGCTTGCCTGGATCACCAAGGCCGGTATGGGCGGCGGCCTGCTCGGCACAATGACCGGCGAGCTGCTGCACCTGCCGAGAGCCGGTCAGTCCACCATCGTCACCGCCTGGCCCATCGAGCAAAGCGGCCGCAAGTTCACCGCCGGTGTGGCGCTGTTCGACGCGCAGGGCAAATTGATGGCGCGCGGATCACAGATCTGGATTTCACGCGGCGGCCCGCCGCGACCCGCTTAGGGCGCGATGTTTGCCGCCACGTTGTACGGTGCCGGCTGGAACGCCGCCGCCGCCCGCGTTGCTGCGGCCACGTCATCGGCATTGAGCTGCGTCTTCAGCGTGTCGACTCGGTCCTTCGACTCGGCATCGCCGTTGCGGCTCGCGATCAGGTACCACTTGTAGGCGTCCAGCAGGCTCTGCGGCACGCCGTCGCCGCGCTCGTACAGCACAGCCAGATTGAACTGCGAGTCGACATAGCCGAGCTGCGCTGCGCGCGAGAACCAGCGCACCGCCTCTCCCATGTTCTGCGCGGCGCCATTGCCCTGCGCATAGGCTATCGCGAGACCGTGCATCGCGCGGCGGTTGCCTTGCAGCGCTGCCGCCTCGTACCACTGGAACGCCTTCGCCATGTCGACCTTTGTGCCGACGCCCGTCACATATAGCGTACCAAGCAGGTACTGCGCCGTCGGTAAGCCCTTGGCCGATGCCAGCGTCAGCCAGCGCATCGCCTCGGCCGGATTCTTGGAGGTCCCGCTGCCATGCAGATATTTCGCCGCAACCACATACTCCGCCGCCGCGTCGCCCGCCTCGGCGCGCGCCGTCAACTGATCCAGCGGCGTCGTCGATGCCATCGTCTGCACGCGCCCGGGTACCGCCGGACGACCGTGGTGCAACGCCTCATATCGCCCGTCGGCGACGCCCTTGCTGAACGCGAGCGTGCCCGCAGCGATGAACGCGACCAGTACGATCAGACCGGCCAGCAGGTAGCGCGTGCGGTTGCGCTTGTCGCGCGCCAGCTTTGCTTCACGCCGCGCCTCGGCGCTCGTCGCCGCGGCAGCAGTCGCCGCGGCTACCGACGCGCGCACTTCCATGATCTTGGATTTCGGCGATTCGGCCTTGGGCGCCTCCGCCATCGCCTCTGCCGTGGCCTCAGCGGATTGCCCCGCCTTGGTCTCCGGCGCTGTCGCCAGTTCTTGGCGAACCGGTGCGGTGATCGGCTCCGGCGCGATATCCAGCGTCGCTTCGGGCCCCTTGTTCTCGGCCAGCGCCGCCTTGGCGACACCCTCGACCGTCTGGATGCGCAGCGTCGCTTCATTCAGCGCGGTGCGCACCTCGTTCGACGATGCCTTGTGTCGCTCGTCGGCGGCATCCGCACGCGCGGTCAGTTCCCGAACCCGCTCTTCCAGCGCCTTGATGCTTTCCTCAGCGGCAGCAACAACGGAGCGCGCGCTTTTCTCGACCTGCTCCTGGCGGCCTTCCATGGTCGCCATGCCCTTCTCGAACACACGCAGCCGGCGCTCCAGCCACTGATCGGCACGTGGGGCACTTTTCTCGGCCGGTGCGGCCGCCGCTGCGTCGTCCTTCGGCTCGATGAGCGCGGAAGCCACGTTCCTTGTCTCGAGCACGCGCATCAGTTCAGCGCGACGCGCGAGCTTTCGTTCGCTGACCGGAACAGGCTCAGCGGTCATCCCGGTCAAGACATCCTTGGCTAGGTCGACGGCCAGCGCCGGCGGCTCGATCCTCTCGGCGTTCTCAACCGGACGCTGCATCGGAACGACCACGGCTGTCTCCGGCGTCTCACCACCCTCAGGCCAGTCGATGCCTTTCATGGTGCGCGCCAGCGTTGCCAGATCGTCCGACACGATCGACATCAGAAGATCCTCTTTGCGTGTGAACTGCCGATAGACCGCCGCACGCGGCAACCCCGCCTCAACGGCAACCTTGCTGAGCGTCAGGTCATCGACGCCGTCGCGTGCTGCAACGGCGCGGGCGGCAGACAGGATCGACGCACGGGCCGCGCCACAATCCAGATCGCTGTCACTCGCCTGCCTGCTTTGCACGGTAGCCTCGCCCTCGTTCGCAAGGATGACAGCACCGGCTTACGAAAGGTAAAAACCAATCGTTCGGTTTCTAAGGGAATTGTCCGCATGCGACCTGTCCGCGGTATAGTTCCACCATGAGCATTCCGACACATGGCACCTGCGACGCGCGTTTTTCTCGTGTTGCGGAAGAGTTCGGGCGCAACTTCACCGAACGCGCAGAACGCGGCGGCGCCGTCGCTTTGTGGTGCGATGGTAAACAGGTTGTAGATATCTGGGGCGGTTGGGCTGACGTTCCGCGCACGCGCGAATGGCAACGCGACACAATCGTGAACTTCTTCTCCGTCAGCAAAGCGCTGTGCGCCATCGCCTGCCTGCGGCTGGTCGATCAGGGCAAGCTCGATCTCGATGCACCCGTCGCGCGGTATTGGCCCGCATTCGCGGCCGGCGGAAAGGGGGGCATCAAGGTCCGTCAACTCCTGTCGCACCAGGCCGGACTGCCCGCGATCCGCAAGCCCTTGCCCGACGGAGCTGCTTTGGAGTGGCAAACGATCGTAGACGCGCTCGCCGAACAGGAACCGTGGTGGAAGCCTGGCACGGCTCACGGCTACCACGTCAATACCTTCGGCTTCCTTGCGGGCGAACTGGTACGCCGCGTCGACGGACGCACGATTGGCACTCTGCTGCGCGAGGACGTAGCAGGCCCGCTGGGTGCCGATCTCGCGATCGGCTTGCCCGCTTCGGAACATCACCGAGTGTCCGATTTCCAATGGCCCGGAAATCCGGCAAGGCCGGACCTGTCGACAGACGCCGCTCTCATGCACTGGAACACATATTGGAACCCGCCGGGCTTTTCCGGCTCGCACTGGGTCAATCATCCGCTCTGGCGCGAAGCGGAAGTGCCTTCAACCAACGGTCACGGGAACGCCAGGGCGATCGCGCGCGTCTATGCTGCGCTTGCCGGAGGCGGCGCCATCGAGGGCGTCCGCATATTAAGCAAAGACGCGATCACCGCAGCGACGGAAGAACAGGTGAACGGCCACGATCTCATCAACAATCGGCCAAGCCGCTTCGGCATCGGCTTTCAGCTGACTCAGCCGGAACGCCCGCTGGGCCCCAACCCGCGCGCCTTTGGACATTTCGGCGCCGGCGGCTCGCTCGGCTTTTGCGATCCCGAGGCACGTATCGCTTTCGGCTATGTTACGAATGACATGGGTCCGCGCTGGCAAAATCCGCGCAATCGTGCGCTTATCGACGCCGTCTATTCGTCTCTCTAGCCGCCATTTCTACGGGGTCATTCATGCGTATCAACGTTCTTCTCGCCGCGGCGGCGCTCTCGGCCACGGTCGTCACTGTCGTGGCCGCACCAACAGCAACGCCAAACGTGGCCGCCGCTCCTTTGCACAGTGCAGGCGCCAAGGCCAACTATCCGCGGCTCACCAAATTCCCCGATGCGAAGATCATGACGGCGGTCAACGCGCTGCTGGCCGGCAAGGAAAAGGAAGACCGCTCCAACTACGCCGATTGCCTCAAGCAGATAGCCGACATGAAGCAGAAGCCTGATCCCGAAAGCTGGAACAGCACGATCGACGTCACCTATCTGTCTGCACGCTACATGACGATAAATGTCGTGCAGAGCTACTCCTGCGCCGGCGCCTATCCTACCAACGGTGCCGAGGTACCCATCAACGTCGATCTCAAGGTCGGCAAGGAAATCGATTGGACCGGAATGTTCAAGCCTGGCTTCCTGACCGATGGCGACAAGATCGGGGCGCTGACCAAGCTCTATCTCTCGCACTACAGCAAGAAGAAGGAGGACAAGGACTGCCTGGATGCCGTGAAGCAGACGGATCCGTCCGCCAGCGCCATCTTCTGGCTGGATTCGAAGCAGGGGCTGCTCTTCCAGCCGGACTATCCACACGTCATCGCGGCCTGCGCCAATCCGATGCCGCTGTCGTCAGCCGTCCTTGCGCCCTATCTGAAAGATACCGCGCTGCTTGCAGAGCTAAAGGCCGCCGGACGCTGACTATTCGGCGGCGTTCGGCGCGGCAGCGGGAATGGGCCTGGGCTGGTTCACCACGCGCATCAGGACATTGATGGTGACGATTGTGCCAAGGTAAGCGATCAGCTGCATGCCGTTAGGCTGGTCGCTGTATCCGATCAGGGTATGCAGCATACGGCCGATGATGCCCGCGACTCCTTCGCCACCTTCTGGCAAGAGCCACGAAGTGTCCCACAGGGGCGACATCAATACCTGTAGGTAACCCGCGCTCTGGATGAACAGAACGGCCTGAGCCGCCATGCCGGCAGCCAGCAGCGTGATCAGCCAGCCGGTCACGGAGAAGAGGCGATGCGCGGGGATCGACAGCAGGCCAAAATACATCAACGCCGACATTGCCGCGCCGCCGGCCAGACCGAGCACGCCGCCCAGCAGCAGGCTGGCGGTCGTCTGCCCGCCCTGCGCTGCAATGCCATATAGGAACAACACGACTTCGGAGCCCTCGCGCAGCACTGCCACGGCCACGACAATCGCTAACGCCGTCAGGGTCTTTTGTCCGGCCGAAACCGCCGCGCCCATCGCCTTCATCTCGCGCGCGATTTCGCGGCCGTGGCTTGCCATCCAGACGTTGTGCCATGTGAGCATCATTACGGCGAGCAGAAGGATTGTTGCGTTGAACAACTCCTGGCCGGAGCCCTCGAAGAGGTTCGAGATCTCGCCAGCAAACAGCGCAACGAGGCACGCGCCCGCTACGCCGGCCATAACCCCGAGCGTCACCCAGAGTCCGCGTCCCAGCACGCCCTTTGTCGCGGCAAGAACAATGCCGACGATCAGCCCGGCTTCGATGACTTCGCGGAAGACTATGATCAGGCTGGAAAGCATGGCCTACTCCGCAATCACCACGCCCTGCGCGGTGGCGGAATGGTATTCGCCCATGAAGGGATACTTGCCAGGCGCCAGCGGGCGGAGTCGGATATGGCCCGAGCTGTGACCGGCCACGACCTTCTCAACCTTCAGCGACGAGGAGTCGAATTCCTCGGCGGTGTCGTCGTTGTTGGTCATCGTGATGACGTTGGGTTGACCGGCCTTCACGTGGATCGTCGAAGGCGTGAACTTGTGATCCTTCAACGTCAGCCCAAGAGGCGTTTCGGCCAGCGCCGAAACCGGCAAGGCGGCAACGAAAACGGCGGCGGCCAACGATCTGATCTGCAAAGCTCTGGAATCCCAACGGCAGCGGCGACCCTTGTAATTGCAATTCATTCGCAAGTATAGCCCGCCAGTCCCCGATCCGGGCAAAAACAATCAGTCCTTGACCAATCCTAACATGCGAATCACAATTCGGACATGCATCGTTAATATAATGCTAACCGTTGCCGCGTCGCTCGCGTCCTTGCGAGCAGGGCCACGAAAAAGCTGGGGGCGTCTTCGTGGGGGAAGACCAAGAACCGGACGGGTCGGTGCGCGGAAGCGCGCCGGCAGAGCGGGACCTGTTCGCCTGTGAAGCCGAACAGGGCCTGCGCCGCCGCATGCCTGGCTTGTCGGCAAGCACGGTCATCACCAACGCACAACTCATCTGTCTTCTAACGGCGCTGTTCGTTTCGATCGTGTTCGCGATTTGTTGGCCGCAGGCCGCACTCGCTGCGCTCATCGCGATGTCCTCACTGCACTTCCTCTTAAGCACCTTGTTTCGCGGGGTGCTTTCCCTGATCGCTCCCCGCGACAACCGGACACCCGCGGATCATGCAGACGAGCGCCTGCCTATCTATACGATACTTGTTCCGCTGTACCGTGAAGCCCACGTCGTACCTTCGCTAGCGCAAGCGCTCCGCGGCCTCGCCTACCCGCCGTCGAAGCTCGACATCAAGATCATCGTTGAAGCGGACGATCCGGAAACGACAGCTGTAGCGCGCCAGTTGAAAGGTCCATTTCACGTCATCTGCGTTCCAGAAGGACAGCCGAAGACAAAACCACGGGCGTGCAACTATGCGCTTTGGAACGTGCCCTTTTTATCGGAGTTCCGAGAAGCGGCGTAGGCGCTTGAGGATGCTAGCGAATTGCCGCCCTCACCCTCCTCTCTCGGAGGCTTGTCGGGCGCGTAGTGGAGGTCAATTTCAACGGTATCGGTTCCGATCGTAATGCGACGAGTAATGGCTTCAACGATGGCTCTCTTTTCAGAATGAGAAAGTTCAGGCCAACGGGCGTGGAGGTCGCGTGCCTCGCGGACCACGGTGTCATGTGACAGGTGGTGGATACGGAGCACATCGAGCGCGGCCTGGGCGGTAGGCAGTTCATTTTCGAGCGCTTTGGCTCGCTCCTCCAACGGTCGGTATCGGTTGCCAAAGCCGTCTTTGGAAATCTCGTCGGCGAGGTACAGTTGGTACACCTTGTCCATTTCGCGGCGGACGCGCTCTGCTTCTTGTGCGAGGTGGCCCACCCTCTCCTCCCTCTCCCGCAGGTCGGCGTCGGTCTGTTCGCGGTGTTTGGCAAGCTGCTCCTCGGAGAAAAGGTATCCCTTGAGCTCTCCGTGATAGATGGCTTCAAGGTCGGCAACGGGAATGCGGTTGTCACACTTCCAGCAGCGATAGCGGGGGTTGTTAGAAGGGACGTACATCTTCTGCCCACAGTGGCAGACGGTGAAGCCGGCGAAGAGGTGGACTGCGCGGCGCCCGATATTTGAGCCGGTGAGCTTCTGCTTAGCGAGGAGCGCATTGGCCTCGTCCCACACTTCGGCGGAGACGATGGGTTCAATGTCGCGCATGACCCACTCGCTCTCAGGCTTGAGGACAATCTTGCCATCGGTCCAGGTGGAGTAGTTTAGACGCTGTGTGCCTTTCGCGGTCGGGTCTTGGAGCATTCTCACCACCGTCTGCCGCGTGAACTTCGCTCCTTTTGAGGTGCGATAGCCGCGCTCATTGAGAATCTTCGCGACGGTGAGCTGGCGTTTGTGTTCAAGGAAGAGTTCGTAGATGAGCTTGCGAACGGGCGCTTCCTTAGGGTTCAAGACGAGCTTTCCGTTCTCGGCTTTGTACCCGTATGGAGTCTTGCCGCCCATGAGCTTGCCCATCTTGGCGCGGATGGGGACTGAGGCGGCGACGCGAGATGCAATCTCCTCCCTCTCCCACTGCGCCATGGCCGCGATGATGGTGTAAAACAAACGGCCGGCGGGAGAGCTGGTGTCGATGGCTTCCTGGAGCGATATCAAGTCCGCATCATGCTTCTTGAACTCGTCGGAGAACTCCAAAAGCTCCTTGGTGTTGCGTGCCAATCGCGCAAGCTTGGAGAAGATGAGGCCGCCAATGCGCTTTGCGCGCATGTCCGCGAGCATGCGTTTCGTTTCAGGATGATGCGAGACGCCTTTCCCCGAGACCCCTTCAAGGTGATACACGGTGACGACGCTCCAGCCACGAGCTTCGGCATAGAGGCGTGCACGCTTCTCATGCACCGCAGGGCTATCGCCGCGCGCTTGGTCGTCGGTGGATACGCGAATCCAAATACCGACTGACTTTGCAGCTTCGGCATCTTGAACGGATTTGCGGGGCATAGGCGGCTCCATGCGTATCACGCACACCATGGAGTCTATGCTGGGCTCGAATCCAGCTTCAAGGCGTATTCACTGGCTGCCCCGAAGCGCGGTGCGCCTCAGTCATGACTCTCGCGATACCAACTGCTCCGGCTTTCCACAAAGAGATATCGCGCGTTGTGCTGCGTCGACTATGGCCGCAAGATTTGCACTGGATGCCATATACGGTGACCTGGGAGCCATGATAAAATTTGCTAGGGCATCACCCAAGACAGAAGAATTTGCTATGAGTAAAGATGCTCGAGATGTCGGCATGCTCCTTACAACGGTCGGGAGCATCGACGACGGAACCAAGATTGCTAAACAGCTCTTGGAACAACGGCTGGCTGCTTGTGTTCAGCTCATGCCGATTCAGAGCTTTTACGTGTGGAAAGGCGCGATAGCCGACGATCGAGAGATACTGCTGCTAATCAAAACCAGGACGGCGCTATTTGAAGATGCAATTTCGTACATCAAGCAGATTCACCCCTATGAGGTGCCCGAAATCGTCGGCACAGAGTTCGTGAATGGGTTCGAGGGTTATCTGTCTTGGGTCAAGAGCACAACGCGCTAAACTGTGACGGCGCGCGCTACTCATCCGAACTCAGGTGTCCCGTACTACACGAAAGCCGACATTGTTTATTCTGTTCTCCTTGCCCTGCCTGCACCTATCAGCAATTCGCGCATTTCGAGGGATCGAGTCCCATGCCCCGCCTCGAAGAGTCCGAAGCAAATTGCGAGGCTCGCTTAAGCGCGCACACTCGTTCTTGGGTCGGCTGCTATGTGTCGAAAACCAATCATCTGCCATCCACTCCCAAACATTACCCAACATGTCATACAACCCCCAATCATTGGGTGGGTAGGAACCAACAGGTGTGATGTACCCTTCGCGCTCGCACGCGTTCAGCATTGTGATGTCGAACTCGTCACCCCAAGTGAATTTGTGCGCACTTCCTGCCCGGGCCGCATATTCCCACTCCACCTCCGTGCACAAGCGATAGCTACATTTGGTTATCGTGCTTAGCCATCGGGTATATTTCGCCGCGTCCTCCCAAGAGACATGAATCACAGGATTTGGTCCTCGGCCCCACCCTTCGTCATCAGGTACGGGAAGGCCGCAGTCGTCTGCAAACACCTCATACTCGTTAAAGGTCACTGGAAATCGTCCGAGGTAAAACGGCCTGGAGATTTCTTTTTTTACTAGCGGAAATTCATTGGAGTATGCATCACCATCATCGGCTCTACTTCCCATCCAATACTCGCCGGGAGCAACCGACACCAAATCTGGCGAAAAGGATTGGTCTTTTAGAATTGAACCCGCCGGCAGAACTCGACGCGCATTCGACGAAATTCGCTTTAGCGGGCCAGTGATAGCTTGGACGCGCTCGTCGGCCTGCTTAGGACGTTCTATGGCGTCGATAAATTTTGACAGGGCCAGAAACCAACTGTCCGCTTGTTGTGAAATGTCGAAATCGTGCGCGCACGTAGAGAGCCAAGACAGGTCAAAACCACGCTCACCGCCTTGAACGACGAACGACGGACAAATCTCGCACGCTCTCACAAACTCTTCGGTTTTCTCGTTAGGTCCGAGCACACCAGGTCCCCGAACATGATGAGCTTGCCGCGGCATGCGGCTGTCGGCTGCAGTTCGAGTCCTTAATTTCGCGCGGACTACAACATCGACCGCTAGCGCATCTCGAAACTGCACACGTTCGTCTCGGTTCGCGGAACCAGGATTAGGCCAAAACACCCTGAAAACTGCAGCGCGCCACCTGCCATGCGGCAGCGTTCGTCCAGCTTTCCAGCTATCAAGCGTTGCACTTGAAAGCATCGTGTCTTTGTCAAAATGCTCGCTTACAGCAGCGAGAAACTCTTCGCTGGACCACTCCAAGCGTGTCGCCGAATACCACTTTGTTCCGGGTCGACCGGTTCCTCTTTCAAGATGAAGTCGCAGCAGCGCTGACCAGTTCGATTGGCCGCCGAAAGTAGCCGACGGGGTCTCACCCAAAATGCTGTCTTTGCTCACATTTCCTCACAAAACCGCAAGGAAACTAAAGCGCCACGCGGCGCCATCTCTCTACCCATTCTATCGCCGGTTTGCGCCAATTGCGACGGGAGAGATAGTTATGTCGCATGAGATGGCAATCGCCGGGTTCTATCTTTTGGTAGGCGCAACTTATTGTTCGAAATTTCTACGTCGCGGCCTACGCAATGGAGACAAATACGACCTAATGCTAAGCGCCATCTACCTCGCTGCTGCTACGACCAATGGCTTATTCATCTGTCGCATGCTCTGACCACTGAATATTATGCCCACCCATTAAGTTCGCATCCCGCACCTAGGCGGCTGCGGGTGCACGGCCCATGGCAAGTTCATGTTGCTGGCATTCTCGTTACTGATGCTCAGGTCGATCGTTGCGCCATCGATATGTGCCGCGGCGCCCTCAAGAAGAGGGACAGTCACACGCTGTGCTGCGAGCGCGCAGTTCGCGCGCTGTGGGCCGAGAATGTTCTCACCCATGACAGGCCGAAAATTCGAGTGCAGGAGAACTGCCCGGCTGCCGTCCGCACAGGTGGCCTGCGAACGGAAGGGCTATCTCCTGGACGAGTTCGACCACCCCCGATTGTCTCTTGATGGGTCGATGACCGCAGAACACGCCGCCGTTGAGAAGCGCTTTAACGGTGCGAGCCCGCTCCGCCCTCTCCGCTTCTCGGCACAGAGTCATCAGGTCCTTGCCGGTGAGTTCAATGCCGGTTGCGAGACGCAAGTAATTTCCAGCCGTCCAGAAGATCACCCGACCGTCCGTCTGAACGGACATCATGGCTACGGCGGGTAGACGCGTGGCGATGCACTTGGGGTCGAACCGGACGCGCGTCGGCGGCGCGTTGGATGACCACAGTGACAGCCAGTAGCTCGCGACCTCGACGTTGGGTCCGTGAAGGCGCCGCTTGGCAATCGCCTGACACGCATCGCTCAATTTCCAATCACGCATTACGTCCCTCGGAACTATGGTGCCACTATCAACAGCGCGGGTTATCAACGGCATCAATGCCGGCCCGTCGATGCAGGGGAGCGCTGCTCGGGGACTACGCTTCCTGCAATTTGAGGGACCGCGTTCACTTGAAATCAACGTTCTGCTGACACTGTCAGCATGTTCCGTCGGTTGACCCCACAAACTTCGGAAAGCCCCGCTGTGGCCGCGCGCAGACTCCACCTCGGTGATCTGTGGCGCGGGCGGGCGCTCTCAGTTTCATCGCGGCATGGCGACGGAACCGCGCATCGGTCGTCTGTGATTTTGCGAGAGTTGGCGAAGCAATGACAATTCTCGAACAAAGTCCATAGCCCTCTCATCGAGAAATCTGCTACCGCGCTGATCTGCGACCTGGGCGACCTGGCCAGCGCACAAGCACTCCTCAATGCGGACGAGCTTTTGGATGCTGGCGATCTTTCCGCCTACCGCATCTGGCTCGCCGTATTGGCGGAGATTCGCAAACGCAGAAGCGACATGCACTGAATCGGGTCCTGCGGTGAAACCACCGCAGGACTACCGCGTTCTATGGGCGTTGGATTCGCCGTCCGATGCGCCAAGCCTGTGGTTGTCATGCAACCGCGGCCTCTGCGTTCAGGCACGTCCTCACATCAGCTCGGCAGTGTGCACAAATGGCAGCGCGCTAAGAAGCAGCGCAAGACCGCTTCTGAGAGCATCCCTTGGCCGTCGCGCGCAGCCAAGAGTCTTTACTACCACCTCTCAACGACTGTCATTGACAGCGCCGGTCGAAGATTGAAATACGTCGAGAAATCGCCCGACCGGGTAAAGCTCAAGTTCGGCAACAAATCTGGGTCGCAATCACACCGGTAGCTTCCGTAGCGCCTTAAGCCCGGCATCCGTCAGCGCGAGGGTCTCACCTACATCGATGGCGAGCCCTCTTTGCATCAGCTCTCTGCTGCCCAGGCGCGCCTTCTGCGCATCGCCGAGCAGTCGAAAAATCTCTTCGTGCCGCAGTGCGGCAGGTTGGTCTCCAGCGACCCGACGGAATAATTCCAACACCGTCCGTCCCCGTTGTCCGATTTTGCTCATTTGCCTCCGTCGGGAAGGTCGTCGCCGCGTCCCCTCGGATCAACTTTGGCGAAAGGGGGACTCTCTGCCGAGGCGAGAGGGGCCAAAGACGAACTCTCCAGGAGGACGCAGCGACGAAACAAGATTATGTGGTTGCCGCCAAATGTCCGAATTAATGTTGTGCAACAGCGAAGATATTAAAGGGAAACAAGGGCTAGACCTCGTTCGGGCGTTGACGTGCGTCAATCTGCAGTGCCCTGTCGAGCGCAAGGCGAAACTCACCCCCGCTGGTGCGGATTTTGGCACCCAGTTCCTCATCGCTCTTCTGCCTCGGCTGGGTGGTCGCATCAGCCGTCAGGCATAGCTGCGCATTGCGAACGGCTTGCGCGCCGCGGTGGAGCAAGGCGAGCCGTGATCAACGGATGGTGGAACGTCCGAATTTGATGCCTTCCTGTATTTTTTTTTGGCCGCTGGGCGCAGCAAGTGAGTCTCGTGTGCGGTCTCTGCCCTAACTCGGGCGCAAATCATGCATCGCGCCAAGGCCAAGTTTCAGGTGATCGACAACCGGAATGTCATACACTTACCCGAGCGAAAAGCTCGAAACGTTGAAGGTGCGGCCGGCGAGCAGACTTGGCGCCTCGAAGAGTTCATTCTTGTCAGCGTTTTCTGCACGCGCAAAGACGGTGTGGTTGTACCAGCTTGCTGCGGATTCAAGGAGGAAGGCGTCAAGCTTGGGTCCGGGCAGAGCTGGTACGCCGTGGCGGACGCCCCAAAAGGAATGGTCCCGACGGTCGATAGCACGCAAATGACCGATGCCACCATCCCGCTCCTGGCCCAGAAGGATTACGACGCCATCTCCATGGTGCGCATCGCCAAGGAGGTGGCCTGCTCGGTAGGTGCGCTCTATGCGCGCTTTGCTGAGAAGACCCTCGCCGCTCCATCACGCCATCGCCTTGCAGCCAAGCACGCTGGCGGAGGGAGCGGCGCAGGAACTCGACCCGCAGCGCGGACAGGGCATACGCCACATCCCCTTAGTCAGATGCCTTGGCTGCCGTGCAAGAGTTTGCGTCGCCAGCGACGGTAACGCGCATGTCCGCGCGATACGTATCGGCTTTGCCGACGTTGAAGTCGGTATGCGTGACGATGGTCTCACCCGAGACAGGAACGACAAAGTCACCCCCTTGGCCGACCTTGGAGCTGCCGCTGGGACCATCCTTTTCGAGCATGAAGCGATAGCTTCCGGTCGTGCCGGGCGCGGCGTGCACGATGCCCTCCAGGCGTAGCACGCCGGAGATCGGTGTCGCCCTAATATCGCAGGAAACCGCACGAGGCGGTGCTGGGACTTCACCAGTGGAGGGCGCCGCACAACCGAAAACGAACGGAACGGCGGCAAGTATCATCCGGGCCTTGGTCATCGTCTGCTTCCTTTCGGTAAGAATGCGACGGGGGAGCGATGCACGCACGCTCCCCCATCTGAAGCCATCAGTCACCGCCTTGGACGATCACGCCGACATTTCCGTCGCCGACCTGATGCGTCTCTGCGTGCTGGCCGTTGCCAACCTGAATGGTCGCCGCTGCGTTGTTCGAGCCCGTCTGTTCGGTGAAGGCGCTGTGATTGGTGCCGATCTGGGCAATGCCCGAGGTGTTCGAGCGACCCGTCTGAATCGTGGCCGCCGCGTTGTAGGCGCCTTCCTGGCCGGTCACGGCATAGTTGTTGTCGCCCAGCTGGTCGGTCAGCGCACGGTTCCGGTCGCCGAGCTGCTGGTGGTAGAGATAGTTCCAGCCGCCCTCTTGGACCGCACGCGTGTAGTTCTGCACGCCGTTCATCCGCAGCGTCCCTCGGTTCCAACGGCCGTGTTGTTTGAACGATCCAGTGTTGCCGTAGCCGTACTGATAGACGGCGGCCGAGTTCTGCGCACTGGCGGCGGTCACATCGACAGCCACCATGGCCACGAGGGCGGCGGTCGCCAAAAGAAGACGCTTCATTGCTTGCTCCTGTTTTGGACTGACCGTCATGGTCCGTCCGTGCGAGCGCAGTTCTAGTTGGCTCAGTCTGAGCACCCCTTGAATGCGCGGTTCATCGATCATTCACCTTTCAAGCCCTGGGAATCATGCGCGCAGGCGCGCTTCCTGAACGGCGACTGAACGAGCGATTCAGGGTGAGCACAGCGGCCTACGTCTAAAAATGCGGCCCTGCGGGCGAGCGCAATCCTGTAGCGCCCAAGATGTGGAGCCAATGATGAACCGCTTCATGACCCTGCTGGTCGCAATCTGCATGGCCTCGGCGCTCGTCTCGACAGCCAGGGCCGATGATGCAGGCACGGTCAATCAATCGGGAAGCTACACCTACACCTACGTCAAACAGGACGGCGACCGCACCAAGATCAAGATCCGTCAGATCGATCCGCGCAAATACGACAAATTGCGCGACCATCTGACCGCCAAGGTGGATCGCATCAATGCGAAATTTCTTGTGCGCTCCAATCCCTTTAGGCAACCAGGCTGGAGCAACGGCGGTGCCAACAGCGTGACGCTCGACCAGAGCGGAAACGCCAATCTTGCCTCGGCGACGCAACAGGGCAGCAACGACAGCATCGCGATCAATCAGGACGGGACGGCCAACGCCGCCTATGCGGTGCAGCAGGGTGACAATTTGCGAGCCGTCGCCAACCAGTCGGGCGATCACAACATCACCTTCATTCAGCAGCGCAATCGGCGCGCCCCCAGCAGGCCGCAGGTGACACCTGCCGACATGCAAATGTTGAACATCTTGTTCCTGCAGCAACAGCCGCAAGAGCGCGCGGCCCAAGAGCGGCCGGTTGATCAACCATAGCTGTTGTTGGCCCGCGCCGAACGATCAGTCGCCGTTCCTCGGGAGCACGCGCCGAGGCAGCGCCAATTGCGCACCGGGCAGAAGCGATACGCGCTCCGGCCCGTACGCATGGGGAAGAGGCGGAAGGACTGGAACTCCCCTAGAAATGCGCGTGATAGCTCTGTCCGCGTGAAGCGTGAAAGCTGTATGCGTGGCTCGAATAGGAACGGGAGCCGCGGGCGCTCGATGGCTCCGCCGTGAAGGTCTACTTCTGTGACCCGCAATGCCCGTGGCAGCGAGGCAGCAACGAAAACACCAACGGGCTGCTGCGCCAGTATCTTCCCAAAGGCACCGATCTCTCGAAGCACAGCCAGGCAGAACTCAATCGGATCGAGCTGCGGCTGAACCAAAGACCGCGAGAGACCTTGGGGTTTCAAACCCCGGCAGCTACACTTCGTGCAAGTGTTGCGCCGATCCCATGAGTCCGCACAGCAAATTGTTCACATGGTGAATTGTGTCAAATCGCATCCAATCGCGACCCCCGTTTCGCGTCCAAAAACGACCCCCTTTAGGTACGCGTGGACAGGCCGCGGAGGGACCCGCGCGCGGAGCGGAGCCCTTTGGGCGTAGCGCAGCGGAGCGCGCGGGAGGCGC
>JADHVO010000006.1 GCA_016783965.1 Alphaproteobacteria bacterium
TCCAGCAGGGACCGTTGGTTACAGCGAAGGCAGTTTGTTGGCGCGCGGGATGCTGCGCGGCCGCAAGTCGCTCATGCACTGTATCGCGCCGAAGCCGCCCGACGTGCACCGAGGGCGGCTTTTGCGCATCTATATGGGCCTATCCCCAGCTCGCCGGGATCTTCGTGGCGCGCTGGTTGGTGAGGAGCTTCGCGCGCCGTGCCTTCTCTTCGTCGCTGATCGTCGATGGATCTTCGATCGCTTCCGGCGGCAACGCCGCTTCCATCGCCTTCTTCAGCGCGGGCCGCGCTTCCAGGCGCTCCATCCACTTTCTGACGTTTGGGAATTCGTCGAGGTCGATCTTGCGCAGCTTCCATGTCGCCGCCCACGGATAGCAGATCATGTCCGCGATCGTGTATTCGCCGGCCGCCAGCCACTCCTTCCTGTGCAGGCCCAGGTTCATCACGCCGTAGATGCGATGCACCTCGTCGCCGAAGCGGCGGTTGGCGTAGGCGAGGTCGCCGTTCTCCGCATTCTGCGAGGCGCGGAAGAAATGGCCCTGTTCGCCCATTTTCGGGCCCTGGTTCGACATCTGCCACATGAGCCACTGCACGACGTCGTACTTCTTGCGCGTCTCCTGCGGGAAGAAGCGGCCCTCCTTCTCGGCGATGTACATCATGATCGCGGCAGATTCGAAGATGCGCACCGGCTCCCCGCCACCCTTGGGCGCGGTGTCGACCAGCGCGGGCATGCGGTTGTTGGGCGAGAATCTCAGGATCTCGGGATTGAACTGATCGCCGCGGCCGATGTTCATCGGCACGATCTTGTGCGCCACGCCCAGCTCTTCCAGCAGGATCGTGACCTTGCGGCCGTTCGGTGTCGGCCAGTAATGCAGCTCAAGCATTCTCGTTCTCCGTTAATGTCGCGATGCCAGAGCCTAACATGACGCCGCGGCGGCCAGCGGCTAATCTCGCGCAACGCAAGCATTACAAAACACGGAGGGATCAATGACCATTTCTATGTATCAGGTATCGGTACCGGTGTTCGCCCGCGGCCTCAATGCGCTGGCCGGCGTGCTGACCAAGGCGGAAGCCTTTGCCGAAGCGAAGAAGTTCGACCAGACGGTGCTGACCGGGCTGCGTCTTTATCCCGACATGTTCCCGCTCAACGTCCAGGTCGGGCAGGTCTGCACCCACGCCACGCGCGGCGTCGCCCAGCTCGCCGGCTTGACGCAGCCGGACTACGGCGCGCCCGAAACCACCCTCGCGGGCCTCAGGGAACGCTGCACCAAAGCCGCCGCATTCGTGAACTCGGCCAAGCCGGAACAGATCGATGGCACCGAGGACAAGGACATCGTGCTCAAGTTCGGCACGCGCGAGATGCCGTTCAAGGGCCAGGCGTTTCTCGTCGGCTTCACGCTGCCGAACTTCTATTTCCACTACACGACCGCCTACAACATCCTGCGCTCGCTCGGCCTCGAAGTCGGCAAGCGCGACTTCATGGGCGTGTAAGCGTTCCATCCGGTCCAATCAGGGCAAGGGCGCCGTTCTTGAGCGGCGCCCTTTGCTTTCCGGCGCGTCACGGTTGCGAGCCGCACGTCGGCGGATCAAGCTTCGGCAAAACAATCTCAGGGAGAGAACGATGTCGGAGCTCCAGGGCAAGGTTGCCATCATCACCGGCGGCGCCAGCGGAATGGGCAAGGCCGCATCCATCCTGTTCGCTGAGCGCGGCGCGCATGTCGTGGTCGCCGACCTGAACGTCAAGGGCGGCGAAGAGGTTGCCGCCGAGGCCGGCAAGAGCGGCAACGCCTGCGTCTTCCAGCGCACCGACGTTTCGAACGAAGACGACGTGAAGGTGCTGGTGGCGCGAGCGGTGAAGGAATTCGGCGGCCTCGACATCACCTTCAACAACGCCGGCATCGGCGGCGCGGTCGGCCCGCTGGAGGGGATCAGCGTCGAGGACTGGGACAAGACGCAGGCCGTGTGTCTGCGCGGCGTGTTCCTCGGCATCAAGCATTCAGTGGCGCCGATGCGGGCGCGCGGCGGCGGCGCAATCGTGAACACCGCCTCGATCGCGGGCGTGTGGGGCTATCCGATGCTGCATGCCTATTCGGCGGCGAAGGCGGGGGTGGTGAATCTCACGCGGTCCGCGGCGCTGGAGTTCGCGGCCGACGGCATCCGCGTGAACTGCATCGCGCCGGGCGGCGTCGCCACGCCGATCGTCGGCGCGTTCGGCGGCAACAAGGAAACGGTCGAGAAGATGCTCGCCGCCGGCCAGCCGGTGCCGCGCGCCGGCCAGCCCGAGGACATCGCCCACGCCGCGCTCTATCTCGCCGGCCCGCATGCCGGCTTCGTCACCGGGCACACGCTGGTGGTGGACGGCGGCGCCGTCTCAGGCCCCGCCGGCGCCTACCGCCGGCCGGGCGACCCGAGGGGCGGCGCGCAACAGCAGCGGTTCGCGGGCCCGAGTTTCGAACAGGGGTGACCGCGGCGCTGGATTTGCGGACGCCTCGGCAGCGAACCGTTCAGCGTGTCGCCGGATCATGGACGGGGCGCGAGATGATTTCCATGCAATCGCCCTGGTGAATCAGGTCGAGCGCCGCCATAGCCGCGGCACCGACAACCTTCAGCAGTGGATTGGCAAGAAGGCCGCCAACATGCGACGGGCGGCCTGTGCCGCGATTGCAATAGATCTGAAGACTGCCTGTCAGGCCGCTATAGGACGAGTTGTAGCGCACCGTTTCCACAGCGAAGCCTTCCTGGGTTAGCAGGCGCGATAGCGATTTTGGCGCATATCCATAGGGATGAACTGGTGGACCCAAATTGTACCAGTAAGGGCCGAAGGCCTTCGCGACCACGCTGCTCACATTGGGCACGCCGATGAACAGGGTTCCACCCGGCTTGATAATGCGTTTGATCTCGCGCAACACCTCGCGCGGATTATCGATGTGCTCAAAGGAGTGGTTGAGCCGGATATAATCGAACGTGGCCTCAGGATAGTGCGCGTCGGGCAAGAAACCGCCGAACACGTCCAGACCGTAGACCTTGCGTGCAGCTTCCGCGGCGGCTGTGCTGACCTCTACACCGCGCACGCGCCAGCCCATGGCACGCATGATTAGGAGAAAACTTCCGTTACCGCAGCCGACATCGAGGAACTCCCCGGGCCCTTCGAAGCGCGCATCGCGCCAGCCGAAGAGCCGGGTACGCGCGCGGCGCAGCACATTCTTGGCACGCTGCGTGAAGCCCGATTGGCCCAGCGACTGTGGGGTCGTCTGGTAGGAATAGTATTCGGTCGGGTAGGCCGTAGCGAGATAGGCCGGCGTCGGCTGCGGATTCAGGAACTGCAGACCGCAATCGGCACACTCGGAGATCGTGAATTCCCCGGGGTTCTCGTAGTGCGGGTCCGGCGCCTTTTGCACGGTGGTGAAGTTAGGCCCGCCGCAGACCGCGCATTGCTCCACCGGCCGCCAGAATTTGCGGTCCGAGAAATTCGGGAGGTCCGTTTTTTTAAGCATAAGAGCGGTCGACGGGTCCGGAAACGGCGTCCCGAAGCTTAGGGACGCCATATGACGGGTTCAAGCTAACGCTCGTCCAGAAGCCTAGGCGAGAAGCGTTCCTTCGGAACACAGAACATCTCGCCGATTTCATGCAGCGACGGCTGCGAGAGCGGATCGTGAGGATCGACGACCACGTAATCAAGCTTGCGGAACATATCCACCAGCTCCTGTCCGGTATGCCCACCGGCATTTTCGGACTTGTGCCACAGCTCGGAGATCACCGTTGGGCGGTGCTTTGCCAGGGTCTGCTTTGCTCCCTCGAACACGTGATACTCCGCGCCTTCCACATCGACCTTCATGAGCGCCGGCCGCAGATTGTTCCGCTCCACGAGGTTATCGATGGTGTCGATCGGGACGTTCTCGGTGATCGTCTCCATCTCCCGAGTCGCGAAATGCTGGATTTCGCGGGTCGAGGAGTATTCCTCGAGACCCGGTACCGAGCGAATTTCCGCCTGACCCGACGTTGAGCCGATCAATCCCTTGAACAGGATGACGCGATCTGCGACGCCGTTGCGCGCCACGTTGCTGGAGAGCTGTCCGAAGGCCTCGCGGGTAGGCTCGGCCGCAAGCAGGCGGCCGGTGGTCAACCTCTTTGCTCCGCCAACCGTGAAGAAACCAATGTTGGCGCCGATATCCAAGATATCCCTTTGCGGATCGATGCTGGCGAAGAACAGGCTGGAGATGCGCGGCTCATAGAAGCCGTCGTTCAGTATGCGATGCAGAAGGTGCGACCGCGGATTGATCGAAAACGTGCCACCGAACTCTTCAACCTTGAAAACTACCGGCTCCTTGATGACCGTGCCGACGCGGTCCAGGACCGACTTGGCGGGCATCTGTCGCCACTCCATCCAGTTGCGTCGAAGCGCACGCGGAACACCCAGCGCGGAGCGCAGCAACGGATGGCGGCGAACGAATTTACCAACACTCACGTCGTCGTCTCCAAATCATTCGGTCGGGTGCACCGCGTCCACGTCCGGGACTGTTAACGCACAAAGCCGAGGGACGTCCGCAGCGATGTCAGGGCGCGGCAGGCGGCTTGATCAGCAAGCCTTGGCCCGTGGGTAGCGGCAGAATATCAACACCCACACGCTTTGCGAAGGCATTCCATGCGGCGCGTTGCGTCTCAAAACCCCGGTAATTGTAGTCATCAAGAAGAATGGGAGCTCCGGGCACCAACTTCGGCCAGAAATACTCGCCGGCTGCTATTTCCGGTTCGGGAACGTTCATGTCAATCGACAGATACGCGATCCGCTCCGAAGCGACCTGCGGCAACGTAGCCGGAATGATGCCGCGGACGATGACAGCATTGGGATATTTCGAGAAGTAGCTGCGCACGACGTCGTATACGTTGCGATACTGCGAATTTCGGTACTCCAGGGAGCTCTTGCTATCGGCGCCAAGCCCCGCCTCGGGAATCCCCTCAAAAGTATCCAGGAGAAAAAAACGACGATCCGTCAGCTTCTCAAAAGAGAGATAGTCCATAATGGCGCCTGCGAAGATGCCGGTATTGACGCCGCATTCGACGAAGTCTCCGTTCAGCTTGGCGCCGAGCTGCGCGGCCCAGATGGCGACGCGCACGCGCCATTGCAACTGGACCGGGCCGTCGCAGCGCGCCATGCCCTCGGCATAGGCGTGCAGGAAGCGGGGATCCGATAAGAAGTCGGCGCCATGAAATGCGATCAGGCCATCAGCATTGAATGTAACATTTCGGCCCAGCGCAACTACCAAGCCTTGTCTTATCCGTGACAGCAATTCGGGCGCCCCTATCGTTGACGGCGAGCAAAGCACGCCTTCAGCCGGAATAACACATGCGACGTCGTCGCGAATCCTTGAGGAATGCTCTCCTGGCCCCCGCGACCGCATGCGCGCCGCCTCCCGATACACCAACACCGCGGTCAGGGCCGTGGCGGCCAGCATAATGGCGCCTTGGGCAGCCGCGGGCAGAACCACGGCGAGAGGAAGAGCGGTCGCGGCAACGAGCGGCACGGCGCACAAAACGGGTTTGATCAAGTTGGAACCGATCAAGTCGTTTCGCATGGAAGGTCGCGGCAACGTTCGCGGGAAATTGTGAAAGCAGTTGGCACCAATGCCTGCAAGAGACCCGATCAGCGTGCCCAGGGCAACGCCGAGGGCACCGAGAAAATAGGCACCAACGACGCTCGCGATCAGGTTGGTGAGCCCCTCGATCACCGGGGTCACCATGACTTTGCGCTGCTGGCCCGTGGCGACGAGATAGTTGGTGAACGACGTCGCGCTGTAGCGAATTGCAATCGCGACCAGGAGGACATCGAATAGAGGAACAGCCTGCGCCGCGATCGAAGGGCCGACCCAGATATCGAAGATAGGACGCGCTAGAGCGATCAGCCATAGCGCCATGGCAAAGAGGAGCGCAGTGCTTGCAAACGACGTCGTATGCAGCGTTGTGACAATCGAACCGGTCTCGCCCCGCGCATGCAGTCTCGCAAAGACCTGAGTCAGAGGCGCCATCATCGCCTGAACGATCCCCGCGAGGAAGCTGACGGCGGTAATCGCCACGCCATAGGGCGCGATTTCGCGGAAGTTAAAAATACCGACGATCGTGGTGTCGATACCGGAGATCAGCAGCATGGCCAACGCCCAAACGCTGAGACTTGCGCAATAGGCAACCAGCTCGCGGACGCTAGGCCAGGACCACGCGAAAACGGGCAACCGCCAGCCGCGGCATACATACAGGAAAATCACGTACTGGGCGGCGTATTGGAGAACGTTGCTGGCGAAATATACCTCTGCGACGACAGTCAAGCTGTGCGTGCCAGCGGCGGCCAGTATAACCGCGAGTGCTAGCAAGGCTCTTCCTACGGCCGAGACGGTGGCCGGGATGTCGTTGCGCTGCAATCCGATGAAGACGCCCATGAAAGCCGAGGCCGGCAGGCCCAACGCCAGAGCTGCACCGGTCCAGAGGAGCGCGACCTGTGCGGTAGAAACAAGTTGTGGCTCGATCTGGCGGAAAACATGCGGAAAGCTCAGAGCCAACAGAACGATGACCGCAAATCCGAACAGCGCGAGGACGCTCAAGACCTGCAGTCCCGCCGCCAGCATCTGCTCGGCGTGCGGCCTGTCATTGCGCTCCAGCGAGTGGGCAACGTAGCGCCCAATTGCGATCTGAAAACCGAAATTTAGATAGTACACATAGGCCGCGAGTTGCAGCACCAGGACCCACAAGCCGAACTCGGCCCGGGAGAAGTAGCGAACAAAGAAGTACGGCAGGACTATTGCAAACGCGGCCGACGACGCGCCGGTGACGACGTTCGAGATGGCATTCTTTACGAAGCGAAGTCGCTCGGAAGCCATCTGGACCGCGCTATCCGTCTGAATACGCCTAGTTATCCAGGAAGCTGCGCAGCTTTCGGCTCCGGCTCGGGTGCTTCAGTTTGCGCAGGGCCTTGGCTTCGATCTGGCGGATACGCTCGCGGGTGACGCTGAACTGCTGGCCGACCTCTTCCAGCGTGTGATCGGTGTTCATGCCGATGCCGAAGCGCATGCGCAGGACTCGCTCCTCGCGCGGCGTCAGTGTGGCGAGCACGCGGGTGGTGGTCTCGCGCAGGTTGGCCTGGATAGCGGCGTCGATGGGGAGGACGGCGTTCTTGTCCTCGATGAAGTCTCCGAGGTGCGAATCCTCTTCGTCGCCGATCGGCGTTTCGAGGGAGATCGGCTCCTTGGCGATCTTAAGCACCTTGCGCACTTTCTCGAGCGGCATGGCGAGACGCTCGGCCAGCTCTTCCGGCGTCGGCTCGCGGCCGATCTCGTGCAGCATCTGCCGGCTGGTGCGCACCAGCTTGTTGATCGTCTCGATCATGTGCACCGGGATGCGGATGGTGCGCGCCTGATCGGCGATCGAGCGGGTGATCGCCTGGCGAATCCACCACGTCGCATAGGTCGAGAACTTGTAGCCGCGGCGGTATTCGAACTTATCGACCGCCTTCATCAGGCCGATATTGCCTTCCTGGATGAGGTCCAGGAACTGCAGGCCGCGGTTGGTGTACTTCTTGGCGATGGAGATCACGAGGCGCAGGTTCGCCTCGATCATTTCCTTCTTCGCCTGGCCCGACTCGCGCTCGCCCTTCTGCACCGTCTGCACGTTGCGGCGGAATTCGCTGACCGACTGGCGCGTCTCGGTCGCGAGCGACTGGATGTCTTCGCGCAGCTGGTGGATCTTGTCGCGCTCGTCCTGGACGAAATCCTTCCAGCCCATGCGGCTGAGGCGGCCGACACGGCGCGCCCAGTTGGGGTCGAGCTCGTTGCCGAAATGCTCGCGCAGGAAGTCTTCGCGCGCCACGCCATGGGCTTCGGCCAGGCGCAGCAGGCGGCCTTCCAGGCTCACCAGGCGCTTGTTGATGCCGTACATCTGGTCGACGAGCGCTTCGATGCGGTTGTTGTTGAGCTTCAACCCCTTCACGAGATCCATGGTCTCGTTGCGCAGCTTCTTGAAGCGGCGCTCCTGGCTGGTCGACAGCTCGTCGGCGCCCAGCGCGGCTTCGACCGACGCATCCTGGAGCTTGCCGAGCTTCTTGTAGAGGTTGGCGATCGAGTCCAGCGCTTCCAGAACCTGCGGCTTGAGAGAGGCTTCCATCGCGCTAAGCGGCAGGTTGCCCTCGTCGTCGAAGCCATCGTCTTCCTGCGCACCGTCGGCAGCCGCGGCGGCTTCACCGGCGTCTTCGCCTTCGGCCGCAACGGGCTTTGGGGCGGGCGCGGGCTTGGGCGGCGCTGGCGGCTTCGGCGGCGCCACGATGGGCGTGCCGTTGGCGGCCGCGATGGCCTGGGCGTTGGGGTTGTTGGCGTCGCGCAGCGCGGCGGCGGCCTGGCCTTCGGGGCCGACGGCGTACATCGCTTCGAGATCGATGATATCGCGCAGGAGGACCTTGCCCTCGTTGAGTTCGTCGCGCCACACGGTGAGCGCCTCGAACGTCAGCGGGCTTTCGCACAAGGCACCGATCATCAGCTCGCGTCCGGCCTCGATGCGCTTCGCTATGGCGATTTCGCCTTCGCGGCTGAGCAGCTCGACCGAGCCCATCTCGCGCAGATACATGCGCACCGGATCGTCGGTGCGGTCATAGGTTTCGGTCGCCTTGCCGGTGGTGGCGACGACTTCCTTGCCTTCGGTGGTCGCTGGAAGGTTCTCGCCGTCGGCGCCCTCTTCCTGCTCCTCGGATTCGATGACGTTGATGCCCATCTCGTTGAGCATCGACATTGTGTCTTCGATCTGCTCGGAGCTGACCTTGTCGGACGGCAGCACCTTGTTCAGCTCGTCATAGGTGACGTAGCCGCGGGCCTTTGCCTTCTGAATCATCTTGCGAACCTGGGCGTCCGACATGTCCAGCAGCGGGCTGTCGGCGTCGCCGGGGGTCTCCTCGCCGGGTTTGCCTGCCTTGGCGCCGGGCTTCACCGGCAGCTTGGCGTTGGCCTTGGCGGTCGGCTGGGTGGCGGCCGCGGCGGCCTTGCCGTTCGCCTTGGCGGGAGCGGCAGCCCCCTTTGGCATCCTGGGGTTGACGGCTTTGCCCTTGGCCGCGGGAGTTGCCTTTGCGGCAGGTTTGGCGGCGGCGGCGGGCTTGGCCGCGGCTTTGTGCGCCGCCTTCTTGGCCGGGGTGGCCTTCGCCGCCGGCTTTTTCACCGGTTTCGCCTGCTTCTTTGCCGCTGTCTTCGTCGCCAAGGTTCGATCCGTCCAAAAGGGGCCCCTATATAAGGGCGCAAGAGTCCGTCTTTTCGATCAGGCCTACCCCGTATCCGGGGTCAAACCTGCTCATTGCCCGGATGGCCGAGCAGCCTCTGGGCTTCGGCCCAGCTTTCCTCCGTGCCCTCGGTCTTGAAACGCTCCATGGCACGGGCCCGCTCGGGGGCACGTTCCGCCATTTCGCGCAGATCGCTGGCAGCTTTGAGAAAACGGGCGTCGAGATCCTCGGGCGGCTGGTAGTCCGCTTCCGCGGGATCGACACCACCTGTTGATTTCGCGGTGAGGCGAGCAACAAGTTCGGCCATTCCCAGACGGCTCAGATGGGTCTCAAACCCCTGTTTTTCAAGGCTGCTGCCGGAGGCGGCGAGGTTTAAGAGCACATGGCGAAACCTGTCAAGTTCGCGATCCGTGAACGGCAGTTCCGCCACCAGTTCGGCGTGGTCGTGAGCGAGGGCGGGCTGGGCCATGAGGAGGGCGGCGATCTCCGCCTCTTTCATCCTGAGCGCCCCGGACCGGCCGGAACGGGCCAACATACTGGCCTTTACCGCCGGGGAGACGGTCTCCTGCGGCTGCATGGGGCCGCGATAGCCGCCGCCCTGACCCCGGCGCTGCCGGTTGTATTGCTCCTTCGGCACCCATTGCCGCGGCTGACCGCCGGTGGGTGACTGGCGGCGCTTGAAGGCATCGAACACCCGCTGCTCGAAGTCGCGGCGGTAGTAGTCAGCGATCTTGCCGTCCCCGATCTGCTGGACGATCTCGGCCAAGTTCCGTTCGAGGCCAGCGCGGCGTTCGGGGGTGGAGAAATCCTTGCCCTCGGTCTCCACCCGCCACAGCACCTGTGAAAGCGGCAGCGCCTCGTCGAGGATCTTCTTCATCGGCGCGGGACCGTTCTGGCGGATGAAGCTGTCCGGGTCTTCGCCGCCAGGCAGGAAGGCGAAGCGCAGCGAATGGCCCGCCTTCAGATGTGGCAGCGCCAGGCGCGCGGCGCGCTGCGCGGCGCGCAGGCCGGCATCGTCACCGTCGAACGCCATCACCGGTTCGGGCGCGGTGCGCCACAGCAAATGCAACTGGTCTTCGGTCAGGGCGGTGCCTAGCGGCGCCACGGCATAATCGAACCCCGCGCGCACCAGCGCGATGACGTCCATGTAGCCTTCGGCCACGACGATCGTCTGCGCCTTGATACCGGCGGGCCGCGCGGTGGCGAAGTTGTAGAGCAGGTGGCCCTTGGAGAAGAGCGTCGTCTCGCCGGTGTTGATGTATTTGGGCTTGGCATCAGGCGAGAGGCCGCGGCCGCCGAACGCTATCACGCGCCCGCGCGGATCGGTGATCGGGAACATCAGCCGGTCGAAGAAGAAATCGCGCGGGCTACGATCATCCTGCGCCGGGCGCACCACGCCGGCGGCGATCATATCGTCGAGCGTGATGTTCTTCGTTTTCAGGTGCTCGATGAGCGTGCCGTTGCCGGTGGGCGCATAGCCCAGGCGGAACTTCTTTGCCGTCTCGCCGTCGAGAGCGCGCGAGCGGAGGTAGTCGCGCGCCTCTGCGCCGTTTTTCGCGCGGAGCTGCTCCTCGAAGAAGACGCAGGTCGCCTCGATGATGTCGTAGAGCGACTTCTTCCTGTCTTCGCGCTCCTCGTCTTCCGCCGACCACTTCGGCAGTTCCACGCCCGCCTCGCTCGCCAGCCGTTCTACGGCTTCGGGGAAGGACAGGCCCTCGGTCTCGGTCAGCCAGCGGAAGGCATCGCCGGACTTGCCGCAGCCGAAGCATTTGTAGTTCCGGCGCGCGTTCTCGACCTTGAACGACGGCGACTTCTCCTGGTGGAACGGGCAGCAGCCCCAGAACGCCTGCCCCTTGCGAGTGAGCTTCACGCGCCGTCCGACTAGCTGGACGATATCCGTCCGGCGCAGGATTTCGTCGAGCAGATTGGGCGTAAACCGGGCCATGAGCTAAGAATAATACGATGAATTGTCAGTCCCGGCTGCGAATTCCACTCCGCGACTCACAGTTTCGGTGCGGCCCGGCAGCCCGAGCAAGGGGCGGTAGGCCTCAGCGAGCGCGCGTTGCGTCGTAGTCCCGCACGAAAGCCATGAACTCCCTCCAATAAGGCAGCCATGGTACTTCTTCGTCGTTTCTGCACTCTGTCATCCGCGCGTCGATCAGATCTCGTTGCCCGCTATTTGAGACTACAATGGCCGCGACCGACGACGGGTCTGTCGTTTGAAGCATGACCTTCAAGCGTCCCGGGCGATTCGTCGGATAATCTACCCAAGATAGATTTCTCTCATTGGCGAACCTGCGAAGAGCGGCGACGAAGCGGTCAAATTCAACCTTGGGTACGTCGACCTGCGTGCTCACAGCAATGAGGGTTGCGGGTCGAGTGCATACTTCGGTGTAAGCGAACGCGGGTGCTACAGGCAGAAGAAAGAACGCGACAAGAGAATATGCTGCTAGGGCATGTCGCATAAACATCTTGAACTCCAACGGCTCACTTTCCGGTGAGCAGGGTCTTCACTGTGCCGCTGGCTTTGCCGAAGTCCATCTGGCCGGCGTAGCGCTCTTTCAGCGCGTTCATCACCTTGCCCATGTCCTTGATCGAGGTGGCGCCGACTTCGCCGATGACGGCGGTGATCGCGGCCTGCGTGTCTTCGGCCGACATCTGTTTCGGCATGAATTCGCGGATGACGGCGATCTCGTCTTCCTCGTTCTGTACCAGGTCGGCACGGTTGCCGGCCTTGTAGGCGGCGATGGAGTCCTCGCGCTGCTTGATCATCTTGGCGAGCAGGCCGAGCAGGTCGTCGTCGGACAGGAGATCGCGGCTGTTCTCGGTACGGGCGGCGATGTCGCGATCCTTGATCGCGGCGTTGATCAGCCGAAGCGTGCCCAGCCGCTTCGTGTCCTTCGCCTTCATCGCGTCCTTGACCTGGTCGTTGATCCGCTCGCGCAGGCCCATGGTTCCAACTCCGTCTAAGTGATTCGCAATCTAGTCGGCGTCGCGGCACTTTGCCAAACGCCTGATATGCATAGCGAATTTGCGCATGACAATTGCTTGACCGTGCGCGGCGGCGTCCCTATTTTCCGCCAAATCCAAGGACCCCTCATGGCCGATACGCTCACACACTCCGCCGCTCCATCGGCGGGCGATTTTTCGCGCGGGCGCCTCGTTCTGGCGGACGGCACGGTGTTCGAGGGCCAGTCCTTCGGCGCCGATACGGTCGGCATCGGCGAGGTCTGCTTTAACACCGCGATGACCGGCTACCAGGAGATCCTGACCGATCCGTCCTATGCCGGGCAGATCGTGTGTTTCACCTTCCCGCATATCGGGATCGTGGGAACCAACGCGGAGGACATCGAGACGCTGACCCCGGTGGTGCGCGGCCTGATCGTGCGAGTCGATGCGGAGCAACCATCGAACTATCGCGCGATCTTGGCGCTGGACGGCTGGCTGAAGCGGCATGGGATTCCGGCGCTGGCGGGAATCGACACGCGGGCGCTGACCAACAAGATCCGCGAGAGGGGCATGCCGCATGGCGCGATCACGCGCGGCGACATCGCCAGCGGCCTGGCGGCGGCGAAGAGCTTCTCGGGGCTGGTGGGCCTGGATCTCGCGAAGGAGGTCACCTCCAAGCAGATATACCGCTGGAGCGAAACGCCCTGGGCGTGGAGCAAGGGCTATGGCGAGGAGAAGGCGCCCGATTGGCGGGTGACGGTGATCGACTTCGGCGTGAAGCGGAACATCCTGCGCATGCTGGCGGGTCTCGGCGCCGACATCACGGTGGTGCCGGCGCAGGCGACGTTCGACGAGGTGCTGCAGCACAAGCCCGACGGCGTGCTGCTCTCCAACGGCCCGGGCGATCCCGCGGCGACGGGCGAATACGCGATCCCGACGATCAAGGGACTGGTCGACTCCAACGTGCCGGTGTTCGGCATCTGCCTGGGGCACCAGATGCTCGGCCTCGCGCTGGGCGGCGAGACCAGGAAGATGCCGCAGGGCCATCACGGCGCGAACCATCCGGTGAAGGACCTCGAAACCGGCAAGGTCGAGATCGTGTCGATGAACCACGGCTTCACGGTCGATGCCGACACGCTGCCCAAGGGCGTGATCCAGACGCATGTGTCGCTGTTCGACGGCACCAATTGCGGGTTGCGCGTTGATGGAAAAAAAGTGTTCAGCGTGCAGTATCACCCGGAGGCCTCGCCGGGCCCGATGGACAGCCACTATCTGTTCGACCGCTTTGCGCGCGCGGCGAGAGGTGGAAAATAATGCCCGGAGCACAGCTGAAGCTGGATTTCATCGCCGCCGCCAACAAGCTGGAAGCGTCGGGCGACGCGTCGGTGGAACTGTTCAAGCACGGCGACGCCCGCGTCCTGCTGTTCGTCCCGCAGGACCAGGACAAACAGCAGGCGCACAAGCACGACGAGCTGTATTTCATCCAGACCGGGCACGGCATCTTCAAGCGCGGCGGCGACACGGTGCGCTTCGATGCCGGGGACGCGCTGTTCGTGCCGGCCGGTGTGCCGCACCGCTTCGCCAGCTTCTCGGCCGAGTTCAAGGCGTGGGTGGTCTTCTTCGGGCCCGAGGGCGGGACAAAGTAATCCCCGCGGCGGAATAAACCGCCCGCCTGCCCGGTCTGCACAGGTGTACCGGTATATGGGCAGCGTTCGACACCATGGATGACAGGCGCGCCCGGTTCGAGGCGCAGGCGCTGCCGCATCTGGACGCGGCGGCCAATCTGGCGCGCTGGCTGACCCGCTCCGGCGCCGATGCGGACGACATCGTGCAGGAGGCCATGCTGCGCGCCTATCGCAGCTACGATGGATTCCGCGGCGGCGACATGCGGCCGTGGCTCCTGACCATCGTGCGCAATTGCTGGCGGAACCTCGGCGCGGATGCGCGGCGGCGCGGACATGTGCCGCTGCCGGACGAAGCGAACGGCGTCGAGATCGCGTTCGCCGGTGCCGACCCGGAGGAAGAAGCGATCCATTCGGATGAAGGGCGCAAGCTGGACGCGGTGATCGCGACGCTTCCCGAAGAATTCCGCACCGTGCTGGTGCTGCGAGAGATGGAGGATCTGTCCTATCGCGAGATCGCGGCGGTGTGTGAGGTGCCGATCGGCACGGTGATGTCGCGGCTGGCGCGGGCGCGCGCGATGCTCAGGGAAAAGTGGATCGGAATGGAAGGAGCACGGCATGCCGTGTGAGCGCGTGTTGCAGACCCAGGCCTATTTCGACGGCGAGCTGGACGCGGCCGCGGCGCCGGAGCTCGAGAAGCACCTGGAAACCTGCGCCGACTGCGCGGCGTTGCTGGAGCAGGCGGAGTCCGTGCGGCGACTGGTGCGCGAGAAGGGGAGCTATCACCGCGCGAGCGATGCCTTGCGGGCGCGGGTGACGGAAGCTGCGTCCGCGCGCGGCCGGGTGGCGCGGCGGCCCTGGTATCGCAGTGTGTGGTCCGGTGCGGCAGGCGGCGCAGCCGCGACCGCATTGGCCGCGGCGCTGGCATTCTTCGTGCTGTTGCCGCCGGCGGCGGAGCCGCTGATCGCCGACGTGACCAATGCGCACCTGCGTTCGCTCGCTTCGGCGCACCTGATCGACGTGGAGTCGACAGATCGGCATACGGTTAAGCCGTGGCTGGCGGTGCATGCCGACCTGTCGCCGCCGGTGGCGGATTTCGGGAGCCAAGGCTTTAAGCTGGTCGGCGGGCGGGTGGACTTCCTTGAGGGCGAGCGCGCTGCCGTGACAGTGTATCGCCATGGCGCGCACATCGTGAACGTGTTCGCTTGGGCGAACTACAACGAGCCTCTCCCGGAGTTCGCGACGCGCAACGGCTATCACATTGTATTCTGGCGCGCGGGGAACCTGACGTTCTGCGCGGTGTCGGATACTTCGGTGGACGACATCCTGGCGCTGGCGAAACTGCTGAAGGCGCTGTCGGCGCCCGACGGGCGGGAATAAACGGCGGCGCCCGGCTGTCTTGATCCTCGAGACACGACGCGAGGATCACATGACACAGTCACGACGCGAGGCATTGCGCTGCCTGGCCTATGGCGGCGCGGGGACGTTGTTCACGCTGGCGGGGGGCGTGGTGCTGCCGGTCGACCTTGCGAACGCGGCGGCGGCGCCCGGCACGCCGTTCTTCGTGCAGATCAGCGATACGCACATCGGCTTCAACAAGGATGCGAACCCGGACGTCGCGGCCACGCTAAAGCAGAGCATCGCACTGGTGAACGCGCTGCCGATGAAGCCGGCGTTGATGCTGCACACCGGCGACGTCACGCACCTGACCAAGCCGGAAGAGTTCGATACCGCTGCCGAGTTATTCAAGGGCCTTCCGGTGAGCGAGTTGCACGTCGTGCCGGGCGAGCACGACACAACCGACAATGGCGCCGAATTCTTCAAGCGTTTCGGCCAGGCATCGGGCGGGCGCGGCTATTACAGCTTCGACTCGGCTGGCGTGCACTTCATCGCGCTGGTGAACGTGATGAACTTCAAGCCCGGTGGGCTGGGCGCGCTCGGCGACGACCAGATCGCGTGGCTGGAGAACGACCTGAAGGGCCGCAGCGCCAGCACGCCCGTCGTCGTGTTCGCGCACATGCCGCTGTGGACGGTCTATGAGCCGTGGGGCTGGGGCACCGGCGACGCCGACCGCGCGTTCGCGGCGCTGAAGCGGTTCGGATCGGTCACGGTGCTGAACGGGCACATCCACCAGATCGTGTCGAAGGTGGAAGGCAACATCACGTTCCATACGGCGCGCTCGACCGCGTATCCGCAGCCGCAGGCCGGCGTGGGCGCGGGGCCGGGGCCGCTGAAGGTGGAAGCGGCGGTGCTGCCGAAGATGCTGGGGATCACCAGCATCGCCTATGCGCGGCATCCGGCGGCGGCGACGCTGACCGACGCGACCATCGGCTGATTTCACCCGACGGATTCCACAAGGAGAAAACGATGACGATTCAGAGAATGATGACGGCTGCCCTGCTGGCAGCGGCGCTGGGCACGCCCGCCTTTGCCGCGGATCCCAACACCGTCGAGATGAAGAATTTCGACTTCACGCCGATGGCGATGACGGTGAACGCCGGCACCACCGTCACCTGGCGCAACATGGACGAGGAACCTCACACCGTGGTGAGCGCCGATGGCCTGTTCCGCTCCGCCGCGCTCGACACGAAGGAGACGTTCACGTTCACCTTCGCCAAGCCCGGCGTCTACAAATACACCTGCTCCATCCATCCGAAGATGGTGGGCACGATCACGGTCAAGTAGTTCGCGCGCTTCCCCATCCTCTCGCGCGCGGAGAGCCGGAGCAGTGTTGTTCGCTCCGGCTCTCTTTTTTCATCGCAGATGCTTGCGGACGACGAGCTTCAGACCCGACCAGACGTCGCTGACGGCGCAGACTTTCACGTCGACCAGATCGGTTTTCAACGCGCGGGCGCGGATCAGGTCTTCGGTGACGTCTGTCGGGACCTTGGCCGCCTTCTTGTACCAGCTGACCCACAGCATCCCGTTTACCTTCATCGCCTTGCGGGCGAGCGGGAGCTGCTTGTCCAGTTCGGCCAGCGATGTGACGAACAGGTGCACGAAGTCGGCGCCGTCTTTCGGCCGCCTGGCCGCGACCTTGGCGGGGACCTCGAGCAACGCGGCATAGTCTTTCGGAGGAGAGATGGCATAGAGCGCCATACCGTCCTTGATGCCGAGTTTCTCCGCCAGGCTTCGTGCCGAGTACCCCGCCATCGTCTCAGTCCTTGACGCGCCAAGGTGGATAGCGGCGGGCGTCGCCGGCTTTATAGAAGCAGAGGCGTTCGCCTGCCGGGCCGGTGAGCCACGCTTCGCGCCACAGCCAGCTTTGGTCGACGGGATCGTGGTCGAACACAATGCCCTTGGCCTTCAGCGCCGCGACGCGCGCGTCCAGGTCGTCGCATTCGAAGTAGATGCCGCTGCCCTCCGCGGCACGGCCGGGGTCCGCCGCGAGGTGAATCGAGAACGTTGACTCACCATCCGGCAACTCAAAGCGGGCATAGTGCTCCGACTGCACGATGAGGCGCAGCCCCAGCGTCTTGTAGAAGGCGATGGACTTGTCGACGGCGACCGCCGGCACAGTGACCTGGTTGAGGCGCATGGCGTTGTCCTTGACGATTCGACGAACCATGCCCAACTAGGCAAAAGCGTCAACGGGGACGGACATGAGCCTTTCGGACTGGTCGTCGGTCGCGAGCCTGGTTAGCAGCGTGGCGGTGTTCATTTCGCTGATCTATCTGGCGATCCAGGTGCGGCAAGCAGAGCGCAACCAGCAGGCCTCCATCCGGCAGGGGCGCGCGACTCGTGCCGTGGATATCATCCTGGCGGCGGGAGACCCCGCCTATGCCGATGCGCTGTCGAAAGGCACGGCGGGCGATGCGGCGATCTCGCAAGTGGAACTTGGGCAGTTCGCCGCGATCTATGGTGCATTCCTCGCCAGCGGCGAAGATACGTTCCTGCAATACAGGGAAGGCTTGCTGAGCGATGCGGTGTTCGCGAGCTTCGGTGAGAGCTGGCGGCAAACCCTGGCGGAGCCGGGCGTGCGCGCGTTGTGGAAATTGCGGCGCCATGGCTTCGAGGCGGAGTTCGCGGCGTTCATGGACAAGCTGATGGCCGACGCGCCTTCCAGCGCCGCGGGGGATTTCCGCACGGCGTGGAAGGCGGAAGTCGCGGCCCAGAAGGCGCGCTAAAGCACCTCGTCGATATCGAGTGCGTTCCCGGAAATCCAGTCGCCGCCCTTCGCCCGCGCCACGGCGCAGGTGAAGCCGAAGAGCTGTTCGTGGTCGGCTTCGAGCATCGCGATGCCGCTGGTCGCGGCGTCGAGATGGAAGCCCTTCAGCAGGTGCAAGGTGGCGCGGTACCAGTCGAGCCACAGCGCGTGGCCGTCGGGCATCAACTCCGCGGCCTCGACGGTGACGAGGCCGGTCTTGGCCCAGTGATGCCGCCACCACTCCGGCGAATGGAAGCAGCAGAAATCCCATTCCCACCACTGCTTGAGATGCGCCGGCGGTTCGGCGATCTCGTGCTTCAGGCCGGGACACACGATGCCGATATGGCCGCCGGGTTTGAGGAATTTGGCGATGTAGCCGAGATAGAGATCGTCGGTGCCGAAATACTGGTAGGCGTCGAGACCGACGATCGCGTCGAAGCTGCTGTGTGCGAACGGCAGCGCGTGGGCTTCGGCGAGGATGGGCGTCACGCGGTCGGCGACGCCGGCGGCATCAATCCTCCTCTGGTTGTCATGCGGCTTGATCCAGAGGTCGGCGGCCGTGACATGCACCCCGAACTCCTTCGCGAAGAAGATGGAGCTGAGCCCCTTGCCGCAGCCAAGGTCGAGAATGCGCATACCGGGTCTGAGCGGCAGCTTCTCCGCAAGGTATTCGGCGAGCCACAGCACGTGTGGCCCCATCAGGTTGTCGACGATCCAATACGGATCGTATTGCGAGCTGCGCGGGAAGCGCGGCTTGGCGAGACGGGTCTTGAGGTCTTCGGTCATGACATGGCTCCCTTAGCGATTGTCGTGTTGCGCGCGCACGCAGTCGAGGCCCAGGCGCGAGATGCGGTAGGGGCCTCCGCCGGTCGAAAAGATCAGGCCGCGGCGCTTGAGTTTCCGGAAGAGATCGAGCGTGCAGTCCGCGAGGCGGTGGCCGTCGCGATTCCAGCAGTCGATTTCAACGATGCGGTTGTCCAGCCAGGTGTGTTGAATGCGTCCGCCCTGCGCCAGGCAATGCAGGACGCGCTGTTCCAGTTTCGAGATGTTCAATTGAATTGTCTTTCATCGCACGGAACTCCGCGGCGCTGTGCGAGCAGACGAACGCCTGCGCGCGGAGAGCCGCGTGTCGGTGCCTGCGTCGGACGCAGGCGTTAAGCGATGGTGACAATCTCTGCCATAGAACCTCTGGCGAGGTGATTGAATAAGGAGACAGATATCGTGGGGTTAGCTAGCCGTCAAATGGAGTGCTGCCGCCAATGCGAAATTGCGAAAAATCTATTCCGATTTGGAGATCGCCATGACTGTCGCGTCAAATGCCCCTGGCCCATTCTTCTGGGGAGTCATTGCCGCGATCATCGTTTACAACGGTTCGATCGCTTACCTGATGCGGTACCTTAGGCAACGGCACAACGAGACTTGGGTCGCGCTGGGAAGTCCGTCGCTCTTCCTCAACAATTCGATCAGGAACTCAATTTTGATGCTTCGCTATCTATTTCGATCGGACTATCGCTCACTGGGCGATCCATCTTTGAACCGCGTAATATGGACGGTCAGAACTCTCTTCACTATCGCTGGTGTCGGTGTCGCAGTTAATTTTCTTCGCCCGCTGTGATCGCGCGTAGAAGTACCCCCTAAGGATCGCTTCTGGGTCATCATCGCGACCAGACACCAGCATTACTGGCGTAGATGCGGACGTGCTGTGGTGGCCGGGCCGAGCCGGCACACGGTGCGCTCTTACCGCTTCAGTTCCAGGACGTCGTAGGTGGATTCCTGCACCGGGTAGGGCATCTCGAGGCGGAGGTGGTTGCTGCTGATCGCGGTCAGAAGGCCGATCTGGTCGTCGGGCGTGGCGGCCGCGCCGGCGCTGGCGCCGTTGCCGGAATAGACGTGCTGCGGCTCGCCGGTCACCGACGACGCGCCGAGATAAACCAGGCCGCCTTCGCCGGGATAGAGGAAACCGGCCGTGCGTTGCGAGCCGGACGTCTTCTCGAGCCACAGTCCACCGCCGCGCATGGCGATGCGGCAGTTGAACCAGCCATAGACAACATAAGGCGTGATGCCGCCGAGCTTGATGGTGCGGCAGCGCCAGGAACCCGTCACCTCGCCGGCCGACGGGGCATGCGACGCGGGTCCGAGTGCGGAGTCGATGGCTGATGCGTCGCCGGTGCCGCCGGAGCCCTTGGCCTCGCCCAGCGCCTTCTGCTTGGCCTCGCCCAGCGACGCGAGCCGGTGCTTGTCGAAATCGGACGCCTGGTCCTGCCAGCCGGCGGACGCAGCGGTCGCGCTCAGCGCCAACAGGGCGCCAGCGAGAACGATCTTAGACGGGCTCACGCGCATTGGACTTTTCCTTTTCGCCGTCATTGTCGACGGCATTCCAGATCTTCATGTCGGCGGGAACGGGCATGCCGACCACGTTGAACCCGGCATCGACGAAGTGCACTTCGCCGGTCACGCCCGCACCGAGATCGCTCAGCAGGTAGAGCGCGGCACCGCCGACATGGTCGAGCTCGATCGATTTCTTGAGCGGCGCCAGCGCGCGGTTCCACTTCATCATCATGCGCGCGTCGCCCACGCCCGCGCCCGCCAGCGTGCGCATGGGTCCGGCAGAGATCGCGTTGACGCGGATGCCGTCACGGCCGAGATCGGCGGCGAGATAGCGGACCGAGGCTTCCAGTGCAGCTTTGGCCACGCCCATGACGTTGTAGTTCGGCATTACCCGAGTGCCGCCCAGATAGGTCATGGTGATCATGGAGCCCGACTTGTCCATCAGCTGGGCGGCGCGCTGTGCGACGGCGGTGAACGAGTAGCAGGACACCGACATGGTGCGGGCGAAGTTCTCGCGCGACGTGTCGACATAGCGCCCCTTCAGCTCTTCACGGTCGGAGAAGGCGAGCGAGTGGACGAGGAAGTCCAGCTTGCCCCAGTGCGATTTCAGGCGGGCGAAGGCGGTATCCAGCTCGGCGTCGTTCTCGACGTCCGCCGGCATCACGATCTGCGAACCGATGGATTGCGCCAGCGGCCGCAGCCGCTTGGCCTGGGCATCGCCCTGGTAGGTGAATGCGATTTCGGCGCCGTGGGCGGCGAGAAAGCGCGCGATACCCCAGGCGATGGAGTGGTCGTTCGCCACGCCCATCACGAGTCCGCGCTTGCCCTGCATCAGCTTGGCGTCTGCCATCTTGTCCTCGCCTTTGTTGGGTTCTGTTCCGAATTGGGACAGCCGACAGAGGGTCAGGCTGTCCGATGCAAACTTCATGCGGCGCTCGCGCGCCTTCACGTTACATGCGCTGGAAGACCAGCGAGGCGTTGGTGCCGCCGAAGCCGAAGGAGTTGGACAGCGCCGTGTCGATGCGGGCGTTGTCGATCCGCTGGCGCACGATGTTCGCCGAGGCGACGGCCGGATCGATCTCCTCGATATTGGCGCTTTCGCAGATAAAGCCGGACTGCATCATCAGCAGGGTGTAGATCGCTTCGTGCACGCCGGCCGCGCCCTGGCTGTGACCGGAGAGGGACTTGGTCGCACTGATCGGCGGCATCTTCTCGCCGAAGACTTCGCGGATCGCATTGATCTCGGGGATGTCGCCCACCGGCGTCGAGGTGGCGTGCGGATTGATGTAGTCGATCGGCGCTCTCACGTTCTCGATCGCCATCTGCATGCAGCGCACCGCGCCTTCGCCGGAGGGCGCGACCATGTCGGCGCCGTCGGCCGTTGCGCCATAGCCGATCATCTCGGCATAGATCTTCGCGCCGCGGGCCTTGGCATGCTCCAGCTCTTCGAGCACCAGGATGCCGCCGCCACCAGAGATCACGAAGCCGTCGCGGTTCTTGTCATAGGCGCGCGAAGCCCTGGCGGGCGTGGCGTTGTACTTGGACGACATCGCGCCCATCGCGTCGAACAGGCAGGAGAGCGTCCAGTCGAGCTCCTCGCCGCCGCCGGCGAACATCACGTCCTGCTTGCCCCACTGGATCATCTCATAGGCGTTGCCGATGCAGTTCGCCGACGTCGAGCAGGCGGAGGCAATCGAGTAGTTCACACCCTTGGTCTTGAACCAGGTCGACAGGTTGGCGCTGACGGTCGAGGACATCGCCTTGGGCACCGCGAATGGTCCGATGCGCCTGGGGTTGTTGTTCTGCCGCGTGATATCGGCCGCACCAACGATGGCTTTCGTCGAGGGTCCGCCGGAGCCGACGATCAGGCCGGTGCGCGGATTGGAAATGTCCTTCTCCTCCAAGCCTGCGTCGGCGATCGCCTGGTTCATCGCCACCCAGCAATAGCCCGCTCCATCGCCCTGGAAGCGCCGCGCGCGGCGGTCAACAACGGCGTCGAGATCGATCTTGAGGCTGCCATGCACCTGGCTGCGGAAGTTGTACTTCACGTAGTCGTCGGCGGTCACGATGCCCGGCCTGGCCTCGCGCAATGAGGCTACGACTTCCTGCGTGTTGTTGCCGAGGGATGAGACAATGCCCATCCCCGTGACGACGACTCTTTTCATTGTTGTCGCTCTGCTATGCCGCCCGCCAACCCACAGCAGAGCGACAAATGGGGGTTACTAACGATTGCCGTCAGCTATACCGCCCGCCAACCCGTAGCGGAACGGCAGTGGCGAATTAAGCCGTGGCCGGCGTCGGATTGACGGCCTTTTGGATCGCGGCGACCGCGTCCTTGAAAAGACCGACCTTCATGTCCTTCACCTCGAACGCGACCTGGCCGTCGACCTTCACGATACCGTCAGCGACGCCCATGACCAGCTTGCGCATGATCACGCGCTTCATGTCGACGTAATAGGTGATCTTCTTCGCAGTTGGCAGGATCATGGCGGTGAGCTTCACCTCGCCCACGCCGATCGCGCGGCCCTTGCCAAGCCCGCCGGCCCAGCCGAGGAAGAAGCCAACCATCTGCCACAGCGCATCCAGACCGAGGCAGCCCGGCATCACGGGATCGTCCTGGAAATGGCACTTGAAGAACCAGAGGTTCGGATTGACGTCGAACTCCGCTTCGATCTCGCCCTTGCCGGCGCTGCCGCCCGTCTCGTTGATCTTGGTGATACGGTCAAACATCAGCATCGGCGGCAGCGGAAGACGCGCATTGCCCGGTCCGAAAAGTTCCCCGCGCGCACAGGCAAGCAGGCCGGCCAGGTCGAAACTGGATTTGCGGGCTGGGTTGGGGGTGTCCACGGCGAAGTCCTCTAAATCGGCCCCCTGTAGCCAACGGGCCTTTTCCTATGTTAGAAGCGTTCTAACGAACGCAGTGTAGCCTGCGAGAATAGCAAAGTTGGGGCGCAACTGTCAGTGCCCATCGGTAAAGCAGGGATGCCCAAAAAGGTTCGCGAGCAGGGGATTGAGACGGCAAAGCGCCTGCGCGCCGCAGGTCTGCGCCCGACCCGCCAGCGGCTGGAGCTCGCCGGAATGCTGCTTTCGGCCGGTCACCGCCACATGACGGCCGAATCGCTTCACGCCGACGCGGTGGCGGGCGGCATCAAGGTGTCCCTGGCGACCGTCTACAACACCCTGCATCAGTTCACGGAGGCCGGTCTGCTGCGCCAGGTCGTGGTGGATGCCTCGCGCAGCTATTTCGACACCAACACCGGCGACCATCAGCATTTCTTCGTCGAGGACGAGGGCACGCTTATAGATATTCCCGGTGAAGCCATTGCCGTCTCAGGCGTTCCGGCCCCGCCCAAGGGCATGGATGTCGATCGGATCGACGTGGTTGTCCGGGTTCGCAAGACTGTGACTTAAGCGCCCGCTTCTGCGAGCCACTCTCAACTCATTAGAATGATTCTAATCTATTGACAGGCGACGTCATGCCGTGTCTCTTCGCCGTGATTTGTAGTTGTCCGAACCCAATGGAGAGACGTAATGGCCGAGCTTAAAGGCTCCAAGACTGCCCAGAATCTGCGCGATGCGTTTGCCGGCGAAAGTCAGGCCAACCGCCGCTACCTGTACTTCGCACAGAAGGCCGACGTCGAAGGCTTCAACGACGTATCCGCCGTGTTCCGCTCGACCGCGGAAGGCGAGACAGGCCATGCGCACGGCCACCTCGAATATCTCGAAGCCGTAGGGGACCCGGCGACCGGCGAGCCGATCGGCGACACCGCGCTGAACCTCAAGGCCTCGATCGCAGGCGAGACGCACGAATACACCGACATGTATCCGGGCATGGCGAAGACCGCGCGCAGCGAAGGGTTCGACGAGATCGCCGACTGGTTCGAAACGCTGGCGAAGGCCGAAAAGTCCCACGCCGGCCGCTTCCAGAAAGCGCTCGACACGCTCGGGAAGTAATCGGCGAGTAGCGAATGGCGAGTAGCGAATAGGGCTTCCCTTCGCTCTCGCCATTATTGCTGCGCGGCCTTCCCTATTCGCAACTCCCTACTCGCTACTTGCTATGTCCAGAGAAGGTTCGCTCGAAGCGCCCACACGTCATCCGATCGCGTGGCAGAGCGAAGAATTTTACGACGAGGCCGCGCTCGACAAGGAGATGCGGCGGGTGTTCGACATCTGTCACGGGTGCCGGCGGTGCTTCAATCTGTGCGACTCCTTCCCGCGGCTATTTGACCTGGTCGACCAGCAGCCGGATGAAATGCACGGCGTGAAGTCGGAAGACTTCGGCAACGTCGTGGAGGCGTGCACGCTTTGCGACATGTGCTTCATGACGAAGTGCCCCTATGTGCCGCCGCATGAATTCCAGCTCGACTTTCCGCACCTGATCCTGCGCGCCCGCGCGGTGGAGGCGAAGAAAGGCACGACCGATTTCACCCAGCGCCAGCTCGCGGAGATGGACCGCAACGGCATCGCCGCGCGCTTTGTTTCACCGGCGATCAACTGGGCGTCGGGCAAGGATAACGGACTGACGCGCCCGCTGATGGAGTCGGTGGCGCATATCGACCGGACGGCCGAGCTGCCAAAATTCCACACGAGGACGTTCGTGAGCGCCGCGAAGGGCGATCCGGCGACCGTCAACGCGGCTGCGCCGGCGTTCGGCAAGCGGAAGGCGGCGCTCTATGCGACGTGTTTCGTGAACTACAACAAGCCGGCGACGGGCATGGCGGCACGGGCGGTGCTCAGCCACCTCGGTGTCGAGACCAAGGTCGCCTATCCGGGCTGCTGCGGCATGCCGTTCCTGGAGCAGGCGGAACTTTCGCGCGTCGCGGCCAACGCGGCCAAGGTTTCTAGGGAATTGGTGAAGCTGATCGAGAAAGGCTACGACATCGTCGCGCTGACCGCCTCGTGCGGCCTGATGCTCAAGTTCGAATGGCCGCTGATCGTGCCCGACAACGCTGATGTGAAGCGCGTGGCCGAGGCGACGTTCGACATCGATGAATACGTCGTCGACGTGGCGAGGAGGAACGGCTTACCGGAAGGGATGCAGCCGCTGCCGGAGGGCGTGACGGTGCACCTCGCCTGCCATGCGCGGGCCCAGAACATGGGACCGAAGGCTGCCGAGATGCTGAAGTTGATCCCGAACACGCCGGTGGATGTGATCGAGCGCTGCTCCGGCCATGGCGGCACCTTTGGCGTGGTGAAGCCGACGCATGATCTCGCCGTGAAGGTGGGCCGCCCTGTGTTCCGCACCGCCAGGCAGCAGAACCGTGGCCATATCGTCAGCGATTGCCCGCTGGCCGCACAGCATATCGTTCAACAGGTGGGGGAATTGGCGGCAAAGGATGGCACCGAGCTGAAGGCACGCGAGCCAGAACATCCCATCCAGATCATGGCGCGCGCCTACGGATTGCTCTGATGTCCCTCGCCCAGCGCAAGATCACCCCCGCCGACATCCTCTCCGACGCCGACTACAACGCGCGACGCAAGGATCTGCGCGCCGCATCGATCGAGGAGAAGAAGGACCGGCGCATGGAAGTCGGGCCCTACGCCACGCTGTATTTCGAGAACTACACCTCGATGTGGCTCCAGGTGCAGGAGATGCTTCGGATCGAGAAGGGCGGCGTAGCGCAGATCGAAGGCGAGCTGGAAGCCTACAATCCGCTGATCCCGCAGGGAGCTGAGTTGATCGCGACCATGATGATCGAGATCGAGGACGCCGACCGGCGCGACCGCGAGCTGCGCAAGTTGGGCCATATCGAGGACACCGTCTTCCTCGACGTCGGCAAGGACCGTATCAAGGCCACGCCCACCGACTACGAGGACCGCACGACGGCGGACGGCAAGACCTCCTCGGTGCACTGGCTGCGTTTCACTTTCTCGCCCGAACAGATCGCGGCGTTCCGCGCCGGGAAGGAACCGGTGGTGATCGGCATGACCCACGCCAATTACGGGCACATGGCGGTGATGCCGGCAAACGTCCGCGTGGCCCTGGCGGGTGACTTCGCATGAGCCCTAAAAAAGTCCTCCAGCCCTTGTAGGGTCAAAACGAGAACACCATCTGCGGTGTGGGAGGTGATGTCCGTATGCGGGCAAGGGCAACAAGCATCGCGTTTCGGGCGGGCTTGCCGAAGCTTGGAGAGCGGGTGGCATCGAAGGCGATTTCGCAATCTCTCCAAATGGTTGACCCCCAGATAGGGGGTGAATTGAACCGCGAATTAACGTTTTCACACCCCAGCCATCTGCGCATGCTCGGTGTTGCCCTTGCTGCTGCCGTCCTCGCGGGTGCGCCAGCGCAGGCGGCAATCGCGACTGCCGATCACGGCAACATCGTCGTGAACGGCAAGGCCATCACGCATTCCGGTAATGACAGTGATCCCCTCCTGACGCCGGACGGCAAGCGGGTCGTTTTTCAGCGTGACAGCGGCAACACAACCGCCGACTGGGACTGTTCGGGGAGTGGAATTGGCGCTGACAGGAAGGTCGTTTCGTTGTGGGTGGCCAACGTAGACGGCAGCGGGGCTCACAAGCTTCTGGACGTCAAGCCTGACATGGACATGAAGAAGACGATCTGTGCGTTTCGAAATGCGCAATTCTCTTCCGACGGACGGCTTCTTTATTTTGAAACACCGGCTTGGGCGACATCGGGCGCGCTGCACGTCTACGACTTCCGCACGGGCCGGGAGCACTTCGTTATCGATAGCAACGGCACGCAGGTGCTGGCGAAATGCGCCGAGCCCGACTACCGCGACAAGCTGATCGTCACGCAGCACAAGTACTTTGTGTTCGGCGGGTCTTACGACTGGCCATGGCTGATCTCGCCCGACGGCAAGAATCTCGGCCTGATCGGCGGTGACAACGCCGACCTCAACGCGATCGTCAAGGGCGCTTGCAGCTAGCGACCGAACCAACGGACGAGAAAATACAGAACCACGAGCCCCACGACGCTGAATACCGCTACCCACAATAGGCCGGTGAAGGTAAGGCCGAGCGTTCCAGCAAAGGTCGATTCATCCGGCGGGGTGCCGTTCTTTTGCGGGGGGAGATCGTCCTGCGACATGCCTTAGCCTAGCGCAGACGGTCACACTCAATCCATGCCCTCTTGGCGGTCTGCCGCCAAAAGAACATGATCCGGCACGACCGTGCTCCGGCTCGAAAACGTCCCTTGGGGGTATTCATGATTCGCAAGACGCTTCTCGCCTGTGCCGCCGTGCTTGGGCTTTCGCTGGCGGCTGCACCGGCCTTCGCCGACGAGTTGATCGGCAGCTACAATGCCTTCCTGTCGCGCGCCGACCACTACAACTCGCAGGGTCAGCGCCTGACCTCGGCGGCTGCCATCATCCGGCAGGACCGCGCCAACTTCCACAAATTCGGCATCCAGGATCCGTCAGACGAGAGCGACGACTATTTCGACAACGTCAACAACCGCGCGCTGCTGGAGCGGATGCTGAACGACGGCCGGTCCGATCCGGCCGTGCTGCGCGAAATCGTCAATAACAACGTGATGATCCATGTCGACATCTACCGCAGCGACCACGGTGACTACGTGATCGTGACGCTCCTCAATTCTCCGGAAAGCGGCTACTAGGCTCACGGGAGCAGTTCCGGCCGGTACTCGAAGTGCATGGTGTCGTAGTGCCACCAGCGGCCGCCCCAGATAAAGCCGTGCCGTTCGAACACACGCGCGATCTCGACCGGGATGCGATTGTGCCAGCCGTCTTTCGACCAGCGCCAGTAGTCGGACGCCGCGCTGTTGATGTCGATCGCCGCGCCCCATGCGTGCACGCTGCGTGACGTCGATCCCGCCACCCTGCGGCAATTGTAGGTGCCGGAGTTCGGGATCAGGTAGCGCATGTATTTCTCGGGCAGGTTGTCCAGATCCGCGCTGACGGCCGCCAGCGCCTTGTCCACCCCATTTACGGTCGTGATGGAAACGCCGCCGCCGTGGTGCTTTGGCAGCCAGGCGATCGAGCGCATCTTCGGCTCGACCTCGCCGCGGTCGCAGTCGCCATACATCGCGTCGAACAAGGGCTCGAACCGCACGCGGCCGGGATCGAAGTTCGGGGCTGGAGCGGTTGCGTCTGCCCCGGCCGGATAGTCGGCAAAGAACATGTCGTCGATGTCGGCATGCTCGATCATCTCGTCGAAAGTCTTGTCCGTACGCCCGTCGCTGATCGCGAATTTCCGGCCGTCCTTCAGGTACAGGTACTTGTCGTCATGCCGGTCCAGGAAGTCCGGATAGCTCTTCACCAGCTTGTCGAGCCTGGCGTTCAGATCGGCCGGCGGCGCGCCGTACCCCGCCGCCTGGGCCGTAGTTCCACTCAGCACCAGCGCCAATGCCCAAAACCACCGCATGAAATCCGCCCTCGCGCGCATCCAAACGCGAGGTTAACGCATCTGACAGAAACTGCGACCAAGGTTCAGATGGACAAGGCCAGACTCGCATCCCACATAGGGCGAACCATGACGATCATCGAGAAAGCCGAACGGATCTACTCGCATTTCGAGCACCGGGCCGATGCCACGGTGCACGTGCTGGGCATCCTGTTCGCGATCAACGCCAGCCTGTGGCTGCTGTGGAACGTCACGGGCCTTTCGGTCTCGATCAGCGTCCTTGTTTATTGCGCCGGCCTGCTGGCCATGATCTGCGCCAGCGCGGCGTACAACCTGGCGCCGCATGGGCCGTCCAAGCAGATTTTGCGAAGGCTCGATCATGCCGCAATCTTCATCATGATCGCCGCCACCTACACGCCCTTTGCCGTCAACCGGCTGGCGGCGCCCTACGGCAGCATCATCCTCGCCGCCATCTGGCTCAGCGCCAGCTTCGGCGTGGCCATGAAGGTGCTGTTCCCGCGCCGGTTCGAGTGGCTCAGCCTTGGGCTCTATCTCGCGATGGGCTGGCTGATCGTGACGGTGATCCAGCCGCTGCACGCCGCCATGGGACCCGTCGACTTCTGGCTTCTGGTCGCGGGTGGCCTCGTCTATTCCGGGGGCGTGCTGTTCTACGTCATCGAACGCATCCCCTATCACAAGGCGATCTGGCACGCCTTCGTTCTCGTCGCAGCGGTGCTGCACTTCTCCGCCGTTGCAGCCGAGTTCGTGGCCTAGCTTTCCGCAACAAGCCGTGAGTTGCACGCTTGGCGGCGATCCCCTACGCCGTCCTCATGATCAAGGCTGTTATTTTTGATTGCGACGGCGTCCTGGTGGAAAGCGAAACCATCGCCCACGAGGTCGAGCTTGAGGCTCTCGCCGGCATCGGTCTGAACTACGACCCGCATGATTTCGCCATCCGCTTCATGGGCATGAGCGACAAGGCGTTCTGGGCGGCGCTAGACGCGGAAGGCATGGCCCGTCTCGGCCGCCCGATCATGGACGAGATCAGGGAGCCCATGCTGGTTCGCTACCGCCACGCGCTGGAAACGCGCCTGACAGAGGTGGAGGGTGCGCTCCGTGCCATCAAGACACTCACCCTCCCCAAGGCGGTCGGGAGTTCCAGCACGGTGCGTGGGCTGGAGTTCAAGCTGAAGAAGGTCGGTCACTGGGATCACTTCGCGCCCCACATCTACTCCGGCGAACAGGTCGCGCACGCCAAGCCGGCTCCCGATCTCTTCCTGTATGCCGCCAGGATGCTCGACACTCGGCCGCAGGATTGCCTGGTCATCGAGGACACGGTGAACGGCGTCACCGCCGGCCGCGCCGCCGGCATGACCGTGTGGGGTTTCCGTGGCGGCGGCCACATGACCGACCGCATCGCCGAACGCCTTTCGCACGCAGGTGCGGAATGCATCCTGCGCAACTGGGCGGAAGCCGAAACGCTGTTCGGGTCGCTCTAGCTGTAGTTGAAGCTGATCGAGATGCGTTGGCCCTTCGCCAAGTTCAGCGGCACCTCATGCCTGAGCCAGCTTTCCCACAACAGCAATGTGCCTGGGGTCGGTTGCATCGTCACAAAGGTCCGGTTTGCCGCCTTTGCATTCGCCTTGCGCACCGGTGCCGCCATCATCAGCGGCAGCCGCGGGTCCTCGAACTTGATGGCACTCGCGTCGCGCGGCACCGACACGTAATACGTCCCGCTGATCGCCGAATGCGGATGGATGTGCGCGCCATGCATGCCGCCGCCCGGCATCACGTTCGCCCACAGGCTGTCCAGTTTCAGCCGCCGCCCGGCCAGGTCGAAATCGAGCGCCCGCGCGAACGCCGCCACGTGCCCGTCGATCGCCCTCGCCAGCGCCGCGAACTCCGGCATGCGTTCGGGCAAGTCGTTCAACGAGGCGTAGGAGGTGTAGCCGCGATAGCCATGCGCCTTGGCCCAACGCTGCCCCGCCTTGTCGTCACGCGCCAGCACCAGGCACGCCTGTTCGAGTTCCGCGTTCATCCGCATCGGGAGGCGGGCGCGATAGATCTGCGTTGCAAAAAAAGAGTCGGGGCGGGCCATGGCCGGAACTCTAGGGGTTCCGCGCCTTCGCGGGAACATGAAGGGGGCGTCATGGGGGTTAGTGGTTCTTTGACGCCCGGTATGCGATGGTCGATGCGTCGAAGGGGTTTCCGCCATGCGTGCACTGCTGCCTGTTGCCGTTATCGCCGTGTTCGGCTCTTCGCTCTCGGGCTGCATTGCCTATGACGTGGCGAGTGCCGGCGTCAGCGTCGCCACAACGGCGGTCTCCACCACTGCGCATGTCGCGGGCTCGGTCGTGGGCGGCGCGGCCGACACGGTCAGCGGCAGCGACGACGATAGCGACTCGCACAAGCATCATCACCACGACGGCGATGACGACTCCGACAAGTAGCTACTTTTGTTTGGTCGCAATTCCGGACGGACAACCGCTGCACACTTTTCCTGGAATTGCTCTAGAAGTTATCCTTCCGCTTCCGCATTTCGCCGAACACCTCGACGTCGCTCGCGTTCTGCATGCCGAGCGTCTTGCGGATTTCGGATGAATTGGGCCGCAGGAAAGGATTGGTCGCCTTCTCAAGGCCGATCGTCGAGGGGATCGTCGGCTTGTTTGCGGCCCGCGCCGCGTCCACGTCCTTCATGCGCGCCTTCAGCACCGCATTGCCCGGCTCGATGCTGAGCGCGAACTTGCCGTTGTTCTGCGTGTACTCATGCCCGCAATAGACCCGCGTCGCGTCAGGCAGGGCCATCAGCTTCGAAAGGCTCGACCACATCATCGCGGGTGTGCCCTCGAATAGCCGCCCGCAGCCCATCGCGAACAGCGTGTCGCCCGTGAAAACCGCGTCGTCGAAGACGAAGGCGATGTGCGCGCGGGTGTGCGCCGGGATCTCCAGCACCGGAACGCGGCGGGTGCCGAACATCCACACCTGTCCCTCGATCACCCCTTCGTCGATGCCGGGAATGCGTTCGCGGTCCTTCTCCGGTCCTACGACCTTGGCGCCGGACGCCTCCTTCAGCGGAATATTGCCGCCGGTGTGGTCGAAATGATGGTGCGTATTCAGGATATGGGTCAGCCGCCAGCCGCGCTTTGCCAGCGCCTGGCGCACCGGCTCAGGCTCCGACGGGTCGACGATCGCGGTCAGCCCGGCATCGCCGTCGTGCACCAGATAGGCGTAATTGTCGCGCAAACAGGGAACGAGTTCGATCTGGAGCGCGGCCATTGGGGCTGATCCTTCCGCCGGTGTGGCGAAAACCCTAGCAGCCGGCCCTGCGCGTTGAACCGGACGCGGTGTCGCGCTACGCATTGCCATGCTGCTGGACGCCGCAGAGCTGGCCGACTTTTACGAAGGGCCCTTGGGCCTTCTGACGCGCCGCATCGTCGCGCGCCAGCTTCGCATGCTCTGGCCCGACACGAAGAACCTTCGCCTGCTCGGTTACGGCTTCGCGGTTCCCTACCTGCGGCCTTTTCAGATCGATGCCGAGCGCGCCGTTGCAGCGATGCCGGCGCAGCAGGGTGTGGTGGCCTGGCCCGTCGGAAAAGTGCTGACGACGCTCACCGACGAGTCGGCGCTGCCGTTCCCCGACGCGTTCTTCGATCGCGTTCTCGTGGTGCACGGGCTCGAGGGCGCCGACGCCATCCGTCCGCTGTTGCGTCAACTCTGGCGCGTGCTTGCGCCGGAAGGCCGCATGCTGCTGGTGGCGCCCAATCGCACGAGCCTGTGGGCACAGCTCGAGCGCTCGCCGTTCGCCGTCGGCCGTCCGTTCAGCCGCGGCGAGCTCGACCGGCTCCTGCGCGGCGCGCTGTTCGAGCCGGTCGCCTGGGACCGCGCACTCTACGTTCCACCGTTTCGCGGCCGGCGGCTCGCGCGCGCCGGTGCGGGATGGGAGCGACTCCTGCGGCGGCTGTTTCCGGCGCTCGGGGGCGTGCACCTCGTCGAAGCGACGAAGACCATCTACGCGGGAACGCCCGCGCCGGTCGCGAACACTGTTCCGAAATGGAAGACCGTACGTGACGCACCTGTCAGCTTGCGCGACGGCGCGAGCCGCGCGTCGCACGACGCTTAACCGAGCTTCATCTTTTCAAAGATGTACGTCACGGAAGCGTCGCGGACGGTGCTATTTCAAAAACCAAACAGTGCGAACCCCAATGCGTTTTGCGCATGTCCCATGCGCGTGACGAAGTCGCACGACACTGCGACGTGTTTTTCCATATAGGCCGCGAAAAATGCGCGACATCGATAACATGAGTGTTAATGCTCACACGTATCGGTGATTGGCGGCCTCTTTCATCGCGCGCCATAGCTCCTACCTATCCGACATCGAATGTCCGGGATCATTCGGTTCAACAGGAGGTAGTCATGCGTTTCGGAAAAACAGCTTTTGCCGCCGCCACCCTTTGCGTCGCGCTCACGGGAACTGCATTTGCGCAGGACAGCGGTGAGCCGGCAACATCGATCGGCTGCCTGCACATGCAGAAGAAAGTGTCGGCTGCCCTCGACGCCAATCAGAGCAGCGCCAACTATTCGACTGCCCGCACACAGGCACAGGGTGCGCAGGGCTTCTGCGCGCACGGCATGTACAAGCAGGGTGTCGACGGCTACGCCGCCGCGCTCCAGATGCTCGGCGCCAGCTAGGCGTTAAGACCAGACGGCGGGCGGGTTGTGCGATCCCCGTCCGCCGTCTTCCTTTTCAGCAGGAAGATTGCGCCGTTGGCGAGCAGATTCGGCCCCCACGCTTCCGCTTGCATCTCGCGCGTCGCGCCGTTCTCGTCCAGCGCCAGTGCGCGTTCTATCGCGGCGCCCGTGCTACGCGCCATGCTCACGAAGTCTGAGATCGTGCACAAATGGATGTTCGGCGTGTCGTACCAGTCGAACTCCAGCGACTTGGTGCGCGGCATGCGTCCTTGAACCAGCAGCGAGAGCCGCACGCTCCAGTGTCCGAAATTCGGCAGCGAGATCACCGTCCGCCGCCCGATTCTTAGCAAATGATTGAGCACGTCCTTGGGTGCGAAGGTCGCCTGGATCGTCTGGCTCAGGATCGTCACGTCGAACGCGGCTGACGGATAATCGTTCAGGTCGGTGTCGGCGTCGCCCTGCATCACCGACAGCCCGCGCGCCACGCAGGCATTTACGTTCTGCTGCGACAGCTCGATGCCGCGCCCATCGACCGCCTTGGTCCGGATCAGATGCTCGAGCAGCGCGCCGTCGCCGCAGCCGACATCCAGCACGCGGCTTCCGCGCGGAATCATCTCGGCAATCGCCGCAAGGTCGGGGCGAAGACTCATGCGCCGACCGATGCCGCCACGGAATTCATGAAGCCGCGCACCGTCGCATACATCTCAGGCTCGTCGAGCAGGAAGGCGTCGTGCCCGCGGTCGGTCTTGATCTCGACGAAGCTCACGGTCGCCGTGCTTGCATTGAGGGCATGTGCCACCAGCTTGTTCTCCGAAGTAGGGAACAGCCAGTCGGAAGTGAACGAAATGATGCAGAACCTTGCCTTCGATCCCTGAAACGCTTCCGCGAGCCGGCCGTCATGCTCCGCTGCGAGATCGAAATAGTCCATCGCTCGGGTGATGTAGAGATAGGAATTCGCGTCGAACCGGTCCACGAACGTCATGCCCTGGTAGCGCAGATACGACTCGACCTGGAAATCCGGCTCGAACCCGAACGAGATCTGCTCGCGCTCCTGGAGGTTGCGCCCGAACTTCCGTTGCAGCGCGATCTCCGACAGATAGGTGATATGCGCCGCCATGCGCGCCACTGCCAGTCCCTTGGACGGTTGTGTGCCATGCAGCTGATAGGTGCCGCCCTTCCAGTCGGGATCGGCCATGATGGCCTGCCGTCCGACTTCGTGGAACGCGATGTTCTGTGCCGAATGGCGTGCTGCGCAGGCCATCGGAATCGCCGACACCACGCGTTCGGGAAACGTTGCGGCCCATTGCAGCACCTGCATGCCACCCATCGAGCCGCCCACGACACACATGACCTTTTCGATGCCCAGCGCGTCCAGCAGCATCGCCTGTGCCCGGACCATGTCGCGGATGGTGACGATCGGGAAATCCAGCCCATACGGCCTCCCGGTTGCCGGGTTCAGTTCGGCTGGTCCGGTGGTGCCCATGCAGCCGCCGAGCACATTGGCGCACACGACAAAGAACCGGTCGGTATCGATCGGCTTGCCCGGCCCGACCATGTCCTCCCACCAGCCCGGCTTGCCGGTGATGGGATGTGCCGACGATACGAACTGGTCCATCGTCAGGGCATGGCAGATCAGCACGACGTTCGACCTGCTCGCGTTCAACGTGCCGTAGGTCATGTACGCGACGGTGATCGGACTCAGCGACCTGCCGCAATCGAGCAAAAGCGGGGCATCAAAGGTGATGGCCCTGCCGACATCGGCATCGGACGCCGTGACGGGGCGCAGAAAGCGTGGGTTGGCGATCTCGGTCATGCGCGTTTTTGGGTCGCCCAGGAGCAGGGCGGGTTTGCTAAGGCGCGCGGGCGGCGGTGTCAAACGCACGCAGTGGGTCTGCTTTGCTTTTGCGGCCCTGCGCCCTTATCAATACGGCCCCTCCGGGCCAAACGGCCGGCCTGAGGGCTCAACTCCATGGCCCACAAAGAGAATTTGGCAGCCTATGCCGCCGCGCAAGACAACGCCTGCCGATGTTCCGGCCCAGATCGATGCCCTGGATGACAAGATCCAGGACTTGTTGATCAAGCGTGCCGCATTGGCGACCAGCGTGACGCCGGCGAAGCAGTCGCAGACGCTTCGGCGCCTGGCGGCGCGCCACAAGGGCAACTTGCCGCTGCGCGCGCTGGTCAGCATCTGGCGCGAAATAATGGCGGTCGCCGCGTCGCCCAAGCGCGTCGTACATGTCTATGCCGCCGACCGCGCCGGCGTCTTCCGCGACATGGCCCGCGGCCTGTTCGGGTCTAGCGCTCCGATGGAGAGTCATCTGTCCGCCACGACCATTGTCACCGAATGCAGTAACGACCACGAGGCGTTCGGTATCGTGCCGCCGCCGGAGAGCGACGAGAACGCGCGCCCCTGGTGGTCGCAGCTGGCGCCGGTCGGTACCCGGGGCCCGCGCATCGTCGCGGTGTTGCCGCTGGTGGGCGGCAAGGTCGATGCCTATGTCATTGGCTCACTGGATCCTGAGGCCAGTGGCGACGACACCACCGTGTGCCGCGTCGAGGCGGAGGAGCAGGTGAGCCCCTCGCGCCTCCAGTCGTTGCTGAAGCAGGCGGGGCTGGACGCTCGGCCGGTCGCAGTGGGCCGTGCGGCCGGCATGCGGCAGCACCTGATGGAGATTCCCGGCTTCGTTGCGAGCGACGACCCAAGGCTCGGCACGCTGCTGGAGAGCGCGGCTGGTGCGGTCCGCGTATCGATCGTCGGCGGCTATGCCAATCCCCTGGCCTCCGAAGCGGCCAAGCCATGACGCATCCCATCCCCAAGCCCGGCATCCTCGACATCGCGCCTTACGTCGGCGGGCGGCATCAGGTGCATGGCGTCGCCAATCCAATCAAGCTGTCGTCCAACGAGTCGGCGCTGGGCGCCAGCCCCAAGGCGATCGAGGCGTATCGCGAGGTCGCCGGGAAGTTCGACGTGTATCCCGAGGGCAGCGCGAAAATCCTGCGCGAGGCCATTGCCGAACATTTCGGCCTGGATGAAGACCGCATCGTGTGCGGCAACGGCTCCGACGAACTGCTGACCATGCTCGCCAATTCGTATTTGCGTCCCGGCGACGAAGTGATGTTCAGCGAGCACGGCTTCCTCGTCTACAAGATCGCAGCGCTCGCCAACAGCGCGACGCCGGTGGTCGTGCCCGAGAAGAACCGCAAGGCCGACGTCGACGGCATGCTGGCGTGCGTCACACCGAAAACGCGGCTTGTCTATCTTGCCAACCCGAACAATCCGACGGGCTCCTACCTTCCCTATGACGAGGTGAAGCGTCTGCACGCTGGGCTGCCGCCCAACGCGCTCCTGGTGATCGACGCAGCCTATGCCGAGTATGTGCGCAAGAACGATTACGAGGCGGGTATCGAGCTCGTCTCGACGTCCAGCAATGTCGTGATGACGCGCACCTTCTCGAAGATCTACGGCCTTGCCGGCCTGCGGGTAGGCTGGGCCTATTGCCCGGCGCATGTCGCCGACGTGCTGAACCGCGTGCGCGGCCCGTTCAATGTGTCGGTGCCGGCGCAGCGCGCCGCGGCCGCGGCGCTGCGCGACCGTGCCCACATGGACGCGAACTTCGCCCACAACGACAAGTGGCGGGATTGGCTGATCACCGAAATCCGCAAGCTCGGCTTTGCGGTGGACGACAGCGTCGCCAACTTCATCCTGATCCATTTCGGCAAGCAGAAGGGCAAGACAGCGCTGGATGCCGATGCTTTCCTTGCCGCGCGTGGCCTGATCTTGCGCGGCGTGGCGGCCTATGGGCTGCCCGATGCGCTGCGCCTGACCATCGGCCCGGCAGACGCTAACCGCGCCGTGGTCGAGGCGCTGGCGGAACTCGCCAGGCAATGACGACGCCCAAGCCGATGTTCAGCCGGGTGGCGATCCTCGGCATTGGCCTTCTCGGTTCCTCAGTCGCGCGCGCGATCAAGCGGGCACATCTGGCGAAGCACATCGCCGGTCACGACAGGAACAAGGCCTACCTGAAAGCCGCGCAATCCATGCACTTCGCGGACTCGCTGACAGACAGCGCGTCCGCCGCCGTGAAGGGCGCTGATCTCGTCATCTTGGCAACGCCGGTGGGCGCGTTCGGCGCGATCGCCAGGGCCATCGCTCCCTATCTGAAACCCGGCGCCATCGTGACGGATGTCGGGTCGGTCAAAGGCGCGGTGATCGCCGATGTCGGCCCGCATCTGCCGAAGAACGTGCATTTCATCCCGTCGCATCCGATCGCGGGCACGGAGCGCTCCGGTCCCGATGCCGGCTTTGCCGAACTGTTCGACGGCCGCTGGTCGATCCTGACGCCGCCGAAGGGTGCGAAGAAGTCGGCGGTCGCGACGCTGAAGAAATTCTGGGAGAAGCTCGGCAGCAAGGTCGACATCATGGATGCCAAGCACCACGACCTGGTGTTGGCGGTCACGTCGCATGTGCCGCATCTGATCGCCTACAACATCGTCGGCACCGCCGACGATCTGCGCAACGTCACCCAGGGCGAGGTCATCAAGTACTCCGCCGGTGGCTTCCGCGACTTCACCCGCATCGCCGCGTCCGATCCCACCATGTGGCGCGACGTGTTCCTGAACAACAAGGACGCGGTGCTGGAAGTGCTCGGCCGCTTCTCGGAAGACCTGCACGCGCTCCAGCGCCAGATCCGCTGGGGCGAGGGCGATGCGCTATTCGCGCTCTTCACCCGCACCCGCGCCATCCGCCGCAGCATCGTCGAGGCCGGTCAGGACAGCGCCACGGTCAATTTCGGTCGCACGCCGCAGCCGAAACCGGTGAAGAAGAAGCTCGCGAAAAAGAAACGCTAATACAGCGGCTCTTCGTCGGTCGCGTTGGTGTCGCCGACGCTCACCACGCCCGAGTGGAACGCGAGCACCGCGCCCACCAACCCGGCGTCATTCGCGCCGGCCTTCGCGGCGCGCGCGAGCAGCGCCGGGCCGATGCCGTGGAACTGATCTGCCTGGACGTGGGCGCGAGATGCCTTGTCGAGCAGCGTCTGGATGCCTGCGACCTTGAAGTCGATCAGCCCCTGTACCGCATGCCGGTCATCCAGGACGAGCGATCCTTGCCCCTTGGCGCTCACGCCGTCCCACGAGAGCTCGACGTCGCCAACAGTCAGCGCACCGTCCGCCTTCCGCCATGTTTCCAGTGCGCTGATCCCGTCGGTCTTGCCCGCGCGGAACCCGTCGAACGCTGTCGAGGGCGCTGCCGAGGCATTCAGGCGAACCTGCCTGATGTCCGGCCCGAACAGCGATCCCGCCGCCAGCCGCGGCGACAGCTGCACAGCATCGAGGGCGCTTGCGATCTCGACCGCGCGCCCGTCCGGCGCCACGCGCGCGTGAATTTCGGCCTTGCCGAGGGTAAGTGCCGGCGAATCCATACCCACAAGCACGATGTCTACCCGTGAGACGCCGCGCTCGCCCCTGATTGCATCGGCGCGCAGATTGCCGATTTCGAACGGCAGTATGTGCTGCTGTTTCTTCAGGTCGTGCCAAGTCACAGCTTGGCGCCCCGCAGCCTCGAAGATCATTTCCTCCCGGCCATAGGTCAGTGCGTGCAGCGCGACCTTCTCCGCCCGCCACGAGGAAGGGCCGTGCGCGGTGGCGATCTCGATGCCGAAATCCTCGAACACCACGTCCAGGTTGAACGGGAAGCCGCTGACGGTCTTCGACTTGAAGTGCAGCGTCACGCCGGGCATTGCCTCGTGCCCGTTCATGGCGTCCAGGCGCGCCGACAGCGCGCTTGCCTCGCGCCACCACACAATGCTCGCGCCCCCCGCCAGGGCCAGGAACAGCGCCAGCGGCGCGTAGAGGAAGAACCGGCTCGAATATTTCATGGGCGGCGAAGCTAGCCGGTTTTCAGGGCATCTGCTGGAAAAACAATGTCGCGCACGGCGCCTAGCCTCGCCTGGCGGTGCAGTTCGCGGTCCAGCTTGCCCTTGCGGGTTTTACTCAGCGCCAGCCGCTTCTCGATCCACAACGCCTTGACCGCCAGCGCGTCCTTCACCCGGTCGGCCTTCATGTCGATGCGGCCGACGAGGCGCGAGCCTTCCAGCAGCGGGAAGACGTAGTAGCCGTATTTGCGCTTTGGCGCCGGCACGAAGATCTCGATCGTGTAGTCGAAGCCGAATATGCGCTCCAGCCGGACGCGGTCGCGCAGCACCGGATCGAACGGCGACAGCACGCGCAGGCGCGAGGTCGGGACCGGCAGATGCCCGATCTCGTCCTCGATGCTCGGCCGCGCGACGCCCTGGAAGTTGCGATGCCCGGGCGCGGCTTCCAGCACCACGTCGATCAGCCGTCCCTTCTTCTTCTCCCGTTCGATCCAGGCATGGGCGCCGGAAAGGGAAGCCATTGCCAGGGAGTCCTTGAGAGAGGTCGTGGCCCAGAATTCGGCGAGCATCCGCGCCGTGCCGGCACCAAGGCGATCGAGCGCTTCGGTGAGTGCCCACTCGCGGGTGTCGCCGAGCGACGGTTTCTCGCCGAGCAATGCTCCCGGGATCACGCGCTCGGTCAGGTCGTAGATCTTCTCGAAGCCGTCCCGCGCCACCACCGCCAGCTCGCCGGTGCGCCAGAGCCATTCCAGCGATGCCTTCGCCGGGCCCCAGCCCCACCACGGCCCGGTGCGCCCGCCCAGATGCGCGAAGTCGCGGGCCAGCGACGGGCCATTGGCTTCGATGTGATCGCGCACCGTCCTGATCGCGCGGACGTCGCCGATGCGTTCGTGCCAGGCGGCCCTCCGCGTTCGTGCCGCGGCAAAGCGGTGGCGCCAGTGCGGATAGAACTCCATCGGGATCAGCGAGGAATCGTGCGTCCAGTGCTCAAACAGCGCCGGCGCCTTCGCCTGCATGCGGTCGAGGTGACGCGGGCGATAGCCGGTGTGGCGCGAATAGAGGATGTGGTGATGCGCCCGCTCGACAATCTTGATCGAATCAAGCTGCACGTAACCAAGCTTCTTCACCAGCGGCGCCACCGCCGACGCGCCGCCTTCCTGCCGCACGCCGGCCAGCCCGCTCTTCGCCAGGATCAGCGCTCGGGCCTTCTCATTGGGGATAACAAAAGGCGTCTTATTCAAGGCCTACCGCTTCGCCACTTGAGGCCGGGTCACCCACAGCGCGCGTAGCCGCAGGAGAGGCATTGGTCGCACCCCTCCAGCTTCACGAAGCTGGGTGAGGAGCAGCGCGGGCAGAACCGCGCCGGCGCGCCCTCGGCTGCGACAGCCATCGCCCGCTTTTCGGGCGGCAGTGGCACGTCGCGGGGTGCGAGGAAGCCGGTGTCGATCATGTGCTTCTCGATCACATCGCCGATCGCGGCCATCAGCGAGGGCACATAGCGGCCTTCGCTCCATTGCCCGCCGCGCGGATCGAAGATCGCCTTCAGTTCCTCCACCACGAACGACACGTCGCCGCCGCGGCGAAAGACGGCGGAGATCATCCGAGTCAGCGCGACCGCCCAGGCATAGGCCTCCATGTTCTTGGAGTTGATGAACACCTCGAACGGGCGGCGGCGGCCGTCTCTCTCGATGTCGTTGATCGTGATGTAGAAGGCGTGGTCGCTGTCGACCCATTTGATCTTGTAGGTCTGTCCGATCAATACCTCGGGCCGGTCGAATGGCCGTGTCATGTAGACCACGTCGCCATCGCGCGACACCGGTGCGGGCCGGGCCAGCAGCACGGCGGCCCCTTCCACCGGTATCGATCCGGGCGCCGCGACCGCCGTGCCGACATCCAGCACCGAACCCGTCACATCATTGGGCCGATAGGTCGTGCAGCCCTTGCAGCCCAGGTCGTAGGCCTGGAGGTAGACGTCCTTGAATGCCTCGAACGAGATCGAAACCGGGACATTCACGGTCTTGGAGATCGAGCTGTCGATGTGCCGCTGTGCCGCCGCCTGCACCGCGAGGTGATCCTCCGGCGCCAGCGTCTGGGCGTTGACGAAATAGTCGGGCAGGGCGGCCTCTTCGCCGAACTTCGCGCGGAAGGCACGATAGGCGTAATCCTCCACCGTCTCGGTGGTCTGCGAGCCGTCGGGTTGCAGGACCTTGCGGTTGTAGGCGTAGGCGAACACCGGCTCGACACCGCTCGACACATTGCCGGCGAAGAGCGAGATCGTGCCGGTCGGCGCGATGGATGTCACCAGCCCGTTGCGCATGCCGTTTCTGGCGATCGCGGCGCGCACCTCCGGCGGCAGGCGCAGCGCGAACGGGCGCTCGAGAAAGGCGTGCGCATTGAACAGCGGGAACGGACCTTTCTCGCCCGCCAGTTCGGCCGACGCCAGATAGGCCGCATCGCTCAGCGCCGACAGCCACTCGTCGATCAGTTTCACGCTCTCCGGCGAGCCGTATCGCACCTTGCAGAAGATCAGCGCGTCGGCGAGGCCGGTAACGCCGAGCCCGATCCGCCGCTTGGCATGAGCTTCGGCGCGCTGCGCCTCCAGCGGGAAGCGCGACACGTCGATCACGTTGTCGAGCAACCTGACCGCGGTGCGCGTCAACCGCGCCAGCTCCTCGACATCGAGATGCGCATCGTCCTCGAACGGGTTCGTCACCAGCTTGGCGAGGTTGAGCGAGCCCAACAGGCATGCGCCATACGGAGGAAGTGGCTGCTCGCCACAGGGGTTCGTCGCGCGGATGTTCTCGACGTAGCCGAGGTTGTTCTCTTCGTTGATGCGGTCGATGAAGATCACGCCCGGCTCGGCGTTGTCATAGGTCGCGCGCATGATGCGGTCCCACAGATCGCGCGCCTTCACGGTGCGATAGACACGCCCGCCAAATTTGAGCTCCCAGTCGGTATCCGCCTTCACCGCATCCATGAACGCGTCGCTGACCAGCACCGACAGGTTGAAGTTCCTGAGCCGCCCGCGCTCGCGCTTGGCATCGATGAAGGCCTCGATGTCGGGATGATCGATCGAGAGCGTCGCCATCATCGCGCCGCGCCGCGAACCGGCCGACATGATGGTGCGGCACATCGAATCCCACACATCCATGAACGACACCGGGCCGGAGGCATCCGCGCCCACGCCCTTCACCAGCGCGCCCGCAGGACGAAGGGTCGAGAAGTCGTAGCCGATGCCGCCGCCCTGCTGGAGCGTCAGCGCCGCCTCCTTCACCGCAGTGAAGATGCCGTCCATCGAATCCTCGATGGTGCCCATCACGAAGCAATTGAAGAGCGTCACGCTGCGGTCGGTGCCCGCGCCGGCCAGGATGCGTCCGGCGGGCAGGAAGCGGTGGCCGGTGAGTGCGCCGGCGAATTCCAGCGCACGCCGCGCGCGCGTCTCCGGAGGTTCTGCGTGCGCAGCGGCCAGCGCCACACGCGCCCACGTATCGGCGAAATCGCGATCCACGGGCGTGCCGTCCGGCTGTTTCAGCCGGTACTTCATGTCCCAGATCTGGTGCGCGATATCGCTCATGGCCTCACTTTGGGGGTACGCCCGCCTGAGCGGGGTCGATAGCTAACGCCTCAACCGGTTAAAGTCAAGGAAAGTTCCTGATTTGTTCACAATGACTGCTGTCAGGAAATCGTCAGCAATTCTAGCCGGTTAGCTCGCTTGCGCGGGGAAAAGGAGGCCCTCCGCCGCCAGCATGGCCTCGCCCTCGGCGATCAGCTTGTTGGTGGCGGTTTCGATGTCGCTCTGGAGCCGGGACATAAACTCGCGCCGCGGAACGCCCGGCGGGATGGTGGGCAGGAATTCGATGACGATGGTGCCCTTCTTCTTCAGATATCCGACCGGCCCGGTCCAAAAGAGGCCGGAGTTCAGCGCCACCGGCACGCAGGGCACGTTAAGCTGCGTGTAGAGCGCGGCTACCCCCGGTTTGTAGTCCGGTGCCCGGTGCGGCTTCACCCGTGTTCCTTCCGGGAAGATCGCGATGGCGCGGCCAGCGTCGAGTTGCACGCGCGCCTTCGCCGCCATGGCGCGCAGCGCATGTGCGCCGCCTTCGCGGTCGATCGCGATCATGCGCGCCTTGCGCAAATACCAGCCGTAGAACGGCACGTTGGTGAGACTGCGCTTCAGCACAATGGCCGGATCGTCGAGCAGGTAGTAGATCGCCATCGTCTCCCACATGCTCATGTGCTTCAGCGCGACCAGCACGCCCTTGCCCGGCGGTGTGCCGCGCACCTCGAATCCGAGGCCCGCGAACACTTTCAGGCCCCAGAAGTTCAGTCCCACCCACCAGCGCGCCATGTGCATAACGACCACGCGCGGCACCAGGAACGCGGGCAGGAACGCGATCGCCAGCACCGCCGTCACCAGCGAGAACCAGATGATGAACAGAGTCGACCGGATGATCGTAAGGGTCATGAGCGGACGGGAATCGCGTCAGGAAGTTGCGCGAGATTTGCCGTCCGGCGGACCCGGGTCAACCACGGTCACGACAACCGCGGCCATGTATTTCAGATATTCGTTGTGCAGCAGGTGCAGCATGCCCGGGTGCCACCAGGCGGCCTGCGGCTCCACCGGATAGGCGACCAGGCGCATCTTCGGCATCACCCAGCGAAAGAACCGGATGCTGCGCGGCATGTGATAGTTCGCGGTGACGACGATCAGGCTCCTGAACCTGTGCTGCGCCGCCCATTCGGCGGCTTCCTCGGCATTGCCGTACGTGTCCTCCGCCGCGTAGCCCATGTCGGCGCAGCAATCGAAGCGCCGGCCGCCGTTGGACAGCTGCTTCAGATGATCCTTGGTCAGAATCTTGTTGGCGCCCGTAATCAGCAACCGCTTGCCGGTACCGCCTTCCAGCAGCGCCACCGCTGCGTCCAGCCGCGCATCGCCGCCGGTCAGCGCTACGATGCCGTCCGCTTTCAGCGGCGCGCTGGGCTTTGACGGCAGTGTCGCGACGAACAGGAAGAAGCCCGCGATATACACCGCAAGCAGCCCGCCGATTATGATGGCCAGACGCCGAAACATTGTCACTGCATACAACTAGCCCGCAAACCGGGCAAAAACAGGACGGGTTAATCAGTAAATCTCGCGCACGGCCGCAAGCACCGAAAGCCGTGCGGTTGCCCAGGCGATGGCGGTGGCAACGACGGGAACCCCGGTGAGCCATGCGATCTCGCCGAGCGTGAGCGCGATCGGCGGCAGGAACGGCACCGGCTCGACACCTGCGAATTCGAGGCCACCCGCGGCGAGGAAAAGGAGCGCCGCGGCGACGGCACCTGTCGCGCTCGCACCCAGCGCCGCCAGCGCATAGTGCCGCTCGAACGCACGCGCGATGAACCAGGCATGCGCGCCCATCTGATGCAGCAATGCGACCATCTCGTGCTGCGCTTCCAGACCTGCGCGCGTCGCGAACGCGACCGTGGACGCGGTAGCGACTGCGATCAACAGAAGGATGCCCCACGCACTCCACACGATGGTGCTCGCCAGTCCCTTCAGTCGCGAGATCCAGTGCCCGTGATCGTCGACCTGCGCATCGGGCGCGACCTGCTTCAGCCGCGCCGCCAGGTCCGCGATGTCGACCGTCGCACCGGGAACGACCGTCGCGTCGATCAGCTTCGGCAAGGGCAGTTCTTCGACCAGCGCACCTTTGCCCAGCCAGGGCTCGACCAGGCTTTGCATCTCGTCCTCGGTCAGCGGCGCGGCGTGCGCGATGCCGGGCGTGGCACGCAGCGCCGCAAGCGCGGCGTCGGTCTCCTGCGCCAACGTGCCCTGCACGTCGCCACGCGCCGGCACCAGGATCTGGACGGTCAGCCGGTCGGCCAACCCGGCACGCCAGCCAGCCGAGGCGCGCTCCGCCACCATCGATGCGCCGAGCGCCAGTGCCGCCAGGAACGCCATCACGCCGATCACCAGATCGAGCGGCCCGGCGCCGCGATCGCGCGGCAGAAGGCGTCCCGAGGAGCGGTTCATACGCGCGCCGCCGGTCGCAGTTCGACCAGCCGTCCGTCCACCAGCCGCATCTCCCGCGCTCGCGTGGACTCGATCAGCGCGCGGTCATGGGTGGCGATCAGCACCGTCGTGCCCAGCCGGTTCAATTCGCCGAACAGCCGGATCAGGCGCGCCCCGATCTCCGGGTCGACATTGCCGGTCGGCTCGTCGGCGATCAGAAGATCGGGCCGCGCCACCACGGCGCGCGCGATCGCGATGCGCTGCTGCTCGCCGCCCGATAGCGTTGCGGGGCGTGCGTGCATGCGGTCGCCCAGCCCGACCCAGGAGAGAAGTTCTTCGACGTCGTGCTCGTAATCGCCCTCGTCGCGGCCGGCGAGCCGTAGCGGCAGGGCGACATTGTCGAAGGCCGATAGATGCCCGAGCAGGCGGAAATCCTGGAACACAACCCCGATGCGGCGGCGGATCGCGGGGAAGTCGGCGCGGCGGGTAGTCGCCATGTCATTATTGAACAACGTGATTAATCCGCGGCTTGGCGGCTCGCCCAGATAGATCAGCTTGAGCAGCGTCGTTTTGCCCGCGCCCGACAGGCCGGTCAGAAACGTAAACGAGCCCGCCTCCAGCGTGAACGTGACGTCTCTTAACACTTCCGGTCCCGCGCCGTAGCGCATTCCGACATTCTCGAAGCGAACCATGACGGACCATACCCACCGCGCGCCAGCCTTGCGAGGCCAAAGCCCTTGAAGCTATTTTCGCCTCGCTCGGAGAGGCGCTTTCGGCTCCATGATTCTGACGTGTCCGCAGTGCGACACCCGCTATCAGGCGGACGGTTCGAAATTTCCCGCCGCGGGCCGCAATGTCCGCTGCGCGAAGTGCGGCCATGTCTGGCATCAGCTCGGGCCGCCGCCGGAGCCCGATCCGGATGCGGAGCTGTTCGTCGAAGAGCCCACGCCTCCTCCGCCGCCACCGGCGCCTGTGCCCGCGCATGAGCCGGAGCCTGTCGCGGTGCAGCCGCGGGTCGCCGCTTTTGCACCGCCCGCCGCCGAGGGGGACGTTCCTGAGACGGTGGCTGCACCGTCCGCGTCGCGCTGGGGTGGCCGCATCACCGTCCTCGCCGGCTGGATCGCGCTGGTCGCGCTGATACTGGTGATCGGCTGGGCGGGCATCAGCTTCCGCGATAACGTCGCGACGTGGGTCCCACAGACGGCGTCGTTCTACAACGCAGCCGGCCTCGCGGTGAGCCCGAAGGGCATCGCCTTCACCGACGTGGCCTATCAGAACCAGATGGAAGACGGACAACAGGTGCTTGCCGTGACCGGCAAGATCGTGAACCGGTCGAACCATGAGCTCACGGTGCCGCTGGTGCGCGTGGCGCTGTTCGACGCCGAGCGGCACGAGCTCTATCACTGGACGTTCGTGCCGGGCGTCGCGACGCTTCAGCCGGGGGGCAGCGCGAAATTCCGCACCCGGCTCTCCAGCCCACCGGCCGGGACGCACAATCTCGAAGTGCGGTTCGCCAACGGCAGCGAGTAAACCGCCGGGCCTAGAATTGCCTGAGCAGCCGGTCGATGTAGTCCAGCTCCTGCTGCGGGCGGCCGCGTTCGGCGGCGCGGCGGCGCAGCTCCATCAGGATGTCGTGCGCGCGCTTCATCTCCGACGGGCCGGGCACCTTCACGCCGTTGCCTAGGTTCGGCACGCCGCGGCCGGTCTCGCGGCCGAGGGGATCCTCGTCGGCACCCTCATCGCCCGGCTTGTCCTGTCCCATCTGCTTGGCGAGGCGTTGCGACAGGTCATTGGCGGCGCTGCGCAGCGCGTCCAGCGCGTTCTTCTGGTCGACGCTGGAGCCGTTGAGATCGTTGGAGCCGAGCTCCTGGCCGGACTGCCCCATCGAGCTGCCGGCGCGGCCGAGATCGGACGGCGCGGGGATCTTCTGGTCGCCGAGCCCCTTCTGGACGTCGTTGAGCTGCTTCTGGATGTCGTTCTGCTCGCTCTGTAATGCCTTGGGATCAACATGCTCGCCCTGGCGGCCCTTGAACGTCTTGTCCAGCAGCCCGCGCTGCTTGCCCATCAGCTCGCCCAGCTTGCGGATCGCGTCGCCCATCGCGCGGTTCTGCGGCGTATCGGCGTTGCCGCCGCTGCCGCTCGACAGCTTCAGGTTCTCGAGCAGCGTCTGGAGCAGGGCCATCAGCTTCTGCGCACCGTCTCGGTCGCCGGCGGCGTTGAGCTGCTGGATCGCCTTCAGGATGTCCTGCAGGTCCTTTTGCGAGAGGGTGCGCGTGCCGGGTGGCGGCTGATCCATCGCGTTCTGCGGCGGGTTCTCCGCCAGCGCCTGTATGTAGCGCTGCATCGCGTCCTGATAGCGCTGGAGCAGTGCGTCGATCACCTCCTGCGGTGCGCCCTGTGCAAGTGCCTGCGCGATCAACTCCTGTAGGCGGCGCAGCTCGGCCGCGGCCGACAGGACGCCGCCGCGCTCCAGGCTGATCGCGATCTGCCACAACAGGTCTTCCACGTGCTGGACATGCTCTGGGTACGTCGCGCCGGCCAGCGCCCAGCGCGCGGCGCGGATGCCCGTGTAGACGCCGGACTGGTTGATGAAGAACTGGTTGGGCGCGATGGTCAGCGCGTCCAGCATGCGCACGACGCGGCTGTGCTCCTGGTCGCTGTTGCCGGTGGCGAGGTTCTGCCGCTGCTCGATGAGGGCGCGCGCCAGCGGTGTTGTGAATACGCGCGCGGGGAGCCTGAAGGTGACGGGCGCGGTGGAGGCGACCTGGCCGAGGCCGTCGACGGCCTGCAGCACGATGTCGACTTCGAGGCCGGCATAAGGATGCGCGGTGAGGTCGTTATACGAGGATTGGGCGATCGTCTTCGCCGGGCCCGCGATGCCGAGGTCGAGCACGATCGGCTTTCCCTTGCGGCCGTGCGGCGTGATGATCGCGCGGACCTGGGTGACGCCGTAGTCGTCCGACGCCTTGAAGCTGATCTTCAGCACCTGGTGCTCGGTTCTGGACGGCATACCGTCGAAAGCGATGGTCGGTGGCTTGTCCGGGATGGCGGTGATGCTCCAGCCGCCGATGGCGCGGCCGCCGCTGCGCACGCGCACATCCGCGTCGGAGGTGATGCGATAGGTCGCGGCGTATTCGCCCTGCGCGCCGCTGAAGCCGCTTTGCGGCGTGCTCTCCGAGTCGACCGACAGACCGGGCAAGTGACCGGCCCCATGCACGCGCAGGTTCAGGGTCGAACCCGCCGGCACCGCGAGGCTCATTCCCGGCGTCAGGTAGACCGGCGCCATGCCGGTATAGGGCGGCGGATCGATCCAGGCATCGACCGTGGCGCGTGTCGCGGCGCTGGTGTCGTTGAAGCCGGCCCAGACGCGCTGTGCGGAATCCCATCCCGCGAACGCGATGCCGAGGGCCACCAGCGCCAGCACCACGAAGCGCAAGGCGCGCGGATCGCGTTTGGGCAGACCGGGCGACGGCCAGGCCAGCGCCAGCTTGCCGACGCTGGCGAGCAGCGCATTGACGTGCAGCTTCCACAATTCCTCGGCGATCGGATCGCCCGATCCCACCGCCATCGCGTCGCCGGCTTCGCTGATCGGGCGGTGCTTCAACCCGCTCGACCGCTCAAGCCGCCGCGCGCCTTCGCTCCAGCTCGGCAGCCGGAAATTCTGGAAGCTGAAATAGAGGCAGAGCCCGATGCCGGTGATCGCGCCGGCCAGGATCAGCGCATGCACCGCCCAGGGCAGCGGCGAGAACAGGTCGAACAGTGCGGCGGCGACGAACACGCCGGCGATGGCGCTCGCGGGCCAGAGCGCCGGCCACACGCGTTCCCACAGGAGTGCGCCGCGCGAGGCGAGGATCAGCCGCTCGGTGTGCTCAGCCTTGGAGCCAGTCTGGAATTCGCTCGGACCCGAATACTGCGTCATCTTCCAGTCTTGGCTTCACCACGCTCCAGAGGTCCCCCTTGACCAGAACCTCGGCGGCGGGCGGCCGCGCATTGTATGCGGAAGACATGACGGCGCCATAGGCGCCTGCCGACAGGATCGCCACAAGATCGCCGGATTTCAGTTCCGGCATCTCGCGGTCGGCGGCGAAAATGTCCGATGTTTCGCAGATCGGGCCCACGACGTCATACTTGCGGCGTGGCGTGTTCAGGCCGGGTTCGTTAACGCGCACGATCTCGTGATGGGAATCGTACAGCGCCGGACGGATCAGGTCGTTCATGGCCGCGTCTATGATCGCGAAGGTCTTGGCCTCGCCCTGCTTCACGTAGAGCACCCGGCTGACCAGGATGCCGGCATTGGCCGCGATCAGCCGGCCCGGTTCCAGGATGAGCTGAACGCCGAGGTCTTTCGTGACCCGCGTCGCCATTGCGCCATAGGCCTGCGGATCGGGCGGCGGCTCGTTGTTGGTGATGTAAGGCACGCCCAGCCCGCCGCCCAGATCGAGCCGCGAGATCGCGTGCCCGTCGGCGCGCAGCACATACGCCAGCTCGACGACCTTTCTGAATGCGGTTTCGAACGGTTCGAGGTCGACGATCTGGCTGCCGATATGCACGTCGATGCCGACGACCTGAATGCCTTTCAGCTTCCCGGCCAGTGCATAGGCCGCGCGCGCCCTGCTCCAGGGGATGCCGAATTTCGTTTCCGACGTGCCTGTGGTGATCTTGGCGTGTGTCTTCGCGTCGACATCCGGGTTCACACGGATCGTGACGGGTGCCTCGCGGTTCAGCGACTGTGCGACTTCACTCAGCGCTTCGAGCTCGGGCTCGCTCTCGACGTTGAACTGGTGGATACCGGCTTCCAGCGCCAGCTTCATCTCCGCCCGCGTTTTGCCGACGCCGGAGAACACGATCTTGGTCCCCGGAACGCCGGCCTTCAGCGCCTTGCGCAGCTCGCCGCCCGACACCACGTCGGCGCCTGCGCCCAGCCGCGCCAGGGTGCGCAGCACGCCGAGGTTGCCGTTCGCCTTCACCGAATAGGCGACCAGCGACCCGCGCGGAAACGAATCCGCAAACACCGAATAGTGCCGCTTCAGCGTCGCGCTGGAATAGCAATAGAATGGCGTGCCGACCTTCTCGGCGAGCACGCTCAGTTCGACCTGCTCGGCGTTCAGCACGCCGTCGATGTACTGGAAGTGGTTCATAGAGTCTGTTGTTGCTGCGGCGGTGGCTTGGACGGATCCTTCTCGCCCTTGGGCGTCGGCTTGCCGTCCGGCATGACGAGATCGTTCTTCACGCCGCAGCCCGCGACGCCCAGCGCCAGCACGAATACCAAAGCGACACGAAGCGTCATTTCAGCTTTTCCCGCCAGAAATACAGTTGTTCGCGCACGCGATCGGGCGCGGTGCCGCCATAGCTCATGCGCGCGTTCACCGATGCCTCGAGCGACAGCACCTTGTACACATCCTCCGTGATGCCCGGCTCGACCGCCTGCATCTCTTTGAGCGGCAGTTTGTCGAGCGTCAGGCGCGCATCCTCCGCGCGTTTCACGATTGCGCCCGCGATGTGGTGCGCCTCGCGGAACGGTTTCTTGAGCTTCACCACGACCCAGTCCGCGAGATCGGTCGCGGTCGGGAAGCCCGCCTCGGCGGCGGTGCGCATCACCGTGTCGTTCACGCTCGCATCCGCGATCATGCCGGCCATTGCGGCCAGCGACACTTCCACCGTGTCGGCCGCGTCGAACACGCGCTCCTTGTCTTCCTGCAAGTCGGTGCCATACGCGAGCACCAGTCCCTTCACCACGGATGCCAGCGCCACGAAGTCGCCCAGCACGCGCCCGGTCTTGCCGCGAATCAGCTCCGCTGCATCCGGGTTGCGCTTCTGCGGCATGATGGACGAGCCTGTGGTGAACGCATCCGACAGACGGATGAAGCCGAACGCCGGCGTCGACCACTGCACGATTTCGGCCGCAAGGCGCGAGATGTTCGTCGACATAATCGTGCAGGCCGCGAGATATTCGAGCGCGAAGTCGCGCGCCGACACCGCATCCAGCGAATTGCGCATCGCCCGCGCGAATCCAAGCGTCTTTGCCGTCACGTCGCGGTCGATCGGATAGGGCGTACCAGCCAGCGCCGCTGCGCCCAGCGGCGACTCGTTCAGCCGCTTGCTGCAATCCGCAAACCGTCCGCGGTCGCGATAGAACATCTCGACATAAGCGAGCAGGTGATGCCCGAACGTGATCGGCTGCGCCGGCTGCATGTGCGTATAGCCGGGCATGAGAGTGGCGTAGTGCTTCTCGGCCTGCGCGAACAGCGCACGCTGGAGCTCCTGCAACCCCTCCTCGGCGCGTGCGCACGCCTCGCGCACCCATAGCCGGAAGTCGGTCACCACCTGGTCGTTGCGCGAACGCGCGGTGTGCAGCCGCCCCGCCGCATCGCCGACCAGTTCCTTGAGACGGTTCTCGATGTTGAGGTGGATGTCTTCCAGCTTGCGGCTGAAGGCGAAGGTTCCGTCCTTGATTTCCCTCTCGACGATGTCGAGACCGCGTAAAATTTCTTCCGCGTCGAACTGCGAGATGATCTGTTGCAGCGCCAGCATGCGGCAATGGGCGCGACTTCCGGCGATGTCCTGCATCGCCATCCGTTTGTCGAAATCGATGGAGGGCGTTATGACCTCCATGATGGCCGCGGGGCCGGCGGCAAAGCGTCCGCCCCACATCGTGTTCGAACTCATGAGATGCCCGTGAACCGTTCCGTTCTTGCCGTGATCGCCGCCCTCGTCGTGCTCGCCGCGGCGGCCGCCGGCATGTTTCTATATGTGAACCAGCCTGCCGCTGTCCACGAAGCGGAGGGTCCGCCGCCCGCACTCGCGCCGTTTACCCTTGCCGCAAAGCCTGCCGCGGTGCCGCAGGTCGCCATCGGCGATGCGTCGGGCGCTAGCCTGTCGCTCGCCTCGTTCAAGGGAAAGTACGTCCTGCTCAATCTCTGGGCGACTTGGTGCGGCCCCTGCGTGAAGGAACTGCCGGCGCTGGCCAAGCTCAAATCCGCCGCGGGCAGCGACAGGTTCGCCGTGGTGGCGGTGGACGTCGGCCGCAACACGGCCGGCGAGGCGCGCGATTTCCTGAACGCACATGACGCCAAAGCGCTGGACACCTATGTCGATTCCAACACCGCGCTGCTGCATGCCTTCAACGCCTTCGGCCTGCCGCTCACGGTGCTGATCGACCCCCAGGGCCGCGAAATCGGCCGCGCCGTCGGCCCCGCCGCCTGGGACAACAAGGACGCCATCGGCTATTTCAAGGCTTTGGCAACCACAAAGCCCGCGAGCTGACCGCCGGAATCGCGCCGGGCAGTGCAAACCGGTAGTCTGGCGCCACGCTCTTGGGGCCGCGCCTATGCAACGCAGACTGACAGCGATCCTGTCGGCCGACGTCGTCGGTTACTCGGGCCTCATGCAGGCCGACGAGACCGGCACCATGCTGCGGCTGAAGCAGAACCGCAGCGCCGTGTTCGATCCGCTGGTGGCGGAGCATGGCGGCCGCATCTTCAAGCTGATGGGCGACGGTGCGCTGGTGGAATTCGCCAGCGTCGTGGCCGCGCTCAACTGTGCGCTCGCGATCCAGAAGGCGATGGCCGGCGAGAGCGGCAACGCGCCAATCCGCTACCGCATCGGTGTCAATCTCGGCGACGTCATGATCGACGGCGACGACATCTACGGCGACGGCGTGAACGTTGCCGCGCGCCTTCAGACCATCGCGCCGGTCGGCGGCGTCGCGCTGTCGCGTGCCGTACGGGAGCAGGTGGACGGCAAGGTCCAATGCGCGTTCGACGACATGGGCGAGCACACGGTCAAGAGCCACGAACGTCCCGTTCACGCCTATTGCGTGCGGGCCCTTGGCGGCGCGCCGAAAGTGCATGCCCCGCCGGCCGCGAAGCTTTCGGTCTGCGTGCTGCCGTTCGCAAATATGAGCGACGATCCCGAGCAGGAGTATTTCAGCGACGGCATCAGCGAGGACATCATCACCGATCTGAGCCGCGTCTCGGCACTCTCGGTGGTCTCGCGCAACAGCGCTTTCCGATACAAGGGGCAGAACGTTGATCTGCCGAAGGTCGCGCGCGAGCTCAACGTGACGCATGTCCTGGAAGGGAGCGTGCGCAAGGCGGGCAAACGCGTGCGCATCACGGCGCAGCTGATCGACGGGCGCATCGACAGCCACGTCTGGGCGGAACGCTGGGACCGCGACCTCGACGACATCTTCGCCCTCCAGGACGAGATTTCGGAAGAGATCGTCAAGGCGCTGAAGGTGCGCTTGCTGCCGAACGAGAAGAGGGCGATCGAGCGGCGCGACACCGAAAGCACCGACGCCTACGAGACGTTCCTCATGGCCCGCCGTTCCTATGTGACGGAGAACATGACCGATCCGGCCAGGGCGGCGCAGGTGATCGCGCTTTGTCGCCGCGCCATCGAGATTGACCCAAACTACGCCCGCGCCTGGTCGCTGCTCGCCACCGCACAGCGCCGCCAGTCCTACGCGGGAAAGGGCGGTGACGGCGGTCTCGCGGCGGCAGAGCGTGCCCTGGCGCTGGACTCCACGCTGGCCGACGCCCACGCGGTGCGGCTAGGCAAGCTGCTGGAAGTTCGCGACTACGAACAGGCCCGCGCAGTGGCCGAGCTCGCGCTCAAGCTCGATCCCGAGTCGTATGAAGTGCACAAGGAGGCGGCGCATCTCGCGTTCATCGAGCACCGCTATGTGGACGCGGCACGGCATTGGGAAAAGAATGCAGAGCAGTCGGATGAAGACTACTCGTCGACCGGCATGCTCATGAGCTGCTACACGGCCCTGAACGACAAGGTTGCAACGCGGCGAGCGGCGGAACGCACGCTCAGGCGCGTTGAGGCGGTCATCGCGCACAATCCGGCCAACGGCTCGGCGCTCAGCTTCGGCATTGGCGCGCTGGGCTATCTCGGCCATGTGGCGCGCGCGAAGGAATGGATGAAGCGGGCGCTGCTGCTCGAGCCGGACAACGTGAACATGCGCTACAATCTCGCCTGCACGCTGATCCTGGACATGCATGAGATCGACGCGGGGCTCGATCTTCTCGAACCGGCGCTGGCGGCCTTCAGCCGCGAGCGCCTGTCGCATGCCCTGGCCGATCCCGACCTGGATTCGGTGCGCGAGCATCCGCGCTACAAGGCGATGATGGCTGCCGCCGAGGCCCGCCTGGCCGCCGGCTAGGCCGCGCCGCGCGCCAGATCGTATTCCGCCCACATCGGCGCGCAGTCGACCATGCGGCGCTCTTCCATCGCGCGATCGATCGCCATGACGGTGAGCCCTGCCACCATCGAGTCCCATGGCGTCACCGGGAAGGTCGCGCCGGTCTCCAGTGTCGCCAGAAGGTCGCACGCCATCGCCTGGTCGGCGCCGTTGTGGCTGTCGTCGGTGCGGTTGGCGTAGTCGATGCGCTCCGGCTTCGCCTTGTCCAGCGCGCCGCGGAACATCAGCTTGTTGCGCACCAGGTCGGCGATCAGCGTGCCGTCCGTGCCCGCGACATACCAGCGCCGCTCGCCGAGCGCGACATGGCTGTTGGCGTGGAACGAAAGCTGGAAGCCGCTGTCGTACTCGACCAGGGCGGTCTGGTGGTCGGTCACGTCCATGTCGGAATGGAACGCGTCGTTAGCGCTCGCCCACCCGCCATCGCGCAGCGCATAGGCCGGCATGCCGTCTGAATAGGTGCGGTTCACGTTCTCGCGGCCGGAATGGAAGATGCGCCGCCCCCCGAGGCTCGCGACGCGCGCCGGTCGCGATTTCGCCAGGCGTCCGAAGATATCGAAGTCGTGGCACACCTTGTCCAGGAAGTAGGAGCCGCCCCATTCCTGCTTGCGCCGCCAGTTGCGCGCCAGATAGCCGCCGTGCTCGGGCGGCAGATGCTCGGTGGCGTCCATCGAGATCAGTTCGCCCAGCGCGCCTTCGTCCACCTTCCTGATCGTCTCGCGGACGATCGGCATGGAGCGCATCACGAGCCCTATGAACAGCGGCGGTGTCTTCTTGTCGACCAGGTGCCGCGCCAGCGCGAAGGTTTCTTCCTCCGTGCGCACGATCGGCTTCTCGGCGAAGATCGGATTGCCAGCCGCGAACGCCGCCAGCAGGTGCTCGTAGTGCAGGTGGTTGGGCGAGCCGATCATCACCAGGTCGAACGGCCCGTCCTTCAGCAGTGCGTCGACGCTGGCGTAAGGCTTGCCGGCGGCGACATCGTGCGCCAGCACGATCGGCATGCCGATGGGCGCGGGATCGACATACCCCGCCACGTTCAGCCTCCAGCCGACTTCCTGCATGGCCGCCAGCACATGCGCGATGCGCTGGCCGAGCCCGATAACGCCGATACGATGGGTCTTCATGGCGCGCAGTGTGGCGCGCGCCGCGCGCACCCTGCAAGGGCGCCTTACGCCGCGTGGGCGATCAGGAACAGCGCGATCAGCGCGCCGAGGATCATCTCGCCGATGTGAAGTCTGGTTGTCATGGCCGCACCTTGGCCTCGCGCGCGCGAGGCTGGTATGACCTTGTTCCGACACTTTCGGACATCGCCGCTTTCGCGCGGCGGAGGCCATCGCCACACTGCCGCCATGACCAGACGCATCGGACTGATCGCGTATCCCCGCTTCACCACGCTGGATCTCAGCGGCCCGCTGGACGTGTTCACTATCGCCAACGCCTATGTGCCAGGCACCTATGAGACGATCGTGCTCGCCGCATCGGCCGAGCCAGTGGCGTCGGAAGGCGGTCTTCGCATCCTGCCGGACATGACACTGGTGAAAGCGCCGCCGCTGGACACCATCCTCGTCCCGGGCGGGTATGGCCTGCGCCGAACCGATGCGGGCACGCCGATCGTTTCCTTCCTCAAGGCCCGCAAACGCACCCGCCGCATCGCGTCAGTCTGTACCGGCATCTACGCGCTGGGCGAGAGCGGTTTGCTCGACGGCCGCCGCGCCACGACGCACTGGCGCTTCGCCGCCGATGCGGCGCGGCGCTTCCCGACGATCGCGCTGGAGCCCGACGCCATCTACATCCAGGACGGCAACATGTTCACCTCGGCCGGCATCACCGCCGGCATCGACTTGGCGCTCTCTTTCGTGGAGGCCGACCTTGGCGGGCGCGTTGCGATGGGCGTGGCACGCGAGCTGGTGGTGTACCTGAAGCGTTCCGGCGGCCAGATGCAGTTCTCCGAGCCGCTGCAATTCCAGGCCCGCGCCACCGACCGCTTCGCCGATCTCGCGGCGTGGATGGTTGAAAACCTGAAGAAGGACCTGTCGGTGGAGGTGCTGGCCGACAGGGCCGGCCTCGGCGCCCGCCATTTCAGCCGCCGTTTCACGCAGGTGTTCGGCGCGACGCCCGCGGCCTATGTCGAACAGCTCCGCCTCGACGAAGCGCGCAAGCGCCTCGGGCAACCGAACCAGACCGTCGACCGTGTCGCCGCGTCGGTGGGCTACGCCAGCGCCGACAGTTTCCGCCGCGCGTTCGAGCGCCGCTTCGGCGTCCCGCCCAGCCAGTATCGCGGGCGGTTCGCAGCTTAAGCTTCCATCCAACCCGTGCATTACTCTCTTCCGGCCTGTAGTCTGCGCGCATGAGCGAGACAGTTGAAGGCGGCTGCCGCTGCGGGGCGGTGCGCTACAAGGTGAAAGTCGACAGGCTGCCGAACGCCTATGCCTGCCACTGCCTGGATTGCCAGACGTGGAGCGGCAGTGCCTTCAGCCTGCAATTCATCGTGCCAGAGGCCGCGCTGGAGGTGACCGGCAAGCCTCATCTCTACGAGCGCACCACGGGCGAAGGTGCCGACGCGCGCACATCGCACCAGCGCGGCTGCACCAATTGCATGACTCGCGTCTACAACACCAACACGCGCCGCCCCGGCCTCGCCGTGGTGCGCGCCGGCACACTCGACCGCAGCGATGAGCTCACGATCGTCGCGCACATCTGGGCCAAGCGGAAACTGAAGGGCACCGACATTCCGGCGGACGTGCCAAGCTGGCCGGAGGGCGCGCCTCCGGCGGATTTCATGGCCGTCCTGATGAAATGATTACCGTGTCGGGACCGGGTGGTCGCCGCGGTAGTCATAGAAGCCGCGGCCGGTCTTCTGGCCGAGCCAGCCGGCCTCGACATACTTCACCAGCAACGGGCAGGGGCGGTACTTGGAGTCCGCCAGGCCCTCATACAGCACCTGCATGATCGACAGGCAGGTATCCAGCCCGATGAAGTCGGCCAGTTGCAGCGGCCCCATCGGATGGTTGGCGCCCAGGCGCATCGAGGTGTCGATCGCCTCCACGTTCCCCACGCCTTCGTACAGCGTGTAGACCGCCTCGTTGATCATCGGCTGGAGGATGCGGTTCACGATGAACGCCGGGAAATCCTCGGCATAGGCCGCCGTCTTGCCCGTGCGCTTCACGATCTCCAGCGCCGCCTGGAAGGTCGGATCGTCCGTAGCGATGCCGCGGATCACCTCCACCAGCTGCATCACCGGCACCGGGTTCATGAAGTGGATGCCGATGAAGCGCTCCGGTCGGTCCGTCGCCGTCGCGAGGCGCGTCACCGAGATCGACGAGGTGTTGGTCGCGAGCAGCGTCTTGTCGTTGATGCGTGGCGTCAGTTCCTGGAAGATCTTCTTCTTGGTCGCCTCGTCTTCCGTAGCGGCCTCGATCACCAGATCGCGGTCCTTCATGTCTTCGAGCGAGGTGGTCGTGCGAATCCGCTTCATCGCCACCGCGATCTGATCGTCCTTGATCAGGCCGCGCGCCGCCTGGCGGTGCATGTTGCGGTCGATGCGTTCCAGCGCCTTGGACAGGGCATCCTTGTTGATGTCGTCCAGCACCACATCGTAACCCGCAAGCGCCAGGACATGGGCAATACCGTTGCCCATCTGTCCCGCGCCGATAACGCCGATGCGCTCAATCGTCATGCGTTCGATCCTTGGACCTTAGTAGCCCAGCTTCGTCAGCTCTTCTTCCATTTCGGGCACCGCCTTGAACAGGTCGGCGACAAGACCGTAGTCCGCGACCTGGAAGATCGGGGCCTCTTCGTCCTTGTTGATGGCGGCGATGACCTTGGAGTCCTTCATGCCCGCCAGGTGCTGAATCGCGCCCGAGATGCCGACCGCGATGTAGAGTTCCGGCGCCACGACCTTGCCGGTCTGGCCGACCTGGTAGTCGTTGGGCACGAAGCCCGCGTCCACCGCTGCGCGACTGGCGCCTACGGCGGCGTGCAGCTTGTCGGCGATCTTGTCCAGCATGTGGAAATTTTCACCCGACTGCATGCCGCGACCGCCAGAGATCACGATCTTGGCGGATGTCAGCTCCGGACGCTCCGACTTCGACAATTCCTCGCCGACGAATTTGGAGAGGCCGGGATCGGACGCCGCGCCGATCTTCTCGACGCCGGCCGAACCGCCTTCGCCCGCCGTCTTGAACGTCGTGGTGCGCACGGTGATGACCTTCTTGCCGGCGCCCGCCTGAACGGTGGCGATGGCGTTGCCGGCGTAGATCGGGCGCTCGAACGTGTCGGCGCTGACGACCTTGATGATCTCGCTGATCTGCGCGACGTCCAGCTTCGCGGCCACGCGCGGCATGTAGTTCTTGCCGTTGGTGGTGGCTGGGGCAAGGATCGCGTCGTACTTGCCGGCCAGCGACAGGATCAGCGTCTCCATCGTCTCGGCGACCATTTTCGCATACAGCGCGTCGTCGGCGAGCAGCACCTTCTCCACGCCCTGGAGCTTCGCTGCGGCTTCCGCCACGCCCTGCGCGCCCTGGCCGGCGACCAGCACATGCACCGGGCCGCCCAGCTGCGACGCGGCGGTCACGACCTTGGCGGTCGCTTCCTTGAGGACCTTGTTGTCGTGTTCTGCGATAACGAGAGATGCCACCTTAGATCACTCCCGCTTCGTTCTTGAGCTTGTCGAGCAGCTCGGCAACCGTCTTCACCTTCACGCCGGCCTTGCGCTTCTCCGGCTCGGTGACCTTCAGCGTTTTCAGCTTGGGGGCGACGTCCACGCCGTAATCGGCCGGTGCTTTCTCGGCGATCGGCTTCTTTTTTGCCTTCATGATGTTTGGCAGCGAGGCATAGCGCGGCTCGTTCAGGCGCAGGTCGACGGTCATTACGGCCGGCAGCTTCACGTCGACGGTCTGCAAGCCGCCATCGATCTCGCGCTCGATCTTCGCATCGGCATCGCCGAGTTCGAGCTTGTGGGCAAACGTGCCCTGGGGCCAGCCCAGCAGCGCGGCCAGCATCTGGCCTGTCTGGTTCGAGTCATCGTCGATCGCCTGCTTGCCGGTGATCACCAGCGACGGCTTCTCTTCGTCGACGATGGCCTTCAGGATCTTGGCGACGGCCAGCGGTTCGACCTCGGCGTCGGTCTTCACCAGGATGCCGCGGTCGGCGCCCATGGCGAGCGCGGTGCGGATGGTCTCGGAGGCCTGCTGCGGTCCGACCGACACGGCGATCACTTCCGTCGCCTTGCCCTTCTCCTTGAGGCGGACGGCCTCTTCGACGGAAATCTCGTCGAACGGATTCATGGACATTTTGACATTCGCCAGGTCCACGCCGGTCTGGTCCGCCTTCACGCGAACCTTGACGTTGTAGTCAATCACCCGCTTCACGGGCACCAGTACTTTCATGAGCTCGAAGATCCCTGAACTTGGGCGGTTGATTTAGCTTGGGGCGCGGTCCATGCGCCGGAATTCTGGGCGACCGCCCTCTTTTTTGCGGCGCAAAAACTAGGACCGGCTCAGCCCCGATGTCAACGAAGCGTCATCGGCATTTCGCTAAGGAAACAAGGGCCGGGATTCACTCGTGAATCGTGTGTGCAGTGCAGCAATTTGGTCCAAACCGCGTCATTCCGCCGCAAGGTACCTTCCGCAACTCAGCCGCCGAAGGCCGCGAGCGCCGCTTCTGCAATGGGCGCGCCCCACTCCTGCACGAAATGCCCGCCCTCCGCGACAACGAAGGCTGGCGGGCAGCCGCGGATGCCGGCGCGCAGCGTCTCCATCAGCGGCGGTGGAAACACCGGGTCCGCGGCGCCATAAGCCATGAAGGTCGGGCCGTTCCAGTCGTCCTTCCAGAAGGCCCGTGCCGCCTTCGACTCTGCGACGCCCTCCATGCCCGGCTCGGTCATCACCAGTTGCGGGAAGCGGCGCACGCCGGCCTTGTAACGCTGGTCAGGGAAGGGCGCGTCATACGCCGCCGCTTCCGCGTCGCTCAGGATCGGCGTGCCGCGCTTCATCAATTGCCCGACCATCAGGTCCGGCCGCGTCGCCATGAAGGCGCGCCAGTTATCGAAGCCCGGCCCGGCGCCTTCGCCGATGGGCATGCCAGTGTTCATCACCAGCAGGCGCGCGATGCGCCGGCGCATGTCCGGTTCCACCGGCAAGGTCAGGCCGAGCAGCCCGCCCCAGTCCTGCACCACCAGCGTGATGTTGGTCAGATCGAGCCGCTCGATGAGTCGCAACAGGTGATTGCGGTGGAAATGGAATGTGTAGTCCGCATCATTGACCGGTTTGTCGCTGCGCCCGAAGCCGAAGAAGTCGGGCGCCACCACGCGCGCGCCGCTCTTCAGGAACGGCGGGATCATCTTGCGATAGAGAAAGCTCCAGCTCGGCTCGCCATGCAGGCACAGGAACATGTGCTTCGCATCGCGCGGACCTTCATCGACGTAGTGTGCGCGCAATCCTTCGTAGCCGCGCAGGTCGTCGACGTAACGCGGCGCATAGCGAAAATCGGGCAGGCCGGCGAACCGCTCGTCCGGTGTGCGCAGTGCGTCCATGCCTGTCTCCTATTGTGTTCTGCCGTCCAGCAGGGCGTCGGTCACCTCGCACAGATCACGGCCGTGGGCGCTCTCGTTCGCGCTCATGTGCACATGACCGGACGGATCGACCATGAACAGCACGATCTGCCGCCAATAGGCGAGGCCGCCGTGCTCATACCACACATACCAGGCTCCCTGCGTCTCGCCGGCGCGGATGAAGCGCTGGAACGGTCCGGGTTTCACGATGGCGTCCGTCGCGTTGAAGAACGCGCCGCGATCGGCCATGCCGCCCGCAAGCTTCATCAGCGCATCGCGGATGCCATGCGGCAACGTCTTAAGCGAGAGCGTATCCTTTGACGGATGCTTCAGCACGCAGTCGGCACCGGCTGGTGCGGGCTGCGGCGCATACTCGGGTCGCGCGGGCTTCGCGTCGGCGCTGCCGAAGAGCAGCAGCGCCAGCGCCGCGCCCGCGGCGGCCCGCGCAATCATTTAAGCGTGCCGAGATAGGCGACGACGTCGTCCGCCTGGCTGGTATTGGTGATGCCACCGAACGCCATCTTGGTCCCGGGCACGAGCTTTTGCGGACCCATCACCCACTGCTTCAGCTTGTCCGGTGTCCAGGTGATGCCCGAAGACTTGAGCGCGCCCGAATAGGAGAAGCTGGCCAGCGACGCAGCCTTGCGGCCCACCACGCCGAACAGGTTCGGTCCCAGACCATTCGGGCCGCCCTTCTGCACGGTGTGACAGATCGCGCAGCGGCCGAAGACCGTCTGGCCGTTCTTGGCGTCGGCCGCGGCCGCAGGCGTGGCAAGAAGAGCGGCCGCTGCTGCGGCCCAAATGAGTTTGTGCATGAGCGTCCCCGATGTCGCGCGCGGGAGTTCACACGCGAATTCCGGCGCTTTCAAGTCGCCTGCTCGCGCGCGCTGCGGTCGTCAGGCCGGCTTCGCCGTACCCACTCCCGACTTCGCGCTTTCGATCGCGGCACGGAAGGCAATAGGGTCGCCGATCGTCGGCAGGTCGACATGGTCGACGCCCGTACCCTCGATGCGCAGATGGCCGTATCCCAGCACGCGGCCCCAGAAGGACTGCGTCACGCTAACGCCCTCGATGTTGGGCAGCGCGACCTCGAACGTCTTGAGCGAGAAGAGGCCTTCCTTCTCGACAAAGCGGTGCGTGGTGACCCCGATCTCGGTCGTCCATTTGCGCACCATCATCGCGACGAAGATCCAGATGCCGATCAGCAGGGGGCCGAGGAAAATCAACGCCAGCCAGGCCTTCATGCTGTACCACCAGTGGAAATGTGCCCTGGCGACAATCCGTTCACCCTGGCCAAGCGACTGCTCGATATAGGACATCTACCCCCTCCGCACCCCGAAGCCCCACCCTACACTGCAATATGGTGGATTTGCAGCCGGTGTGAAGACGGGCCAGCATGGATACCCGGGTTGCGTGCAGATTGCTGCCTCTGCGCCCGGCCACCGCCTTGGAGGAACGCCCATGCAGACCCGTGTCGACCGGATCGCCGACGGCATCCATCGCCTGTCGACCTTCGTGCCGGACATCTCGCCGGTCGGCTTCACCTTCAACCAGTACCTGATCGCCGGGCGCGAGCCGATGCTGTTTCATTGCGGAGGCCGCGGCCTGTTCGCGTCGGTGTCGAAGGCGGCCGCAAGCGTGCTTCCCATCGAAAGCCTGCGCTGGATCAGCTTCGGCCATGTCGAATCCGACGAGAGCGGCTCGATGAACGACTGGCTCGCCGCCGCACCCAACGCGCAGGTGGTGCACGGCCAGACCGGCTGCATGGTGTCGCTCAACGACCTCGCGGCGCGCCCCCCGCGGCCGCTGAACGACGGCGAGGTGCTCGACCTCGGCGGCAAGCGCGTGCGCTGGATCGACACGCCGCATGTTCCGCATGGCTGGGAGTCCGGCCTGATCTACGAGGAGACGACCGGCACGCTGTTCACCGGTGATCTCTTCACCCACGTCGGCAAGGGCGAACCCGCGATCGGCAGCGCCAGCATCGTTCAGCCCTCGGCAGACACCGAAGAGATGTTCCACGCCTCGTCGCTGGCGCCAAGCATGCCCGCCACCATCCGCCGCCTCGCCACGCTCAAGCCCAAGCGCCTCGCCGTAATGCACGGCAGCTGCTTCGAAGGCGACTGCGCGGCCGAGCTCGAGGGCCTCGCCGCCTACTACGACCGCAAAATCAGGGAAGCTGCCTAGCGGATATGGATCGGCGCATCGTTCTCGTCTCCGGCCCGCCCGGCGCGGGCAAGACAACGCTCGCGCGCCCGCTCGCGAAGACGCTTGGCTTTGCACTGCTGTCCAAAGACGACATCAAGGAGCCGCTCTACGACGCGCTCGATCACGGCGCATTCGATCCGGAAGCATCAAGGCGCGTCGGCGCCGCCTCGTGGGAAGTTCTGTGGTCGCTCGCATCGCACGTGCCGCGCCTGGTGCTGGAAGCGAACTTCCACTGGCGCAATGACTATGAGCAGCAGCGCCTGCGCGCGCTCGAAGGCCGGATCATCGAAGTGTATTGTCGTTGCTCACCCGCGGAAGTAGCGCGCCGTTTCGCACAGCGTGCCGCGCGCCCTGGCCATCATCCCGCACACTATGGCCGCGCAATTGCCGAAGCCGATGTCATGCGTGACTTCGGCCGCCCGATGGGCATCGGCACGCTGGTCGAGGTGGATACGCAGTTGCCGACGGATATTCCGGCGCTCGCGGCGAGGATCGAGGCGATCTATTCTTCGCCGTGATCCGGAAGCAGGACCTCGCGCAGGCCCTTGTGGTTGGGGCGTGACACGACGCCGTCGTGCTCCATGCGCTCGATCAGGCTGGCGGCCTTGTTGTAGCCGATCTGCAAGCGCCGCTGGATGTAGCTCGTCGTCGCCTTGCGCTCGCGCGCCACGATCGCCAGCGCCTTGTCGTAAAGATCGTCGCCGGACTGGGAGTTGCCGCCGGTCCCGCCGCTCATCAGCGCATAGGGATCGTCGCTCTCCTCGTCCGGCTCTTCCGTCACCGCGTCGAGATATTCAGGCGCGCCCTGCGACTTCAGGTGGCGCACCACGTCTTCCACCTCGTGATCGCTCACGAACGGGCCGTGGATGCGGCGGATGCGGCCGCCGGCCATCATGTAGAGCATGTCGCCCTGGCCTAGCAGCTGCTCGGCGCCCTGTTCGCCCAGGATCGTGCGCGAGTCGATCTTCGACGTCACCTGGAACGAGATGCGGGTCGGGAAGTTCGCCTTGATCGTGCCGGTAATGACGTCGACAGAAGGTCGCTGCGTCGCCGCGATCAGGTGCAGGCCGGCGGCGCGCGCCATCTGCGCCAGGCGCTGGATCGCGCCCTCGATCTCCTTGCCGCTGATCATCATCAGGTCGGCCATCTCGTCGACCACGATCACGATGAACGGCATCGGCTCCATCTCGAGGACCTCGTCCTCGTAGATCGGCTTGCCGGTCTCGCGGTCGAAGCCGGTCTGGACGGTTCTCTTGAGCGTCTCGCCCTTCTCCTTCGCCTTGCGCACGCGGTCGTTGAAGGCCTCCACGCCGCGCACGCCGAGCTTCGACATCTTGCGGTAGCGGTCTTCCATCTCCCGCACCGCCCATTTCAGCGCCACGACCGCCTTCTTCGGATCGGTCACGACCGGCGACAGCAGGTGCGGGATGCCGTCATAGACCGACAGCTCCAGCATCTTGGGATCGATCATGATCAGCCGGCACTGCTCCGGCGACAGCCGGTAGAGCAGGGACAGGATCATCGTGTTCAGCCCGACCGACTTGCCCGACCCTGTCGTGCCCGCGACCAGCAGGTGGGGCATCTTGGCGAGGTCTGCCATCACCGGCTCGCCGCCGATGGTCTTGCCCAGCGCCACCGTCAGCGGCGCGCGCGCCTTGTCGTATTCCGCGCTCGCCAGCATCTCGCGCAGGTAGACCGTCTCGCGCGTGTGGTTCGGCAGCTCGATGCCGATCACGTTGCGGCCCGGGATGGTCGCGATGCGTGCCGCTACCGCACTCATCGAGCGCGCCACGTCGTCGGAAAGTGAGATCACGCGCGAGGACTTCACGCCCGCCGCCGGCTCGAATTCGTATAGCGTCACCACCGGGCCGGGGCGCACCGCCATGATGCGGCCCTTCACGCCGAAATCGGTCAGCACCGCTTCCAGCATGCGCGCGTTTTCTTCCAGCGCCTCGTCGGACAGCGCGTTGGCCTCGGCCATCGGCACCGCTTCATGCAGCAAGGTCAGCGACGGCAGCTGGTATTCGCCCGACACCAGATCGAGCGCCGGCTGCTTCACCTTCTTGCCGGGCGCGGTTGAGGCGCGGCGCGCTTCCTCGCGCTTCACACGGCTCTGCTGCCGCTCCGCCAGCCGCGTCGCCGCGATCGGCTCGGGCGCGACATCCAGCTCATAGCCGGCGTCATCACGGTCTTCGTCACGCGCCTCATGCGCGTAGTCGTCTTCGTCGTCGTGGTCGTAATCGCTGTGATGGTCGTCCTTCGTCTTGCGGAACGAGAACGACGGCATCTTCAACATCGATCCGGCCCATACGAAGAGGGCCGGCACGTTCGCCGCGCCCATGACGATGGGCTTTAACCTGAGGCCTGTGGCGAGGAAAGCCAGCGGCAATCCCGTCGCCAGCAGCAGCATGGGCATCAGCCAGCCGATCCAGCTCTGGCCATAGACCTGCGCCACGTGATGTGACAGCGCGGCCACTGCGATCCCGATCAGTCCGCCATTGCCGGCCGGCAGCGACAGCAGCGCCGGAAGGACGCCAAGCCCCGCCGCGACCAGCACTGTGCCGATCGGCCAGGCGAAGCCGCGCCAGAACACGTGCTTCAGCGTCTGCCCGCGCATCGCGACAAAGCCCCAGGTCAGCAGGGGCAGCAGCACCAGCACGGCCGCCAGGCCGAAGGACTGTAACAGGATGTCCGCCGCCGTGGCGCCGACGCCTCCGAACAGGTTCGACGGCTCGACGCCGGTCGCGTTGTTCAGGCTGCCGTCGGTCGAGGAATAGGTGAGCAGCGACAGCAGCGCCGCCGCTCCGGCCAGCAGCAGCAGCAGGCCCGCGCCGCGCATGATGACAAGCCTGAGCAGCCGCGCCATCGAGCGCCGGGCATCGGCCAGCGCATCCTGCATCGCCGCGCCGCGCGACCGCGGCTGATACACGCCACCGGCCATGATGCGACGCCCTGCCTGGCTCATGACCGCCCCAGAATTTCTGTCATCCTTTCAAGAGCGGCCGTAATGGTTGACAGGTCGTTAACAAGCGCGACCCGCAGGTACGAAAACCCAGGATTGCTGCGGGAATTTCCCGCGATCACTTCTCGGCCCATATAGGCGCCCGGCAGGGTCCGCACGCCCACCTCGCGCCACAGCCTTAAGGCTGTTTCCTCGCCATTGCCGACGTCGAGCCAGAGGAAGAATCCCCCCTCCGGCAGGCGGAAGCCGGCGCGGTTGCCGAGCATTCTCTGCGCCAGCCGGAATTTCTCCTGGTAGCCGGCGCGGTTGGCCTCGACATGCGCCTCGTCGCGCCATGCCGCGGCGCTGGCCGCGATGATCGGCAACGGCACTTGCGGTCCCGCGTAGTTGCGGAACTGACGAAAGCGCTCCATCAGCTTCGCCTCGCCCGCCACGATGCCCGAGCGCAGCCCCGGCAGCCCCGATCGCTTCGACAGCGAATGGAAGGTCAGCAGCCGGTCATAGGGCGCGCCGCGGACGGGCAGGGCGCTAACCGGTGGCGTCTCAAGATAGATGTCGGCGTAGCACTCGTCGGCGAACACCGTGAAGTCGTATTGGTCGGCCAGCGCGAACAGTGTTCGCCAATACTGTTCGGAGGCGCAGGCGCCCTCCGGGTTCGAGGGCGAGCAGATGTACACCGCCGCCGTGCGCTCCAGCGTTTCCCTCGGCAGCGACGCGAAGTCCGGCAGGAAGCCGGTCTCTGCCATGGCCGGCACGAACACCGGTTCGCCGCCGCTCGCCAAGGCCGCCGCCGCATAGCACTGGTAGAACGGATTGGGGAGCAGCACCGCCGGCCGCTTCCCGGCCTTCGTTTCCGGCATCACCGTGAACAGCGCCAGGAACAGTCCTTCGCGCGTACCGTTCAGCGGCAGCACGTTCTTCTCCGGATCGATCGAGGCTGGCGCGAGCCCGAAGCGCGACATCAGCCATCCCGCCGCCGCCTGGCGCCAGTCGGCCGTACCGTTGATCGGCGGATACTGCCCGAAGTCCTTCGCATGCTTTTCGAGCGCCTCGGTCACGAACGGCGGCACCGCGCCGTTGGGATCGCCAACCGCAAGCGAGATCACCGGCATCCCCGGCTTGTGCGGATCGAGCAAGGTCGCCAGCTTCGCAAACGCCGCCGGCGGAAGTTCGGAAAGTCGTCCCGGAAAGAGCATGGTGCCTTCTATCACGCGCTGCTTCGCGTCGCACCGCGGCCCCGCAATCCAATAATAGGCGTCATGGCCCGCCTCGTGCCGGCCATCCATGAGCACCCAGGCGGCAAAGCGATACGGCGCGCGCAGCGCTGTTCTCGTCACCCTCGGTGTTCTTGGATCGCCGAGACGAGCCCGGCGATAACTGGCTCGTTCACGCCTTTGTGCGACTTGAGCCAGCGGTCAGCCGCTATCGTCCACCTGTTCTCGCCGGGGAGGGGCGGCCATGAACGCTCTCGGAGCACGCGTCTACGGCATTGCCGCGATCATGATGGGGGTCGCGGGCCTGTTATGGGCCGATTTCGCGACGGGCGGCTTGCGTGTGCCGGCAACCCTGCCGGGCCGCGCGTTGCTTGCATACGCCGTGGGTGCGTTGCTGATCGCTGGCGGCGCGTTGATCAACTGGCGGCGTGCCTGGGGCGCCGCGCTGCTGGCGGCGATCTTCGGTCTCGGTTTTCTCCTGGTCGATCTGGTCCCGCTGATCGCGCATGCGAGCCGTTTCGATTACTGGGAAGCCACCGCCGAGCCAATGGCGATGACCATGGGCGGCCTGGTCGCCTTCGCGTCACCGTCCTCCCGCCTCTCGCGCATCGCCCTCTACGTCTTCGCCTGCTGCCTGATGGTCTTCGGCACGGCCCACTTCGTGTTCGCCAAGCTCTCGGCAACCTTTGTGCCGGGCTACCTTCCACCGAGCCAGATGTTCTGGGTCTATGTCACCGGCGCCGCAGCAATCGCGGCCGGCCTCGCGATCCTTTCGGGCATCCTCGCCCTGCTCGCGGCACGCCTGCTCACCCTGATGTATGTCCTGTTTGGCATCCTGGTGCACACGCCGTTCGTGTTGGCGAAGCCCGCCGATCACAACGTCTGGATCGAGTTCATGGTGAACCTCGCGCTCGCCGGCGCTGCCTGGATCGTCGCTGACACGCTTGCCGAGCGCCGCCGCTAGCGCCCATAAGCACATCCCACGCGTTAACGGGCGTCTAGCTACGCACCGGCAACGGTTTCACCCGCAGAAACAAGAAGGGCGCCGGTTGCCCGGCGCCCCAGTTGATCAGGAGGAAGCAGTCACACGGGGGATCAGCCGTGCACCGTTTCTCCGTGGAGGTTGATGTCGAGACCTTCGACCTCGACCTCCTTGGAGACTCTGAGACCCACGATCATGTCGATCACCTTGAGGATGATGAACGTGCCGACACCGCAATACACGAACACCGCCGCCACGTCGTAGAACTGGATCAGCATCTGGTGGCCGTTCCCGTCGAACAGCCAGCCGCCATTTGGCGCCCCGGCCGCGTTGATCGCCTTCTTGGCAAGGGCGCCCGTCAGCATCGCGCCCAGTGCACCGCCCACGCCGTGCACGCCCCAGGTGTCGAGCGCGTCGTCGTAGCCAAGCCACTTCTTCACATAGACGGAGGAGAAATAGCAGACCACGCCCGCTGCGACGCCGATAATCAGACCGCCGAAGCCATCGACGAAGCCCGAGGCCGGCGTGATCGCCACGAGGCCTGCGACCGCGCCAGAGATCATGCCGAGCACCGAAGGCTTGCGGGAGACGATCCACTCCGAGAACATCCAGCCCAGCGCCGCCGCCGCGGTTGCGATCTGCGTCGCCGCCGCAGCCATGCCGGCGTTGTAGTTCGCTGCGGTGGCCGAGCCGGCGTTGAAGCCGAACCAGCCGACCCACAGCAGGGATGCGCCGATCAGGGCGAAGAGCAGGTTATGCGGCGCCATGTTCTCCGTGCCGTAGCCGACGCGCTTGCCGAGCATCAGACACGCCACGAGACCTGCGGTACCGGCGTTCAGATGCACGACGGTTCCGCCGGCGTAGTCGAGTGCGCCCAGCGTGCCCAGCCAGCCGCCGCCCCATACCCAGTGGGCGATCGGCACGTAGATCAGGAGCAGCCATAGCGACATGAACCACATGAAAGCCGAGAACTTCATGCGATCCGCGATCGCGCCGGCGATCAGCGCCGGGGTGATGATGGCAAAGGTCATCTGGAAGAACATGTAAACCGATTCCGGGATCGTGCCTGCGAGCGGGTTGATGCTCTTCAGACCCATCTGGAACAGCATGAACTGGTCGAAGCTGCCGATGTACTGGTTGAGGTTGCTGTCCTTGTTCGTCGTGAACGCCACCGAATAGCCGATGATCATCCACAGCACGGTGATAATGGCCGTCGCGCCAAAGCTCTGCGCGGCGGTGGCAAGGATGTTCTTCTTGCGCACCATGCCGGCGTAGAACAGGGCAAGGCCCGGAATCGTCATGAGCAGGACGAGCGCGCTGGATGTGATCATCCAGGCGGTATCGCCCGAGTTCAGCGGATCCGGCGGCGGTGCCGCGGCAAAGGCCGGTCCCATCGTGAGCAGGAGCGCACCCGCGCCGGCGGCGCCTGCTACTCCGATAGTCTTCAGTTTGCTGTGAATCATTGTTCTGTCGTCCCCTTCGTTTGATCCCTAGCGAGAGCGCCTAGAGCGCGTCCCCGTCTGTTTCTCCAGTGCGGATGCGCACGACCTGCTCCAGCGGCGTGACGAAGATCTTTCCGTCGCCGATCTGGCCGGTCTTGGCCTTGCTGGTGATCGCTTCGATCACCGCGTCGGCCATCTCGCTTTTGACGGCGAGTTCGATCTTGAGTTTCGGCAGGAAGCTCACGGCGTATTCGGCGCCGCGATAGATTTCCGTATGCCCCTTCTGACGGCCGTAGCCTTTGACCTCCGTCACCGTCATGCCCTGCACGCCCAGCGCCGACAGCGACTCGCGCACTTCGTCGAGCTTGAAGGGTTTGATGATCGCCGTGATGAGCTTCATCCTTGATCCTTCCAATGGTTAATATTCCGCCCGCGCACCCCGGGGGCCTTAGCGCTTCATCAAGAACCGTGCCGCGCTGCAGCGAAATGACAGTTCCTTGAATCGAAAAGGAATTTTCTTGTCAGGCGACCCGCTTGAACTTTCCGGATCACGAAATCTGCTGAATTTCTGAGCAATCGCGCCGAATTGCCCAGATTCCGTGCGCACCGGGAAGCGGGACAATTCCCGCCGCGCATTTCGCGTCGGCGCCCCCTAAGGTCGGTCCATGAGCAGCAGATGCGACGTGATCATCGGCGGCGGCGGCATGGTGGGGATGACGCTCGCCATCGCGCTGGCGAAGGGCGGCCTGGACGTCGTGGTGGCCGATCCTGTCCCTAAGAGCGCGGCGCTGGACGCCAGGTTCGACGGCCGCGTCTGCGCCCTTGCCTACGCCACGGTCCGCATGTTCGAGGCGCTCGGCGTCTGGCCGCACCTCGAACCGCACGCGCAGCCGATCAAGGACATCCTGGTCACCGACGCGAAACTCGGCGGCACGCCCTCGCCGTTCTCGCTGCATTTCGATGCCGGCGAGATCGGGGCGCGGTCGCTGGGGCACATCGTCGAGAACCGCCACACCCGCACCGGCCTGTTCGCGGTCGCGGAGACTTTGCCCAACCTGCATTTCGTCGCGCCCGCGGCGCTGACCAATCTCGAGACAGCCGCCGGCGGCATCACCGCGACGCTCAGCAACGGCGACGCCGTCACCGCGCAACTCGCGGTCGCCGCCGACGGCCGCCCCTCGCCGATGCGCGAGCTGATGGGCATCCCGATCGTCGCCTGGTCCTATGACCAGTGGGGCATCGTCGCGACGGTCGAGCACGAAAAGCCGCACAACGGCGTCGCCTATGAGCACTTTCTGCCCAGCGGTCCGTTCGCGATCCTCCCCATGACCCCGGCCGCAAGTAGCGAAGCGGTGGGCCAAGAACATGCCAATCGGTCGTCCCTGGTTTGGACGGAAGACGAGAAGCTCGCGCCGGAAATGATGAAACTGGACGACGATGCCTTCAACGCGGAGATCGCGCGCCGCTTCGGCGATCATCTCGGCGCGACGAAGTCCGCAGGCCCGCGCTGGTCCCACCCGCTCAAATTCCATCTTGCCCGCGGCTTCGTGAAGCCGCGCTTCGCGCTCGCCGGCGACAGCGCCCACGGCATCCATCCTATCGCCGGGCAGGGCTTCAATCTCGGCCTGAAGGACGCCGCTGCGCTGACCGACGTGGTGCTGGATGCCGCCCGTGTCGGTCTCGACATCGGCTCGCTGACGGTGCTGGAGAAGTACGAACGCTGGCGCCGCTTCGATTCCTTCACCATGTCGTTTGCGATGGACGGCCTGAACCGGCTCTTCTCCAACGACATCGCGCCGATCCGTTTCGCCCGCGATCTCGGCATGGGGATCGTCGATGCCTTCGGCCCGGCGCGCCGCTTCTTCATGCGCCACGCCGGCGGCGATATCGGCAAGTTGCCGCGGCTGATGAAAGGCGAAGCGGCCTAGTGAAGCGTGTCGCCGCCCCGCCGGAACGGCACGACGTTCGATCCTGAGTTCTTCGGCGGCTGCGATGGCGGTTGCGCCGACGTTGAGCCGCCCACGGTTCCCGGCGCCTGCCGCTCCGCCAGGGCTCTCGGCAGGTCGGCATAATAGCTGCGCGCGATCGCGCCGATCTTTGCGGCGCGCGCCCGCTCTGCATCGTCGCGAGTCAGGAAGTGCTCGCCCTCGAAGACAAAATGGGTGACGGCTGTGCCGAGCCGCGCGTCGATGGCCTGCACCTCGTGGATATCCTCGACCTGCTCCTCGGCGACCAACAAGGTTTCCCGGAAGTGAGCCATGGGATCGGTACGGGCCCGCGCCTGGTCCTCGATGCGCTTCACATTGCGCGCATCAAAACGCCTGAGCGCGGCGATCACCGCGCGGTGATAGCGATAGATCAGGATCGCAACCCCGAGAAATCCGAAGAGCGTGAGAGTGTCGCGCAGCATGCGGAGATTAAACGCGCCGCGGGCACGTGAGTCTATTGCTCAATGCGTGCCGTGGCCGCGTTTGAGATAGTCCTCGCTCTGCATCTCGTGCAGGCGCGAGACGGTGCGGCGGAACGATTCGGCGCCGTCGCCGACCGCGTACAGTTCCTCGGGCGGAGCCGCCGCGGAACAGATCAGTTTCACGCCTTCGTCATAGAGCGTATCGATCAGCAGCACGAACCGCCGCGCTTCGTTGCGCTGGTCCGCCGTCAGCTTCGGGATGCGGTCCAGCAACACGGTGTGGAAGGCGTGCGCGATCGCGAGATAATCCGCGCCCGCCAGGGGCTTTGCGCACAGATCGTCGAAGGAGAACCGCGCCACGCCGCGCGCCGCCTGCGGCACGCGCACACTGCGGCCCAGCACCGTCAGGGTCGCCGGCGCGCCTTCCGCGCGATCGGTCAGCTTCAGCCAGGCCGCATTCATTGCGGCATCGGTGGCCGGCCCCAGTGGATGCAGATAGACATTGAGTCCGGAGATTCGGTGCAGCCGGTAGTCGACCGGCCCGTCCAGTTCCACGACCTCGAGCCGTTGCTCGATCTCCGCGATGAACGGAAGGAAGAGCTGGCGGTTGAGCCCGCCTTCATATAGCCGGTCCGGCGGCGTGTTCGATGTCGCGACGATGACAACGCCGCGCTCGAACAGTTGCTCGAACAGCCGGCCCAGGATCATCGCATCCGCGATGTCGGTCACCTGGAACTCGTCGAAGCACAGCAAAGTCGCGCGTTCCGCGATCTCCCGGCCCACCGGCGCGATCGGATCGGCCGTGCCTGCCTTCTGGCGCTCCTCATGGATGCGTGCGTGGGTGTCGACCATGAACTCGTTAAAGTGGATGCGCTCCTTCTGCGCCATCGGCGCGCCCTCGAAGAACAGGTCCATCAGCATGGACTTGCCGCGGCCGACATCGCCCCAGATGTAGAGCCCGCGCGGCGGTGTGCGCTGTCCGAAGAACAGCCGCCGCCCCGGCTTGTACGACCCAAGGGCCTCCGACAGCGCGGCCAGCCGCGCGGCGGCGCCGGCCTGCGCCGCGTCGTCCTTCAATTCGCCTCTGGCAATCGCCGCGCGATAACGCCCAAGCAGAGTCATCCGGGCAAGCTCATCCGCGCGGCATGACTGCCCAGTAGTCGAAATCCAGGATGACCTCTGCCGGATACTGGCCCTTGCCGTCGCGATCGGGGAACGCGGTGCAGGGCAGGTTCTTGGTCGCTACCAGCCGCAGCCGCAGCAGCCCCACATCCTTGCGGTGACCGAGCGGCTGCTTGTCGATCACCTGGCTCCAGGCGAACACCGTGTCGCCCGCAAACAGCGGATTGACGTGCCGCCCGCCATTGATGCCCGCGATGGTGAAGGCGTTCGCCAGCCCGTTGAACGAGATCGCGCGCGCCAGGCTGATCACGTGTCCGCCATAAATCAGGCGGCGGCCGAAGCGGCCCTGCGCCTCGGCGAACTGGTTGAAATGCACCCGCGCGGTGTTCTGGTAGAGCCGCGTCGCCATCATGTGCTCGGCTTCTTCCACCGTGACGCCGTCGACGTGGTCGATCTTCTCGCCGACCGTGTAATCGTCCCACAGATGTGCCGAGCCGGATTGCGACGGCTCGAACAGCGTGTCGAAGTTGAGCGCGGCCGGCACGCGCAGGTCGTGCGGCTCGACTGCCTCCGCCAGCGACGGCACGACGCTTTCCTTGATCACCGCTTCGGGATCGCGCTTGCGCACCATCACCCAGCGCACATAGGAGAGGACCTGCTCGTCCTTTTCGTTGACGCCGTGCGTGCGCACATAGACGACGCCGGTTTGCCGGTTGGAGTTCTCCTTGAGCCCGATCACCTCGGAATGCGCCGACAGGGTCTCGCCCGCATAGACGGGCTTCAGGAACTTGCCCTCGGCATAGCCCAGGTTCGCCACGGCGTTGAGCGACACGTCCGGCACCGTCTTGCCGAACACGGTGTGGAACACCAGCAGGTCGTCCAGCGGCGCATGCGGCAGCCCGCAGGCCTGCGCAAAGCTGTCCGCCGACTGCAGCGCGAAGCGTGAGCCGTACAGCGCCTGGTACAGCGCCGCATCGCCATGCGTCAGCGTCCGCGGCGTCGCGTGCACCAGCTTCTGCCCGACGTGGAAGTCCTCGAAGAAATTGCCCGCGACCGTTTTCGTGCTCATGCCGCCTCCAGCCCCGCGATGGCGTCGGCCACAGCCACCGTGCGGCGGGCGATCTCGGCGTGCAGCAGCTCGACCATGCGGCCGTCGACCTTGATCGCGCCCTTGCCCTTGTTCTCCGGCAGTTCGAACGCCGCGATCAGCTTGCGCGCGTCTTCCACCTCGGCGGCCGACGGCGCGAACACCGCGTTGCACGGCTCGACCTGCGTCGGATGGATGAGTGTCTTGCCGTCGAACCCGAACGCCCGTGCCTGCTCGCAGGTCGCTTTGAACCCGTCGGCATTGGCGATGTCGTTATAGACGCCGTCGATCACGACCAGCCCGTTCGCCCGCGCCGCCAGCACCGACAGGCTGAGCGCCGCGGAAAGGTTCATACGGTCCTGCGTGTGGACGCCGCGAATCTCCTTGATCAGATCGTTGGTGCCCATGACAAAGCACTGGAGCCGCCCGCCGGCCGACGCGACATGCGCGATGTTCAGGATGGCGCGCGGTGTCTCGATCATCGCCCAGACCGCGATTCCCGGATCGGCCGGGCCAAGCTTGGACTCGATGGTGTTCAGCTCCACCACCGACTCGATCTTCGGCACCAGGATCGCGTCAGGCTTGGCTTCCGCCGCAGCGCGCAGGTCGGCCTCGCCCCATGGCGTGCCCAGTCCGTTGACCCGCACGATCACCTCGCGCTTGCCGAAGCCGCGTGCCTTGACCGCGTCGCATACCTGCTGCCGCGCGATCTCCTTCGCGTCCGGCGCCACGGCGTCTTCCAGGTCCAGGATCAGCGCGTCGGCGGGCAGCGTGCGCGCCTTTTCCAGCGCCCGGGCGTTCGAGCCCGGCATGTACAGCACCGACCGGCGCGGCCTGATGGTCGTCATTTCGTACCCCTCGACAATCTGGGGGCAGACTAGCCGCTAGCGGCGGCCGGCGTAACGGGCGCGAACCGCCGCACGGTAGGATTCCACATCGCCGCGCTCGCGGAATCGCTTGCTCCAGCGCGCCATCACCTTCGCCATGCGCTCCGGCGCCAGCCCGAGCTGCGCATGCGCCACACCGCCGTTCACGCTCTCATGGTATTCCGCGATCAGCCCATCCTTCAACACGAACCGGCTGATGCCATCGATCACGATCTCCTTGCCGGCATATTCCGGCACCTTGGAGATGAATGTCGACAGCGACCACGCATAGCCGATGTCGCCATGCACCACCGGATCGAAGAACATCCAGTCGTACTCTGCCGCGTCGCGGTGGAAGAGCTCCTCCAGCATCTCGCAGATTCTGCCGCGCCCCTGGTGCGGCCCGTAGATGTAGTCGTAATAGGTGCCGTTCGGTGTGAAGCAATCCGCCAGCGCCTTGCCGTCGCCCGCCGTCGCGGCCGCGGAGAAGCGCTTCACCAGCGCCGCGAATTCATCCTGGGTCATGCCGCCCTCTTCAGCAGCTTGCGATTGATCAGCGCCTCGGCGATCTGCACCGCGTTCAGCGCCGCGCCCTTGCGCAGATTGTCCGATACCACCCACAGCGACAGCCCGTGCTCGACCGTCGGGTCCTTGCGGATGCGGCTGACATAGGTCGCGTCCTCGCCCGCGCATTCCAGCGGCGTGACGTAGCCGCCGTCCTCGCGCTTGTCGACCACCAGCACGCCGGGCGCCGCGCGCAGCACCTGCCGCGCCTTGTCCGCCGTGATCGCGGTCTCGAACTCGATGTTCACGGCTTCGGAATGGCCGATGAACACCGGCACCCGCACGCAGGTCGCGGTCACCGCGATGTCGGGGTCCAGGATCTTCTGCGTCTCGACCATCATCTTCCACTCCTCCTTCGTCAGGCCGGAGTCCATGAATTCATCGATGTGCGGGATGACGTTGTAGGCGATCTGCTTGGTGAACTGCTCCACCTCCACCGGATCGGCCACGAACACAGCACGGGCCTGGCGGAACAGCTCGTCCATCGCGTCGCGGCCGGCGCCCGACACCGACTGGTAGGTCGCCACCACCACACGCTTGATCTTCGCCGCCTCGTGCAGCGGCTTCAAGGCGACAACAAGCTGGATGGTCGAGCAGTTCGGGTTGGCGATGATGCCCCTCTTGATGCCTTGGTTCAGCACGTCGGCATTCACCTCCGGCACCACCAGAGGCACTTCGCGGTCCATGCGCCAGGCGCTGGAATTGTCGATCACGATGGCGCCCTGTGCCGCGATCTTCGGCGCCCATTGCTTGGCCACCGTGCTGCCAGCGCTCATCAGCACGATATCCGTGCCGCGGAAATCGTAATGGTCGAGCGCCTTCACTTTCAGCAGGTCGTCGCCGAACGAGATGTCCGTGCCGGTCGACTGGCTGGACGCCAGCGCCACCACTTCGCTCGCCGGGAAGGTGCGTTCGGCCAGCACCGTCAGCATCTCGCGCCCGACATTGCCCGTCGCGCCGACCACCGCCACCTTGTATACCATCTGGAACCTCGTCCGCGTGCGGCGTTCCCATACGCCAAACGCGCGCCGCCGGAAAGCTTACCAGCTCAGCTTCAGCCTGATCCCGCCGCCGTCCACCATGCCGTCCAGCACGGCCTTGTCCGACGGGGTGCCCTGCACCTGATAGCGGAACAGTTGCGCGCTGCCGTCCGCAAGACCGAGCCGTCGGCTGATCGCCTCGCCGATCGGCTGTTCTGCGATGCGCGCCGCCGGTTGTTCGCCCGTCCACGGCTGCTCGACGCGCGCTGCGTTGTAGGCATCGATATGTGAAGGTTTGAACTGCGGCATCACCAGGCCCGCCGCCTGCGCGCTGCCCGCCGCCGCCACCGCGGTCAGGCTGAGCAGGATAAGCGTCGCGCGCATGTTGGCCTCGGATAAGACCTAAACGCGAAGACGCTTCTCTTTGTTGCGTGTCAGATAACGCCGGCGTCTCGCAGCCGTGCGATTTCATCTGCGGACAATGCCAGCACGCCCGACAATATGTCGTCCGTGTGCTCGCCGAGCAACGGTGGCGCGCTGCGATACTCCGGTGGCGTCGCCGAAAGCCTCAGCGGGCTTGCGACCAGTGTCAGCGGACCTGTCGCGTGCTGCATGGTGACCGTGAGCTGCCGCGCGATCGCCTGAGGATCGGCGAACACCTGGTCGACACGGTTGATCGGCCCGCACGGCACGTTCGCGGCTTCCAGGTCGGCAATCCACTGCGCCGTCGTCCGCGTGGTGAAGATCGGCTTCAGCATGTCGACCACTTCCTGCCGGTGCGCCACGCGCTCGGCATTGGTCGCATAGCGCGGATCGTCCGCCACCGCGGCAAGTCCGGCCAACTTCGCGAAGCGCCGGAACTGCGCATCGTTCGACGTCGCCAGAATCAGGTGCCCGTCCGCCGTCGCGAACACCTGGTACGGCACGATGTTCGGATGCGCATTGCCCAGCCGCCCGGGAACCACGCCGCCCGCCAGATAATTCATGGCCTGATTGGCCAGGCCGGCCGCTTGCGCGTCGAACAGCGCCATGTCGATCTCCTGGCCTTCGCCGGTGCGCGACTGATGAATGATCGCCGCCAGGATCGCGATCGCCGTGTAGAGGCCGGTGACGAGGTCGCTGACAGCCACGCCCACCTTCATCGGTTCCGCACCGGGATCGCCGTCCTTCTGGCCGGTGACGCTCATGAGGCCGCCCATGCCCTGGATGACGTAGTCGTAGCCGGCCTTGTCCTTGTACGGCCCGGTGTGCCCGAACCCGGTCAGCGAGCAATAGATCAGCGCCGGGTTCTCGGCCTTCAGGCTCTTGTAATCGAGGCCGTACTTGCTGAGCGATCCGGTCTTGAAGTTCTCGACCACGATATGCGCCCGCCGCGCCAGCCGGCGGATCAGCGCCTGGCCCTCCGGTTTCGCCATGTCGACGGTGACGGATTTCTTGTTGCGGTTGGTGGTCAGGAAATAGGTCGCGTCGCCGCGCGAGCCGTCGGCGTTCTTCAGGAACGGCGGTCCGAACAGGCGCGTCTCGTCGCCTTCGCCCGGCTTCTCGATCTTGATCACCTCGGCCCCCAGATCGCCCAGGATCTGGGTCGCCCATGGCGCCGCCAGCACGCGCGAAAGATCGAGCACGCGGATATGTGAAAGTGCGCCCACGTAAGCTTCCTCAAAGACCAAAAGGGCTCAAAAGACAAAGGGCGCGCGAGGCTGTCGCGCGCCCTGCAGGGAAGCTAGTCAGGTTCTAGCGCGGGTCAATCACCGCGCGGCGGTTCTTCGGCTCGCGCGTGTGCTTGGGCGTCGGCACCGCCAGGTCATCCGAACCCAGCGTGTCGATGGCGCCCGGCGCCATCCCCCGGCGGACCAGCTCGTCCTTCACGGCGTCGGCGCGGCGCAGCGACAGTTCGCGGCAGTGACGCTCGGCGGTGTCGCAATAGCCCGTGATCACCACATGCGCCGGCGGGCGGCCGTTACGGCTGATCGCATCGGCGATCGCGTCAGCGGCCGTCGTCGTCAGGTTCGCCTTCATGAAGTCGAAGTAGAGGATGACCTTGTCCCAATGTACGACCACTTGCGGCGGCGGAGGTGGCGGCGGCGGTGGCGGAGGCGGCGGTGGCGGATGCGCACACCCGGCCAGCGCGGTGATCGCGAGGATGCCTGCGGCAAGAATTCTGAATTTCATGGTTCCCCCCAATCTCGTTCAGTTTTCAACGCCGATGGTAGGTCCCGTCCCAAATCGGGACAACGCGGAAGGATGGTAAACGCCACGCGATCAGAGCTCGGTGCGGACCTCCCACAACTCCGGATAGAAGGTCAGCCCGAGCGCCTTCTTGAGATAGTTCACACCGGACGTGCCTCCGGTGCCCATCTTGTTGCCGATGATGCGCTCAACCGTCTTCATGTGGCTGAAGCGCCAGAGGTGGAAGCGGTACTCGAGGTCGACCAGCTTCTCGGCCAGCTCGTACAGGTCCCAGTGCGTCTGCGCATCGCGATAGACCTCGCGCCACGCGGCGGTGACGCGGCGGTCCGCGGCATACGGCTGCGAAAAATCGCGCTGGAGCCTGCTCTTCGGAATTTTGAAGCCACGTCGCGCCAGCAGGGCGAGCGACTCGTCGTACACGCTCGGCTCGGTCAGGGCTGCGCGCACCTGCGCCGCCACCTGCTTGTCGGCCGCGAAGACGCGGGCCATGGCTGCGTTCTTGTTGCCCAGCCGAAATTCCAGCATGCGGTACTGGAATGACTGGAAGCCCGACGACTTGCCTAGGCTCCCGCGGAAGCTCGCATAGTCGAACGGCGTCATGGTCGACAGGATCTCCCAGGACTGGATGAGCTGAACCTGCACCCGGGCGATGCGCGCCATCATCTTGAAGGCGGGGCCCAGGTCGTCGGCACGGATATGGCGGATCGCGGCCGTCAGCTCGTGCAGGCACAGCTTGATCCACAGCTCGCTCGACTGGTGGATCACGAGGAAGAGCATCTCGTCATGGGCGCCGGATAGCGGCTTCTGCGCGCTCAGCAGCGTCGTGAGCCCCAGATAGTCGCCATAGGACATGTCCTTGCGGAAGTCCCAGTGGACGGCCTCCCCCCTCAGATCGACGGCAGGTCCGGCCTTTGCCGGGCGGCGTTTGGCGGCGGCCATCTGGGAACCTTTAACTATCAGCCCGATCAAAGGATTAGCGGGGCCGCAGCCCCGATGCTATACGTGACCCAAGCAGCCATAAAACGAGCCGAAAATACATGGGAAACGCATGGAAGGCGGGAGTTTGCCTTGTTGCCATCGCGGCGATCGCCGCGGGTGAAGCGCAGGCGGCCCGCCGCCCCAGACTGCAATGCGCCAATCCGGCCGAAGTCGCGGCTATCCAGACCACGGTGGTCGACCAGCAGCTGGTCGACGCCGCGCTGACCTGCGGCGACACCACCCGCGAGGCGTTCAACACCTATCGCCGCAATTTCGGGCCCGAGCTCCTCAAGAGCGACAAGCTCCTGCTTGCGATGTTCAAGCGCATCCAGGGCGGCCGCGGCGATGCGCGCTACAACCTCTTCAAGACCGACATGGCGTCGAAGGCGGAGCTCCGCCGCGTTGCCGACAGCCGCGCCTTCTGCGAGGCCGCCGATCTCGTGCTGGCCGCAGCCAACGCGCCGGCCAAGCCCGCGCTCAACGATTTCGTCGCCGGGGTGCATGTCGCCGACGCGGAGACGCCGGTTCAGAGCTGCGCGGTCAAGGTCGACGTGACCCTGGCCGGCGCCCAGGCGCTGCCGCTGGTCGTGCCGCGGCCGCGCCCGTCGCAGCCCGACGATCCGCCGGAGGCGCCGGTCACGATCGCATCGAACACGCCGCCCGCGCCGGCCGGCGTGAAGGTCGGCAGCCTGACCTGCAACGTGTCGAGCGGCTTCGGCTTCATCTTCGGCTCCGAGAAGTCGCTCAAGTGCACCTTTGCTGCGAACAACAGTAATGAGCACTACACCGGCACCTTCTCGAAATACGGCGTCGACATCGGCTACGCCGATTCCGCTGTGCTGGTCTGGGGCGTCGTCGCCCCGACCTCCGACGTCCGCCCCGGCGCACTGGCAGGCGATTACGCCGGTGCCACCGCCGGCGCGACCTTCGGCGTCGGGCTCGGTGCGAACGTCCTGATCGGCGGTCTCGACAAGTCGATTGCGCTCCAGCCGCTGAGCGTCCAGGGCAATACCGGCCTCAACATCGCGGCCGGCGTCGGCGTGATCTCGCTGAAGTTCGAGCAGTAGGAATCACCTCCCCCTTGTGGGGAGGTCGACAAAATCGCGGCGCGATTTTCGGGTGGGGGACGGTGCTGGATATGGCCCCGTCCCTTTTGTTTCGCGCGCTGGGTGGCGGTGCTTGAACGCGCGCCGGTCCCCCACCCGAAATTTGCGCAGCAAATTCGACCTCCCCACGGAGGGAGGTGCCACAAACGAAAAGGGCGGGTCTTTCGACCCGCCCTTCCCGTATTCGAACTGATCGATCCGATCAGCCGCCGAGGTCGATGACCGCGCGGCGGTTCTGCGGCTCGCGCACGCCCGGACCGGTCGGGACCAGCGGGTCGTGGAACGACTTGCCGTCGATCGCGATGTCGCCGGCGTTCATGCCGAGGCCGACCATCGCATCCTTGACAGACTCGGCACGGCGGATCGACAGCGCCTGGTTGTAGCTGTCGGAGCCGACGGTGTCGGTGTGGCCGGTGACCAGCACCTTCACGAAGCCGTTTGCCTTGGCGACGCGTACCGCTTCGGCGACCACTTCCTGCGCCTTCTCGGTCAGGTTCGACTTGTCGAAGTCGAAGAAGACGATGAACGTCTTCACCGGCGGCGGAGGAGGCGGCGGAGGCGGCGGGGGCGGAGGCGGCGGCGGTGGGGGCGGCGGCGGGGCCTCTTCCACATAGAAGCGCACGCCCACCATCAGCACATGCTCTTGAGCCTGGGCGATGTGGACCGGGGAAAAGGCAAGCCAGTCCGACGCATAACCGTGGTCAAGCTCGGCCGAACGATAGCGGTAGTCGAGGAACATTTCCGTGCCCGGATCCCACTCGTAGTTCAGGCCGGCAATGCCCTGCCACATGAACTCGGTGTGGCTGCCGCGGATGAACTTGATCCCCGGAATGTTGTGGTCGATTTCGGACTCGTGGAAAGCGCCGGCACCGACGCCGCCACCGAGCGAAAGGCTCAGGTTGTCGCCGAGGTTCCAGTCGTAGATGAAGTTGACCAGCGCGCCAGCCAGCGAGTCGGAGCCAGTGAACGTGCCCGTGAATATGGGCAGGCCCGACGTCGTCACAGGCACGGCTTTATGCGTGTCATGCCAGGAGTAGCTGGGCTCGAATTCGAGACGCAGGCCGCTGGACCACTTGTAGCCAAACGAGCCGGCGACCATCACGTTATCCTGATGACCGAGACGCGCGTTGGTGGTCGACGGTGGGGGGAGCGTAATGTGCAACGGCTCCTGGTGATCGTAACCAACACCAAGGCCGATGTACCAACCCTGTGTGTCATTGGCCATCGCAGGCCCGGCTGAGAGTGCCGCGGCAGCTGCGCCGGCAAGCACGATCGAACGAAGTTTCATTTTCTACCCTCGCTTCAAATAACCGACGGGCAGGGACCCCCCCACCAAAACGTTCGGACGACAACGGACCTTATAATCGCGATAATGCCCGATGTCTCCAAGTGACACCTGCTGAATCGGCCAATTTTTCCCGTCAAGAGACAGCTTTACGCGCGGTCTGTGACCGCCATGCAACAGAAATCGGTGCCCGCTTTGCTTGAATGCGGAAGGCGGATTTGGCTGATTTGGGCGTTGACTATTAACCGTCGAGGATGGGCTTACGTGGCGGTGACCGGCGCGGATGTCCAGAGGAATGCGTAGCGTCCGGACAGCACCTTAACCTGGCCATTGTCGCGTTGCTGCTCGATGGTGCAAAGCAGTTCTTCGCGCGGCGCGACATGGAATAGACCCAGCCACCAGCGCAGCAGCCCCTCGGCCGGACCAAGGCCCTTCAGATCGCCGAAGTCGACCACATGCACGTGCCCCCGCGGCGAGAGCGCGGCCTGTGCCGCCTTAAGAGCTTGTTTCCAATCGGGAATCATGGACAGGGAATAGGAGAAGACCGCTTCGTCGAACGGCGCCGTTTCGCCGAAAAGGGCCGGGGTCAGGTCCTCGGCATAGGCCTGCACCAGCTTTATGCGCCGGCTCAGTCCGGCGCGCGCAATCGCGTTCTCCGCGGTCCGCAGCATCTCGGCCGATGCGTCCAGTCCGTACAGGCGCGCATCGGGATAGGTCCGCGCCATCCGGATCAGATTGCGTGCCGTGCCGCATCCGATCTCGATGATGCGCGCCTGCGGCCCAGGCTTCATCTCGCGGATCAGCCTGTCGCGCCCAAGAAGGTAATATTTGCGCGTGAAATCATAGACGTAACGCTGATAGCGATAGACATCGTCCATCAGCGCGGCGTGGTCTTTCTCAGGTCTCACGCGAAGCAATTCCACGAAAAGTGTGCAGCGGTTTTTCGTCCGGAATTGCGGCCGGACAAGGCGCAGTAGTCATCTGATGCGCTCTACGACAACGGCCGCCGCGCATAAACGTGGAAGCCGCCATAGATCGACGAGCGGTCCCTGCCGTGCCACGCCTTGCTCGCTGCCTCCATATAGGTCCATGGCGCCAGCACCTCCGCCGGCAGCTTGCGCGGCAAGGGCGAGTCCGGACCGGCTGTGCGAAAGATCACGCGCGCGTCGCGGGCATGCGCGGTGCGGTCGATCTCGCGCCACAGCGCGGTGATCTGGTCGTTGTTCATCCAGTCCTGCGCATCCAGGAGCACATAGCGGTGCAGCGATTGCGGCGGCTGTGCCTCCAGGAAGTCGGTCAGCGATGCGTGATGCACTTCCACCTTATCGGTCCGTGTACGGATGACATCGTAGACGTCCTCGCGCAGATAGTCCGGCACCGCCTCCTTGTGCTCGACGTCGTAGCCGCGGCCGAACGCCTGCCAGGCGAAGTAGTTCTCGTTGATCGGGAAGTCGCAGGCCAGTCGTTCGACACGCTCGCGCAGCACCGACACCGGATCGCCCGCCGCCACCAGCTCATCGTACTGCGCGGGCGGAATGCCAAGCGCGTATAGCGAAACCGGACTCTTCGACAGAAGCTTGATCGACTTGAATTCGAACAGGGGCGCGATGTCGCGCTCGAACAGGCGGCGTTGCTCCTCCGGCGTGCGTGCCGACAGGATCGGCTCCAGCTTCTTGCCGTGCAGCTTCGCCACCGCATGCAGGATGCCGATGAAGCGCCCGAGCAGTCCGTAGCGATAGAGGTTCTTGCCGAACATGTTGATGCGCTTGCCGCGCAGCGGACGGTTCTTCTCCCAGTACTCGCGCGTCTCCTCGTCGAGCTGCTTGCGCAGGTAGCGGTCGTAAGTGGCCTTGTTCGCCTTGTCATTGGCGCGGCCGAAGAAGTGGAAGAAGGATTCGTAGTTCGGCAGGGTCTTCAGCGCCGTCAGCTTCAGCTTGGTCAGCGCGATATGGTTGGGATTGAGATCGACCGCCACGATCTTCGCCGGATTGGCCGCAAGATAGTTAAGGACATTGCATCCGCCCGACGCGATGGTGATCAGCCGGTGCTCGGGCTTGAGATCCAGCGCCGCCAGGTCGACGACCGGATCCTCCCAGATCTGGTTATACACAAAGCCTTGAAACATAAGGGTAAAGAGGCGCTCCAGCGCGCCTCGCCTGGTGGTCGCAGGCCTCTGATGTGCAGCCTTTTCGAGCAGTTCGTTCGCCATACCGGCCTTTCGCCAAGCCGTTGATTTGCTGGGTGCAGGAAGTGACAAAGTTTTATGACGGATTGAACAAGGCGGCAAAGAAATTCCCGATTCCGTGCCGTCTTGCGCAGTGCAGCATCGAAGCATAAGGGAGCGGTCATGAGCGCCCCTGTTACCAAGCCCGCCCGCACCCCCATTGAAGAAGTCATGGACCTGCTCGATCTGGAGAAGATCGAGGAGAACATCTTCCGCGGCCAGTCGCCGGAGGACCGCATGCAGCGGGTCTTTGGCGGCCAGGTGCTCGGCCAGGCGCTGGTTGCCGCCAGCCGTACCGTCGAGGGCCGCGTCTGCCATTCCTTCCATGCCTACTTCCTGCGCGCCGGCGATCCCAAGATTCCGATCCTCTACGAGGTCGACCGCGCCCGCGACGGCGCCAGCTTCACCTCGCGTCGTGTGATCGCTATCCAGCATGGCAAGCAGATCTTCAACATGTCGGCCTCCTTCCAGGTGCCGGAAAAGGGCCTCGAGCACCAGTTCGACATGCCCAAGGTGCCGCCGCCCGAGCAGCTCGTGGACGAGCACGAGGCGCGCAAGAAATGGATGGAGAACGCGCCCGAAGACGCCAAGGCGTGGATGAGCAAGCCACGCCCGATCGAGATGCGGCCCGTCATTCTCGACGACTGGATGAACAGGAAGCCGCGCGAGCCGTTCGACAATGTCTGGATCCGCGCCACCGGTCCGGTACCGGACAACGTCATCGTGCAGCAGTCGGTCATGGCCTACGCCTCCGACATGTCGCTGCTCGACACCGCGCTCCTGCCCCACGGCCGCTCCTGGCAGTCGCCGATCCAGATGGCCAGCCTCGACCACGCTATGTGGTTCCATCATCCGTTCAAGATGGACGACTGGCTGCTCTACGCGCAGGATTCACCGAGTGGGTCGGGCGCGCGGGGCTTCAACCGTGGCGCGCTCTACACGCGCGACGGCAAGCTGGTGGCCAGTGTCGTACAGGAAGGGTTGATGCGCCCGCGCGAGCCGAGAAAGGCCTAGGGACAGGACGACGGCCCGGTCACCGCCGCGCTGCGGCGCGGGCGGGCGTAGAACGTCGACGCCATGTTCGTCGTGCCCTTCAGCATCGAGGCGACGGTCGACGTGTACGGATAGGTGATCTCCGCCAGGATCACGCTGCCGCCCGTCGTGATGACGCCTGCGGGCACGGCAACCGTGCTGTTCACGGCACGCGGCGAGGTGTTCTGCGCGCAGCTCCAGGCGACCTTTCCGCCGCCGGACCCGTTGTCGACGACGCTTGTGATGACGATCTGCACGCCCGCGTTCGGATAGGGATAAACGATCGAGTTCACCGCCGAAAAAACGTTGGACAGATCCGAGGTCGCGACCGCTTTCCCCTGCGCGACAAGATCGGCCGCGGTCGCCGCCAGACCCGTCACCTTCTGCTTGCAGGTGAGCGCGTCGGTCATCTCGATGCTGCCCAGGAACAGCGTCAGCATCACGGGAAGCAGCATCGCGAACTCGATCGCAGCAAGGCCTTCATTCGCGCAGCGGAACTTCGAGAACAGCTTCAGCATCCGGACACCGTCGACGTGAAGGGTTCGTTGCGGAACGCCGCCGTGGCGGTGATCAGGTGCTTGCCGGTCGCCATGTTCGTCAGGAAAGGCGACAGCATCGGCGTGATGATGTTCCAGGTGTAGAAGACGCGCAGCAGCACGACGTTGCAAGAGGTGCCGGCCTGGTAGTTGTTCAGCGACGAGTTGACGTTGCCGTTGGCGTCGAGCGGATTGGTAAAGGTCGCACCGCCATAGCCGCTGAACGACTCCAGGTCCACCTGGAGGTTGGCATTGCATTGCAGCACCGGGCCGATGTCGTTGCAGATGCGCTGGCGGAACTGCCCCTGGGTGAGCGCGGCACCCTGCGCCTGGCCCGTGCGCACATAGCGCGCGGCATTGTCGGTCGCATATTGCAGCGTCGAGCCGGCGAAATAGATCACGCCGTCCTCGACGATCGCGAGCAACAGCAGGAAGAAGACCGGCGCCACCAAGGCGAACTCGATCGCCGCATTCGCGCGCGTGCTCTCCGCGCGCATGCGCGTCGTCGTCGCGCGAAGGCACGTATCAATACGGGCGCAGAAACGCGCCGCCGTGCGGTTTTTGATCGATTGCCGGCGTCCCACGAAGATGCCGCTTTAAGCCTCTTCCACGCGATGGTCTTATGGGCCGCCGCGCGATTTCCGAAGGCGAAGCCGCCGACGTCGTCAACAACCGCTTAACCGCCTCCGAATACCAGGGCTCAATGGTTACGGTTCCCTCGCGCCGTTCACGCTTTGCTAATCTTCGTTGATTTCGACGGGAATGTTCTCCCTATCGCTAACGGACGCCTAACCACGCCCCGCGGTGGGAAAGGCAATTTCGCTCCGCCTCGGTGATGATGCATCACTGTCAATGCGGCGCGCGATTATCCATGCATATCGGTCAACACATGTGTACCGCGTTGAAACGCGCCCGCGCGTTCTTCGGCAATCGCGATGCCAATATCGCGATGATGTTCGGCCTGTCGCTGATTCCCATCACCATCGCGGCAGGCGCCGGCCTCGATCTCACGCGCGCGATGATCGTGCGGTCGAACCTCACCGAAGCCCTCGACGCCGCGGCACTCGCAGCCGGCTCGCAGCCTGGCCTCACACAGGCGCAGATGCAGAGCGTGGCGCAGGCCTACTTCAACGCCAACTACAAGGCCGATCCCGCCTACTACGGCACGCCGGCAGCGGTGACCGTGGCTCTGGGCACGCAGTCGGTGACGGTGTCCAGCGCGGTGCCGATGCCGACGACGCTGATGGCCGTTGCGGGCATTCACAACGTGAATGTCAAATCGGCGTCGACCGTGGTTTGGGGCCAGACCAGGCTCTGGGTCGGCCTGGTGCTCGATAACACCGGTTCGATGTGCCAGTCCGACACCAATCCGAACGCCAACAGTCCGTGCCCCAACCCCGCCTCCAACACCAAGATCGCGTCGCTTCAGGCCGCGACCCACAATCTGCTCAACATGCTGCAGGGCGCCGCGCTCAATCCGGGCGACGTGCAGGTGGCCATCGTGCCGTTCGTCAAGGATGTCAACGTCGGCACCTCCAATTCCGGCGCGACCTGGATCGACTGGACCGGGTGGGACTCCGTGAACGGCACCTGTCAGATTTCGAGCCAGACCAGCCGGTCGAGCTGCACCAGCACGCACGGCAGCTGGACCTGGACCGGCGGCACCTGCACGATTTCCGGCAAGACCAGCCAGTCGAACTGCACGAGCGGCAAAGGGACGTGGACGGCGGCCCATTGCTCAAACGGCAGTTACACCACCCAAACCCAGTGCACGAGCCATGGCGCTACCTGGATCGCAGCGGCTTGCAACATCTCGGGCATCACCACCCAGACCAGTTGCCAGAGCACCTCGGGTGTCTGGACGTGGACGACCGGGAACTGCAACATCTCGGGCTACACTACCCAGTCGGGCTGCACCAACGCTACGGCGGCGTGGACGCCGAAAAGTCATACCACCTGGAACGGCTGCGTCACCGACCGCGGCAACTCCACCGGTCCCGACACAACGAACAACTACGACGTGGAAAACACCGCTCCGTCGACCACGATCGCCAGCAAGTTCCCCGCCGAGCAATACTCGACCTGTCCTCAATCGCTCATGGGGCTCAGCTACGACTGGACTGCGCTCGGCGCGAAGATCGACTCCATGGTCGCCGGGGGCTCGACCGACCAGACGATCGGTCTGGCGTGGGGCTGGCATGCGCTCAGCCAGGGTGATCCGCTCAATGCGCCGGCGCTGCCGGCAAACACGGCGCGCTATCTCATTATCCTCTCCGACGGTCTGAACACGCAGGACCGCTGGTATGGCGACGGATACAACCAGAGCACGCAGGTCGACGCACGCATGAACGCGGTTTGCAGCAACGCCAAGGCCGACGGCATCATCATCTACGCTGTCTATGTCGATATCGGCGGGACCCAGGGAAACTCCTCGGTGCTGCAGGCCTGCGCCACGGACTCCAGCAAATACTGGGATCTGACCAGCGCGTCCCAGATCGATGGCGTGCTCGCCGCGATCGGGCAGCAGATCACCAACCTGCGCGTCTCGCAGTAAACCAACGCGAAAGCACTGGTCTCGTACTGTTGGACGGTTAAGAGGTCCTGCTTAGATGTTCGATGCGCTGTCCGGGCTGCTGTCCGCCTTCGCCCATACGCTCCTGACGCTGCTGCCTTACTTCATGGTGATGGGCATCGCGTTCGCGGCGCTCTCGTGGTTCTCGCCCTGCAACGCCGGCAAGCCGTGGTGGCAGAAGCGCGGCATTGTCACCGATCTAACCTACGTGTTCATCACGCCGGTGCTGATGCGCTTCGCCCGCATCGGGTTCTCGATCATGATCGCGGTCTATATCGTCGGCATCACGACAAGCCAGGGCCTGGTCGCCTATTTCGATCACGGCCACGGCCCGGTGTCGCACCTGCCGTTCTGGCTCCAGGTCGCGCTGTACCTGGTCCTGACGGATCTGGCGCTCTACTGGATTCACCGCGCCTTCCATTCGGGCTTCCTGTGGAAGTACCATGCCGTGCATCACTCGTCCGAGGATGTCGAGTGGATCTCCGCCTGGCGCTTTCATCCTCTGAACGTGATCCTCGGCTCCGTCGCTGTCGACGTTGCGGCGATCATGTCCGGCCTCAACACCGACGTCTTCTTTATCGTGGCGCCGTTCAACGTACTCTCGTCGGGCTGGGTGCACGCCAATCTCGACTGGACGCTCGGGCCGCTCAAATATGTGCTCGCAGGCCCCGTCTTCCACCGCTGGCACCATACGCGCGAGAAGCACGGCTTGAACTTTGCGGGAACCTTCTCGCTGTGGGACCTGATGTTCGGCACCTTCTACATGCCGGAAGAGCTGCCGGAAAATTACGGCATCGATGACAAGGAGATGCCCGAGAGCTTCGGCAAGCAGGTCGTCTATCCGCTCCTGCATTGACGGCGCGCGCCGAAAAGAAGAAGGCCGCGGATCGCTCCGCGGCCTCTTTCCTTCTACTGCGCGTTGCGCAGTGGGTCGGCGGGCGGCACTGCGCAACGCGCCAGGATTACTGCGCCTGCTTGGCGCCGAGTTCGTGATGTGCCTCGACGTCGCCGATGCGGTCCTTGTAGCCGGCATCGCCCGGAACCGGTGAGACGTTGCAGCGCGGGCCGCCGCACGACATCGTCACCTGCTGCACGCCGTGGAACACCGTGACGGTGGACCCGCGCGTTTCCGGCACGGCGACATAGACGTTCGATACCTCATGCCCGCTCGAGTCGAGGGCGATCAGGTTGGTCGTGCCGAACACCTTGCCCAGAACGAAAGCGTGGCGGCTGTCGATCAGGTTCACGTCGGCGATCGTCGAGTTGCCCATGTAGACCGTCGCCACGGGGCGCGGGAAGGTCACTGTGCGAACCTCGTCCATCGGCACCGACACCGTGCCGGCAAACGCCTGCGAAACGGAAAGGCCGAAGACGAACGCGGTGGCGATCGTGAGACGCATGACCCTGCACCCAACTTATGTTTTTCGTGGCACGCAATCTAGCGAGCCTGCTGTAAAAGATGCCTTAACCCCTCCGCCGCACTTGTTTGGACATTGTGCCGAACCCGATCATTCTCCGCTGGCAAGGGAGACGTTCTTGCATCGAACGATGCGTGCGCGTCGCGCGGGTTTTGTTTTCGCCCGCAACATCGGCAAGCTCGAAGATCGTTTGGGAGAGATTTTTTTCGTGCGTTTTGCGCGGCACGGTTAACAAGCGGCGAATTTTAATCGTGCCCGCGCGCCGCAGGACCGCTTTCTGTGCGGCGCTGGGACATTCGGCTTTCGAGGGCAATCGTAGGCTTAAGTCCGCATTAAGCGATGCCTTCTATGGTGGTGACGGTCCGAGTTGGTCTCTCGCAATTGATGCCGGCCGGACGTTCCTGGGTGTCATTAGTGGAGGCTAACTAACATGAACAACCTTTTCGCCCGCTTCGTGCGTGACGAGTCCGGCGCGACGGCCATCGAGTATGGTCTGATCGCCGCTCTCATCGCCGTCGTCATCATTGGCGCCGTCCAGGTGGTCGGTACCAAGCTGTCGACGACGTTCACGACCGTTGGCGGCTCCATCAAGTAGCGCTCGCATCGCGCGAACGCTTCGTGCGCGGCCGCTTCGTAACAGAAGCGGCCGTTCGCACTTTAAGATATAGCGGCATCCATGGCGGCTGAACTTCTCGTGCTGATCGTGCTTCCGGCGCTGCTCGTGGCCGCGGCCGGCTGGGACATCGCAAGTTTCACCATCCCCAACTTCTTGCAGCTCGGGCTGATCGGTGCGTTCGCCGTTTTTGTCCTGGTAACCGGCATGCCGTCGGCATTGATCGGCGCGCATCTGCTGGCAGGGTTCCTCGGGCTCGTCGTCGGCTTCACGCTGTTCGCGCTGGGATATGTGGGCGGCGGCGATGCCAAGCTCTTCGCCTGCGTCCTGCTCTGGCTGGGCTTCGCAAATCTCGTCGACTACACGCTGATTGCGTCGGCGCTGGGCGGGCTTCTTACCCTCGCGCTCCTCGGCCTGCGCCAGATGCCGCTGCCGCCGTCGTTCGCCACGCAGTCCTGGATCGCGCGGCTGCACGACGCGAAGGCGGGAATCCCGTACGGCGTTGCGCTCGCGGCCGGCGCATTCGCGATTCTTCCGCAGACGGAAATTTTCCGGGTCGCGTCAACGCTCTAGCAATCGCGTTTTCGCATGCGGCGGCGTGGAGCAATTCCACAGTTTTTCGTTAAGCACTTTTCAAAGGGTTGGGTGCTCGAATAAGGGCGCAAAGGAGCCTGTCTCATGGACATGCGGCGCATGATCGTTCTGGGCATTGCGGTTGTTGCCGCGATCGCCGCCGTCTTCCTGGTTCGTGGCATGATGGGTGGCGGCACGCCCCAGGCCGGCGCGCTCATCGCGCCGGTGCGGCAGATCCCGACCGCCGAGGTGCTCGTCGCCTCGACCCCGATCCAGCCCGGCACGCCGCTCAATCCGAGCCTTGTGCACTGGCAGTCCTGGCCGCGCTCTGCGGTCGACTCATCTTTCATCACGCGCGAAGCCACCCCCGATCTCGCGGCCGCGCTCAACGGCACCGTCACGCGCGCGCCGATCGTCGAGGGTGAGCCCCTCAGCAACACCAAGTTCGTTCATTCCGATGCCGCGGGCTTCATGGCCGCGACGCTCACGCCCGGCAATCGCGCGATCTCGATTCCGGTGACGGTCGAGTCCGGCGCCGGCGGCTTCATCCTGCCCAACGACCGGGTCGACCTCATGATGACAGAGGTCGTGTCGGACAACCCCAAGCGCTACGCGGCGCATGTGGTGCTGACCAACATCCGCGTGCTGGCAATGGACCAGACGGTCAAGCAGGACAAGGATCAGAAGACCGTCATCGCCCGCACCGCGACGCTCGAGGTTACCCCGGCCCAGTCGCGCGTCGTCGCTCGCGCCCAGGCCGCCGGCCCTATCACGCTCACGCTGCGCCCGCTTGGCGAGAACAAGTCGGTTGCCGACACGGCGCCCGCCAACAGCGAAGACAATACCGATGGCAACGTCACCGTGATCCGCTTCGGCTTGGTGGCGACAGGCAACAACGGAAGGAAGTGACCGTGCGTAGACTGCTCCTCGGCCTCGCCTTCGCCGCGCTCGGTGCCGTCGTTGCCGCGCCGGCGAATGCCATTCCGGACCGCATGCCCGACACAGGCCCGAAGGTCATCGCGATCTCCTCGCGTAACGGCATGGTGACCCAGCGCATCACACTCGGTCTCAACAAGGCCGTTATTGTCACGCTGGACGCCGATGCGCGCGACGTCCTGGTCGCGAGCCCGGATATCGTGGATGCCGTCGTGCGCACGCCGCGCCGCATCTTCCTGATGGCGCAGAAGATCGGCCAGACAAACGCCTTCTTCTTCGACGGCGCCGGCCGGCAGCTCGCGATCATCGACATACGCGTTGAGCGCGACACCGGCGATCTCGCCACCATGCTGCACACCAACATGCCGGGCTCGAACATCAGGGTCCAGGCAATGAACGACAACATCGTGCTTACCGGCACGGTGTCCTCCGCCCAGGAATCGGCGCGTGCCCAGGACATCGCGGCGCGCTTTGCCGGCGACCCGAACAAGGTCGTGAACATGCTGCGCGTCGCCGGGGGGGAGCAGGTGATGCTCAAGGTCCGCGTCGCGGAGATGCAGCGCAACATCGCCAAGCAGTTCGGCGTCAACCTTGCGGAAGCCGCCATCGTCGCGGGCGTCCCGATCGTCGCGTCGTCCGCGCCCAACTTCGCGCTCCTCGGCCGCGCGCTCAACGATCTGAGCGGCGCGCAGGCCGGTGTCGTGTGCAGCGCCGCAGCCGGCAGCACGGTGCTCAATCCGCTTCAGGCGGTGACGCAGGGCGGCACCTGCTCGGCCTCGCCGAACAATCTCCAGGGCACGCTCAAGGCGCTGGAGCAGGTCGGTCTTGTCCATACCCTGGCCGAGCCGGACCTGACCGCCGTGTCGGGTGAGACGGCCAAGTTCCTCGCGGGCGGCGAATTTCCCGTCCCGGCGGGCCGCGACACCTCGGGCAACATCTCGATCGTCTTCAAGCAGTTCGGCGTCGGTCTCTCCTTCACGCCGGTCGTGCTGAGCGCTGGGCGCATTTCGCTCCATGTCTCGACCGAGGTATCGGAGCTGACGACCACGGGCGCCTTCACGCTCCAGGGCGGCTCGGCTCAGACCGGCCTGACCATTCCGGCGCTGTCGGTCCGCCGCGCGCAGACCACGGTCGAGCTGCCGTCCGGCGGCAGCTTCGCCATCGCCGGCCTCATGCAGCACAACACCAAGCAGGTCATCGAGGCGCTTCCCGGCGTCAAGGATCTGCCGGTGCTCGGCGCGCTGTTCCGCAGCCGCGACTATCAGAACAACGAATCCGAGCTGGTAGTGATCATCAGTGCCTATCTGGTCGAGCCGACCGTCGCCAGCAACCTCGCCTCGCCGACGGACGGGTTCGTCTCGCCGACCGATGCGGAGACGATCCTGCTCGGCAAGCTCAACGCGACCTACGACAAGCCCGGCCAGGGAGCACATCCCGCGCCGTCGAGCTCCGTCGGCTTCATTGTGCAGTAAGGGAGGGGCAGACGATGACGCCCACCATGAAGGACGTGCTTCGTGCGGCCTCGCTGCTGGCGGTTCTCGCCGCGGGCAGCTGCGCGTCGCCGAACAACACCGGCAATCTGATGGATGACCCGTCGGCCAATCATCCGATCGAGGTGGCGCCGAGCTTCCACACGCTGCGCGTCGGCTTTTCCGGCTCCGATGCCGGCCTGATGCCGGACGACTCGGCGAAATTCGACGCGTTCGTCGCGGACTACATCCAGCACGGCAACGGCGCGATATCGGTGTCGGCGCCCGCCGGCCGCGACTCTTCCGTCGCCATCGAGTATTTCGGCGAGCGCCTGGCCGCCTACGGTATCCCGCGCGAGAAGATTCTCGTCGGCACCAAGGACTCGCCGGACGGCAAGGTCGAGATCGGCTTCATCGGCTATCAGGCGTCCGCGAACGGCTGCGGCGACTGGTCGGCCGATCTGTCCTTCACGCTCGACAACCAGGTGAGCCCGAATCTTGGCTGCGCCGTCCAGCACAACATCGCGGCGCAGGTTGCCGATCCGCGTGATCTGATGACGCCGCGCACCATGAGCGCGGGCGATGCGGCGCGCCGCGCCACCGTCTATTCCAACTATCGCGATGGCAAGCCGACCGGCGCGACGCACTCGACCGAACAGTCGGGCGCGGTGTCCGATGTCGGCGGGTCAACCGGCCCGTAAGAGGCAGATATGAACGCCAAGTCCGCTGACCAGGAAGAAGCCTTCGGCGCCGCGCCGCATGAGCGGCCGGTGCCGCGTATCTCGATCGGGGCCTTCGTCGAATTTCCCGACACCGGTGCCGCGCTCCAGCGCGCCGGCGCCGACCGCCGCCTCGCCAAGGCGCATGTCAACGTGCAGCTCGGCGGCATCCAGGCCTGCATCGACCACTACCACGGCCAGGTCACACCGAACCTTTTGATCGTCGAGACCCGTCTCAACGGCCGGGCCGCGCTCGACGAGCTCGACAGGCTGGCCGAGGTCTGCGACCCGACCACCAAGGTGATCGTCGTCGGCCGCGTCAACGACGTGGAGCTGTATCGCGAGCTGATGCGCCGCGGCGCCTCCGAATATCTCGTCGCGCCGCTCAACCCGCTGCACCTGATCGAGGTGATCTCCGGTCTCTATCTCGATCCGGAAGCCGCGCCGATCGGCCGCGTCGTCGCCTTCATCGGCGCCCGCGGCGGCGTCGGCTCGTCGTCGCTTTCGCACAATGTCGGCTGGTGCATCGCCGAAGAGCTGCGCATCAACACGACCATCATCGACCTCGACCTGCCGTTCGGCACCACCGGTCTCGACTTCAACGATGAGCCGACCCAGGGCGTCGCGGACGCACTGTCGGCACCGGAGCGCCTGGACGACGTGCTGCTCGACCGTCTCCTGGTCAAGCGCGGCGATCATCTCTCGATCTTCTCGACGCCGGCGATGATCGACCGCGAGTACGAGGCATCGGTCGACGCCTATGAATCGGTGCTTGACGCCGTGCGCCAGTCCACGCCCTGCGTGATCGTCGACGTGCCGCATGTCTGGACGCCGTGGGTGAAGGCGACGCTGATCGGTGCCGACGACATCGTCATCGTGGCCACGCCCGATCTCGCCGCGCTGCGCAATGCCAAGAACATCTACGAGCTTCTGCGCCAGCATCGCCCGAACGACACGCCGCCGCGGCTCGTCATCAACCAGACCGGCGTCCCCAAGCGTCCGGAGATTCCGGCCAAGGACTTCGCCGAGACCATCGGCGTGCAGCCGGCGCTCGTCATGCCGTTCGACCCGCAGCTGTTCGGCCAGGCCGCCAACAACGGCCAGATGCTGAACGAGGTGGCGCCCAAGTCGCCGACGGCGCAAGGCATCCGCACCCTCGCCGAGGTCGTGACCGGCCGCGCGCCGCAGGTGGTGCAGAAGTCGACCGATCTTTTCGCGTTCCTGAAGGGCAAGAAGAAAGCGTAACGGATGTTCGGCAAGCGCTCCGCTGAAGCACCGACACGCCGCGAGCCGGGGGCCGCGCCGCCGCCGCCCGCGCCGCCGAAGGCTGTTGCCGCGCCGCCGAAGGCGGAACCCGCGAGTACGCCGCGCAGCGCGCCACTGATGGTGACGCCCGCGCCCAAGGCGCAGGCCGCGCGCGTCGTCGCCGACAACCGCTCGGAAGACTACTACCAGATCAAGACCACGATCTTCTCGGCCCTGATCGACACCATCGACCTGGCGCAACTCGCCCAGCTCGATCCCGACAGCGCGCGCGAGGAAATCCGCGACATTGTCAACGAGATCATCTCGATCAAGGCGGTCGTGATGTCCATCGCGGAGCAGGAACACCTGCTCCAGGACATCTGCAACGACGTCCTTGGCTACGGCCCGCTCGAGCCGCTGCTGGCCCGCGACGACATCGCCGACATCATGGTCAACGGCGCCAACCGCGTCTTCATCGAAGTCGGCGGCAAGGTGCAGCTCACCAACATCCGTTTCCGCGACAATGCGCAGCTGATGAACATCTGCCAGCGCATCGTGAGCCAGGTCGGCCGCCGCGTCGACGAATCGTCGCCGATCTGCGACGCGCGCCTGCTCGACGGCTCCCGCGTCAACGTGATCGCCCCGCCGCTTTCGCTGGACGGTCCCACGCTCACAATTCGTAAGTTCAAGAAGGACAAGCTGACGCTCGACGATCTGGTCAAGTTCGGCTCGGTCAGCCCGGCCGGCGCCCGCGTTCTCGCCGTCATCGGCCGCTGCCGCGCCAACGTGCTGATCTCCGGCGGTACCGGCTCGGGCAAGACCACGCTGCTGAACTGCATGACCGGCTATATCGACGCCGACGAGCGCGTCATCACCTGCGAGGACGCCGCCGAACTCCAGCTGCAACAGCCGCATGTCGTGCGCCTCGAAACCCGCCCTGCCAACCTCGAAGGCCAGGGCCAGATCACCATGCGCGACCTGGTCAAGAACTGCCTGCGTATGCGTCCGGAACGCATCATCGTCGGCGAGGTGCGCGGCCCCGAGGCCTTCGACCTGTTGCAAGCCATGAACACCGGCCATGACGGCTCGATGGGCACGCTGCACGCCAACTCCCCGCGCGAAGCCATCTCGCGTCTGGAATCGATGATCACCATGGGCGGCTACTCGCTGCCGACCAAGACCATCCGCGAGATGATCGTCGGCTCGATCGACGTGATCCTCCAGGCCGAGCGCCTGCGCGACGGCTCGCGTCGCATCACCAAGATCACCGAGGTGGTCGGCCAGGAAGGCGAGGTCGTCATCACCCAGGATCTTCTCTCCTACGAGATTTCCGGCGAGGACGAGACCGGCCGTCTCAAGGGCAAGCACATGGGAACCGGCATCGTGCGCCCGAACTTCTGGGAACGCGCCCGCTACTACAATCTCGAGCGCGAACTGGCCGAGGCGCTCGACGCGCTTCAGGCGTGAGGTCCACGCGATGTTGATGTTCCTCACCATCGGCGTCCTCCTTCTCGCCATCGGCGGCGGCTACTACGCCTTCGCCGGCGGCGGCGGCGCCGCGTCCAAGCGCATCGACGCGATCGCCAGGCCGCAGGCGACCGGCCGCAATGCCAAGGCGCCCGGCGCCGACGCCGTGCTGAAGCGCAAGAACGTTCAGCAGATGCTCAAGGAGATCGAGAACAAGTCTGCCGAGCAGAAGAAGAAGGTCACGATGACCCAGCGGCTGGAGCAGGCGGGCCTGCCCAACACGACGCCGCGCACCTTCTACATCGTCTCCGGCGTGCTCGCTGTCGTCGCGGCCCTCGTCTGCTTTCTGACGCGCCAGAGCCTGCTGGTCACGGTGCTGGCGGCCTTCGCGGTGGGTCTCGGCTTGCCGCGCTGGGTGCTGGGCTTCATGAAAGGCCGCCGTGAAAAGGCCTTCACCGCCGAATTCGCCAACGCCATCGACGTGATCGTGCGCTCGGTGAAGTCCGGCCTTCCGACCAACGAGGCGCTGCGCATCGTGGCGCGCGAGGTGCCCGATCCCTGCGGCATGGAATTCAATCGCCTGTGCGAGGGCCTGAAGGTCGGCATCACACTTGAGCAAGGCTGCAAGAAGATGTTCGAGAGCATGCCGACCGCGGAGGTCAGCTTCTTCGGCATCGTCATGACCATCCAGCAGAAATCGGGGGGCAACCTGTCCGAGGCGCTGGGCAACCTGTCCGCCGTGCTGCGCGACAGAAAGCGCCTCGAAGGCAAGATCAAGGCGATGTCGTCTGAAGCCAAGGCGTCGGCTGCCATCATCGGCTCGCTGCCGCCTGGCGTGATGGGAATCGTCTATCTGACGACGCCCGATTACATCAGCCTCCTCTTCACCGAGCACATGGGCAACCTGATGCTCGCGGGTTGTGCCCTCTGGATGGCGACGGGCATCTTCGTGATGCGCAAGATGATCAACTTCAAGACATGAACGCGCGATGCTCAACGTAGGCATTCTCGAGGTTTTCTTCGACCCGGCGTTTCTTGCGACGCTGGCGGGGGCGATCTTCGCTTTCGCCACCATCGTCACGCTCGGCATGCCGCTGGTGAACCGCGACGGCCTCGGCGCGCGCCTCAAGGCGGTGTCCGAGCGCCGCGAGGAACTGCGCGCCAAGCACCTGGCGCAGCTCAACGCCAAGCGCGGCACGCTGCGCTCGGCGCCCTCGTCGCTGATGAAGGGCACGCTGGACCGCTTCAAGCTCGGCAACATGCTGGAAGGCGAGGACACGCGCGAGAAGCTGTCGCGCGCCGGCTATCGCGGCCAGGGCCCGGTCGTGACCTTCATGTTCTTCCGCTTCGTCATGCCGTTCGCCGTGTTCGGCCTGGCTGCGCTCTATGTCTTCGCCATCGCCCATTTTGAATGGACGACGCTGCTGAAGTTCACCGTCTGCTTCGGCGCGGCGCTGCTCGGCTTCTACCTGCCGGACCTCTACCTCAACAACGTCATCGCGCGGCGCCAGCAGTCGATCATGCGCGCCTTCCCCGACGCGCTGGACCTGCTCCTGATCTGCGTCGAGTCGGGCATGTCGGTCGAAGCCGCCTTCCAGCGCGTGGCGACCGAGATCGGCGCCCAGTCGGCCGAGCTGGCCGAGGAGTTCGGCCTCACCACCGCGGAGCTCTCCTATCTGCCCGAGCGACGCCTCGCGTTCGAGAACCTCGCCAACCGCTGCGGCCATGCCGGCGTGAAGGCGGTGGCGACGGCGCTCAACCAGTCCGAGAAATACGGTACGCCCATGGGCACCGCGCTGCGCGTCGCCGCGCAGGAAAACCGCGAGATGCGCATGAACGAAGCCGAGAAGAAGGCCGCGTCGCTGCCGGCGAAGCTGACGGTCCCGATGATCGTCTTCTTCCTGCCCTGCCTCTTCGTGGTCATCCTCGGCCCCGCCATCATGAAGATCATGCATCTGAGCCATTAGGCGCGGCAGGCCCCCTCTCCATCCGTTGTCATGGCCCGCAACTGCGGGCCATCCAGTTGGCGCGCTTCAGCGTTGCAAGCAACGCGGCGCATGAGCCTGCGCCGACCGTCGTAGGATCACCTGGATGGCCCGCATTCGCGGCCATGACAGGGAAGTGAGGCCACGCATGCAGTTCATGATCATCGAGCGCTTCAGGAACCGCGACCCGAAGCCGATCTACCGCCGCCTGCGCGACCAGGGCCGCCAGATGCCCGACGGTCTCAACTACGTCTCAAGCTGGATCGAACCGAACTTCGACCGCTGCTTCCAGGTGATGGAGTGCGACGACCTGCGCCTGCTCCAGCAGTGGATCGCCAACTGGAGCGACCTCATGGAATTCGAGGTCGTCCCCGTCCTCAGCTCCGCCGATACCCGCGCGACGATCGAACCGCTGCTCTAGCGGCTCTGCTCATTCTCAAAGAGAAGTCGTCATCGCCGCTTAATGCGGGCGACTCATTTCGAGCGACCAACGATCGCGGAGAAACCAAACAAGCTCCGCGCCTCCGCGTGAAAAGGAAACGGCCGGCGGATCGCTCCACCGCCCGTCGCATGTCTGAGCGATCTGTGCCTTACGGCTTGCCAGCGTCGGCCGTCATGCGCAGCGCGGGCGGCCCGGCCTTGGCCGGCTTTGCAGGCTTGGCGGGCGGCGCGGCCGCCGCGACCTTCTTGTCCGGCTTGGCGGGCGCGTCATGCGCCACCTTGTGGTCGTCGGCCTTCTTGGGAGCTTTGGCGAGGCGCGCCGGCTTGGCGGGCTTGCCGTGATGGTTGTTGATCGGGCCTGACAGCGGGTCGACCGGCACTGCCTGCATCACCACCTGCGTGCCCGGCTTGGCCGGAGCGACCAGCGGCGCCGGCGCATGCGTGCTTGCCGGAGCGGCGGGCGGCGGCGGCAGCGCGTTGCTCGCGACGCCCGTGTTGTGCACCGGCTTCGCCGGCGCGGCCGGCAAGCCGCTGTGATTCACCGGGGCCGGCGTCGACGCTGCGGCGGGCGCAGGGGTTGCTGACGCCGCGGGGTTCGTGCTGTCCAGCAGCGCGATGTTCTGGAGGATCTTGGGATCGTTGCCGCCGGCAGCCTGCGCCCGCGCCAGCAGCGCGCGCGCTTCCGCGCGATCGCCGGCCAGCATGCGCGACATCGCATAGTTGTTCAGCACCGCCGGCTCGTTCGGCTTCAGTTGGAGCGCGTGCTCATAGGCAACGCGTGCGCCCGTCGGGTTGCTGCCCTGGTCGTTCGCCACGCCAAGCGCCGAATAGAGCGACCAGTCGTTCGGCGAAAGCTGGATGGCGCGGTTCAGGAACGCGACCGCATCGGCCGGACGGTTTTGCTGCACCAGCAGCTTGCCGTACTCGCCGACCACGCGCGGGTCGTCGGGTTCCGCCAGCATCAGCTGGCTGAGGATATGCAGCGCGCCGGTAAGGTCGCCGTTCTGCCGCAGCGTCTGCGCCTGTGTGATCATCGCGGTCAGGTCGGCGCCGGGTGCGACCAACGGCCCGCCGCTGGCGGCCGGAGGCGCCGAGACCACGCGGCTGTCGTCGCCGCCGAGACCGATGGAGCCGCAAGCCGAGAGCGCAGTCGCGCACAGTGCCAGTCCCGCGATCCGCGCGATGGAACGGTTCATGGTGAATCCCTCTTGCCCTGCGCAGCAAAAATGCTTGCGCGCAGCATGACGGGGCAGGACTCAACAAAGCCTTAAGTATAATGCGCCATAACGACATAAAGGCCTGAAGCCGGCCCTCGAATGCGCGTCCCGGAATTGATCACACTATGGTTAGCGACCGGTAACCGGGTGTCCAATTCCTGACGCAAAGATGGGATCAATAGCGCGCCATGTTTCTGCGCCGCGCCGTCTGGATTCTGGCCGTCGGGTTCCTTTTGCCCGCGCTCGTTCTTGTCTGGCTCGGGGCGAACCTCTCGCCGGCATCGGCGGTGTCGCAGCGCATCAGCTTCCAGATCCTCACCGGCTCGACGGGCGGCACCTACTTTCCCGTCGGCCAGATGATCGCTGGCCTTCTCAGCCATCCGCCCGGCGTTGATCGCTGTGAGGCCGCGCCGGTCTGCGGGCCCTCCGGCCTCATCATGACTGCGCGCACATCGGACGGTGCCGTCGCGAACGTGCTGGCCGTGAACTCGGGCCTGGCCGATTCCGGTTTCGCCCAGGGCGACGTCGTCGCCGACGCCGTGGCGGGCAAGGGTGCCTTCCTCGCCGGCGGCAAGCAGCCGAACGTCCGCGTCATCGCCGATCTGTTTCCCGAAGACGTCCACCTGATCGTCGCGCGCAACGCGAAGATCGCCTCCATCGCCGATCTCAAGGGCAAGCGCGTCTCGCTCGGCGTCGAGACCTCTGGCACCTCCGTGACGGTCAAGGCGATCCTTGCGGCGTACAACATGCCGGTGTGGCGCATGAAGGTGCAGCACAATCCGGTCGATTTCGACGCCCAGCTGATGCAGAAGGGCCAACTCGACGCCTTCTTCCTCGTCGGCGGCCGCCCCGTCGCGCTGGTCGGCGACATGATCGACCGCGGTGTTGCCAGGCTCGTGCCCATCGACGGCAAGGGCCGCGACAGGCTGCTCAAGGCTGTGCCCGGCCTTGTCGCCAGCGAGATCCCTGCCAACACCTATCGCGGCACGCCCGCGATCCCGACGGTCAGCGTGCGTGCGCTCTGGATCGTCAATGCGAAGACGCCCGACCCGCTGGTCTACGGCATCACAAGGGCGCTGTTCGACCGCTCCAACCGCATTGCGCTCCAGGGCGGCATCCACGCGAACTGGATTGACATCGACAACGCCGCGCAGAACCTCCCCGCCCCGCTGCACCCCGGCGCGCTGCGCTTCTACAAAGAAACCGGCCACGCGCCGCACTAGCACCACTGTCATCCCCGCGGGGACCCAGCGCGCTGCGTTGGCGGCGCAAGAGCCCGGCGCGCAACACCAATTTCACGCGGAGACGCGGAGTCTCGGAGGGAGCACGAACTCCGCGACTCCGCGCGTCCGCGTTAATCTCTGACGCGCAGACACGCGCCGATTAGGCCACCCCGGCCTCGACTTCCTTCTTCGCCGCCGCGCCCCAGTCGCGCATCGCCGGCAGCGCCCGTATCCGCTCCATGTAGGCTTTCACCGGCGCGGGCACCTCGACGCCATAGGTCGCGAAGCGCGACACCACCGGCGCATACATGCAGTCCGCGACCGAGAACCCGCCGAACAGGAATCCGCCGGCGCTCGAGAACCGCGCCAGCGCCGACATCCACGCCTCGATGATGCGCTCGATCTGCTGCTTCGTCGCATCGCGCAGCTCCGGCGGCGGCAGCGTGCGCGAAAAGCTCATCGACAGCTGGTCGCGCAGGTCCGGGAAACCCGAATGCATCTCCGCCGCGTAGGAGCGTGCCTCCGCCCGCACCAGCGGATCGGCCGGCCACAGCCGCGCTTCCGGATGCCGCTCGGCCAGCGTCTCGCAGATCGCCAGACTGTCCCACACCATCGCGCTGCGGCCGTCGTCCTCGATCTTCAGGATCGGCACGCGTCCCGCTTTCGAGTACCGCTTGATCTCGTCGCCGGTCAGCGGCTGTTGCCGCAGCCGGATCAGCACCTCATCGAACGGCGCGCCGGTCGCGCGCAGCGCCACATAGGGGCGCAGGCTCCAGCTCGACCATTCCCTGGTTCCTACGATCAACGTGTACATGCAACACCTCGTTCAGCACGCGAGTGTTGCACGCCCGAAAAGCCCGGCCTATTGCATAACGGTCAAGCGAGAGACCCGGCCCATGCATGCCAGCTTCACCAGGAACGCCAGGAACGCGATCCCGCTCCACGCGGTGACGATCGCTGGTCTCAACGCGTTCCTCAGGAAGCGCAACAAGCGCGATGCCACATGGCTGAAGGCGTCGGGCTTCGGCGCCAAGGACGGCGAGCTGCGCATGGTGCCCAACGCGTCCGGCGCCATCGCCTTTGCGGTGATGGGCCTCGGCAAGGGCGGCGACATCCTCGCCGCGGCGCATTTCTCCGAACACCTTCCCGCCGGCACCTATGCGTTCGCCGAAGTGCCCGACGACGTCGGCGGCGCCAACGGCGCGCTCGCCTGGGCGCTCGGCACCTATCAGTTCACGCGCTACAAGAAGGGCAAGGCCTCGGGTGCCAAGCTGGTGCTGCCTAAGGGCGTCGACGGTGAAGAGGCGACCCGCATCGCCGATGGCGTCGCGCTCGGCCGCGATCTCATCAACACGCCGCCCAACGACATGGGCCCCGCCGAACTCGCCGCTGCTGCCCGCGATCTCGCGAAACAGCACGGCGCCAAGTTCACCGTGGTCGAAGGCGACGCACTGCTGAAGCAGAATTATCCGCTGATTCACGCCGTCGGCCGCGGCTCCGACCGCAGCCCCCGCCTCGCCAGCTTCACCTGGGGCCGCGCCGATGCGCCGAAGCTCACGCTGGTGGGCAAGGGCGTGTGTTTCGACACCGGCGGCTACAACCTGAAGCCGGGCGGCAGCATGGCCGCGATGAAGAAGGACATGGGCGGCGCCGCCACGGTGCTCGCGCTCGCCTCGATGGTGATGGGGGGCAAGCTCGACGTGCGCCTGCGCGTCTTCATCCCGGCGGTGGAGAACTCCGTCTCCGGCAACGCCTACCGCCCATCCGACGTCTTCCCGTCACGCAAGGGCCTGACGGTGGAGATCGGCAACACCGACGCCGAAGGCCGCCTCGTCCTCGCCGACGCGCTGGCCGAGGCCGATGCCGACGAGCCTGAGCTCCTCATCGACATCGCCACCCTCACCGGCGCGGCACGCACCGCCACGGGCTTCGAGTTGCCGCCCTTCTTCACCGACGATGAAACCCTCGCCGCCGATCTGATGCGCCACTCCAAGAGCGCCAACGATCCGATGTGGCGCCTGCCGCTGTGGCGCGGCTACGAGTCGACGCTCAACTCGTCCGTCGCCGACCTCAACAACAACCCGAACTACGGCTACGCGGGCGCGATCACCGCCGCGCTGTTCCTCAACCGTTTCGTCGAGAAGGCGAAGAGCTGGGTGCATCTCGACATCGCCGCCTGGGTCGATCGCCCCAAGCCCGGCCGCCGCACCGGCGCCGAGCCCACCACCGCCCGCGCCCTCTATTCGCTGCTGAAGGAGCGCTACGGCCAAAGGACTGCCTCGAAGAAGTCGTGAGCGACCCGCGCACCACAGCGCCGCCGGGCACGGGTGTGCCAAGAATGATCGGGCGCGGCCGCGCCGGGCTTCGCCGCGATCCCTCGCCGCACGCCGTGCAGGACAACGAGCTCCTGTTCGGCGACATCTTCAGCGTCTTTGCGGTCTGGCCCGACGGCTGGTTTCACGGCCAGTCTGCCTATGACGGCTATGTCGGCTACATCCGCAGCGACGCGCTCGTCGATCCCGTCGCGACCACGCACCGCGTCACCGTCCTCTCGACACCGTTGCTCGAAGGCCCCGTCATCCGCGCCGCCACCCGCGAACTCCTGCCGCTCAACGCGCAGGTGCAGGTGCTGGAGTTGATCGACGGCTTCGCACGTATCGCACCGGAGGGCTTCGTGTGGGCCGAACACCTCGCACCGCTCGACCGTTTCGCGCCCGACTGGGTCGCCACGGCGGAACGCTTCCTCGGCGCGCCCTATGTCTGGGGCGGCAAGACGCATCATGGGGTCGACTGCTCCGGCCTGATCCAGGTCTCGCTCGCCGGCGCCGGTATCCGTTCGCCGCGCGATGCCGATCAGCAGGAAGCCGCGCTCGGCACGGACGTCACCGTGCTGCCGCGCCGGCGTGGCGACCTCATCTTCTGGAACGGCCATGTCGGCCTCATGCTGGACGAAACGCGCCTCCTCCACGCCAACGCCTTCCACATGCAGGTCGAGATCGAACCCCTCGCCATGGCCATCGACCGCATCGCCCCTGTCGCGGGACCGGTGACGTCGATCAGGCGCCTCTGAAAATTATTTCCGCCGCAACAATATTTGCGTACGCGATCGCTTATCGAACAACGGCGGTGAATTTCACCTGCACAATCAACGACCGCCCCACAACAAGATCGAACGCCACCTTTTTCTGATCAGTCCTTGTACCGCGCGGTCGAAACACCCATCTGGTGTAAATCCCCAAAGGTGCATCCACTCGTGTCATGGCCCGCGAATGCGGGCCGCCCAGTGACATCTTGCACTTGCTTGCCAGGTTCGCGGCGCACCAGCTGGATGGCCCGCTGTTGCGGGCCATGACAATAAGGGGACACACACCATCGAACCGGTTTCTCAAACCGGTCCAACCGCTTGACCCCCAGTTCGGGAATTGAACCTCGAAACCGCGCGCTCAGTATCCGCGCGTCATGTCCACGACGTTCTTCGGCGCGTGGCCGCGTTCGAGCGCGGCGATGCCGTCGATGATCGAGCGGGTCGCGGCGCTCGGATGCGTGATGGCCGCAATGTGCGGCGTCGCGATGATCTTCGGATGCGACCAGATCGGATTGCCTTCGGGGAGCGGCTCAGTCTCGAACACGTCCAGCGTCGCGCCCGACAGGTGCCCGCTGTCGATCGCGGCGATCAGGTCGGGCTCGTTCAGGTGCCCGCCGCGCGCGATGTTGATGACATAGGCGCCCTTGGGCAGCTTTGCGAACGCCGCGGCGTTCAGGATGTGCCGGGTATCGGGCGTCAGCGGCAGCACGCACACCAGGAAATCGCACTGCGCCAGGAACGCGTCGAGCTCGCCGGCGCCCGCATAGCTTTTCACGCCGTCCACGTGCTTGCGCGTGCGGCTCCAGCCAGAAACGGAGAACCCATGATCGCGAATACGCTCGGCGCATACGGTGCCGATCTCGCCCAGGCCGAGAATCCCGACGCGCGTCTCTTCGGTGGCGCGCGGCAGCATGCGCTGGCGCCACTTGCCGTCGCGCTGCGCCGCCTCGAAGAAGTTCACGGTGCGGTGCTGCATCAGCACATGCATCGCCGCGTACTGCGCCATCTCGCGCGACAGCGTCACGTCGACGAAACGGATCAGCGGAATGTGCTTGGGGAATTGCGGATCGAGAAGGAACCCGTCGACCCCCGCGCCCAGCGAGAACACCGCCTTCAGCCGCGGAAGCGAAGCCAGCAATCCCGGCGGCGGGCGGAAGCCCACCGCATAGTCGATCGTCGCCGGATCGAACGCGTCGACGCCATGCGCAAACACCTTAAGTCCGCCGATCGACAGCGGAGTCTGCCACAGGCCGCCCCAACCGGGCGGCACCAGCAAGAGGACGTTGGGCTGTGCGCTCAAGCCAACCCTCGGATTCGCGCTACTTCTTGGGCGGTGTCGCCGGAGCGGGTGCCGCTGGAGCCGCCGGCTTGGCGGGGGCCGGCGCCGGAATCGCCTCGGGTGTGTCTTCCTGCGTGCGCAGATAGGCGATCAGGTTGATGCGGTCGTCCGCGCTGCGCAGGCCCGCGAAGCTCATCTTGGTGCCCGGCACAAAGGACTGCGGCTGATGGGTGAACTGGAACAGCTTGTCATAGGTCCACGGATTGTGGTCCGCGCTCATCGCACTCGAATAGCTGAAGCCTGCTTCCGTCGCGCGCGGACGGCCGAGCAGGCCCCACAGCTCCGGGCCGATCTTGTTCGGGCCGCCCTTGGAGATGTCGTGGCACTGCTGGCAGCGCGTCGCGATGTCCTTGCCGGCGTTCACGTCGGCCTTCGGCAGAACCGTGCCCCAGTCGGGGATCGTCTCGGCGGCCGGCGTGGCGCTCGCGCCGCCGGTGGACGCCGTCTCCACCACGCCCTCGACGTGGTAGGCTTCCTTGGCTGGCTTCTCGACCTCGAACAGCGCTTCGGTGGCGAAGTTGATCACCAGCACGAGGATGAGCGTGCCCAGGACCGCGCCCGCGATCTTGTTGAACGTCCAGGAATCCATAAGGTCGCTCGCGCCGAAATGCCGGGCGACATTACCCATGGGTTGGGAACCGTCATTGCGGCGAAGCGTCGCATAATCCAAGGGAATTCAAGGGTTTCGATGAATCCGATCGTGCTTATCCCCGCCCGTATGGCGTCGACGCGGCTGCCGAACAAGCCCATGGCCGACATCGTCGGCAAGCCGATGATCGTCCGCGTGTGGGAGCAGGCGGTCGCCGCCAAGATCGGTCCCGTGGTCGTCGCCGCCGCCGAATCGGAGATCGCCCATGCCATCGCGCTGGCGGGTGGCCGCGCCGTGCTGACATCGCCCGCGCTGCCCTCGGGCTCCGACCGCATCTTCGAGGCGCTGCAAAAGGTCGATCCTGACAGCGGTCATGATGTGGTGGTGAATCTCCAGGGCGATCTGCCCGCGCTCGACCCCGAGATGATCCGCGGCGTCGCCGGCCTCTTGGAGAACAGCAACGCCGACATTGCGACGCTGGCCGCTGAGATCGACGATCCGGCCGACTACGACAACCCCGCCGTCGTGAAGCCCGTGGTCGCCTGGCAGGGCAATCGGGGCAGGGCGCTCTATTTCAGCCGCGCCCGCGTCCCGGCCGGCGAAGGTGCGCTCTATCACCACGTCGGAATCTACGCATACCGCCGCGCGGCCCTTGAACGCTTCGTCAGCCTGCCGCCGTCACCGCTGGAGCGGCGCGAAAGACTCGAACAGCTCCGTGCGCTGGAGGCGGGGATGAGCATTGCAATCGCGAAGGTCGACTCCGTGCCGCTCAGCGTCGATACTCCCGCCGACCTGGAAAAAGCGCGCAAGCTGCTCGGCTGAACATGCGGAACGTCATCTTCTTCGCCTTCCATTTTGCCCCCTAGGGGCAATCGATGACGCGTGACCGGACCTCCTTTCTTGAATCTGAAACAGCCTAGCTGGAAAGCATCGTCATGACTGGTTCTGCCATCCAACATGCCCGGAAGGTCGCCTTCCAGGGCGAACCCGGCGCCTACGCCAACCTTGCCGCCATGGAAGCGCTCCCCGGCAAGCAATACATCCCGTGCCCCACCTTCGATCACGCGGTCGATGCCGTGCGGCGCGGCGAGACCGACCTCTGCATCATCCCGGTCGAGAATTCGCTGATGGGCCGCATCGCGGACATCCATCACCTGTTGCCTGACGCCGGTCTGCACATCGTCGGCGAGCACTTCCTGCCCATCCATCACCAGCTCCTGGGGATGAAGGGCGCGAAGCTCTCGGACCTGAAGCGCGTCTACAGCCAGGGCCCCGCTCTGGCGCAGTGCCTCAAGATCATCCGCGACATGAAGCTGAAGGCCGAGAACTGGCACGACACCGCGGGTTCAGCCAAGCACATCGCCGAGCTGAAGGATCCGACGGCCGCCGCCATCGCATCGAAGCTGGCCGGCGAGCTCTACGGCCTCGAGGTGCTAAAGGCGAATGTCGAGGACGAGCACCACAACCACACCCGCTTCCTCATCATGTCGCGCGAGCGCGACGATGCGGTGGCGGGCAGCGGCCGGATCATCACGACGTTCGTGTTCCGCGTCCGCAACGTGCCGGCCGCGCTCTACAAGGCGATGGGCGGCTTCGCGACCAACGGCGTGAACATGACCAAGCTCGAGAGCTACCAGCTCGGCGGCAGTTTCAACGCCACCCGTTTCTACGCCGACATCGAAGGCCATCCGGCCGACCCCGGCGTGAAGTTCGCGTTCGAAGAACTGGAGTTCTTCACTACGGAATTCAACGTGCTGGGCGTCTACCCTGCCCACACCTACCGCGACGACATGCCGGAATAAGAGCCTTCTTCGCAAACGCGCCCTGCTGGATGGCCGGGTCAAGCCCGGCCATGGTGACTAGCAGGGTTGGCCGCTCATGGAATCCGCATGCTCTCGCCGAGAAAGGGCAACTGAAGCCGTGCGATGACGCGCTGCGACGGGCGATTGTCGCGGTGCGTCGAATAGAACAGCACCGGATGGCGCGGATGCATCGCGCTCCACGCCGCCGTCACCGCTGCCGCATAGCCGCGGCCGCGATATCCACTCACCGTGTAGACGCCAATCTCACGCGCCATCAGGCCGTCGCGGACGCAGAACGCGATCGCGGCGAGGTCGCCGCTCACCATCGCCACAACCCAGGGAGACCAGAAATGCGAAAGATCGACAAAGCCCGCGTCGAACAGCCCGCGCGGCACGCCCTCGCGCGTGATCCGCTCCACCAGCGCGACGCCCTCCGCCGAACCCTCGCAGACAAGCGCCGCGTCGCAGGGGAAGGACAGCCCACGCGGCACCCGGTGTACCGGTCCATAATTGTGATCGGTCAGCGCCTCGCCGCCGAGCACGGCGCGATATTCTTCCGCGAAGCGCGGCGTCGCGCCGGGCATCTGCAATGCCGGTTCGCGCTGGATCAGCTCATCGATCGCCCGCGCCAGCGTATCGTCGACGTCCTCGCGCACGTAACCGATCCAGCCTTCCGCGCAGCCGGCCAAGTAGAACCGCGGCGCCGCCGTGCGATCGGGATCGAGCGCGCGCACCATCCGCAGGCGCGGCGATATCTCGAACAGCGTGTGCGCCTGGAGCGCCAGAAGCGCGCGCTCGCCGCTCAATACGACCCTTCCGCAAACGCTTTGATCAGGTGGTGTGCGATCGCCACTGCCGGCGGCACCGAGATGTCGGGCATCCGCTCGCCCGCGATCAGCCGCTTGGCCTTCTCGCGGTCGACCCACATCGCATCGGCGATCTCCTCGCCGTCGGGCTGGAAGTCGCGGCTCTCCGCTTCGGCAATGCAGCCGATCATCAGCGACGAGGGGAACGGCCAGGGCTGCGTCGAATGATAGTGCACCTTGCCGACTTTGCAGTTCACCTCTTCCATCAGTTCGCGCCGTACCGCTTCCTCGATGCTTTCGCCGGGCTCCATGAAACCCGCGAGCGCGGAGTAGAAATTCCCCGGAAAGCGCTTGTTGCGCCCGACCAGACAGGCGCCGTCATGGACCGCCAGCATGATCACCACCGGATCGGTGCGCGGGAAGTGCTCGCTGTTGCAGCTTTCGCAGAAGCGCTTCCACCCGCCATCCATCAGCGCGCTCCGCGCTCCGCAGTTCGGACAGAAGCCATGTCGGTTGTGCCAGTCGATCATCGCCTTCGCCTGGCCCATGATCGCGACGTCCTTCATCGGCAGGGTCGCGCCGGCCGCTCGCGCGTCGCGGAAATGTCCAAGCCCCGCGATGGGCCCCTCGCTCACAGGGTCGCGTGCCGCGGAGATGTCGAGCGCGAACATCGCGTGCTCGCCTTCGAGCCCCAGGAAGATGCAGGGCGCGTCCGGCGCCGCAAGCGAATCCGCCAGCCCGGGTTTCAGGAAACCGAGTTCCAGCGGCGGCTGTGCCTTCTCCGGCCCGATGATGAATGGCTGCAACCGCCACATCGGCAGGACGAGCGATGATTGAGCCTTCCGCTGCGTCGCAATCCACTCCGCATCGGTGCGCCTGACACTCGCGCGGTCGAGCGGGTTGCCGGTGAAAGGAATCATTAGACACTCCAGCCGATGGATAACTTCTGCGAAGGCTAAACCGGGAACTCAGGAAAGGGAAAATCGCGTTTCGAATGTCATATGTAAATCTCCCGTGGCAACAATTTAGTCCCCGTTTAACCCGTATTTACTGTGCCATCGAGAAACTGCGCAGTCGCTCTAAGTTCACGTGTCGGGATGTTTCGCGTACTGGGTTGCGTCTTCGAACAGCATGATTTGCGGCTCGTCGTGTTGGCGGGACTGCTCTGCCTCCTCGCCTGCATGGCCGCCATGAGCATGATCTGGCGCTCGCATGAGGCCGAGAGCCGCCTGCGTGTCTCATGGCTCGCGGCCGCCGGCGTTGTCGCCGGTTGCGGTATCTGGGCCACACATTTCGTCGCGATGCTCGCTTACCAGGCGGGCTTCCCGGTTGCCTACGACCTCGGCTTCACGCTGCTCTCGGCGCTGATCGCCGCCACGATGTGCGGGGTCGGATTCTCCGTGGCGCTGTCCAACCGCTATCCCGCCATTGGCGGTGCCATCTCCGGCGCTGCGATCGGAACCATGCACTACGTCGGCATGGCCGCGGTGCGCGCCCCGGCGGATGCGATCTGGGACTGGCACTATGTCGTGGCCTCGGTCGTCATCGGCGTCGGCACGATGGCATACGGCATGCACTACATGGTTCGGCGCGGCACGCTGAAGGCCTATTGCATCGGAGCGGTGATCTTCACGCTGGCGATCTGCTCCATGCATTTCACGGGCATGACGGCGGTGGTTTTCAAGTTCGATCCTCTAGTCTATGTACCCCACACCGTGATGGAGCCCAGTGTGCTGGCGCTCGCGATTGCGGCCGTTGCGGTGCTGATTGTGGCACTGGGCCTGATCGGCGCGATGGTCGATGGCCACCTGGCCAAGCGGCAGAGGAGTGAAGCAGATCGCCTGCGCGCGCATATCGCAGAGCTCGAGGCCACCAAGGCCCAGCTGGAGCAGACCTCGCAGCATCTGATCGTCGCGCGCGATGCGGCGTTCGAGGCCAACCGTTCGAAGTCGGCGTTTCTTGCCGCGATGAGCCATGAACTGCGCACGCCGCTGAATGCCGTGATCGGCTTCTCCGACATCCTGACCAGCGAGTTGTTCGGGCCCCTCGGCCATCAGAAGTACCGGCAATACGCCACCGACATTCACGTCAGCGGCTCGCACCTGCTGGCCCTGATCAACGACATCCTCGATCTCTCGCGCATCGATGCCGGCGAAGGAAAGCTGGAGGAGAGCGACGTCGATCTGCGCGAGGTTATCGCCCAGTCGCTCCGCATGGTGGCGCCTCAGGCGGAAGCCGCCGGTATCGCCCTGACATCGGAGATCGCGTGCAACCTGCCGCACTTCCATGCCGACATGCGGCGCCTGAAGCAGACGGTGGTCAATCTGCTCGGGAACGCGGTGAAGTTCACGTCCGCCGGCGGCCGCATCCAGGTGCGCGCCGTCCCGCGCGATGGCGGCGTCGCGATCTCGGTCGCGGACACCGGCATCGGCATCGCGGCCGAGGACATCGCGCGCGCATTGGAACGGTTCGGCCAGGTCGATTCGACCCTGGCGCGAAAGTACGAGGGCGCCGGCCTCGGCCTGCCGCTCGCCAAGCACTTCATCGAGATGCACGGCGGCACACTCTCCCTGGAGAGTTCCGTCGACGTTGGCACCACCGTTACGGTGACCCTGCCGGCCTCGCGTGCCCTGGCCGCCACCAGTGCTGCCGCCTGAAAAATCGTCGATTCGTGCAAACGAACGACAGCGGGCTGCGGTCCGCCGGGTGGCTGCTAGATCATCTGGATGGGAGTGGAAGCCGGCTGACCCGGAGCGGATTCGTTACGGCTGCTTCGTTCCCGACCTGACCGGGTTGGCGAGCGATCCGTCCAACCGACTTCCGGCCGGGGATATAGGGCGCGCGAAAACAAAATGCGAGTCACAGAATGTAAAGCACGCTTGACATATGGTCGGTCGCATCTTATGTAAAGGATACTTTACACAAGGTCCCTGAACATGACCACACACACCCTGGGCTACGAGACCCGTACGATCATGCGGTTCTTCATCGAAATGGTCGGTGCCGTCGGTATCCTGTTGCTCGTTTCCTTCGCGGCCCATCACGCGCCGGTACCGCGGGGTACGACCGCGTACACGCTCATTCAACTCCTGCCGATTCCGGCCGTATGGCTGCTGCCGCTGGCGATGCTGCGCCACTATCTGCGTCTCGACGAGTTGCAGCGGCTCAAGCTCTTGCAATCCATATCGCTGACGGCGGGTATCCTGGCCGGCGCCGCCTGGTCTCTGCCCGCCCTGCACAGCGCGTTCGGCTGGACCGCGACCGACGACGGCATGTGGGAGGTCTGGTTTTCGGTGGTCTTCGTCGTCATCACCGCGCTGGTGCAGCAGCTGCGTGCACGATGAACAACATGCTCAAGGAACTGCGCGCCCACAACGGCATGACCCAGGCGGACCTGGCCGAGCGCCTCGGCGTCTCCCGCCAGACGATCATCGCGATCGAGGGCAACCGCTATGACCCCAGCCTTCCTTTGGCCTTTGCCATCGCAAGGGTTTTCCATCGGAAAATCGAAGAGATATTCACCGATAACGCATGAGCATTTCTTGGCTTTGACATGAGCGCGGTTGCTATAGTCGCTGCTCGATGAGCGACGAAGAACCATCCCTGAGCTTTGACCCGGCGCCGCAAAAGGCGGGTGCAACGCCGTATCGCGTGCTGGCGCGCAAGTACCGCCCGTCCGATTTTTCGGGATTGGTCGGCCAGGAAGCGCTGGTCAAGACACTCTCCAACGCCTTCGCCACCGGCCGCATCGCGCACGCCTTCATGCTCACCGGCGTCCGCGGCGTCGGAAAGACGACGACGGCGCGGATCATCGCCCGCGCGCTGAACTGCATCGGTCCCGACGGCACGCGCAAGGAGCCGACGATCCATCCGTGCGGGGTATGCGAACCCTGCGTGGCGATCGCCGAAAGCCGCCATGTCGACGTGCAGGAGATGGACGCCGCGTCGAACAACGGCGTCGACGAGGTGCGCCAGATCATCGACAGCGTGCGCTACGCCCCGGCAAGCGCCCGTTACAAGGTCTATATCCTCGACGAAGTGCACATGCTGTCGAAGCCGGCCTTCAACGCGATCCTGAAGACGCTGGAAGAGCCGCCGCCGCATGTGAAGTTCATCTTCGCCACGACGGAAATCCGCAAGGTGCCGGTGACGATCCTGTCGCGCTGCCAGCGCTTCGACCTGCGCCGCATCGAAACGGACGAACTGGTCGGCCTGCTGGGCTCGATCTCGGAGAAGGAGAACGTCGCCATCGCCCGCGACGCGCTGGCGCTGATCGCCCGCGCCGCCGAAGGCTCCGCCCGCGACGGCCTCTCGCTGCTCGACCAGACTGTCGCGCACGGCGAGGAGGGTGGCGAGATAACAGCGGATGCGATCCGCGGCATGCTGGGTCTCGCCGACCGCGGCCGCGTGCTCGACCTGTTCGAGAAGGTAATGGCCGGCAAGGTCGCCGACGCGCTGGCGGACCTGAACGCGCTCTACGACCACGGCGCCGATCCGCTGGCGGTGATGCAGGATCTGCTGGAGATCGTGCATTTCCTCACCCGCGTGAAGGTCGCGCCCGGCAGCCAGAGCTTCTTCGACGGCGGCAGCGGCGAAGCCAAACGTGCGGCAGAGATGGCCGGCAAGCTCTCGGTCCCGTCGCTCACCCGCGCCTGGCAGATGCTACTCAAGGGCCTGCTCGAAGTCCGCGACGCCACACGCCCGGTTGCTGCCTGCGAGATGGCCCTCATCCGCCTCGCCTACGCCGCCGACTTGCCGCCCACAGACAAGCTTGTGCGCGATCTGCTTGACAATCCTTCACCTTCCAAACCCTCCGTCTCCTCCACCGGGAGAGAGGGCCGGGATGAGGGAGCCCTTGCGCGCGCAACAATGGCGACAACTTCGCCGGTACCCGCCGCCGCAACGCGAGCCAAACCGGCGCCCGAACCCACCATGTCGGTGGCACCGAAAGTCGAACTGCGCACACTGCAAGACCTTGCGGCGCTTGCACACGCCAACGGCGCGCCGGTGCTGAAGGTCAACATTGAAAACAACATGCGTCTCGTTCGCCTCGAGCCGGGCGTGATCGAATTCACGCCGACACCTGCCGCACCGCGTACCCTCGCCGGCGACCTGTCGCAGAAGCTGAAGGACTGGACCGGCGTCCGCTGGTCCGTCTCCATCGTGCAGGGCGGAGCACCCACGCTTGCCGAACAGAAGCACGCTGCCCGCACCGCCAAGTTCGAGAGCGTCACGCAGGAACCGCTGGTCCGCGCCGTGCTCGACCGCTTCCCCGGCGCCGAGATCAAGGAAGTCCGCGCCCTGGCCGAGGAAGAAGCCATTACCGAAGCCATGCCGGACAAAGACGACTGATGGCTTCGCTTCCCGCCGGTCCTGAAATCGAACGTCTCATCCAGCTGCTCGCCAAGCTGCCGGGTCTCGGCCCGCGTTCGGCGCGGCGCGCAGCCCTGACATTGCTTAAGAAGCGAGACATCCTGCTCGACCCGCTCGCCAACGCGATGCGCGACGCGGCGAGCGCGATCAAGACCTGCGAGACCTGCGGCAACCTCGATACGACGTGCCCCTGCGCCGTCTGCCGCGACGCGCGTCGCGAAACACATGTGCTTTGCGTTGTGGAAGACGTTGCCGATCTCTGGGCCCTGGAACGCGCCGGAGTCTTCCGCGGCCGCTACCATGTCCTCGGTGGTGCGTTGTCTGCCCTCGACGGCGTGACGCCAGAGCGCCTGAACGTCGCCAGCCTGGTCGCTCGCGTGAGTGACGGCGTCGACGAGGTGATCCTGGCGATGAACGCCACCGTCGAAGGCCAGACCACCGCCCACTACCTGATGGACACGCTGGCCAGCACGAACGCCAAGGTCACCCGTCTCGCCCACGGCGTCCCGGTCGGCGGCGAACTCGATTATCTCGATGAAGGGACCCTCAGCGCCGCCTTCAAGGCCCGCCGCTCGCTCTAAAGCAGCCGCTTCTCTTCTGGCGCTGGTGACAGCTCGACCTTCTCGATCTTCTCGGCGCGGTTTGTGATCTTGTTCGTCGACGTCAGGATATCCTTGATGTCACCCTCGGTCTGGTTGAAGTGGCGTTGCAGCTTGTCGACGCGGTCGCCCAAAAGGCGCACGTCATTCAGTAGCGCGCCGACCTCTTTCTGGATCAAATTCGCCTGCTCGCGCATCCGCGCATCCTTCATGACCGTCTGGATAGTGTTGATCGCCAGCATCAGGATATTGGGCGACACCACGATTACCTGCGCCTTGTGCGCCCGCTGGATTACATCCTCAAACCCCTCATGCAGATCGGCATAGATCGACTCCGACGGCACGAACATGATCGCTGGCGTCTGCACCTCACCGGGGATCAGATAACGTTCTGCGATATCCGAAACATGCTTGCCCACATCCGACCGCACGCGGGCCAACGCGAATTTTCGTTCCTCATCCGTCGTGGCCGAACGCAACAGGCGGAAGCATTCGAGCGGAAACTTGGCGTCGATCACGACCATCGCCTTGTTGCCGGGTATATGAATCACGCAATCGGGTCGGTTGCGGTTCGAAAGCGTGTACTGGAAGTCGTAGAGATTGGCCGGCAGCCCGTCGCGAACGATCTCTTCCATTTGCGTTTGCGCGAACGCGCCGCGCGCCTGTTTGTTCGCCAGCACCTGCTGCAACGAGACAACCTGCCCCGACAGCTCGGAGATGTTCTTTTGCGCCGCATCGATCACCATCAGTCGCTCGCCGATCCCGGCGACCGTCGCCGCGGTCTTGGCCGCGCTGGCACTCAGGCTTTCGCCCAGCCGCTTGTCGAGCGCTTCCATCCGCTCCGACATCGCGCGCTGCAACGCTTCCTGCGCCGCGATGGTCTGCTGAAATCGGCCCGCGATGTCTCCTTGCGCCTGGATCACGGTGTCGAGGCGTGGATCACGCGGCGGCTCGATGGCGACCGGCTCCGGCGCGCGCCGGGTCATCGCGAAGGCGATGATTCCCGCCGCGGCGACGATCGACACGGCCAGGAAAATAAGGGCTAATTCCATGTGTTTTCAGTGTTTCCCTTGACCATCGGAGGTTCCTTGCCTATCTCCCGCTCCATGGCCATCCGACCCATCCTTACCGCGCCCGATCCGCGCCTCAAAGCCGTCTCGACGAACGTCGAAACCGTCGACGCCGCGACGCGCAAGCTGATCGACGATATGGTGGAGTCGATGTACGCCGCAGACGGCATCGGCCTGGCGGCAGTACAGATCGGTGAGCCCAAACGCATCATCGTGATGGACCTCGACCAGCGCGAGGGCAAGAAGAACCCGCGTCACTTCATCAATCCTGTGATCATCTGGCGCTCGGAAGAGTTCGCGACCTTCGAGGAGGGCTGCCTCTCGGTGCCCGAGATCTGGGAAGAGGTCGAGCGTGCCGCGAAGATCAAGGCAGAGTATCTCGACCGCGACGGCAAGAAGCACGAACTGGAAGCCGACGGCCTGCTCGCCACCTGCCTCCAGCATGAGATGGATCATCTCGAAGGTGTGCTCTTCATAGACCATCTGTCGAAGCTGAAGCGCTCGATGCTTCTGCGCAAACTGCAAAAGGCCAAGCGGCTGAAAGAAGCGGGCTGACGTCCGTGGCCCTTCGGCTGGCCTTTCTAGGCACTCCGGATTTCGCCGTGCCCACGCTTGCCGAACTGATCGGCCAGGGTCACGACATCGCCTGCGTTTACTCGCAGCCGCCGCGCCCGAGGGGCCGCGGCCTCGGCACCGAGCCATCGCCGGTGCATGCGCTGGCGCTGATGCACAAGCTCCACGTCCGCACGCCGGTCACGCTGCGCGATGCCGTGCAACAGGAATTGTTCGCAGCCCTCGAACTCGATGCGGCGGTCGTCGTGGCATACGGCCTGATCTTGCCCAAACCGATCCTGGCGGCGCCGAAACTTGGCTGCTTCAATCTGCACGGCTCGCTGCTTCCCCGCTGGCGCGGTGCGGCGCCAATCCAGCGTTCGATTATGGCCGGCGATGCGGAAAGCGGCGTAATGTCGATGCGCATGGAAGCGGGCCTCGATACTGGCCCGGTGCTGATGGCCGAACGCATACCGATCGGCCGCAAGACCTATGGTGAGCTGCACGACGAGCTCGCCCGCCTCGGCGCCGACCTGATGGCCCGTACCATGGGCGCGCTGGAACGCGGCACCGCCGTCGAGACGCCACAGCCGGAAGACGGCGTCACCTACGCGAAGAAGATCGAAAAGGAAGAAGCGCGCATCGACTGGAGCAAGTCCGCGCACGAAATCGACTGCCACATCCGCGGCCTGTCGCCCTTCCCCGGCGCATGGAGCGAACTGAAGGGCGAGCGCATTAAAATGCTGAACTGCGAACTCGCCCCAGGCTCCGGCGCGCCCGGCTCGGTTCTGGATGACGCCCTCACCATCGCCTGCGGCGAGGGCGCGATCCGCCTCACCCGCCTGCAACGGCCGAGCAAGGCCGCAATGAACGCCACCGACCTGCTGCGCGGCTTCGCCGTCCCGCGCGGTGCGCAGTTCGTCTGATGCCGCGCTATCGCATCACGCTCGAATATGACGGCGGCACGCTTGTCGGCTGGCAGCGCCAGGACAACGGCGCCTCGGTGCAAGGCATCGTCGAAGGCGCGATAGAGAAGATCGCCGGTGAGCGTGTCACCGTCACCGGCGCTGGTCGCACGGACGCCGGCGTTCACGCGCTGGGACAGGTGGCACACTTTGATCTCACCAAAGAATTCACCGGCGACAAGATCCGCGACGCGCTGAACCACTTCAGCCGCCCGCATGTCGCGGTTCTGCAAGCCGCGCAGGCCGCGCCGGATTTCCATGCCCGCTTCTCGGCCACCGCGCGTCATTATCTCTATCGCATCCTGACTCGCCGGCCGCCGCCGGTGCTGGAGCGCGGTCATGTGTGGCATGTCGTACACGATCTCGACGCGGAGGCGATGAACCACGCTGCCCGGGCGCTGACCGGCCAGCACGATTTCACCACCTTCCGGGCCGCCGAGTGCCAGGCGAGGTCGCCGGTCAAGACGCTCGACAAGCTGTCGGTCCGCCGCGCCGCAGACGAAGTCCACATCGAAGCCTCGGCGCGTTCATTCCTGCATCACCAGGTGCGCTCGATGGTCGGTTCGCTGAAGCTGGTTGGTGAAGGCAAGTGGAATGCGCAGGACCTGAAAGACGCTCTCGACGCTGTCGACCGCACACGTTGCGGCCCGGTCGCCCCGTCGGAAGGACTCTATCTCGTCCGCGTTGACTACTGAAGGTCGACCAGCTCGACCAAACCGGGATCGATGGGCTGGCCAAGGAATATCTCGCCCACATTGGCGAACCTGTCGGGGGCATCGGTCGCCAGAAAGCGGATCGACCGCACAGCTGCATTGCTCGCGATATCTCGCTCGTCCACCAGCTTCGCCACCGCGTTGGCCGCGGTGATGGCACTGTCCACCAGCGTCACGTCCGGACCGGCGACCTTCGCGATCTCAGTCTTCAGCACGGGATAGTGCGTGCAACCGAGCAGCAGTGCCTTCGGCTTTGGGACCGTCGCCAGCAGCGGATCGAGATAGCGGCGGATCGCGGCTTCCACGATGGGCCCGTTCACCAGACCTTCCTCCGCAATCGGCACGAACAGCGGGCAGGCCTGCTGCGCGATCGGCACGGTTTCGCCGCCCGCCGCGCGTATCGCGGCGCGATAGGCGCCGCCTTTCACCGTGCCCTCGGTAGCGATCACGCCGACAGGCCCGTCCGGTGCCGCCGCTAACGCCGCTTCCGCGCCAGGCTCGATCACGCCGATCACCGGTAACGGGGCCAGCGCCTCACGCAACGCCGGTAGCGACATGGACGCGGTGTTGCACGCGATCACCACCGTCTTCACATCGCGCGCCACCAAAGCCTGCGCCGCCTGCAACGCGTAGCGGCGCACGGTGTCGGCGCTCTTGGTGCCATAGGGCAGGCGCGCGGTGTCGCCCAGATAAACGAAGCTTTCACTCGGAAGCCGCGCCATCAGCGCGCGCATCACCGTAAGCCCGCCCATCCCGGAATCGAACACCCCGATGGGGCGCGGATCGCTCATGCAGGCGGATTGGCGAAGTAGGCGGACAGCACGCGCTCGTACAAAGCGGTCAGCTTCTCTATCTCCGCCACCGGCACGCACTCATCCGCCTTGTGCATCGTACCGCCGGGCAACCCGATTTCCACCACGGGGCAGAAATCCTTGATGAAGCGCGCGTCGGATGTGCCGCCGGTGGTCGACATGTCGGGCGACAGCCCGGTCACCTCGGTCACCACATCGCTAAGCATCTTCGTGAACGGTCCCGGTTGGGTGAGAAAGGGTTCGCCGCTGGCATGCGCCGTCAAAGCAATCTCCACGCCGCGCGTTTTCGCCACCGCGTCGGCCTCGGCACGGATATGCGCGATCAAGTCGGCGCTTTTGTGGCGATCGTTGAAGCGGATGTTGAAACCCGCACGTGCTTCGGCCGGGATCACATTGGTCGCCGGGTTGCCGACATCGACGGTGGTGAATGCGAGGGTCGAGGGATCGAAATGGTCCGTCCCGTCGTCCAGCTTCCAGCCCGCCAGCCGCGACACCAGTTCCGCCAACGCCGGGATCGGATTGTTCGCCCTCTGCGGATAGGCGGCGTGGCCCTGCGTGCCGGTCACGGTCAGGCGCGCATTCATCGTGCCGCGGCGGCCGATCTTCAGCACGTCGCCGGTCGCCGCCGTTGAGGTGGGCTCGCCGACGATGCAGTGCGACAGTTTCTCGCCCTGTTCCTTCAGCCATACCAGCATGCGCCTGGTGCCGTTGACGTTGGTCGGGCCTTCCTCGTCGCCGGTGATCAACAGGCTGATCGAGCCATAGGGCTTGCCGGCGCCGATGAACCGCGAGGCTGCCGTTGCGAAGCAGGCGACCGCCGACTTCATGTCCACCGCGCCGCGCCCGTACAGCGTTCTGTTCTCGATCACCGCGCCGAACGGATCGTGCCGCCAAAGCTTGGCGTCGCCCGGTGGCACGACATCGGTGTGCCCGGCGAAGCAGAAATTCGGGCCCTGCGTGCCGATCCGCGCATAGAGGTTCTCGACAGCCGGCGAGGCGTCTTCCTGGAAGCGCAGCCGGTGGCAGGCAAAGCCGAGGGGCTTCAGCACGCGCTCCAGCACCGCCAGTGCGCCTGCATCCGCCGGTGTAACGGAGGGGCATCGGATCAGATCCTGCGCGAGTCTTACGGGGTCGAGGCTCATCGCTTGGCATGTACGCGCGCCGCTCGCTATGGTCAATCAAACCCACAATGGAGCAGGGCATGGTCGGGCGTCTGGACGGAAAAGTTGCGGTCATCACGGGCGCCGCCAGCGGCATTGGCCGCGCCACGGTCGATCTGTTCGTCGCCGAAGGCGCGCGCGTCATCGCCGCCGACATCCAGGACGACAAGGGCGCCAGGATGGAGGAAGAGCACAAGGGCATGGTTCACTATGTCCGCTGCAACGTGATGGAAGAGGCGCAGGTCAAGGAAGCGGTCACCGCGGCCAAGAAGCGCTTCGGCCGTCTCGACGTGCTGTTCAACAACGCCGGCACCGGCGGCGCCAACGACCCAGCCGATGGTGTGACGGCGGAAGGTTTCGACTCCGTCATGCATCTCCACGTCCGCGCCGCACTGTTTGGCATGAAATACGCTGTCCCATTGATGCGCGAGCATAAGGCAGGTTCTATCATCTCGACCGCTTCGGTGGCCGGCATCCGTACAGGTTACGGCCCCGTGCTCTATTCCACGGCGAAGGCCGCCATCGTGCACATGACGCATGCGTGCGCAGCGGCGCTGGGGCCGGAGAATATCCGCGTCAACTGCATCTGCCCGGGCCTCATTGCCACCAACATCTTCGCCAACGCCTTTGGCATCCCGAGCCAGCTCGCCGAGACCCGTATCGAGGCCATCGCTGAATCGACGGCGGGTTCACAGCCGATCCCGCGCGGCGGTCGTGCCCGCGATATCGCCGAGGCGGCGCTCTATCTCGCCTCAGATGGTGCGAGCTTCGTGACCGGTCACGCGCTGGTGGTCGACGGCGGCATCACGCTCGGTGCCACGGGCATGGCACAGATGGCGGTGTTCGCACCCATCGTCCAGGCGCTTGGCGTCGACGCGCAACAGCTCGCCGACGCCCTTTCCGGTAAACCTGCGAACTAGGCTGCCTTTGCCAGCGGATCGGCACCGTAGGCGTTGGGCCCTGTGGTTCCCGCGAGGCAATAGAGCTCGACAAAGGCCCAGAGCGAAATGAGCGTCGCCGCGCCGCCGGCGATGATCGCCACCGGCCCGCCAAGCGATGCGACCTGTCCCTGCTGAGCGAGTTGCGTGAACGTGCCGTCCTGAATGGCGTGCCAGAGCGCCATATAGCGCGGAACGTTAAGAACGATAGGAGCGCCGAAGAAGATCAGCAGCCACCAGGCGCTCTTGTTGCGGTCATGGAGGCGCTTGGTCGTGACGGCGAGCCCCATCCAAAGCGTGAGCAGATAGGCGATGCCGCCGATCAGGAACACGACTCCGAGTTTCGATACGACTTCCTGCGGCGTGAGGTGGGCCTGCTGGGTCTGGCCGCCGAACTGTGCCGCCGCGACGATGCCGATGCCGATACCGACCACGACCCAGAACGCCACGACTATCAGAATGAAGAGCCAGATCTTGGCGCGATTGATCCGCCCGCTGAAGCCAAACAGGTAATGCATGATGTCCCCCGACACGTGATCCCCAGGGAACATTATCCGGATGTATGAAACCCGCGTGAAGGGTTAAACCGTGCTGCGCCGCGTCAATCTCGAAGCAGATCGTTAATCGAGGTCTTGGAGCGGGTGCGCTCGTCCACGGTCTTGATGATGACTCCGCAATAGAGCGCCGGCTTGCCGGGGCCACCACCGATTGAGCCCGGTACCACGACAGAGTACGGCGGTACGCGGCCGGTGACGATCTCCCCGGAGTGCCGGTCTACGATCTTGGTCGTCGCTGTCAGGAACGTGCCCATGGCGAGCACAGAGCCCTCGCCGACGATCACGCCCTCGGCCACTTCGCTGCGTGCCCCGATGAAGCAATTGTCTTCGATGATGGTCGGGGCGGCCTGCAATGGTTCCAGCACGCCGCCCAGGCCCGCGCCGCCGGAGATATGACAGTTGGCGCCCACCTGCGCGCACGACCCGACCGTAGCCCATGTGTCGATCATGGTGTTCTCGCCGACATAGGCGCCGACGTTCACGAAGCTCGGCATGAGTATCGCGCCCTTCGCAATGAATGCGGACCTGCGGACGATGCACCCGGGCACCGCCCGAAAGCCGGCGGCGGTGAATTCCTTTTCGCGCCAGCCCAAGAACTTGCTGTCGACCTTGTCCCACCACGGCGCATCGCCGGGGCCGCCCTCGATCAGCTCCATGCCATTCAGGCGGAAGGACAGCAGCACCGCCTTCTTCAGCCACTGATGCACTATCCATTCGCCATGGTGTTTCTCGGCGACGCGGCGGCGGCCGGCATCCAGATCGTTCAAGGCGGCGCCCACCGCTTCGCGCACGGCACCCTTGGTTTGCGTGTTCAGGCCGTCGCGGTTTTCCCACGCGTCGTCGATGGTGCGGGCAAGATCGCTCATAAATCAGATCCTGATCGAATTGAGGAAGGCGGCAAGATCATCGGTTTCATAGTCGATATGCTTCTCCGGCGCATCCAGCCGGAAATGCGACGAAAGGCCCAGCCCGTGGTTGAACCACACGGTCTTCATCCCCATGGCGCGGGCCGGCGCCAGGTTGCGCATGCTGTCGTCGAACAGCGCGGCACGCCCAGGATCGAACTGCCCCTGCGCCAGGAGTGCGGCATAGGCCTCCTGCTGTGGCTTGGGCACGAAGTTCATCGCGTGCGCGTCGATAATTCCGTGGAACAGGTCTTCGACGGCGAGTTTCGCGAGAACCGCACGCGCATAGCGCCCGCAATTGTTGGTGAAGACGAACCGTCTCCCCGGCAACCGCGCGAGGCCTTTGCGCAACTCTGGATCCGGCTGCAGCTCGAGTGCCTCGATGTCGTTGACCGCATCGTGATAGGCGTCGGGATCGATCGCGTGGTTCTTGAGGAGGCCGGCCAGGGTCGTTCCGTGCTCTCTCAGATAGTTCTTCTGGATCTGGAATGCCGGTTCGCGCGCGATGCCGAAATGGTCCTGCACGAAGCGGCAGATCCGCTCTTCCATATCGCGATCCTGTTCCGCCGTGGTGGTGTAGAGCGTGTGATCCAGGTCGAAAACCCACGTGTCCACGCATCGGAAATCCGGTGCGGAAGGCGTTGATTCTGCGGAGTTTGCGATTTCGCGCGGCACGGCCGGACCATGGGGGCCGCCCGTGTCAAAGGCAAGGCGTAAAGCTTTCTCAACCATGTCCCTTAAATGGGGGTAAACCCCTGAAAGTCCAAAGTTTCCCGTGACGGGCAGAAAGGTCGTCATCCCATGGCGCGGGAAGCGCAAAAACTGCCGGTTTCCGGCATGTCCGCCGACGAGGCGCTTACACGTCTTGAGGCGCTCGCTGCGCATGCGCGTCACGAGCTCGCCGGGCGGACAGACGCCGGCCGGGAGGTGCTGCACTACCTCGCCCAGAACGGCGCCCCCGCGACGCGCCGTGCGGTCGCCGCCAATCCGTCGGCCGCGCCGGACACAAATCGTTGTCTGGCGGACGACCAGGACGACGAGGTCCGCGCCGAGCTCGCGCGCAAGATCGCGCGCCTGATGCCGGGCCTGTCGAAGGACGAAAGCGACCGCATCCGCCAGATCACGATCGAAACGCTGGAGCGCCTCGCGAAGGACCAGGTCACGCGCGTGCGCGCCATCCTGGCCGAAGAGATCAAGAACAGCGTCGATGTTCCGAAATTCATCGTGCAGACCCTGGCGCGCGACGTTCACACGCTGGTTGCGGCGCCGATCCTGGAATACTCGCCGCTTTTGTCCGACACCGACCTGCTCGAGATCATTGCGACCGCACGCGCCGAGGAAGTGCTGACAGCCATCGCGCGGCGCAAACCGCTCGATGCGAAGGTCGCCGACGCGATCGTCAGCTCGCTCGAGATTCCCGCCATCGCCGCCCTGCTGGCCAATCCGGACGCCAGCATCCGCGAAAAGACGCTGGACGAACTCGCTGCCCAGGCCGAGAAGGTGCAGTCGTGGCATGAGCCGATTGCTCTGCGCACCGATCTGTCCAAGCGCGCCATCTGGCGCATCGCGTCCTTCGTGGCGTCCAGCCTGATCGAGCAGCTGGTCGCGCGCTACGGCCTTGACGAGGAGTTGGGCAACCATCTGAACAAGGAACTGCGTGCGCGCCTCCAGGATGAAGGCAAAGCGGAGAAGCGGGCCGGCAACGCCGCGAAAGACGTCGCGGCCGCTAAGGCTGCCGGTACGCTGAACGAGGCGTTTGTCGACGTGGCAGCCGGTGCCAGCCAGCGCGACACCGTCATCCTGGCACTATCGGCGCTGAGCCAAGTTCCGGAAGCGACGGTTCGCAAGATATTCGCCGCGCGCTCGGCCAAGCCGGTCACCGCGCTCGTCTGGCATGCGGGTTTGAGCATGCGGCTCGCCTTCCGCATCCAGAGCTGCGTCCTGAAGCTCGGCACGAACGAGTTGCTGCCGGCGCGGGCCGGCGTCCATTTTCCAATGACCGAAGACGAAATGCGCTGGCATCTCGGCTATTTCAACATCGCGGCCTGATCAGCGCCGCGGCGCCTGTCGCGGCAGCGGCTTCACCAGTCCCTGCTCGCCGACATGAGCGGAGAACCCCGGAAGTCCGCGCACCTTCGTTTCCAGGAAACCGATTTCGGTCAAACCGCGCTTGCCACAGTTCGTGCGGCCCTCGATGTCGAACTGGATGTCGGCGACGCAGAACTTTTCCTTGCCCGTTACCAGCGGCGGTCCGTTGACCTTCTGGACGAAGAGATAAAGGCTGTCGATACTGCCAAGCTCCGCAACCAGCTTGGCGCAGCTTCCGGCCCCGATCTTCCACCAGCCGTGGGCGACCCACGTCGTGCCTTGTCTCTGCGCCAAGGCCGCAGCTACGGCCTTGGCCGTGTCGTTGCATACGGAATAGCCTGACGGCGTTGCTGTCTTCAGGGCTTCGGTTTCCAACGCATCGAACAGATCATCGATCGTAGCGTTCGGGGCGATCCGCATCCTTTTGCGGAAGTCGACGAGGGCGCCATCCGCTGCCGGATCTGGTTTTCCGTCGACTGCTGCTATCCGGTAACCCAGATCCTGCAAGAGCCGTTTGAACCCCGCTATCTGCGCCTGTTGCAGCGTTGCCAGGGCCGGGCTTTCGCTGAACGTCGTGGTCCAGCTGCGTAGATGGTGCGTGTCCACCAAGGCAAACGGCAACTGGTAGAAATCGTCGCTCAGGCAGTCGCGCGCGGAGAATGCATTCTGGGTCGCAAAGTTCGTGTCCTTGACGCAGATCGGCTTGTCGCCGCCCCAGGCGCGTGCCGCGCCGGAATGGGCGCGCGAGGTGCGGGCGTAGATGTAGTACGCTGGCGCGCTCAGATCGGCCGGCAGCGCGACGCGGCAGTCGCCGGGCGCCACACGGGCCCAGCCCTGGCTGTTGATGCCGCTGTGTGCGTCGCTGGCGGTCGCGGTGTAGAGCACATAGGACGTGCGGTTGCACACCTTCATCGACGCGGTGGCCGGAGTGGCAAGCGTCGCGAGCGCCAGCACGCCGAGGAACGCACACCACACGCGCATGCGTTCAACCTGCGGTGATCAGGGTGCCCGCGCCGTGCTCGGTGAAGAGCTCGAGCAGCAGGACATGCGGTATGCGGCCATCCAGGATGACGGCGGCATTGACGCCGCCTTCGACCGCCTCGATCGCAGTCTCGATCTTGGGGATCATGCCGCCCTTGATCGTGCCGTTCCGGATCAGCTCTCGTGCCTCGCTGACGGTCAGGCTCGGGATCAGCTTCTTTTCGTGATCCAGCACGCCTTCGACGTCGGTCAGAAGGATCAGGCGCTCGGCCTTCATGGCGCAGGCGATGGAGCCGGACACCGTGTCGGCGTTGATGTTGTAGGTTTCGCCCTCATGGCCCACGCCGACGGGCGCGATCACGGGGATCATTTCGGCCTTCATCACCGTGTGAAGGACCTCGGGATTGATCTTTTCGGGCTCGCCGACGAAGCCCAGGTCCTGGCCGTTCTTCATCAGCTTCTTCGCCAGCACCAGCGTCGAGTCCTTGCCCGACAGGCCGACGGCGCGGCCGCCCGCGGCGTTGATCGAGGAGACGATCTGCTTGTTGATCGAACCGGTCAGCACCATTTCGACCACATCGATCGCCGCCTGGTCGGTGACGCGCAGGCCGTCGATGAAGGTCGAGGGTATCTGGAGCTTCGACAGCATCGCGCCGATTTGCGGGCCGCCGCCGTGGACCACGACCGGGTCGATGCCAGTCTGCTTCATCAGCACGATGTCCTGCGCGAAGTCCGCCGCCGTGCCACCGCCGGCCATCGCGTTGCCGCCGAACTTCACCACGATCGTCTTCTGGTCGTATTTCAGGATGTAGGGCAGGGCCTCGACGAGCACGCGGGCCGTCGAACGCCAGCGGGCCATCACGCGCAGATTGCGTTCCTGGCTGAACTCGTCCGTGAGCGCCATTGTGAAAGCCCTGTGAAAGCGTCGGCCTTATAGACCAGCGTTCAGCGTTCCGCCAACGCCGCAAGTTGCAGTTTCAGCTGGTCGAGACCCACGCCGCGGAACGAAGACGTGGCGCAGACTTCGGGAAATGCCGCGGTATGTTTGCGGGCGCGGGAATCCGCGGCTTTCACGGCATCCGCCGCTTCGGCATCGGTCAGCTTGTCGACCTTGGTTAGCACCAGTCCATAGGACACCGCCGCGTCGTCCAGCAGTTTCATCACCTGTTCGTCCTGCTCGCCGACACCGCGACGGGCGTCGATGAGCAGCGACACGCGGCGCAAACTGGCTCTTCCGCGCAGGTAGGCGAAGATCGATTCCTGCCATTGCTGCGCCATCGCCTTCGAGGCCTTCGCGTAACCATACCCGGGCAGGTCGACCAGCATCAGCTTGCCGCCGAGCTTGAAGAAGTTGATCTCGCGGGTGCGGCCCGGCGTATGGCTGACCCGCGCCAGCGTCTTCCGGTTGGTCAGGGCGTTGATCAGGCTCGACTTGCCGGCGTTGGAGCGGCCGACAAAGGCGATTTCCGGCAGGCTCATCGGCGGCAGCGAATGAGCGTCGCCGGTGCCCCAGATGAACTCGCATTCACCCGCGAACAGCCTGCGCGCCGCAGCGAGCCTCGCCTCGTCGGGCGCGCTCACTCGGCCGGCTTCGGTTTGCCGCGGCCGGTGAGGCCGCGCCACGTATCGGCCAAGTTCTTGAACAGGTGCACCTCAACGCCCTGCTGGCTCATGATGTACCATTGCTGCGCGATGCCGAGCAGGTTGTTCCAGGCGTAGTAGATCACCAGTCCCGCCGGGAACGTCGCGAACATGAAGGTGAACATGATCGGCATCAGGCCGAACATGCGCGCCTGGATCGGATCGGCCGGCGCCGGGTTCAGCTTGGTCTGCACCCACTGCGTGATGCCCATGATGATCGGCCAGATGCCGATGGACAGGAATGCCGGGATCCAGGTCGGCGGGCTGAACGGCAGGAGGCCGAACAGGTTGACGATCGAGGTCGGGTCGGGCGCGGCCAGATCGTTGATCCAGCCGACGAACGGCGCGTGCCTCATCTCGATCGTGACGAAGAACACCTTGTAGAGCGAGAAGAACACGGGGATGACGAGGAGCTGCGGCAGGCAGCCAGTTACCGGGTTCACTTTCTCCTTCCGGTACAGTTCCATGATCGCCTGCTGCTGCTTCACGGCGTCGTCCGGGAACTGGGCCTTGATTGCCTCCTGCTGCGGCTGGATCTTCTTCATCTTCGCCATTGTCTTGGCCGACGTGTTGGCGATCGGGAAGGTGACCAGCTTCACCGCCACGGTCAGCAGCAGAATGGCGAGGCCGAAATTGCCGAGGAACTTGTAGAACTGATCGAGCACCCAGAAGAGCGGCTGGGTAATCCAGATGAACCAGCCCCAGTCGATCGCGAGATCGAAGCGCGCGATGCCCAGCGTGTCGTGGTAGTGGCGCAGGATGTCGACAACCTTGGCGCCGGCAAACAGGTGGTGGGTGACCGTCGCGGTGCCGCCGCCTGCCGCCAGCGTGTGGGCGCCCAGGCGGTAGTCGGCGTAGTAGGCCTTCACGCCGTTATAGGTGCTGGTGCGGTAGGAGCCGTCGAACGTTTCGTTCTGCGGCGGGATGACGGTGGCCATCCAGTACTTGTCGGTGATGCCGACCCAGCCGCCGGTCGAGTTGAACGTCGTGGGTGGCGTGCCGTCGTCGGCGAAGTCCTTGTAGGTCTTGTACTGTGCGCTGCCATTGGCGACGCCGACGAAGCCCTCGTGCAGCACCCAGTAGGTTTCGGTCTTGGGAACGCCGTCGCGCACCACCAGGGCATAAGGATAGAGCGTCGCCTGATTCCCCGCCTTGTTCGTCACGTGGTCGGTGACGGTGAACATGTACTGGTCGTCGATGCTGATCTCGCGCGTGAACAGAAGGCCGTGGCCGTTGTCCCATTCGAGCGTCACCGATTTGCCGGGCGAAAGAACGTTGCCGCTCTTCAGCTTCCACGGAGTCTGGTCGTTGGGCAGCGCCTGGTTCACGCCTGGCGCGTTCGCCCAGCCGAAGTCGACGAAGTACGGATAGTCCGTGCCCTTGGGGGCGAGGAGAGAGATCTCCGGGTTCCTGGGGTCGCTGTTGTTGCAGCCTTCGCCTGCGCCCGCGTGCTCGTGGTAGCACTTGAGGCGCAGGTCATCGAGGCGTGCGCCCTTCAGCAGCAGCGAGCCGTCGACCGACGGCGTGTCGATGCGCACGCGTTGACCGCCGGCTTCGAGCGCCTGGGCGCGGGTCATGTGCGCGGCGCCGCCGGTGACCGTCGGCACGCTTCCCGGCGCGGTGGGCGTCGCGACGTGGTCTGTCTTGTGCAGCAGAGCCTGCCGCGCCTGCTCCGCCTTCATGGCCGGGCCGGCGACGAAGTACTGCCAGCCGAACAGCACGGCCGCCGACAGCACGACGGCGAGGATCAGATTGCGATTGGACTCATTCATCTAGGAGAAACCTAACGGGGTGGCACGGGGTCGAAGCCCGACGAACCGCCGAGCCAGGTAATGGGATGGCAGCGCGACAGACGCCGAAGTGCGAGGCAGAGGCCTTTCCACGCGCCATGCGTCTCGATCGCCTCGATCGCATAGCGCGAGCAGGTCGGTTCGAACCGGCAAGCCGGTGGAAACAGCGGCGAGATAAACAGGCGATAGAAGCGGATGGGCGCGACAAGCGCCTTCACCGCGATCCCCCGCGCTCCTTCCGCATTCCCGGTCAACGGACGTCTCCTGGCCGGCCCAACTTCAAATGGGCCGCGCTGAGCGCCTGGGCAAGGTCGGCTTTCAGGCTTTCGAACGGCCGTGTCACCGTGTCCCGGCGCGCGACCAATACATAGTCGGTGCCCTTTTGCCCCGAAAGGGGCAGGACGGCCGCCGCCACGGCCCTCAAGCGGCGCTTGGCCCGGTTGCGGACCACGGCGCCGCCGATCTTGCGACTGGCGGTGAAGCCGACCCTGATGGTTTCGCCCTCCGACCGGCTGATTTCGAGGGTCAGGCCGGGCGTGACACGTCGTATCCCGCGCGCGGCGCGCAGGAAATCGGCACGGTTTTTCAGGCGATCCATCAAAAGCCCCTGTCGGGGCCGGGACTAGGCCGACAGCTTGGCGCGGCCATGGGCCCGGCGGCGGGCCAGAACCTTGCGGCCGCCCTTGGTGGCCATACGGGCACGAAAGCCATGGCGCCGCTTGCGGACGATCTTGCTCGGCTGATAGGGGCGCTTCATGGGGAACGGTCTTCTTCACGTCGAAAAGAGGGGCGGTTTCTAGTGTTTCGGCTAGTGGGCTGTCAACCGCCCGGCGCAGGCCGGTTCCATGCTGGGCCACGCCTATATTTTCCGCGGAGATTAAGGCTTTATGCCGTCCATGCCTGGCCGCCTCCGCGCCCGAATGGCCGAGGGCTATGGGCTTGTCGCCCAAAGCCTTTCCGGCCGGCTCCTGCTGCTGACCGTCCTGTACGTGATGGTGGCCGTGGTGCTGATTTTCGTGCCCTCGGTCGGCCGCTACCACCGGGAACTGCTGGACAACCATATCGAGTCCGCGGAACTCGCGGTCCTGCCGTTCAACGAGCCCGGCGGCGACGCGCTGTCGGAGGATGTCCGGTCCCACCTGCTGCAAAGCGCCGGCGCCCTGGCGGTGACACTGAAAAGCGCCGAGCGCAGCCAGATGTACGAGATCGCCGACGAGCCGCCGGTGATCGGCACGACCATCGACCTGACCAACGCCTCGTTCTTCACCGACATGTACGACGCGGTCGACTGCCTGTTCTCGGGCGGGCACCGGGTGCTCTACGTGATAGCGCAGCCGACGCGGATCCCGAAGATCACCACCATCGCGATCCTCCTGAAGGAGAGGGACATCCGCGACAGGCTGGTTGCCTATTCCGACCGGGTGATCGTCACCGGCATCGTGGTATCGCTGATCACGGGCTTGCTGGTTTTTCTCAGCGTGTATCTCGTGCTGGTGCGGCCAATGCGGCGGGTGACGGAGGCGATGATCGCGTTTCGCGACAATCCCGAGAACCCGGCCAACATCGTGCAGGCCAGCGCGCGGCAGGACGAGATCGGCATTGCGGAGCGCGAGCTGGCGGCGATGCAGCGGGACCTCTACGGCTCGCTGCAACAGAAGACGCGGCTGGCCGCGCTGGGCGCCGCAGTGGCGAGAATTCAGCATGACCTTCGCAACATCCTTTCCAATGCACAACTGGCGTCGGACCGCCTGACGGAGATCGACGACCCGGTGGTGAAGAAACTGGCGCCGCGGCTGGTGTCGTCCATCGACCGCGCGGTGTCGCTGGCGACCAACACGCTGCGCTATGGCCGCGCCGACGAACGGCCGCCGAAGCGGCAGATGCTGTGCCTGAAACCGCTGGTGGCCGAAGCCGGCGAGCAGGCGGTCGAGGCGCGCGTCACGCCGGTCGAGATCGCGCTTGAGGTCTGCGTGCCGGACGAACTCGAGATCGATGCGGACGCAGAGCAGCTCTATCGCGTGGTGCTGAACCTGATCCGCAACGCGGTCGAGGCGCTTGTGGAGAAGGGCGAGGGCGGCAAGATCTGCATCAGCGCCGAACGCTTCGGCCAGCGCGTGCGCATCGACATCGCCGACACCGGGCCTGGAATCCCGACGGACCTGGCGACGCGGCTGTTCCAGCCGTTTGCGACCGCGGCGCGCAGCGGCGGTTCGGGTCTCGGCCTCGCCATCGCGCGTGATCTGGCGCGGGCGCATGGCGGCGACATCTCGCTGGTGTCGACGGGGCCGGAGGGGACGACGTTTCGCGTCGAGATTCCGGATAGGGAGTTGTTGTGATGTGCACCCTCCGTTGTCATGGCCCGCGAATGCGGGCCACCCAGTTGAAGTCCCGTTCGATTGCGTAAGGTTGTTTTTCGACATCGTTCTGCCAGGCCGGTGGCACGTTAGCTGGGTGGCCCGCATTCGCGGGCCATGACATTGGGGGATTAGATGGTGTGGAATCCGCAGACCTATCTCGCCTTCGCCGACGAGCGGACACGGCCGGCGGGCGAACTCTTGGCGCGCATTCCGGACGAGCATCCGGCGCGGGTGATCGATCTCGGCTGCGGGCCGGGGAATTCCACCGCGCTGCTCGCGCATCGCTGGCCGCGCGCGCATCTGGAGGGGCTCGACTCCTCGCCGCAGATGCTGGAGCAGGCGCACAAATCGGGCGTGACGGCGCACTGGATCGAGGGCGATGTCGCGGCGTGGCGGGCGCATGAGCCCTATGACGTGATCTATTCCAACGCGACCTATCAGTGGGTCGGCGATCATGAGCATCTCCTTCCGAGGTTGATGGGGTTCGTGAAAAGCGGTGGCACGTTCGCGTTCCAGGTGCCGCACAACATGGACGCGCCGAGCCACGCGCTCATGCGCGAGGTCGCGGCGCAAGGGCCCTGGGCAGGCAAGCTCGCGAATGTGCGCGAGATCGCGGTGCTGAAGGCCGAGGCGTATTACGACGTGATGCGGCCGCATGCGCTCGGCGTCGACATCTGGGAGACGGAATACCTCCAGGTGCTGCACGGCGAGGATGCGGTCTATCACTGGGTGAGCGGCACGGGCCTGCGCCCGTTCGTGCAGGCGCTGGACGGGGCCGAACGCGAGGGGTTCATCGCGGCGTACAAGGCGAAATTGAACGCCGCCTATCCGATGCGCGCGGACGGGACGACGCTGTTTCCGTTCAAGCGGCTTTTTGCCGTGGCGCGGAAGTAGCAATCACGCAAACTCGCAAGACAACCTCCGTACCTTTTCGGCGAAGCGATTGATGCGGTTCGTGAAACGGCTTCGCTCATGCGGCTGCATGCGCATTCTCCTCTCTTAATATTTTTCAGTCCGATCTTTCGGTTTCCACGAAGCACAAAAAGCCAGCAACACCGCGGCTTCTTGCGGAGTCGCAGTGGTCTGGTCGCACCTTTGGGGATTTATGAGAAATGGTGTTTTGACCGCGCGGTACAAGTGCGGCGAAGAAGAATCTTCGTGCTATTTTCTAAAGGAATTTGTTTGTAAATTCCGCGTGCGCCATAGTCGGCGCCATGCTCGGGCTGCGGCGCGAGGCGCATTTCCGCTCGGCCCTCTATCGATCGCCCGCGTGTGGTGGGACGAATATTTCTATGCGCTCCTTGCCGAGGCGTACGCGGCGCGGCATGGTTTCGGCATCGGTGAGCTGCTTGCGCAACTGTCGTGCGAAACGGCGCGAGCGGCCTTCATCGTCCCGCATGGTGGTGCTAATCCCCCAACGCCACACCATCTCGCCGCGGGTCGGCGCCGCCGCGGTAACCTCCGGCCACCTTCTGAATGATGTGGAGGCCGCTCTCCAAGTCGCGGGGGACGACCGTGTGGCCCATGGCGGTGAGCTGGGGTGCGAGTTGTTCCAGCACCGTTCCCTTCTCGAGGATCGTCGGGGTGTTGAGGTTGAGCGGGTGGGGAAGGGCGGCGGCTTCCTGCGGACCGAGCTTGCCGTCGATCATGCCGATCAGCGCGTTGGCGACGTAGTCGATGATCGCGGGGCCGCCGGGTGAGCCGGCGGCGATGGCGAACCTGCCGTGCGGATCGAACACGATGGTCGGCGACATGGCGCTCATCGGGCGCTTGCCGGGGCCGGGGGCGTTCGCGACCGGTTTCCCGTCCAGCACCGGATCGAAGGAAAAGTCCGTCAGCTCGTTGTTGAGCAGGAAGCCGTTGGCCATCGTCTCCGAGCCGAAGGCGAACTCGATGGTCATGGTCATCGACACCACCATGCCGTGATCGTCCACGGCGGAGAGATGCGAGGTGCCGGGAAGCTGCTGCGAGCGCTGCGGCGCATAGTCGGCGCGCTTGTCCGGCGGATTGCCGGCGGTGGCGGTGCCCATGTCTTTCTTGGCATCGATCAATGCGGAGCGTTGCGCGAGGTAGCCCGGGTCGATCAGGCCGCGCACCGGCACGTTGATCACGTCGGGATCGCCCAGATATTTCGCGCGGTCGGCGAAGGCGAGGCGGCTCGCCTGGGTGAACAGGTGCACTTCGCTCAGCGTGCTGGGTTGCAGGTCGGAGGAAGGGAAGCGCTCCAGCATGCCGAGGATCTGGAGCACCGCGACGCCGCCGGAGCTGGGCGGGCCCATCGAGCACAGCTTGTAGGAACGATAGGTGCCGCAGACGGTGGGGCGCTCTACCGCGCGGTACGACGCGAGGTCCTTCAGCGTCATCGGGCCGGGATTGACGGGTGCGTGCGTGACCGCGTCGACGATGTTCCGCGCGATCTTGCCGGAATAGAACGCCTTCGCGCCGCCCTTCGCGATCGCACGCAGGGTGGCGGCGAGTTCGGGGTTCTTGACGATCTCGCCTTCGGCCAGCGGCGTGCCGTTGCCGTGATAGAAGTAGCGGTTCATGTCCGGCATGCGCGTCATCTGCGGCGCGAAGTCTTTCAGCTCGCGTGCCAGCTTGCGGCTGACGGGGAAGCCGTTGGCTGCGAGGCGGATCGCTGGATCGAACAGCGTGGCCCAGGGCAGCCTGCCGAAGCGCTTGTGCACCATCTCGAACATCGCGATGACACCGGGCACGCCGGTGGAGAGACCGCCGGGGATCGCATCCATGTGCTGGCGCGGCTTGCCGTCGGGACCGAGGAACATGCCGGGGCCGTCGGCGGCGGGTGCGGTCTCGCGGCCGTCGAAGCTCAGCGTGCGCTTGGTCCTGGGGTCGTAGACGATCATGAAGGCGCCGCCGCCGATGCCGGAGGATTCCGGCTCGACCAGCGTGAGTACGAGCTGTGCTGCGATGCCGGCATCCACCGCGCTGCCGCCCTTGCGCATCATCTCGCGACCCGCTTCCGAGGCGGCCGGGTTGGCGGCGGCGATCATGTGGTGCTTCGCGATGGTGTCGTCGGCGAGGGCCGGTGAGGCGAAGGCCGCCGCGGCGATAGCGGCGAAAATCACACGGCGTGCGCTGTTCATGATGCTTCCCGGCCCCCGATGACCGCAGTAGTTTCCCATGCATGGTACGGCCAGGCGCGCGAAATCTCATCACCGACGTTGCAGGATTGCGCGTGGGCAATGCGCAGGACGCAAAGGTGCGCACCGGCGTCACCGTGGTGATGGCCGACAGGCTGTCCACCGCGGTGGTGGATGTGCGCGGCGGCGCGCCGGGGACGCGCGATACCGATGCGCTCGATCCGACCGCGATCGACGGCGGGGCCGACGCGATCGTGCTGTCGGGGGGATCGGTGTACGGGCTGGATGCGCCGGCGGGCGTGACATCGCTTCTGCGAGAGCAGGGGCGCGGCGTGTTCTTCGGCGGGGTGAACGTGCCGATCGTGCCGGGCGCGATCCTGTTCGACCTGACCAATGGTGGCGACAAGAATTGGGGCGCGGAGACGCCCTATCGCGCGCTGGGGCGTGCGGCGGCGGAGAGCGCCGGGTTCGAGTTTGCGCTGGGCAATGCGGGGGCGGGATTGGGCGCGCGGGCCGGGGCTTACAAGGGCGGGCTCGGCAGTGCGTCGGCGGTGACGGATGACGGGTTCACGGTGGGCGTGGTGGTGGCGGTGAACTCATTGGGCTCGCCGCTGATCCCGGGCACCGATGTGTTCTGGAGCTTTCCGCTGGAGCAGCACGGGGAGTTCGGCGGGCGGCGATTGAAGGGCGATGTGTCGGTCGACCTCGATCTGCCGGCGGACATGAAGGGTGCGGCACCGAAGCAGAACACGACCATCGCGGTGGTGGCGGTGGACGCGGAGGTGTCCGCAGTCGAGCTCAAGCGCATCGCGATCATGGCACAGGACGGGTTCGCGCGGGGGCTCAGGCCGATCCATACGCCGTTCGACGGCGATGTGGTGTTCGCGTTCGCGACGGGCCGGCGGCAGCTGGGCGAGATGCGGCAGCGGCAGGTGATGCGGCTGGGCTCGATCGTCTGCGATACGCTGGCGCGGGCGATTGCGCGCGGCGTGTATGCGGCGGAGAGCCTGGGCGGCGTGCCGGGCTATCGCGACGCGTTCTGACCCGGCTTACCTCCACAAAAAAGTCCGTCATTGCCCGGCTTGTCCGGGCAAACCATTTTTTTGGAGCAAGCGACAAAATTGGGTCGCCCGCATAAAGCGGGCGATGACGGTTGTTGATGATGTGGCGTTCGTGCTCGCTGGGGATGGCAGCTTGGGCGGTGTGAATTGCGCTAAGCTTCGCATCCGAAGGGCCAATGGGAGGATGCAGCCTTGGACAAGCTCACAGAACACACCTTCGAGATGCCGCGGCGCGCGTTCGTCACCACGCTGGTCGCCGGATTCACGCTGGCCGCGGGACCGGTCCGCGCGGACGCCATCGTCACCGATGCGAACGGGCTCGATGCGGGCGCGGTCGACGTGCCTGTGTCGGACGGAAAGATCCCGGCCTATCGCGCCAAGCCCGCGGGCAAGACCGGCGTGCCGGTGGTGCTGGTGGTGCAGGAAATCTTCGGCGTGCACGAGCACATCAAGGACCTGTGCCGGCGCCTCGCGCACACCGGCTACTACGCAATCGCACCGTCGCTCTATGCGCGCTACGGCGACCCGGGCAAGTACGACATGGCGCACGTCCAGGACCTGCTGAAGGACGTCATCAGCCATGTGAAGGACAGCGAGGTGATGAGCGACCTCGACTCGTCGGTGGCGTTCGCGAAGAGCGAAGGCGCTGATACCGCGAAGCTGGCGATCACCGGCTTCTGCTGGGGCGGGCGTATCGTGTGGCTCTACGCGGCGCACAATCATGCGCTGAAGGCGGGCGCAGCGTGGTACGGTCCGCTGGCCGGCACGCCGTCGCCGGAGCGGCCGCACACCGCGATCGAACTGGCGGGTGCGGTGAAGGCGCCGGTCCTCGGGCTGTACGCCGGGCAGGACCAGAACATCCACCAGGCGGACATCGACGCGATGAGCGCGGCACTGAAGGCAGCGGGCAACACCAAGTCGCGCATCGACGTGTTCGCGGACGCGCAGCACGGGTTCAACGCGGACTATCGCCCTTCGTATAACGAGAAGGATGCGAAGGAAGGTTGGGCGCGGATGCTGGCATGGTTCAAGGAGAACGGGGTGAGTTAGTGCGTGCTTCGAGGCTCGCCCTTCGGGCGAGCACCTCAGCATGACGGAGTGCGTTAGTTTGCAGTCCTGGTTCGTCATCCTGAGGTGCGAGCGAAGCGAGCCTCGAAGGATGGCAGCACAAAACAAAAGGCCCCGGATCGCTCCGGGGCCTTTTCATAACTGCGGTTCGTTAGCGCACGAAGACGCGGACTTCGCTGCTCGTGGCGCCGGGGTCGGTGGCGCTGGCGACCGCGAGGCGCGACGCCGGGACGCCCATGTCGGTCATGGAACGAAGTACTTCCTGCGCGTGGTTCTTGGCCGAGGTCTGCGCCAGCTGCACCGCCGCGGCCGAGCCGCGCGTCGGCGCCACCGCGACGACCGAGAAGCCGGCGTTCGGCCTGGTCTGGAGCGCCTGGCTCAGCGCCGCGTAGAGGATCTGCTGGTAGTCGACGCCGGGGCGGTCAAAGCGGATCACCACCAGCGGCGTGCCGGCCATGGCCAGCGTCGAGGCCGACACCGGGCCGCCGGCGGCGGTGGCGATCGGCACGCTGCCGAGATCGGCGCCGTAGAGCTCGCCGTTCTTGATCGCGGCGGCCAGCGTTGTGAGGTTGGCGCGCTCATTGGCGACATAGGCGGTCTGGCGCTGGGTGTCTTCCGACGCGGCGCGCAGCAGGCGGTCGATCAGCACGATGGTCTGGTTGGTCTCGTCTTCCAGCACAGCGAGCTGGCGGTGGTCTTCATCGACCGCGCCCGACACGTTGTAGGTCGCCTGGATCTGGTCCAGCGCGAAATGCGCCGACGACGAATCCGACGCGATGGACGCCGCCAGCGCGTTCAGCGAATTGATGTTGCCGGCTAGCGAATCAAGCGACGACTGGGCGTTGTTCCACTCGGTCACCAGCTCCGGGTTGCCGCGGGTGGTGCCGACCTGGAGGCGCGTGGTGATGCGGGCCTTGGACTCGTGATAAGCGAGCGCCGCGTCCGCGCCCTGGTTGCGCAGCTCGGCCAGGCGGCCGGCGTCGGCGCCGATGTGGTCGTTCAGCTGCTGGATCTGGGCCCGCATGGAGGCGATGGAGGCGCTGACCGCGGTGCCCGTGTTGCTGCCGGGCTCGATCGCGATCGGGGTGACAGCCACCACCGGGGCCGAACCGGCCGGGGTGGGCGCCGGGGTGCCGGGGCCGCCCGGCGGGAATTGATCGGGGGTGGTGCCGCCCGTGGTCGGCGGCGGCGCCGTGTCGTCGCTAAACAGGGCGTTGTCGACGTCCGAACAGCCCGCAAGCCCCAGGGCTCCGACAAGCGCCAAGACGCTGACTAGCCGCTGTTTGTGGCTCGCCGCCCGAGTTCCCCGCATGTGCCGCTCTCCGCGCGACCGGCGTTGCTTCCCCCACGAAGAAGACAACCCGGCTTGAATCCAGCCCGCCCGCGCGCGCAAAAAAGCCACGCGAGTCCTTGGATAGCAGTCTTAACGAGCGTCCCAAGTGCAAACAAGGGTACGGAATGACGCTTTCTGGGGAGAATTTCCCCGAAGGGCGAAGGACTTGGCCCGGTTCCAGCGGCGTGGCAAACGGGCGATGAACGGGCTGATATAAAGTTGTCGCGCGCGCTTGCCTTTAGCGGGGGCGGACAATAGGTTCTGCGCCCTCAAACGCACCCGTAGCTCAGCTGGATAGAGCATCAGACTACGAATCTGAGGGTCAGGAGTTCGAATCTCTTCGGGTGCGCCATTTCTATTGGCGGCGCGCAAACAGCCGCAACATCAACCTGTTTACGCGCCGCCATGCAGGCTGGCGCATTTGAGTTGGCGGCGATAACTGCGCCCGCCCGCGCATAAGGCCGCCCCGCCAACCCCGCCCAGACGGGTTGCGGTCAGAGTAAGAATGGCTTTTCACAGGAGCCTCAGTTGCCGCGCGTTCAGATATCCAACGAGCGGTACCTAATTCTACTCTGACCCCGAACTTCCTCTATTTCGATTTGAGCTTTTCAAGGTACCTGATCCGTTGGGCTGCCCCCGAATTTCACCTAGAATTGGGGTCAGAGTCGCCACCTCGGATGGTCCTGACGCACGCTCACCTGCCAGTTCCCATTTTCATTCCATCGGGCGCGTCATCTTCTTTGGTGGGCGGGCAAAGTAGCCGCCACGCCAACCCTACTTTCGCCAGCCCACTGTTGGCTGCGCTCACGACGCGGTTCGGCGCGCCCGCGCTATTGCGCCAGGGTGACCACGACGTTGACGGCGAGGGCGATCAGGACCGTGTTGAAGAAGAAGGAGATGACGCCGTGCATCAGCGTCAGCCGCCGCATCTGCGCCGACAGGACTTGGACGTCGGACACCTGGGCCGTCATGCCGACCACAAAGGCGTAATACACAAAGTCCCAGGCGCCGGGCCTCGGGGTTTCCGGAAAGAGAAGGCCGCCCCGCTGCGGTGACGGATCGTGGCCGGCCCCCTCGTAGTAGATGTGGGCATAGCGGTACGCCACGATCATGTGGAGCATCGCCCAGCCGAGCGGCACGTTTGCGATGGCAAGGATGAGCAGCGGCGGGCTGCCGGTCTTCGCCGAGTGAAGGAGAACGAAGATCTCCGTGATGCTGAACACGCTTGCCGCCAGCGCCACCGCAAACACGACGAAAGCCCCTTCGTCGGCAAACTGGGCCTTGTCGCAAAGGTCCGTGGGACTCGTTGCGGCCGTCAGCAGCAACAGCAGAGCCAGATGGCAGGTAAAGAACGCATCTACGCCGATTGCGAGGTGCAGATGCGGGTCGTCCCCGATGGGAAGGGCCCAGGCGATCAGCCCGGCGACGATGGAAACATAGAAGCGCCAGTGATGCCGTGCTTGCGCAGCCAGGAACGCGCTCATGGTCTCGCTCCGCCCGCGGTCACGGCTGATCGCTGCGCTGTGCGGGCTGGGAGATGTCGAAAACGCCGATAACGATCGCACCTCCAAACATCGCAAATGCAACCGCGAGGCAGATCAGCAGAACGTAGACGGGTTTCACAGGCGGGGTGCTTCGAGGCGGCGTCATTCTTTCGGGATCTCTTCGCTGATCCGCTTCATGAAGCGGGTTCTTCGGATCAGAACTGCCGCCACCACGATCAGGAGCAGGACTGCCGCGATGGCGAACGGACGATAGGCGCTTGCGACCGGCAATTCGTCCGATGCCAAAACCGCGACCATCCCGGGCAGAAGCAATCCCGGCGCCCATACCAGGGCCGAGGCGACGTTCGCGATCCAGAAGCGCCGCGCCGGCATGTGCATCATGCCTGCGACAAGCGGAACGGTCGCTCGCAGCGGGCCGAAGAAGCGGCCGATGAACACGCTCATCGAGCCGTAGTCGCGAAACAGCGCCTCGCTCGCGTCCAGCATTCGCGGATAGCGCGTAAATGGCCAGCGCCCGGTGATGTGGCGGCCGAAGCGCAATCCCAACCAGTAGGAGATCCCGTCACCGGCAACCGCACCCAGGATCGCGCCGGAGAGCAACGGAAACAGCGGCACGATGCCCTTGGGCACGAGCAAACCGGCGGCCAACATGATAGTGGTTCCGGGGAACAGAAGACTCAGGAAGACGAAGGACTCTCCGAATGCCGTGATGAACATGATCGGAAAGGCCCACTCGGCATGCCGCGTGACGAAGTTCACCGTTGTGCCGACCACATCGTCCATGCTCGCCTCGTAACTCCTTCACACGTCCTCAACCCAGAGACCGGATCGCGATGCTGACTCACCTCACGACCGATGCCCCGCAGGCTTGCGGACACGGCGTCGATACCACATTCGTCGCGCTCGGACCTCTCAAGATCGCAATCCTGGGCGTGGTGCAAGGGATTACAGAGCTGTTACCTGTCTCCTCGACGGCGCATATGCGTGCGATCCCGGCATTCCTCGGCTGGCCCGATCCCGGCTCGGCGTTTTCGGCGGCGATGCAGCTTGCGGCACTCGTCGCGGTGCTCAGCTATTTCCGCGCCGACGTGGCCGCGTTGTGGAGCGGAACGGTCGCGGGGGTCCGGAGCCGCGACTGGCGTGACCCCAGGCTGCGGTTGCCGATCGGCCTCGTCCTCGCGTCGATCCCTCTCGTCGTCGGGGGCGCGCTGTTGTCGCCGGTGCTGAATGCGTGCCAATCGCCGCTTCGGGCACCGGTCGTCGTCGGTATCGCGTGCATTGTCATGGCGGCCTTCCTTGCGCTGGCGGAGCTGCTGGCCCGGCACCGCAGGACGGCGGAAAGCGTGTCGCTGCGTGACGCGCTGATCATCGGGATCGCACAGGCCGGCGCGCTCATCCCGGGGGTGTCACGCTCCGGCTCGACGCTCACCGCAGCGCTGGGCCTCGGCTTCACCCGCGAAGATGCAGCGCGCGTGTCCTTCCTCCTGGGCATCCCGGCTATCGCTCTCGCCGGGTTCCACGAACTCTGGCTGCTCTATCGCATGGGCCTGAGCGCGGAGGGGTGGAGCGTGCTTGCGGTCGGTCTCGTCACCTCGTCGGTTTCCTCGTTCATCGCCATCTGGGGGCTGATGCGGTTCCTCGAGCGATTCTCGACCTGGCCGTTCATCGTCTATCGCGCTCTCTTCGGAGTGGCGCTGCTGGCGCAAGTCTTCCTCACCTAGGCTTTGTCGCCGAACGCGGCTGCCCGCAACCGGCGTTCGATCACCCTTCCAGGGAGGGAACGACCGTGACCGTTTCGACGGAGGCGGCGCGAAGGACCTGGATGGTCACGCGGCGGTTGGCGCGGTCGGCGGTGAGCAGGCGATGGAGATCGTCGGCGCTGGCGACGGTTTCTCCGTCCAGCGACAGGATGAGATCGCCCTTGGCAAGGCCGGCGGTCTGACCGGCGCTGCCCGGCTGGACATCGCTGACCAGGACGGCGGACATGGCCTTGCGCTTCAGGCGCGCGACGAGGCGGCTGTCCATCGGGACCGTGAGCGCGATGACGCCCAGGCGGGCGCGGCGGACGCGGCCCTCGCGCATCAGGTGCGTGACAACGTCAACCGCCGTATCGATGCCGATGGCAAAGCAGATTCCCTGTGCGCCGCCGATGATCGCCGTGTTGATGCCGATCACCCGGCCGGCGCCGTCGACCAAGGGACCCCCGGAATTGCCGGGGTTGAGCGGCGCGTCGGTCTGGATGACGGAGTCGATCAGGCGGCCCGAGGCGCTGCGCAATGTGCGGCCGAGCGCGCTGACGATACCGGCGGTGACCGTCGCCTGGTAGCCGAGCGGATTTCCGATGGCGACCACCAGCTGTCCGACGCGAAGGTTTGCCGAACGGCCGAAACTGGCGTGCGGCAGGCCGGCCTCGGAGAGGCGTACTACCGCGAGATCGGTCGCGGGGTCTTCGCCGATCAAGGCCGCGTCGAAGCGGCGGCCGTCGGTGAGCGTGGCCTCGAGATGCGTGGCGCCGTGGACGACATGACTGTTGGTGAGCGCGTAGCCGTCGGGTGCGAAGATCACTCCGGAGCCCGCCCCGCCCCGGCCGCTGCGGCCCTGCACGCCCATGTGCACGACCGCGGGGCCGACGGTCTCGAAGGCGTGGATAACACGCTGGGAATAGGGGTCCGGCTCGTAGGGGCCGGTGTTTGCGATGTTGGCTGACATGCGCAGTTAGATAGTGACGGGTGGCCGCTCCTTCTAGATCGCCGGAACGACGCCGTGATGACGGGGCTTTTCGGCCCCGGTCGCCGGCTTCTCCAGCGTGCGCATCAGGACGTAGAACACCGGTGTCAGGAACAGGCCGAAGAACGTCACGCCCAGCATGCCGAAGAATACCGCGACGCCCATGGCATGGCGCATCTCGGCGCCCGCGCCGGACGACAGCACCAGCGGCACCACGCCCATGATGAAGGCAAAGCTGGTCATAAGGATGGGGCGCAGGCGCAGGCGGGCGGCCTCGATGGCGGCATTCACGGTCGAGCGGCCCTGGATCTCGAGCTCGCGCGCGAACTCCACGATCAGGATGGCGTTCTTGCACGCCAGCCCGATCAGGACGAACAGGCCGATCTGGGTGAAGATGTTGTTGTCGCCGCCCGTCAGCCATACGCCGCCGATCGCCGAGAACAGGCAGAGCGGCACGATCAGGATGATCGCGAGCGGGAGGAACAGGCTTTCGTACTGCGCCGACAGCACCAGGAACACCAGGAGCACGCAGAGCGGGAAGACGAGGAGCGCCGTGTTGCCGGCCAGGATCTGCTGGTAGGTGAGGTCGGTCCATTCGAACGTCATGCCCTTGGGCAGGGTCTCATTCAGCAGCCTGGTGATCGCGGCCTGCGCCTGGCCCGACGAGTGGCCCGGTGCGGCGCCGCCATTGAGGTCGGCGGAGCGGAAGCCGTTATAGCGGAGCGCGCTGTCCGGGCCGGTGGTCTCGTTGATCGTGACCATGGCGCCCAGCGGCACCATCTGCCCGTCGATGTTACGCACCTTCAGCCGCAGGATGTCTTCCTTCTTCGACCGGAACGGCGTGTCGGCCTGCGCGATCACCTGGTAGGTGCGGCCGAAGCGGTTGAAGTCGTTCACGTAGATGGAGCCCAGATAGGTCTGCATCGCGTCGAACACGTCCTGCACATTGACGCCGAGCTGCTGCGCCTTGGAGCGGTCGAGATCGGCGTAGAGCTGCGGCGTGCCGATGTTGAAGTTCGAGAACACGCCGGCCAGCGCCGGATCGGCATGCGCCTTGTTCTGGATGTCCTGCATCACTTTGGCGAGCATGCTGTCGCCGAGATCTGTGCGGTCCTCCACCTGGAGCTTGAAGCCGCCGATGGTGCCAAGGCCTTGCACGGGAGGCGGCGGGAAGATCGCGATCATCGCGTTCTGGATCGCGCCGAACTTCTGCTGGAGCTTCTGTGCGATCGCCATGCCCGACAGGTCGGAGGAGGTGCGCTGGTCGAACGGCTTCAGCGTGACGAACACGATGCCGGCCGATGGGCTGTTGATGAAGCCGTTGATCGAGAGGCCGGGGAAGGCGACCGCGCTTTCGACGCCCGGCTCATGCAGCGCGATGTCGGACATCTTGCGGATGACGGCTTCGGTGCGGTCCAGGGTGGCGCCCTGCGGCAGCTGCGCGAAGCTCACCAGGTACTGCTTGTCCTGTACCGGCACGAAGCCCGGCGGCACGAGCTGGAAGCCGACATAGGTGAGCGCCAGCAGCGCGCCGTAGACAACGAGCGCGCGCGACTTGTGGTTCAGCAGGCTGGCAACGCCGCGTCCATAGCCTTCGCCGCTCTTGCGGAACAGCGTGTTGAAGCGGGCGAAGAAGCCGCCCAGCACGCGGTCCATGCCGCGCGACAGGCCGTCCTTCGGTGCGCCATGCGCCTTCAGCAGCGTGGCGGCCAGCGCCGGCGACAGCGTCAGCGAGTTGAAGGCCGAGATGACGGTCGAGAACGCGATGGTCAGCGCGAACTGGCGATAGAACTCGCCTGTCAGCCCGCTGATGAAGGCGATCGGCACGAACACGGCGCACAGGACGAGCGCGATGGCAATGATCGGGCCGGTGACCTCGGTCATCGCCTTCAGCGTGGCGTCGCGGGGCGAGAGGCCGGCTTCGATGTTGCGTTCGACGTTCTCGACCACGACGATGGCGTCGTCGACCACGATACCGATGGCCAGCACCAGGCCGAACAGCGAAAGCGCGTTGATCGAGAAGCCGAAAGCCAGCAGGAAGGCGAAGGTGCCTAGAATCGAAACCGGCACTGCCAGCAGCGGAATGATAGATGCCCGCCAGGTCTGGAGGAACAGGATCACCACCAGAACCACCAGCGCCACGGCTTCCAGCAGCGTGTGCACCACCGCCCTGATCGAGTCGCGCACGAACACGGTCGGGTCGTAGACGATCGAATAGTCGAGCCCTTGCGGGAAATTCTGCTTCAGCTCCTCCATGGTCGCGCGGACCTGGTCGGAGATCGCGATGGCGTTGGAGCCCGGCGCCTGAAAGATTGGCACCGCCACCGCCTGCTTGTTGTCCAGCAGCGAGCGCAGGCCGTATTCGGAGGCCTCGATCTCGACCCGCGCCACGTCGCCCAGCCGCGTGATCACGCCGTTCGTGTCGCGCTTGATGATGACAGCCTTGAACTGCTCCGGGTCCGAGAGGCGGCCCTGAACGTTGATCGGAAGCTGGAGCTGGCCGCCTGCATTGTAGGGCGGGCCATTGATCACGCCGGCCGCGACCTGCACGTTCTGCTGGCGGATGGCATTGACCACGTCGCCGGCGGTCAGGTTGCGCTCGGCGATCTTCTCCGGGTTCAGCCACACGCGCATGGCGTAGTCGCCCGAGCCGAAAAGCTGCACGGAGCCGACGCCTTCGATCTTGGCCAGCCGGTCCTTGACGTTCAGCACCGCGTAGTTGCGCAGGTACAGCATGTCATAGCGGCCGTCGGGCGAGGTAAGATGCACGACCATCGTCAGGTCGGGCGAGGACTTGGTGGTGGTGACGCCGAGGTTGCGGGTGACGTCGGGCAGCCGCGGCAGAGCTTGGTTCACACGGTTCTGCACGAGCTGCTGCGCCAGGTTCGGGTCGGTGCCGAGCTTGAAGGTGACGGTCAGCGTCAGCGTCCCGTCGCTGGCCGCCTGCGACGACATGTAGAGCATGCCCTCGACGCCGTTGATCTGCTCCTCCAGCGGCGTGGCGACAGTCGCGGCGATGGTGTTGGGATCCGCGCCCGGGAATTGCGCCTTTACCACCACCGAGGGCGGCACGACCTCCGGATATTCGGAGATCGGGAGCTGCGTCATCGCAATCAGGCCGGCGAGGAGAATAACGATCGAAATGACGCCGGCAAAGATCGGACGGTCGATGAAGAACCTGGACAGGTTCATTGGAGGTTCCCCCTCTCTTGTTCGTGATGAATGACGGCGCCCTGTTCACCGCGCCGCCAGCTGCCGGACGTGGGCGTCGACCGGGGCGTCAGGCTGCACCTTCTGCACGCCGTCGACGATCACGCGGTCGCCGGTGTTGAGGCCGGACGTCACGATGCGGCGGTTGCCGACTTCCTGGCCCAGCGCGATCTCGCGATAGTCCGCCTTGCCGTCACGGCCGACGACATAGACGTAGCGCTTGGACTGGTCGTTCTGGATCGCGTCTTCCGGCACCAGTATCACCCTGCTGTTCACCGCGTCGCCCAGGCGGACGGTGGCAAACATGCCCGCCACCAGCGCGCCGTCGGTATTGGCGAAACGCGCGCGGGCGCGGATCGTGCCCGTTGCGGTGTCGATCTTGTTGTCGAAGCTCTCGATCATGCCGCTGTAGACGCGATTGTCGCCTTGCAGGATCAGCTGCACCGGGATGTGCTGTTCCTGGCCGGCGGTCGCGGCGTGCTGGTGGATGGAGCGAAGATACGTCTGCTCGTCGACCTCGAAATCGGCATAGATCTCGTTGTTCGCCACGATGCTGGTCAGCAGGGGCGCATTCGGGCCTGACTGCACCAGGTTGCCGACCGTGATCTCGGCGCGGCTGACGCGGCCGTCGATCGGCGCCTTGATGTAGGCGTGGTCGACATCGACCTGCGCCTGCGCCAGTGCGGCCTGTGCCGCCTTGATGTTCGCGGCGCCGACGCCAGCGGCGTTGTTGCGCTGGTCGTAGAAGTCGCGGGCCACGGCGTTGGCGTCGATCAGGCGCTGGGCGCGCTCCAGTTCCACCGAGGCGAGATGCGCGTTGCTGTTGGCAGAGGCGAGATCGGCCTGCGCCTTGGCGACCGCGGCTTCGTATGGACGCGGGTCGATCACCATCAGGATGTCGCCCTTGTGCACGTATTGGCCGTCCTTGAAGTGGATCTCCGTGATGCGGCCGGAGACTTCCGGACGGATATCGGCGGAATTGACCGCGGTCAGGCGGCCAGAGAAGTCGGACCACACACGGACCCACTGCGGCTCGACGGCGGCGACGGTCACGGAAGCGGGCAACGCGACGGGTGCCGGCGCGTCGCCGCTGTCGCGCGCCATCGCGGCGGCGCCCAGCAACAGGGCGGCGGCCATGCCCGTCAGGACCGGATGTTTCTTCAGGAAAGTCAGTGACTTGCGTGCAACGGGCGTCGCCTTTTCGGGCTGGAACTGCTCTCTGGCGGCGAGGTCTGCGATATGGGACACGGAGGCCCTCCAAATTCTGTAACGCTTGCTACAGATATGGACTGGAAGTCCCCCTTCAAGGTACATATGTAGCAAACGATACAAAAAAAGATCATGGGAGGTATGCAGTGAAGATCGGCCGCCCCCGCAGCTTCTGCGTGGAGGATGCGCTGGACCGCGCGACGGACGTGTTCTGGGCCAAAGGCTATCAGGGTGCGTCGTTGAGCGACCTTACTGATGCCATGGGGATCAACGCCCCCAGCCTCTACGCGTGTTTCAAGAACAAGGAAGGTCTCTTCCGCGCGGTGCTCGACCGCTACGAGGAGAAGGGCGCCGGGTTCCTGCGCGCGGTGCTCGATGCGCCGACGGCGCGCGATGCGGCAGAACTGTTCCTGAAGGGCGTCGCCGACCGCGCTACCGATCCTAACCACCATCCGCCGGGTTGCCTGCTGGTGCAGACCGGCATGACCGGCGACGACCAGCGCATTCCGAACGAAGTCGCGCGCCACCGCGCCGAGAAGGAACTCGCGCTGCGCGAACGCTTTGCGTGTGCGCAGCGCGCAGGCGATCTGGCCAAGAACGCCGATCCCGCAGCGCTGGCTCTCTATCTGGTGACCATGGCGAACGGGATGTGCGTCCAGGCCTCAGCCGGGGCGACCCGCGAAGACTTGCAGGCGACCGTGCAGATCGCACTGTCGGCCTGGCCGGGAAGCGAAGGCGGTAAAAGCAAACCGAAACGGAAGGCCGAGGCAGACGCCTGACGCGTCAGGGCGACGGCAGCACCGGTGGCGGCGGCTGCTTGGGCGCAGGCCAGTCTTCGTGCGGGCGGCGGTCGGTCAGGTTCTGGCGGACGACTTCGTAGAACAGCGGGACGAAGAAGATCGCCAGCGCGGTGCCGGAGAGCATGCCGCCGATGACGCCGGTGCCGATGTCGTTCTGGCTGGCCGCGCCGGCTCCATTGGAGAGGGCGAGGGGCAGCACACCGGCGATGAAGGCGAGTGACGTCATCAGGATCGGGCGCAGGCGCAGGCGTGCGCCTTCCAGAGCGGCGTCGCGGATGCTTTCGCCGCGCTTCTGCGCGTCGACGGCGAACTCGACGATCAGGATTGCGTTCTTGGCGGAGAGGCCCATGGTCGTCAGAAGGCCGACCTGGAAATAGATGTCGTTGTAGAGCCCGCGCAGCGTGGCGGCGAGGATGGCGCCGATGATGCCGAGCGGGATGACCAGCATCACGCTCAGCGGGATCGACCAGCTTTCGTACAGCGCCGCCAGCAGCAGGAAGACCACGAGCACCGAGATGCCGTAGAGCAGATAGGTCTGCGAGCCGGCCTGGCGCTCCTGGTAGGAGAGGCCGGTCCATTCGAGGCCGACGCCCTGCGGCAGCTGCTTGAACAGACGCTCGACCTCGTCCATGGCTGCGCCGGAACTCTGGCCCGGCGCGGGCGAACCCTGGAATTCGAGCGAGCCCTGGCCGTTGAAGCGTTCGAGCTTCGCGGGCCCGACCGTCCACTGGAAGGTCGCAAAGGAGGAGAAGGGCGCCATGTCGCCGCTAGTGCCGCGCACATACCAGCGATAAAGGTCGTCCGGCAGCATGCGATAGGGCGCGTCGGCCTGCATGTAAACGCGCTTGACGCGGCCGCGATCGATGAAATCGTTGACGTAGAGCCCGCCCCAGGCGGCGCTGAGCGTGGCGTTGATATTCGCGACCGAGACGCCGAGCGCCGACGCCTTGTCCTTGTCGATGTCGATGTGGAGCTGTGCAGTGTCGTCCAGGCCGTTCGGGCGCACGGCGGAAAGCAGCGGGTCCTTTGAGGCGAGTTGCATGAACTGGGCGCGCGCCTTCATCAGCCCGTCATGGCCGAGATTGCCGCGGTCCTCCATCTCGACGTCGAAGCCGGAGGACTGGCCGAGCTCCTGCACGGCCGGCGGAATGAGCGCAAAGACCTGCGCGTCGCGGATGGACCGGAAGTGGCTGATCGCACGGATGGCGATCGCCTGGGCCCTGTTGTGGCTGCCGGGGCGCTCGCTCCAGTCCTTCAAGTGGGCGAAGGCGATGGCGGTGTTCTGGCCGTTGCCGGCGATGGAGAAGCCCGCCACGACGAAGAGGGTCGCGATGTTGTTCTTCTCTTCGGTCAGGTAGTAGTGCTCGACCTGCTTGGCGATATCGAGCGTGCGCGACTGCGTGGCGCCGGTCGGCAGCGTGATGATGGTCAGCATCGAGCCCTGGTCTTCCTCGGGCAGGAATGCCGTCGGCAGGCGCGTGAAGAGGAAGACCAGCACGACCACGATGCCGGCATAGATCAGCAGCGCCGGGCGCACCCAGCCCAGGAACCGCTCCAGCAGTTCGCGATACCGCTTAACCCCGTACTCGAACGTGTTGTTGAACCAGTTGAAGAAGCCGCTGAACACGCGGTCGGCGAGGCCGTGCTTCCCGGCTGCGTCTTCCTGCGCGATGGGCTTCAGCATCGTGGCGCACAGGGCGGGGGTGAGGATCAACGCCACGGCGATGGACAGCACCATGGCGGCGACGATGGTGACGGAGAACTGGCGATAGATGACGCCGACGGAGCCGCCGAAGAACGCCATGGGCAGGAACACGGCGGACAGCACCAGCGCGATGCCGATCAGGGCGCCGGTGATCTCGGTCATCGATTTCTTCGTGGCTTCCTTGGGAGGGAGGCCCTCTTCCCGCATCACGCGCTCGACGTTTTCCACGACCACGATGGCGTCGTCGACCAGGAGGCCGATGGCGAGCACCAGCGCGAACAGGGTCAGCGTGTTGATAGAATAGCCGAAGGCCGCGAGCACCCCGAAGGTGCCGAGCAGGACCACCGGCACCGCAATGGCGGGGATCAGCGTGGTGCGCCAGTGCTGGAGGAAGATGAACATCACCACCACGACCAGCAGGGTCGCCTCGATCAGCGTCTTGATCACGTCGCGGATCGAAATTCGGATGAAGGTGGTGTTGTCGATCGGGAAGGCGAGCTTCATGCCCGGGGGGAAGATCGCAGCGAGTTCGGTCGCCTTGGCCTTCACCGCGTCGGCGGTCTTGAGCGCGTTGGCGCCGGGCGCGAGCTGGATGGCGAGCCCGGCGGCCGGCTTGCCGTTCATGCGGCTGACGACGGAGTAGTTCTGGGCGCCCAGCTCGACGCGCGCGACATCCTTGACGCGCACGATCGCACCGCCGGCGCTCGACTTGAGCACGATGTTGCGGAACTGCTCGGGCGTCTGGAGGCGCGACTGGGCGGTGACGGTGGCGTCGAGCTGCTGGCCCTGGACCGTGGGCTGGGCGCCGAGCTCGCCGGCGGAAACCTGGACGTTTTCCGCGAGGATGGCGTTCTGCACGTCGGTGGGCGTGAGGCCGAAGCTGGTCAGCTTGAACGGATCGAGCCAGATGCGCATCGCATAGGGCGAGCCGAACACTTGCACCTGGCCGACGCCGGAAACGCGGCTCAGCGGGTCCTGGAGCTTGCTGGCGATAAAGTCCGAGACGTCGATGTTGGTGTAGCGGCCGCTGTCGTCATAGAGCGCGACGACGAGCAGGAAGCTCGACTGCGACTTGAGCACCGTGATGCCGGCCTGCTGCACCTGCTGCGGCAGCACGGGCAGCGCCTGCTGCACCTTGTTCTGGACCTGCACCTGCGCGATGTCAGGGTTGGTGCCGGGCGCGAAGGTGGCGGTGATCTGGACCGAACCGTTGGAACTGGAGCTCGACGAGAAATAGAGCAGGTTGTCGACGCCGGTGAGCTGCTGCTCGATCACCTGGGTGACGGAGTTCTGCACGGTCTGTGCGTCGGCGCCGGGATAGTTGGCGACGATGGTCACCGCCGGCGGCGCGATCGTCGGATACTGGGTGATCGGCAGCGTGTTGATCGCGATGATGCCGAACATCACGATGACGATCGCGATCACCCAGGCGAAGACCGGCCGTTCGATGAAGAACTGCGAAAGACCCATCAGTGCTGGCCCGCCGGCGGTGCTGACGGCCTGGATCCTGCGGGCACGGCGTGCACGGGCTGGTCGGCCTGCACCTTTTGCAGGCCTTCGACGATCAGCCGGTCACCGGCCTTCAGACCCTCCAGCACCAGCCACTTGTCGCCCACGGCCTGCCCGACCCTGATCACGTGCAGGCGCGCGATGCCGTTCGCGTCGACAACGTACGCGGTGGGATCGCCCTTTTCGGTGCGCCCGATGGCTTGCTGCGGCGCCAGAATCGCGCCGGGCCTGGTGCCCTCGATCACGGTGGCGCGCACGAACATGCCGGGCAGCAGGATGCCGTCGGAGTTGGGGAACACGGCGCGCAGCGTGACGGCGCCGGTGGTCGCATCCACCGTCACTTCGCTGAATTGGAGCCTGCCGGGAGTCGGATAGGCGGTGCCGTTGTCGAGCGTGAGCGTGGTGCGCGCCTCGACCGGGGCATCGCGCGTCAGGCGTCCGCCCTGCACGGCGAGCTTGAGGTTCAGCAGCTCTGCGCTCGACTGGTTGATGTCGACATAGATGGGATCGAGCGTCTGGATGGTGGCCAGCGCGGTCGCCTGGTTCGCGGTGACCAGCGCACCCTCGGTGACGGCGGAGCGGCCGATGCGGCCGGAGATCGGCGCGACGACCCTGGTGTAGCCGAGATTGATGGCCGCGGCCTCAGCGTTGGCCTTGGCTTGAAGATAGGCGGCCTGGGCATCGTCGTAGTCCTGATGCGCGATGGCGTGCTGGCGCCAGAGCTGCCCGTAGCGCGCGGCCTTGACCTGCGCGCTCGCGAGCGCGGCCTTCGCATTGTTAAAGGCCGCGATGTAGGGCGCGGGATCGATCTGATAGAGCGACTGCCCGGCGGTGACGATGCCGCCTTCGGTGAACAGCCGCTTCAGCACGATGCCGTTCACCTGCGGGCGCACGTCGGAGACGCGATACGACTCGGTGCGCCCGGGAAGAACCGAGGTGAGCGTCACGGACTGCGCCGTCAGCGTCACCACGCCGACTTCGGGCGGCGGCGGTTTGGGCGGTCCACCGCCACCACAGGCGGCGAGCAGGGCGCCGCCGAGGACAATCACGCTGAAGGACGGAAGCTGGACGAGACGAGGGGGCATTCGAAATTCCGGAAAGAAATGAATCGCATCAAACCGGCATGATCGTGCCGGCCGCCCCAGTTCGCATATGCAATATCAGGTGAGCGCCGATCCGCAAACGGCACGTGGCATCAAAATTCGCCAGTGCGACCGCCGCTCAGAACATTCCGAACAGCGCGTTTACACATAGCTGGAGAACAGGCACCGCGACGGCGATGATCGCAACGACGATCGCAACCAATCCGCAAACATGCAGATCTTTCGAGCGATGGCTGCTGTCATGAACAAGAGCCATGATGACCTCCCGACCGGATTCTCCGATCCGTGTGCGACAAAGCGTGCGCCTTTTCACACACCTCGGCTAGGGGTTTTCGGGGGGTTGAGGCGCGAATTCGATCGCCGTGGGCCGGGGCGAAAGTTCCCAAAAAAAGAGGCCATCGCTCCAGAACAACCTTTGCTAAGCCCCTCGTACGAAAGCCATGCAAGGCGAAAGTGAAGGCCGTGGGGGGCACCCGCGCCTTCCCCGTCGCTCAGGCGGGGATGCTCACTGCCGAACCGGTCGCCGTGGCGGTTGACCGGAACGTGTCCAGCAGGTTCAGGATCGGCGATTGGCCCGCCGATTGCCCCGGCAACTTCAGCCCGGCTGTTTCGATCAGTCTTGTAACGCGAAAGTCAGACCGGCTTTCTTCGGCAGCACGTCGAGAAGCTCATGCGCCATCGCTGCAGCGGGGCTCCAGCAGCCGCCGGGCGTCTGGTGGCGCGGGATCGCGGCGAGCGCGAGACCGGCCTCGGCGAGGATCTTCGATGTCGAACCGTACCCTGGGTCCTTGTCGCCTTTCACGACGGCGCGCAACGTGCGGCCGTCCGCCATCTCCGCGATGAAGACGAGGTCGTAGAAGCCGGCATCGCGTTCTTCTTTCGTCGGGCCTTCGCCGGGTTTGGGCGCGTTGGCCTGGTCCATGGTGAAGCCGGGCGCAGCGGCGCCTGCTTTCGGCGGACCGTCCAGCATCTGCATCTCGTCGTATTTGAAGTCGGCGCCCCAGGGATGGCGCAGCAGATAGTTCGTGCGATGCACGGCCTTGGTGTTGATGCCGGCCATCATGAACGGCCCGACCCAAGAGCCGGCGACCTTGTCCTCGTAAGGCTGATTGCCGTCGGGTTGCGCCGGACCGGTGAAGCCGGGTGTCAGCGCGAAGGGATTCACCAGCACGCGGAGGATGGACGGATCCTTCTGGGCCGCCGCCATGGTCGCAGTGCCGCTCGCCATGGTGCCGCCCGAAAGCCCGCCGCGCAGCGCCCGCACGCGTCCGCGCACACGCGGGGCGTAGGCGCCGAATTTCTTCTTGGCTTCCTCCTCCGCGTACCAGGCGCCGAGGTCGAACGGGATGGAGTCGAAACCGCAGGAGAACACCAGCCGTGCGCCGGTCTTCTTCGCTTCCTCCTCATGGGCCTGCATCATCGCGGCGATCCAGTTCGACTCGCCGGTCAGATCGACATAGTCGGTGCCGGTCTTGGCGCAGGCCGCGACGAGATTGGAGCCGTAGAGCTGATAAGGACCGGCGGTGGTGATCACGACCTTGGCCCGCCTGCACATCGCCTCGAGCGAAGCCGGGTTGTCAGCGTCGGCGACGATCTGCGGCAGCGTCGCGGGTGCGCCGATCTCTTTCGCGACCTCGCCGAGCTTGGCCGCGCTGCGGCCGGCCATCGCCCATCTCACAGCGCCGCCGACGCCATAGGTCTTGAGCAGATGCTCCGCCACCAGCCGGCCGGTGTAGCCGGTCGCACCGAACACCACCGCGTCGAATTCCCTGCTCATGCGCTTTCTCCCTGTTCCGTTCTCGGTTGCAGCGGTTTTGCCGCGATGACCGCCGCGCCCAGCGCAGCCGCCAGCGCCGACCCGATCAGAACACCGATCTTGGCGACTGCCGAGTCGTCGCTGTGCGGGAACGCCTGGTCCGCCATCAGCAGCGCCACGGTGTCGCCGATGCCGCAGAGGCACGCGCCACCAATGAAGCCGCGCACCGTCACATCGTCCGGCACGCGGCCAGTGCCCGTGGCGGTTGCCGCCAGCGCGGCGAGGCAGATGCCGAGCGGTTTGCCGAGAGCAAGCCCCAGGACGACGCCGCCGACGACGTGCAGCGCTTCGGGCGATGACAGGTTGACCGCAAGGCCGACGCCGGTGGCGGAGAACGCAAACAGCGGCAGCGCGACATAGGCGCTCCAGGGCGCGACCGCGCGTTCGAACCTGTCGGCGGTGGAGAGCAGCCGTTCGGATGCGGCCGACAGGGTGCGGCTGGCCCATTCCCAGATCGGCTCCTGCTGGAGCGCCGACTTTTCCTGGCGCTCGCTTTCCTCCTGCTCCAGCGCAGCCAGTGCCGTGGCGGCCTGTGCAAGCAGGGGCGCGACCGATGGTGCGGGACGCGTCGGCAGCGTGGCCGCGAGTACAATGCCGGCCAGCGCGGCGTGCACGCCAGCGCCGTGCAGCGCGACCCAGAGCACGGCGGCCACCACCAGATAGGGCCAGCTCGCGTAGACGCGGGCGCGGTTGAGCACATAGAGCGCGGCGGTGGCGCCAATCGCGCCCGCGAGCCACCCGATTTCGAAGGCACGCGGATAGAAAATGGCCAGCGTCAGCACCGACAGGATGTCGTCGACGACCGCCAGCGCGGCCACGAAAACGCGCAGCCCCACGGGCGCGCGCGGCCCCAGCAGGGCCAGCACGCCGAGGGCAAAGGCGATGTCAGTCGCGGTCGGCACCGACCAGCCGGCGGCCGTCGGTCCGGGATTGAGCGCGAGGTAGATCGCCGCCGGCGCCAGCACGCCGCCGATGGCGCACACCACAGGGAGCGCTGCGGCGCGAAAGTCGGTCAGCGAACCGTTTGTCATCTCGCGCCGGATCTCGAGCCCCACGATCAGGAAGAAGATCGCGAGCAGGCCTTCGGAGAACCATTCGCCTACGGTCATCGACAGCGCGCTGCCTGGCGAGCCGATGCCGAAGGGCGCCTGCATCAGCGCATGGTACCAGGGCGCGAGTGCCGTGTTGGCGCAGAGCAGGGCCAGCGCCGCCGCAATCAACAGAACCAAGCCGGCGGAGGCGGGCAGGGCTGCGAACACGCGCGACGCGCGCCCGAGCCGGGCCGCGACCGGGCGCTGCAATTCCTCCAGCATGGAGTGGAAATCCCACGCCCCGTCATAGCGCAAGCCGTCGACGAAGAAGCTCGGCGTGCCGGTCACGCCGTTGGCGCGGCCCTCGCGCAGATCGTCAGCGACGCGCGTCCTGACCGCTTCGCTCGCCACGTCGCGCTCGAAGCGCTCGACATCGAGGCCCATCTCGCGGGCGAACTGGCGGACCTTGTCGGCCTTGATCGGCAGGGGATGGTCGTAGAGGGCGTCATGCATCTCCCAGAACTTGCCTTGCAGGCCGGCAGCTTCCGCCGCGGCATGGACAAATTCGGCGCCGGGATGCGCTTTCTCGTTCGGGAAGTGGCGATAGGTATAGGCGAGCCGCTCGCCAAGCGCATCGCGCAGCCGGGCAAGGATGTGGCGCAAGCGCCGGCAATAGGGGCAGAGATAATCCGCATAGACCACAAGCTCGATGCGGTCGCCGGCACCGCCGCCGCGGGTGTGATCGCGCACAGGGTCGACCTTGCGCTGAAGCTGGGTATGGATCGCGCTGCTCTCTGCCATGCCGTTGCGTTTGAGAAGGCCGTTCCCACTTAGCCGGGATTTTTCCGCCGGATCAATTCGCGAAACGATGCGTTTCAAAGGTGAGACTTTTGCGGGACGGCAACGACCCCAGATTTGTGTTCATCGAATAAAGGACGGCGATGTCCCCCTCGCCGCCCGAATGCCGGGCCGATGATCGCGGTTCCCCCTCCCCGCATCATCGGCCCGGTTTTTATTCGAGGCTTGCGAAAAAGCCGCCACACCAACCCCTTTTCGCAAGCCTCGGTACACCAATCGAACTGGCGTGGATCGCCAATAACCTTACGCGCCCTGATCCGATTATGACGCGCGGCCACAATCGATCCCGACAATGCCCCAATGCATGGGCTGCTTGCTTCAGATGCAACGCATTGCTGCCAAAACAGGGCTTGAAGATCGCGTTCGGCAACACATTTCAGTTCTCCTGAATGGAGCCCAACGTGCCCGTCTATCTGACGCCCGAGCATTTCGTCTGGATGTTGTCCGCGATCCTCGCGCTCGGCGCGTTCGTTCACCTCGCCGGCTTCAAGTTCGTGCGCGACGCTTATGTCCGCTGGCAATACCCGAGCGGCTTTCGCGAGGTGACGGGGACGTTGCTGGCGCTGGCGGCGATCTTCCTGTCGCTGCCGGTGACGCGGTTCTTCGGCCTGGTCCTGGCGGCGATCGTGATGTTCCTGTCGGCGATCACGCTGATCAACCACCGCCAATACACCTTCGCCGCGCCGGTCGTGGCGCTGTTATTTGCGCTGGTCCCGGCGTCCCTTGCCGGCGGCCCGGTCTGAACGGCCGAGCTTCTTCGCAAGATAGTCGGCGAGCACCTCGACCCGCGCGGGCTTCGGCCCGCCGGGCGGCGTGACCCAGTGCAAGCCGCTGACTGGCAGCGACCAGTCCGGCAGGACGCGCTCCAGCCGTCCGTCGGCCAGATATTCGCGGATGATGAAGTCCGGCAGCACGCCGATCCCAAGGCCCTCGACCAGCGCGGGCACCATCGCGTCGCCGTTGTTGACGCGGAGGGGGCCGGTGGAGGGATGCACAATCGCGGTCTCGCCGTTCCTGTGCGTGAAACGCCAGCTGTCGGGCGTTACCAGATAGGCATAGCCGAGACAGGGGTGCTCGGAGAGCGCCATCGGGTGTTTCGGGCGCCCATGCGCCTTCAGATAGGCGGGCGAGGCGATGGGGTAGCGCTCCACGTTGCACAGCCGCCGCGCGATCAGCGATGAGTCGGGCAGCGAGGCGATGCGCAGCACGGCGTCGAAGCCCTCGCCGATGACGTCGACCATCGCGTCGGAGAGATGCAGGTCGATCTGGACTTCCGGATACTCTTTCAGGAATTCCGGGATGATTGGCGCCACCCATTTCACGCCGAAGGACATGGGCACTGCGAGCCGCACGAGGCCGCGCGGGGTGATGGACTGGGACAGGGTGTCGTTCTCGGCCGCCTCGGCTTCGGCCAGGATGTTGGCGGCGCGGCCGGACAGCATGCGGCCTGCATCGGTCAGCGCGAGCCGGCGCGAGGTGCGGTTGAACAGGCGCGTGCCGAGTTTGGCCTCCAGCCTGCTGACCGCCTTGGAAACCGTCGCCTTGGACAGGTTCAGGTCGCGCGCGGCGGCGGCGAAGGAGCGGGTCTCCACCACCTTGGCGAACACTGCGAGGCCTTCGAAATCGGGCAACTTGGCCATGGTCAAAACCGGAAACGATGGATTTCGGACGTTTCTATTTTTATACTACGCTAGCTGCGATATCTGCGGGTCAACAGAAACCCCACAGGGGACATCCCAATGATTGAAGTGCGGCCCTTTGCGAAGCTCGGCGGCGCCAACCACGGCTGGCTGAATGCCAAGCACCATTTCTCGTTCGCGGACTATTACGACCCGCGCAACATGAACTGGGGCAGTTTGCGCGTCTGGAACGACGACGAGATCGCGCCCAACACAGGCTTCCCGCCGCATCCGCACGCGAACATGGAGATCATCACCTATGTCCGCAAAGGCGCGATCACCCACAAGGACAGCCTGGGCAATGAAGGCCGCACCGCGGCCGGCGACGTGCAGGTGATGAGTGCGGGATCGGGCATCCGCCACGCCGAGTACAACCTCGAGCCCGAGACCACGACGCTGTTCCAGATCTGGATCGAGCCGCGCAAATCCGGCGGCCAGCCGAGCTGGGGCGCCAAGCCGTTCCCGAAGGGCGATCGGTCGGGCCGGTTCATCACGCTGGCGAGCGGCTTCGACAACGACAATGACGCGCTGCCGATCCGCGCCGACGCCCGCGTTCTGGGCGCCACGGTAGAGGCCGGCGAGACGGTTGAGTACAAGCTGGGCGCGAAACGCCATGGCTATCTGGTGCCGGCGACCGGCAGGATCGAGGTCAACGGCACGCCGCTCAATGCCCGCGACGGCGCCGCGATCAGGGACGTCGAGGTGCTGACGGTGAAGGCGCTAGAGGACGCGGAACTCGTTTTGGTCGACGCCGCGTAAAGAAAGCAATCACCTCCCCACAAGGGGAGGTGATAATCATTGTAATCTCTACCGATTTAATATAGAAAAGCCACAGGAGGACGGCATGACCGAGACCCCTGATGGCTTTTCGCCTTTGAAGCGCGCGCGCACGCCGGTTGCCGCGCAGGCCCGCGCGGTGGCGGCGCGGGACAGGAACGTGGTGCGGCTCTGGACGGCTTGTCCGCAGCCGCCGAAGGTTTCGCCCTACGACATGCAGCATCTCTACGTCTTCAACTGGCTGCTTGATGCCCAGCATGAGGGCGTGCCGGAGGCCGAGATGGCGCGGGTGATCTTCCACATCGACCCGGCGAGGGAGCCGGCGCGCGCGCAGCTGGTGGTGCGGACGCATCTCTATCGCGCACACTGGCTGATGAACGGCGACTTCCCGTTCCTCAACTGGTGACGCCATACTCGCGGGCTTTCGCGAGTCGTCCGGTTGAAGATCGCCACTTACAACGTGAACGGCATCAATGGCCGCCTGCCGGTGCTGCTAGCGTGGCTGAGGGATGCCGCGCCGGACGTTGTTTGCCTGCAAGAGCTCAAGACCACCGACGACAAGTTCCCCGCGAGCGCGCTGCGCAAACTGGGTTACGAGGCGATCTGGCATGGCGAAAGGAGCTGGAACGGCGTCGCGATCCTGGCGCGCGGGGTGAAGCCGATCGAGACGCGACGCGGCCTGCCGGGTGATCCGTCGGACAGGCACAGCCGCTATATCGAAGCGGCGGCGAAGGGTGTGATCGTCGGCTGCCTGTACCTGCCCAACGGCAATCCCGCGCCGGGACCCAAGTTCGACTACAAGCTGCGCTGGTTCGACCGGCTGCACACCTATGCGCAAGGCATCCTTGATTCGAAAGTGCCGTTCGTGCTGGCCGGCGATTACAACGTGATGCCGACCGACCTGGATGTGTACGCGCCGGAGCGCTGGCGCGACGACGCGCTGTTCCGCCCCGAAGTGCGGGCGGCCTATGCGGCGCTGCTCGACCAGGGCTGGACGGACGCGATCCGCAAGCTGCATCCGGGTGAGCGCATCTACACCTTCTGGAAATACTGGCGGAATTCGTTTGCGCGCGACGCAGGTCTGCGTATCGACCATTTCCTGCTCAGTCCGGCGGTGGCGAAGCGGCTGAAGGCCGCCGGCGTCGACAAGGCGCCGCGCGCCATGGGGAAGACCAGCGACCACGCGCCGGCCTGGATCGAACTCGGCGAGGCGAAGGCTGCTGCACCGAGCACAGTGAAGGCTGCGAAGAAGGCGGCTAAACGCGCTCGATAAGTCCCACCGCCCCCTGTCCGCCGTCCGCGCAGATCGAGACGATGCCGCGCGACCCGACCGGCATGGCCGACAGTTCTTTCACCGCCTGGCTCAGGATGCGGGCGCCGGTTGCAGCGAAGGGATGGCCGATGGAGAGTGAGCCGCCATGCGGGTTCACGCGCTCCCACGGGAATTCGCCGAGATCGAAATCCACGCCGGCCTTCTCGCGGCGATAGACGGGATCGGACGCCGCCTTCACGTTCGCCAGCACCTGCGCTGCGAAGGCCTCATGGATGTTCCAGAGCTGGATGTCCTTGAAGGTGAACTTGTTGCGCGCGAGCAGCCGCGGGATGGCGCGCGCCGGCGCCATCAGGATTCCCTCCTCGTGGTAGTCCATCGCGGCGATTTCCCAGTCGACGAACCTGACCGCCGGCGGGTTGCCCAGCCGCTTCAGACCTTCGGCGTCCGCGACCCAGACCGAGGCCGCGCCGTCGGTGTTGGGCGAGGAATTGCCCGCCGTCAGCGTACCGTGTTCGTGGTCGAAGGCGGGACGCAGGGCCGCAAGCTTTTCCAGTGAGGTGTCACGGCGCGGAATGGTGTCGTGGTCGACGCCGCCGAACGGCATCACGAGATCGGAGAAGAAGCCGCTGTCCTGTCCGGCGATGGCGCCCTGGTGGCTCTTGAGCGCGCGGGCATCCTGGTCGGCGCGCGGGATGGCGAATTTCTTGGCAGTGTCCTCGGTGTGCTGGCCCTGCGAGCGGCCGCTCTGGCGGTTGGCCCAGCCATTGGTCGGCAAATCGAAATCGGCGGGCGTTACCTTCTGCAAGGTCGCGAGCGCGCCGGCCGGATTCTTGGCGAACTGGCCGAACAGGGTGTCGGCGAACGAGGACTTCAGCGCGAGCGGCACATGGCTCATGGTCTCGACGCCGCCGACCATCGCGAGATGCAGGCGGCCGCGGCCCACCATGCCGGCGGCCTGCACCGCGGCGACGAAGCTGGTCGCGCAAGCGAGCACCGTCGAATAGGCCGGCGTCTCGGGCGACAGCCTGGCTTCAAACACCAGCTCGCGCGCGATGTTGGTCACCGTGGCGTCGGGAATCACCTGGCCCCAGACGATAAAGTCCGGCTTCGCCCTTTTGGCCATCGCCGCGACGACGGGCCCGGAAAGCTGAATTGCGCTGAAGCCGAGATAGCTGCCGCTGGCCTTCACGAACGGTGTGCGAAGGCCAGGAACGAGGAAGACGTCGGTCATGGTCACCCCTTTGGATGAAACCGCCGGACCCCCAGATATCCCGCGATGATGAAGAGTATCAGTACCACGCCCTGCGTGGCGCCGAATACGGGACCGGCGGGGGGGACCGCCGGTACGATGGCGTGCAGGGGCGGAACTTTCAGGAAGGCCTGCACCACCAGTACGAACACGTTCAGGTAGAGGGAAAGCGTCGCGCCCACCACGTAGATCCAGCGCCACATCCCGCGCATCGCGAACAGATAACGCGCGGCCAGGGTCGGGATCAGCACCGCGGCCAGGACCACGCCCAGGGTCACGGCGGGCGTGACCGGTTTGATCTGGATGACGAAGCCGCTGATATCCGTCAGCACGGTGAACAGCAGGAAGATTGCGGTCATGCCGTTCATGCGGTCGCTCCGCAGAAGACCGAACAGTACGAGCAGCCCGGTCACGATGGCGACCAGGGTGATGATGGTGTGAACGAAAACCAACGAACCGAACGGAATTCCGAAAAACATATCGCCCCCTTGTGTGCGCTCAGCCTGGGATGCGCACGTCCATGCCGTCAAAACCCTTCACGAAATTCGAGTTCATCCGGCGGGGCTCGCCCACTACGTCGATGCGGGGGAAGCGCTTGAGGATTTCCTCCCACATGATGCGGAGCTGCATCTCTGCCAGTCGCATGCCGACGCAGCGGTGGATGCCGAAGCCGAATGAGACATGCTGGCGCGGGCGTTCGCGGTCGATAATGAACTCATCCGGCCGGTCGATCGCATCCTCGTCGCGGTTGCCCGAGACGTACCACATGATCACCTTCTCGCCGGCCTTGATCTGCTTGCCGCCGAGTTCGACGTCGCTCAGCGCGGTGCGCCGCATATGCGCCACCGGCGACTGCCAGCGGATGATCTCCGGAATCATGCTCTCGACCAGCGCGGGATTGGCGCGCAGCCTGTCGTACTGCTCCGGGTTCTGGTTGAGCGCGAGCAGCCCGCCAGTGATGGAGTGGCGCGTGGTGTCGCTGCCGGCGACGACCAGAAGGATGATGTTGCCGAAATATTCTTCCGGCGTGTCGCGGCGCGTCGCCTCGTTATGGCAGAGCATCGAGATCAGGTCGTGCTGCGGCGGTTTTTTAAGGCGCTCGTTCCACAGCCCGACGAACTGGCCCAGGATATTGAAGATCTCGACCTGCCGGTCCATGTCGGTCTTGCCCTGCGCGTCGACGCCGGGCGGGGTGAGGATGATGTCGGAGGCGCGCGGCAGCGTGCGGCGCAGCTCCCATGGAAAATCCATCAACGTCGCCAGCATCTGGCTGGTCAGTTCGACCGAGACCTTGTCGACGAAGTCGAAGGTCTCGTTGCGCGGCAGCTCGTCCAGGATTTTCGCCGCGCGTTCGCGGATCAGCGGCTCGAGGATCTTGAGACTCTCAGGCGCGAACATCGGCGCGATGACCTTGCGCTGCTGGTCGTGGTCCGGCGGATCGAGTGCGATGAAGCTGGACTGGCTGCGGGGCTGCTTGCCCTCGAAGATCGTGATGCCGCCGAGTTCGCTGTCGGACGAGAAAACGCGGTGATTTGAATCGACGGCGATGATGTCCCTGTGCTTGGTCACCGACCAGTAGGGGCCGTATTCGCTCTCGGCGGTGAGATGGACCGGGTCTTCCTTGCGGAGGCGCTCGAACCAGGGCCACAGCGTGTCGCCGCGGAAGATCTCGTTGTCGGCCGGCTGGAATTGGTCGAGCGGGGTCGCGTACGCCTTCTCCCTGGCCGCCGCATAGCGTTGCCGAAGTTGTTCTTGCATCGCGCCGCTCCCCTTTGCCCGCGCAGCAGACCAAGCATCCGGAACCTAAGTCAACCGCCCCAAAGACAACACAACCGCCCCAATATAATGTGCGTCCAAGGGCGCAAAGGGCTTCGGCGTGGCGAACAGGACTGCGGATGACGTGGCGGAGCTCAAGCAGGAGCTGGCCCAATTCCTGCTGACGGAGATCACTTCGGCGCAGGGTGCGCAGATGTTCCGCCAGGAAGTGAGCGCGCAAGTCGCCAGTGTCATCGACAAGGTGTTGGACGAGCGGCTGGCGCCGGCGCTTCAGCGGTTCGAGCAGCAGGCGGCCGAGCAGGCCAATGCGCTGACGGCGCGAGTCGATGCAGCGCTGCGCCGGTTCGAACAGGACGGGCCGGCCGGGGGAGCGTCGCCGGAGGCCGACCAGAAGATTGCCGAGCTGACCGCGCGCTTTGACGAGATGCGCGCGCGGCTGTCGCGCGCCGAGGAGCAGGGACGCCGCGCAGTGGCGCAGCCGCTGGCCACGCCGAAACTGGCCGATGAACGCGTCGCGGTGGCGCCGAAGAACACGTCGCTGGTCCCGCGCTGGGCGCTGTGGATCATCATCATTCTGCTCGCGCTCACGGCGCTGGCGATCGGCAACATCTATCTGGAGCGGATGACGGCGCCGGAGCCTGCGCAATTCGGCAGTACTCCGCCCGTCCTCACAACACCGCCGGCCGCCCCCGCCAGCGCATCCCCTGCGCCTGTCGCTCCACCGCCGGTCCGGACGCCGCCGGCGGTGGTGACGCCGGCCCCAGTTCCGCCGCAAAACTCGGCCTCTAATCCTGCGGTGACGCCCACCCCGATGAGCACCAGGCCCGCGCCGCCCGCGGTCGCCGCGCCGTCAGCTCCGGTGCCGCCGCCACATCCGGCACATGCCATCCCGGCCGACTTCGCCATCGAGCGCGCCTGGCTCGCGGCCCAGCCCTTCGCGGTGGACGGCAGCGTGGCGCGTCATGCCGGCGCCGGCGGACACATCACGACGCTCAAGTCCCTGGCCTGCGGCCACTCGGTCACCTGCACCGCGGATTCGCTGTTGAGCGGGTCCGACGCCACCAAGTTCATCGCGCTGCAGATGCTGATGTCTCAGATAAACGACCGCTTCTGCACGCCGCGCCGCGTCGTGCGCGTGACCGGTGTGGCGGAGGACGCCAGCCTCCGCGAACTTGCCGAGGTCACACGGTGCGCCGGGCTGCGCACGTCGGGCGCATGCCACGACAGCGATAGTAAAATTTGCCTGCCCGATAGCACCATGGTCGAGGCCGGGGACGTGAACGCACTCATGCAGCTGCTGCGCTGGGCGCTGTGGAAGATAGGCACGATGTGAGCGCGGCGCCGCGTCCCTTCCCGACCGAGATCGAAGCCAGCTTCGTGGTGCTGGGCCCGCGCAATGAGGGCAGCAATTACGGCATCATCACCCACTCGCCGGGCCTATCGATCGACAATGCGACGCGCCAGCTTCTCGAAGACTATGCGCTGATGACGCTGGCGGCGCCGCCGCTGGACCGCCGCTATGTCGCGTTTCTGCCGTTGGGCGACAGCGGGTTGTGGCTGCTGGCGCAGACAAGCCATGTCGGCGAGGCGCAGCGCGGCGCCATCCGCATCACCTGGGGCCTATTGCTCGACGAAGCGCAGATATGGACGGTGCGCTCGAACCTGTCGGCACTTGCTGCGGCCTTCCCGCCGCCGGCCGCGCCGCCCGGACCGCCCGACCCATTGGTCTGGAAGATCCCGGTGCCCAAGCCGCGCGCGCCGTCGCACCTGCTGAGCGAGATCGGCACCATCGTACGCGACCGGCCGACGGCGCTGATGGTGCCGTCGAACATCTCGACCGAAGAAGCGGCACTTCAACTCTACGAGCGCTGTTCGCAGGTGAACGCGCGCATTTCCTTCGTCTCGCGCGCCGATCTCGAGGCGCGTGGCGGCATGGCCCAGGTCGAAAAGCCATGGCTGCTGGTGTTCACCGAAGACGATCCGCCGGTGCCGATGGCGCGGTTCGAAGGCTATCACCCGGTGCGGCTGACGCAGGAACGGCATCTGGTAGGTGCGCCGCAGATGCCCATCGGCCGCCGCGAATGGTTCACGCTGCTCGACGCCGCGCACGCGCGCTATCCCAATCAGCATGAGCGCCTGCTGGAGATCGTGAATCATCCCGTCGGTGCGGTGGAGGACGATCCGGAAGGCGTGATCGCCGCCAAGGTTCTGAGCCTGGCGCGGCGGCTGTTCACCGACCGCGAGAACTCACTGACGGCGCTTACATGGCTTGCAGGCGGTGCGGCGGCGATCGTGGAAGAAGCGGGCAAGACTACGGCGGTGGGTGCCTTCCAGAAGGGATTCGCGCAGGCCGTTCCGCATGCAGGCAAGGAGGCCTCGGAATTCCTCGACTCTTACGTCGCCGATCTCGAGTGGTTCCTGCTGCCGCGGCGGCCCAACACGCCGCGCGATCCGTTCGCCGCCGAACTCGCGCTTGAGCGCGGGATCGTCTTCCTGGTGAACGAAACCACACTGGAAAAGATCGCAGACGATGTTTTGAACCGCCCGGAAAAGTTGAATTTTTCGCTGCGCTCGGCCAGCCAGCGCCTGCCGTCTTTCTTTTTCCTCACGCGGGAACTCGCCAAACGGCTGGCGCAGGACCCCGCCGATTTCACCTTGGCGGAAAGTGGACGAAGGTTGCTCGAAAAATGGACACAATTGCGCGGCCAAGATCGTATAGTCGATGATGCGGTCGTGGCTTTGATCTTGGGGCTGGCCAGAAAGCCGTATCAGGGCGTACTGGCACGCGCGTTTCACGACGGGCTCGGCCGGGCGCTTCTGGAATCTGGCGGTCGGGACAAGGTTCGTGCGATCATGAATGATGTCGCGAGGGAATTGCGCGGGCTGAGCAAGGGCGCGCAACGGAACGCGGACGAGTTGGCGGCGACCCTGTTGCTTGCCGTGCACGTAGCCAGACTGTTTCGCTAAGACCTTTATTCGGGGGCTGTCCGAGTGGGTGAGCGTGGCGAAAAGACGGGTCTTGCGGGTGGCACCACCTTGCCGCGCGCGGAGGATGTGTTCGGCAATGCGCCGGCCTATCGCCGCGACACGGTGCTCACCACCGCGACGATGGACAACGACGAGTCGCAGAATCTTCGCGACCTGCTGAACCTCTGCAAGCAGTCGAACCGGCCGCCGATCATCCTGCTCTTCGGCTTCTCCTACAGCGGCAAGACGGCGCTGGCGCTGCGCTTGCAGGACATTTTCCATTCGCGCGGCTACGGCGTACAGCCCACAGTCAGCCCGAAAGCGCCGGCCGAACGCACCAGCAAGATCCAGCCCTATTTCTTCTCGCATCCGCGGCGCCCGAACGACGCGTTCGTGCTGGTCGACCTGCCGGGCGAGCGTTTCAGCCGCGCCAAGGAAGCGAACTTCTCCGACGCGGTAGCCAAGGAGACCTTGCAGCTGATGGCGGCGGCGGACGCTTATCTCCTGCTGCTCGAGGCCGACAAGACGCTCTATCTCGACGAATTGCGCTCGACGGGCGTGATAGGGGACTTCGAGGCGAAGGACTACCAGGAAGTCGTCGCCACAATGGTGCAGTTCGCCAAGCTCGACTGGCAGCTTGCGCGCAAGCTTGGGCGTCACGGCGACATCGAAGGCGCCGCGAAGGCGATCGCTGAGATGAAGCCCGACGAGCGTTTCAGTGAGCTCTCCCGCGGCGCGCGCGCCAGCCGCAAGCCTGTGCTGCTCGGCCTCTCCATCGCCGACCGCATGCACGACAACATGGTGGCGCTGGAAACCGGCGTGATCCGCAAACGGCTCGAGGCGCGGGGCGAAACGCGCGAGCTCACCGATGACGAGCGCAAGCAGGTGCGCCAAATCGCCTCCAATTTCGACCGCGACCCGCTCCTTCTCATCAATATGCGCCAGCAAAAACTCATGGCCCAGATCGCAAGCAGCTTCCGCTACTTCCGCGCCGATTTCCTCACCAGCTTCGCGGGCCTGCCGCCGAATTACACGGGCGCGGTGAACATGGGCCTCTATCCGCCGCGCGGGATAGAGCGGAATTTCGACTGGTTGCGCACGGCAGCGCAGCGCGCACGCGGCGGCCGCTTCAAGACCTTTGCGCGGAAGAATCGAGTCTTCCATCCGATCGTGCAGGCGCTGGACTGGCTGCCGTCGCTGCGCGAGACGGCGCTGGCACTGGGTGCGCGCGCCGCATGGGATGAGGCGCTGCGTCATGCTCGCTGAAGCGATACAAGACGGTGTGAAAGCACCCGCCAAACGCCGCCGCCGCGCTGCTCCCTCGCGCGGCCTCTTTGATCGCCTGCGCGGATTCGTGCTGTTCGAGGCGGTCGATGGACGCGGCACGAAAGCTGCCAACACCAATGGTCCGTTCGAAGAGCGCCGTTCACTCGGGCTCTACGTCGCCGCGGCGATCCCCGGCCTGGTCCTGCTCGCGACCGCCGGTGCTTTGGCCTGGCATCCGCTGAAGGCCGACCCCGACACGCTGACCACCATTGCGATCTCCGCGCCGTCGCAGACGCCCGTCGAAAGGAAGCTGATCGGCAAGGTTGCGCTGCTGCGCGAAGGGCTGTGGGAGGCGCGCCTGACACCCTGGGAGGAGATCCCCTCCAAGGGCATGGCGCGCGTCAGCAACGGCGACATGCATGAAGCCCTCGCCGATCTCATCGGCGAGATCACGACGTTCGGTCAGACCGTGGACGACCGCGCCCCGCCGGGCATCGTGCGTGACCGCGTATTCCTGGCCCAGATCGCCGACTACCGCTCCCAGCTGAAAGCCATCGAAGCCAAGCTCGGCACCGGACGGAGCATCATCGTCTATCACCTCGGCCTCCTGGCGCTGTGGGCCGGCGATGCGGCCGACGCCGAACCGCAATTCCAGAGCCTGCTGGAGATCGCGCAGCGCACAGAGGCGATCGACGCGGTCGGACGTCAGCGCCTCGACGGCTTGCAGGCCTCGGCGAATTACGGTCTCGGCCTCGCCGCCGCCGCGCGCCACGACTGGAGCAGGGCTATCACGGATTTCGATGCCTCGCTCGGCGCCGCATGCCGCGCCAGCGCCGACGGTCCCGGAGACTCGGGTTTCAAGCTCACCACCGCCAACCTCGTCGCGCTGGACACGCGCGCTGTGCGCAACGATCGGCTGATCGCCCTGGTGCGGGGCCGCAGCGATGACGACCTGCACGCCATCACCAGCCCGACCTGCGCGCAATTGATGGCGCCTGCGAAAGCGGCACCAACCGGCGATGCGGACGTTGAAGCCCGCGCCTTGTTCGGCTCGCTCGCGATCGACGGCGATCCGGTGCTGGCTGCGAATCTCGAACTGCGTGCCGCGCTGATGGGCGAGCGCGACACCGTGCAGCGCCTATATTTCGACGGCGCCGGGGCGAGTGCGGACGTGATGCAGGCGCAGTCGCTCGCGCGCGCCGTCGCTGGCCTCGACACCGAGGCGGGCGGCGTCGACCGCTCCGCGCTCACCGACATCCAGCATCTGAGCGCGCTCAAGGCCCGCCTCGACAACGAGTTGCGCGGCGGTTCGCTGTCGGAGCCGGAATCCGATCCGACGTGGAACTGGTCGGACCCGTCGCTGTTCGGCAAATGGAAAGCGGCCGTGGGTGCGTCGCTCGCGGGCGCGCTCCTGGCGCAGGCGGCGGATGCGGCGCACGACAATCCGGGGCTCGCTGCCGCGCTCTACAACGTTGTGCTCGATAACAGCAGCTGGATGCCGGCGTCATCTGTGACCGACGCCTGGTGGCGGGTGAACACCGGCATGTCGCTCGGCTTCGCGCTCTGGATGCTGGCGATTTCCGCGAGCCTCAGCGGCGTCCTGTTCCTGATCCTGAAACGCTGGCGCGAGACATACCGCACGACCTTCGAGTCCTGGCATCACGAAGACCGACTCCACGCGCCGGAAGGATAACCGTTGCTCGACTGGGCCGTTCCGGTTCTGCTCGTCACGCTTGTTGCACTGCTTGCCGCCGCCGCCCTGTGGCCGGACGCGGAGGGCAAGCCGCGCACCGGCATCATCCTCGCCGCAGGCGCCATCGCGCCGCTCCTGATCTGGACGTCGCTGACCGCCGCCGACCAGAACGGCCGCTTCGGTGATCTTCGGCTGTCCGTCGTCTCGCTCAAGCTCGCGCCGGACGCGATCGACGGCGCGACGATCGGCGGCGATCGTGCCCACGATATCCTGCTGGTCGGCGATCTGCCCGCCGGGCTGGTCACCCTGAAGCGCCTCGATGCCGGCAGGGTTGCGCTCGATGTCGCGCGGCCGCAGCGCGGCGAGTTCGCGGGCGCCGTGGCGTTCGAACCGGTGGACGTCGCATGGTGGAAGCGTCTCTTCGCTGCGCCTGCGCGCTTCGTCGGCGAGCGCGCCGTCCGCGCGGGCGAGGTGTTCTGTCCCGTCGGGTGCGATGACCCATGCCGTATCCGTCTGACCGGGAACGACGACCGGCTGACGGTGGACAACCAGGCCGACACGCCGCGCATGGAAACGCGCGGCTCGATCATTTCCTGGGGACCGGCGCAGCGTATCTATCCGCTGCGCACTTTCGCGGCCGGCAGTGTCTGCGAGGAGGCGCTCCAGGGCGACGGCGACAAGAACGGGCTTCCGGTCACCGCCGTTCTGTTCCGGCACGGCGGGTTCGACAACCATCTCTATGGCCTCTTCCTCGATCCGCCGGAGCTCGCGCACGGCGATGCGGTGCTGACTGTGGGCGGTCCCGCGTTGCGTATTCATCTCTATCGCGTTGACTACAATGCGGACGGCGCCGCGGAGGAACACGATCATCCTTCGAGGGTGGTCGAACGGCGCAGCGTCACCGCGCGCCTCGACGCGCGGGGCAATCTGCTCATCAGCTTCGACACGCCGGAATATCTCCAGCTGCCGGCGCATGCCATCGCCAGCGTGATCGCGAGCCGGCATGGCGACGACATCGTGCTGCCCATCGACAACGACCGCAGCTCGGGGCGCCCCTTTGTCGGCGACTCGACGTTGCAGTTCCGCTCGCTGGGGGGCCAGCTGGCGGAGACCGCGCTCGGCCGGCTGTTGCTACATCCCGATCGCAAGACAAAACAGCTCCAGCCCTATTTCAGCATCGTCGGCGGCGGGCAGACGCGGAACGTGCAGTTCGGCGAGCACTTCTCGCTCGGCAGTTCCTACAGCGCCGAGTTCGCGCTCGAGCGGCTCGATCGCGACAATGGCCTGCTTGGCCTGATTGGCTTGCCGTTCCTGGTGCTGGCGGCCGCGACGCTGCTCGGGGCGACCTGGCCGCAGCGGCGGCAGTCGCCCACTGTCTTTGCGTTGCTGACTCTGGTGGAGGTGCTGCTCGCCTTCCGCGTCATGATTGCGGTCAGCGGCGCCTACGTCGATGCCGGTGCCGCCCGCGCCCTGATCGTGCCGTCGGCTCTTTTCGCCTATCTGAGCGTGCCGTTCCTGGTTTCATATACCGCCGGTGTCCGGCGTCCACTGCTCGCATCGTTCGCCTACGCTGCCTTGGTCGGCGCCTTCGCCTTCGTTGCCCTGCAAGGACCTGGCCTCGACAAGACGAGCTGGATGATCGGTGCCGCCGTGTTCGCCGCCTTCCTTTTCGAGGCGATCACCCAGCCGGCGCTGCCGAAGGCAATCCACAGTGCGATAGCGAGTCTTGGCGCACGCCTGCGCGCGCCGTTTGCCCTGTTTCATTCCCGGTTGCGCGAACAGTCATTCTACCCACCGGACGCGCTGCGGCCCTTGATCTGGGTGTTCGTCCTCGTGGGCGTGCGCCTCGCCCTGCTCCTGGTTGGCGTCAAGGAAGGCATCCCGCTGTTCGGGTTTCGCATCGCGCTGAGCACGATCTATCTGCCGCTTGGTCTGCTGCTGCTCGCACGGCTGCTGGTCGCGCTGCACAGCGAGGACGGCGCGCTATGGCGGCCACTCGTATGGACCTTCGCTGCCGGCATCATATTCGCCACACCGATCGCGGCCCATGACACGGGGTTCATCATCTTCGCGCTGGGCACGGCCTCGCTTGGCATCGTGGCCTTGATGATCGGCCGCACGGACACCGCGACATGGGCTGCCGCACTTGTCGGTCTCCCGGCCGGCTTCCTGCTCCTAAGCTATGTCCTGCTGCATTCCTTCGTGATCGACACGACCAGAGACTTCGTGATCGCTGCCGCGGCCGCTGCCGTCGCGGTCGCGCTCGGCGTCGCCGCGATGCAGGCGAGCGACCGTCTTGCCAGGATTGCGTCAGCGCTGCCGCTCGCAATCCTGGTCGCCGCCACAGCGTTGCTCGTCGTGCCGTTCCTCATCCTGGCCGATTGGGTCGATGCGACGCTTATCGCTTTCGCCGCTGTGCTTGTCTTTGCGCTGCTGTGGCGACGCCCGACTGCCGCCTGGGCGATGGGTATGGCCGTCGCTATCGGGCTCGGGCTTTCGTTCCAGCTTCCGATTCTCGCGAGCACCGCGGCGCCCGACCGGTCCGCGGCGCGCGAGCTCGACGATCAGATGCAGAAGACGCAGAACATTCTGCGCCTGTGGTACAGCGTGCGGCCCGGCGACGTCGGCGACTTCGCGACCTCCAACGCGCAGAACCTCGGCGCGGTGATGGCGCATCTGCACGACTACGGCGCCTGTCCCGCCAGCCTGTGGCCAGGCTGCCTTGCGGGCCACGGCTTTCTCGCGATTCCGCGCCCGACGGTGCTTGCCCCCTACCACCTGAACGACAACGTGACCGCGATCCATCTGATCGCGCCGTTCGGCCGCCTCGGTGCGGCCGCGTTCCTCCTGTTGCTCGCCGCCGCAGCGTATCTTTACACGCGGCAGGCGCTGCGCGACGGCGATCCGCCGCCGCTGCGGCTGACCGGAATAGGGGCGCTGTGGACGATGTTCGGAGCGGCGCTCTACATGATTCTCGCCAACCTCGAAGTGCTGCCGTTCACCGGCAAGAACGTGTACTTTCTGGCCGCCGCCTCCGGCTCCGACCTGCTTGAGGGCGCCATCCTCATCGCGATCGCGATGGTGGCGATCCGACGGAGGCCGGCATGAGGTGGTGGAAGCCGCTGATCGCCGCGGCCGCGATCGGGCCGCTGGCCTTCGTGCTGCTGGCGCCGTCGCACGATCCCGACAGCTATGTCTACTCCGCCACCGGTTACACCAAGCTGATCGAGGATGTGTTCATCGCCGGGAACTTCCTCGAATACACCTCCAACTTCGATTCCGACGATCTGCCGATCGTGCGCCTGGCGCCCGGTGCCGCGAACGTCGACTCCGTCCGGCGCTTCGCGGCGAACTCCTATCTGGGCGACGATCTTCGCCGCAACGACGTATGGGAGCTGCGCGGCGGCCACCTGCACATCAATCCCAATGCCCACAACATTTCGCTGCCGCTGACGACCAAGCCGTCGTGGACGGGCAATCTTCTGTTCCATCATGGTGGCGAGCTTCGCGCCACGCTGTCGGGTCCCGTCGAAACCACGCTCATCCCGCTGACGCACAAGCTGGCCGCCAACGATCCGGAGATCGTCACACGCGATCCCTTTGTCAGCGGGCCGCCGCTGTCGAATGCTGCGCGGCTCGACTTCAACTACGGCGGCGCGGCGGGCGGCGTGGCGCACGTGTTCATGCTGGGCGAGGACATGTGGGTGCGCAGCGTGGAGAACCCGCAGGCCAACCTGTTCGTCGACGGCAAGTTCGTGCCGCCCGGCACCTATCGCCGCCTGCCGCCGGGCGCGGAGCTGCAATTCCAGACCGGCAACCTGTCCAAGTTCTATTTCAGCCGCGGCGTCACCGGCGCGAATGTGTTCGTCTCTCACTACCAGCCGCTCGCGGGCCGTATCCGGGTGCCGATGCTGGAATGGTTTGCGTTGCGCTTCGAAACCGAGATGGATCATCTCGTCACCCAGAACGCCGAGCAGGACAATCTTTCGCTCACTGCCCGCGCCCGCAACCGGCAGGTGCTGGATGGCGACATTATCAGTTCGCTCGACGCCGACCTGCAAACGGCGCTCCAGCACAAGCTGGAGGATTTCGTCGCGCCGGGACTCAAGCACGAGAACGGCCGCGGCTTCCCCGCCGCGATCACGGTGATGGACGCCAGGACGGGCCAGGTGCTGGCGCTCGCCTCCTATCCCGCCATTGCCAGCCAGGGCGCCGGCACCCGCCGCGCCTGGGAGCAGAACCAGAATTTTGTGAATCTGCCGATCGGATCGGCGGCCAAGCCGTTGCTGACGTCCGCGATCCTGGAGATATGGCCCGAGCTAGCGACGCTCCAGATTCCCGCGCCGTCGTCGGGCACGCACGGCGATCTGCTCGGCTTCCACATCGCGCCGGTGCTGAACGAGGAGGCTTCGTTCGGCGGCGGCTGGATCACGTTCAACGACTACCTGCAACGTTCGTCCAACATCTACGCCGCGACGCTGATGATGCTGGCCACTGCGAGCGATCCGCTGACGCCCGATCCGGACAGGCCGTCGTCGCCATGGCGCCTGCTGGGCAAGGCGCGCGACCATCTGCCGGCGTTGCAGATCGAAGCGGGCAACGTGATGGACACGATTTCCTGCTGCGTCAAATGGGGTGACGAGCTGGCGCGGCTCTACGACGTGCGCGTGGAAGACATCGAGCGCCAAGGTGAGACGACCATCTTCGCCGACGACCGCTATGACAAGAGCCTTTGGCGGCCGATGCTCGCCACACTGCCCGATGACCGGTTCCTCAGGCAGGACAATTTCAACTCCGTCTCACCCGCGCGCGTGAACCTGCAGATGAACAACGTGCGCAATTTCCGTACGGAGTATCTGACGCTGATCCTGGGGGCCAGCACCTCGCGCTGGAACAACGTCAAGCTGGCGGAGGCCTACGCCCGTCTCGTCACCGGCAGGAGGGTCGAGGCGCGGCTGACGGAAGCGGGACCCGATCCGCTGCCCATGACCGGCTGCAATACGACGCGCGATGCCGATGGCCTGTTCTGCAATACCGAGCGTGAACCCCTGTTGCACGCGCTCGCCCTCGTCGCACTGCCGCCGGGCACCGCGGGTGGACAGGTCGGGCCGAAGCTCGCTCCGCTGATCGCAGAAGCGACGAGGCGCGGCGAGGTGATCGGCTTCTATTCGAAGACGGGCACGCCCAAGATCCCGGACGCCAACAACACTCCCGAGGCGATGGCGGTGCGCCAGCTCGGGCGCGACGGTGTCATCCGGCTCGACCCCAAGGGCCACATGATCGTGGCGCTTGGCGACAAGGTGCTCGACGTTCACACCGCAGCCGACATCGCTCCCGCGCTGGCCGCGATCGAGAACGACAGCCCCGCATTTCAGTCCATCGGCCGCAACCGCGCGCTGGTGCGCAAGGTGCTGAACCGCGTGCTTGCCTTCAACCGGGCGCGCTATCCCTCGCAGGGCGCGCAGCTCTTCCGCATCATCAACAGGAAGGTGGTCGGCATCCCGATGAGCGAAGGCAAGCAGCACGAGGGCCGCGTCTATGCCTTCGTGATCGGGGTGTGGCCCAAGAGCGCCGAGCGCAACGCCGCGACGCATGAGGTCGACGTGAACGCGCCGCCGATCCGTGCCTTGTCGGTCGCGATCAACATCCAGGACAACTGGGTGGGGGAGCATCCGCATCTCGGCGCGCAGCTCGGCGGCGAATTGCTGGCATTGCTGGCCCCCACCCTTTTTCCGGCGGACGTCAAATGAAGGACATCACCGGCCGCTTCGCAGACGGCGACGACGCACCCGAGGCCAAGCCGGTTACGCCGACCGGCGCTCTCGCACGATTGCAGGAAGAGGCGCCGGACGCCGAGGCTCCCGAGAGCGAAAGCGCGCTTCGACGCCGGCTGGTCCATCTCAGGGGCCGTGCCGATGTCCTGGCGTTGGCCGCGGCGGCGGCCGCGGTCGCTCTGGTTCTGTGGCCGCACTTTCATCCGGAGCCAGTCCAGGTTCCGGCCGTTGCCGAGAGCGGCGACGAAGTGGCCAACTTGACGGTGCATCCGCTGTCGGAGGACGGCGTCGCCACGGCGCCGGATTGGTATTCGCTGTTCAATGCCTACCAGCTCGAAACCGGCCTGCGCGACATCTCCATCCGGTGCTATTACGGGTTACCGGTCGATGCGCGGGTTGACCGGTATCTTCACGCTCGGCTGGACGTCGGCTCGACGATCCGCGTTTTCCTGGCCGATCCCGGTACCTGCCCGAAGCTCTGATTTTGCGGTCGCAATTCCGGAGGCACCGCGCTTTTCCTGGAATTGCTAGGCGTTCCACGTCGAGGCAACGTGCTCTTCGTCCCCCTGGGCCAGCCGCTCGTGCTTCAGGAATTCGTAGTATCCGCAGTGATTGTCGCCGGGGTATTGGCGGCAGATCGTGGGCCGCGCATGGTAGATCGTGCAGCAGCGCTTGTCGGTGTCGAAGAAGCGGCAGATCTTGCCGTAATGCTCGTCAGCCTTGCGCCGCATGGCGTATTGCTCTTCGCCGTCAACCTTTGTGAACTTCCTGCGTGCTTCCTCGAAGGAAAGATCGAAATGGCGCGCCAGCCGCTCCACGTCGCGCCTGTTCAGCGCGATGAGCGGGTAGGAGCAGCAATACCCCGGGCATTTCGAACAGTTGTAAGCCATGACTCGCCGATGTCGTTTGCCGCTGCCAATAGCGAAGGACGCGCGCCGATGCAAAGCCGTGCTTGTCCGAAAAACACCAGGCGCGTTACAGTTCTATGATGAGTGCCTTCAAATTCATCGATCTGCCCGATGTGCGGCTGCGCGCTGCCATCGAAGGGACCGGTCCGCTGGTTGTGATGGTCCACGGCTTTCCGGAGTCGTGGTTCTCCTGGCGCCACCAGATGACGCCGATTGCGCAGGCCGGCTTCACCGCCTGTGCGATAGACGTACGCGGTTATGGGGGCTCGGACCGCCCGCGGCAGGTTGCCGACTACGCGATGGAGCGGATGGTCGCCGACGTGGCCGGCGTGATCGAACGGTTGTCGCCGGGCGCGAAGGCCGTGGTGCTCGGCCATGATTGGGGCGCACCGATCGTGTGGAATACGTCGCTCATCCGCACCGATCGCGTGCGCGCGGTGGCGGCGCTGTCGGTGCCGTATACGGGCGCGTCGCAGCGGCCGTTTACCGACGTTTTCAACGAGATATTCACCAAGCGCGGCAAGTTCTTCTATCAGGCCTGGTTCCAGCGGCCACAAGAGCCGGAAGACGAGGCGGAAAAGGATCCACGCGACTTCCTGCGCAAGTTCTATTACGCGCTCAGCGGCGAGGCGCCGGACGGCACCTGGCCGAACAACAAGACGTCGGCACAAAGCCTGCTCGAAGGCCTCGTCGATCCCGAGGTCTTTCCAGCGTGGCTCACGCCGAGAGAACTCGACTACTACGTGGGCGAGTTCGAAGGGTCCGGCTTCTTCGGTCCGATCAGCCGCTATCGCAATCACGAGCGGGACTTCGAATATCTGCGTGGCTTTGCGGACCGCAAGATCGAGCAGCCGGCGTTCTTCATGAGCGGGACGCGCGATCTCGCCTACAACATGTTCCGCGGCGCAGTCGATCCGATCGAACTGATGCGCAAGGTCGTGCCGGACCTCCGGGTTGCGGAGATTCTGGAAGGCTGCGGCCACTGGACCCAGCAGGAACGCCCGGCGGAGGTCAATGCCCGGCTGATTCCCTGGCTGAAATCGCTCTAGGCGATCTCCTCATGGAATTCGTAGTCGCCCTTGAGGAACCTCAGCACCTCGCGCGCGCCCGGATGATCGAAGCGGCTGTAGCGTTCGGTTAGCCGTTCAACGGTCTTGGGCTGAAGCCGCGGGCGGCCGACGTCCTGGAAGAACAGCAGGTCGCGTTTCAGCGCGAGCGCGAGGTCGTCGCCCAAGACCATGCGTGCCGCGCGGTGGAACGCGCCGCCATATTCATATGCCTCGCCGCGCGCATAGCTTTCCGCCAGGCTGATCGCGGGAATGCAGGACAGCACCGGTTGCAGCGCGGGGTTGACGCTGTGGCCTGACAGGTGCGGCGCGATGCTCGCCGGCCGGCCGGTGAAGGCGCGGATATGCAGGTATTGCGACATGCGTTGTCCGTCATTGACCGGGTAATTGTCCCACAGGAAAGGCCTGCGGCCGATCTGCTCTGCGACGCGTTTCAGGTGCCCCGGCGAGTATTCGCGCGAGCACACTTCCTCGCCGGTCCAGAAAATCTCGATCGACTTGTCGAGCCCCCGCCCCAGGTCTTCGAGATAGTTCGGCGGCCGGATCCCGAAGAAGCGGTCGAGTTGCGGATCGTCGGTGTAGTAGCTGGGGCAGGTGATCAGCCGCGTCGCCTTCGTTCGCTCCTTTACCCAGTGCAGGATCTCGACTTGCGTCTCGGCAAGCCGCGGCAGGTCGCCGCGCATGTCGTCGAACAGGATGGCGAGGTCGTCCACGCCCCAGGAATCGAATTCCGCCAGCTTGCGCTCGAGATCCGCTTTCGCGGCATCATTGAAGTCGCGATAGAGCTCGAAAGGGCTCAGCCCGACGCCGAAGCGCACGCCTCGCGCGCGGCAGAACGCGGCGAGGTTGCGCAGCGCCTTTGCCGTGTCGGCGGGATGCGGTTCGCGCCAGCGTTTGCGCAGGAACTCGTCCATCTTGGGGGCATAGATGAAATAGCTGTAGCCGTGCGGCTTCAGCGTGGTGATCACATATTCCCGCGCCGCCCAGCTCCACGACGTGCCGTAATAGCCCTCGATGATTCCCAGTTGCGTCATAGCGCCTCGCGTGTATCGAGCGAAAGGTAGAACAGCGCTATGAGCGCCGAAAGGTCGAGAGCGTACAGGTACCGGTAGTCGCAGGAGATCGAGATCACGAAGAAGCTTGCCGTGAAGGCGAACGCGCCCGCGAGCAGCGCGGCCATCGCGATGTCGGCCGGACGACGCCGCCGCAGGAGCACGATGAGAGACGCCAGACCGGCCAGCGCAAACACGGGATGCGACCAGACGGGCGTGCCGAACAAGGCCTTGCCGTAGCGATCCAGCGCACGATCCCGCGCATCCTTGCGCGGTGCGATGTGGAGCGGTCCCAGCAGGGATGTCGGCGCCTCGATACCGGTGAACACCGGCCGCGCCCCGGCAATTTCCGGCGTGGCGAACACCTCCAGGAAGTCCGCCACGCGGACGCGCAGATAGGTCCAGGGGTGGTCGCGGATCAAAGCGCGCCATTGCGAGATTAGCGCGTCGGGATCGGCTTGTTGAGCCATCGCATTCTGGACCGCCGGATCGCTCATGATCGGATCATTGCGCAGCGGCGTCCACAATCGGGCACCTCGCGTGCGGATGGCAGTGGCGACATCCGGATCGGCATGGGCGAGCGCTTCCAAGTTCAAACCACGGTCCAGCGCGGTCGCGCCCGACAGGTCGTAGAGCGCCAGTACATGCAGCTGTTCGCTCGGACCGGACGCGCCGTCGCTCCGCCGATCCAGCGCGAGCGTTGCGGCGCCAACGATCGTGAGCATCACCGCCAGGCTGCCACCGCCTGCCACCAACGCCGTTCGCCACGAGTTGCCGCACAGGCGTGCGATCCACGTCAGCCCGCCGGCCGCGAACGGCAGGAGCAGCACGCCGTTCTGCCGAGTGAGGGCGGCCAGCGACAGCAGCAGAAGCATCGCAACGGTTGCTGCTTCCCCACCCCTGTGCCAGCGGGCCGCGACCAATGCCAGAGCGGTGAACCCACCCACCGCCGCATCGGCGAACAGGACGTCCTTCCAGACGATGCCCTGGTACAGGAGCATCTGGGGCAGCAGGACCACGCCCAGCGCGATGGCGGCGCTCAGCCATCTTGCCCGGCCCAGGAACAACAATGCCCCCAGTGCGCCGAAGGCCAATGCCGCGTCGAACACGACGAACAGTCCCGCGCCCGCCACCGCCCGGTCGAAAAGCCCGAGAAGCCAGGCCATCACCGGCGGGTGCCAGGTGTTGTAGACGCCGACCCGGCCCTCGAGCAGCTGCTCGGCGGAATCGAAGGACAGGTGGCCCGGCCAATTGAGCGCGACCGTTGCCGCCAAGCCGACAGCCAGTACTCCGGCGGTAGCGGTATCCGGGGCCTGCCAGCCTCTCGTTTCTGTCATGTCGACTGTTGCGGCACGGATGGACCCGCTAGAGTGGGGACGCGGCCGCGAAAGCGCCGCATGGAGCGCACAAGATGACGGGCTTATGTCCCGTTCGCTAGGTCATGTCCGACAAACCGATCTTCTATGACGCCACCGGGTGGCGCGCTTTGGGCGCGTCCGTTGCCGGTTGGACCGCGGGTATCTTCAGCCTGATCCTCGGGGCCGCTTTCGTGGTCACGATGATCAATGTGCCCGTCCTGGGCACCAAGACGCCCTTTCATTTTACGCCCGTGAGCATTGCCGACCTCGAAAAAGACGCAAAAGCGCCGGGTCTGGTCCGCTCGGCAGCCCGTTCCGGAGCAGAAGCCTGGGCGGCGCGCGAGCAGCATGCCCGCGAACTGGCGCTGCGCAATGAGCGCCGGCTGCACGGCCGGCCACCACTGGCGGCCGTGCTGAAGCCGCAGGGTGATCGGCCCCTCGCGGCCGCGTTCCTGCCGAACTGGGGCTATTACGACCAGGATCCCCGGCCCGCCCTGGCGCGGGCGTTGCCCAAGATCGACTGGCTGCTCCCCACCTGGCTTGCCCTGCAAGGCGACGACCTCACGCTCAACAACATGGTCGATCAGGGGATGCTGGCGGAAATCCGCGCCAAGCGGCCGAACCTCGTCATCATTCCGACGCTTCAGAACGCCTCCAACCAGAAGTTCAACGGCCCCGGACTCGCAAGGCTTCTCGCCGATCGCGATCGCAGCCATGCCCTGGTCCAGCAGCTCGTGGCCGTCATTGCCGCCAACAGGTTCCAGGGCATCGCCATCGACCTGGAGGACGTGCCGGCCGCCGCGCATCCGGATCTCACGCGCTTCATGCGCGACCTGTCCGCCGCCTTCGTGCCGCATGGCTGGATCATCGTCATGGCCGTGCCGTTCGATGACGAGGACTGGCCGTACAAGACCTATGCCCAGATCGCGGACTACACGCTCCTGATGGCATATGACGAGCACGACGATTCCGGCCCCGCAGGCAGCATCGCCGGGCAGGGCTGGTTCGAAACCACGCTCGACAAGCGCATGCGCGACCTCGCGCCCAGCCGGACCATCGTCTCGATCGGCAGCTATGCCTATGACTGGAATGGCGGCGGCACCGCCGATGCGCTGAGCTTCGAGGGCGCGGTGGTCGCGGCCCACGACGCCCAGGCGCCGATCGATTTCGACGACACGTCCAACAATCCGCACTTCTCGTACATCGAGGACGACCAGACGCGGCACGACGTGTGGTTCCTGGATGGCGTGACGGCCTACAATCAGATCCATGCCTCCGACGTCTACCGTCCGGCGGGCTACGCGCTGTGGCGGTTGGGCACCGAAGATCCGACGGTGTGGAACGTGATGGCCCGGCCCTACGGGTCGAGCGCGCCCGACAGCCTCAAGGCGCTGCCGGTCGCCGCCGACATGGACTATGAGGGCGAGGGCGAATTCCTGCGCGTCGACGCAAACCCCACGGACGGTGCGCGCACGCTCGACATCGATCCGCAAACCGGCGACATCGACGACGAGACCTACACCCGCCTTCCGACCAATTTCGTGATCCGGCAGTTCGGCTATGTCCCGAAGAAGATCGCGCTCACTTTCGACGATGGTCCCGATCCCGAATGGACGCCGCAAGTCCTGGACATCCTGAAGCAGAAGGGCGTCAAGGCGACGTTCTTCGTGATCGGCGCCAACGCCGCCGCCCATCCCGAACTCGTGCTGCGCATGGTCGAAGAGGGGCATGAGGTCGGCAACCACACCTATACCCATCCCAATCTAGCGGACACGCCGGCAGCGGGCGTCCCCATCGAGTTGAACGCGACGCAACGGCTGTTCCAGGCGCTCACCGGCCGTTCGCTGGTGCTGTTCCGGCCGCCCTATCTCGGCGACGCAGAGCCCGACGATCCGAGCGACATGGAGCCGATCGAGATCGCCCAGAACATGGGGTACATCACGCTCGGCGAGCACATCGATCCGATCGACTGGGCGCTGCCCGGCGTCGACCAGATCGTGAAGCGCGTCCTCAGGCCACTCGATCACCCGGTCCCGGATGAGCGCTATGCGAACACGGTCCTTCTGCATGACGCCGGTGGCGACCGGTCGCAAACGGTTGCGGCGCTGCCGATCCTGATCGATCAGCTGCGCGCGCGCGGGTACCAGTTCGTGCTTGCCGGCGATCTGATCGGCATGAAGCGTGACCAGGCCAATCCGCGCCTGTCGCCGACGCTTCTGTTGCTGTCCGACCGCATCGTGTTCACCACTGTGAACTGGGTGGGGCGGTTCCTGTACTATGCCTTCCTCGCGGCCATCTGGCTCGGCATCTCCCGTCTTTTGTTCCTCGCGGGTCTCAGTCTCGTGAACACGCGCCGCGAGCGCGCCCTGCGCGCTGCGCCGGTCGAACAGCCGATCCACGTCTCCGTCATTGTGCCGGCCTACAACGAGGAGAAGGTGATCGTGCAGACCGTCGAGCGCCTGCTCGGCAGCGATCACAGGGACCTGGAGGTCATCGTCGTCGACGACGGCTCGCAGGATCGAACCATGTCGGTTCTGGAGGCCGCATTCGGCACGAACAACCGAGTGCGCATCATAACCAAGCCGAACGGCGGCAAGGCAGCGGCCCTGAATGTCGGCCTGGCGCGTGCCGTGGGCGAGATCATCGTCGCGCTCGATGCCGATACCCAGTTCCAGGCCGACACCATCCCGCGCCTGGTGCGCTGGTTCACCGATCCGGCGATCGGCGCCGTCGCCGGCAACGCCAAGGTGGGCAACCGCACCAACATGATCACGCGGTGGCAGGCGCTCGAATACATCGTCGCGCAGAACCTGGAACGCCGCGCGCTCGCGGCAGTGGGCACGCTGACCGTCATCCCCGGTGCCGTGGGGGCGTGGCGCAAGTCGGCATTGCACGACATGGGCGGCTTCACCTCAGACACGCTGGCCGAGGACCAGGACCTTACCATCGGTCTCCAGGTGAAGGGCTGGGCGGTCGGCTTCGACAGCACTGCGGTGGCATGGACAGAAGCCCCCGACACGTTCCGCGGTCTCGCCAAGCAGCGCTTCCGCTGGGCGTTCGGAACGCTGCAATGCCTGTGGAAGTACCGCACGCTGACGTTCAACCCGCGATACGGCTCGCTCGGCATGTTCGCGCTGCCGCAGGTGTGGCTGTTCCAGATCATCCTGACCGCGCTGGCGCCCGCCGCCGACCTCCTGCTTGTGTGGCAGCTCGTCGGACAGTGGATCGCCTATGCGCAGCACGGGGCGGAATTCAGCAACACCGACCTGATCACTGTTGGCATCTACTACGCCGTATTTGTGGTCGTGGACGTGGTTGCCGGCGCGTTCGGCTTCCTGCTGGAGCGCGGTGAGAACTGGAACCTCCTCTGGTGGTTGCCGTTGCAGCGTTTCGGCTACCGCCAGCTCATGTACTACGTCGTGGTGCGCTCGATCTCGACCGCCGTGCGCGGCGCGATGGTCGGCTGGGGCAAGCTGGAGCGCACCGGCACCGTGCAGGCCCATCGCTAGAGCAGTTGCTCTAGCGCGGCGCGTAGAGGACGCGGTCGCTGTTGCGGCGGACGATCCGGTAATGCTCCGCGAGGGCGTTGCGGATGCGGGGCGACAGCGGGGGCGTGTCGGCTTCCATCTCGATCAGCGCGTAGTGGTGCTCCGCGATGGCAGCGGCCAGCAGCGTGTCGCTGCGCCGGCCGGTCAGGAACGCCTGCCCCATGTTGAAGGTGTCGACCTCTGCGGGCTTTCCCGCCCAGATGCAGAGCGAGAGCATGTCGCACAACACCGGGCCCGGCGCGGCGCGGATCGCGGCGATCGTTGCGGCAGCCTGCTGGCGTTCCTCCGCCATGGGGTGCCACCAGTAATCGCCGCTCCGCCAGTCGGCATCGAGGTCGGCAAGTCCGATCGCCGGCGGAACCAGCAACAGCAGGGCCGCGGCGCCGCGCAACAGACCCGGGCCAAGCCGGTTGAGCAGGACACCGGTCGACAGGGCGAGCGCGATATCCGCGTCGAACATGGCGTTGGCGTCGACGCCGGCACCGCCGAAGAAGAACGCTCCCGCGGCCATCGCGACAGCAGCGTAGATGACGCAGAACATTGCCTCGCGCTCGTGCCGTGCCATAGCGAACAGCGTTGCCGCGCCGGCCAGCGGAAGGGCGCCCCAGCGCAGCCAGCCGGCAAGACCGTCCCACAGATGGGACCACGCGAAGACACGCGCCGAATTGACCTGCGACATCAGGCTGAGGCCGAACACCGTCTCGAACAGGCCGAGCCCGACCAGCAGGAAGACGGTTCCGCTCGCGGCAAAGGTCACCGCCAGCCGCCGGTCGGCGAGGAACAGCCAGAGCGCGACCGCGGCCGGCAGCACGACGAGGTTGTGCTTCACGAAGAACGCGACGACGAACAGCGCGGCGGCGAACACCATGTCGCGCGGGGTGCGCGGCTCGCGCAGTGCGATCAACAGGCCGCCCATGGCAACGGCGTGGCCGAGCAGCTGCGGATCGTCCATGCCGACATAGTCGGTGGTGAGCATCAGCTGGGCGGCAAACAGCAGGGCCGCAAACGCCGCCTCGATGCGGCCGCATCCCATGCGCCGCGCCGCGCCCTCGATCGCCGCGACCACCGCGAAGAACGCCAGCAGCGCGACGGCACGTCCGGCGACGATCGCATCGCCGGTCAGCCGCGCCACGCCGCCCACGAGATAGAACGACAGCGGCGGATAATTGTTGATCAGATAACTCCGCGGCGGTGGATAGGGCGATCCCGTCCGCGTCGCGAGGTCGGCGAACGCGGCGCTCCAGCCCTCGTTCGGATCGAACGGCACGTGGAAGCCGATCACGCAGGCGACATGCATCAGGCCGAGCGCGACACCCAGCGCCAGCACGCCCGTCGCGAGCTTGAGCGGCGTCACCGGCATTGCGGACCGTGTGCGATGTCGTACACCGCATAGAAGCTGTGGTCCGCGGCCGGCTTGAGCATCGCCGGGATGCGCGAACGCGGTCCGCTGCCGCGGATCACCACCGCCTGGTCGAAATGGCACTGGAAGTACCGGAGGTAGGGATAGATGTTGCGATAATCCGCGTCGGCCTCCATCCGGCTGGCCGCCAGATCGTCGAGCTCGTCGATGTCGGGCGGCGAGCCCTGCGCCGCGGTCGCAGCGGCAATGCTGCCCAGCGGTGGGCGTACGCGGATGACATGCTGACCTGCCGTGGTGAACATCAGGGGCGTGAAGGCGTCGCGGTCGATGACGGACAGTTCGGCCATGTGCCAATAGGGCTGGTCCGGCGCCCAGCCGAGCGAGTCGCCGTCAAGCACCGTCAGCACGCGTGCATGCGGACGAATATCGGCCATGTGGGAACGAAACTCGCCATATTGCGCATCGAAATGCCGCCAGTCGGCCGCAAGTAACGCGGCGCATCCCGCGGCGAATGCGAGTGCCGCGGCGCCGGCCGCCGCCTGCCAGCGCGGGGCGATGCGCCATTCGAGGCTGGCGAAGGTGAGCGCGCCCAGCACCGGCGGAAGCCGTAAGTGCACGGCCCAGCCGCCGAACGCCCATTCCGGCGCGAGCAGCGTGCCGACCGTGAACACCGCCAGCACGATCCGCATGCGCGGATGCACGGTTGCGTGCCGCGTCATGAGGCCCGCGAGCACCAGCACGACCAGAAGCGCGGTCAGAATCGTCGCGGGCTTGTCGAAGCCGATCTGGATCGCAGCCTCGATGCGGTCCTGCGCCGTATCCAGCAGGTTGAACGCCAGGTTGCCGCTGTCGGCGCCGTGCGGCTTCAGGAACAGGAAGGCGGCCGCGGCTGGCGTGCAGAGCAGGGCGAAGTTCGCGGCGCGGCGGACAAGCTCGCGTGTCGTGGTCAACTCGAAGCAGACGATCGCCAGCATCGTCGCGGCGAACGCGAACAGATGCGCGAAGTAGAGCAGCAGGAAGACGGCTGCGAAGCCGGCCTGGTGCGCCCAGGTCCTGCGGCCGTCCGTTGCGATCCACACTGCAAGCACGACGAGGCCCGCGCCGACGGCGAAGGTGTAGTTGAAAAAGCCCCAGATGAAGTTCGCGTTGTAGGCGAACAGCGCCGCGGTCTGCGGGCCGAAGCCGATCCGCCCGAACAGCGCGCGCTGGATCAACGCAGGCCCGGCGACCCATAACGCGACCGTGGCGGTCAGGAACAGCCGCGTCGACAGCTCGAGCGGCAGCAGTTTCGCGAGCAGCGGCACCATCGTTTCCGATGCGAGGTTCGGCACCCAAGCCCAGCTCACCGCGTAGTGCGACGAGGTTCCGCCGCCGATCAGCCAGAAGCTCGCGAGATGCGCCGGATAATCCGGCATGGCCGGCATGGCCACGAGCCAGAGCGGGGCGGCGAGGATTACCGTGGCGAGCAGGAGGGCCAGCCAGACCAGTCGGGAGGAGACGAGTGCCATGGGGAGCGGTAAAAATCACAAAAGTCGAATTCAATTCCGCCCCAAGCCACTGAAACACAATAGTATTCGCCTTGTTGGGTGCGAATTTTTCCACTCTGTGTCGCAGCCTCCTCAGTGGAAATCGCGCGATTTGGGCAGCACCCGCACATTGCGCGGATGCCGCGGGGCGCGGCTGTCGGGTTTCTGATAGACGATGTCCTCCCGGCGGCCCTGGAAGGGGCGGACGGGATCGGCGGTGAGCTGTTCGAGCTCGTCGCTGCGGTCCCAGATGCGGTCCGCAATCAGGTGCACGACACCCCCTTCTGCGTCTTCCGCCTTCTGCACCCTGCCTTCGACCAGCATCAGGCGCGCCCGCATGACTTCGCTGCGATAGCGCTCCAGGATGCGCGGCCACACCACGACATTGGTGATGCCGGTCTCGTCGCTCAGCGTGACGAACACCACGCCAGCGTCGCCCGGCATCTGGCGAACCAGTACCACACCGGCGCAGCGCACCGGCGTGGCGTCTTTCGCGTTCGACACCTGCTTGTTGGTCAGCACGCGTTCCGCGTCGAAGGTCTCGCGCAGGAACTGCATCGGATAGCCTTTGAGGGAGAGCCGGAGTGTCTGGTAGTCGGCCAGCACATGTTCCTTGAGTGGCATGACCGGCAGCGGCGCGGTCTGTTCGGGCGGCAGCTCTTTTGTCCGCTGCACGTCGAAGATCGGCAGCGTGTGCTGATCGGGAAGACGGCGCACCGCCCAGATCGCCTCGCGCCGGTCCATGCCGAGCGATCGGAACGCATCGGCGTCGGCCAGGATCATCAGCGCCTTCTTCGGCAATTCCGTCCGCAGCACGAACCCGGCGAAGTCCGGATAGCCATAGCCGCGGTTATTTTCGATGAGGTTGGCGTCGGCTTCCTTGAAACCGTCGATCTGGCGGAAGCCAAGGCGCAGCGCGAGAGCGCCGGACGTGTTGCGTTCCAGCTTGTTGTCCCAATCACTGTACGACATGTCGGGCGGCAGCGCCTCGACATCGTGTTCGCGCGCATCGCGCACGATCTCGGCCGGGGCGTAGAAGCCCATGGGCTGCGAATTGAGCAGCGCGCAACCGAACGCGGCGGGATGATAGAGCTTGATCCAGGACGAGATGTAGACGAGGTGGGCAAAGCTCGCGGCATGGCTTTCGGGAAAGCCATACGAACCGAAACCCTCGATCTGCTTGAAGCAGCGTTCGGCGAATTCCAGCTCATAGCCGCGGCGCGTCATGCCGCTGATGAACTTGCCCTTGAAGCGGTCGATGGTGCCGAGATTGCGGAAGGTCGCCATGGCGCGGCGCAGGCCGTTCGCTTCGTCCGGCGTGAACTTCGCGGCGACGATGGCAAGACGCATCGCCTGTTCCTGGAACAGCGGCACGCCCATCGTTTCCTTCAGGACGTCCCGGAGTTCGTCCTTATGCCCGTGGTCGGGAAGAGGCGAAGGGAATTCGACCTTTTCCTTGCCGCTCCTCCGTCTGAGATAGGGATGCACCATGCCGCCCTGGATCGGGCCGGGGCGCACGATTGCGACCTCGACGACGAGGTCGTAGAACTTCCGCGGTCTGAGGCGCGGCAGCATGCTCATCTGCGCACGGCTTTCGACCTGGAACACACCGATGGCGTCGGCCTTGCACAGCATGTCGTAGACCGCCGGGTCCTCGCGCGGCACGGTCGCGAGGTCGTAGCGGCCGCCGCCGTGCAGGGCGATCAGGTCGAACGCCTTGCGAATGCAGGTCAGCATGCCGAGCGCCAGCACGTCGACTTTCAGCAGGCCGGCGGCGTCGAGATCGTCCTTGTCCCATTCGATGAAGTAGCGGTCGTCCATCGCCGCGGGGCCGATGGGAACGATGGTGTCGAGGTTGTCGTCGGTCAGCACGAAGCCGCCGACATGCTGCGACAGGTGCCGCGGAAAGCCCATGATCATGTTGGCGAAGTGCACTGACCGCGCGATGGCCAGGTTGTGCGGATCGAGACGGCCCTGCCGCACCTGGTTCTCCTTCATCTCCGAGCCCCAGCTGCCCCACACGCTGTTCGCCATCGAGGCGGTCAGGTCTTCCGAAAGACCGAACACCTTGCCGACCTCGCGGATGGCGCTGCGCGGGCGGTAGTGGATCACGGTCGCGGTCAGTGCCGCGCGATGATGGCCGTAGCGCTGGTAGACGTGCTGGATCACCTCCTCGCGCCGCTCGTGCTCGAAATCGACGTCGATGTCCGGCGGCTCGTTGCGCTCGACGGAGATGAAGCGCTCGAACAGAAGGTCGATCTGCATCGGATCGACGGCGGTCACGCCCAGGCAATAGCAGACGACCGAGTTGGCTGCGCTGCCGCGGCCCTGGCACAGGATGTGTTTGCTGCGTGCGTAGTGCACCAGATCGCGCACGGTCAGGAAGTAGTGCGCGTATTTCTGCTGCGCGATGACCGCGAGCTCTTTCTCGATCGACGCGCACACCTTTTCGGGAATGCCGTCCGGATAGCGTTGCGCGGCGCCTTCCCAGGCGAGGTCGTGCAGGTGCCCGTCGGCGGTTTTCCCCGGCGGCACGGGCTCATGGGGGTAGTTGTATTTTATCTGTTCGAGCGAGAACGCGATGCGGCTCGCGAATTCCACCGTCTGTGCGATGGCGTCGGGGTGATTGCGGAAGAGGCGAACCATTTCGGCAGGCGTTTTCAGGTGCCGCTCGGCGTTGGCTTCCAGCAGCTTGCCGGCCTTGTCGATGGTGACGTGCTCGCGGATGCAGGTGACGACATCCTGCAATTCGCGGCGGCCGGCCTCGTGATAGAGCACGTCGTTCACCGCCAGCAGCGGCACGCGGCATTCGCGCGCCAGCCGGTTGAGGCGGCGCAGGCGGCGCTTGTCGTCGCCGTGATAGAGCATCGATCCTGCAAGCCATACGCGGCCCGGCGCCATCGACCGCAACATCTTGAGAATTGATTTTACGGAATCGAGGGGTTCTTCGCGCGACGGCATCACGACGAACAGCAGGCCTTCATGGCGGGGATGCGTGTCGGCCGGCGTATGTCTTTCGGCGAGGTCGCTGAAAAACAGGGTGCACTCACCCTTGGTGGCGCGCCTGGCGCCTTCTGGAACGCGCTGTTTGCCGAAGGACAGCAGCTGGCAGAGCCGGCCATAGGCGGCGCGGTCGGTCGGATAGGCGAGGATGTCGGGCGTGCCGTCGGCGAAGACGAGGCGGGCGCCGATCATCAGCTTCGGCTTCTTGTCCTTAAGGCGCGGGTCCTTGAGCGCAGCCCAGGCCCGCACCACGCCGGCCAGCGTGTTGCGGTCGGCGATGCCGATGGCTTCGTAGGCATAGGCATAGGCGGTGACCATCAACTCGTCCGGCTTCGATGCGCCGCGCAGGAACGAGAAGTTCGAGGTAACGGCAATCTCCGCATAGGGCGGCTGGTTCTGAAGAACCGGAATCTCCTCATCCGGATCGGGGCCGGATTTGGGATCGCGCGCGTCGCTGCGCTGCCCGGCCGGTTTCATGCCGCCCTTCATGCGAACAACCCATGCAGGAACCAGCGGCGCTCCGGCGCGCCGTGCATGTAGAGGCCTTCGCGGAACAGCCAGAAGCGCCGGCCGGCCTCATCCTCGACGCGGAAGTAATCGCGCGTCGGCTTATGGTCGTAGCTCTGCCACCATTCCATCGCGAGGCGCTCCGGTCCTTCGGCCCGTACCACGCGATGCTGCACGTTGCGCCAGGTAAAGCGCGGCGGCGCGCCGTCGGGGACCGCGGCGCCGAATACGTCGATCGGCTCCGGCTTCTCGAACATGCGGATGGGGCGGCGCGGCGGGTCGACGTTGTTTCGCGCGTCCCACTTTATGTCTGTGTCGTCGGCGTGCTGCGCGGGAACGGCAACGCCGGCGGCTTCGGGGATATGGGTATCCTGCGGCTGGAAGAGGAGCATGCGATGCGAGCCGAAGCGCGCCGCCAGCCGGTCGATCAGATAGGCGATCTCCTTCTCCTCGTCCGGCCTGGCGTCCAGGCCGACGCTTTCCGGCACCTGGCGTTCGGTCTGCACCGCGGCCAGCCGCACCAGGTCGAATCCGAAACCGGGATCGAGCGGGTCGGTCAGCGCATCCAGCCGTGTACGGAACAATTTTGCGATTGTCGCGGGATCGCGCAGCGGGCGTGCGGTCTCGACCTCGATGCGGCGCACCTCGCCGTCGCTGCGGAAGAAGCTCGTTTCCAGCAGGCGCGCACCCTGGCCGCGCTCCTCCATCACTTCGCACAAAGATGCCGCGAGTTCTTGAATCTCACCGGCGATGAATTCCTCCGACACCACCGGCTCGGCGAAGCGGCGTTCGGCGGAATAGGCCGGCAGGATGCGGCGCGGCGAGATCGGCTTTTCGCGCTTGCCGAGCGCACGTTCCAGCTTGAACACCATCTCCTTGCCGAAGCGCGCCATCAGCTCGTTGCGCATGCGCGCCGCCACCATGCCGATGGTCTTGAGGCCCGCGCGCACCAGCGCATGGGTGTCCTTTTCGTCGAGGTCGAGGGCGGCGGTGGGCAGCGGCGCGGTGGTGGCGGCCTCGTCGCCCGGCGCGGCGATGGTGCCGTCGGCGAAGCGGGCCAGCGCCCGGGCCGCCGCTTCCGTGCCGGCGATGGCGCCATGGCAGAGGAAGCCCTGCTTGCGGAACGCGCCGCGGATGGTGTCGAGCATCGCCTGCTCGCCGCCGAACAGGTGATCGGCGCCGGTGATGTCGAGCAGCAATCCATGCGGCGGATCGAGCGCGACGAAGGGCGAATAGCGGTCGCACCAGTCGGCGATCGCTTCCAGCATGGCGCGGTCGGCGGGAAGGTCGGCCTCCACCACATGCACGGCATTGACGACGGCGCGGGCGCTGGCGAGCGCCATGCCGACCTTCAGCCCGGCCCGGGCGGCGTTGATGTCGAGCGCGTAGACGATGCGGGCGTTCGCGTCTTTCAGGGACAGGACGACCGGTGTCTTATCCGGCGCGGCGCCAATCCCGGTCTTCCGCCTGAGCCGATCCGTCGGCAAGCGTGGCAGCCACAGGGCCATGATCCGTCGCCGGGTGACCGGCGGGCTTAGCAAAAACTCCATCGTCGCAATTCCATTCCATTGCCCAGCGCCCGGTCTCTCCGTGCCGGTTGCGCACAAGGGCCGCGTCGAAACACGGGCGGCCCCAGTCTTCGTCATGCTCCGCCGAGACATGCGTGCGGATCGTCCAGCGCGTCTCCGTGGCACTCGGTTCGGGATGCGCGGAGGGGCGCAGCAGGATGGCGGTCACGCCCTTGTTCCGTGCGCCCAGCGTCAGCCTTCGCGTCGCGACCAGGTCGAGGATCTTCGGATTGCCCGGCACCTCCGCGATCACCGCGCCCAGCGCGATACAGGACAGCGCATCGGCCGCGGCCTTCAGAGCATCGGCGGCGTTCGCGGTGCGCAGAATCAGCACCGCCGACGGATCGATGCCGAGCTCGTTCAGCCCGGTCGGACAGATCTCGCCATGCTCCAGCGCGGCATAGTCCTGCCGGATCCAGAGAAGGCGCTTTTGACCCCGCACGCGCTGCGCCAGTCCCGCGGCGAAGCCGGATGCGGCGGCACTCATGTCGCCGGCGAAGACCTCATGCAGCACGCCGGGAAGGATGCCGCCGGGCAGCACCGCGTCGGCATCCGCGTGGCCGGTCGCGATAGCCGGCCGCTGCCGGCTCTCGCCCGAGATGGGGTTGAGCAGGGCCCTCGTCCCTTCAAAGACGCCTTCGATCTTTCTGAGCAGCGAGTCCATTATCGATGTTCATATTTCGTTCCATTTAAGAACGAACAGGGATCAAGAGTCAAGCGTCCGCTCAACCAATTGTAGGGAAAGGACTATTTTTCTGCGAAAAAGGTGCGCCGGGCCATGCACAAGCTCCGGAAACCCTCGGCGCTGTAGCGCACCAGCCGGGGCTCGATCTCGTCGAAATCCCCGGCATGGCAGAGCCCATTGGAGATGTGCTCGATCGCCCCGTTGGCCATGTTCACGACCATGATGGAGCCGGAGAACATGTGATAGCCCCAGTAGAGGTCGACCTCCGCCACGTCGGGCATCGCCTCGCGCAGCATGCCGATCAGCCGCTTCAGCACCGGATCGAATTTCGCCGCGAATATCTCGGCCAGCTCCGGCGCGCTCGAGAGATTGCCGACGAAGGCGCAGAAATTGCGCCAGCCCTGGCCGCCCTGCCGGTTCAGCATGAACATCGGCCGCAAGTAGCAGGCGATGATCGATTCCAGCTCGTAATGGCCGGCGTTTTCGGCTTCGTAGCGGTCCATCTCCCGCATGCGTTCGGCATTCAGAGTGTCGGCACGCCTGGCGAACACGGCATCGAACACGCCGCGCTTGGACTCGAAGTAGTAATGCAACAGCGCGGTGTCGACGTTTGCGAGCTCCGCGATCTCGCGCATCGTTACGCCGTAAATGCCGTGCTTGGCGAAGAGCTCTTCCGCGGCATCCAGAATACGTTCGCTGGTGGCAAGGCTTCGTTGCGTGCGCCGGGAGGTCTTGTCCTCCAGCAATGCGCGTCGATATGGACGCCGGCTTCTACGCGCCGACCGGTCCCTCTCTTTACGCCCCGCAACAGGGGCCACTCCCTGCATAATCGTTGCCCCCCAAAGGAACGATTACTTTGTTATCGCCAGCCGCCCGCTGACGTTTCGGCTATTGCCGTTGTTAAGAGCCTTACACGGATTCTTTATACCCCCAAGTCCAAACGACGCAGGCTAGCGCCTAAAAATCTGACAAAAAGTCGGCAAGATATTTTGCACTGCACAATTTCGTGGCGTGCAGAACACACTCGTCTTCCGAATTTTACTGATCGATGAATTGCCTTTGACAACAAAATTGCCCGCAGGCATCACTCATTGATCAATGAATTATGGCGGGGAAAATCCGTCGCTCGTAGGGGAGGCTTCGCTCGTGTCGTTCAAGAGCAAATCAGCATTTGTCAGCGCACTTCTTGTTTCCACTGCTTTCACTGTTCCTGCCTTCGCACAGATCGAAACGGTGGTCGTCACCGCCGAGCGCAAGGCCGAAGACATCCAGACCGTTCCCGTCGCCGTCACCGCGCTGACCGGCGCCGATCTCAAGGCGAAGCAGGTCTATAGCTATCGCGACCTGCAGTTCCACGTTCCCTCCGTCACCTACACGAAGTCCAACTTCGGCGGCGCCCAGTTCCAGATCCGCGGCATCACCACCCAGTTCGGCCTCGGCGCGGCGATCGCGCAGAACGAGAACGACATCTATCTCGAGGCGCCGGCGCTGGTGAACGGCCAGTACTTCGACGTCGACCGCGTCGAAGTCGCGCGCGGCCCGCAGTCGACCTCGTACGGCCGTGCGGCCACCGGCGGTGCGGTGAACATCATCACCACCAAGCCGAACCTCGACGAATTCCAGGCGCGCGTGAACTTCGACTACGGCAGCTACAACACGTTCAAGCCGGAAATGATGGTCAACATCCCGATCATCGACGGCGAGCTCGGCGTGCGCATCGCGGCTCTCGGCGTCTGGCACGACGGCTATGAGAAGAACTATTACGCCGGCCCCACCATCTACCCCGGTAACCTAGACAAGCGCATCAACGGCCAGGGCACCGCGTCGGGCCGCTTCTCGGTCCGCTGGCAGCCGAGCCAGGACACCACGGTCGACCTCGTCGCCGAGCTTGGCTACGAGAACGACAACCGCGTCCGCGGCGACAAGCAGCTCTGCCATCGCGATCCGTCGGGCGTGATCGGTTGCTTGCCCGATCAGCTCGGCACCCAGCCGTTGAACGTGCTCTCCACGCTCGGTGCGACGCTCGGCTCCAAGCAGGGCCTCGCTGCGCTGCTGAACCTTAAATTTAGCGTGCCTTTCGCCACGGCGCAGGCGATCGGCAACGGCCTTGGCCTCTTCCAGCTCGCCGGCAACGGCGGTCCGGGCGATCCCGCGGGTCCGGCTGCTGCTCTAGCATATCTTGGCGTCACGCAGGTTCCGAACGCCTTCTCGGGCGCGATGATTGCACCGGGCATCTTTGCGATGAACCCGCAGACCGTGAACGGTCTCGGTTCAGGCGCCGGCGGCGTCGTGCACCCCGATCTGCTGTCGGCCGACACGGCGTTCAGCCCGAAGTTCAAGGGCTCGGGCCAGACCTACATGCTGAACTGGTCGCAGACCATCAACAGCTGGCTGAAGTCGACGGTCGATGTCGGCTATGTCACCGGCTATCAGTTCACGCAGCAGAACTACAATGACGCATCGCCTGAGAACATCAGCGCCCTAATCGCCCCCTCGGTGACCGCGTTCCACGCGTTCTTCGACACCAATTCCAACGCAACGGGCGCCTACAACCCGTACTTCTCCACGGCCGGTGCACTGCCGCTGTCCAACACCTACTACAACGGCAAGTTCGGCTCCTATGCGGGCATCATCGACCAGGCGCACGGTGTCCTGACGCGGACACCGTACTTCTCGGCCTACGACGAGGACCAGTTCTCGCAGCGCGAATGGACAGGCGAACTCCGCTTCCAGACGTCGTTCGACGGCCCGTTCCAGCTGTCGGCCGGTGCGTTCTGGATGTCGTTCGACAGTCGCAACCAGTACTGGGTCGCGTCGAACGGCCTCGACTGGGAATCGATGGTGATCGGCGCGCTCGCCGGCCAGGCCAGCGGTACGCCGCTGATGCTCGCGTCGCCGACCTACGACGGCGAGTCTCGCCGCGGCGCCGTGCAGTCACGCTCGATCTTCCTGGAAGGCACCTATACGCTGATCCCCGACACGCTGAACATCATCGCCGGCGCGCGCTACAACGACGACCGTTCGAGCGCCATCACCACGCCGATCGCGGTGGGCGGCCTGTTGCTCGCGAACCAGTCGGGCCTGGGCAACAACGGCTTCGTCACCGTGGGCGCGCAGACCTGCGCGAACCCCGGCGGCCTCCAGACGCCTAGCTCGAACTGCGTTGGCTGGCCAGGTACGTTCCGCCTGCCCACCGGTACGCTTGTCACCAAGGATCTCAACAACGTCACCGACAAGTGGACCGGCCGCCTGACGATGAACTGGACGCCCAAGCTGAGCTGGACGGACCAGACCCTCGTCTATGCGACGCTGTCGCGCGGCGAACTCGCCGGCGGCGTGAACAAGGCGCAGGGCCTGACGGGTGCACTTGTGGTTCCGGTCGCCTATCAGCCGGCCACCGTCGACGCACTCGAAGTGGGCACCAAGAACACCCTGTTCGACGGCACCCTCCAGGCCAATCTCGACTTCTGGTACTACAACTACGAGAACTACCAGGTCGGCATCATCGACAACCGCGCGGCGCTCACCTTCAACATCCCGGCGCATCTGTACGGCGCGGAGGGCGAGTTCGTGTGGCAGCCGCAGGAAGACCTCGCGTTCAACCTGACGCTCAGCCTGACGCGCTCGCAGGCGGGCACCGCGTTCATCGTCGACCAGCGTAACCCGACGGCGAACCAGCCGAACTCGATCCTGATCAAGGATATGACCAACGGCTCGCTGTGCGTGATCCAGCCGCGCTCCGCTGCTGCTGCGGGCCATACGCCGGGCGAGTCGAACCCGGCGTTCCACGTGAACAACTTCTACCTGCCGAACGGCGGCAATGCGGCCATCGACGCGCCGTTCGGCGTGCCGCTGGTTAACTACGGCGTCTGCAACTCGGCACTGGAGCCGCTGCTGGAGGCTTCTGGCTTCCAGTATGCCCTGGATGCGTTCCCGAACGGCACGCTGTCGAGCAACCACAACGGCACCGGCATCGCGACCAACGTGAAGGGCAACAAGCTGCCGCTGGTCCCGAACGCGCAGGTCGGCGTGGGCGCCCAGTACACCTACCACTGGGACGACTACACGATCGTGCCGCGCGTCGACTACTACTGGCAGTCGAGCATGTATGCCCGCGTGAACAACGACAACGCGGACTACATCGGCGGCTGGGACACGATGAACGCCCAGATCCAGCTGAATCCGGCGGATTCGAAGTGGTACGCGCGCGTGTTCGCGACCAACGTGTTCGACAAGCACAACCCGACGGGCGAATACCTGACCGACCCGACCTCGGCGCTGTTCACCAATGTGTTCGCGGAAGACCCGCGCGTGGTGGGCATCTCGCTCGGCATGAACTGGTAAGGCTCGGCCAAAGGCCAAAGAGCAAGGGCGCCGGTCTCCGGCGCCCTTTTTCCTTTACACGGCTGCGTTGCGCGCGGCGCCGTCTCGCGGATGCAATTCACTAAGTGATGAATTTCATTTGACCTACGCGCGTCTCCATTGTATTCATCAATCGATGAATTTGCTGCGGATGCGTGATCCGCCGCTGTTTGCCCGTCTGGCGGCGTACTACCCAGGTGCCCGACAGGTGGTGAAATCCCCCGGCCTGCGCTCCTCCTCGGGCAGGGCCGGGGGATGTTCTTCCCCGAACCGCGAATCACCGTTCGCCCTCTCGAATCCCGTTTGACCGCTCCCCTTCACAGGGCAATCTGCGCCCGCTGCGCGCAGGGATGCCGTCATGCCGTTGAATATCCTCTTCATCACGGCCGACCAGTGGCGGGCAGAGTGCCTGTCGGCGCTAGGCCATCCGGTGGTGCGGACTCCCAACCTGGATGCGCTGGCGCGCGACGGCGTCCTGTTCGCCAACCATTTCGCCAACGCCGTGCCGTGCGGGCCGTCGCGCACCTCGCTCCACACCGGCATGTATCTCCAGAACCACCGCTCCGGCACCAACGGCACGCCGCTGGAGGCGCGCCACACCAACTGGGCCAGGGAAGCCGCCGCCATCGGCTACGACCCGGTGCTGTTCGGCTATACCGATACGAGCCTCGACCCGCGCGAGCTCCAGGAAGACGACCCGTGGCGCTTCACCTATGAGGGCCCGCTGCCAGGAATCCGCCCTCTCGTTCTGATGGGCGACACACCCCGGCAATGGGTCGATTGGCTGCGGTCGCAGGGCTACAGGATCCCCGAGCCCATCCAGCGCGCCTATTCACTGCGGGCCGACGGGCCGGACTATGAGGATGGCGCATCAGTGCCCCGGCCGCTGGCAATGCCCAGCGAAGCCGACGACACCAACTGGCTCGCCGATCGCTGCATGGATTACATCCGCAACGCCGACGGTCCGTTCATTGCGCACCTGTCGATCCTGCGCCCGCATCCGCCCTTCGTCGCGCCCGAGCCCTACAACGCGATGTACGACCCGATGGCCGTGCCAGGATTCTCCCGCCTGGCGGCACCCGAAGACGAGGCTGCGCAGCACCCGTGGCTCGCGCATCAGCTCTCACGCCGCGCCTTCCGCGCGCCGGCGGTCGACAAGCGCCTGCGCCGGATGAAAGCGGTCTATTACGGCCTGATGCGCGAGGTCGACGACACGCTCGGCCGCGTCTTCGCCATGCTGAAAGAGACCGGCCGATGGGACGACACGATGATCGTGTTCACCTCCGACCATGGCGAGCAGATGGGCGACCACTGGCTGCTCGGCAAATGTGGCTATTTCGACGCGTCCTACCGCATCCCGCTGATCGTGCGCGATCCACGCCGCTCCGCCGACGCCGGGCGCGGGCAGGTCGTCACCCGCTTCACCGAGAACGTCGACATCATGCCCACGATGCTGGAGGCGATCGGGGCGGAGATCCCGCTGCAATGCGACGGCCGCTCGCTAAGCCCGTTCCTCGAAGGCAAGGGCGCCCCCGAGACCTGGCGCACCGAGGCGCATTGGGAGTTCGACTTCCGCGATCCCGCCGACGACACCGCGGAGAAGGCGCTGGGCCTGACCATGCACCAGTGCAGCATGAACATCATCCGCGACGAGCGCTTCAAGTACGTTCACTTCACCAAGCTGCCGCCGCTGCTGTTCGACCTGCAAGAGGACCCCGGGGAATTCACCAATCTGGCGGGCGACCCCCGCTATGTTTCAGTCATGCTGGAATATGCACAGAAGCTCCTCTCCTGGCGCATGAACCACGATGAGCAGGTTTTGACGCATATCTCGCTGACCCATAAAGGCCCGGTTTCCCGGCCTGTCGCCCGCTATTGAACAGTCCGCGTCGCGTCCTATTTCACAGCCAACACACCTGAAGGGGCCCTCATGCTGTCGATCCGGGATCTCAGCCACGTCTATCCGCGTGGCGTGCGTGCGCTTGACCATGTGAGCCTCGAAATCCCGCCCGGCATGTTCGGCCTGCTCGGCCCCAACGGCGCCGGGAAGTCGACCCTGATGCGGTGCATCGCGACGCTCCAGACGCCGACCAGCGGCGCCATCACATTCGACGGCATCGACGTGATCCGCGAGCCGGAGAAGCTCCGCCGCACCCTCGGCTACCTGCCGCAGGATTTCGGCGTGTATCCGCGCGTCACCGCCTACGACATGCTCGACCATATGGCGGTGCTGAAGGGCGTCACCGGCCGCGGCGAACGGCGCGATACGGTCGAGGCGCTGCTCAACCAGGTCAATCTGTGGAGCGTGCGCAGGAAATCCATCGCGGGTTTCTCCGGCGGCATGCGGCAGCGCTTCGGCATCGCCCAGGCGCTGATCGGCCAGCCCAGGCTCCTGATCGTGGACGAGCCGACCGCCGGCCTCGACCCGGAGGAGCGCAACCGCTTTCTCAACCTGCTCGCCGATGTCGGCGAGAACATCGTGGTGATCCTCTCCACCCATATCGTGGATGACGTATCCGACCTTTGCCCGCGCATGGCGATCATCGCCGAAGGCCGCATCGTGGGGCAGGGTTCGCCGGTCGAGCTCACGAACGCGCTCCAGGGCAAGGTCTGGAAGAAGACCATCGCCAAGGCAGAGCTTGAGGGCTGTCGCCAGAAATACACCGTGATCTCCACCCGCCTCGTCGGCGGCAACACCGTCGTGCACATCGTCGCCGACAGCGATCCAGGCAACGGCTTCGCGCCGGTCGAGGCGGGCCTGGAAGACGTCTACTTCTCGACGCTGGCCAAGTCCCGCAAGGCGGCCTGAGCATGTTCTTCAAGATCGCCGGGTTCGAAGCCCGCTACCAGATGCGCTCCCCGGTGTTCTGGGTGGCCGGCCTCATCTTCTTCCTGCTGCCCTTTGCGGCCACGACCATCAGCCAGGTCCAGGTCGGCGGCGTCGGCAGTGTGTGGAAGAACTCGCCCTACGCCATCCTCCAGGTCAGCGGCGTGCTGGACGTGTTCTTCGTCTTCGCACTGATCGCCTTCGTGGCGAACATCATCGTGCGCGACGACGAGACGGGCTATGGCCCGATCGTGCGCTCCACCCGCATCACGAAGTTCGATTACCTGTTCGGCCGCTTCACCGGCGCGTTCGGCGCCGGCATGGTGATGGCGCTCGCGATCCCGCTCGGGATCCTGGTCGGCTCGTTCATGCCCTGGATCGACCCCAAGCGCATCGGCCCCTTTCAGGCAGAGCATTACCTCTTCGACTACTTCGTGATGATGCTGCCGACGCTGTTCGTGCTGGCAGCGGCATTCTTTGCGCTCGCAACGGCGACGCGCTCGATGATGGCCACGTATGTCGGCGCGGTCGCGTTCCTCATAGGCTACCTGGTGCTGACGACACTGTTCCAGAAGCCGCAATACGACCACATCGTCGGCATCCTGGAACCGTTCGGCATGGGCGCGCTGGCGGAAATCGTGAAGTACTGGACGACGTCGGACCGCAACACGATGCTGCCGCCGCTGGCCGACGTGATGCTGATCAATCGCGCCATCTATCTGGGCCTCGCCTTCGTCCTGCTGGCCATCGCCTACTGGACCTACCGGTTCGAAGCGCGCGCCGGCAGCGCCGCCAGGCCCGAGAAGAAGGAAGCCGTCATCGTGCGTGCGCAGTCCGGGCCTCTGCCCGCGCCACACTTCGATGCAGGCAGCATCCGCGTCATGGCATTGAAATGGACCCGCTTCGAGATGGGGCAGGTGTTCAAGAGCCCGGCCTTCTTCGTGCTTCTGGCGCTCGGCCTGTTGAACGCGCTCGGCAGCCTGTTGTTCGTGGGTGAGCAGCGCGACTGGGTCGTGCTGCCGGTCACCAACCTCACGATCGACGCGCTGAACGGCGCTTTCACCATCATCCCGCTGATTGTCGCGATCTACTACGCCGGCGAACTGGTGTGGCGCGAGCGCGACCGCCGCACGCACGAGGTGCTGGGCGCGGTACCCGTGCCGGATTGGGCGTTCGTGGTGCCGAAGATCGCCGCCATCACGCTGGTGCTTGTCTTCATGCTGGCGGTTTCGGTGCTGACCGCGATGATCGTGCAGGCGACCAAGAACTACACCGATTTCGAGATCTGGCACTACGCCGCCTGGTACGTCGTGCCGAACGCCATCGAGGCGGTGGAGCTCGCGGCGCTTGCGATCTTCGTGCAGACCGTGGTCTCGCACAAATACGTCGGCTGGGGCGTGATGGCGCTGGTGCTGGTGGCGCAGATCACGCTGGGCAATCTCGGCTACGACCACCACCTCTACATCTACGGCTCCAGCTACAACGTTCCACTCTCCGACATGAACGGACAGGGGCAGTTCTGGATCGGCCGTGCATGGTTCCAGGTCTACTGGCTGGCCTTCGCGCTGATCCTGTCGATCCTCGCCTATGGCCTGTGGCGGCGCGGAGCAGAGACCCGCTTCGTCCCGCGCCTCGCGCGTCTGCCGCGGCGCTTGCGCGGCTTCGCCGGCGTACTGATGGCGATGGCGGTGATCGTGTGGGCGGGCGCCGGCGCGTTCATCTATTACAACACCGTCGTGCTCAACGAATACCGCAACAGCGTGGGCGACGAGGCGTGGACCGCAGACTACGAGCGCACGCTCTACAAATACCACACCATCCCGCAGCCCAAGGTGACGGACATCACGATGAATGTCGCGATCTATCCGCACGACATCCGCATAGTATCCGAGGGCCGCTATGCCATGGTGAATGCGACGGCCAAGCCGCTGACGGTGGTGCATGTGCGCTGGCCGCGCGAGCTGACCATGGAGTCGCTGTCGGTGTCGGGCGCCCATGTGCAGCAGCGCTTCGAGCGCTTCAACTACGTCATCTATGCCTTCGACAAGCCGCTGCTTCCCGGCGAGAAGACGTCGCTCAGCTACCGCGCCGTCTGGCAGCAGAAGGGCTTCAAGAACAGCGCCAACCTCACCCGTATCGTCGACAACGGCACCTTCGTGAACAACCAGGAGATCGCGCCGAACATCGGCATGGATCAGACGAACCTGCTGCGCGATCCGGTCAAGCGCCGCCGCCAGCATCTGGCCGGCGACATGCGTCCAGCCAAGCTGGACGATCCGGCCGCGCGCTACCAGGGACCGTTCGGCGGCGACACCAACTGGGTGAATTCCGACATCACGGTCTCCACTGTGGCCGACCAGACGCCGATCGCGCCGGGCTACAAGGTGTCGGACGTCACGCGCGACGGCCGCCGCACCGCGCGCTTCAGGTCCGATGCGCCCGTTCTGGCCTTCTTCTCCATGCAGTCGGCGGCCTATGCGGAACGGCACGCCAAATGGCGCGACGTCGACCTGACGGTCTATTACGATCCGCACCATCCCTATCAGGTCGACCGCATGCTCTCGTCGATGAAGGCCTCGCTGGAGGTTTTCGACGAGGCGTTTGGGCCCTACCAGTTCAAGCAGGCGCGCATTCTGGAATTCCCCGGCTATGCGACCTTCGCCCAGTCCTTCGCCAACACGATCCCGTTCTCGGAATCGATCGGCTTCATCCAGGATGACAATTCCTGGAAGGACGACCCGGAGAAGGTCGACCTCGTCACCTTCGTGACAGCGCATGAGCTGGGCCACCAGTGGTGGGGCCACCAGCTCACGTCGGCCAACATGCAGGGCGGCACCATGCTCGTCGAGACCATGGCGCAGTATTCCGCGATGCTGGTGATGGAGCATCTCTACGGGCCCGAGCATGTGCGCAAGTTTCTGAAATCGGAGCTCGACGCCTATCTGCGCAGCCGCGGCAGCGAGGAAGTGGAAGAGTTGCCGCTCGACCGCGTCGAAGACCAGGGCTACATCCACTACCGCAAGGGCGCGGTGGTCATGTACCGCCTGAAGGAGACGGTGGGCGAAGCCGCCGTCGACCGCACGCTCCAGCGCCTGCTCAAGCAGTACGCGTTCAGGGGCGCGCCCTATCCGACCACGCGCGACTTCATCCGCATCGTGAAGGAGGAGAGCGGCCACAAGCACGATGCGATCATCGACGACCTTTTCGACCGGATCACGCTTTATGACCTGAAGGCGACCGGCGCGACCTGGGTCAAGCGGCATGATGGCCGCTATGACGTGACGCTCACGGTCGATGCGCACAAATATTACGCCGACGGCAAGGGCAAGCAGACCGAGGCGAAGATGGCCGAGGACGTGAACATCGGCCTCTTCACCCTGAAGCCCAGCGCCGCCGGCTTCGGCAAGGCCAACGTGCTGAGCTATGCGCCGATGCATATCGTCTCGGGCACGCAGTCTCTGCACCTCGTGACCGCCGCGCCGCCCAAGTTTGCGGGTATCGATCCCTACAATATGTGGATCGACCGCAACTCGGACGACAACACGATCGAGGCGACGCAGGCGGGCGGGAGCTGAGGCGCACCGAAGTTGCTGGCGCCAATTCCCAATCTGGGCTAGCAAAAAGGGGCTTCCGGAGGAACCCGCCTTGGATTCGGTTGAAGAGCTTGACGGCGTATTGCCGGTCAACCAGGCGCGCAGCCGCAATGCCCGCGACCGTCTGCTGACCGCCGGCGAGAAGGTGTTCGCCAAGCTCGGCTATGACGCCGCGCACGTGACCGACATCGCGCAGGCAGCCGGCTGTTCGGTCGGCAGCTTCTATCGCCGCTTCCGCGACAAGGAGGCCTTCTTCAAGGCGCTGCATCACCGCTTCACCGAGCGCAACCTGGAGAACGGCGCAAAGTTCTTCGCGCTGCGCGAGTGGCAGGACCAGCCGACCTCCGCCGTCGTGCGCACCCTGATCGAAAACACTGCGCTGATCATGAAGCGCAACCACGGCTTCTTCCGCGCCCTGTTCCAGCGCTCGCTGGCGGGCGCCGGCGCCGATTACTGGCCGCGCATGCGCGCCGGCACACAGCGCCAGGGCGAGTTGCTCGCCGAATTCATGCTGGCGCGCGGCGAAGGCGCGGACCGCGAAGACCTGGCGCAGGACTGCATTTTCATCCTGCGTTCGGTGGATGGCACGATCGTGCACCGGCTACTGAACGACGGGCCTTATGTCGACGAGGCCATGGTGATCGAGAAGCTGAGCCAGATGGCGCTCGCCTATCTCGGCCTTCCCGACCGCGGCAAACCGCGCCGCAAGTGACACGCGCCGACTGGAGCGCGGCGGCCCTCATCGCCGTTGTCGCGCTGATCTGCATGGTGCCGTTTGCCCTGCCGCGCGACCGCGGTCCGCATTGTCTCGATCCTTCCAGGCTGCCGTATCGGGGCATGGTGTTCGTGCCGGGCGGGGAGTTTGAAGAAGGCGACACCATCTATCCGGAAGAAGGCCCGGTCACGCAAGCGCATGTGAAGCCGTTCTGGATGGATGCACATGAGGTGACGAACGCCGACTTCGCGCAGTTCGTCGCCGCCACCGGCTATGTCACGACCGCCGAACGTCCGCTGGATCCCGCGACGCATCCCGGAATCGCCCCCGATCTTCTGAAGCCCGGCGCCATGGTGTTCTTCATGCCGAAGGAAGTGCACGGCATGGAGAACATTTCGCAATGGTGGCGCTACGTCCCCGGCGCGAACTGGCGCCGTCCGGCAGGCCCGGGCAGCGACATCGAAGGCCGCGAGAACTATCCGGTGGTCGAGGTCACGCACGACGATGCGCTGGCCTATGCGCGCTGGAAGCACCGCGACCTGCCGACGGAGGCCGAATGGGAATGGGCGGCGCGCGCCGGCCACAAGGGCGCGGGTGACGATCACGACCAGCCGAAGAACGCCAACACCTGGCAGGGAATCTTCCCGGTGCTGAACAGCGGTGATGACGGCTTTGTCGGCCTGGCGCCTGCGGGCTGTTACGCGCCCAACGCTTATGGCCTCTACGACATGTTCGGCAATGTGTGGGAGCTGACGAAGGACATCTTCACCCCGCATCCCGGCGATGCGCCAGATCCGCTGCTGACCACGCCGAACCGCGGCGCGGCGGTGAATTACACGATCAAGGGCGGCTCGTTCCTGTGCGCCCCCAACTACTGCATGCGCTACCGCTCCGGCGCCCGCGAACCGCAGGAAGCGGACCTGGCGTCGAGTCACCTGGGGTTCAGGACGGTGCTGAGGGACCGAGAACTTTGACCCCAATCGTCATGGCCGGGACGAGCCCGGCGATGACGGATGTGTTTAAGGGGAAGGTTCGGCAACCATGTCAGCCTCAAGGTGGCCGAGCTTGTCGATCTCGATGCGCACCTTGTCGCCGACCTTCAGGAACTGCGGCGGCTTCGTCGACTGGCCGACGCCGCCCGGCGTGCCGGTGAACACGATGTCGCCGGGTTCGAGCGTCATCGCCTCGCTCAGATAGGCCACCTGGTCGAAGCAGTTGAACACCAGGTTCTTCGTGTTCGAGTTCTGCTTGGTCTGACCGTTCACGATGCAGCGGATGCCGAGCGCATGCGGATCGCCAACCTCGTCCGCCGTGGTGATCCACGGCCCGAACGGCGCGTGGGTGTCGAACGATTTTCCGATCAGCCATTGCTGGGTGTGGAACTGCCAGTCGCGCACGCTGATGTCGTTGCCGCAGCAATAGCCGAAGATCACCTCGTGCGCCCTCTCCTTCGGCACATGACGGCAGCGCTTGCCGATGACGAACACCATCTCGGCTTCCCAGTCGATCATGGTGGAGACCTTCGGCACCTGGATCGGCGCGTAAGGTCCGTTCACCGCATGGCCCATCTTGGCGAACCAGATCTGCTTCTCCGGCGTCTTGGCGCCCGATTCCGCGATGTGGTCGGCGTAGTTGAGCCCGATCGCCATCACCTTCTGCGGCCGCGGCACCGGCGCCAGCAGCTCGACGTCCTTCAGCGCGATGTGCGGCGTCTCGTGCGCGACGATGCGTTCCACATGGTCCTTCACGTCGTGCCACGCCGCGATCAGGCCGACCATGTCGCGCGCCATGTGGCGGTCCGACAGGTCGACGATACCGCCGTCTTTCACCGCGCCGATGCGCACGCCTTCGTGCCGGAAGGTGACCAGTTTCATGCGCGTGCCGCCCTTGGTTTGTCGCCCTTGACGCTGGTGCGGACCATCTCGCGGCGATGGCCGTGATAGTCGTTCAGCGCGAAATGCTGCGTGGACCGGTTGTCCCAGATCGCCAGCGTCCCCTTCGCCCATTTGAGGCGCCAGGTGAAGTTCTCGTTGACCGAATGGCGGAACAGATGGCCGAGCACCCCGTCCGACTCCGCCTTCGACCAGCCCGCGATGCGCTGGGTGTAGACCGGATTGAGATAGAGCGCCGCGCGCCCCGTGCCGGGATGCTCGATTACCGCCGGATGCGACTGCTCGGCATAGGCTTCCTTCGACGGCTCGATCTTCGTGGACATCTTGTCCTTCACGCCGTCGAGATAGCCGCCGGTGCCATAGGCCGGTCCCGCTGAATGCACCGCGTTCAGGCCCATCAGCGTGTCGCGCATGCCGGACGACAGCGTGTCGAACGCCATGTACTGGTTCGCCCACACCGTGTCGCCGCCGGCCTCCGGCGTTTCGAGGCAATAGAGCACCGTGAAGCGTGGCGGCGCCTCCAGGTAGGAGAGATCGGTGTGCCACGCATTCGCGAAGTTCAGCTTCTCGTGCTTCTCCTTCAGGATGCGGATCGCGAACGGATGGCCGTCGACCGGTTTGACGTAGGGCGTGATGTCCTTGCCGCCGAGCTGGTCGGTAAAGTGCTCCATCGCTTCCAGCGACAGATTCTGGCCGGGCAGGGCGACGACGAGATGGTCGTTCAGCGCCTTTGTGATCGCGGCCACGTCGTCGGCGCTCGCCTTCGCGACGTCGACGCCGGTGATGTAAGCCCCCGCCGAACCGCCCGCGGGCGTGACGTGCAGGCGTTCGCGCGTGTGGACTGCTGCCGGCATGCTGACCTCCCTATTTCAGGGCGTCTTCGAAGAACGCCACCGCTGCCCGGTGTGCCTCCCGGGTCATGTCGGGATTATAGCGCATGATGACCTTGCCGCCCTTGCCCTGATTGCCGAACGGATCGGTCACCTCCACGTCGATCCCCGGCATGTCGAAGCCGTGATGGCTGTCAGGCATCACCAGAGTGCAGATTTTCGTGGCATCGGTGGGCTTCAGCGACGCCACCAGCTTCGCCGACACCCCCGGATCGTTGTCGTACTGGTCCAGCGCGCCGGTCATCAGCAGCATGCGCGTTTCGGCCAGGTCGCCGAATTCGAACCCCGCCACCTTGTTGTAGGCCCAGGTCGCCGGATAGACCGGCATCAGCGCCGGGAACGCGCCCTGCGCATCGGCATGCCGCCGCGTCGCGGCCAGCATGCAGACCACCCCGCCGAACGAGAACCCGGCCGCGCCGATCCGCTGAGGATCAACCCCCGCGTGCGCCCTGAGCAGTTCGCGCCCGCCATACAGATCCGCCAGCGCATCCACTGGCCGCGGCCGCCCGTCCGCGCCGCCTTTGAACCCGCGCGCCGCCCACATATCCGGCTCCAGCGTCACGAATCCGGCCGCGTTCAGCACATCGGCATACCCGCCCTCGCGCAGCGACGGCCCCGCCGAACCGTGGAGCAGGATCACCGCCGGATGCTTCTCCCGCCCATCCTGCGGCACCCGCAGACGGGCGGCGATGGTGTGGGTGGCTGTTGCGTAGGTGACGTAGTGGAGAGAGTTCATAGATGCACTCTATGCAGCCACAAACCCCACTGTCATCCCCGCGAAGGCGGGGACCAAGCGCGCCCGCGTCGGCGGGCGCAAGAGAAGTTGCACCGAAGTGAGCCTTTGGCGCGCAGACGCGCGCCTACTAGGTCCCCGCCTTCGCGGGGATGACAGTCGGATTACGAAGCTCGCTTTGCAGGCGCGAATGTCACCGGCATCACCTGCGGGCCGCTGATGAAGTTGGAGGGCAGCCAGCGCGGCTCGCCCTTCAGCCTGAAATTCTTCATCCGCGTCAGCACCTCCACCAGCATCGCATCGATCTCGATGCGGGCGATGTGCTGGCCCAGGCACCCATGCGGTCCCGTGCCGAAGGCGATGTGCTCGTTGGGCGTGCGCGACAGGTCGAGCCTGTCGGCATGCGCGAACTTCGCCGGATCGCGGTTGGCGGCGCCGAAATACATGACGACCTTGTCGCCCTCCTTCACTTTCCGGCCGGCCAGCTCCACATCGTGCCTGGCGGTGCGGCGCATGTAGATCACCGGGCTCGCCCAGCGCAGCAATTCCTCGCGCGCGCTCGGCAGCCGGCCCGGCAGGTCCTCCATCAGCCAGCGGTGCTGGTCGGGATTTTCCAGCAGCGCGATCATGCCCGACGACAGCAGGTTGCGAGTCGTGTCGCCACCGGCATCGATCAAGAGCAGGAAGAACAGCAGGAATTCGACGTCGTCCAGCTTCTTGCCGTCGACTTCAGCCGCCAGCAGCTTGGTGGCGAGATCGTCCTTCGGCCGCGCCCGCTTCTCCGCGATCAGCTGCGTGCCGTATTCGAACATCTTGCCGACCGCGCTCGCACCTTCCTCCGACGGCGTGCCGCCGGCGGTGGTGTGGATCGCTTCGGTCAGCTTGTAGAGCTCGCGCCCGTCGTCCAGCGGCATGCCCATCAGCTCGGCGATGACATAGGACGGCATCTCGCCCGCCACCTGGCTGACGAAATCGCATTCGCCCTTCTCGATCACCGCATCGACGATCTGCCGTGCCAGCTCCTGTATGCGCGGCTTCTTGTCGGCGGCGGTCGGCACCGTGAATTCCTGGCGGATGAGTTTGCGGAACGCCGTGTGCTGCGGCGGGTCCATCATCAGCATCATCTTGTAGGGCCCGAAATTCTGACCGCCGAGCGGGTCCTGGATCATGATCGTCGGCTCGGACGAATAGGCCTGGAAATTGCGGTCCACGTCCCACACGTCCTGGAAGCGCGTCACCGCCCAGAAGCCGGGACCGGCCGGTTCCTGCTGAAAATGCACCGGATCGTTGGTGCGCAGCCAGTCATACTGCGCCAGCGGATGGCCGTGCGCGAAGGAGTTCGGATCCCAGAGATCGATCTTCATGCCACGCTCACCGGTTTGCCATCCACGATCTGGTCGAGATACTCGCTCAACCCATACCCTGTCATGCCGTTGCACGTGTACTCCGTCATGCCCTCGGTGATGCGGGTGTTGAGTTCCTGCCCGTCCGGTGTCTTGCGCCGGTTGCGCAGCGGGATCAGCGACATCACCTTGCCGGTCACGTTGTAGGTCGCGCCCGACTCGGTCTTCACCTTCGCCCGCAGGCCCGTCTGGTACCAGTTCTCGTCCCAGTCCGTGTCCATCGAACATTCTGTGATCAAGTCGTACTTGCCGTCCCTCAGCACCATGCCGCCCTCGCGCGGCTTGCCTTCCGTGCCCGCGACAATGGAGAGCATCATCGCGAAGTCCTTGCCGAAGTTCATCGGGCACCAGCGGTACCAGTGGATCGCCTGCCAGTAGCGCGGCCCCCACGACTTGTCCCGCAGGCCGTACCCGTCCACCCGGAACGTCTCGTCGCCCAGCGTGAACGTGCCCTTGGCGTGCATGTGCTGCTCGTAGTGCGCCTTGGCGAAGGATTTCTCCGGGTCGATCTGGAGCGACGTCCCGTCTTCGCGCACGGTCTCGCCGCCATACATCGGCGACACGCCCTCGTAGTGCAGGTCCACCTTGCACGGCACCGACGGGTTGTTCTTGAACGCGCTGGAGGGTTCGGCCATCTCGAACGGCCGCTCCATCAGCAGCGCCTTGCCGTCATAGCTGACGTGCAGCTTCTTGAACGGCTCGACCACGTCGATCTTCATGCCGCCGGCGTTCATTGCCTTGTTGTCGCCGATCTTCGGCCGCCCGTACATGAACGCCACCCGCCCGTCGGGCAGGTAGAGGCACACCGTCATCTCGGCATGACCTTCGTTCGGGCGATTGCCCAGCCGGAACCAGCCTCCGATCTTCCGGACGGGATCGAACACGTTGAAGTACATGCTCTCGTTGTAGTTGGAGGCCGCGTCAGGCGTGTGGGTGTACTCGTCCTGCGGTTCGAGCCGGACCTTGAATCCGGTGCGCGGTGCCATGGCGTTTCTCCCGATAATTTTCGTAATTCTGGGATTGTCCCGCCCCGCCCGCAATCGCGTTGTCGGGTCGCGCCGCACTTATTAGAGTGCTGCAAAACAGCCCGCGGACCATGTTTCCGCTGCGGAATACAGGGAGCGAGACCATGCCGTGGAATTTCGGCGATATCCTCGAGGCCATCGAGACCGTGCTGCCGCCCGATGCGCCGGCCTTTGTGCACGGCACAAGGCGCATCAGCTGGGGCGAAACTTCGAAGCGCACCAACAACCTCGCCCGGGCGCTGATCAAGCGCGGCGCCAGGCCTGGAGACAAGGTCGCGTTCTACATGCGCAACCGTCCCGAGTACTGCGAGACGCTGGCGGCGGCGTTCAAGGCGCGGCTGACCCATGTGAACGTCAACTACCGCTATGTCGCTGACGAGGTGTTCTACATCTTCGACAACTCGGACGCGCAGACCGTCGTTTACGGCACCGAGTTCCGCGACATCATCTCCGAGATCCGTCCGCGCCTGACCAAGGTCAAGACCTTCGTCGAAGTCACCGACGGCGGCGTGCCCGCGAATTTCGCGGACGACTTCGAGGCGCTGACGAAGGAAGGCGACGGCTCGCCGCTGAACATCGAGCGGTCGCCGCAGGATGAGTTCTTCATCTACACGGGTGGCACCACCGGCATGCCCAAGGGTGTCATCTGGGCGCACAACGACCTGCGCGAGACCTCGCTCATCGCGCTGCGCAAGCTGGGTCCCGTGCCGGAGAATCTCGAACAGGTCGTTGCCGCCATCAAGACGCTTGGTCCGGGCAACCGGCTGCTGCCGGCGTGTCCGCTGATGCATGGCACCGGCTTGCTGATGGCGCTGTCGGCGATGCTGGCCGGCGGCTGCGTGATCACGCTGACACACCATTCGCTCGACGCCCACGAATTGTGGAAGGCGGCCGAGGACAACAAGGCGATGACCGTCGTCATCGTCGGCGACGCCTTCGCCAAGCCGATGCTGGCGGCGCTGGAGGAAAAACCCGGCCGCTACGACACCTCCTCCATCGTGAACATCGTGTCGTCCGGCGTGATGTGGTCGCGCGAGGTGAAGCAGGCACTGCTGAAGCACATTCCGCAGGCGATCATGGTCGACAGCTTCGGCTCGTCGGAAGCCGTGGGCTTCGGCACCTCGATGATGACCAAGGACGCCGAGGTCACGACCGCCAAGTTCCAGATTAGCGATCGCGTAAAGGTGTTCGACGAGCAGGATCGGCCGGTCGAGCCCGGCTCGGGCATCCGCGGCTTCGTCGCCATGCCAGAGCCGATCCCGCTCGGCTATTACAAGGACGCGAAGAAGACCGCGTCGACCTTCAAGACCATCGCCGGCGTGCGCTACTCCATCCCCGGCGACTGGTGCATGGTCGAGGCCGACGGCACGCTCACGCTGCTCGGCCGCGGCAGCGTCTGCATCAACACGGCCGGCGAGAAAGTCTTCCCCGAAGAGGTTGAGGAGACGCTGAAGCTTCATCCGTCCGTGGACGACGTCCTGGTCGTCGGCGTACCGGACGAAAAGTGGGGCCAGTCGATCACCGCCGTGGTCGTGCCGCGCGGCGAGATCAACGAGGACGAACTGCGCCGCCACGTGCACAGGAAGCTCGCAGGCTACAAGGCGCCCAAGCGCGTGCTGGTGGCCGGCGTCCCCCTGCGCGCCCCGAACGGCAAGGCCGACTACAAGGGCGCGCTCGACTTCGCGAAACGCGAACTCGGCATCGTTTGATCCTCCACGCGCTGACGCGGGGGGAGGAACAAGAAAAAAGCCCGGGCGGCTTGCGCCGTCCGGGCTCACCTTAGCGCAGGGGCGCCGAAGGTTTACTGGTACGTGGCCGACGTGTTGTGGCCGTCCCACTTGATGTCGATCGACGAGATCGTGCAGAGGTCGAAGCCCTGCGTCCATTCCGCCGACGAGCCGTCGCTGGTGTAGGTCACCTTCAGGTCCCAGTCGCAGGTCTCGCCGCGGCCGCCCGGGAAGTGGATGTGTACGGCGGCACCGTCTTCCAGTGTGTCCTGTCCCATCACGTCGCTCCCCCAGTCGTTGCTGTCATGCGGCGAGATGTAGACGTTGTTGATTTCGTAGCCCGTGCTGTTGGTCAGATCGAAGTCCTGCGGCGCCGCGTTCGCGGCCACAGGTGCGAGCGTTGTCATGCCGGCCGCCAGCACGGCGACCGAAAGAAGACGCAGTTTCATTGGATACCCCTTTTGAAATTCCCCTCGGAACCGAAGTGAAGGACTGCCGCGCGGCGCATTCAAGACTGCGGCGCGCATGCGATCGAAAATACTGGCCACCGGGTCAAAAATGGTCGCACTGATTACATTTCCGTAATATTGCGTGAGCGCATTAATCCAGCATGCGCTCCAGGGTCTGGAGTTCGTCCGCCTCGCGTGACGGCTTGTCCCAGCGGATGCGGTTGATGCGGGGGAAGCGCATGGCGACGCCGCTCTTGTGCCGGGTCGAGCGCTGCAATCCCTCGAACGCGACCTCGAGTACCAGCCCGAACTCCCTGTCGGCGCGCACGCTGCGCACCGGGCCGAAGCGTTCGATCGTGTTGTCGCGCACGAACTTGTCGATCTGCTTCAGCTCCTCGTCGGTGAAGCCGAAATAGGCCTTGCCGACCGGCGTCAGCGAGCGATCGCCGTTCGCATCCTCGCGCCACACCCCGAAGGTGTAGTCGGAGTAGAAGCTGGAACGCTTGCCGTGGCCGCGCTGCGCATACATCAGCACCGCGTCGATCAGATGCGGATCGCGCTTCCACTTGAACCACGGTCCTTTCGGGCGCCCGGCCTCGTAGATCGAATCCCAGCGCTTGAGCATCAGCCCCTCGGCGATCTGCGGATCGCCGTCCGGCGGCTGCGCACGCAAATGCGCCAGCTGCTCCCAGCTCTCGAACGGCTGCAACGGCGAGAGGTCGATGCGAGAGGATTTGAGTTGCGCGATGAACGCCTCCAGCCGCTTGCGGCGCTGGGCGAAAGGCAGGCCGCGCAGGTCTTCCTTGCCGTCCATCAAGAGGTCATAGGCGCGGATGCCGGCCGGGAATTTCGCGATGGTCTTCGCCTCGGGATTCTTGCGGTTCAGCCGCTGTTGCAGGTCGCCGAAGGTGTCCACGCGGCCGCCCGTCATCACCAGCAGCTCGCCGTCGATCACGCCCTCGAAGTTCAGCGCCGCCATCACGTCGGGAAAGGCGTGGCCGATGTCGTCGCCGGTGCGGGAATAGAGCCGCTTCTCGCCGCGCTCGCTCGCCGCCTGCACCCGGATGCCGTCCCACTTCCATTCGGCGGCGTAATCGGCGGCGTCGTACTTCGCGAAATCCGTCGCCTCGTCGATCGCCTGCGCCAGCATCACGGGCCGGAAGCGCGCGGGCGCGTCGGGTGAAGGTTTGTCGCTGCGCTTCTCCAGCCAGGCGAACAGGTCTTCGTAGGGCGGCCGCTGTGAGTGCCACACCTCCTCGATCTCGGCGACCTCGACATGGCCCAGATCCGCAAGCGCCAGCTTCGCCAACCGCGCCGACACGCCCACACGCAGCGCACCCGTCAGCAGCTTCAGCAAAGCCCACCGCCCATCCGGATCCAGCGCATCGAGCCAGCCTTCCAGCAATCTCTGCACCTCGTTGCGGCTCGCGCTGCGCAGGGCGTCGATCACCTCCGGCAATTCCGGCTCGCGGTTGGCGCCCGGCTTGCTCGGCCAGATCAGCGCCACCGTCTCCGCCAGGTCGCCGACGAAATCGTAGGACATTGCGAACAGCGCCGGATCGACCCGGGCCTCGACTGCCTTCCTGATGAACGCCGGTTTCGCCGCGTCGAACGTCAGCACGCCGGTCAGCGCAGCCAGCGCCCATCCCCGCTCCGGATCGGTCGTCTCGCGCAGGTAATCGCGCACCAGCGTCAGCTTGGTGTTGCGCGACGGCGTGAACGCGAGACTGTCGAGCAGGCGGGCGAAGGCGCGCATCAGGCTCCCAGCGACCAGTCCAGCATCTTCGCGTTGGGCGCAGTCGCAAACCGCCAGCCGCCCTCGTCGATCAGCCGCCGCACGTTCTTCGCCAGCGCCTTGTTGTCGAAATAGCGCAGCGCGCCCGCCTCCAGCAGCGGATAGACCGCCAGCGTGCATTGCTGGCAGCAATAGGCGCCCTTCGGATAATCGTTGTGGAAGTGCGAGCGCATGATGCCGAACGAGACGTCCTTCTCCACCTGCTCGTAGAACGGCGAGCCGCCATAGCGGCCGCCCAGCGCCTTGCGCCCCGCCATCAGCAGCGCGCTGCGGATGAAGGTGCCGACCGGCGCGCCCGATACGGAGAAACCAGCCGGGTGCTTGATCTTCGCGGGCCGCTTCCACTTCGGATAATCGGCCAGGTCCTTCGGGATCGTCGTCTTCACGAAGGTCGCGTCGGCGGTCGACAGCTTCTTCGGCTTGCGGGCCGTTTCGGCGACGGTGAACAGGCGCTCATAATCCATCCTGTGCCTCCCTCAGTTCTCTCCCTCATCCTCATCATATCCCACCAGCGACAACGCCCGCGCCTTCTGCCCGTTCAGGCTTGCCCAGCGCAGCAGCGCGTCTTCCTCGCCATGGGTGATCCACAATTCGTCGGGCGCGATCTCGGCCGCCGTCATCGTCAGCTCATCCCAGTCGGCATGGTCCGACAGGATCAGCGGCAGCTCCACGCCGCCCTGCCGCGCCCGCGCGCGCACCCGCATCCAGCCGGAGGCGAAGCACACCACCGGATCGGGAAAGCGCCGCGACCAGCGGTCCTGCGTGGCACTCGGCGGCGCGACGATGATCGCTCCCGCGAAATCCGCTTTCTTCCCCGCGGTAGCCGGCGCCAGCGGCCCCAGCTTCACCCCGTGCGCCTCATACAGCGCGTTCAACCGTTCCAGCGCACCATGCACATAGATCGTCTTGTCATATCCCGCCTCGCGCAGCAGGCAGATCACCCGCTGCGCCTTGCCTAGCGCGTACGCGCCGACCAGGTGCGCGCGTTCCGGAAACTGCGCCACCGATTTCAGCAGCTTGGCGATCTCGTCGGTGTCGGGCGGATGGCGGAACACCGGCAGGCCGAACGTCGCCTCGGTGATGAACACGTCGCAGCCGACCGGCTCGAACAGCGCGCAGGTCGGATCGCGCCGCCGCTTGAAGTCGCCGGAGACGACCATCGTCATCCCCTTCCACTTGACCACCGCCTGCGCCGAGCCCAGCACATGCCCCGCCGGCGCCAGCGACACGGTCACGCCGTTGATCTCGGCCTTCTCGTGATAACCCAGCGGCTGCATCGCACCGGCGAAATTCTCGCCATAGCGTTCGCCCATGATCGCCAGCGTCTCGCGCGTCGCCAGCACCTTGGCATGGCCCGAGCGCGCATGATCGGAGTGGCCGTGGGTGACCACCGCCCGCTCCACCGCCCGGACCGGATCGATGTAGAAATCCCCTGGCTTGCAATAGAGCCCGGCCGGCGAAGGGCAGAGCAGGTCTTCGTACTTCATGTCCCGAGTTTAACGCGGGCCTGCTGCCAAGTATCCGGCAGCAGCGTGGCAGGGGCGGCGGTACTGCGCTCGTCCGCCATCGCCACGCCGATGATCGCCACCGCCAGCCACAGATTGTCCGCGTACATCGCGAATGCGATCGGTGTCACTCGCCAGCGCCGAGACCAGCATGGTAATCTTGCGCACCGGGTTGATGCTGTCTGGCGCCTGGGCGCGGAGGCGGTTAATAGGGAAGGGCCACCTTATTCGAGTCCCTTAGGTGCCATTGCGAAAGACGCGGCCACAGCTCGAAACGCCAGGCCCGGAACGCCGCGGCAAGCGCCCCACGATCAACGATATCGCCCGCCTTGCCAAAGTCTCCAAGAAGACGGTGTCGCGCGTGATAAACGACTCGCCCTTCGTCCGCGGGGAAACACGCGAGAAGATCAACGCCATCATCGCCGAGTTGGGTTTCGCGCCCGACCCGCAAGCGCGAGGCCTGGCCTTCCGCCGCTCCTTCTTGATCGGCATGATCTACGACAACACGACGCCGCAATATGTCGTGAGCATGCAGCAGGGCATCCTGGACGCGATGAAGGGCACCAGCTTCGAGCTCGTCATCCGCTCCTGCAACCGCCAGGACCCGCAGTTCCTTCACGACATGCGCGCCTTCGTGGAGCGGCAGAAGCTGTTCGGCGTCGTGCTGCCGCCGGCGGTGTCCGAGGACGAGCGCCTGATCGAGGTCCTGGAGGCGATCGAATGCCCCTATGTGCGCATCGCGTCGCTGTCGCTGGCCCAGCCGCACGCGATGGTCGTCACCAACGACCATGTCGGCGGCAATGCTGCCGCACGTCACCTGGCGGAGCTCGGCCACACCCGTATCGCACATATCTCGGGCCTCGCGCTGTCCCGCTCCGCGCACGAACGCCGCCGCGGTTTCGTTGAGGGCCTTGCGGCCGCCGGCCTGAAGCTCGAGCCCGAATACAATCGCGAGGCCGCCTACACCTTCGAGGCCGGTGTCGAGCACGCCGCGGCCTTGCTTGCGATGACCTCGCGTCCCACGGCGATCTTCTGCGGCAACGACGAGATGGCCGCCGGCGTCTACAAGGCCGCGCGCGATGCCGGCCTTTCGATCCCTCGCGATCTCTCTGTCATTGGCTTCGACGACAGCGCCCTGGCTTCGCGGATATATCCGCTGCTGACGACGGTGCGCCTTCCGATCCACGACATAGGCGCGATGGCGGCCGCCAAGCTGATCGCTGCCGCCCGCGAACGCCACGACCACCCGCAGAAGATCACCGAGGTCACGCCGACCCTCGTCGTCCGCGAGTCCACGGCCTGCCCGCCGAAGATGTGAGTGCGGCGCGTGCGGGACCGCGGTGATCAGTCCTCGGTCGGTAATCGCGCGGACACGCGAGATCTTGAATTCGAGTGTCCCGATCCCTTTGCCGAACATCGTCTGGGCGGCGAGATCATGCGCCGGTCCGTTCCCTGAAGAACCGGATCACGCGCTGCTCCGTCTTCTTGGTCGGCCCATCGGGATCGTCGTCGCGCAGATTGATCGTCAGCACCGAATGCGGCGCCATTGGGCCCGGCGCCGCGTCCTTCGGATCGAGTTCGATCGCCTCGAACTTGTCGCCGAAGGTCTTCTTGTAGGTCTCGAACCGCTCCGGCTTCACGAATGGATCGCCATGGAAACGCAAACCGATCATTGACAGGTTCTCGTCGGCGAACCTGCGCTTGGCGCACGCGACCTCCTCGGGCGAAACGCCCATCGCCGCCTCGCGCCGCCTGTTGCCGAAGGCGAGCGGCAGGGACGGCTGCGACAGCACCGGCGCGACGACCGCGGGTTCGGTCATCATCGCCAGGGCGAAATTGCCGGTGAAGCACATGCCGACCGCGCCCACGCCCTTGCCGCCGCACTCGGCGTGCGTCTTGCGCGCCAGCGCCCGCAGCCAGTCGACGATCGGCGAGGATTTGTCTGTCGCCCAGACATGGAATTCGCGCCGGATGCAGATGCCGGCCACCATCTGCCGCAAGCCGTACAGCGGCGTCGGGTTGCGTCCGGGATGGCCGAACAGGCTCGGCAGGAACGCCGTCATCCCGGCCTCCGCCACGTGATTGCCGAAGCGCACCACCAGCGGATGCATGTTGGGCATCTCGTGGATGATGATGACGGCTGGCCCGCTCCCACGGCGATAGACCGGCCGGGTCCAGCGCCCGTCCTGGAAGTCGAACCGCGTGTAGTCCTTCAGGCAATCGTCCAGTTCAGCCATCTGCGCCCTCTTTCGGTCCTGTTGCCGTCCAACCTAACATGCGAATCTTCGGATCGGGGCGATTGGGACCAATTTCGCGCATGAGCATCGTCGACAGCGACCAGCCTTCGCCGCCGAAGCCATGCGTCCATCTGCGCATCGGCGTGACCGGCCACCGCCCGGGGCCCAAGCTGTCGCCGCAGCAGGAGGTCGCGGTCCGCCGATCCGTCGACCACATCGTCGCCGATATCGCCGCCTTCACGCAGGAGGCGGTGGCGCACGACGCCTGGGCGTTCGCCACCACGCGCGCCGTTCTCTCGGTGGTGTCGAACCTGGCCGAGGGCGCCGACCGCATCGTGGCCGAGGCCGGACTCGCCCAGGACATGCCGCTCAACGTCATCCTGCCGTTCACACGCGCCGATTATCGGACGGATTTTTCCCCCGAAGGCGCCGTCCAGTACGACCGTCTGCTCGCAAGGTCGCAGACGATCTACGAGCTCGACGGCAAACGCAGCGCCAACGGCGACAGCCTGGCCTCGAACCGCGCCTATGAGGCCGCCGGACTGCTCATGCTCGCCAATGCGGACATCGTCATCGCGGTGTGGGACCAGCAGGTGGCCGCCGGGCTCGGCGGCACGGCGCTGATCGTGGAGCATGCCGTCGCCGAGGGCGTGCCGGTTGTCATCATCGACCCGGCGACTCCGGACAGGCCGTGCCTGTTGTGGCGCGCCGACACCGCATTGCCGCCGGCACGCGCGGGAATCGAGGACGTTCCGCGCCGGCCGCTCGCCGGCAATCTCGAGCGCGCCGTCCGCATCCTGCTCGAGCCGTCACCCGAACCGGGGGAGCGCGAGAAGCTCCAGCTGCTCTATGCGGAGAAGCCGTGGCGGTGGAACATCTCCCTGTCCTATCCGCTGCTGTTGCAGCTGCTCGGCGTCCGCGCGCTCAAGCGCACCGACCTGCGCCCGGCGAACTACCGCACAGGCAGCGCCTGGGACTGGACCGAGTATCTCGGCGACCGCGCCAAGGCCGCCGGCATCCGCGAACTCATCACCGACACGATGCTGGAAGCGTATTCCTTCATCGACCATCTCTCGATCGCCTACGCCCAGACCTATCGCAGCGCCTATGTCTTCAACTTCGCTGTCTCAGCCTTCGCCGTGTTTCTCGCGCTGTCCGGGCTGCTCCTGCCGGGCGAGGCGAAGCCGTGGCTCCTCGGCGGCGAGGTCATCCTTATCGCGCTGATCCTCTGGGTGATCCACGAAGGCAACGCCAAGCAATGGCACCGGCGCTGGCTGGAGTACCGCCGCCTGGCCGAGACCTTCCGCCATCTGCGCGTGCTGGCGCTCATCAGCGCCGCCGCGCGCATCGACCGGCCGGGGCGGCGCAGCGGCCGCGGCCAGGACTGGGTGAGTTGGTATGCGCGAGCCATCGAGCGCGAGATCCCGCTGCCGAACGTCGTGGTGAACCAGGACTACCTGCTCGCCGTGCGCGACATCGTCTGCGCGGCCGAGATCAAGTCGCAGATCGACTACAACCACAAGAATGCGCATGCGATGGAGGAAGCCGATCATCGCATGCACGTCGCGGGCAGTGTGTTGTTCGGCACCACCTTCGCGCTGTGCTTCGGTCTCCTGATCTTCTTCCTCGTCGATTTTGAACGGGCGGAGCAGTACCGCTACTATGCGGTGTTCTTCACCGCGCTGTTCCCGACGATCGGCGCCGCAATCAACGCGATACGGGCGCAGGGCGACTTCAACTCGGTCGCGGTGCGCGCCCAGGAGACAGCAGTGAATCTCGAAGCCCTCGAGCATGCGATGGTGCACGAACCGCTCGAATTCGCCCGCCTCGCCGACCGCCTGGAAAAAACCGTCGACGTTCTGATGGCCGACAACGCCGAATGGCACGTCCTGTTCAGGACAAGGCCCCTCAGCCTGCCGGCCTAGATAAGGATAAAATCAAATGGTTAACGCGGCTGCGCCGATTAAGTCCGGCGTAAGCCTTGCACGCCATCATCGCCACGATGAGCCGTTTCGGACAATTCGCGCGCGGGGTCGGCCGCCACATCCCTGCGGGTGCCGTGCGTCCGCTCGGCCGCCCGGCCGCCGTGTTCTTCCACGGGGTGGAGCCCGCCACGCTCGATCCGAACGTGCAGAACAACCACCACGAGACCGCGGATTTCATCGCGATCGCGCGCCGGCTGAAGCGCGATTTCGACGTCCTGCCGCTTGCGGCGATCGACGACGTGCTGAAGGCGCCGGAGCGCCATCGCCGCGCCGTCTTCCTGATGTCCGACGACGGCTATGCCAACACGTTGACGGTCGCCGCCGACATCCTGAACGAGATGCGCCTGCCGTGGACGCTGTTCGTCAGCACGCACCACATCGACACCGGCGAACGCAACCCGATCTTCCTGATCCGCCTTTTCGTTCACCATGCGCCGGCTGGCACCTACACCGCGCCGCATTTCCCGCAGTCGCTGACGCTCGGTGCGGACCGCGAAATCGCTGCCGAAGCCGCCGTCTGGCATCTGCGCGAGATGGACATGGTGAAAGCGCAGGAGACCGTCGACTGGATGACGCGGCAGTTCGACCTGAAGCCGCTGCTCGAACGCTTCGCCTCAGATGCCTTCCTCACCTGGGACCAGGTGCGCGCACTCAAGGCACGCGGCGTCGAGATTGGCGCGCACGCACACCGCCACTGGCCGATGAACGAACACCAGTCGGGCGCCACTCTGCTGATGCAGGCGGCGCGGCCAAAACAGCGCGTCGAAGCTGAGGTCGGCCCCTGTCGCTTCTTCTCCTATCCTTTCGGGAACAAAGGCGATATTTCGCGCGCGGCGTGGCATGCCGTTCGCGATGCGGGCTACGACTGCGCCTTCACGACGCTGTCCGGCACGCTCGACGCCTGCACCAATCGCTTCCTGCTGCCGCGCTACGGGATCGAGCCGCGCACGCCGCACATCTCAACGCTCGTCTCACTGCTGCGCGCCGGCAACCCGCGACTGCGCCGCTGGCAGAGCGAACTGGCCTGACACAGCGAGTCCTGAAGCGGCACAATCGTTACCGCGCCATTAGCCTCTTCACACCTGTTAAGCATTCAGCGGTGCGAATCCGTCCCGCGGCGAAACAGAATGCCGGGCCAAAGGTGGCGTGGCCGATGCAGTCACCCTCTCAGCATCATTCGAGAGACGGCTGTGAGCCTCCAGGAAGAGTTCGCCAGAGACGTGACCGCGTCGCGCCCCGGCGCCGATGTGCTCTGGGAAGCGACAAACGATTTCGCTGCGGCCTTCCGCATCTCTCCCGCCCGCGTCTGGACACCCGCCAACAGCAACGAAGCGCCGAAGGCCCATAGCGCCGCCGCCAAGCGTGCGCTCGACCTCATCATCGCGGTCCCGATGCTGATCCTGCTGGCGCCGTTCCTCGTGCTGATCGGCCTCGTCGTGAAGCTCGATTCGCGCGGCCCGGTGTTCTTCCGCCAGACGCGCCTTGGCCAGAACGGCAAGCCGTTCGGCATCTTCAAGTTCCGCTCGATGCGCGTGATGGAGAACGGCGACACGGTCGTTCAGGCGAAGGCCAACGACGACCGCATCACGCGCGTCGGCAAGGTCCTCCGCATGACCTCAATCGATGAGCTGCCGCAGCTCCTGAACGTGATCGCCGGCGAGATGTCGATCGTCGGCCCACGCCCGCATGCCCGCGCCCACGACCTGTTCTACATGACCGTGATTCCGAACTACGAGCTGCGCCAGGGGGTGAAGCCCGGCATTACCGGCTGGGCCCAGGTCAACGGCCATCGCGGCGAGACGCCGGCCTTCGCCGACATGCAGGCCCGCGTGGATCACGACGTCTGGTACGCGAACCACCTGAATTTGCTGCTCGATCTGAAAATCCTGGCCGTCACGCCCTTCGCGGTGTTCGGCGGAAAGAACGCCTACTGATGACCGTGATCATCCGGACCGAAGAACGCCGCGCCGTTCCGCGCCCTGCCAACGACCCTTATGCCGAAGTGGTGGTGGGGGGCCTCAAGACGGCTTGCCTTGGCCGCGACCGCATGAGCGCGATGATGGTGGATGACTGCTTCAAGGTGCGCCGCGGCGAGCGGGCGCCGAAGCTGGTGTTCGCCTCCAACGGTCACGCCATCGCCTTCGCCGCCACCAACGCCCGCTTCCGCGAAGTGTTCGAGACCGCCGACATTGTCCACGCCGACGGCCAGCCGGTGGTGATGGGCTCGCGTCTCGCGGGCACACCGATCCCGGAACGCAGCGCCACGACCGATTTCATCCACGACGCCTGCAAGGCCGCTGCCCAGACCGGCCTGTCGGTCTTTCTGCTCGGCGCAACCGAAAACGTCAGCGCTCGCTGCGCCGAGGTTCTCGCCGCCCGGTATCCCGGCCTCAAGATCGCCGGCCGCCGCAACGGTTACTTCAAGCGCGAGGACGAAGCCGCCATCTGCGACGAGATCAACGCCTCGGGCGCCGACATCCTGTTCGTCGGCCTTTCCGTTCCGTTCGAGTACGAGTTCTGCGTCCGCAACAAGGCGCGCATCAGGTCCGGCTGGGTCGTGACCTGTGGCGGCTGCTACAATTTCATCACTGGCGATTACAGGCGCGCGCCGACATGGATGCAGAAATACGCGCTGGAGTGGCTCTATCGCCTGGTCCGCGAGCCGAAGCGCCTGTTCTGGCGCTACGCCGTCACCAACCCGCTGGCGCTGGCGTTGATCGTCCTTAATTCGCACGGCCTGAAGCCGGCGAAGGCCGATCCGTTCGCGCCGGAGGTAGACAAGGTCGTCGCTCTCAGGGCCCGCCGCGTGCGCTGATCCATTTCGATCGCCGCTTCCCCAAACCACGCCGAAATGACCGAAACGGCTCGAAAACCGGACCCTTTCCGGGCGTCCGCGCGGCCCATTCCTTGCACCATCGGCCCTGTCGCAGGAGTCCTCTGTGTCAATTGCGGAAACCCAAGTCGCAGCGGACGTTGCGGCCGTCCCGGCTTCGAAGCTGAACAAACTCGTTAACGCCGCCGGCCGCTATGCGCTCTCGGCGCTCGGTCCGGTCTGCATCTCGGGCGCGCACTTCCTGGGCGCGGTGCTGGTGCTGCACACGCTGTCACCGGTGCATTTCGGCTTCTTCTCGTTCGTGATGACGGTGGTGCCGTTCTGCATCAGCACCGCGGCCGCGCTGATTGGCGCGCCGACGACCATCGGCATCCGCAACCGCGGCCATGTCGACGAAGCCGAACTGGCCACGTTCCAGAAGGCCAACCTGCTGCTGTCGCTGTTCGCGTTCGCGGCGGTCACGGCCTCGCTGCTGGCCAGTGGCCTGAGCCCCACGGCTGCTGTCGTGTTCGGGCTTTACGGTGCAAGCATGAGTCTGCGCTGGCTCGGCCGTGTCTATGCCTATGCGGTCAACGAACCCGCGCGCGCAGCCGGTTCGGATGTGGTCTACGGCACGCTGCTCGTCGCCAGCCTGGGTGTTCTCTACCTGCTTGACCGCTTGACGATGTCCTACACCGCGGTGGCGCTGTTTCTCGCCTCCGCCGCAAGCCTGTTGATTTTCGACCGCGGCTTCCTCCGCAAGCAGTTTGCACCGACGGCCGCCGGCCACCTCAGAGACTACGCGCCGGTGTGGCGCGACCTGACCCGCTGGTCGCTGCTCGGCGTCGCGGCCACCGAGCTGACCGTTAACGCCCATGCCTATTTCGTGACGTTCTTCTCAGGCCCCAGTGCCTTCGCCATCCTGGCGCTTGGCAGCCTGCTGATGCGGCCGGTGGCTGTGGTCCTGTCGTCCCTGCCGGACATGGAACGCCCCGTCATGGCGCGGGCCATCGGCACCGGGGACCTGGGCCGTGCGTTCCGGGCGGTTAACGAATTTCGAACCGCGGCCGCGGCAATCTTGGTGCTGACTATCTTCGTCGCGGCGGCGCTCTTGATCTGGTTCCCAGGCCTCGTCCTGAAGCAGGGCTATGAATGGCACTCGGCCGCGATCATCGTCGCGATCTGGGCCGTGATCATGACCGTGCGCGCGGCGCGCACGCCCGAGGCCGTGTTCCTCCAGGCGGCGGGCGAATTCCGGGGCCTCGCCAATATCGGCATCAAGGCCGGCATCGTCTCGCTGGCCGCGACGCTGGCGCTGTTGCTGGCATTCGGTCCGATCGCATCGCTGCTAGGCATTCTCACCGGCGACATCGTGCTCAGCGCCGGCATTTTCGCGCAGGTGCACCGCTGGAAGCAGCGCCATGCCTGAGGTGTCCGTCGCCATCCCGACCTTCCGCCGCCCGCTCGGCTTGCAGCGGCTGCTGGCGGCACTCGCCCAACTGGACACGGCCGCATCGGTGACCGTGCTCATTGCCGACAACGACTCGGACAAGCACGAAGGCTTCGATCTGTGCGAAGCGCTGCGCAGTAAAGGTTACCGCTGGCCGCTGCGCGCGGTGATCGTCGCCGAGCGCGGCATCGCGGCCGTCCGCAACGCGCTGGTCGCAAACGCGCTCGCCGATCCGAAGACCGATTTCGTCGCCATGCTCGACGACGACGAATGGCCGGAGCCGCGGTGGCTCGACCGGCTTCTGGCAGAGCAGACAAAGACGAATGCCGGCGCGGTGCAGGGCTCGATTCTGTTTGCCTTTGACGAGAAGCCGGCAGCCTGGATGCGGTCCTTCGACGGGGTCAGCGACATCCGCCATGCGAGCGGTCCGGCCGACATGCTGCAAGGCGCCGGAAACATTCTGGTGACGCGGACAGCACTCGAGCGCCTGACGCAACCATGGTTCGATCCCGCCTTTGCTCTCGGCGGCGGCGAGGATTTCGACTTCTTCATGCGCCTGAAGCAGGCCGGGGCAACCTTCGCGTGGTCCGACGAAGCCATCGCGCATTCATCCGTGTCGGATACGCGGATCACGATGGGCTGGGCGCTCAAGCGGGCCTACAGCATCGGCAATTCGGACATGCGGGTGTTCCTGAAATACCGTCCGACCGCCGCGGCGCGAGCCGCTGAGCTGGTCAAGATCGCCGGTGCGTTCCTGTTCGCGCCGGTCCTGTTCCTCGCGAATGCCTTTGACGACGCCCGCCGCGCCGATGCGCTGCGCCGCCTGTGGCGCGCCGCCGGCAAGTGCGCCGCCCTGTTCGGGCATCGCTACGACGAATACGCGGTGACGCATGGCCGCTGACGTGTACAGCCCCGCACTCGCCGCGCCGCGCACCGACTGGGATATCCGCATCGTCGAGATCGGGTTCGTGCTGGTGCTGCTGCTCATCTTGGTCGGACTGACGCCGTTCGACGTGCGCACTGCCGCTGCGATCGCCGCGCGCGACGCCGCCACCGCGGCAGGCGACTCCGTGCGCCAGCTGGCCTTCCTCTCGACATTCTGCATGATCGCCTGCGGTGCGTGGCGCAAGCGCGGATTGAAGATCTTCGGCGCCGTGCCGGTGCTGATCGGACTGCTGCTCGTCTGGTGCTTCGCGTCCGCACTGTGGGGCGACGAACCCGCGGTCATCACCCGCCGCGCGATCCTGGCTGCGATCTTCGTCCTCTCCATGCTGTTTGCCGTCGACGCGCTGGGCACCACGCGCACGCTCGCGATCTGGCGCAACGTAGTCGCGGTCATCGTCATCGGCGACATCGCCTCTTCGCTGCTGATCCACGCCGCCGTGCACCAGCCCGACGACTTGGAAGCCGGCCTCGCCGGCGCGTGGCGCGGGCTGCATTCGCACAAGAACATGGCCGGCTCGGTAGCCGCCGCAGCCGTCGCGATGTTCTTCTTCTTCGCGCTGGAAACGAGGCGGCGCAGCGATATCCTGCTCTGCATCGCGTCGGTGTTTTTCCTGGTGATGACGCGCTCCAAGTCGTCCATCGGTCTGCTGCCCGTGGCCCTCGCCGGCGGCTTCCTCTATCGCGCCGCCTGGAAGAACAAGCTCGACCGCGCCATCGCGGCCCTCATCGCCGCACTGCTGCTGATCGGGATCGGGCTGGTGGTCGCGCTGGAATGGAACGTGATCGCGCGCTTCCTGGAGGACCCGCAGCAATTCACCGGCCGCTCGGCCATCTGGGCGGCGGAGATCCAGTACATCCAGGATCATTCGGTCCTCGGCGCGGGCTTCGGAACCTTCGGCAACACCGGCACCCGTTCGCCGATCTACCACTATGTCGGCCCGGGCTGGGTGGCGCAGATCGGCGAAGGGCACAGCGGTTACCTTGAGATGCTGGTGACGCTGGGCGGTGTCGGCTTCCTGCTTTGCATTGTCGCCCTGCTGATCGTGCCGTTCTTTGAGTTTTGGAAGCGCAACCGCACCGACGCGAACTTCAACGCCATGCTGTTCACGCTGTTCGTGTTCGACGTACTGCACAACTTCATGGAGTCGGACTTCATCCAGGTGACGTCGGCGCAGTGGGGACAGATCCTGCTGATCATCGGCCTGTTGCACGTCTCGGCCCGAGAGATGCGCGAAAGGGCGGGGCCGTGACGCCGTTCTTCTCCGTCGTGATCCCGGTGTTCGACCGCGCCGGCGCGCTGGGCGAAGCGCTTGCCTCGGTGCTGGCGCAGACCGAGCAGGATTTCGAGATCGTGGTCGCTGATGACGGTTCGACGGACGATCCAAAAGCGGTCATCGACCGCATCGCCGATCCGCGCATCCGCTATGTGCGGCAGGACAATCGCGGGGGCGGCGCGGCGCGCAACCTCGGCATCGATCATGCGGCGGGCAGCTTCTTTGCCTTTCTCGATTCGGACGACGTTTTCCTGCCCAACCATCTCGCGACCGCGCGCCGGCTGCTGGAAGGCACCACAAACACAGCCAGCTATGCCCGCATGATTGTCGACCGCGGCGACGGCGGGCAGATACTGAAGCCGCCCCGCGCCATCCGTCCCGGCGAGGACATGGCCGCCTATCTCCTCTGCGACCGCGGTTTCGTGCCGACAATCACGACCGTCGTTCCCGCAGAACTCGCACGCCGCGTGCGTTATCACGAGAACCTGCGCGAAGCCGAAGACACCGACTTCGCGGTTCGCCTGTCGCTGGCGGGCTGCCGCTTCGTGATGGCCGACGCTGCGGGTGCGGTGTGGAACGACCATTACGACCCCAATCGCCTGTCCGCAGGGCGCAGCACGGCGCGCATGGAGCAATGGCTGGAATCCATGCGCCCACAGATTTCCCGCAAGGGTTATCTCGGCGGCATGGGCTGGGTGGTCGCCAAGGGTGTCGCGATGAAGAGCCCGCTGCGCGCGTTGGCGCTCTACCTCGACGCACTTCTGCATGGCTGCTACAGCCCCGGGCTTGCTGCGATCGTGCTCCTCCAGATCTTTCTGCCCAACAGCCTTTATCGCGCTGCGGCTGATGGTGCGATCCGCTGGTTGCGTGCCGGTATGCAGCTTCCTGAAAAGAAGCAGGGCACGCGCCCGCATACCGAACCGGCATGATGAACCGCCGCGCGATCCTGGGGGGCCTCGCGGCCGCGACCTGCGCGGCGCCTGCGGCTGCCGACTGGCTACGCGCCGGCGTGGGCGACAACGATACGCCGCTACGGACGCTTGCAGTCTCTCGGGGTTTGAGGTTTGGCGCCGCCAACAACAATTTCTGGCTCCGCGACGCCGACTTCGCGCAGGCCTGCGCGCGCGACTGCGGTATCCTGGTGCCCGAATACGAGCTCAAGCGTGATCTAACCGAACCGTCGCAAGGCGAATACGACTTCTCCGCGTCGGACGCTTTGCTGGATTATGCGCAGAAGAACGGGATGCTGTTTCGCGGTCATCCGCTCGTCTGGTACGCCTCCAACCCGGATTGGCTCGAGCCTGCCGTTGCCGCCGTGAAGGGCGAGACGATCTTCACCGATTACGTCCGCCATGCCGTGCTGCACTATCGCGGCCGTATGCATTCCTGGGACGTCGTCAACGAGGCGATCGAACCGAAGGACGGCCGCGCCGACGGCCTGCGCGACTCGTTCTGGGTCCGTCGCTTCGGGCCGTCGTATATCGATCACGCGTTCCATGCCGCGCATGACTGTGACCCGAACACGCTGCTGGTCTACAATGACTATGGCCTCGAACAGGCCGGCCCTGCCAACGACGCGCGCCGCAGGGCGACGCTGGCCTTGCTGGAACGCCTGACCGCAAAGGGCGTGCCGGTTGGCGGCCTGGGTTTGCAGGCGCACATCAACGCCTTCGGCCGCACCATCGATCAAACGAAGCTCGCCGCGTTTCTCGACGCTGTGCAATCCATGGGGCTGCGCATCCTTGTGACCGAACACGACGTCGACGACACCGGTGGACCTTCCGACATCGCCTCACGGGACCGCGCCGTGGCGGATGCTACGCGACGGCTGCTTGACGTCGTGCTCGATAACACCGCGACCGTCGCCGTTCTGACTTGGGGCTATTCCGACCGCTTCCTGAAAGCCGAAAGCACGCGCGACCAGCTCCTGCGCGGCAATCCGCGCTCATTGCCGCTGGATGAGGCGATGCGTCCTACGCCGATGCACGCTGCGCTGGCGCGCGCGCTCGCCGGTGCGCGCAAGCGTTAAGCGGCTTTCTTCACCACGTCTGCGACGCGCCGGCGCAGATGCGTGGCCAGGCGCGGCGCCGCGAACTCCGAGCCGTACATGAAACGCAGCAACGGGCCAAAGCTGTTCGCCGCCGACAGGCCCAGGAAATACACGCCCGGCACCGATGCCTCGAAATTGTCGTTCAGGATCGGCGTGTTCTCAACATGGTCGATCTCCCCGCACAAGGCGGCGTCGAGGAAGGGCAGGCGGCGCAGGTCGACTTTGTAGCCGGTCGCGGCAACCACGTGGTCGGTCATCACGATGCGCGAACGGCCGTTGTCGTTCTCGATCTCCAGCGCGACGCGGCCGTCGACCATGTCGGCGCGCTTCAGGTGCTCGCCGAGACACGCCGGAATCTTGCCTTCGAACTTCTCGCGCGTGAACCACCCCGGTGCCGGGCCGAGGTGGCGGCGCGTGATTTCCAGTCGCGTCGACTGCGGCAGCTTGTGGAACAGAAGCGGCATCTGGGTGCAGAAGAACGAGCGCCAGCCCGGACCGATGCCGGTGTGCGGCTTCTGAATCTGCTGGAACAGCGACGGCTCTTCGTTGTCCGGCGCGATGTGGAACGGGATCACCTTGCGGCGCGCCACGACCTGCACCCGCGCACCGGCTTCTGCGAGCGCGATGGCGGTGTCGATCGCCGAGGCGCCAGCCCCCAGCACTGTCACATGGCGGCCCTTGAACCGCGAGCAATCATGATGATCGAACGAATGCGACACGCGGTCCCTCGGCAGCGCCGCAAGCGTGTCGGGCATGTTCTTGAACCAGGTGATGCCAACCGCCATCACGACGCGGCGGGCCAGGGCGAAGCGGCCGTCGTCGAGCGTCAGCGTGTAGCCGTGCGGCTTGCGCACGATGTTGGTGACGTTGTGAGGCTCCAGCGTCGGCACATAGGTCCTCGTGAACCAGTCGGCATAGGCGACGAAGTCGGCGCATTCGACCGGAATTCTTTGCGCGGAGTAGGGCCGGCCGTTGGCGGCGCACCAGGCCTCCAGCGTGGAATTCCTGTCCGGCGCCGACAGGTTGGAGGCGAAGCCTTCGGACTTGAGCTGCATGCCCTTTGGCATGTGATCGCGCCAGGTGCTCATCGGCTTGCCGAAGATCCGGAACGAGATGTCGGCAGCGGCGAGGTGAGCGGCCAGGGAAAGGCCGTAGGGACCGGCGCCCACGATGGCGACGTCGACGATGTTCTGCATGGCATCCTTCCGAAGTTGGTTTGGAAACGGGGGCAATTCCCATTGTCCCAAATCGGTACGGTTTTCACTTCAAGACAGCGGATTTCCATGTTCTCACCGCCTCTTGGCTTGCTTGCTCCAATCTTTGTGCCATTCAGGATTGGTTGAGATTGGCGCATTACGGTCATGTCATGGGCCCACGCATTCTCCTCGCGACGACTGTGATCTGGCCCTCTGCCGCAAGGCTCGCCTGCGCGTTCTCCGACAGCGGCGCGCGGGTCGAGGCGGTGTTCCCGTCCGGCCACATGATGGGCAAGAGCCGTTACCTCTCCGCGGCGCGCGGCTACGCGCCGCTGCTGCCGCGTCGATCATTCGCGAACGCGCTTTCGAAGGCCGCACCTGATCTCGTCGTGCCGTGCGACGACCGCGCCGTAGGTTTGCTGCGCGAAGTCGCCTCGCATGCTCCAGCGCTTCGGCCGGTCATCGAGCGCTCGCTCGGATGCGCCGAAGTCTACGCTGACCTGATGGATCGCAGTGTGTTCATCCAGACTGCCCGGACGATGGGCATTCGCGCGCCGGAGACAACGTCCATCGCGGACGAAAACGCGCTGGCGGCAGCGCTGCAGCATCTCGGCTTTCCAACGGTCCTGAAAGCGGATCGCAGTGCAGGCGGCGAAGGGGTCTTCCTCGTGCACGATCTGGAAAGCGCGACACGGGCATTCCGCAAGCTTTCCGCTTCGGGCTCGCGTCTTCGCAACCTCGCCCGCGTCTTCAAGCGGCGCGACGCGCATTTCCTGCACGATGCCATACGCGCGCCCGAGGTTGGGATCAGCGCGCAAAGGTTCGTCCCCGGCACGCCCGCGACCACGTCCTTCGCCTGCTGGAAGGGCAAGGTGCTCGCGGCTATCCATATGGATGTGCTCGAAACTGTCATGCCGTTCGGCCCTGCCAGTGTCATGCGGCGGGCCGGATGCGCGGACATGGAGTACGCCGCGCATCGCATCGCAGAGCGTTTCAATCTCTCCGGTCTGCATGGCCTCGATTTCGTACGCGATGCCGATGGCCGGGCACACCTCATCGAGATCAACCCGCGCGCGACCCCGGCCAGCACGCTGGCGCTGGGCGCTGGCCGTGACCTCGCCGCCGCGCTGGTCGCCTGTATCGCGCCGGGCGTTTCCACGGTCCGCCCGGTCCTGACGGACAACCCGGTGATTGCCCTTTTTCCCCAGGAATGGCGGCGCAACCCGCAGTCGGAATGGATCAAATCGGCCTATCTGGACACACCCTGGGATGACCCGGCGGTCCTGAGAGCCTGCCTCGAGCCCACCGAGATGGCCCCTCAACGCCCGGCGGAAAAGGTCCAAAAAGACACGAGTTCGCCGGTCCAAGGTCAGGCCCTCTTAACCGTTCATCAGGCGGTCGGACGGTAATTTTTCCTCCAGAAGCGAAAGGCTCGCCCGCGCGATCGCGCGGCGATGACGGCATGTCGTTCCAGGGGGTTAACCCACAATCGGCCACCGCGCCGCGTCCGCCCGGCGCGTCGATGGAGCTTGCCGACATCCTCGCGATCCTGCGCGCGCGCCTCGGCCTGATCTGCCGCGTCGCCGCCTCGGTGATCGCGATCGCCGTCGTCGTCGTGCTGCTGCTGCCGACCAGGTATTCGTCCTCGTCGGTGGTGATGATCGATCCCCGCAAGAACACCGTTGCGGATCTGTCCGCCGTCCTGTCCGCGCTGCCGACCGATCCGGCATCGTTGCAGAACCAGATTCAGCTGCTCCAGTCCCGCGATCTCGCGGCCGAGGTGATCGCCAAGCTCAAGCTCTACGACGATCCGGAGTTCAATGCGGCGCTTGCGCGGCCCGGGCTTCTGTCGTTGCTCGACCCCCGGCGCTGGTTCGGTCACGGCGATAACGGCGTCGCGGACGGCGCCCGACGCGACGCGATCATCGACGCCTTCCTCGGCCACCTCTCGGCGGATGCGCTCGGCCTTTCGACCACCATCACGGTGACCTTCACGTCGCGCGATCCGGAGAAGGCGGCGCTCATTGCCGACACCGTGGCGCAAACCTATGTCGACGATCAGCTGAATGCCAAGCTGCATGCGTCGGAAACGACCAGTGCCTGGCTCACGCAGCGCATCCGCGATCTGGCGAGCCAGGTGCAGCAGCAGGAGGCTGCCGCGCTCACCTATCGCGCGACGCACAACCTGGATTCCAGCGCCGGCGGCACATCGCTCATCGAGCAGCAGCTCGGCGGCATCAACGGCCAGATCGTGCTGGCCCGCGCCGATCTATCGGCCAAGTCCGCCGTCTACAACCAGGCGCAGAGCATGATCAATCGCGGCAATCCCGCGAGCATCACCCAGATCATCGCTTCGCCCCTGATGATCCAGTTGCGCACGCAGCAGGCGGATCTCATCAAGCAGCAGGCGGCGCTTGCGGTGACCTATGGACCGAAGCACCCCAAGCGCATCGCCATCGAGACCCAGATGCGCGACCTCGACTCCAAGATCGGCGAGGAAGCCGCGCGCATCGTCACCGGCCTCGCCAACGACGTGGCCGTGGCGCGGGCGCAGCTCGACTCGTTGCAGGGCAGCCTGCATTCGACGCAGCACCAGGCGGCGGGCCAGGACATGGTCGCCGTGCGCTTGAGCGCGCTGGAAGCCGAGGCGGCATCGACCCGCAAGCTGTATGAATCGTTCCTAGCGCGCCTGAACACGATCCAGGACCAAGAGGGTCTCCAGTATCCGGACAGCCGCGTGATCTCGCGCGCCCCGGTGCCCAGCGCGCCGAGTTCGCCGCCGCGCATGCTGATCGTGCTCGCCTCCATTCCGGTCGGTCTTCTCCTCGGATGTCTGGTCGCGCTGGCGATGGTCCGCTTTGCGCGCGCGCCGCGGCCCATTCGCCCGCGCACCGCAATGCAGCCGCAGATGCGGTCGCAGCTGCGCCCGGCACCGGCGGTTCAGTACGCGCCACAGCCGGCGCCCGCGTTTCGCGCCCCCCCGATACTCGCCGAGGTGCCCGGTGCGCTTGCGGGTGGTGCGGCGGATCACGTTGTCGATTGGCCGGGCGCGCCGTTCTCGCGCGCGGTGAGCGGATTGCTCGATCGTGTCTGCGCCTCCATGCAGGACGGCAGGAGCCGCATGGTCACGGTGACGAGTGCGCAGGCCGATGCCGCCGGTACGACCGTCGCACTGGCGCTTGCGCGCGCCGCATCGAATGCCGGAATGCGTACCGTCCTCGTGGACGGTCACGTCACGCAGCCGGCCATCAGCCATCTCACCGGGGTGGCCGGGCCCGCCGGATTGATGGACGTTCTGCGCGGCTCTGCGCCGCTCAACCGGGCGCTGGTCCGCGATCCGCGTTCAGGCGCCCTGTTGCTGGGATCGACGCGGCCGCCGCGGGACGCACGCGCCGCGCTGGCGGCGCCGCGGACCCGGGAGCTGTTCGCGCATCTGAAGGGAATCAGCGATCTCGTAATCGTCGCGGCTCCGCCGGTGCTCTCGGCAGGGGAAACGCCTTTCCTGACGCGGCTCTCCGACGCAGTGGTGATGGTGGCGCGCCCGGAGGAGGGCCCGACGCCGCCCCTTAACAATGCGCTCCGCGCGCTGGGCGAATGGCGTTCTCCGCCGGTGGGCATGGTGCTGGTCCGTTAACGGGGCGGCCGTTTACCTCATCCCGGAGATGACGGGCCTGTAAGGGCAAAAGACACAGGTTTGGCTTGCCCTGGCCCCGTCCTTTCCTTTAAGTGCGCCCGGTTCGAAGACGTGGGCACCCCTGGATGGACATGAATAGCAATGCCGTGCGTGGCGGGATCGCCGCGCTGCTGCTGATAGTCGGCCTTTTGGTCGGCTGGTTCGGCCACAAGGGCCTGATGAGCCCGCCGGACCTGGCGACGATCTCGGTCTATGATGACTGGCGCCTGGCGTGCCCGCAACTCTCCCAGAAGGACGGCAGCTGCGAGATCCAGCAGGACGTCCTCGACGCCAAGACCCACACGGAACTTGCGCGCCTCTCGATCTTCAACGTGAAGGCAGACAAGAACCTGCTGATCACCGTGCCGTTCAACGTGCTGCTCGAACCGGGCGTCGGCATCAAGATCGGCGACGGCAAGCCGACATTCTACCCGTTCGAGAGCTGCAACGGCGTCGGGTGCATGGTCCGCGTTGCGTTCAAGGACGACATTGCCAAGACGTTCAAGGACGCGGCGGCTGGCAACAAGCAGATCCAGCTCGTGATCGCGGGCCTCGACGGCAAGTTCGTCGGCCTTCCGTTCTCGCTGAAGGGCTATCAGGGTGGCATAGCGGCCTTTGATTCCAACGACAGCAAGCGTCATTCCTGGTGGTCGAGGCTCTGGTCATGAAATCCATTCGCAAGATCGTAGCGCTCGCGCTCGGCATCCTGTCATTCGCTCCGGCCGCTTTTGCGCAGGAAGCGCCGCCGGCCGCTCCGGTCCAGCCGAGCGAGACGAAGCCGTTCGGTGACTGGACCGTGCGCTGCTATCCGGTGAAGTCGCCGTCGCCCTGCGACATGTTCGAACTTCTCGCCAACAAGCAGACGCAACAGCGCGTGCTGAGCGTGTCGATCGCCTATGTGCCGGCGCGCGACGCGCATGTGATCCAGATCGCTGTGCCGCTCGGCGTCTCGATCCCGCGCGGTCTGCTCCTCGCCTCGGACTCGTACACGTCGCCGGTGCTCAAGTATCGGCGTTGCGACCGCGGCGGGTGCTATGTCGAGATGCTGATGCAGAATGACGCGGTCACTGCGCTTGCCGGTGCAGGCACTTCGGCAAAGGTCAAGGTCTTCGCGGTGAGCGGAAAGGAATTCGATATTCCGTTCTCGCTGAACGGGTTCTCCGACGCGCACGGCGCTATGCAGGATCTGGCGCGCAAGAAGGTTGGCACAGCTGACGCGACCCCGCCTGCGGCACCGGCTCCCGCCGCTCCCCCGGCAACACCACCAGCGACGCCGGCGCCCGATAACACGACGACGCCAACGCCGTAGAGCGCGGCGCGCGTCCAATGAACAAGGGGCGGGACCGCACGGTGCCGCCCTTTTTGCTTTAGCCGAACATGCGCCGGAAAGTGGAGACGATCCGTTCGCGAAAGAAGACCGCCAGCAGCAGAAGAACCGCAATGGCCGCGAGCGATGGCCAGCCACCCAGCCAATGCCACGTAGACTTGAGCGTGTCCCACCCCATGGCGCCTACCAGAAGAAGCGTTGCGGACCAGATCAGCGCAGACAAGACGTTCGCGAGTTGGAAAGGCCAGAACGGCATGCGCGACACACCGGCGACCAGCGGCACCGTCGCGCGGAAGGGACCCATGAAGCGGCCGATGAAGATCGCCCACACGCCCCAGCGGCCAAAGAACTCTAACGCCTTTGTCATCTGCGCCCGATAGCGCCTGACCGGCCACATATCGAGCACATGCTCGTGGTAGTGCTGGCCGAACCAGTACGAGATCCAGTCGCCGAGGATGGCGCCGACCGCGGCGGCTGCCCAGGTCGGCCAAAAACCCAGCACATCGGTGTCCATCGCGCGAAGCACGGCACCGATGCCGATCATGATCGTCGTACCCGGAACCAGGAAAGAGATGCCCGCGAATGACTCGCCGAACGAGACAATGAAGGCGATCATGAAGGCGGACTCAGGATGCGCTTTTGCGAAGCCGAGCAGCCAATCAGCCGCCTCCTGTATCCAGCCGAAGAAACCGTGCATTGTGTGATGATCCGTTTGGGGAACCGGGGCGAGTGCCAGTGGTTACAGTCACGATATGGTGGCTTTTTCGTCACCTGTCCAATAAGTGCCGCGACACTTCTGACACAATTTCGGGAATGCCGCCTTGCTACGTCACCCGCTGGCGCCGGGGCAGTTCAGGATCGGTTCATGTGACGACCCGTAACCCGAACCTCAGCCGGCGTTCCCACGGCTCGTCGAGAAGAGTCCCATGAGCAGCCCGCCCAGAAGCGTCAAGCACGTTGCCGGCTCTACGGCCGATACGGCCGGGCGTGGCTGGCGCTCGGCTGCCGAACGCGTGCCCGGCGGCTCACTGACACTGTGGGTGATCCTCGGCCTGCTTCTGGTGGGTCTGCTGGTGTGGGTGCTGTGGCCGAGTGCCAGCAGCACCGGCAATGGCCGCTTCGGCGCCGGCGGCGCGCAGGCGGTTGGCGTCGCGACCGCCACGAACGGCGACATGGACATCACGCTCAACGCACTGGGCACGGTGACGCCACTTGCAACCGTGACGGTGCGTCCGCAGGTCGGCGGCCAGATCGTGAAGTTCTTTTTCACGGAAGGCCAGCTCGTGAAAGCCGGCGACCCTCTTGCCCTGATCGATCCGCGCCCGTTCCAGGCGGCGCTGGCGCAGGCGCAGGGCCAGCTCGCGCGCGATGAGGCGACTCTCAGAAACGCGGTCGTCGATCTGGGCCGCTACAAGGCGCTGGCGGCGCAGACGGCGATTTCGCAGCAGCAATACGCAACCCAGGCCGCCACCGTGCAGTCGGACCAGGGTGTCGTGAAGGCCGATCAGGCCAATGTGCAGACCGCCACGATCAACCTCGGCTACACCAGGATCACGTCGCCGGTCGACGGCCGCGTCGGCCTGCGCCAGGTCGATATCGGCAATACGGTGTCTGCCGGTCAAACGAACGGCATTGTGGTGGTGACACAGGAGCAGCCGATCTCGGTGCTGTTCACGGTGCCGGAAGACAATATCGGCGACATCATGAGCCGCGTGACCGCGGGCGCGAAGCTCACCGTCTATGCCTATGACAGGGGCCAGACCAAGCTCCTCGCGACCGGCTCGCTCGCGACGGTCGACAACCAGATCGACACCACCACGGGCACGGTCAAGCTGCGCGCGCAGTTCGACAATTCGCACGGCGAACTCTTCCCCAACCAGTTCGTGAACGTGCGCCTGCTGGTCGACACCTTGCATGACCAGACGCTGGTGCCGGTCGCCGCCGTCCAGCGCGGCGCCGAGGGCACCTACGTGTTCGTGGTCACGCAGGAAGGCGGCTCCAAGACCGTGCAGCAGCGCGTCGTCACGATCGGACCGGGCGACGCCAGGAACGTGACCATCACCAAGGGCCTGAAGCCCGGCGACACCGTCGTGGTCGATGGCGCCGACCGGCTGCGCGACGGCGCCCAGGTCGAGGTGCCCAACGCCACCGCACCGATCGCAAGGCCGAGTGCTGCGCCCACCGGCACGACCGGGGGCACCGGCGCGGCGGGCGGTGACGCCGCCGCGCGTCGCGCCAAGATGATGAAATTGCTCCAGTCGCCGGTCTGCAAGGCCGACATCGACAAGTACTGCGCCGGCAAGACCGGCCGCGACATGTTCATGTGCCTGCGCGAGAACCGCGACAGCTTCAGCCAGGGCTGCCAGGACGCACTGAAGGCGCTGCGCCACGGACGCACCGGCGGCGGCAGCGGACAGAGCACTGGGGGCGGCGGCTAACCACCGGACGCGGATCCCGCCATGAATCCCTCCGCGCCCTTCATCGTCCGGCCGGTCGCGACATCGCTTCTGATGATCGCCATCCTGCTTGTCGGTCTGGTCGGCTACTCCTATCTGCCGCTCTCCGCGCTGCCGGAGGTCGATTATCCGACCATCCAGGTGCAGACCTTCCTGCCCGGCGCCTCGCCCGAGGTGATGTCGACATCGGTGACCGCACCGCTGGAAAAGCAGTTCGGCCAGATGCCTGGCCTGAACCAGATGACCTCGGTCAGTTCGGCTGGCGCCTCGATCATCACGCTCCAGTTCGACCTGTCGCTCAATCTCGACATCGCCGAGCAGGAGGTGCAGGCCGCAATCAATGCCGGCGGCAACCTGCTGCCGCAAAGCCTCCCCGCGCCGCCGATCTACGCCAAGGTGAACCCGGCCGACGCGCCGGTGCTGACCATCGCGATCAGCTCCAGGACCATTCCCCTCACCCAGGTGCAGGACCTCGCGGACACCCGCATCGCGCAGAAGATCAGTCAGCTGCCCGGTGTCGGCCTCGTCAGCATCGCGGGGGGACAGCGGCCTGCCGTGCGCGTGCAGGCGAATTTGCAGGCGTTGGCGTCCTACGGCCTCAACATCGACGACCTGCGGACCACCATCTCGAACGCCAATTCGAACGCGCCCAAGGGCAGCTTCGACGGGGCGGCGCAGCAATACACCATCGACGCCAACGACCAGCTCCAGTCGCCGGATGACTATAAGAACATCGTTGTCGCCTATCGCAACGGCGCGCCCGTGCATCTGAGCGATGTGGCGACCGTGGCGGAGAGCGCGGAGAATGTGCGGCTGCTCTCCTGGATGAACAAGACGCCGTCGATCCTGCTCAATGTGCAGCGTCAGCCCGGCGCCAACGTCATCTCGGTCGTGGACAGCATCAAGGCCATGCTGCCGCAGATCAAGGCGGGTCTGCCTGCCGGTTTCGATGTGACGGTACTGACCGACCGCACCAACACCATCCGCGCCTCGGTCTCGGACGTGGAGTTCGAGCTGGCCCTCGCCGTGGTGCTGGTCGTGCTGGTGATCTACGTGTTCCTGCGCAACGTTCCCGCGACCTTCATCCCGTCGCTGTCGGTGCCGCTCTCGATCATCGGCACCTTCGCGGCGATGTATCTGCTCGGATACTCGCTGAACAACCTCTCGCTTATGGCGCTGACGATCTCGGCCGGCTTTGTGGTCGACGACGCGATCGTGATGATCGAGAACATCACGCGCTACATCGAGGCTGGCGACAAACCGCTGGACGCGGCGATGAAGGGTGCCGGCGAGATCGGCTTCACCATCGTGTCGCTGACCGTTTCGCTGATCGCGGTGCTGATCCCACTCCTCTTCATGCAGGAGGTTGTGGGCCGCCTGTTCCGCGAGTTCGCCGTGACGCTGGCCATCACCATCCTCATCTCGGCCGTGGTTTCGCTGACCCTGGTGCCGATGCTGTGCGCCAAGCTCCTGCGCCGGCACAAGGAGACGGAAAAAGGCAGCCTGCTCGGCAAGGCGGAAGACGCGTTCAACCGCGTCATTGCCGAATACGACCGCCTGCTCACCTGGGTGCTCGACCACCAGCCGCTCACCCTCCTTATTGCGGTCGCGACGCTGGTGCTGACGGTGCTGCTTTACATCGTGATACCGAAGGGCTTCTTCCCGACGCAGGACACCAGCCTGGTGCAGGGCATCACCCTGGCCGGCCCCACGGTGTCCTTCGACGAGATGTCGCGCCGCCAGCAAATGCTGGTCGATACCCTGCTGCAGGATCCCAGCGTCGACAGCCTGTCGTCCTTCATCGGTGTCGATGCCAACAATGCGACGCTGAACAACGGCCGCCTCCTCATCAACCTCGTGCCGAAGGATGGCCGCGACCGCGGCGTCACCGACGTCATCCGTGATCTCCAGCAGCGCGCCGCCTCCGTGCCGGGCATCACGCTCTATCTTCAGCCGGTGCAGGACCTGACGATCGACTCCACCGTCAGCCGCGCGCAGTACCAGTTCGTGCTGGAGGACGCCTCTGCCGCCACCTTGCGCCAATGGGTGCCCAAGCTGCTCGATGCGCTCGGCAAGCGCCCCGAACTGCGTAACGTCTCGACCAACTATATGGATCGCGGCCTGTCGGCGACCGTCGTGGTGGACCGCGACACGGCCGCGCGCTTCGGCATCACCGCGGCGACCATCGATAACGCGCTTTATGACGCGTTCGGCCAGCGCATCATCTCGACCATCTTCACGCAGTCGAACCAGTACCGCGTGATCCTGGAGGCCGATCCGGCGGTCCAGAACAACCTCGGCTCGCTCGGCGACATCCATCTGCCGTCCGCCGGTGGCGGCCAGGTGCCGCTCTCGGCCTTCGCGCATGTCGAGCCCAAACCTGTGGCGCTCGAGATCGACCACCTCGGCCAGTTCCCCGCGGCGATGATTTCCTTCGACGTGACGTCCGGCTATTCGCTGGGCGCCGCGGTCGACGCGGTGAAGCAGGCAGAGGCGGATGCGGGCCTGCCGCCTTCGATCACCACTGCATTCCAGGGCTCGGCGCTCGCCTTCCAGTCGGCGCTGTCGAACGAGTTGCTGCTGATCCTGGCCGCCATCGTTACGGTCTACATCGTCCTAGGCGTTCTTTATGAGAGCTTCATCCATCCCGTCACGATCCTGTCGACGCTGCCGTCGGCCGGTGTCGGCGCGCTGCTGGCGCTGATCCTCACCGGCAACGACCTCGGCATCGTCTCGATCATCGGCATCATCCTCCTGATCGGCATCGTGAAAAAGAACGCCATCATGATGATCGACTTCGCGCTTGAGGCCGAACGCAACGAGGGCAAGTCTACCCGCGAGGCGATCCACCAGGCCGCGCTTCTGCGTTTCCGTCCCATCATGATGACCACGGTGGCGGCGCTGTTCGGCGCGTTGCCCCTGATGATCGGCACCGGCACCGGGTCCGAGCTGCGCCATCCGCTCGGCATCTCCATCGTCGGGGGATTGCTGGTCAGCCAGCTGCTCACGCTGTTCACCACGCCGGTGATCTATATCTACTTCGATCGCGCCGGGCAGCGCATCCGCGAATGGCGCGCACGGCGCGGCGGCGGTCGGGCGGCGCCGGCGGAATGAGCTTCTCGGAGACCTTCATCCGGCGGCCGATCGCCACCACCCTGCTGACGGTGGGTCTGGCGCTGGCAGGCGGGGTCGCCTACTTCCTGCTGCCCGTCGAGCCGCTGCCCAATATCGACGTGCCGACCATCTCGGTCAGCGCCTCGCTGCCCGGTGCGTCTCCGGAAACCGTCTCGACCAGCGTGACCACGCCCCTGGAGCGGCATCTCGGCGTCATTGCCGACGTGGACGAGATGACGTCGACCAGCTCGGTCGGCTCGGCCCGCATTACGCTCCAGTTCGATTCCAGCCGCGACATCGACGGCGCGGCGCGCGACGTGCAGGCCGCGATCGTCGCCGCCCGTGCCGATCTGCCGGCGGCGCTCCGGTCCAATCCCACCTATCGCAAGATCAATCCCGCCGATCAGCCTGTGCTGATCCTGGCGCTGACCTCGCCGACCCTGACGCCCGGTCAGATCTACGATTCAGCATCGAACATCCTGCAACAGAAGCTCTCCACCGTGAACGGCATCGGCCAGGTGCAGCTCTCCGGCGGCTCCCTGCCCGCGGTTCGCGTCGAGCTCAATCCCCGCGCCCTGTTCAAGTACGGCATCGGGCTCGAAGACGTGCGCGCAGCGCTCTCCGCCGCCAACGCCAACGCCCCCAAGGGCGCGATCGAGCAGGGCGCCAACCACTACCAGGTCTATGTCAACGACACCGCGACCACGGCGGCTGAATACCGGAACCTGATCGTCGCCTACCGCAACAACGCCGCCGTCCGGCTGTCCGATGTGGCTCAGGTGCTCGACAGCGTCGAGGACGTGCGCAACGTCGGCATGTCCAACAACAGGCCGGCGATCCTGGTGCTCCTGTTCCGAACGCCGGGCGCCAACATCATCCAGACGGTCGCCAATGTGAAGGCGGTGTTGCCCCAGCTCGAGGCCTCACTGCCGCCCTCGGTCAACCTCTCCATCGCCATCGACCGCACCGGCCAGATCCACGACTCGCTGCGCGACGTGCAGCGTTCGATGATGATTTCGATCCTGCTCGTGATGTTCGTGGTCTACCTGTTCCTGCGGGACGGGCGCGCCGCGATCATTCCCTCGGTCGCTGTGCCGCTGTCGCTGATCGGCACCTTCGGCGCGATGTACCTCCTGGGCTACACCCTCAACAACCTGTCGCTGATGGCGCTGACGGTGGCGACCGGCTTCGTCGTCGACGACGCCATCGTCGTGCTCGAGAACGTCAAGCGCCACATCGAAGAGGGCATGCCGCGGATGCAGGCGGTGGTGAACGGCACGCGGGAGGTCGCCTTCACCGTCGTCTCCATGTCCATCTCGCTGGTCGCGGTGTTCATCCCCATCCTGCTGATGGGCGGCATCGTCGGGCGCTATTTCAATGAATTTGCCATGGTGATCGCCATCGCGATCGGTATTTCGCTGATCGTGTCGCTCACCACCACGCCGATGCTGTGCGGTGTGCTCGATCTCGACCGTCCGAAGAGGCGAGAGGGCCCGCTGCTGCGCTGGTCGGAAAAGGGCTTCAACGCGATGCGCGACTTCTACGCGCGTACGCTGGCCGTGGCGCTCGATGTGCCCTGGCTGATCGTCATGATCCTGGTGATCACGATCGGCCTCAATGTCGTGCTCTACGTCGTCGTGCCCAAGGGCTTCTTTCCCAGCGAGGACACGGGCCAGGCCTTCGGCGGCATCCGCGCCGGTCCATCCATCAGCTTCCAGCTGATGGAGCAGAAATTCGCGCAGTTCATGCGGATCATCAGCGAAGATCCCAACGTCGTGTCTGTAACCGGCACCACGGGCGGTGGCGGAGGTGGGCCGCGCGGCGGCGCCACCAACACGGGCAACGTCTTCATCCAGCTCAAGCCACTGGCCGATCGCGGCGGCAAGAGCACCGACGATGTGCTGCGCGATCTGGCGCCCAAGCTCAGCGCGGTGACCGGCGCGCGCCTGTTCCTGACCGGCGGCCGCGACGTGCGCATCGGCGGGCGGCAGGGCAACGGCGCCTACCAGTACACGATCCTGGCCGACACGCTCGAAGAGCTAGAGCAGTGGCTGCCCAAGATCACCGACGCGGTATCGCAGTTAGACGAGCTCGAGGACGTGAACTCCGACCGCGGCGACAAGGGGCTGGAAATTGCGCTCCATATCGACCGGGCGACGGCCTACCGGCTCGGGATCAACGCGACGCAAATCGACAACACGCTGTACGACGCCTTCGGCCAGCGCCAGGTCTCGACCATCTACAACGAGCTCAACCAGTATCACGTGGTGATGGAGGTCGCACCCGAGTTCTGGCAGAGCCCGGACACGCTGAAGGACATATACATCTCGACCAGCGGCGGCTCGATCAGCGGCACGCAGGCAACCGGTGCGGTCGCGGGCACGGTCAGCATCCCGGCGTCGCCCGGCACCGCGGCCAGCACATCCGGCGCCACGAGTACCGGCACGGCGGCCCTCACCGCGGCCGACGTCGCCAACGACGTGGTCCGCAACCAGGCGGCAAACGCGCTGGTGAACAGCGCCCGTGGCGGCGCTTCGACGGGCTCCAGCGTTTCGACCCGCGTGGAGACCATGGTGCCGCTGTCTGCCATCGCGAGCTACGGCCCGGGCTCGTCGCCGCTGGCGATCAACCATCAGGGCCCGTTCGTCGTCACCACCTTCTCGTTCAACCTCGCCAACGGCGTGTCGCTCGGCCAGGCGACGGCGGCGATCCAGGCCAAGATGGCCGAGATCCGCGTGCCGGTATCGATCCAGGGTGCCTTCGCCGGCACCGCCAAGGCATTCCAGGATTCGATCTCCAACCAGCCGCTGCTGATCCTTGCGGCGCTCGTCACGATCTACCTGGTGCTGGGCATCCTGTACGAAAGCATCGTCCATCCGTTGACCATTCTGTCCACGCTGCCGTCCGCCGGCGTCGGCGCGGTGCTGGCGCTGCTGATTTTCAAGACCGAGTTCAGCCTGATCGCGATGATCGGCGTGCTGCTTCTGATCGGCATCGTGAAGAAGAACGCCATCATGATGATCGACTTCGCGATCACCGCGGAGCGCGAGAGGGACATGGAGCCGCGGGACGCGATCTATCAGGCGTGCCTGTTGCGCTTCCGCCCGATCATGATGACGAGCTTCGCGGCGATCCTGGGCGCCATGCCGCTGGCCTTCGGCTTCGGCACCGGCGCCGAGTTGCGCCAGCCGCTCGGCATCTCGATCGTGGGCGGACTGATCGTGAGCCAGATCCTGACGCTGTACACGACGCCGGTGATCTATCTCTATCTCGACCGCTGGCGGAAGCGTCGCAAGGAAGCCTGGGACCGCTGGTACGGCCATCTCATGGGCGACGATGCGCCCGAGGCTGCGGAGTAATACAGCGAGCGTCTACAGGTTCGGCAGGTTCTCGGTGTCCGGCGCGCCCTTGCGGATTTCCGCGTTGCGGTGCTGGCGGTAGAGGCTGCGCGTCGTCGCGTAGAGGTCGACCGACGTGCGTTCGATCTGATCCAGGTTGTCGACGTTGCGCGCGCGCACATCGATTACGCCCATACCGGCACGGATTCCGCTCCAGAGGGTCGAATTGTGGAAACTGATCCAGGTGAACGGATCCATCGCAATGTCACCGCCAATGCCGACCAGGTCGCGCGGATTGGAAGGGCCCGCAAAGGGCAGCATCAGGTAGGGGCCTTCGTTGGCGCCCCAGACGCCCAGTGTCAGGCCGAAATCCTCGGTATGGCCGGGGATACCGATCTTGGCCGCGAGATCGACGAGACCGCCGAGGCCCAGCGTCGAATTGACGACGGCGCGGCCCAGCGTCTGCCCGGCGCGCGTGGTCTCCCCCTGGAGCAGATCGTTTGCGAACACCACCGGGCTGTTCAGATTGGTCAGCACGTTATGGACGCCGTCGCGGACGACCGGCGGGAATGCGTGATTGTAGAACACCGCCACCGGACGGGCGACCGCATGATCCAGCTTCTGGTTCATCGCGAAGATATCGCGGTTGGTCGCTTCGTATGGGTCGTTCTGCCCGCTCGGATCGGTGGCCGCGCACCCGCTAAGCGCAAGCGCAAACAACACCGCCGCGGAAATGGATGCCGCCTTGTTCATGCCCCTGCCACTAATCCCGTTGTGGTGAAGGAATCGTTCGAGTTCCCGAATATAACTCGGAATATTGGGTTTGGTGCCCCGGTCCGGCAAGAGCCCGCGACAAACCGTCAACTGCTGTGACTGTCTGGTGTCAGATGCCGCCGTACCACTGATAGCCCTGATCTTCCCAATAGCCGCCCTTCCCACCGCCGATACGCGTAAAACTATCCACCAGATCAATCTTCTGGACATATTTGGGCATTTTGTAGCCAAGCTGGCGCTCCGCCCGCACCCTGATCGGCGCGCCGTTCTCGACCGGAAGCGGCTTTCCGTTCAGGTCATACGCCAGAATCGTCTGTGGATGAGTCGCTTCGAGCAGGTCGAGGCTTTCATAATAGTAAGGTGGCGGAATGATGTGACCGCCGGCATCGAGGGCGCCGTTACCCATCGGATCGGCACAATAGAACATGACGTAGCGTGCCTCTGGCTTTGGGCGTGCCATGGCCAAAATGGGGGCCAGGGGCGCACCGGTCCATTCTCCGATGCAGCTCCAGCCCTCCACGCAATCGTGGCGGGTGATCTGGGTGCGCGGTGGCATCCGTCGGAGGTCGACCAGCGACAGCTTCAGCGGTTTCTCCACCAGCCCGCCGACCGGGATTACCCAATCCTTAAAGTCATTCGCCAGATGCATCGCGTAATCGTTGGTGCCGGGATTCAACGTGCCATTGGCGCGGAACATCCTGGCGACGTCGGCTTTGGAATATTCCGGCGCGAGCGAGTGGCCACCGGCGAACAGCCTCTGGGCGACGCGGGTAAGGTTTTCGACTTCGCCCAGTGCATTTTGCACCCAGGGCTTGTTCGAAAGATCGGTGCAGCCGGCCAGCGCAAGGGATCCCAGCAATGTGCTGCCGCGAACGAGGACATTGCGCCGGGTGTCGCTCATGGTGCGTCCTTCTCGATGGCGAACCAGCCGGTGATCATCGAGCGCAGCCCGTTGATCGGTGCGGACAGGAACAGCGCCAGCATGTGAACGATGAAGAAGCCGACAAAGGAGAATGCGACGAGGAAATGAATCGTCCGCGCCGATTGGCGCCCGCCGAACACCCAGACGAGAAACGGAAACACGCTGTCGATGGTGGGCGACATGGTAAGGCCCGTAAGCACGATCAGTGGGCCAAGGACGAACAGCACGACGAAATAGGTCAGACGCTGGAGGCCGTTGTAGTGTCTGGCCGCCTCGCCCTTCGGAAATTGCAGCTTCGCATGCGTGACGATCTCGTGCGGCAGGTGCCTGATGTCATCCCCGGTCGGGACCAGCTCCTTGTACCGCCGCGCGAAGAGGATGTAGCCGAAATAGGCCAGTGCGTTCGTGACCAGGAGCCAGGCGAATGCGAAGTGCCATAGCCGTCCGAGGGCGAGGTTCGGCGACTCCGGAGGCAGCGTTGCCCATTCGGGGAAACCGCGCACGGTCTGCACGCCGTTGGTCCCTGAAGCACCGAGCCAGCCATCGGTGTTGAATGTCCATGGCCCGATCTTCGTCACGCCCCAGAAATGCTCCTGCGTACCTTCCGCCGTCAGCGAGATGAACGGATGGTCGAAGTCAGCGGCGTTGCCCCAATAAAGCATGGGATGCGCGTTGAATATCTGGAGCCCGCTCATCAGCATCACCAGCATGATGATGGCATTCAGCCAGTGCAGCAGCCGCACCGGAACCGGATGGCGGTAGAAGATATATTGCGGCTTCCGCTCGCGCGGCGCCAATCCCAGCCGTTCGCGGAGGGTATCCATGAGACCGTCCCACCAGGACGGCTCGGTTTCCGCATTCCCTTGCGTCACGTCGGCCATGCAAGACCCTGCTCCGGCGCGGGTGATCATAGCAGACCCGCGCTTCTACTTCGCCGCAGTTGCCCTATCCGTTACAGGCTTTCAATATCACCTGCCGCCCCCGAAGAGGCGGGCACATGGGAGGTTCGGGCATGCCAAAGCTCAATCGTGACGGCGTCCACCTGTACTACGAGGTCCACGGCGCCGCCGGCCCGGTGATCCTGCTCACCCACGGCTATTCTGCCACCTCGCAGATGTGGAAAGGGCAGATCGCGTCCCTCAGCAAGAAGCACAAGCTCGTGATCTGGGACATGCGCGGCCACGGCCAGAGCGACTATCCCGACGACCAGTCCGAATACTCCGAGGAAAAAACGGTCGCAGACATGGCCGCGCTGCTCGACGCAGTCGGTGCGAAGAAGGCCATTGTGGGCGGCCTGTCACTCGGCGGCTACATGTCGCTCGCCTTCAACGCGACGCATCCGGAGCGCGTGCAGGCCCTGCTGATCATCGACACCGGTCCCGGCTACAAGAAGGACGACGCCCGCGACGGCTGGAACGCCAATGCCATCAAGACGGCGGAGCGCTACGAGCGCGAGGGCCTCGGCCAGCTCGCCGGCGCCAGTGCCGAGCGCCGCACTGCCCAGCATCGCGACGCCACCGGCCTCTCGCGTGCCGGCCGCGGGATGCTGACTCAGAAGAATGCGCGGGTGATCAATTCGCTGCCCGACGTGAAGGTGCCGTCTATCGTGATCGTGGGCGAGAAGGACACGCCATTCCTTGCCGCGTCGGATTATATGGCCGCCAAGATCCCCGGCGCCGACAAGGCCGTGATCCCCAATGCAGGCCACGCCGCCAACATCGACAACCCGGACGCGTTCAACGCGGCATTGGAGAAATTCTTGGCGAAGGTAAGTTGATCCCCATCGCGTCCGCGTCTGCGGACGCGCAATAAGCAAACACGATGCGCAGACTCGCATCGGATGGATGGGCGGGTCAAGCCCGCCCATGACGAAACAGGCAACAGGAGAAGAACATGGCTGATCGCGTCAAAGGCAAGGTTGCACTCGTCACGGGTGGCGCCAGCGGTATCGGGCGCGCCAGCGCGCTGCTTCTCGCGAAGGAAGGCGCCGCGGTCGTTGTCACCGACATCCAGGACGATGCCGGCAAGGACGTCGTGCACGCGATCAAGAACGCGGGCGGCGCGGCGATGTACATCCATCACGACGTCGCCGACGAGCAGCAGTGGGAAAGCGTCGTCGCGCAGGTGAAGGACCGCTTCGGCCGTCTCGATATCCTGGTGAACAACGCCGGCATCGCCATCACGGGCTCGGTACTGACCATGACCTTGGCCGACTGGCGCAAGCAGCAGGCGATCAACCTCGACGGCGTGTTCCTCGGCACCAAGCATTCGCTGCCGCTGATGCGCGCGAGCGGCGGCGGTTCGATCATCAACCTCTCCTCGCTCGCGGGGCTGAAGGGTTCGCCGACGCTGGCTGGCTACTGCGCCACCAAGGGTGGCGTGCGGCTCTTCACGAAGGCGGTGGCGATGGAATGCGCAGGCGCCCGCGACAATGTCCGCGTGAACTCGATCCATCCCGGCATCATCGAGACGCCGATCTGGAACGCCATCATCCCGGGCATGTCCGGCGGCAGCAACGCGCCGAACCTCGACGCCATCAGCGAGCAGGGCGTCCCGACCGGCAAGAAGGGCCTGCCTGAGGACATCGCCGCCGGCGTCCTGTTCCTCGCCAGCGACGAGTCCCGCTACATGACCGGCAGCGAACTCGTCATCGACGGCGGCTTGTCGACGCGTTGACCAGCGGGGACCAAGAAATTGGTCCCGTTGCCGACGAAAATGACACCGGTTGCCGTGGCGGCAAATGACAAGCGCTTGCCGTCGGGGCATTGTGCGCCGCCTTGCAGGATTCGGGAGGAAGAATGGCCAGGGATCGGCTGAAAACGCTGGCGGCAATCATCGACCAGGGCGTGGTCCCGGTCTTCTACCATCCCGACACCGAGGTCTGCGCCAGGGTCATTCAGGCCTGCGCCAATGGCGGCGCCAAATGCATCGAGTTCACGAACCGGGGCGACTTCGCTCCGCACACATTCCTCGAAGTCACCCGCCACTTCGCCAAGGCGGACGATAGCGTAGTCATGGGTGTCGGCTCCGTGGTCGACGCGCCCACCGCGGGCATCTACATCGCCAATGGCGCCAACTTCGTCGTGGGACCGATGACCAATCCGGACGTTGCCAGGCTTTGCAACCGGCGCGGCATCCCCTATTCGCCGGGCTGCGGCTCGGCCACCGAGATCAGTGAGGCCCAGGAGCTGGGCTGCGAGATCGTGAAGGTGTTCCCGGGCGAAAGCGTCGGCGGTCCCGCCTTCGTCAAGGCCGTGCTTGGCCCCATGCCGTGGACCAAGATCATGCCGACCGGCGGCGTCGAAGCGACCGAGGCCAGCCTGCGCGAATGGTTCGGCGCGGGCATCGTCGCAGCCGGCATCGGCTCCAACCTCATCACCAAGAAGCTGCTCGACGCCAAAGACTATGAGGGCATCGAGAAGAAAGTGCGCGAGACTGTCGCGCTCATCAAAGCCATCAGGGCAGGCAAGTAATGGCCGACGTTCTGAAGATCCGCTCCGCCCAAGAGACCAGGTGGGACTGCGTCGCGTTCGGCGAGGTGATGCTGCGCTTCGATCCGGGCTTCGGCCGCGTGCGCAACAGCCGCCAGTTCACCGTGTGGGAAGGCGGCGGCGAGTACAATGTCGCCCGCGCCATGCGCAAATGCTGGGGCAAGCGTGCCGCCGTCGTCACCGCGCTTCCCATCAACGACCTCGGCTGGCTGGTCGAGGATTTCATCATGCAGGGGGGCGTGGACATGTCCCACGTCATCTGGCGCGAGCATGACGGCATCGGCCGCAACACCCGCGTCGGCCTCAACTTCACGGAGAAGGGCTTCGGCATCCGCGCCGCGCTCGGCTGCTCCGACCGCGCCAACTCGGCCGCCTCGCAGATCCGGCCCGGCGAAGTGAACTGGGAGAAGCTGTTCGGCGAAGAAGGCGTGCGCTGGTTCCACACCGGCGGCATCTTCGCCGCGCTCGCGCCCAACACGTCGGAAGCCGTGATCGAGGCGGTCGAGGCCGCGCACAAATACGGCACCATCGTCTCCTATGACCTCAACTACCGCGCCTCGCTGTGGAAGTCGCAGGGCGGCCAGGAAGGCGCCCGCAGGATCAACCGCAACATCGCGAAATACGTCGACGTGATGATCGGTAACGAGGAGGATTTCACCGCCTGCCTCGGCTTCGAGGTCGAAGGCATGGATGAGCACATCTCCGCCATCGATCCCGCGAACTTCAAGAAGATGATCCAGACCGCGGTGAGGGAATTCCCTAACTTCAAGGTCGCCGCGACCACGCTGCGCAACGCGAAGACCGCGAGCTTCAATGACTGGTCCGCGATCCTCTACGCCGGCGGCGCGTTCTATCAGTCGATGATGCGCGAGAACCTGGAGATCTACGACCGCGTCGGTGGCGGCGACGGCTTCGCGTCCGGCCTGGCCTACGGTTTTCTGGAAGGAAAGGGACCGCAGGCCGCAGTGGAATACGGCGCCGCGCACGGCGCACTCGCTATGACCACGCCCGGCGACACCTCCATGGTGAGCGCCAGGGAAGTCGAAGCCGTGATGAAGGGCAAAGGCGCCCGCGTCATTCGCTAACGTCTTTGGTGATCCGATGTCGGCACTGAAACTCCACCCTGATCGCTTCTTTCCCGCTGATAGCGGTACCCGCGCCATCGCGCGCGCGCTGTTCGCGCGGGTCGAGAATCTGCCGATCCTCTCGCCGCACGGCCACACCGATCCCAAATGGTTCGCGACTGACGCGCCGTTCGAGGACGCGACCAGCCTGTTCCTGTGGCCCGACCACTACGTCACGCGCATGCTCTATTCCCAGGGCATCACGCTGGAGCAACTTGGCCTCCAGAACCCGGCCGCCGACCGTCGCGCCGCGTGGAAGCTGTTCGCCTCGAACTATCATCTGTTCCGCGGCACGCCCTCGCGGCTCTGGCTCGACCACGTCTTCGCCACCGTGTTCGGTTTCGACCGCAAGCTCTCGGCTGACACCGCCGACGACTATTACGACCGCATCAACACGGCGCTGAAGCTCAGCGGTTTCCGTCCCCGTGCGCTGTTCGAGCGCTTCAGCATCGAGAAGATCGCGACCACCGAAGGCGCCCTCGACACGCTCGCCGATCACGACGCGATCGAGCGCGACTGGCCCGGCCACGTCGTCACCACCTACCGCCCCGACGATGTGATCGATGCCGGCAAGGACGTGTTCGCCGCCAATGTCGAGACATTCGGCGCCACCACCTGGGCCGGCTACCTCAAGACGCACCAGGACCGCCGCGCCTTCTTCCGCGCCCACGGCGCCACCGCCACCGACCACGGCCACCCGAGCGCCGCCACCGCGAACCTGTCGCCCGCCGACGCCTCCGCCCTGTTCGACCGCCTGATGCGGGGCAAGCGCAACGCAAACGACGCCGAACTCTTCCGCGCCCAGATGCTGACCGAGATGGCGAAGATGTCGTGCGACGACGGTATGACCATGCAGATCCATCCGGGCAGTTTCCGCAACCACAACCCGTCGCTGTTCGCGAAGTACGGCCCGAACATCGGCGCCGACATCCCGATGACGACGGATTACGTGCATGCGCTGAAGCCCATGCTCGATGTGGTCGGCAACCGCCCAGACCTCACCGTCATCCTCTTCACGCTGGACGAAACCAACTACGCCCGCGAACTCGCGCCAATGGCCGGGTACTATCCGTGCCTCAAGCTCGGTCCCGCCTGGTGGTTCCACGACTCGCCCGAAGGCATGCTGCGCTTCCGCCGCCAGGTGACCGAGACGGCGGGTTTCTACAACACCGTCGGCTTCAACGACGACACGCGTGCTTTCCTCTCCATCCCCGCGCGCCATGACCTCGCCCGTCGCATCGACGCCGCCTATCTGGCGGAACTGGTCACCACGCACCGGCTGGAAGAAGACGAGGCGCATGAACTTATCGTCGATCTCGCCTATAACCTTCCCAAAGCCGCCTACAAGCTCTGAGACCCCCGCCATGGCAAAGATCACCTCCGCGCGCGTCATCGTCTGCTCGCCGGGCCGCAACTTCGTCACGCTGAAGATCGAGACTTCCGACGGCGTCACCGGCATCGGCGACGCCACGCTGAACGGCCGCGAGCTCGCCGTCGCGAGCTATCTCGCCGATCACGTCATCCCGTGCCTGATCGGCCGCGACGCGCACCAGATCGAGGACATCTGGCAATTCCTCTATCGCGGGGCCTATTGGCGGCGCGGCCCCGTCACCATGGCCGCCATCGGTGCGGTCGACACCGCGCTGTGGGACATCAAGGGCAAGGTCGCCGGCCTGCCGCTCTACCAGCTGCTGGGCGGCGCCAGCCGCGAGGGCGTGATGGCCTACGGCCACGCCAACGGTACGACGATCGAAGAGACCATCGCCGAAGCGAAGACGTACAAGGCCGAGGGCTACAAGGCGATCCGCCTGCAATCGGGTATCCCCGGCCTCAAGTCCACCTACGGCGTGTCGAAGGACAAGAAGTACTACGAGCCCGCCGACGCCGACCTGCCGACCGAGAACGTCTGGTCCACCGTCAAGTACATGCGCACCGTACCCGAGCTGTTCGCCGCCGCGCGCGAGGCGCTGGGCTGGGACGTGCACCTGCTGCACGACGTGCATCATCGCCTCACGCCGATCGAGGCCGGCCGCCTAGGCAAAGACCTCGAGCCCTACCGTCTGTTCTGGCTTGAAGACACCGTTCCGGCGGAGAACCAGGCCGGCTTTCGCATCATCCGTCAGCACACCACGACGCCGCTCGCAGTGGGCGAGATCTTCAACACCATCTGGGACGCCAAGCAGCTGATCGAGGAACAGCTGATCGACTACATCCGCATGACGGTCGTGCACGGCGGCGGCATCACCCATCTGCGCCGTGTCGCCAGCCTTGCCGATCTCTACCACGTGCGCACCGGCTGCCACGGCGCGACCGACCTGTCGCCCGTGTGCATGGCCGCGGCGCTGCACTTCGACATCTCGGTGCCGAACTTCGGCATCCAGGAGTACATGATCCATACGAAAGAGACCGACGCCGTCTTCCCGCACGCCTACAAGTTCGCGAACGGCATGTTCACGCCCGGCGAAGCCCCGGGTCTGGGCGTCGAGATCGACGAGGCGCTCGCGGCGAAATATCCCTACAAGCGCGCCTATCTGCCGGTGAATCGCCTCGAAGACGGTAGTATGACCAACTGGTGAGCACCCTCGCCAACCCACCCGTCTTCCGCCTCACCGCGCGCGAGGGCAATCACCTGACGCTGACCAGCGACGGCCCGGCCGTCGCGCACATCTTCGTTCTGGAGGACGACATCATCCGCGTGATGATGCTGCCCGATGGCGTGACGAAGCAGCCGCGTAGCTGGACCGTGGCGCCGGGTCAGGACGACGTGCCATTTGAGGGACGTGACCGGTTCGATCTGTCAGGCTTCACGCTACCGCAGTTTGATTTGCGCGAAGACGAAGGGAAACTGATCGTCGAGACCAGCGGGCTGCGACTCAAGGTTTTGCTTCGCGGTTTTTTCTGCACCTGGGATGTGTTCGATGACCGCGCGCAGGATTATAGGCGCATCCTGAAAGACCGACCGACCCAGGCCTACAATTTCGGCTGGTGGGACGGGAAGGTGCACCACTACCTCGTGCGCGATCCGGCCGAGATGTATTTCGGCTTGGGCGAGCGCAGCGGCGAGATGAACCGCGCAGGCCGCCGCTTTCGCATGAGCAACGTCGATGCCATGGGCTACGACGCCCGCACCTCAGACCCGCTCTACAAGCACATCCCGTTCTACATCACGCGCAAAAGCTCGGACACCGCCGCGGGAATTTTCTACGACACGCTCTCCGACTGTACCTTCGACATGGGTGCGGAACGCAGCAACTACCACGGCCTCTTCCGCGGTTTCACCGCGGACTACGGCGACCTCGATTACTACGTCATCGGCGGCACCATCCCTGAGATCACGCGCCGCTTCACCTGGCTCGCCGGCCGTCCTGCGTTCCCGCCGCGCTACGCCCTCGGCTATTCCGGCTCGACCATGAGCTATACCGACCGCGACGACGCCCAGGCCGCGATGATGGAGTTTATCGCGAAATGCGAGGAGCACGACATCCTGTGCGACTCCTTCCATCTGTCGTCCGGATACACCTCCATGGGCCCAAAGCGCTATGTCTTCCACTGGAACCGGGACAAATTCCCCGACCCCGCCGCCTTCGTGCGCAGCTATGCGGAGAAGGGCGTGCGGGTGATCCCCAACATCAAGCCCGCATTGCTGCACGATCACCCGCTGTTCGCCGAAGCGCGCGACAAAGGCCTGCTGATTACCGCCGCGAACGGCGAGCCCGAATGGGTTCAGTTCTGGGACGCCGTCGGCGCCTATCTCGATTTCACCAACCCCGCGACGCTCGACTGGTGGCAGGAGAAGGTGACGACCGCGCTGCTCGACGTCGGCATGGCCGGCACCTGGAACGACAACAACGAGTTCGAGATCGTCTCGCCCGCCGCGCGCGCCCACAACGGCCAGGCCATCGCCACCAAGCCGCTTCACACGCTCCAGATGCTGCGCGCCTCCAAGGCCGCGCAGATCGCGAAGGAACCCGGCAAGCGCCCCTATCTCGTCAGCCGCGCGGGCTTCGCAGGCATGCAGCGCTACGTGCAGACATGGTCCGGCGACAACTACACCAGTTGGGACACGCTCAAATGGAACGTGCGCATGGGCCTCGGCCTCGCGCTCAGCGGCGTGTCGAACACCGGCCATGACGTCGGCGGTTTCGACGGCCCCAAGCCCGACGCCGAGCTGTTCGTGCGCTGGGTCGGCTTCGGCATCTTCATGCCGCGCTTCTCGATCCATTCCTGGAACACCGACCGCACCGCCAACGAACCGTGGATGCACCCGTCGGTCACGCCCCATGTCCGCGACCTGATCAAATTCCGCTACCGCCTGCTGCCGTATCTCTACAATCTCGTGTGGCGTCACGCAGAGCAGTACGCGCCGATAATCTGGCCCACCTTCGCTCTCTTTCCCCTCGACGAACGCTGTCTCGAAGGCAACGACGACATGATGCTTGGCCATTCGCTGCTGGTGGCGCCTGTCGTCGAGCCGGGCACTGCGACGCGCGATGTCTATCTCCCGGCCGGCACACGCTGGTTCGACTGGTGGACTGGCGAAGTCTTCGACGGCGGCCAGACGATCTCGCGCCCCGCGCCCTTCCGCCGCCCGCTTTTGCTCGCGCGCGAAGGCAGCATCGTCGCCCTCAACACCGCCGAACAGCATTTCGCCGAACGTGCCGACACCCGCGGCTTCGCGATCTTCCCGGTGGCCGAAGGCACCTTCAGCACCCAGGTCTTCGACGACGACGGCGAAGGCGACCTCGCCGCGGAGCCACCGCTCTGGCGCGTCGAGGTCACCTGCACGCCCGGCGAGATCACCGTCGCAGTCACCGCCCCGCACGGCGCCGCTGCGGGTGCCGGGATCATCCTTCCCACCACCGAGAAGCGCCCTGTGACCATCACGGGCGGCCATCGCGCGGCGTAATCGCCGCGTTGACTGACGCAACGGCGCGCCGCTTAGCTTTCCCCGACACCGGAGATTTCAGGAATGAACAGCCCGACGACCGACGCCGCCATGCCTTTGACGCCGGCTGGTCCCCATCGCTGGACCACCGTCGCCGGCCCCGAGTGGAGCAATCCCGGCGGCGGTCTATGGGGCGGCTACGCCATCGGCCTTTCGATCCGCGTGCTCGACGCCGAGCCCACCGCGATCGGCGAAGCCTTGTCGCTCACGCTCACCTACGCCGCCGCACTTCCCTCCGGCCCCATCGACATCCGCGCCCGCTGCCTGCGCCAGGGCCGCTCCATCGGCGTGTGGGAGGTCGAGCTCCTGCCCGGCGGCTCCGATCAGGTCGGCGTCCACGCCATCGTGACCATGGCGCAGCGCCCCACGACCCCGCCCTTCGAATTCGCGAAGATACCCGACGCGCCTGCGCCCGAGACGTTGCCCAGGCTCGAATTCGCCGAAACGTCGCATCACTACGGTGCCTCCGCCTTTGAGCGCCGCATGATCGGCGGCGACTTCATGCCCGAGCCCGGCGGGACCGATGCCCGCTCCCTCGCCTGGGTCAGGCCGCGCCGCGGTCCGATGGACAAGGCGATGCTCGGCATGGTGACGGACTTCTCGCCGCCGCGTTCGATGTACGCGCTCGGCCGCACGATCAACACGACCACGCTCACGCTCACCGTCTACCTCCACGCGACCGAGGAAGAGCTCGCGGCAATCGGCGACGACTTCATCCTGATCGAATGCGACGGCCGCGTCGGCAGCCGCGGTGCCTCCGACGAACGCTCCAGCTACTGGAGCCGCAGCGGCAAGCTCCTCGCCACCAGCGAACAGCTCGCGTGGTATCGCGAAAGGCCGGGCAGCTAGTCCGCGATCGATGAATACACGATCGACTTTAACTGCCCGCGGAAATTGAACGCACCGCTCGGCATCAGCTGGGTCATGAACACCACCGCCAGGTCGTCCACGGCGTCGACCCAAAAGATCGTGCTCGCCGCGCCGCCCCAGTACCAGTCGGTGCCGACGATCGATCCCGACGTCACGCTGTCCAGCGTGCAGGCAAAGCCCAGCCCGAAGCCGACACCCTCATTCGCGGTCTCCGAGAACCCGCCGATCGCCATCTGCGTCAGGTCCTTGCCGTCCTTCAGATGATTGCGGTGCATCAGCTCGACGGTGCGCGGTCCCAGGATGCGTGCCCCGTCCAGCTCGCCGCCCCGCCGCAGCATCTCGCAGAACCGCACATAGTCCGCCGTCGTGCCGGTCAGCCCGCCGCCGCCCGAGAAGAACGTCGGCTCCTTCAGATAGGTGCTCTTCTGCGGATCGTCGACCAGGTGCAGCGTCTTGTCCGCCCCGCGCCGGTAGTTCGCGGCAAAGCGCGGCAGCTTTTCCTTCGCCACCGTGAACGACGTGTCCTTCATCTTTAGCGGCTCGAAGATCTCGTCCTGCAGGAACTTGTCGAACCGCTTGCCCGAGATGATCTCCACCAGCGCGCCGCACATGTCGGTGGAGAGCGAATACATCCACCGTTCGCCCGGCTGGTAGCGCAGCGGCACGCGGCCCAGCTTCGCCGCAAACGCGCGCAGGTCCTCGCCCTCGCCACGCCGCACGCCCACCCTGGCGTATTCCTTGTCCACCGGATGCGCGGTGTCGGGCGCACCCAGCGCCGCCAGCGCATTGCCGTAGGTGAGCCCGCCGGTATGGCCCAGCATGTCGCGCATGCTGACCGGCCGGTTCGGCTTCACGGTCTCCATCGTCGCGCCCTCGCCCGACACCCACACGCGATGGTCGCGCCACTCCGGCACGAAGCGGTGCACCGGATCGTTGAGCTGGAAATAGCCGCGCTCATACAGCGTCATCAGCGCGACCGAGGTGATCGGCTTGGTCATCGAATAGATGCGGAAGATCGCGTCGTCGCGCATCGCCGTGCCGCGTTCCTTGTCCTGCTGGCCCAGCGACTTGAAGTAGGCGATGTGCCCCTTGCGCGTCACCGCCACCTGGCAGCCCGCGATCTTGCCGTTGTCGATGTACGACCGCTGCAGATGATCGGCGATGCGGTCCAGCCGCGCCGCCGCAAATCCTGCCGCCTTCGGATTTAGCTCCATGTCCATCCTCCCGGAATCTTGCGGGAAGTATGAGCGCGGCTGCGCGTACCGGTCCAATGAATTCGCTAGCGCGCGGGCGCCTGGCCCGTCCGATCAAATAGACGCAGGCTCGATACCGCCGCCGCGACCAGCGCGAAGCCGACGCCCACATAAAGCGATGTGACCGTGCCGTGCGCCGGGAACCGCGCGAACAGAAGCGCCACCAGCGCCGCGCCGATGGTCTGGCCCAGAAGCCGCGCCGTGCCCAGCATGCCGCTTGCCCCGCCGCTGCGCTCGCGCGGCGTCGATCCGATCATCGCGCGGTTGTTGGGCGACTGGAACAGGCCGAAGCCTGCGCCCGCGAGCACCATGCGCCACGCAATATCGGGGATACTCGGATGCGCAGGCAACTGCGCCAGCGCGAACAGCCCGCTGCCGAACACGATCAGGCCGATCGCGCCCAGGATGCCGGCGGGATAGCGGTCCGCCAGCCGTCCCGCGACCGGCGACACCAGCGCGATGGCGATCGGCCATGGCGTCATCAGCAGGCCGGTCTCCACCGCGGTGAAGTGCATCTCGCTCTGGAGCAGGAAGGGCAGCGACACCAGCGCCAGCATCTGCCCGGCGAAGGAGCAGATCGACGTGCCGATAGACAGGGCAAAGATCGGGATGCGCATCAGGTCCACCGGCAGCATCGGCGACGCCGCGGTCGCCTCGCGCCGCACCATGATCGCGCCGATCACGATGGTCGCCGCAAGCTCGACGATGAACAGCACGCCCGATCCGCCATGCCCGAACGCGTCGATGCTCCCGATCAGAAGCCCGAACATCAGCGCCACCAGCAGCGCGCCGGGGATATCGAAGCTGTGTTTGGCGCGCGGCGTGAAGGGCAGGGCGCGCAGCGCGATCACGATGGCGACGAAGCCGAACGGAATGTTCACCGCGAACAGCCACGGCCAGGTCGCGACGCTCAGGATGCCTGCGGCGACCGTCGGCCCTGCTGCGGCGGATACGGCGACGATCAGCGTGTTGATCGAGAGCCCGCGCCCCAGCAGCCGGTGCGGGTAGATGAAGCGGATCAGCGCCGAGTTCACCGCCATGATCCCCGCCCCGCCGAACCCCTGCACCACGCGCGCGATCGCCAGCATCGGCAGGTCGCGCGCCACCGCGCACAGCAGCGACGCGATGGTGAACAGGATCAGCCCGGCGACATAGATGCGCCGGTAGCCGATGATGTCGCCCAGCGCAGCCAGCGGCAGCAGCGAGATGGTGATCGCCAACTGGTACCCGTTGACGATCCAGATCGACAGCGCCGGATCGGCACGCAGGTCGATCCCGATGGTCGGCAACGCGACGTTGGCAATGGCCGAATCCATCACCGCCATCACGATCCCCAGCGCGATGGTCGCAATCGCCCAATAGCGCTGTGGTGTCGGGAGGCCGTCTTCGTGGATCGTCGTCATCACCTCCCCTTTATGGGGAGGTCGAAAAATCGCCTAGCGATTTTTCGGGTGGGGTGCGGTGCTTTGACGAGGCGCAGTCCCCCACCCGAAAAATTGCGAGCGACGCAAGCAAGTTTGTCGACCTCCCCACAAAGGGGGAGGTGACGACGGTCAGTTGCCAACCCACCCCTGCGCCACGGCGGCATCGTGGCGGACCTTTTCCGGCCCGCCCAGCGCCTGCCGGTCGAAGCCGATGCGCTTGAACCAGTAGTGCAGGCCGAGCAGGTCGGTGAACCCCATGCCGCCATGCGCTTCGGTCGCGGTGCGGGCGACGAAGGTGCCGACCTCGGTCGTGTGCGCCTTGGCGTGCGCCGCCATCCTGCGCGCCTCGGCCGGAAACGCGTCGAACGCATAGGCCGCGTACCAGATCAGCGACCGGCACGGCTCCAGCTCCGCGATCATCTCCGCGCACATGTGCTTGACCGCCTGGTAGGAGCCGATCACCCGCCCGAACTGCTTGCGCTCCTTGGCGTAGTCGACCGCCTTCTCGATCATCCGCCCGCCCGCGCCCAGCACGTCTGCCGCCAGCATCACGCGCCCCGCATCGATCATGCGCTCCAGCGCCGCCGGCGCCTCATGCGCCAGTGCTTCCGCCTCGACATCGTGGAAGTTCAGCTCGCCGATCGCGCGCGTCTGGTCGATGGTGTTGAGCGTGGTCTTCTCCAGCCCCTTCGCGCCCGCGTCGACCACATGCAGGCTGCCGCGTGCATCCGCGACGACATAGATCCCTGCGCCATCGAAATCGAGCACGAACAGCGCCTTGCCGCTGAGCTTGCCGCCCTTCGCCGTGATCCCCGCCTTGTCGCGCGCGCCGCCGGCGCGTTCGCTCACCGCCACGCCAGCGATCAACTCGCCTGAAGCCAGCGCCGGCAGCCATTTGCGCTTCTGCGCCTCCGATCCCGCGTGCAGGATCGCGAGCGGCGCCATCACGCTCGACGCCACGAACGGCACCGGCGCGACATGCCGCCCCAGCGCCTCCGCCGCCAGCGCCGCATCCAGCAGCTTCAGGCCCAATCCGCCGTATTCCTCCGGGATCAGGATGCCGGTGACGCCCAGCTCCGCCACCGCCTTCAGCACGTCGGCCGCGTGGCCGCCGGCCTCCGCCGCCTTGCGCACGCGTTCCAGCGCCGACACCCGCTCCAGCGTGCGGTTCACGCTGTCCTGCATCATCTTCTGGTCGTCGGTCAGACCGAATTCCATGGCAACTTATCCTGTGTGCGTGCTTCGAGGCTCCGCTACGCGGAGCACCTCAGCATGACGAAATGGGAGTGGCTTCAAGAAAAAGCGCGTCACCCTGAGGTGCGAGCGCAGCGAGCCTCGAAGGGTGCATGTTCACACCTTCGCCGGCTTCGGTTCGCGCGGCATGCCCAGGCCGCGTTCCGAGATGATGTTCTTCTGGATCTGCGCCGTGCCGCCGCCGATGATGAGGCCGAGGTCGAACATGTAGCTCGACTGCCAGTTGCCCATGTTCCTTAAGTGCGGCGAGCCGTTGTAGAGCATCCCCAGCTCGCCCAAGGCATCGATCGCGAACGCCGCGAGCTGGTGGTTCAGCTCGCAGCCCATCAGCTTCACGATCAGCCGCGCCACGCCCGCATCCTCGCCCTTGATCCCGGCGGTCAGCAGCCGCAGCCCGTGATATTCCATCGCGATCGTGCGCGCCTGGAGCTTCAAGAGGCGGTCGCGCAGCGCCGGATTGTCCATCAGCCGCCCGCCGTCGACGGTCTCCTCTTTCATCAGCTCGATGATGGCCTTCAGCCGCGTGCCCGCCTGGTTGGGATCTCCCAGCATGCCGCGCTCGTGCTTCAGGGTCGCGTTGGCGACCATCCAGCCCAGCCCGCGCCCCGCCACCACGCCCGATTTCGGCACGCGCACGTCGGTGAAGAACACCTCGTTGAACTCGGCGCGGCCGGTCATGGTCACCAGCGGCCGCACCTCGATCCCCGGCGTCTTCATGGAGAACAGGATGTACGAGATGCCCTCGTGCTTCGGCTTGTCCGGCTCGGTGCGCACCAGGCAGAAGATCATGTCCGCCTGCGCCGCGGTCGAGGTCCAGATCTTCTGGCCGTTGATGATGAAGTCGTCGCCGTCCTCGGTCGCGCGCGTGGTCAGCGACGCGAGGTCCGATCCCGATCCCGGCTCGCTGTAGCCCTGGCACCAGATGATCTCGCCGCGCAGCGTCGGCGCGATGTATTTCTTCTTCTGCTCCTCGCTGCCGACTTCCAGCAGGGTCGGCACCAGCATCGAAATACCCTGGCCGCTCATCCCCATCGGTAGTCCGGCGGCGAGAAATTCTTCCGCGATGATGCGAGACTTGAGCACATCCGGCTCCGCGCCGAACCCGCCATATTCCTTCGGGATCGTGCGTGCTGCGTAGCCGTGCTCGATCAGCAGCTTCTGCCACGAGCGCATGTCGCCGCTGCCCAACGCGGCTCCGCGCGGCGCCTGGTCGCCGTACTTCTTCGTGAAGGCGCGCACCTCCGCGCGAAAGGCTTCGTATTCGGGACTGTAGGAGAGGTCCATCGGCGTCCTCCGTTTCAAGTCAACGGTGCATGACGCGTACGTCCCGCACAAGCCTGCCGTCACGGCAAACAAATGAAAACGCCCGCCCGCAGCTTCCTGCGGACGGGCGCGCCCTCTGTTCCGAGGTTCTTACAACCGCTCGACGATCGTCACATTGGCGAGGCCGCCGCCTTCGCACATCGTCTGGAGGCCCCACTTCTTGTTGCGGTCCTTCAGGCCGTACAGCAGCGTCGTCATCAGCTTGGTGCCCGAGGCGCCCAGCGGATGGCCCAGCGCGATCGCGCCGCCGTTCACGTTCAGCTTCTGCGGATCCGCGCCGACATATTGCAACCACGCCGTCGGCACGCTCGCGAACGCCTCGTTCACTTCGTACAGGTCGATGTCGCCGATCTTCATGCCGGCCTTCTCCAGCGCGCGCTTGGTCGCGGGCAGGGGGGCTTCCAGCATGATGACCGGATCGCCGCCGATCACCGTCATGTGGTGGATGCGCGCCAGCGGCTTCACGCCCAGCGCCTTCAGGCCCTTCTCGTTCACAACCAGCACGCCCGACGCGCCGTCGCAGATCTGCGAGGACGTCGCGGCCGTGATGAAGCCGCCTTCGCGCAGCAGCTTCACGCCCTTGATGCCCTCAAGCGAAGCGTCGAAGCGGATGCCTTCGTCGACCGTGTGCTGCGAGGCGTTGCCCTCGGCGTCCTTGATTTCCAGGCCGACGACTTCGTCCTTGAACTTGCCGCCCTGCGTCGCCGCGATGGCCTTGCGGTGGCTGTCATAGCCGAACTGGTCGAGCTGGTCCTTCGTCAGCTTGTACTTCTCGGCCATCATTTCGGCGCCCATGAACTGGCTGAACTGGATGCCGGGGTACTTCTTCTGGAGCTCAGGGCTCATGTAGGTGCCCATGCCGTTCTGCGCCGGCAGCGCCGCGCTGGCGCCCATCGGCACGCGCGTCATGCTCTCGATGCCCATCGCGATCACCGCGTCCATCGAGCCCGACATCACGGCCTGCGCCGCGAAGTGCAGCGACTGCTGCGAGGAACCGCACTGGCGGTCGACCGAGGTGCCCGGCACATGCTCCGGCAGGCGCGAGGCCATCACCGCGTTGCGCGCCACGTTGATCGCCTGCTGGCCCACCTGGCTCACGCAGCCGCAGATCACGTCCTCGATCAGGTCCGGGTTCGCGCCCGAACGGTCGAGCAGCGAATTGATGACCGTCGCGCCCAGGTCGACCGGGTGCCAGTCCTTCAGCTTGCCGCCGCGCTTGCCGCCGGCCGTACGCGCCGCGGCAACGATGTATGCTTCGCCCATAATATGTGAACTCCTTCGGTTGACTGGGCGCGGTTTTAGCACCCGGTCCGGGGTGCCGCACCAGCCCAAAATCGCGTCCTTTTGACTACCGCTGGGGAAGTTCCAGGCTGTCCCTCACGATTGTCATCCCCGCGCAGGCGGGGACCCAGCGCGCCCGCGTCTGCGGGCGCAAGAGTTACGGCGCGAAGCGCCAATTCACGCGGAGCCGCGGAGGACGCGGAGCTGGCGCACAACCTCCGCGTCTCCGCGCCTCCGCGTGAGATAGCTGATCCCACCTACGCGGGCATGACAGCGGTGCTCGGGCATGCGATTTTCCGCGCATGGCTAAAGAACCCGACATGAAACCCGCAACGGTTGCGGCGCAGGCGCTGGGCTGGATCGACGAGACCACGAAGTCCGTCGCGCCGCCGCTGTACCCCAGCTCCACCTTCATCCGCGACGAGGACAACCAGTACCGTTCGGGGCGCAACTATTCCCGCGCCGACAATCCCACTTTCGACCAGGCGGAAGCCGTTCTCGCGTCGCTGGAGAACGGCGCCGGCGCCGCGCTGTTCGCCAGCGGCATGGCCGCCGCCAACGCAGTGTTCCTGTCCTGCAAGCCCGGCGACCATGTCGTGATCTCGCGCGTGATGTACTGGTCGCTGCGCGCCTGGCTGCTCGGCTTCGCGACGCAGTGGGGCCTCAAGGTCGAGATCGTCGACACCATCGACCTCGCTGCATTGAAAGCCGCGATGCGGCCCGGCAAGACCGCGCTCGTCTGGATCGAAACCCCCGGCAATCCCACGCTCGCCGTCACCGATATCGCCGCCGCCGCTGAGATCGCGCGCGCCGCCGGCGCCCGCCTTGCGGTCGACTCCACCGTCGCGACGCCGGTGTTCACCCGCCCGCTCGATCTGGGCGCCGACATCGTGATGCATTCGGCGACCAAGTCGCTCAACGGCCACTCCGACATCATCGCCGGCGCGCTGGTCACCAAGCGCGCCGACGAACAGTGGGAAACCATCAAGCGCATCCGCATCCAGTCCGGCGCGGTGCTCGGCACGTTCGAGGCCTGGCTCCTGCTGCGCGGCATGCGCACGCTCTATCCCCGCGTCCGCACTGCGAGCGCCAACGCCATGGCCGTCGCGCAACATTTCCGCGGCCATCCGCTGGTGGAAGACGTCCTCTATCCCGGCCTCACCAACTTCCCGGGCCACGAGGTGGCGGCGAAACAGATGCAGGGCGGCTTCGGCAGCCTCATGTCCATCCGCACCAGGGGCGGAGAAAGAGGCGCCATCGCCACCGCCGCCAACGTGAGGATCTGGAAGCGCGCCACCTCGCTCGGCGGCGTCGAAAGCCTCATCGAGCACAGATCGTCGGTTGAAGGCCCCAACTCCCCCGCCCCGCCCGACCTCCTGCGCATGTCCGTCGGCATCGAAGAAGCCAGCGACCTGATCGAGGACTTCGAGCAGGCGCTGAAGGCAGCGCAGCGTTAGTCCTGATCACTAAACGCCCTCTTCTAACGAGCGCGCGGTCCAAGTGGCAAGAGTGACACTCGCCCGGGTCGGCCCTTAACTGAACTGTCGCGCTCAAGCCTTTGCTCAAGCTCGGAAAAACCGGCGGGCAGTTCGTGTCTTCTGCACCCTGTGTGCCAATGGCGGTGTCATACTAACCATTGCTTGCTTGACTGAGTTCGAAATTGCCCATCAAAATTTGTCCTTCCCATAAGCAGTACGCATTTTGGGGGGCCTCATGCGGACTAAAGGGAAGGCGCGTGTACCTGCGAGCCGCAACAGGCTGAACCGGCGAGAAATGACAGCGCTGCTAGCGCTGGGCGCGTCAGCGATGGTGATGCGTGCTGTAGCTGGTCCGCTCAGCTCCGTGGCGATGGATCCGCAATCCACGGTCTTGCACGATGAGCAGCAAGTCACGGTCCCTGCGGGCGGTGCAGTGGGGGCTGACCTATATCTTACTGCGCGCGCGTTTCTTTCGGTCGACTTCGATGTGCAACCAAACAAGCAGCTTTCGCTGCTCATCATCGATGCTTCGCAAAAGGGTCAACTCACAAGCGGTACGCCGTTCGTTGGCAGACCGCTGATCCGCTCGGCGATCGACGGCATGGCGTCAGTCGAAATAGGGGCGCAGCCCGGGAGTTATTATTGTGCCTTCCTCAACGACGACGATTCACCGACTTCTGTCGACTACAGGGTCAGTGCGAGACCATACTGAGAGGGACGGATAACATGATGTCGAAGATAGTGTCGCTTTGTGCGGCGGGAGTGCTTGGCACTTTATTGTCGTTTGCGCCAGCAGGTGCCCAGTCGGTGGACGGAATGTCCCTCAACGGCGGCACTGTCATTTACCCAACTCAGTCGCTTACTGTCCCGACGAATGGCGGCGGCTCATCCCTTCATCTTCCAAGCCAAGGAACGCTGCAACTGGACTACTCGATCCAACCCTACGGGACTGCTCTCCTTCTCATGGTAGTGACGGGGGCGCAGTATCAGGCGATTGCTGCGGGCGAACAGGCAACGGGCTTGCCCCCGATGAGGATCGTAGTGACCGGTTTTGGGTCGCAATCAGTGAACCTAGCCCCTGGCGACTACTATGTTGCTTGGCTCTATCCGAACGGTCCTGCCTCTGCGCAGCTAACTTGGCGCGCGAGCGTCCGATGATGACGCGACCCCGCCATGGCGTGATCGTCGCTGGTCTTACAGTCTGGGCATCTCTGTCAGGCCCGTCGTGTGGGCAGGTACCAGATGTAACCGGTCACAAGTGTTTCGATCCGGACAGCGGGAACGAGATCAGTTGTGATGCGTCAGGTGACAGCGGGAACACTATCATTATGGGGCCGCCGCAGATTATTTGGGTGGAGCCGAGCGCACGCGGTTCAACTATGGGAACAATCACAGATGTTGATCAAAAGCTGTTGACCCAGCTCCGCGGTATCCAGGACACCGCGATCACGTTGGTCACAAAGGGCGAATTTTCAATGAGTCATGGCGACTACCGTAAGGCGGAGGCCTATTTTTCTGTTGCGCGCGAGCGCGACCCTTACAATACCAATCTCCAACAGGACCTCATTCAGTTACATCAGCTTGAACTGCGTGCGGGCGGCAGCGGATTGTTTGACGCTGGGACTCAAGGAGTCACTGGAACGCACTTCCAGCCACACCGCCGGTTGGCGGTCCTACCCAAGTCGATGCTCAAGGAGCATGAGAACGATCCCACTGTTAAGGAACTGCGTCTGCAGGAGATTGCAGCCTACAACGGACTCGCCAAGGCGGATGCCACGCTGAAGTTAGCACAACAAGGCTTAGGAACGGGCAGGTCGACACAAGCTGATGTTGATCGCGCACAGCAGGCCGTAGATGCGGCGGCGCAAGACTTCATTAGGAAGCAAGACAAACTGAAGAAGCGCGTTCACGCGGTGGCTGACAATCTTTGATTTGGAATCGCTTCTTTTGCCAAAGCGAGGAGTCCAGGCATGCTCTCGAGAGCCTTCTTGCGGTTTCTTGGTATTGCAGGCATAGCAGTCGTCGCCATCGGCGCGATCGCCCCCGCCCGCCTGTTCTCACCTGCGAATTCAGTGACTTTAGCGGGTTTAGCGGGTTCGAAGGATGGAGCTAGAGCGCCCATCCAACACGAAACACTCGCGAAGACGTTCAATGTTTCATGGTTGCGCACTGCGCAATCCGACGAGAACACTTGTCGCGAGGACCACCCCGACCACCCCTTCTATTGTGCTGGTGCCGACGTCTGCTGTGTGAGCGCTTCGACGCACTACTGTCGCAAGTACAGAGGAACCGTCTATCCCCAAAAGGTTGGGAAGAGTGGCTGCGTCAGTCCGGAATCCGACGAAGCACTCAAAGAGTTTTCGACAAACTGCGAACTTTTCGTAAAGTGTTAGATCGAGGAATTCGCCGACCATACTCTTAAGCTCCCGCGACTGCACTAGTTGCGCGGCGCGTAGCGGCGCGAGACGGAGGGGGAAGAATCCCAATGAACCTCGCACCTTCGGTGTTGCGTCCTCTTCCACCATCCGCATCGCGGATGGTCCCCCGTAAACGGGGGGAGGAAAGCGTGCGCCTACTTCCCCGCCAGCTTCAAGAACTCCATCGCCGCTGCCGGGTTGCGCACCTTGGCGCCGCTGATGAAGAACATGAACACGTCGCGCTTCTTCTTCGCCGCAGCCTTGCCGACCGGCTCCATGCCCTTCGGCAGCCCGCCGGCCTCCCACGCCTTCGCCGCCTCGACCCACTTCTTCAGCTGCGCCGGCGTATAGCCCGTCGGCACATCCTCCTGTGTGTCCTGCAACCGCGCATACACGAAGTCCGACGTTGCATCCGGGATCGAGGGGAACTTCTTCGCGTCCGCATACACGATCGCCACGTCGTACTTGCGCGCCAGCGCGATGAACTCGGCCGTCTTGAAGCTCTCATGCCGCGGCTCGACCACGTGCCGCAGCTTCACGCTGTCTGCCGCCTTGGGCAGCAGCGCGAGGAACGCCTCGAAATCCGCCGGATCGAATTTCTTGGTGTGCATGAACTGCCACAGGATCGGCCCGAGCTTCTGTTTCATCTCCGTCACGCCGCTGCCGATGAACCGCTCGATCGACGGGCCGGCCTCGGCCAGCACGCGCCGGTTCACGCAGAACCGGTTCGCCTTCAGCGAGAACACGAAATCATCCGGCGTCTCGCTGAACCATTTCTGGAACGTCGGCGGCTTGAAGGTCGAATAGAACGTGCCGTTCACCTCGATCGCGGTGAGCTTGCTGCTGGCGTAGCCCAGCTCCTTCGCCTTCGACAGCCCGTCGGGAAAGAACGTCCCGCGCCACGGTTCGAAATTCCACCCGCCCACGCCCGCCCGGATCATGTCTCGCCCGCGATCAATGCGCGACGATCATAGGCTTTTCGCGGAAGCTTGCCCAACTCTCGAACCCCGGCGCCCGCCCGAACACCGTGCGCAGGCCGCGCGTCAGCGATGCGGCATAGACCGAGTTGTGCGTCTCCTGTGGAAACACATCCATCGCGATGCGCAGGCCCGGATACTTCCGCCCGCGCAGGACGGCATCGAATTCGTAGAGGTTCGACACCATCTTCGCTGTCGGCGCGCCGATTTCCTCGAGCGCTCCGATGGAGAGAAACAGGTTCACCGGCAAGTCCTTCGCCGTTGCGGCGAACGCCGCCTCGGCCTTCAGGATGTCTCGGTCGTTCCACCAGATCGAGGGGCTCAGTGCCACCACGCGCTGGAAGCTCTTCGGCGCCGCGAACAGCCCGTAGAGCGCGAACAGCCCGCCCAGCGACATGCCCACATGCGTCTGATCGTTCGCATCGATCCGGTACTTCGCCGCGATTGCCGGCTTCAGCTCGTCGTCGATAAACGATAGGAACGCGCCCGCCGCGGCAGGCCGAGTTTCCGGCAGCGGCTCTCCCGGCGGCAAAAGCGGCTTCACGCGGTCGAGATAGGTCGGATCGTCGGCCGGACAGAACTCGCGAAACCGCAGCGCGCTGATCGTCTTCGGCGATGTGTCCGCCGGATAACCGATGCCCACCACGACCATCCGCGGCAGCTCGCGCGCGACCTGCATCAGGCTGATCGTCTGCTGCACCATGCCGAAGCCGTAGCTCGCGTCGGTGACATACACGACCGGCAGCGGCTTCTTCACCTCGCCCGGCGGCGCATAGACGTCGATCTGGAACGTCTGGTCGATGTGCTTGGCGCGGAGCAGAAAGCTCTCCGCCCCGCGCACCACCGTCGGCCCGATGGGCTCCAGCGCCGCCATCGCGTTACTCCGCTGCTACAGCAAGGTGCGGCGCCCCGATGCGCGCGCGGGCCTCATCGTATTCGCGCTTCAGCCGCGCCACCAGCTCGCCGGCAGTCGGCACGTGCTTCACCGCGCCGATCCCCTGGCCGCAGCCCCAGATGTCCTTCCACGCCTTGGCCTTGGTGTTGCCGCCCGAGCCGAAATTCATCTTCGACGGATCGCTCACCGGCAGGTTGTCAGGATCCAGCCCCGCGCGCACCACCGACGGCCGCAGGTAGTTGCCGTGCACGCCGGTGAACAGGTTCGTGTAGACGATGTCGTCGCCGGCCGACTGCGTGATCATCTCCTTGTAGCCTTCGGCGGCGTTGGCTTCCTGCGTCGCGATGAAGGCCGAGCCGATATAGCCGAAATCCGCGCCCATCGCCTGCGCCGCCAGCACCGCGCCGCCTGTCGCGATCGCGCCCGACAGGGCCAGCGGCCCGTCGAACCATTCGCGGATTTCCGACACGAGTGCGAAAGGCGACAGCACGCCCGCGTGACCGCCCGCGCCGGCCGCCACCGCGATGATGCCGTCGGCGCCCTTCTCGATCGCCTTCTTGGCGAACTTGTTGTTGATCACGTCGTGCATCACCACGCCGCCGTAGGAATGCACCGCCCGGTTCACATCTTCTCGCGCGCCCAGCGAGGTGATCACCACCGGCGCCTTGTATTTCACGCACAATTCCAGGTCCTGCTCGAGACGATCGTTCGACTTGTGCACGATCTGGTTCACCGCGAACGGCGCGCTGGGACTCTCCGGATGCGCGCGGTCCCATGCCGCGAGTTCTTCCGTGATGCGCGCCAGCCATTCGTCCAGCATCGAGATCGGCCGTGCGTTCAGCGACGGGAACGATCCGATGATCCCCGCCTTGCACTGCGCCAGCACCAGCTCGGGGCCGGAGATGATGAACAGCGGCGACCCGATCACCGGGATCGACAGCTTCCTGTTGAGCGCACCCTTCAAAGCCATGACGTTCTCCTTGATGGCGATAGTTATGCAGTCTTGCGGCGTGCCGCCTTTGCGTTCGCGCCCGGCGTACGCGCGCCGCGGAAGGTGAGCCGCATGGTTTCGAAATAGAGGTCTTCCACGTTCATTCCCGCCGGCAGCCGACCCGCGAGATGCAGCACGATCACGCCGTGCGAGGCCGCCCACAGCGCGTTGCCGATCAGGCGCGGATCGCCGTGCACGATGCCGGCCGCGGCCAGGTCCTTCACATGCCGCGTCACCGTCTCGCCCGCGCGCTTGCCCGCGCGGCGCAGTTCGGGATGCTTCGCCTCGTCCGGCGGCGACAGGTCGAACATGAGGCGATAGGCGTTGGGATTCTTCAGCGCGAAATCGAGATAGGCCCGCCCCACCGCGCGCGCCCGCGCGAACGCATCGCCGCCGCTCGCGAACGCCGCCTCGAGCTGGTCGGAGAACCGGTCAAATGCATCCGCCCGAACGAACGCCAGGATCTCGTCGCGATCGGCGAAATAGCGGTACAGCCCCATCGGCGACCGGCCCAGCTTCGCCGCGATGTCGCGGATGGTGATCGCGCTCTCCCCCTTCGCCGCATACAGCGCCGTCGCCGCGGCGCCGATCTTCTGGCGCGTGGCGTTCAGTTCGTCGGAGGACAGCTCTTTGGGCATCAGGTCTCGTACTATGTACGCGTACACTGTATGAAATGACTGACGGAGTCAAATTAAACTCGCTGTCATCCCCGGCGAGCGGCGCGCACCAGCGCGCCGCGAGGGAAGGGGACCCACGACGGGGCTCGGTGTCAGTCATGGGTCCCCTTCCCTCGCGCGAACGCCGAAGCGTTCGCGCTCGCCGGGGATGACATTGAAGATGCGGCTAGTTAGCGTCCGCGCGTCCATGTTCCGCCGTGTCCTGCTCCTCACCGCGCTCATCCCGACCGCTGCGCTCGCCGCACCGGTCGAGACCGTCGTGGTGACCGCCAGTCCGCCTGACCCCGTCGGTAACGCGGCGTTCTCGAACGCCACCGTCACCGCGCAGGACCTGCACGACAACACCGAGCTGGACCGCGCCCTCGCACAGGTCCCCGGCCTGTCGCTCTTCCGCAGGGATTCGTCCCTCTCCGCCAATCCCACCACGCAGGGCGTCTCGCTTCGCTCCATCGCTCCCTCCGGCGCCGGCCGGGCCCTCGTCACGCTCGACGGCGTGCCGCAGAACGATCCCTTCGGCGGCTGGGTGATCTGGTCGTCGCTGCCGCCGGAGGACATCGCCGCCGCCGAGATCGTGCGCGGCGCAGGAGCCGGCCCTTACGGCGCAGGCGCGCTCACCGGCACGATCGCTCTCAAGGAATCCCGCGGCGACGGCCTCGTTGCCGCCGACGCGTCGCTCGCGCAGCAGAACGGACGCCGCCTCGCGGCGGCGGGTGGCACCATGCTCGGCCCGGTCTCGCTCTTCGCCGCCGCCTCCGACGAAGACAGCGACGGCTGGATCCCCGTCTCGCCGGCGCAGCGCGGCGCCGCCGACAACGCGGTCACCTATCACGCCCGCAGCGCCTCGCTGCGCGCCGAAGCCGAGCCGTTCGACGACACGCTGCTCTCGCTTCGCCTTGGCGCCTACGGTGAGAACCGCGACTCCGGCCTCGTTGGCGCTACGTCTTCCGCCGACGGCGTCACTGCATCGCTCACGCTGGCGCATCCGCAATCTGCCGGCGATCTCGGCTGGCGCGTGCAGGCCTGGCTGCGCAACACCGGCTTCTCCAACATCTCCGCAACCGTCCTCCCCGGCCGCACCGGCACCACCGTCAGCAACGACCAGTATTCCACGCCGGCAATAGGCTGGGGCTTCAACGCCGCGCTGCGCGGCTCCTGGCACTGGCTCGACTGGGAGCTCGGCGGCGACGCCCGCTTCGCGCAGGGCGACAGCAAGGAGCACTTCCAGCCCGTCGCCGGCGTCTTCACGCAGGGCCGCGACAGCGGCGGCCGCACCGTCGTCGGCGGCGCATACATCGAAACCGCCGCGCATCCCGGCGACACGCTGCTGGTCACGCTGGGCATCCGCGCCGACCAATGGGCCTCGACCGGCGGTCACCTGGTCCAGACCACGCTGGCCACCGGCGTCGTCACGGTGAATCAGAAGACGCCCGGCAAGTCCGGCGTCGTTCCCACGGCGCGCCTCGGTGCGCGGCAGGAACTTGGCGACGGCCTCTATGTCCGCACTGCCGCCTATGAAGGATTCCGCGCGCCGACGCTCAACGAGCTCTATCGTCCGTTCCGCCTCGGCAACAACCTCACCGAGGCCAACCCCGGCCTCACGCCCGAAAAGCTCTACGGCGCCGAACTGGGCGCAGGCCTGGACGGCGAAACCTACGGCGTCACGCTCACCGCCTTCTGGAACAGGCTCCACGATGCCGTCACCAACGTCACGGTCGCGCACGGCCCGGTCACCGTGCCCGGCCTCGGCACGGTCCCCGCCGGCGGTCTGCTGATCCAGCGCCGGAACGCCGGCAACATCGACGCCATCGGCCTCGAAGGCGACGCGCACTGGAACGCCACCGATTGGCTCACCCTTACCACCGCATTCGATTACGTCGATGCGCATGTCGAAGGTGGGAGTGCCGCGGCACAGCTCACGGGCAAGCAGCCCGCGCAGGCGCCGCGTACCACGATCACCGCCGGTTTCCGCGCCCTGCCGCTCGATCGCCTCACTGTGTCCGCCAACCTGCGCTACGAAAGCACGCGCTATGCGGACGACCAGAACACACTGGCGCTGCCGCCCGCCACCACGGTCGATGCGCGAATCTCGTACCGCCTGTGGAACGGTCTCTCTGCCTATGCCGCGGGCGACAATCTGTTCAACGCACGCGTCGCGACGACCGAGAGTGCGGATTTTGTAACAAACTACGCGGCGCCCCGCGTCCTGCGCATCGGAGTTTCATGGGCGGAATGACGCGCGCGCCGTTACCTGCCCCGCGCTATATTCCGCTCGCTCCCAACGCGGGTTTCCCATGAAGAAGACCTATCCCGACGCCGATGCTGCGCTCGCCGGCCTTCTGTTCGACGGCATGACGATCATGTCCGGTGGCTTCGGCCTCTGCGGCATTCCGGAGAAGCTGATCGCCGCGCTGGTGAAGGCCGGCACGAAGAACCTGACCGTGATCTCGAACAATGCCGGCGTCGACGAGTTCGGCCTCGGCCTCCTGCTCCAGACCCGCCAGATCAAAAAGATGGTCTCGTCCTATGTCGGCGAGAACAAGACCTTCGAGAAGCAATATCTCGGCGGCGAGCTCGAGCTCGAATTCAACCCGCAGGGCACGCTCGCCGAACGCATCCGCGCCGGCGGCGCCGGCATTCCGGGCTTCTACACCAAGACCGGCGTCGGCACGCTGATCGCCGAGGGCAAGGAGCACAAGGAATTCGACGGCCACACCTACATCCTCGAACGCGGGCTTAAGGCCGACCTGTCGATCGTGAAGGCATGGAAGGGCGACGCGCAGGGCAACCTCGTCTTCCGCAAGACCTCGCGCAACTTCAACCCGATGATGGCGACTGCCGGCAAGGTCACGGTTGCAGAGGTGGAAGAGCTGGTCCCGGTGGGCTCGCTCGGCCCCGACGCCATCCACACCCCCGGCATCTTCGTCCAGCGCATCATCCACGGCCAGAACTACGAAAAGCGCATCGAACAAAGAACGGTACGGGCTGTTTAGAAAATTGTTGTCATTCCCGGCGAGCCCGAACGCTTTTGGCGTTCGGGTGAGGGAAGGGAACCCATGGCGTGGAGCGATGTCGAAGCAGTACTGGTCTACATCCTCGCCAACAAGAAGGACGGCACTCTCTACACAGGCTTTACAAGCCGGTTGGTGGCGCGGGTAGGAGATCACAAGGACGACGTCATCGACGGCTTCACCAAGCGCTACGGCGCACACCGTCTGGTCTACTTCGAGGAATTCGGCGATGCGGCTATGGCGATTGCACGTGAGAAGCAACTCAAGGGCTGGAACAGAGCCTGGAAGATCAGGCTGATTGAGAACAATAACCCGAACTGGAGCGATCTGTATCCGTCGCTCCTCGGATAGAGCAGAGAAACCCATGGGTCCCCTTCCCCTCGCGTCGCTGCGCGTCGCTCGGCCGGGGATGACAGGTTAAGTTGAAGGAGAAAGAACGATGCCCTGGACTCGCGAAGACATGGCGAAGCGCGCGGCGCAGGAATTGCGCGACGGCTTCTATGTGAATCTCGGCATCGGCATCCCGACGCTGGTGGCGAACCACATTCCCGCGGGGATGGACGTCACGCTGCAATCGGAGAACGGCATGCTCGGCATGGGGCCGTTCCCGACCGAGAACGAGGTCGACCCCGATCTCATCAACGCCGGCAAGCAGACGATCACGGAGCTCGACCGCACCTCGTATTTCTCCTCCGCCGACAGCTTCGCGATGATCCGCGGCGGCCACATCGACCTGTCGGTGCTGGGTGCGATGGAGGTCTCCGAAGACGGCGACCTCGCCAACTGGATGGTGCCGGGCAAGCTGGTGAAGGGCATGGGCGGCGCGATGGACCTGGTCGCGGGCGTCAAGCGCTGCGTCGTGACGATGGACCACACCGACAAGGCTGGTAATTCCAAGGTGCTGAAGAAATGCACCCTGCCCCTCACCGGCAAGGCCTGCGTGCACATGGTTATCACCAACCTCGGCGTGTTCGACGTCGTGAAGGGTGGCCTGAAGCTGAAAGAGCTCGCACCCGGCGTAACCGCAGAAGAGATCGGGGCGAAGACACAGGCCGCGCTGGTGAGCTAGCCGCGGTGTTTTCTTCGCGTATCGCATCGAAAATAACAATTTTCGCAATCTGTCGAACGGTACGCGCTGCCTGCTGGAACAAAATCAGACACATGCCGCGGCGTGCGGCGCAGCGTATCGAACAATAATAAATCCGTATACGGATCAATGTTGGATGCCGGCCTTGATGCGGCTTCCCGCCGGCCCTATCTCGCGTGTCCAACTTTGGAGAACCGCGAGATGAGCCGGCGAATCTAGCGTGACGAATGCTGCATATAGAACCTGTTGCGGGTCACGCGCACCGAACATGGAGAGGACGACACGCCGCCCGGAAGCTGGGGCGAAACGGCGTCCGAGAGTCCAGCAGGGATCGAGAGGTATGGCGAAGGTGTTTGTTGGCGTGCGGGATGCCGCACGGCGCAAGTCGCTCACGCACTGTATCAGGCAAGGGCCGTCGCGGTGCACACGTGGCGGTCTTTGTCTATGGGTTCATCCCCCCGGTCCCGTCACCGTCAAGCCGGCGGCTTCCAGCCGGTCCAGCACACCACCCTTGCGCAGGAAGAAGCCCATCGGCATCACCGCCAGCGTCACACCTGGCCGGTTGAGCACGGTCAGGATCGCGTTTGTCATGTCGCGATTGGCGGTCTCGCGCAGCCGCAGATAGGCGCCGTTCTGGCTCAGGCAATCGTCCAGCTTGGTCTCGGAATAGTGCGCCTTCATGCCCGCGACATCGCCCCGGGCCCAGGCCTGCGCCGCGGCGGCGGCGTGGGCCGAGAACGCGTCGATGTCTTCGAGTGCCCAGTTCAGGCAGTTGAGATGCGCCGCCGCCGTCATCTTCGGCACATCCTTGATTACGTCCATCGCCGCGTAGGTCGCCGTCGCGTGCGCCGTCACGCCGGCGCGCTCTGCCAGCGAGCGGATCGTCTTTTCCGGCCCGTTCGGGGTGAAGTCCGCGAATTTGTAGTAGTCACCTTCCAGCTGCAACGCCGCGACACCTCCGAGCCAGTCCTCGTAGTGACCGGCGTCCTGGCCCAACCGCGTGTACGCCGCCACGAAGCGCGCCTTCAGCGGCCCGGGCAGGGTGCTCTCCAGCTTGGTGCCTTCGGGCTGCTTCAGCACGTCGAGCCCGCCGGTGATCCAGAACCACATGCCCTCGAACAGGCCGAGGCTGGCGCGCGGCGGCAGGATCACACCCTTGGCGCCCTTGAGCAGCGACTGGATCTCGGCGGAGTCCCACGCCAGGTCCTTCGGCACCGGCGAAACGGTGGGAATGATCCAGACTTCCGACTGGCCCTTCACGATGTGCCACATCGCCGGTCCTGGATGATCCGGCGTCACCACCACAACTTCGACGTTGGTCCAATCCTGCACCGGCGCATTCGCTTGCGGCGTTGGCGCAGGCCCGGCGCCGATGGTGAGCAACGCAGCGGCGCAGGCAAACACAAGCGGCTTCAGGCGGCGCATCGGGCGATCCATACAGTTCAAGAAAAATGTGCGGTGAAACAGAACCAATTGCAGCGAAAGGTCTTCAGCCGCCTGAAACACGGACCTCTTACAACGCAAGCTAGCACGGAAGGCGAAGGGGTTCGCATGCACGTTCTGGTATTGGCCTCCCAGAAGGGTGGCTCCGGCAAGACGACGCTATCGGGTCATCTCGCCGTGGAAGCCGATAGCGCCGGCATCGGCCCGGTGGCGCTGATCGATACCGATCCGCAGGGTTCGCTCTCGCACTGGTGGAATTCGCGCAAGTCGCAGACACCGCACTTCGCCAAGGTCGGCCTGCTGGAATTGGGAGAGGCGCTGAAAGGGCTGAAGCAAGCTGGCATCAAGCTTGCCGTCATCGATACGCCACCTGCGATCACGTCCTCGATCACGCAGGTCGTGGCCCACGCCGACCTGGTCGTGATCCCCACGCGCCCCAGCCCGCACGATCTGCGCGCCGTCGGCGCCACGGTCGACATCGCCGAGCGCAACCAAAAGCCGGTCATCTTTGTGGTGAACGGCGCCACGCCGCGCGCCCGCATCACAGGCGAGGCGGCGGTGGCACTGTCCCAGCACGGCACGGTCGCGCCGGTCACGCTGCATCATCGCGTCGATTTCGCCGCCAGCATGGTCGACGGCCGTACGGTAGGCGAGGTGGTCGCAAAATCGGCTTCGGCGAAGGAGGTGCGCGATCTCTGGCTCTACATCCAGGAGCGAATGTCGCGCCTGACGGGCGACGTGAAGATGCTGCCGGACATCAAGCCGGCGCACTTTGCGACCGAGGCACTCTCGTCCCTCGACGAACGGCCGGTAGCGATCTTTGCGGCGGAACCCGATCCGGTGTTCATGGACGACGGCCCGTTGCCGCCGCCACCCGCGCCGCCCCCGCTGCTTCCGCCGGAGCGCCGCTTTCATCCCGAACGTCGCGTCTCCACCACGCCGTTCAGCGGTCCTGAGCGCCGGGTGCATGTGTTCGGTCGCCGCGCCGCGGACCGTCCGGCGGGAGTGTGAGCGATGAGCCAGCGCTTCACGCCAATCACCTCCGACCTGCTCGCACGCAAGGGCGAGGCGTCCCCCTCCGCGATCAAGCCGTCGCTGTTCTGGCGCCGCCCGCCGCCCGTCGAACCGTCGCGGCCCCAACCGTCGCGTGATCTGCGCGCGCCGGAGACAGTTCGCGACCTGCGTCTGGCCGTCGCGGAACCGTCGCGCGAAACCCGCGACCTGCGCCTGATGCCGGCAGAGCCGGCGCATGACCTTCGCGTCGTCGCTCCCGAGCCGGTGCTCGAGTTGCACCCGCATGAGATCGATCCGGTGCCCGCAAACGTCGTACCGCCGGATGGCCCGCGCCCGCACAAGATGATGGTGACGCTGAGCCACGCCGACTACGAAAAGCTCGGCATCGCAGCCGTCAAGAAGGGCATCACGCGCCAACAAATGTTGCGCGTGGCTGTTGATCTTCATATTGTGCGGTTGAAGCGCGAATTCGGCGGCTGTGGTTGCATGGCGATGGGCGGCATCGGCGAGTGCCGCGAAGGCTGCGGCGGACACTGAGTTGCGCTAGACTCCCTGCGCCAGGGAGCGACGCGCGATGCACTACAAGACACTCGGCCGCACGGGCTTAAGCGTCAGCGTGGCGGGCTTGGGCTGCGGCGGACACAGCCGCCTCGGCCAGGCCTACGGCAACACGGTCGAACAGAGCATCGCGGTGGTCCATGCCGCGCTCGATCTCGGCATCAACTGGATCGATACGGCCGCGGCCTACGGCACCGAGAAGATCGTCGGCGAGGCAGTCAAGGACCGCCGCGACCGCATCATGATCTCCACCAAGACAGCTATCCTGCCCTGGGGCCAGCCCAGCGCGAAGCCGTACAGCGGCGTCGAGATCCTCGAACAGCTCGAGAAGAACCTGGGCCGCCTCGGCACGGATTACATCGACCTCTACAACGTGCACGGCCTCGTTCACGAACAGTTGCCTTATGTGAACGCGGAGATAGTGCCGGCGCTGATCAAGGCGCGGGAGCAGGGGAAGATCCGCTTCCTGGGTGTCACGGAGCATTTCGGCAGCGACACAAACCACAAGATGCTCTCCGCGGCGGTGCCGACCAACGCGTGGGACGTGGTGATGGTGGGCTTCAACCTGCTGAACCCCTCGGCGCGCCGCAACGTGCTCAGGCTGACCCAGGCGCACAATGTCGGCGTCCAGGACATGTTCGCCGTCCGCCGCGCGCTGTCGAATGCCGACGGCCTCAAGGAAGCGCTCGATCAAATCGAGAAAGCGGGTCAGCTCGACCGCAGCAAGCTCGACACCGCTGATCCGCTCGGCTTCCTGAACGAGGGCACCGACGGCATCGTCGACGCGGCCTACCGCTTTTGCCGCCACGAACCCGGCATCGACATCGTGCTCACCGGCACCGGGAACATCGACCACCTGAAAGAGAACGTGAACTCGATCAACCGCGGTCCGCTGCCCTCGAAATCGCTCGCAAGGCTGGAAGAGCTGTTCGGCCAGGTCGACTCGGTTTCTGGAAATTAGCGTTCGCTAGCGTAAACGCTGCACGCCGTTTAATTACTCGGAAACTATTTTCCTTCATGGGGCATTAGCGCGCGTGGGCCGACATTTGCGGCGATTTCGAACTTCGCTGCACATTCTGAGGAAACGTCGGGGCCGTTGGATATGGGCAAGTTGGCCAGGAAGGCGGAGCCTTCCGAGAAGCGGACGCATAAGCGCGTTCCGATCGCGATCGCAGGGCAGGTCTTCCTGCCGTCTCGCGACACCGAACAGAACTGCATCGTGACCGACATTTCGTTGGGCGGCGCGACGCTGCAATGCGACGAACGGCTGGCCGTTGGAACCGAGCTCGTGCTGTATCTTCCGGGCTTCGACCGTTTTTCGGGCACGATCATGCACAGCAGCGCCGAAGAATCCGGCATGAAGTTCGACTGCTCCGAGTCCGAGCGTGAACGCACGGCCGAAAAGATCATGCTGTACCTCGCAGGCGCCTTGCGCGACGACACGCAGGTGCGCACCGAGACCCGCGTGGCGATGCATGCGCCGCGCATCTTCACCCGCGCCGATGGCGAGATCGTGCGCTTCCAGGTGCGGGACATCTCTCTTTCCGGCGCTTCGATCAACACGACGGCGCGCCCGCCGGTCGGCGAGATCGTGATGATCGGCAACACACCCGGCCGCGTCACACGCCATTTCGACGAAGGCATCGCGCTCGAATTCGTGCGGATGGACTAGCGCCCGAACGGCACGACCTTGTTCCCCGAATCGTGGCCGATATCGGCCAAGCCAAGAAACGGGATTCCCGACACGCCGCACCAGTGCCGTACGATCTCTTCCGGCGTCTGGCCGAAAGGCGGATCGTTGTCCGGCACATCGCTCGTTCGTCCGAGCCGCAGGCCGGCGACCAGGCGGATCTCGTCACTGCTTGTTACGTGAGCCAGCAGCCGGTCGATCGCGTAGAGATGCTCGGACACTTCCTCGATCATCACCACGTGCCCGCGCAGGTCCGGCATCCACGGCGTGCCGACCAGCATGCTCAGGATCGTCAGGTTGAAGGCAACGACCGGATGCACGTGGTCGATGGACGGCTCCAGCGCCTCGCGCGTGCCATTGATCATCCACGCTAGCGCCCGCGTCACCGCGGCCTCGCCGCCGATACGCCGGATGTCATGCGGAATCGGGGCGTGCGCCACGCGAAATCCTTTTTTGTAAAACGCTGCCAGCAAGAACCCACCGTCGCTGTAGCCGAGGTAGGTCTTGTTCTTGGCGGCCGCTGTCAGCCCATCCAGCACGCTCGGCACGATCCGGCCGGATCCATAGCCGCCGCGCGCGAACCATACATGTGTGAAGCCCGGATCGTTCGCGAATTCGAGAAAGGCGCCGGCGCGCGCGTTGTCGTCGCCGGCGAAGTGGCCGGCGCTCAGGAAACACTGCGGATGAAACACGACCTCCGCGCGGCCCGCGAACGCAGCCGTCGCGAGCGTCGTCACGCGTTCAGCGGTCGCGGGCTCGAGGCGCGCAGCCGGTGCGACAACGCCTATCTTAACTTTGTCCAAGCGGTTCAGGCCCTTCGCTTGTCCCCCGTGCCGTTCGCTTATAGCGTCCGGCCATGACTCCAGACAGGCCCTATTTCTTCTGCGGCGTCGGCGGCAGCGGGATGCTCCCGCTTGCCCTGATCGTGAAGTCGCGCGGCGCCCCGGTGTCCGGCAGCGACCGCGCGCTGGACCAGGGCCGCCTCGCGGCGAAGTTCGACTACCTGCGCCAGGCGGGCGTGACGCTGTTCCCGCAGGACGGCAGCGGAATCACGTCAAAGGACGCGATCCTCGTCACGTCAGCGGCGGTTGAAGACACCATCCCCGACGTCCAGGCCGCGCGCCGCGCCGGCGCCAAGCATCAGCTCCGCGCCGAATTGCTGGCTGAGCTGTTCAACGAATCTCCCAATGCCATCGGCGTCGCCGGCACCTCGGGCAAATCCACCACTACCGGCATGATCGGCTGGGTGCTGCACGCGTTGGGCGCGGACCCGACGGTGATGAACGGCGCGGTCATGAAGAACTTCGCCACGTCCGATGCGCCCTTCGCGTCGGCCTTGGTGGGCAAGGGCGATCTCTTCGTCAGCGAGGTGGACGAGAGTGATGGCTCCATCGCCCGGTTCCATCCGCGCGTCGCGGTCCTGAACAACATTGCGCTCGACCATAAGTCGATGGACGAGCTCCGAGATCTCTTCCGCGCTTTCGTCCACAAGGCCGAGCTTGCAATCATTAACCTCGACAACAAAGAGACCGCGGCGCTCGCCGCCGAGCTTCCCGTCTCGCGCAAGCTCACCTACTCCGTCGACGGCGCCAAAGCCGACCTCCAGGCCCGCGACATCGAACCGTTGTCCAACGGCATCGCGTTCACCGTCAGTGAACGCAACGCCGCCGCACCGATCAGGGTGCACCTCAAGGTTCCGGGCCGTCACAACGTTTCGAACGCGCTCGCGTCTATAGGTGCCGCCCGCGCCGCCGGTTTCTCGCTCCAGGAAGCAGCCGACGCGCTCGCCACCTTCGAAGGTATCGCCCGCCGCCTCGACGTCGTCGGCACCGCCGGCGGCATCACCGTCATCGACGACTTCGCGCACAATCCGGACAAGATCACCGCGACGCTCGCTACTTTGCACGACTTCCCGGGCCGCCTGCTGGTCATGTTCCAGCCGCATGGCTTCGGACCATTGCGCCTGATGAAGGACCAGTTCATCGAAACCTTCGCGCGCGATTTGAGGCCGGAAGATGTGCTCCTGATGCCTGAACCCGTCTATTTCGGCGGCACGGTGGACCGCAGCGTCTCATCCATGGACATCGTACGCGGCGTTGAGGCGGCCGGCGGTAACGCGCACGTCTTTTCCGATCGCGCCGCCTGCGGCGACTGGCTGGTTGCAGCTGCCCGCCCGGGTGACCGCATCATCGTGATGGGCGCGCGCGACGATACGCTGTCGCATTTCGCGGCCGAACTCCTGAATCGGCTGACAAAGTGAACGGACAAGAGGCGTTGATGGGCGAGGCAGGTCAAGCAGCGGCGCCCGCGCCGGCGATTTCGGCGCCACGGCTCACGCTCGGCACCATCGCGACATTCTCGTTGTCGACACTGCCGATTTCGGCGCTCGGCACCATCCTGTTCGTCTACTTCCCGCCCTATCTCTCGGGTTCGCTGGGCGTCTCCCTCGCCACCATCGGCTTCGTGTGGATGGCGGTGCGTCTGATTGATCTCGGCGTCGACCCGATCCTCGGTTATCTGATGGACCGGACCGACACGCCGCACGGCCGCTATCGCGCCTGGATGGTCAGCGGTGTGCCGATCTTCATGCTCGCCACTTACATGCTTTTCATGGCGCCCAAGGGCATCGGGGGCTTCTATCTCTTCGCCTGGCTGTTCATCATCTACGTTGGCAATTCGATTCTCGCGCTGTCGCAATCCGCATGGAGCGCAACGCTTTCGACCACCTACGAAGAGCGTAGCCGCGTCTTCGGTGTGAATACCGCGACCGGCGTGGCCGCCACGGTTGGCGTGTTGCTGATCCCGGTATTCGCCCCGATGGCTGGCCTCAGCGGAGATGCAAGTGTGCGCGCCATGGGCTGGCTGATCATCGCCATGACGCCGATCGGCATCGGCATAGCGGCGTGGCGGACGCCGGAGCGTGTGAACAAGTCCACGGTCCAGCACTTCGCCTGGTCGGACTATTGGCACATCATCGCCAAACCCGAAGTCATCCGCCTGTTCCTTGCCCAGATCGCACTGACCCTGGGCCCTGGCTGGATGAGTGCCCTCTATCTCTTCTATTTCCACGATGTCCGCGGCTACACGCAGCAGCAATCGACCGTCCTGCTGCTTATCTACATCCTCGTCGGCATCGTTGGTGCCGTCGTGACAGCGCGGCTGGGCAGCCGCTTCGGCAAGCACCGCACGTTGATGTTCACCACCTCGGCGTTCTCGCTCGCGCTGCTCACCATTCCGCTGGTGCCCAAGGGCAATGTGATGGCTGGGATTCCATTGATGGCATGGTGCGGGTTCATGGCGACCGGCTTCGGCCTCACCATCAGTTCCATGATGGCCGACGTTGGTGACGAGATCCGTCTGCACCAGGGCAAGGAGCGGATCAGCCTGCTCTATTCGATCCTGACCTTCGCTAGCAAGCTCACCTCGGCATTCTCCATCGTGCTGACGCTGCCGGTGCTCGGCTGGTTCGGCTACAACCCCGAAACCGGTGCGCACAACTCGGCACAGGCGATCAGCGCACTGTCCTGGCTGTTCATCACCGGCCCCATCCTGTTCGTGATGCTGGGCGGCGTGTGCGTGATCGGCTGGCGGCTGGACGCCCAACGCCACGCCGAAATCCGCGCCCAGCTAGACCTCATCGACGGAAGGCTGGAGAGCCAGGGTCTCTAATACGTCGACCCGTCCGGCCGCGGCGCGCTGTTCACTGCCTTGGCGATGTCGTTCTTCGGCTCGGCGTTGAACCCCGACTGCGTGATCAGGATGCGATAAACCGCACCGTCCGCCAGCGGCATGTAGTTCGCTGATCCGAAGCGCCGGTCCTCTGTGTAGAAGTTCGCCAGGACCCACTGCGTCATCGGCGACGGTACATATGAGTTGACGGCCGGCTGCCCGTGCAGGTCGCAGGATGTGATCGTCCTGCCGTTGCCGCGCGCCGCCGTGAAATACTTGTTGCTCACCTGATCGAGCGTATAGGTCGCGTCCAGCCCGAGCACGTTCGCCCACGGCTTCCACTTCTGCACCCGGCCGCCGATCAGCCACTCGTCGCCTTGGATGGTGCAGCTCTGCGGCGGGATCGGGCCGTCCAGCCGCTTCACGGTCACCCTGTAGAGATTGTCCTTCGCACTCAATGTCTTCACATAGACGTCCGCCACCGCGCCTTCATGCGTGAGCCGCGTGAAAAGCTGTGTGTTCAGGCCGACGAGCGCCAGCGCGAAGCCAATTGCCGCCGTCGTCGTGCCGCCGACGAACCGCCGTCCCGCACGGCCGTGATGGCCGTTGAACGCATGCCCGATGCCCGATGCGACGAACAGAAGGCCGAACACCGCGACCGCAACAGGCGCGGCCCACCACAACAAGCCAAGTCCGAACACCGGACGTTCTCCCCCAAGCAGACGGGCGCACTTTAGCGCGCCTTTATGGCAGAATCCCGGTTCGAGACAGGAAGGTTCCCATGGAAAAAGTGGCCTTGGTTACCGGCGCGGGCAGCGGCATCGGCCGCGCGGTTGCGCTGGCGCTGGCCGGTGCAGGCTATGCGGTGGTGTTGGCCGGCCGCCGGCTCGGTGCCTTAGAAGGTACCGCGGCGCAGGCGCCCAGCACGAAGATGCTGCCGGTGTCAGCCGATGTCGGGAAGCCGGAGGATGTGGCCGCCCTGTTCGATATCGTGCAACAGCGCTTCGGCCGCCTCGATCTGCTGTTCAATAACGCCGGCACCGGTGCGCCGCCCGTCCCGCTTGAGAACCTGACGCCCGCGCAATGGCAGGCCGTGGTTGACGTGAACCTGACCGGGCCGTTCCTCTGCACCCAGCACGCGTTTCGGACGATGAAGGCACAGACCCCGGGTGGCGGCCGCATCATCAACAACGGCTCGATCAGCGCCCACGCGCCACGCCCGAATTCCGCGCCCTACACTGCGACCAAGCATGCCATCACCGGCCTCACCAAAGCCGCCGCCCTCGACGGCCGTGCGCACGGCATCGCTGTCGGCCAGATCGACATCGGCAATGCCGAGACGCCCATGACCGCCCGTATGAAGGACGGCGTTCCGCAGCCGAACGGCACTGTGACGCCGGAGCCGGTGATGGACATCTCTGCCGTCGCCAACGCCGTGCTCTACATGGCCGGCCTGCCGCTGGAAGCCAACGTCCTGTTCATGACGGTGATGGCGACGAAAATGCCGTTTGTCGGCCGGGGCTAGTCGTTCCGCAGCTTTGCGCGAAACACGCTGTCGCGTTTCAGGAACACCTCGCGCCGCATCGCGCCGTTCCGTGTGCGGTGGCGCTCGGCATAGATCAACGTCCAGCCGCCGCCACGCGTGAACTTCGCCCCGGTGCCCGTGTTGTGCTGCTCCACCCGCCGGTCGAGGTCGAGCGTCCACCCCACATAGGTCCTCTTCGGTTTCTTCCTGCTCAGAAGGATGTAGACGAACGCGACCATCAGGCTGCGAGCGGCAGCGCGTGGCGCCACAGCGCTGTCAGCGCCGCCTCGATCGCGCGCGGGTCGGTCAGGGTGCAGAGCCGCGCCTTGGCCTCGCGCCGCGCCGCTGCGCTCACCGGCACAGGCGCCCCCTCGATGTACCAGCCGAGGTGCTTGCGGAAGATCTTCACGCCGTTCTTCTCGCCGTAGAACCGCACCGAGTCCGCCAGGTGATCCAGCACGATGCCCAGCCGCTCTTGCAATCCTGGTTCACCTGCGTCGCCGCCACCGCGTAACGCGTCGTCAATCGCCCGCGCGACCCACGGCCGCCCGTACGCCCCCCGCCCGATCATTAGGGCGTCAGCGCCGGATTCCGCTAATGCAGTCCGTGCGGTGGCCGCATTCACGATATCGCCGTTCACGATCACCGGCACGTTCACCGCCGCCTTCACGTCCGCGACCGCGCGCCAGTTCACTGCGCCCTTGTAGAACTGCTGTCGCGTCCGCCCATGCACCGTAAACGCCTGGACGCCCAGCGCCTCCGCCCGCGCTGCGAGCTCCGGCGCGTTCTTCGACGCATCATCCCAGCCCAGCCGCATCTTCAGCGTCACCGGCCGCGACGTCGCGCTCACCGTTGCATCGATCAACCGCTCGGCCAGCTCGAGATCGCGCATCAGCGCGGAGCCGGACAGCCCGCCGGTCACTTCCTTCGCGGGGCAGCCCATATTGATGTCGACGATGTCAGCACCCGCCGTTTCCGCCATGCGGGCGCCTTCAGCCATCCACTCGGCGCGGCGTCCCACCAGCTGGATCACGGTCAGCGGCAGCCCGTCGCCCACCGCCGCGCGCCGCACCACGTCGGGCCGGCCGGCCGCGAACAGTTCGCACGCCACCATCTCGGTCGCGACATAGGCCGCCCCCAGCCGCGACGCCGCGCGCCGGAACGGCAGATCGGACACGCCGGTCATCGGCGCGGTCAGCACCCGCCCGCCGATCTTCACGCCGCCAATGGTGAGGTCACCGCTCATGCGCGGGTCTTGTGGCAAATCTGGGCTCAGCGCGCCAGCGCCAGGGTTTCCGCCGCCAGTGTCTTCGTCAATTTCCCGGCCGGCATCGCCCGTCCGAACCGCGCCGCCTGCCCGCTCCACATCTGCATATAGTCTGTCGATCCGGCCTGCTCTGACGCAGCCCGCAACGGCGCGATCGCTGCGCCTGCCAGCGGAAACTCCGGCGCGGTCGGCGATAGCGGCCCAAGCTCGCGCACGATCTTGTTTGCGATGCCCCGCGCCGGCCGCCCGCTGAACACGTTGGTCAGCGCGGTTGAGTCATCCCGCGCCTCCGCCAGTGCTCCGCGGTAAAGGGGCGAGATCGAAGACTCCGGGCAGAACAGATAGGCCGTTCCCATCTGCACCGCGCTCGCGCCCAGCACGAACGCCGCCGCGATGCCGCGCGACTCGCCTATGCCACCGGCGGCGATCACCGGCACCTTCACCGCATCCGCCACCTGCGGCACGAGCGCGAACGTTCCTGGCTGCATCGCCACGTCGTTGGTCAGGAATATCCCGCGATGCCCGCCGGCTTCATAGCCCTGCGCGATGATCGCATCGCAGCCGCGCTGCTCCAGCCACACTGCTTCCCCGACCGTGGTCGCGGACGCGATGATCTTCGCGCCCGTTGCGCGCACGCGCTCCAGCAGCGCCGTCTCTGGAAGGCCGAAGTGGAAGCTCACGACCTCCGGCCGCCACTTCTCGACCAGCGCACAGAACGTGGCGTCGAACGGCGCGCGGTTCGCATCGCCCAATGGCATTTGCGGGTCGAGCCCCAGCGCTTCGTAAGCGGGCCGCAGCGCCGCGCGCCACGCCGCGTCGCGCGCTGTATCGGCATGGGGCGGCGCGTGGCAGAAGAAGTTCACGTTGACCGGCTTCTTCGTCGCGGCGCGGATCGCGTCCATCTCGGCATCCATCCGCGCCGGGCTCAGCAGTGCGCAGGGGAGGGCGCCCAACCCGCCTGCTTCGCTTACCGCGACCGCCAGCTGCGATCCCTGCGCGCCTGCCATCGGCGCCTGAAGGATGGGCACTTCGATCCCGAACAGTTCGAGGATGCGTCGGTCGCGCCAGCCGGTCATCTCACGGCTCCAGTGAATCTACTGGTTTGGCTTATGCACCGAGATCAGCTGCATGTTGAACACCAGAACCTGGTTGGGGGGTATGTCCGCACCGGCGCCCTCGGCGCCATAGCCCAGATCCGGCGGGATCACGAGTTGCCACTCGTCGCCTGCATGCATCATCTTCAGCGCCTCGACCCAGCCCGGGATCAACCCGCCCGCCGGAAAACTCGCCGTCTGGCCATGTTGCGTGCGGTCGAACACGTGCTTGTCGATGGTCCAGCCCTTGTAAGTGACGGTGACGATGTCCGCCGGGCCCGACACCTGCTTGCCATGTCCGGAGGTGATGACGCGGTACTGCAATCCGCTCGGCGTCGTGTGTACGTCCGGCCGCTTGGCATTGTCGGCAAGGAACCTGGCGTTGTCGTCGGCCGACAGCGTATAGCTCTCCTCGCCCTGCTTCTCGCAGGCCGAGAGCAAAAGGGCGCCGGCAAGGGCGAACGCCGTCAACAAACGCATGAATCACTCGCGGTCCAAATACGGCCGGAGATATAGCAGAAACCGCAGCGCCGAACTCACGCCAGGCGTCCGCGCATCCAATAGACGGCAAGCGCCACCCACTCATGCAGGGCTCGCGTCAGTATCAGAAGATCATCTGATGCAAAGGAGCGCGGCTGATAGCGTAGGTCACTGGCGCTGTCGTAATCCGACGGCCAAGGCATCATGGTCCAGCCTATCCGCCGGGCGATACCCATGGCGCGGCGCATGTGCGTCGCCGATGTCACCAACAACCAGGTTTCGCCCGACTTGGGCCTCGCCATGCGCTTGCTGAAAACCAGATTCTCCCACGTGTCGCGCGAGTCTTTCTCGTAAAGCGCTCGCCCCGGTGCGAGGCCCAGGCCGCGGAAGATGTCCTCGACTACTTCGAACTCATAGGCCCGTTGCGCGGCGGTGCCGCCCGACGTGCCAGAAAAAATAAGTTTGGCGCCTGGATAGTGCCGCACCAGATCCGCAGCGGCCGCCATGCGCAGATTGGTCGACGAGTCGCTCAGCGTGCCGCGCGACCACGCGATGCCGGTGCGAACGCCGCTGCTCAGCACCACGATGCCGTCCACATGCGCCGGCGGCCGGCTGGGACGGGGATAGGCGTCTTCCAGCGGCTTTGCAACCAGCGGCGCCAGCGGCATGGTCGCGAGCGCCGTCAATGCCAGCAGCGTGAAGATGACAAGGCCGCGCGCCAGTCCGGCGCGACCAAGATGTCCGGCTACCAGCGAAGCCGCCAGCAGCAGAATCGCGCCGATGACCGGATCGAACAGATGGTGGATCACGGACATCGGCGCGAGGCTTTCGTCCCTACAGCAGATCGCCGCCGCAGGCGCTGGCCGTCGTGCCGGTCGCCTTGAACGCCTTGATGACGTTGCGGCCCGTGGTCCACTTGTGCACCTCGTCGGGCCCGTCGACCAGGCGCTGCGAGCGGATGTGGGTGTACCACGCGGCCAGCGGCGTATCCTGCGAGTAGCCCAGCGCGCCATGGAGTTGGATCGCTGTGTCCACCACCTTGTGCACCATGTTGGCGAGATAGACCTTGGCGATGCCGTTCTCGTTGCGCAGATCCAGGCCCTTTTCTGCTTTGTAGGCGATGTGCATCAGCATCAGCCGCGCGATGTAGAGCTCGCTGGCGCATTCGGCGATCATGAACTGCACGCCCTGGCGCTCGCTCAAGAGCTTGCCGAAGGTCGAGCGCTTGCTGATGTGCTCCACCGCCATGTCGAGGGCGCGCTGCGCCATCGCGACGTTGTGCATGCCATGCCGCAGGCGGCCATACGCCAAACGGTGCTGACCCATGTTGAAGCCATTGCCTTCGCCGCCGAGCAGGTTCTCAGCCGGCACCTCAAGGTCCTTGATTTCCACCTCGGCATGGCCGCCGCCAAGAATGTGCGATAGCGGTCCTTCGATGCCCATTGTCTTGATGTTGCGCTTGATCTTGTAGCCCGGGTTCGGAAGCTCCACGAGGAAGGTCGAGAACTGCTGATGCCGCGGCGCATCGGGACTGGTCTTCGCCATGACCAGCGCCACATCTGCCACGCTCGCGGCGGAAGAGAACCACTTCTCGCCGTTCAGCACATAGGTCGAGTTGCCCTTCTTCTCGGCCCGCGTCTGCATGCCGGTGGCATCCGCACCCGACGCCTTCTCGGTCATCGAGTAGCAGATGCGCTTCTCGCCGTTCAGCAGGGGTTTTAGGAACCGCTCTTTCTGGTCCGGGGTGCCGTTCTGGAGCAGCGTCAGCATGGTCGCGTCGTCGGGACCCTGCGTGTTCATCGACAGGGCGCCGAGATAGCTCTCGCCCAGCTCCATCTGCACCAGCGCGTTCGCCAGCGGGCCGAGCCCCATGCCGCCCCACTCCTTCGGAATGAACGGGCACCACAGGCCCTGCTTGCGCGCCTTGGCGCGCAGTTCGCCCAGGATGGTCTTGTAGTCACCGCCGTCGAGCAGCTTCTTCTCCGCCGGACGGCACTCGTCGTGCACCCATTTGCGCACTTTCGCGCGGATCGCCTTGGCGTCCTCCGGGATCTCGAAGTCGATAGCCATTGTCGTTTTCCTCTCTGGATGGTTGTTGCGCGCACTGTACCGGCAAAACCAGTATGCCCGCCAGCACCGGCGCTTCTTCTTCCCTTGCGGCACGGAAATTTCGGCTGCCTTTTGGGTAGCCTGGGTGATATCTAGGCAAGCCTCGTCAGGGAGATGTCGTGGTGGCTTTCCTTCCCGGCCTTTTGATTGTCCTCTTCGTTGTCGGGCTCACAGGTTTTCGCATCGCGCAGCAATACGAGCGCGCCCTGATATTCCGCTTTGGCCGCTTCATCGATATCCGCGGACCGGGCCTCTTCTGGATCGTGCCGCTGGGCGTCGAGAGGGCCGTGAAGGTCGACATGCGCGTGCTGACCGACGGCGTCGAGCAACAGGAGGCGATGACGCGCGACAACGTTCCGATCAAGGTCAACGCGGTGATCTGGTACCGTGTGGTCAAGCCGGATTTCTCCGTGATCAAGGTTCAGAACGTGCGCAACGCCGTGATCCAGGTCGCCCTCACCACGCTGCGCAATGTCATCGGTCAGCATTCGTTGGACGACGTGCTCAAGGAACGCGAGAAGCTTTCCGGGCTCTTGAAGGAACGGGTCGACTCCATGACGGAAGAATGGGGTGTCGAGATCCAGAACGTTGAAATGAAGAATGTGGAGATTCCAGTCTCGATGCAGCGCGCCATGGCGCAGGAGGCCGAGGCGCTGCGCGAAAAGCGTGCCCGCATCATCAAGGCGGAAGCCGAAATGGACGCGGCCATCAAGCTGCGGGAGGCGGCCGATGAGATCATGAAGACGCCGGCCTCGCTGGAGCTTCGCCGCATGCAGATGCTGACCGAGATTGGCGCCGAGCAGAACACCATGACCGTCGTCATGATGCCCAGCGAGTTCGTGTCCGCAGCCCGCGCCTTCGCGGAAGGCGTCCCCGTGCTGCCCAAGGAAGCGCCCTGACATCGCGCGGGTCATTCTCGCCTTCAGCGCAGCATTCCGCCATATTTGGTGCCGAAAACGCAGGGGAATCCCACGCATGCAATCCAGATGTCTCGCCGCCGCGGCAGTTGCCGCGGTGCTGGCCGTCTCGCTCGCCATTGGCACGTCGGCAAAATCCGTCAGGCCCGCGGCCGCGCCCACCGCCGCCGAAGCACGGGCCTTCATCGCGAGGGCGGAAGCCGATCTCGCCAGGCAGGGCGAATACGAGGCCCACGTCGCCTGGGTGCAGAACACCTACATCATGGACGACACGAACTGGCTGACCGCTCGGGCGAATGCCGAGGGCACCGACATGACCGTGCGGTACGCCAAGGAAGCGGCGCGCTTCGATCATGTCCAGGTCGATCCGGTCACCCGACGCAAGCTGTACCTGCTGACACACCAGCTCGTTCTGCCAGCCTCGTCCAGGCCCGGCGCCAGCCAGGAGCTCGCCGACATCCGGGCACGCCTGACGGCCGACTACTCGACGGCGAAGTTCGAGTACAAGGGCAAGACACTCACGCTCGACGATCTGGAAGACATCCTGCGCACGTCGCGCGATCCCAACGAGACCAAGACGCTCTGGGAAGGCTGGCGCACTGTATCGTCACCGCAGATGGTGAAGGACTACCAGCGCCTCGTCGTGCTCGCCAATGAGGGTTCGCGTGAGCTCGGCTTTGCGGATACAGGCGCCCTATGGCGTTCGGGTTACGACATGCCAGCGGACGACTTCGCGAAGAAGACCGACGCGGTCTGGCATCAGGTCGAGCCCCTCTACAACAAGCTCCACTGCTACGTCCGCGCCAAGCTCAGCGAGAAATACGGCCCGGCTGTGCAGCCGGCGACCGGCCCGATCCGTGCCGATCTCCTGGGCAACATGTGGGCGCAGGAATGGGGCAACATCTACGACATCGTTGCGCCCACCGGCGGACCAGGCCTCGGCTACGACCTGACGAAACAGCTCGTCGATCACGGCTATGACGCGATGAAGATCGTTCACACGGCCGACAACTGGTACCAGTCGATCGGCCTGCCGCCCGAGCCGCCGACTTTCTGGACCCGCTCGATGTTCACGCGCCCACGCGACCGCGACGTCGTGTGCCACGCCTCGGCCTGGGACGTCGACGGGAAGAATGACCTGCGCGTGAAAGCCTGCTTCACCGTGACCGCGGACGATTTCTACACCGCGCATCACGAACTGGGGCATAACATGTACCAGCGCGCTTACCAGAATCAGCCCTACCTGTTCCGGGACGGTGCCAATGACGGCTTCCACGAAGCAATCGGCGACTTCGCCGGCCTCAACGCACTGACGCCCGACTATCTGAAGCAGCTCGGCTTGATCGACACCGTGCCGCCGGCGGAAGCCGACATTCCGTACCTGTTGCGCATGGCGCTGGACAAGGTTGCGTTCCTGCCCTTTGGCCTTCTGGTCGATAAATGGCGCTGGGGTGTGTTCAGCGGCAAGATCACGCCGGAGCACTACAACGATGCGTGGTGGGATCTGGTGAAGGAGTACCAGGGCCTGACCCCGCCAGGGCCGCGCCCGGCGAACGCGTTCGACCCCGGCGCGAAATTCCACGTCGCGAACAACACGCCTTACATGCGCTACTTCCTGGCGGCGATCTACGAATTCCAGTTCTACCGTGCGGCCTGCCGCCAGGCGGGCTGGAAGGGCCCGCTCAACCGCTGCTCGATCTACAACAACAAGACGGTTGGCGCGAAATTCCAGGAGATGCTGAGGCTGGGCCAGTCGAAGCCATGGCCGGAAGCGCTGGCCACGTTTACCGGCGAGCATGACATCGACGCGACCGCCATCACCGATTACTTTGCACCGTTGTCCGGCTGGCTGGACAAGCAGAACCAGGGCCGCGTCTGCACGCGATCGTAAGTTGATGGCTACTCCCCTTCCGCACGCGAAAGGGGAGGGGACCGCTTGCGAAGCGATGGGGCGACCGCCCCGCGCCAATACAAGGGCCGCGGCAGCAGTGCCGCGGCCTTTTATTTTTATAACTCGTCACAGAAACTGCGCGGCAAACCCGCCCGGCCCCTGCGTCACGCCTTACGAATTGCTGCGCAGCACACAAAGCCGGCCATTGCCGCTCTGCGCCGCGGCGCTAGCATTCCCCCATCGATATCAACGCGAAGCGGAATCGCCGCTCGCAAGGGAGGAAGACGCACATGGCATCGACCACAATGACGGCGGCGAAGAAGCCCACCTATCTCGGATTGCTCAATGCCATCTCGCTCGCGGAAACCGAAGCGGGCGTCTATCTGCGAGCTTGGGCGGACGCGACATGCGACGAGGAGCTCGCCTGCACCCTGCGCCTCGTCGCGGCGCGCGAGACCAGCCACGGCGTGCTCTTCTGCCGCATGCTGAGCGAGCTCGGTTACGAGCTGCGCGAAAAGGCCGATCCGAAATCGGCCGAGCGCATCGCGCGCTACGCCAACCCGAAGATCAGCGACCTCGACAAGCTCCCGAAACAGGGGAGCGGTGAGGAGAAGGATCCCTTCGGCGAGATCGAGCGGGCGATGGCCGACGGCGCCTACGATCCCGTCACCTGCAACATGCTCTCCTGGTACATCTGCGAGGAACGCGACAGCGGCGCCAAGCTGCGCGAAGCGTATGCGAAGGTCCGCGCCAAGGCCGGCGTCTCCGTCAAATCGAACGGCAACGGCAAGGCCATGACTGGCGGTAACGGCCACTCCGGCCCGAGCGAGGACGCCAAGGCGATCATGGCCTGCATGACCGAAGGCTTCGCCAGGCTGGAGAAATCGATCCAGAAAGCCATGGCCCGCGCCTGAGAGGACAGCGATGTTCACCCTGCCGCACCAGTTCGAATTCCTGTCCGATGCCTGGCTCGACGAAGCGCGCCGCTTCCTCGAACGCGAAACGGTGCAGAGGAAGGATCGGCTGGGCGGCAGGCCATTCTCGGTCGCGGAGCGTTTCATCAATGCCCCGCCCCACATGACGTGTGCGGATAACGTCGCCCAATGGTCGATGCGTTATGACGGCGACAAGGTCACCGTCGCCCGCGAATTCGATGAAAACGCCGACCAGCGCATCGAAGGCGACTACCAGGCGGCGCTGACCGCGGCACAGTTCGTCGGCCTGCTCGCGCCCGGCGCGATGAAGGCGATGCTGCGCGAGCTGAGGGCGGTGTACGGCAAGGACCGCCTGCCGCGCATCGCGGGCAGCCTCCCCGATCCGCAAGCCAACGAACTGATGGGCCACCTGCACGATCATCTCGGTCGCCGCACGGTGGAGAATCCTGACCTCGCGCACCGCGCCGCTGCACAGGGCCTCACCGCCAATATCCGCGAGATGGAAGAGACCGGTTACACCGTCATCGAGAAGGCGATCTCGCCGGACTTCGCCGAAGACGTGCGCCACGCCACGCTGCGCGCGCTGTCGGAGCACAACACCATTTCGCTGCAATGGATGCTCTATCACGGCCGCGAGATCGAGCTGCTCGCGCTCAATCCGAAGATGATGACTCTGATCGACGCCTCGCTCGGCCGCGGCGCCGTCATCGCTTCGCTGAGCGCCATCCGCAAGGGTCCTGGCCCGGGCTTCATCCCGAACCACACCGACTACTCGCACGTACCAGAGCCCTATCCCGAATTCGCCATGACCGGCGTCGGCGTCTGGGCGCTCGAGGATTGGACCGCGGCGTCGGGCCCCACCTGGATCATCCCCGGCAGCCACAGGATGCGCCGCGCGCCGCGCCCGGGGGAAGGCCACAATGGAGGCGTGCCGATCGAGATGCCGAAAGGCTCGGCTGTCTACTTCACCTCCGGCGTGTGGCACTGGCAGGGCGACCGCACCGAGCCCGGCGAGCGCGTCACGCTCCACATGCACTACAACCGTGGCATCCTGCGCAGCCTCGAACCCAAGAAGGTCGACCCGCTCCACCGCAATCCGCCGCGCCTGGGCGAAATGCTGGGCGAGGACGATTGGTTCGACAAGATGGCCGGCATCGGTCGCGATCATGTGCGATTCCAGCACATGCTCCAGCTCCACAAGTTCACCGACCAGAAGAAGCGCGAGATTCTCGAAACCGCCTAGATGCTGTACGTCGCGTTCATCGTGATTGTCGCGCGCAGCAGCTTGGACACCGGGCAGTTTGCCTTCGCGGTTTCCGTCGCGACCTGGACCTTCGTTCGGTCCGCGCCGGGCGCCTTCACCGTCACGGTCAGGTGCACGGCAGGAATCTCGAACCCGCCGCCCGCCTGCACCAGCTCCACCGTCGAGGTCGTGTCGATCGCGTCCGCCGTGATGTGCGCCTTCGCCAGTTCCGCCGACAGCGCCATGGAGAAGCACGCCGCATGCGCCGCGCCGATGATCTCCTCCGGGTTCGAACCCTTCTCGTCGCCGAACCGCTTGGCGAAGCTGTAGGGGATCTCGGCGAGCGCCCCGCTTTCTGTCGAGATCGTGCCCTTGCCGGTGCGAAGATCGCCTTCCCAGTGCGCTGAACCGCTGCGCTTCGTCATGACTGTCTCCAATGTTGCCGCATCCGCCACGATAACGCGCAGATGCGGCCGGGATAGCCAAACATTCTCTGGTGTAAGTGGTGCCGGACATTCAGGCGCCTGCGATCCGCGCAGGAGCGCCTCGATATTGTCCTCTAAGCGCGACACCGAAGCGTTGTCCTCCAGCACCAGCCGCACGCACACCCCGTCGATGAAGGCCGACAGCACATCCGGTGCGATCGCCGCCGTCGCCGCGCTGGCGGCTGAGGCCGACCAGGTCTCCTATCTCTGGTTCCTCGATGTCCTGCGTCGCGCTACCGCCGGCCAACGCTTCGCGCATCGCCTTCGATCCACCGCTTCCCGCCCGGCCGCGAAGGCCTAAACCAGCGCATGCCTGCCGCGATCGTCAATGCGATCGCCCGCTGCAAGGTGCAGTTCTGGCGCGACAAGGGTTTCAGCGGCCAGGTCTTCACCACGATGCAGCGCCTTGAACCTTTATGGCAGGAATTCCCCAAAGCGGATCAGTCGCTTAACCGCCAGGGCACGAGTTGAATGAGTCTGAATCGGAACTGGAAAAGTCAGCGAAATCAAATGCCTCGCAGGCTGACAACTTGTCATCTTAAACGGACCATGCGAGCAATGGCGAAATAAATGAAAAAGGGTGGATGCGGCAATGGAACACTTTGATGTCCTGATCGTCGGCGCGGGCCTGTCGGGCATCGGTGCGGCGTACCACCTTCAGACCGAATGCCCCGGCAAGACCTACGCGATCCTCGAAGGGCGCGATGCCATCGGCGGCACCTGGGATCTGTTCCGCTATCCCGGCATCCGCTCCGACAGCGACATGTTCACCCTCGGCTACCGCTTCAAACCGTGGGTAGAATCGAAAGCGATCGCCGACGGCCCTTCGATCCGCAAATACGTCCGCGAGACCGCAAGCGAGAACGGTATCGACAAGCACATCCGTTACCATCACCTCGTGAAGCGCGCCAACTGGTCGACCGAGACCGCGCGCTGGACCGTGGAAGCCGACGTCGGCGGCCGCGCGACAGCGCTGACCTGCAACTTCCTCTTCATGTGCAGCGGCTATTACGACTATCGCGGCGGTTACGATCCGGAATTCCCGGGCCGCGACAGCTTCGCCGGCAAGATCGTCCATCCGCAGTTCTGGCCGGAAGACCTCGACTACACGGGCAAGAAGGTTGTGGTGATCGGCTCCGGCGCCACCGCGGTGACGCTGGTGCCCGAGATGGCGAAGAAGGCGGCGCATGTCACCATGCTCCAGCGTTCGCCGACCTATGTCGTGTCGCGCCCAGGTGAGGACGCCCAGGCGAACTGGCTGCGCGAAAAGCTTGGGCCCAAGGCGTCCTACGCGATCACGCGCTGGCGCAACGTCCTGTTCGGACTCTTCTTCTTCCGCATGGCGCGCAAGAACCCGGACAAGGTGAAGCAGAACCTTATCGCCATGGTGAAGAAGGAGATGGGTCCCGATTATGACGTCGCGACGCATTTCACGCCGCGCTACAACCCGTGGGACCAGCGCCTCTGCCTCGTCCCCGACAGCGACCTGTTCAACGCGCTGAAGAGCAACGCGGCCTCGGTCGTTACCGACCAGATCGAAACCTTCACGCCCACCGGCATCCGGCTGAAGTCGGGCGAGGATCTCGATGCCGACATCATCGTCACTGCGACGGGCCTCAAGCTCATCGTCGCCGGCGGCATGCAGGCGAGCGTCGACGGCCGCGCGATCAATTTCAACAAGACGATGAGTTACAAGGGCATGATGTACTCTGACGTGCCCAACATGGCGTCGTGCTTCGGCTACACCAACGCCTCGTGGACGCTGAAATGCGATCTCACCTGCGAATATGTCTGCCGCATGCTGAATTACATGGACAAGACGGGCGCTGAGATCGCGACGCCCAGGGGCGACCCGTCCGTTCAGGAATTGCCATGGCTGGATTTCTCGTCGGGCTATGTGCAGCGCGCGCTGGACGTTCTGCCGAAGCAGGGTGCGACCAGGCCGTGGCGCCTCTACCAGAACTACGCGCTCGACATGCTGACCCTGCGCTTCGGCAAGGTCGATGACGGCACGATGAAGTTCGAGAAAGCGCACCCCGTCGCTGCCAACGCCAACGCGCCGACGGCAATTGCGGCGGAGTAGTCAAACGCCGGCGACGCCCGCCTTCGCGTCGGTAGGATTTTGCAACAAAATCGGCACTTGGCGCAGCGTCCGCAAAGTTTTTCAATGCGTTCGCCAGCGGGCACCAGACCCGCAACCGGGAGCACGCCATGTCGACACGCGAAGAGGTCATCGAACGCCTGACGAAGGAGGGCGCATTCGAACTCGTTACCGACACGTCTCTCGGCTACCCGATCAAGGTCTACCGCAACGCGCCGCCATCGCTGCGGGCCGTGCTGGAAGGCACCCGCGCCTTCGGCGACCGCACGTTCCTGATCTACGGCGACGAGACGCTCACCTTCAAACAGCACTTCGACCGCGTCGCCTCGCTGGCGCACTTCCTGCGCGAGGCAGGCGTGCAGAAGGGCGACCGTGTCGCCATCGGTATGCGCAACTATCCGGAATGGATGGTCAGCTTCTGGGCCGTGCAGGCCATCGGCGCCATCGCCGTGGCGATCAACGCCTGGTGGACGGGCGCGGAGATCGCATTCGCCCTGGAGGACTCGATGCCCGCTGCGCTGCTGATCGATGGCGAACGTCTGGAACGTCTTGCATCGCTGCTTCCCGGTATGAAGGGGCTCAAGACCGTCGTGGTCGCGCGCCGTGAGGGGCAAGCTGGCGTCGGCATCGACTTTGGCACGGCTGCGGGACGACCGGCCGGCGGCCTGCCTGCGGTTGAGATCGCACCCAACGATTATGCCACCATCCTCTACACTTCCGGCACGACCGGTAAGCCAAAAGGTGCGGTGGCCACGCACCGCAACCACGTCACCAACATCATGAATACCCTGCTCGGCGGCGCGATCTCGCGCGGCATGCTTGGCGATTTCGGCCCGCCGCCGGCCGATGCGCCACAGCCCGCCGTGCTCCAGACCTTCCCGTTCTTCCACATCGGCGGCATGTCCGGCCTCTACGTCGGCACCGCGACCGGCGCGAAGATGGCGCTGATGTACAAGTGGGATCCGGGCGAAGCCGTCCGCCTGGTCGAGAAGCACAAGCTGATGAGCGTCGCTGGTGTTCCCATCGTCGTGCGGCAACTGCTCGAAAGCGCACGCAGCTCCGGCGCGGATGTCTCGTCGCTCATCGGCATCGCCTCTGGTGGCGCATCGGTCCCGCCCGATCTGATCAGGCAGATCCACAAGCAGTTCGAAGCGCGGACCATGCCCGGCAACGGCTATGGCCTGACCGAGACCACCAGCGCCGTCATCAGCAACGGTGGTCCCGACTATTTCGCCCATCCCGACAGCGTCGGGCGTCCCGTTGCGACCTGCGAAGCGCGAATCGTCGACGACAACGGCAACGACGTGCACAGCGCTGAGATCGGCGAGATCTGGCTGCGCGGCGCCAACGTCATTCCCGGCTACTGGAAAAATCCGGAAGCCACGGAAGCGGCGTTTGGCGGCGGCTGGTTCCGCTCCGGCGATCTCGGCTATCGCGATAGCGAGGGCCTCTACTACGTCGTCGACCGCAAGAAGGACGTCATCATCCGCGGCGGCGAGAACGTCTATTGCGCCGAGGTCGAAGCAGCCATCCTCGAGCACCCATTGGTGAAGGATGTCGCCGTTGTCGGCCTGCCCGATCCCGAATACGGCGAGCAGGTCGCCGCCGTGATCCAGGTCGCCGACGAAGCTGCCGCTGCAAAGCTGCCCGACGAACTGCGCACGTCGCTCGCCGCCACGCTGGCGAAGTTCAAGATCCCGTCGTCCTACAAGCTGACGGAATATGAACTGCCGCGGACCGCGACCGGCAAGGTCCTGAAGCGCGAGCTGCGCGAGCTCTTTGCCAGGCGTGGCTGAAGGAAAGAAGGTTTCGCGTTCGGCAGACGACGTAAGCCGAAGGCCCAACGCAGCACAGGCAGCATTCGGCCCTGCCGTCGGTTCCGCACACGGAGCTGGTTGTTCGTCCAGCCCTAGGTTGAATCCCCTAATACGGACGGTCAGTTCGGGGCGTGAGTCATTCTGCTTACGGAGTATCCCGGACTTTTCCGCACGCGAATCTCCGTACGCGGAATTCCCGGCTGTTGATTCGTTTTAAGCTTAACGATGCTCCAACCGTCAGCAAGCGAAGGGGAGCATCGATTGTCTGTCTCATTCCACGCCGTGCGCCGCCAGCCGGCCACCGGTCATTCCACCGCGTTTCATGCCACTGCCGTCCACTCGGTCGCACCGCCTGCGCCGGTCACGGCGAGCCTTCCCGAACATCTCTCGCTGCTTCGCGATCCTGGAACCATCCAGCGCTTCGCCCGCAACGAGACGATCTTCCATGAGGGCGATCCCGCCCGTCACATTCTCCAGATCCTGAGCGGCACCGTTCGCCTGTGCCGCCACACGCCGGACGGCCGCCGTCATGTCGCGGAGTTCGTGATGGCCGGCGATCTTTGTGGTGTGTTCGGTGGCACGGCGCAGTCCTTCACCGCGGAGGCGGTAACGGGCGTCGGCGTGATGCTCCATCCGCGCGCGCAGTTCGACCGTATGGCAGAGTGCGATCCGGCGTTCCGCGCCAAGGTCCTGTCGCATCTCTCGACCCATCTCTTGTCGGTCCAGATGCACAGCTTCGTGCTTGGTTGTCAGAACGCGAAAGAGCGTCTGGCGTCGTTCATTCTGCGCCTGGCTGAGCGCACCGGCGCAACGCGAAGCGGGCGCCTCGAACTCGCCATGGGCCGCCAGGACATCGCCGATCATCTCGGCCTGACGGTCGAGACGATCTGTCGTGCGATCACGGCGCTTAGGAACGAGCGCGTCCTGGACGTGCCGAACACGCACCAGCTCGTGCTGCGCAATGTCGATGCCCTGAGCGACCTCGCCGGAGCAGCGTCGCTGAACTAACTGCCGGTTCTGACACCGGTATTGCAACCCGACGACCATTCACGGGTCACTGATATGCACGCGCTTGTCGAAGTTCTTTTCAACGCCTTCATGACGCTCGAAACATGGACCGCGTCGCTCGGCGATCTCATCGATCACATGATGCGTGGGCTCCAGAGCGGTTTGGTGCTGGCGACGATCCTAGTTACATCGGTGCTGGTGTTCGGCCTTGGTTGCTCCTGGGCGCTGTTCGAGCGCCTGCGCGCGTCAGCCGCGCACTACCGCATGAGCGGCACCCTGGCCCGCGCCCAATCCGAGATACGCTTCCGCGAGGCCATGATCCTCGCCAGTCCGCAGGCCGTCGTCGTTATGGGCGCCGATATGTCCACGCCCCTCAGCTACCGCGGCGGCAGCGCGCTGTTGCAGGAGTGCCTGTCCGGTCCGGACTCGGCCGCCCTGACGAATATGGTCGATGCGTTGCTTGAGAGTGGCGCGCCGTTCGACATGCGCGCGCGCACCGAACGTCACCCGAGCGTGGCGGTGCGGGGCTCGATCGTCGGCAGCCGCGCGGCCGTCTTCCTTCATCCCGAGGAGGGATCGCCGGCGCTGGAACGCGACCTCAAGTCTCTGCTCGAAGCGATGCCGGTGCCGGTGTGGATTCGTGGCCGCGATCTGTCGCTGACCTGGGCCAATCGCGCCTTTCTTGCCGCGACCGGTTCGGGCTCGCTCGAAAAGGCACGCAAGGCGGACCCCCGTATTGTCCGTGCCGAGCGCGACCTCGTCGAAGCCGCCCTGGAAGGCAGGGATGTGCTCAACGAACGCCGCTACAGCGTCATCGACGGCCGGCGCCGTGCGCTGTCCGTCGATGTGCTGCGTCTGCCGAGCGAGCGGGTGGCGGGCGTTGCGCTGGACGTTACCGAGTCCGCACAAGCCGAAGGGCAGCTGCGTCTCATGACGGAAGCCCAATCTGACATGCTCGATCGTCTCGGGACCGCGCTGGCGATCTTCGGCGCCGACCGCAAGCTCGCGTCATGGAACAAGGCGTTCGCCGCGATGTGGAGCTTCGAAGACGCCTGGCTCGACAGACATCCGGCGCTGGAAGACATCTTCGACCGTCTGCGGGAAACGCGGCGCATTCCTGAGCAGCGCGACTACCAGATCTGGAGGCGCGAGCATCTCGCGCTGTTCGAGGACGACGATGGCGAGATCGACGAAGCCTGGCACACACCCAGCGGGATCAACGTCCGGGTGAAGGCGCATCCGCACCTGATGGGCGGCCTGTTCTATCTCTTCGAGGACATCAGCGAGACCCTGAGGCTCAGTACCCAGCTTCACTTGCTGGCACAAACCCAGCGCGCCACGCTGGATGCGTTCGGCGACGGCATGGCGGTGTTCGGCCCCGACGGCAGGCTCAAGATGCACAACGCGGCGTTCGCCGAAATGTGGAAGCTGAGCGAGCAGGAACTCATGAACGAGCCCCATCTCGGGGTGCTCGCGCAGACGTCAATCACCCGCATCGGGCGGGATGGCATCTGGAACATGATCGCGTCCGGAATCACCTCGCAAGAGCCCGCGCATTGCGGCGAGTGGGGCCGCGTCCTTCGCGCCGACGGCCGCGTCCTTGCCTTGCGCCTGACGCGCCTGCCTTTGGGTGCGGTGTTGGTTGCCTTCGAGGACAACACCGATCTTGAGCGTTTCGCGGGCGATGCACAGGGCGCGTCGGCAGCCTGATCAGGCAGGCGGCGCCGCGCGCACTGTCAACCGCACCTGCTGTTCGATCTCCCGGGCCGCCGCACGGAGCTTGTCGGCCAGCGTCGGATCCTGTGCCGCGTCCGCATAGGCACGCAGATTCCGGACGACAACAACGACCCGGTCAGGCGCATCCATCATCTTTCCCGTCGGCATCTGCCGCCCCAAAACACAGTTTGGGGAATGTTTGCGCGGCATAGTTGTGCGTGTCAGCCCGGGGCTTTACCTTAGGTGCTAGTACCTAGCATCCAGCTAACTATATGTTTTCGCTGAAACTCTGCGAAATCTTGTGTGATCGCCTGCTGCTGCTCGCATTGGCGGAGCGCGTTCCGGTTGTGCAAAATGCTTGAGCCGTATTGATCACTAGTATCAGTCTAGCGCCATGCCTATCGAAGGATCAGCCGATCGCCTCGGCCCATGCGGTTTGTCCATAAGCGCGCATGGCGCGAAATCACATTTTCGGCGTGAGTTCACGTACGGCTGTTCATCCAGACAAGTGTCGCGAAGGATCGAAGGAGCACGGAGGCGCGTTCCTTTTGGACCGCTCTCGGTTGAGGCGGAGACATGACAAGCGAATTGCTCATTTCTGTGGTGGACGACGATGCCGGCGTCTGTGATTCCATCCGATTACTCCTCGAATCCGCCGATTACGCGGTAAAGACCTATGCCTCCGCCAGGCAGTTCCTCGAAGACAAACGGACAATTGCCTGTCTGATTGCCGATATTCGGATGCCGGAAATGGACGGCCTTGAACTCCAGCAGGAGATTGTCCGCCGGGGTTCCGGCCTGCCTGTCATCATGATCACCGGACACGGCGATGTACCCTTGGCGGTGCGCGCCATGAAGGCGGGGGCGGTCGACTTTATCGAGAAGCCCTTCGACGACGAGCAGCTGCTGACGAGTGTGAAGCGCGCGATCGAGATCGGTCACAGAACGCGGGGCGCTGCGGCCGAGGCGGCGGCGGCGGAACGCCTTCTCGCCCTGCTGACGCCGCGTGAGCGGACGGTCCTGGAACAGCTCGTCGTCGGCCGCTCCAACAAGGTTGCAGCGTATGAGCTCGGGATCTCGCCCCGGACCGTCGAGATCCATCGTGCCCACATCATGGACAAGATGAACGCGCGCAGCCTGTCCGACCTCGTGCGTATTTCGCTGGCAGCATCAAAGGCGGGTAACGCCTAGGACAAACCCTTATGGCGAGCCCGGATTTGCGGCCGTAGTCTCCCGCCCGTTCAGTTTGGGACTGAATAGGGTTGGTTGTGAAGAACGATCGCGTCGTCTGCATTGTGGACGACGATGAAGCCGTGCGGGATTCCATCCTTGTGTTGCTTCAGGCCGAGGGTTTGGCCGCGTGCGCCTTTGCGTCCGCTGCCGAATTCCTGTCGGACGCCACCGCCCTGTCCGCCGCTTGCTACATTCTGGATGTGCACATGCCCGGCATGGACGGCGTGGAGCTTCTCCGGCATCTGCGCAGCAACGGTGTTACCGTTCCGATCTTCCTGCTCACCGGCCGTGCCGATCCCGGATTGAAGCGGGCCGCGCTCGATGCCGGCGCAAACGCGGTTCTCAACAAGCCGACTGCCGAGCTTGTCAATCTCGTCGTCGCAGCCCTTGGTCAGATGTGAAGCTTGGCGTGACGCCGGCAGACGGTCAGTAGCGCTGAGCGGTCCAGAATGTGGAGACCGGTGTAGTTGATCTCCACCCACTTGTCGCGGCGCCAGCGTTCCAGCTTGCGATTCACTGCTTCGCGCGATGCACCGATGTGGTGGGCGATTTCGCCTTGATTGTAGAGAATGCGGCCGTTTGTGGATTCTGCGAGCAGGAACCGCGCGAGGCGCTTGCCCAGCTCCATTGACGAGGTGCGCTCGACCAGGGCATCGGTCTCGCGCAGGCGCCGGGTGAGCACATTGACCAACGCGAGGGCCGCTTGGGGCTCTGTCAGGAGCGCTTCTTTGATCAGCCTGGCGTCGATGCGCAACAGCTCGCATTTGCGTGTCGCGACCGCGTTCGTGACGCGGGGCGTCCCGTCCAGCGCACCCATTTCGCCGATCATCGTGCCCGCCTTGATTCGCGCCAGCCATACCGCGCGGCCATCGAGGCCGGGAATCGCGATCTCGACCTCGCCGACGAAGATCGCAAACGCTGCGTCGGACTTGTCACCGTGGCCGAACAGGCGCTGACCCTTCTCGAGCCGCAGAATCGTGCCGCTGTGTGCCAGCTGCTGGCGCCGCTTGGCGCTGAGCACGCCGAAGACGCTGTCGCGAGCCAGCGTCTCCGCGACTTTCATCGAGTGTTTTTCTTCAAGCACCTGAATCGCCGAGGTCGCCCCTTCCATTGGGCGAAATTATCAATCGCGTTCGCAGGCGCAAGCGCAGCCGGCCGTCGACACACAACCTCGCGCGTGACCCGTTCACGCCCTGCGGGTGTGATCGGCACAAAAAAGGCCAATTCTGCCGTAAGATATTGATATTGTTACATCTTATCAAAAGTTCAACCGTCCCGCTCCGCTATTCCAATTTACGATGTGATCGACTTACCTTGCGAAGGGAGCGGTAGCGCATAAGTTCTGCGCCGAGTTCGAGCCTTTTGGGGGATTTCGATGAATCGCATGAGTAAGGGCAAGCTGCTAATCGGTGCAGCCGTTTTGGCGCTTGTCGCGGGCGGCGTGTTGGTTGCCAGCCAGTTTTATCCCGCGAAAACGGGTACGACCGCCGGCACGGTTGCGCCGATGCAGCGCTATCACAACAGCCAGGTGAGCGACAAAGACGTCACAACGGGTGACACGACCATCCCGAACATCATGCAGACGGATTCCTTCCAGAGTCTGACCAGGACCACGCAGGCCGCTTCGAGCGCCGCATCGCAGGCCGCCTCCGCCGCCGCGAGCAACGCCGCTTCGATGGCAGCCAGCAACGCAGCGTCGCAGGCCGCTGCGTCCGCCGCGTCGCATGCTGCCTCGCAGGCCGCCAGCCTTGCTGCTTCGCAGGCCGCGTTCAGCGCCGCCTCGAATGCCGCGTCGCAGGCCGCGCACGCCGCGGCTTCACAGGCAGCCAGCGCGACCAGCGCCGCGTCGCAGGCTGCGTTTAGCGCCGCTTCGAACGCTGCTTCGCAGGCCGCCTCCGCCGCCGCGTCTGCCGCTGCCTCGCAGGCCGCATCGATCGCGGCTTCGAACGCCGCCTCGCAAGCTGCCTCGAACGCAGCCTCGCAGGCAGCTGCCGCCGCCGCCTCACAGGCCGCTTCGCAGTCCGCTTCACAGGCTGCTGCTGCTGCCGCGTCTCAGGCCGCCGCCGCTGCCGCGTCGCACGCGGCTAGCTCTGCGGCCTCGCAGGCGGCTGCCGCTGCTGCCTCACAGGCCGCGTCACACGCCGCTTCGCAGGCGCAAGCCGCTGCCGCTTCGCAGGCTGCTGCTGCCGCTGCTTCGCAGGCAGCCTCAAACGCCGCCTCTCACGCTGCTTCGCAAGCCGCCAGCCAAGCCGCTGCCGCGCAAGCGGCACTGAATGCCGCTTCGCAGGCCGCGGCCGCCGCCGCCTCGCAGGCTGCATCCTCCGCTGCCGCGTCGTTCGCTGCGTCGCAGGCTGCACTGAACGCCGCGTCGCAGGCTGCATCGAGCGCCGCCTCGCAGGCTGCGGCTGCCGCCGCGTCGCAGGCGCAGGCTGCTGCCGCCTCTCAGGCAGCCGCTGCCGCCGCGTCGCAGGCTGCTTCGAACGCCGCCTCGCAAGCGGCGTCACAGGCTGCCGCCCAGGCTGCGTCCCAGGCCGCTTCCCAGGCTGCTTCCGCCGCGGCAAGCAACGCCGCTTCGTCCGCCGCCAGCAATGCGGCGAGTAACGCTGCTTCGAATGCCGCCTCCCAGGCCGCTGCCGCTGCTGCCTCGAACGCAGCGTCGCAGGCTGCCTCGCAGGCCCACTAGGCCGCGCCGCATTAAACAACCGACAGCCACCGCCCAACCGGCGGTGGCTGTTTCTTTTTGCGTCGAAAATGCGACATTGGTCCGCCGAGGGGCTGTGGGGGCGAGTTCGTGATTTTCAGGTTCGTGGGCCGGGCGCTGATCTGCGCCGGTCTGATGGTTGGCATGCGTGCCCAATTGCAGGTGCTTTCGCCGTCGGTCGGCCTCAGCAAGATCGAAACCAAGGACCTTGAGCTTCTCTACTATGACCCGCTGCAGACCTATCTCACCCCCTACACAGCACGCGCCTACGAGAATTCGTTCGCCTTCCAGCGCCGCACCTTCGACTGGACACCGTTCGACCGCCCGGTCGTGCTGCTGCGAGATCTCTCCGACAACGGCCGTGCAACGGTGCGCGCTGCTCCCAGCAACGCGCTAACCCTCGACGTCGCGCCGATCTACATCCCGTTCGAGACCTTCAGCCCTGGCGAGCGCTTCTTCACGCTCATGAACCACGAGTTGACGCACATCGCCACGATGGATGTCGCCAACGACTCCGACAATTTCTGGCGCGGCGTGTTCCACGGCAAGCCGAACCCGATAACCGAGCATCCGGACTCGATCGTCTACAACTTCCTTGCTGCGCCGCGCACGACTGTGCCGCGCTGGTATCTCGAAGGCAGCGCTGTGTTCATGGAGACCTGGATGGCCGGGGGCCTTGGCCGCGCCCAGGGCGGCTATGACGAGATGGTGTTCCGCGCCATGGTCCGCGACAACGCCAGGTTCTACACGCCGCTCGGTCTCGAATCGGAAGGCAATGCCGTCGACTTTCAGGTCGGCGCCAACGACTACCTCTACGGCACGCGCTTCGACTCTTACCTCGCCATGACCTATGGCCCCGAGAAGGTGATCGAATGGCTGAAGCGCGAGAACGGCAGCGCCGGCTACTATGAAACCGATTTCGAACGCGTCTTCGGCAAGCCGCTAGACAACGCCTGGGCCGACTGGATCGACTTCGAGCACCAGTTCCAGGCGAAGAATCTGCAATCGGTTCGGCAATACCCGCTGACGCCGACCACACCGCTGACGCCGCACGGCCTCGGCTCCGTGTCGCGCAGCTTCTATGATCCCCAGACCGACAGCCTCATCGCCGGCTTCCGTGCACCGGGCGTGATCGCCAACATAGGCCTGATTTCGCTGAAGGACGGCAGCGTCAAGGAGCTCACCTATCTGAAAGGCCCCGCGCTCTATCGCGTGACGTCGATAGCGTACGATGCGGACAGCCGCAAGGTCTACTACACGACCGACAACAACGATTACCGCGACCTTGTGGAGATCGATCTCGCGAGTGGCAGCACGCGAGCGTTGATCCGCAATGGCCGCACTGGCGATCTTGCCGTAGATCCGGTCGATCACGCGCTATGGGGTGTGCGCACGATCAATGGCATCGACTCGCTGGTGCGCATGAACGCCACGCACGACAGCTGGAATCTGGTCCAGGCCTTCCCCTATGGCCGCATGCTCTTCGACCTTGATATTTCGCCCGACGGCCAATACCTCGCTGCGTCCGTGGGCGAGATCAGCGGCGCCCAGCGCATTGCCGTCTATCGCATCGCCGATTTGCAGAACGGCGTCGTCAACGAGATCGCATCGATGAAGCTCGATCCGGCGGTGCCGGAAGGCGCGGTGTTCTCGCCCGACGGCAAATATCTCTACGCCACCGCGTTCTACACCGGCGTATCCAACGTCTACCGCCTCGACCTCGCCACCGGCAAAGTCGATGCGGTGACCAATGCGTCCACCGGATTCTTCCGTCCGCTGCCGATGAAGGACGGTTCGATGATCGTCTACGAGTACACGGGCGAAGGCTTCCGTCCCGTGCGCATCGATCCCAAGCCGCTCGACAACCTCGGCAATGTCAGCTTTCTGGGCACCGAGATCGCCAACAAATACCCGATTGTGAAAACCTGGGCGGTCGGCGCGCCGTCACAGATCCCGATTGACTCCATGATCACTGGCCGCGGTGAGTATATTCCGCGCGACGAGCTGCGCCTGATGGCGCTTTATCCAACGGTGATGGGTTATCGCGGCCACGCCGCGATCGGCCTCTACGCCGATCTTCAGGATCCGCTCGGATACAATGAGCTGTCAGCCAACATTGCCTATTCGCCCGCCGGCAATATTACGGGCGGCGAGCAGTTCCACGCCGACATCACCTACCGCACGCTCTATTGGCATGTGAAGTACTGGCACAACTACGCCACGTTCTACGATCTGTTCGGGCCGGTCGATAACAGCCGACGGGGCGACGCACTGCTTGCCGGTTACAGCCAGGCGCTGATCTATGACCCGCCGCGCCGCCTCGACTTCACCGCCGACATCGAACTCTACAGCGGCCTGAACGCTCTTCCGGGTGCGCAGAACATCGCGCCCGGTGCGCCGAGCCTCGGTACGCTCAAGCTGGCGCTCAACTACGACAACATCGACAAGTCCCTGGGTGCCGTCGATTACGAGGAAGGTTATCACCTGCGCGGCGTCATCAGCTCGGACTACAGCCGCGGCACCTTCTATCCAAAGGTCCGGCTCGACGCGAATGCCGGCTTCGCGCTGCCGTGGAAGCACTCTTCGTTGTGGGGCTACGCGTCGGCCGGCTGGGGCACGGGCAATCCGAAAAGTTCCCTCGACTCCTTTTACTTCGGCTCATTCCGCAACAACTACGTCGACGACGGCGAGGTGAAGCGCTACCGCGAATACGACAGCTTCCCGGGTTTCGACATCGACGCCATCAGCGCCCGCAGCTACCTCAAGGGTGTCGGCGAGTGGAATCTTCCGCCCGTTCGTTTCAGCGATGTCGGTGCCGCTTCGTTCTTCCTGAGTTCCGTCCGTCCCGCGGTCTTCGCCGGCGTTCTGGCCGCCGATCCGGGCGCAAGCTTCGCGCACACCTACGAGAGCATCGGCTTCCAGCTCGACTGGAATTTCACCATCGCGGTGCGCTTGCCGATGACCTTCTCCATCGGCTACGCCCGCGGCTTCAGCGACAGCAGCATAACCAGCCGCCACGACGAGATTCTGGCCTCTCTCAAAATCCTGTAGAGCGTGACCATGCCTGCGCATTTCCTGCTCGAAGCACCGATCGGCCTTGTGCCGGTGCTCTTGTTTCTGGCGGTGCTGCTCTATTTCGACAGCTACCGGCTGATCAGCCTGAACGAAATGATCCTTACATTGGCCGCCGGCCTGCTGGCGGCGGGTGCGGGCTACTTCGTCAACGGTGCCCTGCTGGGCGCGACCGGTCTCCCCTTTGACCGCTACACCTACTTCGTATCGCCGGTGGTCGAGGAGCTGCTGAAGGCGGCCATCCTGATCGTCATGTTCGCACGCAATCGCGTCGGCTTCATGATCGATGCCGCCATTATGGGCTTCTCGGTCGGCACCGGTTTCGCCGTGTTCGAGAACATCTATTACCTGTATGTCTTGCAGGACGCCGGCGACCTTGGCACCTGGATCGTGCGCGGCTTCGGCACCGCCATAATGCACGGCGGAACGACCGCGATCTTCGCGATGCTCACCCAGTCTTTGATCGAGCGCCGCGGCCGCTCCGCGCTCTATCTCTTCCTGCCCGGATTAATACTGGCGGTCGTCATCCACGCCATCTTCAACGCGCTCGAGGGCACGCCGGCGGTGGCGATGCTGGCAGCGATGGTCGGTCTGCCGCCAATGTTCTATTTCATCTTCACCAAGAACGAGTTCGCCGTGCACCAGTGGCTGGTCAAGGACTACGCCTCGCACGAACAGCTGCTCGAGGAAATCAACAACGGCGAGTTCACGCATAGCGAGGCCGGCCGCTTCATCCTCAGTCTGACGAACAAGTTCGACAAGAAGGTCGTCGACCACATGTTCGAATACCTGAAGCTTCACACCCAGCTTGTGCTGCGGGCGGAGCAGATCACGCTGGCGCGCGAGAAGAACGAGAAGATCGAGCGACGGCAGCAGGATCATGACGACCTCGTTCGCCTCGAGGAGCTGGAACGGCTGATTGGCAGCACTGCCATGATGGCGCTCTGGCCGCATCTGCATTTCAGCCGCCGCGAGCTCTGGGAAATCCACCACCTTCACGAGGCGGCGGCCTAGGGCAATTCCAGGAAAGGTTGCAGCGCTTTTCCGTCCGACATTGCGACAACAAATAAGCAGGACCGGTTCGCCGATTCCGTGAAGCGGTCTAGTGACCGCGTGGCCTTGATTTGAGGGGGCCAGCCACTACTGTTTAGGGCGTCTCTTTTCGGAGCGCCGCACATGTCGTCGACCGTCTGGATCGTGATCGTCGTGGGCGCCATCGTCGCCTTCGCGATCTTCATCTACAATCGCCTCGTTGTGCTGAGGCAAGCGTGGCAGCGTGCCTTTTCCGACATCGACGTGCAGCTCAAGCAGCGCCAGGACCTGATCCCGAACCTGGTCGAGACCGTCAAAGGCTATGCCGCACATGAACGCGGCGTCCTCGACGAGGTCACCCAGGCCCGCTCCGCCGCGATGCGCGCGACGACGGTGGGTGAAAAAGGCGCTGCCGAGGCCGCCTTGTCCGGCGCGCTCGGCAACCTCATCGCGGTGGCGGAGCGCTATCCCGATCTCAAGGCCAACCACAACTTCCTGGCGCTCCAGCAGGAACTCGGCGACCTCGAGAACAAGATCGCCGCCGCCCGCCGCTTCCTCAACAGCGCGGTGGCCGAATACAACGCCAGCATCCAGCAGTTCCCGGCTGTGCTGCTCGCCGGCGTGATGGGTTTCGCTCCGGCGCAGATGTTCGCGCTGGACGACGCAGAGCGCGTGACGGCGAAGGAGCCGCCCAAGGTCAGCCTCACGGCGTGACGCATGGCGCAACTCGGTCTCACCACCTACCGGCTGAACAACAATCTCAAGTCGACGGCGCTGCTGGTTGCCTTTCCCTTCCTGCTGCTCGTTCTGGTCGGCGCCATCGCGGGTGCCTTCGGCGCGACGCAGGGCTATGGCGACCCGGTGGAGTTCGCGGTCAACGTGCTGATCCAAACCTGGCCCATTGTGCTGGGCGTCGCCGCGATCTGGGTGCTAATCGGCTATTTTTTCAACGGCGCCATCATCCGCCACGCTACCGGCGCGGTCTCGCTCACCCGCCAGCAGGAGCCCGAGCTCTACAATCTGGTCGAGAACCTCTGTATCTCGCGCGGCCTGGCGGTGCCGAAGCTCTACATTGTCGAAACCGACGCGAAGAACGCCTTTGCCAGCGGCATCGACCAGCGCACGTTTGCCATCACCGTCACGCGCGGCCTGCTGAACGCGCTCGACAAGGACGAGCTCGAGGCGGTGCTGGCACATGAGCTGACGCACATCATGAATCGCGACACACGACTCCTGATCGTCACCATCGTGTTCGTGGGCATGATCTCGTTCCTGGCCCAGCTTCTCTGGCGCGGCATGCGGGTGATGTCATTCCGCTCGCGCGGCAAGGGCGGTCTGGCAGTCCTGGTCTTCGTGTTGATCGCTGCGGCAATATCGGGCATCGGCTATCTTCTGGCGCTGATCCTGCGGTTCGCCATCTCGCGCCGCCGCGAATACCAGGCGGATGCGGGCTCGGTGGACTTGACCAAGAACCCGGACGCGCTGATCAGCGCCCTGACGAAGATCGCGGACAATCCCGACGTGCCGCACGTGCCGAGCGAAGTGCGCCAGATGTTCATCGAGAACCCGCCTTCGAACTCGAGCATCGCGCACCTGTTCGACACCCATCCGCCGATCGACAAGCGGATCCAGGTACTGGAATCCCTCGGCGGTCACGCGCCGCAACCCGCCATCCTGTCGGCCCCGCCGGAGAAACCGGGGCGGTCATCGGACGCGCCGGCCGGCGGCCCATGGGGCGCAGCGCCGCCATCGCAGAAAGGACCCTGGGGATGAACCGCTACTGGACGCTCTCCGGCAAACCGCTCGGCGGCTGGCCCGATGCAGAAACCTTCGCGCTGCACGAAGCGCCCATCCCGAAGCCCGGAGCAGGGCAGGCGCTCACCCGAACAATCTATATTTCGCTCGATCCCTATCAATGGGGCTACAAGAAGCGCGGCACCGAGCCCGCCGGCGTGCCCTGTCACGCGCGCACGGTTTCGCAAGTCCTCGAAAGTAACCTCGATGGTCTTAAGCCCGGCGACTACGTCTTCAACACTAATGGCTGGTCCGAATACGGCCTGATGGGCGAGCGCGTCTGGCGTCCGGGCTACATGATCCCGCGCAAGCTCGATCCCGCGCGCGGCCGCATTTCACAAGCGGTCGGCGTGCTCGGCATGCTGGGCCTCACCGCCTATGCGGGCCTGGTCGTAATGGCCTCGCCGAAGGCGGGAGAAACGCTTGTAGTCTCCGCGGCGTCCGGTGGCGTCGGGCAGATCGTCGGCCAGCTCGGCAAGGCGCGCGGCCTGCGCGTCATCGGCATCGCCGGCAAGGAGGCGAAATGCCGCTTCGTTACGGAAGAACTCGGCCTCGATGCCTGCGTCTCGCATTTGAGCCCAACCTTGCCCGAAGATCTGCGCGCGGCGTGTCCGAACGGCGTCGACATCTATTTCGAAAACGTCGGCGGCGCCGTGTTCGACGCCGTGCTGCCGCTGTTCAACGCGAGCGCGAGGATGACGATTTGCGGCCTCATCGCACACTACGGCGACGCGCCCGGCACCGATGCGCGCGCCGCGTTGATGAAGCGCGGCGAGGCGATCTTCGCCGCCTGCAATGTCACCGTTCGCGATCTCTTCGTCGGCGATTTCGTGAAAAGCCATCACGACGTCTTTCTCGACGAAGTTGCACCGCTCGTCGCATCCGGCCGCATCAGGTACCGCGAGGACATCCGCGAGGGCATCGAGAACGTCCCGGCCTGCTTCTCCGAAATGCTGCGCGGCGACAACTTCGGCAAGATGCTGGTGCAGGTCGCGTCCGATCCGACACTTTGAACATCAACGCGCCGCGCGCGCCTGTGGCGGGATTGCGGCTTGTGCTTGTCCCATCACCACACGTACATGGTGCGTCTTGCCATCGTCCTTCAGCACGATGTCGTCGATGGGAAGGCCATCGGCATACATCTCGGCCACGCCGGTGCTCTGGTGGCGTGGGTTGGTCACCGCGATTTCATACGTCGCGCGTCCGCGCCGGATCGTCGCGGTGAAGCCGTCCCATGAAGGCGGGATGCAGGGGGCGACGATCAGCCTGTCGCCCCGGATCGTCAGGCCCAGCAGCCATTCCATGCCCACGCGATACATCCACGAAGCCGATCCGGTGTACCAGGACCATCCGCCACGGCCGACATGCGGCGGCGCCGAATAGACGTCCGCCGCCACGACATAGGGCTCGAGCCGATAGCGCTGTGCTGCGGTGCGGTTGCGGCAGCGCGTGATCGGGCTGATCATCTGGTACAGATCGTGCGCCTTGGCCGCGTTGCCGAGTTCGGCGAATGCCGCGACCGCCCATAGGGCGGCATGGGTGTACTGCCCGCCGTTCTCACGCATGCCGGCGGGATAGCCCTTGATGTAGCCCGGGTCGTGATCAGTATTGACGAAAGGCGGGTTGAACAGGAGCACGATCTCGTCGGCGCTGCGCACCAGGTACTTGTCCAGCGCCTCCATCGCGCGCGCCGCACGGTTGGGCTGCGCGCCCCTCGACAGCACGCTCCACGACTGCGCAATCGAGTCGATGCGGCACTCGCTGTTGGTCACCGAACCCAATGGCGAGCCGTCGTCATAGTAAGCGCGGCGGTACCAGTCGCCGTCCCACGCATTGTTCTCAAGTGATTCCTTCAGTGCCGCCGCATGCAGCAGCCAGCTTGCGGCGCGCTTGCCGTCGCCGCGGTTCTCTGCCAGCGGCGCCAGCCTGGACAGCACGTCGTAGAGGAACCAGCCCAGCCACACGCTCTCGCCGCGGCCATGCTCACCGACGCGATTCATGCCGTCGTTCCAGTCACCGGTGCCGATCGGCGGCAGGCCATGGGCTCCGGTGGCGAGGCTCGCGTCCAGCGCACGGGCCATATGCTCGTACAGGCTGGCGGTGGTCGGACTGACCGTCGGCTCGAAGAACGCTTCGCCTTCATCCGGCTTGAGCGTCTGCCCTTCCAGGAACGGTATCTGCTCGTCCAGGATCGCCGTGTCGCCAGTGGTTGCAAGATAGTGCGCCACGACATAGCCGAGCCATCCCTTGTCGTCCGAAATGCGCGTGCGGATGCCTTTGCCGCTCTCAGGCAGCCACCAGTGCTGCACATCGCCTTCGGGGAACTGCCGGCCCGCGGCGCGCAGGATCTGCGCGCGCGCGACGTCCGGCCGGATGGCGCACAGCGCAAGCGAATCCTGCAACTGGTCGCGGAAGCCGTAGGCGCCGCTCACCTGATAGAAGCCGGCCCGTCCCCACATCCGGCACGCGAGCACCTGATACAGCAGCCAGCGGTTGAGCATTAGGTCCATGGCGCGGTCCGGCGTCTTCACCTGGATCGTGCCGAGCAAGCCGTCCCAGAAGCCGGTGACTTCCGCGAAGCACTTGTCGAGATCGGCGTCGCGATACTTCCGCGCCAGGTCAAGCGCCGCGTCGGCGTTCTCGCCCTGTCCAAGGATGACCACGCACTCCGCCGTCGCTCCCGGCGCGATCTCGATCACGGTCTGCATCGCGCCGCAGGGATCGTGTCCCGCGCCGGTCCGGCCCGAAAGGGGCCGATCGCTGGCAAGTGCCGCCGGGCGGTCCGGACTGCCGTTGCGGCCCAGGAATTCGCGGCGGTCGCCGGTCCAGCTCATCTGCTTGCCGCGCAGGTCCAGGAACGCAACGGCCCGGTTGAAGTCCTCGCTCCAGGGATTGCGCGCCGTCATTACGCGCGTCGCGGGATCGGTCGCGGTGATGATGTGCGGCGCGCCGCGCGTGCGCTGCTGACCAAGCGACCACTCGGCATAGGCCGTTACCGACAGCCTGCGTGTCCGTCCGGATGCGTTGGTCAGCTTCAGCCGCGAGATCTTCACCGGATCGTTCAGCGCCGCGAACATGGTCAGTTCCGACGTGATGCCGTTGCCTGCGCAATCGAACCGCGAGTATCCCTGGCCGTGGCGGGCGACATAGCGGCCGTTGCTGTCGCGTATCGGACAGGCGGTGGGAGTCCAGAGTTCGCCGGTTTCGAGATCGCACAGATAGAGGATCTCGCTGGACTCGTTGCTGACCGGATCGTTCGACCAGCCGGTGATCTGGTTCTGCTGCGAATTGCGCGCCCAAGTGAAGCTGCTGCCCTGGGCGGAGACCTGGAAGCCAAACTGCGCGTTGGCGATCACATTGATCCAGGGTGCCGGCGGCGTCTGGCCGCTCTCCATCGCGATCACATAGGTGCGCCCGTCGTCGGCGAAGCCGCCGAAGCCGTTGTCGAATTCGAGCGCCGGAAGAGGTGGTGACGAAGTTTCCGCCGCCTTGTCCGGCAGCGTTATCCGTCGCGGCCGGGCCGGCGGCGCGGCCTTCTCTTCCAGCGCGCGCAGAACCTGTTCGGCTAGCGTCCCGCGACGCGGTGACAGCACCACGCGTGCCGCCGCCAGCAGCGCCTCACGCGCTTCCGTGCCCATGAGATCTGCGCGCACCATATACACGTTGCCCGGCTGGCTGCCGCTCCGGTCCACATTGCGCGCCAGCGCATCCAACCCGTTCTGGAGGTCCTGCGCGTAGGACGATGCGCGCTCGTTCAGCAGCACCACGTCGACCGCCAGCTGCTTGCTGCGCCAATAGGCGTGCGCCTGCAACAGCTGCCGCGCCATGCCGATGTCGCTGGCGTCGTCGGTGCGCAGGATGACGATGGGCAGGTCGCCCGAAATCCCCATCGCCCACAGCGACGACGCCGGCCTCCCGCCGCGACTGAGGACGTCGTGCGAACAGCGCAGCGCGTGGTCCGAATACAGCACCCAGTTCGCCAGCGACTGAAACAGGTGCGCCTCGTCCGTGCCGATGCCCTGGTACTGGAGCTGCGCATGGCCGTGCGTCGCCGCCATCGTCGCGGCGCGCGTGTAGGAAAGCCCGTCGTGATGCTTGTCCGCGAGATCGACGACTTCCTCGCGGGTCGACCCGACCATGGTCCAGAACGCCACCCTGACGGTCTTGCCACGCGGGATGACGACGCGGCGGCGCAGGCTGAACACCGGGTCCAGCACTGCCCCCACCGTGTTCGAGAGCGGCCAGCCCTCCACGATCGCGGCCGGCGCGCGCGCCGTGCGTCCGCGGCTCAGGAACCGGCCGCGGTCGGTCTCGTACTGCACCTCGCCGACCGTCTCGCCTTCCACGACCGACAGGTGTGCTGCCCAGATGGCCGGATCGGTTGTGCTGCGCTTGCGGCGCGTCGCGAACAGCGCGCCAAGCCCCGGATCGAACTCGGTCTGCACGAACATCTTGGAGAACACCGGATGCGCCGCGTCGTCCGCCGGCCGCGCCAGCGCCAGCTCGGCATAGGACGTCACGTCGATCTCGCGCGTGCGCGTGCCGTGGTTGGTGATCGAGATGCGCCGCACCTCGGCGTCGTCTTCCGGCGACACGATGATTTCCATCGCCGTCGTCAGCGCCACGTCGCTGCGGCTGTAGTTCGCGCGGTCCTCGCAGAACAGCGCCTCGTAGCTCTCCGGCTCCGCACAGGTCGGCTGGAACCCGGCCGACCACGACGCACCGGAGCGCGCGTCGCGTATGTAGACGAAGCTGCCCCACTGGTCGCGCGTCGTGTCCTCGCGCCAGCGCGTGATCGCGACGCCGTTCCACTGGCTGTAGCCGCTGCCCGCCGCCGTCAGCATCATGCTGTAGCGGCCGTTGGACATGAGGTGGGTACGCGGTATCGCCGTGTAGGGCGTCGCGAGACGGCGCTGCGCCGGCGGTGCGTACTGGAACTGCTCGACGGCGCCGGTTTCGATCTGCGGCGGCGGGCGCGACACGGGCACGTCGCGCGGCATGCGCTCCTGGAGAAGCAGTTCTGTCGCGCGGACCATCGGCTCGGCGTGGAAGCGCCGCCGCATCCGGCCGTCGAGCACGACATTGGCGATCGCGACCATCACCATCGCCTGGTGATGCGCCATGAAGGAGCGCACGATCGCAACCTGCGCCCCTTCGGGGACCCGCGCGCGTGTGTAGTCGAGCGCCTCGTAGAAACCGTAGCGGCCCTTGGCGCCGGCCGCCGTCAGCCGCGCGAAATTGCGCAGCGCCGCGCGCGGTTTCACCATCACCGCGAGCCCGGTCGCGTAAGGACTGATCACGACGTTCTCCGACAGGCCGCGCTTCAGACCCAGCGACGGCACCCCGAAGCCGGAGTACTGGTAGTTCTGCGCCCGATCGCGCGCATTGAACTGCGACTCCGAGATGCCCCACGGAATGCCGCGCCTGTGGCCGTAGGAAATCTGCTGCTCGACGGCCAGGCGGTTGCTCTGTGACAGGATACTGCCCTCCGGCTCGTGCATCAAAAGGCTCGGCATCAGGTATTCGAACATCGAGCCCGACCACGACAGCAGTGCCGATCCGTGCCGCAGCGGAATGAGCGCCCGGCCCAGCCGGAACCAGTTGCGCGTCGGGATGTCGCCCTTCGCGACAGCCAGGAAGGTCGCCAGCCGCGCCTCGGACGCCAGCAGGTCGTAGGCATTGGCGTCCAGCGCCTGGTCGTCGACCCTGAAGCCGATGGACAGCAATTGCCGGTCGCGGTGCTGCAGGAAGCCGAAGTCCATCGCGCGCACGGTCTGTTCACACCATTCGGCGATGGCGGCGATGCGCGCGGTGTCGGTTGCGCCCTGCTGATCGCGGTGGTGGCTTGCCAGCCAGTCGCGCAGCGCACGGGCGCAGACGCCGATCTCGTCGTCGCCCGCGCCGGCCACGGCGATGGCATCGATATGTGGTGCCAGCGTCTCGAGGTCCAGGTCCCGGTGGGCCGCGTCGCGCAGGCCGCGCTCGAGCGAATCCAGCGCGCCGCTCAAGGCGGTCGTGTCTCGCTGTGCGGGCGCGCGTTTGACGGCGCGGCGGAGGAGGGCGATGTTGTCCGCCGCGCCGCGCAGGCGATCGACGGGCGGTGTCCGCTCGATGGTCTCGCGGCACACCTCCGCAAGGACCAGCAGGTTGCCGGCAAAATTGCCGCTGTCGACCGACGAGACATAGCGGGGATGCAGAGACGCCAACTCGGTGTTCTCGTACCAGTTCAGCAGGTGCCCCCGGTACCACTCGAGCTTCTTGAGCGTCCCGAGCGTCGCCTCGATGCGTTCGACGGCTTCGTCCGTGCCGATCCAGCCGAAATCACGGGCCGCCACCACGCTCATCAGGTAGAGCCCGATATTGGTCGGCGAGGTCCGCTGCGCCACCAGCGGCTTTGGGTCCTCCTGGAAATTGTCGGGTGGGAGGAAATTGCTTTCGGCGTTGACGAAGGTCTCGAAGAACCGCCACGTCTCGCGGGCGATCAGGCGCAGCGCCGTCTCGTCATGGGCATCGATCCGCAGATCGTTCTGGATCTCGGGTGCCTCGCTCGCCCAGCGCGCAATGGCCGGCGAAAAAGCCCATAGTGCGAGAAACGGCGCGGCAATCAGATTCTCGGGCTGGAGTGCGAAGATGATGCCTGCCGCAACCGCCGCGAATGAAAAAGCGCCCGCCAGCTGCAGCGCAAAGCCTTTGCCGCCGGCTTTGCGTCCGTACTGGCTGTGCGCGAACGACACCCATTGCAGCATGTAGCGCCCGCTGACGAAGAGCCGGAACAACGTTCGGCACATCGCATCCAGCGCCAGCCACGCCGCCCGCGCCATGAACGCGACGATGAACAGGATCTGGGTCAGCGAGAGCATGGTGTCTCGCGCCAAGTTCCGCATATGCGCGCGCCGCGACACGCCAAGGTGCTGCGGCAGCAACGACAGCGCGATCGGGAGGAACGGCGGCGCTGCGATAGCGGCCAGCAGAAACAGCGTCCACCACGCGCTCTGCGGCCAGGGTAGCGTCCAGCCGTAGAGGAAGGCGAGCAGCATCGCCGGCGCCGACAGGGCGCGGCGCAAGTTGTCCAGCATCTTCCATCGCGCCAGCGGCGGGATGTGCGAGCGCTTGCCGCCGGCCTCGTCGCGGCCCGAGGCGAATATCCACGGCAGAAGCTGCCAGTCGCCGCGCATCCAGCGATGCTGGCGCTTGACCTCCACGTCGTAGGCCGAGGGGAATTCCTCGACCACCTCGACATCCGAGGCCAGTGCTGCGCGCGCGAACGACCCTTCGAGCAGGTCGTGGCTCAGGACCGTGTTCTCCGGGATGCGCTGGCGCAGCACGGTCTCGAATGTGTCGACGTCATATATGCCCTTGCCGACATAGGACCCTTCGCTGAACAGGTCCTGGTAGACGTCCGACACGGCGAAGGCGTACGGGTCCAGCCCGTTCGGTCCCGAGAATGCCCACTGGAACAGCGAGACGTCCGCAGCCGACGGCAAGGAGGGTGTCACGCGGGGTTGCAGGATGCCGTGACCTTCCACCACGCGGCACAGATCGGGATCGATCACCGGTGTGTTCAGGGGATGCATCATCTTGCCGATCAGCCGCCGGGCTGCGCCGCGCGGCAGACGTGTGTCCGAATCCAGCGTGATGACGTAGCGGACGTCCTTCACCAACGCATAGATCTCGGCCCCGCCGATGATGAATGTCGTGTCGCGATCACCCCGCAGGAAGCGGTTCAGTTCGTGCAGCTTGCCGCGCTTCCTTTCCCACCCCATCCATTTTCCCTGCGCCGCGTTCCACTGACGCTTGCGGTGCAGCAGGAGGAAAGCGCGCATGCCATACCGCTTGTTCAGCGCATCGATGGCCGCGATGGCGGCGTCGAGCAGCTTGTCGTCCTCTGCCGTGCGCTCGCTGTCGCTGTCCACCCAGTCGGACAGGAGCGCGAAGCCGATGTTCCGCTCGCCGTTGGATAGGAAGTGTACCTCCAGCGTGTTGGCGAGTTCCTCAATCTCCTGCATCGATGACAGGAGTGCCGGCACCACCAGAAGCGTCTTGCCGGTGTTGGGCACGCCGTCGCGCAGATCCATGCCGGGCAGCGGCGATGGTCCCCAGCGGTCGGTGACGATCCGGTTGACCAATGCCATCGCCAGATCGCTTGCCGGCATCAGCGCCAGCAGCGCGCTCACCGCCAGCCATACCGGGCGCGCATGCACGACGGCAAACGTCATGCCGATCGCGAGCGCCAGCGTCAGGATAGCGAGGGCACTCACATAGCCGCCAAGGCCTGTCGCAGCGAACCGGCGCCGCAACCGGTCGCCGAGGGCCGGGCGATATCCGATTTCGCGCTCGAAGGCTGCCCTCCCTTGTCCGATGAGATAGAATCCGGGATCGCGCCGGCTCGCCGGTTTGCCGGCGCGTGCCGCACGCTGCGTCTGGTCGATGGCAGCTGCCGCCACCTGTATTTCGCTGCGCGGGGCATAGCGCGCCAGCTTCTCGACCGCACGCCGGTACCGGTTGCGGGTTGCGATTTCCATCGCCCCGAATGCGCTGCCGCCCGCAAGGATCTGGTCGACCAGGCTGACGCTCTCCACGAAATCGACCCAGTCGACGTCGGAGATCGCCCGCATCGAGGTGATGATATTGCGCACACTGACGTTCGCTGCGCCCTGGGCCTGGATTTCCTCGCGCACTAGCTGCTCGGCCGACTGGCCCGAACCGGCGATGGTGCCTTCCAGCCAGCGCAGCACTTCGAGCGCGTCGGGGCCCTGGTCGCGCAGCCGCTGCTCCAGCCGTGCGACCGTCGCAGCGCGGACCGGCTCGGCGGACAGGCCGCGGATGATTGCTTCCGTCGTCTCATTGCCGGACAGGGTCCGCTCGACGATCAGGTCGGCGCGGTCCGTCTCATGCGTGCGCGATGCGGTCGCGACTCCCAGCCGCCGCAGGTTCTCGATCAGTGTCAGGCGCAACGTGATCGCGATCGCCCACAATTCGCCGATGGTCAGCGGTTCGACGCGCTGATACGCCGTAACGAAGCGCGTCAGTCGCTCCAGGTCGAAATCGCTGTCGGTATGCGCCACGACCGCCCAGGCGATACCGTAGACACGCGGATAGCCGGCAAGGTGGCCCTCTGCCAGCTTGGGCAGCTCGCGGTAGTAGTCCGGCGGCAGGTCGTTGCGCACCTCGCGGATCTGAGCGGCCACGATGTGGTAGTTGTCGAGCAGCCACTCGCCGGCCGGCGTGATCGGCCGCCGGTCGTGCGCCGCCTTGGCAATGACGCGATAGGATGCATCGAGAACGCGCTCGTTTTCCCGCAGACGGTGCGGCAGGGGCTTCTTGTGGCGGATGCCGATGGCGACTTTCTGCGCTTTGGCAAGGCTTTCCGCGTGTTGTTCCAGCCGCTCAAGGCTGAACAGTTCGGCGCGAATGGGCTCTTCCGGTTCAGTGGCGATGATGTCGTATGCCAAGAGACCTGACGAGTTTCCCCGCCCCTTCTCGGTCTGAAACGCCGCTGGGCGGCCTTCTGTTTTTTTGCGAAGTCGCAAAGTTCCAACGCCCAAGGCGGACGTTCTTTCCCGCGCACGATGAAGTTGCTGCGCGTCAGCGCTGGTTTTTGTGCTTGGGCGGGAACGCACTCCTGGCGTCGGCGTTTCTGCGTAGGGGTGGTGTGCGTTTAATGGACCGCCGCCGTTACGATCGTTTGCGCTTCGGCCTGGATCTTCCTCAAATGCGCTTCGCTCTGAAAGCTCTCCGCGTAGATCTTGTACACGTTCTCGGTTCCCGAAGGCCGCGCCGCGAACCATCCGTCTTTGCTCGCGATCTTGATGCCGCCGATCGGCGCATTGTTGCCGGGCGCGTCGCGCAAGCGTGCCGTAACGGGATCGCCTGCGAGCATCGTCACGTCGACATCCTTCGGCGACAGCTTCTTGAGCGCCGCTTTCTGTGCGGCCGTCGCCGGCGCATCGATACGTTGGTACCAGGATCGCCCGAGCTTCTCGGTCAGGCCTTTATAGATCTCCCCTGGATCGTGGCCGCTGCGCGCCGTCATCTCCGCCGCCAGAAGGCCCATGATCAGGCCGTCCTTGTCGGTCGTCCACACGCCGCCGTCCTTGCGCAGGAATGAGGCGCCCGCGCTTTCCTCGCCCGCGAAACCGAACGATCCGTCGCTTAAGCCCTCGACGAACCATTTGAAGCCGACCGGCACCTCGACAACCTTGCGGCCCACGCTTCCGGCCACGCGGTCGATTATGCTGCTGCTGACGACCGTCTTGCCGATCGCGGCATCGTTGCGCCATTGCGGCCGGTTCGCGAACAGATAGGAGATCGCCGTCGCCAGATAGCTGTTTGGCTCCATCAGCCCGGCGGAGCGGCAGACAATGCCGTGCCGGTCGGCATCGGTGTCGTTGGCGAACGCGACGTCGAACCGGTCTTTCAACGCAATCAGCCGCTTCATCGCATAGGGCGAGGAGCAGTCCATCCGGATCTTGCCGTCCCAGTCCGCGGTCATGAATGCGAACGTCGGGTCAACCGTGTCGTTGGTCACCGTCGCGTTCAGCCGGTAGCGCTCGATCAGGGGAGCCCAGTAGTGCACCGCTGCCCCGCCCAGCGGATCGATCCCGATTCTCACGCCCGCGCTGCGGATCGCTTCCAAGTCCACGACATTCGCCAGATCGGCGATATAGGTACCGACATAGTCGTGCCGGTGGAGCAGGCCAGACACGCGCGCCTTTGCTTCGGTCACCCGTTCGACACCCGCGAGCTTCCTTTCTAGAAAATGGTTCGCCGTCTTCTCGATCCAGCCGGTGGCGTCGGTGTCCGCAGGTCCGCCATGCGGCGGGTTGTATTTGAACCCGCCATCCTCCGGTGGATTGTGCGACGGCGTGATGACGATGCCGTCGGCCAGCCCGCTGCTGCGGGCGTTGTTGTACGTGATGATCGCATGTGACACCGCCGGTGTCGGTGTGAAGCCGTCGGCGGCGTCCATCATCACCGTCACGCCGCTGGCGATCAGCACCTCCAGCGCGCTCGCCATGGCCGGCCCCGACAGGGCATGGCTGTCGCGCCCGATGAAAAGCGGCCCGTCGATCCCCTGGCCCTTGCGGTACAGGCAGATCGCCTGCGTCACCGCCAGGATGTGGTTCTCGTTGAACGATCGCGTGAGCGCCGAGCCGCGATGCCCCGACGTTCCGAACGCCACCCGCTGCGCGGTTAGGGACGGATCGGGTTTCAGGTCGGAGTAGGCCGCCAGCAGGCGCGGCACGTCCACCAGCATATCCGGCGTGACCGGCAAACCCGCGCGCTTGTCTATCGCCATGGCCCTGTGTCTCACATCGTCATGCCGCGGGAACCGGCTATAGCCCAAGCCGTTCCGCGCAGCCGACCCGGCAGAACGTCGCCGCAACTCAGTCGATATTGTTAACAACCTTGCCGACCGTGTCGGCCAGGAAATCGATGTGCGATTTCTCGGCGATCAGCGGCGGCGCGAACGCGATGCTGTCGCCGGTGGTGCGGCAGAGCAGACCCGCTTCGTAAAGCTTGAGGAACGCCGCGAAGCCGCGCTGCGCCGGTCCACCCGGTCCGGCAGCCAGTTCGACTGCGCCCATGAAGCCGATATTGCGGATGTCGACGACGTTGCGCGCGCCTTTCAGCGAATGCAGCGCCGCCTCCCAATATGGCGCAAGCGACGCCACACACGTCAGCAGCCCTTCCTCTTCATACGTATCCAGCGTCGCCAGCGCTGCCGCGCAGGCAATCGGATTCCCTGAATAGGTATAGCCGTGGAAGAACTCGATCGCGTTCGGCGGCCCCTGCATGAACGCGTCGTGGATTTTGGTCTGCGCGACCACCGCGCCCATCGGGATCACGCCGTTGGTGAGCCCCTTGGCGCAGGTAACCAGATCAGGCTCGACCCCGAAATACTGCGACGCGAACGGCGTGCCCAGCCGTCCGAAGCCTGTGATCACCTCGTCGAAGATTAGCAGGATGCCATTCCGGTCGCAGATCTCGCGCAGCCGTTTCAGATATCCCTTCGGCGGCACGATCACGCCGCCCGAGCCCTGCACCGGTTCCACGATCACCGCCGCTATGGTCGAGGCATCGTGCAGCTGCACGAGCCGTTCCAGATCGTCGGCCAGTTCGGCACCGTATTCCGGCTCGCCCTTCGAGAAGAAATTGCGCGGATCGCCATGGGTGTGCCGCAGATGATCGACCCCGGCGACCAGCGTGCCGAACATCTTGCGGTTTGCAACCATGCCGCCCACCGACATGCCGCCGAAGTTCACGCCGTGATAGCCCTTCTCGCGCCCGATCAGCCGCACCCGCGAGCCTTCGCCGCGCAGGCGGTGATATGCGATCGCCATCTTGAGTGCTGTCTCCACGGACTCCGAGCCTGAGTTGGTGAAGAACACATGCTTCAGTCCGCCGGGCATCATCGCGGCCAGCCGGTTCGCCAGCTCGAACGCCTTGGCATGCCCGATCTGGAATGCGGGCGAATAATCCATCTCGCCCGCCTGTGTGCGGATCGCCTCGGTGATACGCGGCCGGCAATGCCCCGCATTGCTGCACCACATGGCGGACACACCGTCCATCACCGCGCGCCCGTCGGTGGTCCGGAAATACATCCCTTCGGCTGACGCAAACAGGCGCGGATTGCCCTTGAACTGCCGGTTCGCAGTGAACGGCATCCAGTAGGCGTCGAGGCTGTTTCTTTGCGGTTCGCGATCCATACCTGGCTCCCAGCGCACGCACGAATTGCACGGAAATGCTTGCCCTAGGTCAAGTCCAGCAAGCCGTTGATGATGCGGGAATTTGGAGCGTTGCCGCCTGCCCTCAGACATGCTCCCGTATCGCCCAGAGCATCCACACAGCACACGGAGGAATCCCATGAAGATCGACAACACGCTTTCGGCCGTCGTCACCGGCGGCGCGTCCGGCCTCGGCAAGGCCAGCGCCCAGGCCCTCGCCGCGCAGGGTGTGAAGGTCGCGATCTTCGACATCAACGAGAAGGCCGGCGAGCAGGTCGCCAAGGAGATCGGCGGCATCTTCTGCAACGTGAACATCATGGACGAGGCGAGCGCGCTCGCTGGCTTCGCGAAGGCCCGCGCCGCCCACGGCCAGGAACGCGTGCTCGTGCATTGCGCCATGACCGCGCGCCGCGGCAAGACGCTCGCCTTCGACAAGGAAAGCCGCAGCTACAAGCGCACGCCCACCGAAGACTACGCGTTCGGCGTCGCGGGCATCCTGACGGCCAGCTATCGCATGGCGTCGATCGCCGCCGAGGGCATGGCCAGCCTGCCCGCTCTGGAAGATGGCGAGCGCGGCCTCATCGTGCTGACCGCATCGGTCGCCGCACAGGACGCGCAGATCGGCCAGGTGATCTACGGTTCGGCCAAGGCGGGCGTGAACGGCCTCGTCCTGCCGATGGCGCGCGACCTGATGGATGTTGGCATCCGTGTGAACTCCATCATGCCCGGCATCTTCGCGACGCCGCTGATGCTCGGCGCGCCGCAGAACGTGCTCGACAGCCTCGCGGCCTCGGTCCCGTTCCCCAAGCGCCTCGGCAAGCCGGAAGAGTTCGGCAGCCTGGTGCTCGAATTGACTCGCAACACCTACTTCAACGGCCAGACGCTGCGCCTCGACGGCGCCATCCGTATGGCTCCGCGCTAGGGAACACACATCAACATGAGTGCATTCAAGGACAACCTGCTCGCCGGCAAGACCGCTTTCGTCGCCGGCGGCACCAGTGGCATCAACCTCGGTATCGCCAGGCGCTATGCCGAACTCGGCGCCAGGGTCGCCGTCTGTGGCCGCAATCCGGAGAAAGCGCAGGCTGCCGCTGCCACGATCGGTCACGGCGCCATCGGTCTTTCCTGCGACGTGCGCGATTACGCCGCCATCCGCGGCGGCCTCGAACAGTCCGTCGCGAAGCTGGGCCAGCTCGACATCGTGATCTCAGGCGCCGCGGGCAATTTCGTCGCGCCCGCGCTTGGTATGTCGGCCAACGGCTTCCGCACCGTGGTCGACATCGACCTTAACGGCACCTTCAACGTCTTCCGCGCCTGCTACGATCTGCTGAAGCGCCCCGGTGCGTCGCTGATCGCGATCACCGCGGGCCAGGCCGTGAACCCGTCGATGTTCCAGGCCCATGTCTGCGCTGCAAAGGCCGGAATCAACCAGCTCATCCGCGTGCTGGCGATGGAATGGGGACCGGCCGGCGTGCGCGTCAACGGCATCTCGCCCGGACCGATCGCCAACACCGAAGGCATGGCGCGTCTCGCACCGACGCCGGAAGCGGAAAAGGCGATCACGTCGCGCATCGCGCTCCGCCGCTATGGCGAGGTCGGTGAGGTCGCCGAAAGCGCCGTATTCCTGGTCAGCGATTCCGCCAGATACGTCACAGGCACCATCCTCGATTGCGACGGCGGCTCGCAGCTCGGCGACGCGCGCGACCGTACGCAGGGGCAGGGCCTCGCCGGCTGACCTTCCGCCGCGACAACACTATCGCGAGGCGGGCCTATTGCGCCCGCCAGCGCCGTGGCCCTTACTGAGACCAATGACAAAATATCAGATCCCGAAGCCGCTGACCTCGATCGACGGCATCACCGAAGCCCTCGCCAGCGTCGGCTACATCTCCACGCAGGCGATCTCGACGACCGTCTACCTGGCGGTGCATCTGCGCAAGCCGGTGCTGGTCGAAGGCCCCGCGGGCGTCGGCAAGACCGACCTCGCGCAGTCGCTGGCGCGTGGGCTCGATTTCCCTCTGTCGCGCCTGCAATGCTACGAGGGCCTCGACGAGACCAAGGCGCTGTACGAATGGAAGTACGGCAAGCAGCTTCTCTACACCCAGATCTTGAAAGAGAAGATCCACGAGCTCACCGAAGGCGCCGACAGCCTCGAGGCGTCGCTGAAGAAGCTGGGCGATTTCCAGGACGTCTTCTTCAGCCGCGACTTCCTCGAACCGCGTCCTATCCTCAAGGCAATGGAGCAGAAGACCGGTTCCGTCCTTCTCGTCGACGAGATCGACAAGTCGGACGAGGAGTTCGAAGCCCTGCTGCTCGAAATCCTCTCCGAGTATCAGGTGACGGTGCCGGAGATCGGCACGATCGCGGCCAAAGTGCCGCCGATCGTCATCCTCACCTCGAACAACGTGCGCGAGCTGGGCGACGCGCTGAAGCGCCGCTGCCTGCACCTGCACATCGGCTTCCCCGAGCAGGTGCGCGAGCAGCGCATCGTGCGCGCCCGCGTGCCTGATGTCGGCCAGAAGCTGCTGGAGCAGGTCGTCGCCTTCGTCGACAAGGTGCGCAACGAAAAGCTGCGCAAGCCGCCGTCGATCAGCGAGACGGTGGACTGGGCCCGCACCCTCGTGCTCCTCCACGCCGAGGAGCTTGAACCCCGGATCGTGCAGGACACGCTCGGTGTGCTCCTCAAACGCCAGGGCGACATCGCCGAGATCGTCGACAGGGTTGACGAGCTGCTGGTCGAATCCGTGGCCGGCGCCTAACCGTGGAACGGGTTCTCGCCGCCTTCGTGCGCGCGCTGAGAGCCGCGGGCTCGCCCGTCTCGACGTCCGAGACCATAGACGCGGTTAAAGCCGTGGCCTTCGTCGGCTACGGCGACCGCCAGGTGCTGAAGGACACGCTGGGCGCCGTTCTGGCCAAGTCCGAAACCGAAAAGCAGACGCACGACGCGCTGTTCGAACTCTACTTCAACCGCGATGTTCCTCCGCCCGAGGCACTGACCGAGGCAGCGGGCGAGGGCAATAGCGACGATTTCGACGACCTCGACGTCGAATCCCTGATGAACCTTGCCGCCAACGGCGGCCAGAACGCTGCTGCGGCCATTGAACGGGCCGCCGCCGCGGCGGGTGCCGAGAGCATCCGCTTCGCCACCCAGGTCCCGCACTTCGTCCGCCGCACCTTGCAGCTGCTCGGCATCGACCATCTCGACCAGCGCATCCTTGAGCGCCTCCAGCAAGCGGGCGCAGAGGACGACCGGCAGACCCAGGCGATGATGGCCGCGCGCGATAGGCTGCAACGGCGCGCGCGCGAGCAGGTGCAGCGCTATTTCGAAATCTACGGCAAGAGCGCGACCGAGAACTTCATGAACGACGTCGTTGCCAATCGCGCCATCGAGAAGCTGAGCGAGCATGATGAGGCGCGCATGCACACGCTCGTCGCGCGCCTCGCCAAGCGCCTGGCCGACAAGCATGCGCGCCGCCGCCGCCTCAAGAACCGCGGCATGCTCGACATCCGCAAGACCATCCGCCGCGCCACCGCGCATGACGGCGTGCCCTTCGACCTCGCCTGGAAGTTCAAGAAAAAGGACCGGCCCAAAATCGTGGTGCTCTGTGACGTCTCGGGCTCGGTCGCGCGGTACGTCACATTCCTGCTGATGCTGCTCTATGCGCTGCACGAGAAGGTCGCCGACCTGCGCGCCTTTGCCTTCTCCGCCCATCTTGCGGACGTAGACGAGACGCTGCGCAACAACGAATTCGAAACCGCGATGACGCAGATCCTGCGGACCGTCGCCGGCACCACAGACTACGGCAAGGCGCTCTCCGACCTGATGGAGACCGACTTCGAGGGCGTCATCGACCGCCGCACCACGGTTCTCGTCCTGGGTGACGCCCGTTCGAACTATGGCAATCCACGCCTCGATCTCTTCCGTGAGATCGCCGACCGCTCCAAACGCATCGTCTGGCTCAATCCCGAACTTCCCGCATTGTGGGGTTTCGGCGACAGCTGCGTCTATCAGTACAAGCCGTTCTGCACGACGCTGACGCACTGCGCCACCGTCGCCGACATCGAGCGCGCCATCGACGACATCCTCAAGGCCTATGACTGACGCGCCGGCTTGCGCGGGCGCTGCGGCCTCTGCGGTGCCATGGTGTTCGACGCGCTAGGCTTTGCCATCGTGGCCAGCAGCGGCGCATCGCGGTTGTATATATCCGGGCGGAACCCTGTGTTGCCGTTTGCGTCGGCGATTGCCGTCGAATACACGATGTACACGGCCAGCGGATGGTCCAGTGTGATCTTGGTCGTGTCACCGGTCGCGATCGCCTCGTCGATCGTCTCCTTGCCGTCGGTCGGATCGTTCGTCAGCACCAGCGATGCCAGCGCCGCGATTTTCTCCACGCGCACGCAGCCATTGCTCGCCTCGCGGTTGGCCTGCGTGAACAGCTTCTTGTTGGGCGTGTCGTGCAAATACACGTCGAAGTCGTTGGGCATGTCGAGCATGATCCGCCCGAGCACGTTGTCCGGCCCCGGCGGCTGTTGCAGCGCCACCTGGTTCGCCGGAAGCTTGCGCCAGTCGACGCCGGGGCCGCTTACCAGGACGAAGCCGCGGGTTTGCAGGTAGTTCTTGTCCCGCCGCAGATGCGGCAGCACCTGCCGTGCCGCGATGTCTCCGGGAATGTCCCAGGCGGGGTTGGCGACGATGGCGCGCACCTCCGTGCGCAGAATCGGTGTCGGGGTTGATGCCTTGCCGATCACGACTTTGGAATGCAGAACCACATGCTGGCCGACAACATAGTCGGCGGACTGGTCCGGGACATTCACGCGGATGTAGCGCGTTTCCAGATTGCGGGGCATCCAGCGCCAGCGCTCCATGCTGGCGATGATGGCCTTCACGCGTGCGGACGCCGGAATGTTGAGCTGCTTGAGCGTAGCAGGCCCGGCATGGCCGTCGACCGGCAGGCCGTTGCGTTCCTGGAAGCGCGTCACTGCCGCCGCGACGTCGACGTCCGACGGATCGATGATTTCGGAGAACGCGCTGTCCTCAAGCGCGAGCCGGTGCGCCAGCCCCGCGGTATTCTTCGCGGTTACGGCCGGCCACCCGCCTGCCGTGACGACGTCGCGATAGCGTTGGAGCGCGGCAACCAGGCCGCGATACTCAGGTTGCGGCGGTGGCAGCGCGGCGAGCATCGCCGGCACGGAATGATGCGCGAGCGCCTGGCTCAGCATCCATCCGAAATCGAACGTGCTCGGCGGCAGGCGCACATCCTTGTAGACGCGGCCCGGTGCGACACGGCCGAGCCGCACGTCATAGGCGTAGCGGAACAGCGCTTCGGTGCGCGCGATCTCCCGGTCTGCGCCCTTGAGTTTGGCGCTGACGCTGTAATCTTGCGGCCGAAGGCCCTGGTCGCCGGCATGTGAGAGGACGTCATCCACCTCGCCGTTGACGTGGGGATCGATCCATGCCGGTTTGAAGTCGCGTGTGGCATAGAACGATGCAACCTGGCCGCGAATGCCTGTGTCGTCCCGCTTCGAAAGATGGTTACGAAGCGCGTCGCTGCTCGGCGCGCTAACCATGTCAGCAGGAGGAGAATCGTCCGCAGCCAGATCGTCCCCGGCGAGGGCCGGCCCGGAGAAATTCATCAGCAGCGGGAACAAAAGAGCGGCAACGATTTTTGACATGCGTGCGTTTCCCCTCCGGTCGGTTCCGATAGTTGCCACCACGCGCTAACGCACGAACACGCAAATCGGTTTTGACCTTGGTGCAATTGTTCCACCCGCGGGGGGAACTCAGAACGTCGAGCGTGCAGACCGGCGTCCGGTCTGCGCGTCTCGAACGACGGAGCGTGAGTATGCAAAACCTGATTACAAAGAGTGTTTCGATTGCGGTCGTGGGCGGTGCGCTGCTGCTGGGCGGTTGCGCGAGCGAAGAGGATGTTCATCGCGCACAGGCCACTGCCGACCAGGCCCTGGAAGCCGCACACGGCGCGCAGGCTGCTGCGGATCACGCGCAGCAGACCGCCGACCAGGACCGCGCCGACATTAACGCGCTCAGCGGCCGGGTGACAACCATCGAGCAGGAGATGGATGCCTACAAGGCGCGCCATCACGGTCAGCGCGGCTGAGCGATCGTGTATTGCACCGGCCGGCGGGAATTGCCGTTCTCTCCGGCCGGTAATTTCACATGTGAACTGGACAAACCGCGTAACGACAGGTCGGTTTATCGAACACAGAGGCGCTTTGCTAAAGCGGGCGAAGCGCTAGCCCGCTATTTTTTGGCTCGTGTCGATCCATGGCGATCAGATCAAGGCAAGTTATCGAACACGTCAAGATCGACCCCATCTCCGCGGCGTGGAGCGGTGCGGCACAGCCTGCAGCGCCACTACTTCCACATCCTCACGGAGCAGGGCCAAACGCACGCCGTCAATTGCGCAATTCCACGGCGTCCGTCTTGCGTAGACGGTTAGCGATATTGAGATAGGTCTGGCGCAGCTTCAGGAGCTCGCGCTGCACAAGCTCGTCGCGCGCGAGATTCGCCAGTGTCACGCACTCGCGCGCACGCTCCTCGTAGCCTTCAGCACTATAGATCATGGCAGGCTCCTCCCGGCGGCGCGGCAGCTTGAAGCAGCAACCGCGTGACGATCATTGATCTGGCGCAATGTGTGCCGCGGTCGCGTCGGCACCGTCGCACCCGTCTTCGAAAAGGGGTTTTGAATGCCGGCTGAGAGCTTGACGGTAACGGTGTTTGTCATCGGAATATTTGTCCTGTTTGGCGGCTGTCTGGCTTGGGCCGAGTGGAACAGCCGGCTCGGGCCCCGCCACCCGCGAAACGATCGCCCCTAGCCGGTCAGTCGTCCGCCATTGAGGCGCGCCGCAGCGCGGCCTCATCGTGCACGATGACAGCGTGACGGCCCGGTATCGCGATGACGCCTTCACGCTTCAGCGCGCTCAGCTCGCGGCAGATGGTCTCGACAGTGAGGCCCAGATAATCGGCCATGTCCCGGCGCGTCATCGGCACGGCGATGGTCGAAAGATTGTCGCCCTTTCGGCGCTCGATGAGCTCCACCAGAAAGGATGTTACGCGCTCCCGCGCGCTCTGGCGCCCAAGGATGATGAGATGGTTCTGCGCCGCCCACAGGTCGTGGCGCAGCGTCGCGTACAACTCCGCCCGGACGTCATGGTCTTCGTCGCCGAGCCGCTCGAGTCGGTTGCGGGCATAGCTGATCGCCGTGGTGTCGTTCAGCGCTTCCGCCGTCAGGGCATGATGACCGAGCCAGTCGAAGCCGAAATAGTCGCCCGGAAGCGCGAACGCGGCGATCTGGCGCCGTCCGTCCGGCATCATCTTGCAAAGCCGGACGCCGCCGCTGACCACCTTGTAGGCGCGGTCCGCGTCGTCGCCTTCGGCGAAGATCGTGTTGTTGCGCTCGAACAGCGACACCGTGCCGATCGCCCCTAGCGCCGTGTTGCTGAATTTCGGGCGCGGCGCGCGCTGGGTCGTTGCGGCCTGTAGAGCGTACATGACGAACTGCCTCTTCGATGACGGAAGACAGGCTCGCCGGACAGCGCGGCCGAAACTATTCGGAAGCACCGCAAAGCGGCCGCGGCAGCCGTCTGGAACTACGTACGTAGTTCGCTGTCACCCGGGCAAGAGATTGCCCTCAGCACGGCAGCGACGAGATTTTCCGGGCTCAATGGCTTGGTCAGCGTTTCGTTTATCGCGGCACGCCGGATGCGCGGCAGCAGATGTGCTACCGGCTGTCCCCAAATCAGCACGGCCGGCTTGGAATATGCACGCCGCCGCAGCAGTTCGACCAGTTCCAGCCCGCTGAGCAATGGCAGATGTTGGTCGACAACCAGGCAGTCATAGGTGTCGACCTGCCCGCGCACCAGGAAATCGCTGGCGCTGCCGAAACTCGTCACCTCGTAGCCTTGCCGTTCGAGCGACAGGCGCAGCGCATCCGACACCGCCACGTCGTCTTCAAGAAGGCAGACGCGATAGCGCTTGCTGGGTGATGGCATTTGCAGCATGAACGACTGCAGTCCTTGGCGCGATCTTACAAACTTGCGCGGCGCATGACGTTCCGTCGCTGATCCGGATCAAGAATGTCTGTCGCTGCCCATCGACAGCCGCACGAGATCGGCGAGGTTCCGCGCGCCCAGCTTGCTCATCACGCGGGCACGATGCGTCTCCGCCGTGCGCACGGAGATTCCGAGCTGGTGCGCCACGACTTTGTTCTGGTGGCCTTCAGTGAGAAGCCGGAACACCTCAAACTCACGCTCGGTTAACACTTCATGCGGGTCGCTCGGTGGGACTGTCTTACCTATGCCAGCCGCGCCATCCAGAAGGGCGCGCCTTATCGCGTCCAGCAGGGCCGGCTTTTCGAACGGCTTTTCGAGGAAGTCGATCGCACCCGCTCGCATTGCCCGTACGGCCATCGGAATGTCGCCGTGGCCCGTCATGATGATGACCGGCAGATCCGGCCACCGCCGCGCGATCTCGCGCTGCAGCGTGAAGCCATCCATTTCCGGCATGCGCACATCGGCAAGCACACAGGCGCGCTCGCGCGGCACGGCCCCATTGAGGAAGGCGCGCCCAGACTCGAAATCCTTCACCTGATAACCCGCACGCCCCAGAAGAAGCCCAAGGGACTCGCGCACATCCGCATCGTCGTCGACGACGAACACCAGTTCTTTCTCGCTCATGCTACCGGCTCATCCTTGGCGATCGGCAGGTTGAAGCGAAACACCGTTCCGCCACCGGGATTGGCTTCCGCCCACAGTCGCCCGCCATGCGATTCGACGATGCTGCGGCAGATGTTCAGCCCCATTCCCATGCCGTTCCTTTTGCTGGTGACGAAGGCCTGAAACAGCTTGTCGGCGATCTCGTTCTCGATCCCTGGTCCGGTGTCGGCGACCGACACCTGGAGCAAGTCCTCGCCCACCGTCGCCGTGCCGACGGTGATGAGCCGGCGCGGCGAATCCTCCATCGCCTCCGCCGCGTTCTTCATAAGGTTGACCAGCACCTGCTGGATTTGGATTCGGTCGATCATCGCCTTGGGCAGGCCGGTCGCGATGTCGAGCTCGAGGTCGACGCCGCGTTCTGCCGCATCTGTCATGCCGAGCCGGATCGAGTCCTCGATAACGCGGCCGAGGTCCTCTGGCACGCGGTGCGGTTCCCGCTTCTCGATGAAGGAACGCAGGCGCTTGATGATGGCCCCTGCGCGCGAGGTCTGCTCCGCGACTTTGGCGAAAATCCGCTCCAGCTCTTTGTCGCCGCTCTCGGCGGCGATGTCGCGTCCGGCATTGGTGTAGTTGAGGATCGCCGTCAGCGGCTGGTTCAGCTCATGCGCCAGTCCCGCCGCGATCTGCCCCATGTCAGTCAGCCGCCCGAGCTGCCACATCTCAAGCTGAAGTTCCTGGATACGCTTGTCGCGCGCCTGGTGCTCCGACAGGTCGGTGATGATCCCGACAAAGATGCGCTGATTGAGTACGTGGCCTTCGCCGACCGACAGATACATCGGGAAGGTCGACCCGTCCTTGCGCCGTCCGGAAACCTCTCGCCCGATGCCGATGATGTGCCGCTCGCCGGTCTTTAGGTAGTGGCCCACGTAGGCGTCATGCGCCTCGCGATAGGGTAACGGCATCAGCATGCTGATGTTCTTGCCCAGGACCTCATCGGTTCGGTAGCCGAACAGCCGCTCGCACGCCTTATTATAGACGCGCACGATGGAGTCCTCGTCGATCACGACGATTCCGTCCACGGCAGTGGATATCAGGGCGTCGAACAGCGGATCTTCGCGGGCTGCCTGGGTGATCGGCATCGGAGTCTCTTGCCTGAACCTATCACTTGCGCGGTCGCCGGCCAGTTTGATTCACATCAACGACGTTGCCGGTGTGCGTCGCCAGATTGCACGCATGACGAGAAAAATCCTCATCGTCAATGGTCATCCCGACAGCCGGCCGGAGCGCTTTTGTGCCGGCCTTGCCTTCGCGTACATCGACGGCGCGCATCGCGCGGGTCATGAGCTGCGGCGCATCGATGTCGGGTCACTCGCCTTCCCTCTCCTCACGCGCAACGAGGATTTCTCTCGCCCCGCGACCTGTCCCGACATTGCACGCGCCCAGCGCGATATCCAATGGGCGGAGCATCTGGTCTTCGTCTTTCCTCTGTGGCTCGGCGCCGCGCCGGCCCTGCTCAAGGGCTTCCTCGAGATGGTGGCGTGCGGCGGCTTTGGCTTCGACGCCGGATCGGCGGGCAATCCGAAGCGAGGCCTGAAGGGCAAGTCGGCGCGTCTGATCGTCACCATGGGCATGCCCACGACTGCCTTCCGACTAGTGTTCGGCGGCTTCGGCGTGCGCGCGTTCGAGCGCGGCATTCTGCGCCTGGCTGGTGCCTTTCCGGTGCACAAGACCTATTGCGGCGCAGTCGAATTGTCGGCTGAGCACCGCGACGCATGCCTGCGTACGGTTTCGGCGCTGGGCTCTCGAGGAACATGAACAATGTCCGCTGATCAGATCGCGAGGCGTCATTTCGGCGCTGCGTTGGCCGAGGCCGCGGCACAGGGGCAGGACCCGGACGCCACCGCACGCTGCCTGCTCAATCTCGTGCTCGAAAGCTATTTGGCAAGGCGCTCAGTTGCCGATGTGCGATCCGAACTCCTGTTCCTTGCCGACAACTGCGATCCCGACACCGACTTCATGTTCATGCGGCCCTGACCAATGCCCCGTATCACCTATATCGAACACGATGGCACGCGCCATGACGTCCACGTCTCCGCCGGGCGCACCGTAATGGAAGGTGCGGTCAACAACCGGATCCCAGGGATCGACGGCGATTGCGGCGGGGCCTGCGCCTGCGCCACCTGCCATGTCTATGTCTCGCCGGAATGGCGCGCAAAAATTCCCCCAGCCGGCGACCTGGAGCTCCGAATGCTCGCCTTCGCGCAGGACCGCGATGGCGACAGCCGTCTTTCCTGTCAGATCACAGTGACCCCCGAACTCGACGGCCTCGTCGTCCGCATGCCGGAAAGTCAGTATTGACCGCAGCCTTGCGGCGATTGATCTCGATCAATTTCGAAAGTGACGCCCATGTCAGGTTTTTGGGCACGAGGAAACGTGTGTGGAGAAAGCATATGCAGAATGCCACCAACAAGAACGTCGTACGCAAGGGCGACTGGAAAGTCACGATGACGCCCGATGATCTCTATCGCAATCCGATGGATATCGCCTGGACGTTCGACTACGCACTCGGCAAAGGAAAGGTCGAACAACTCTACAAGAGGGCGAAGCGCAACCAGTGGGATTCCGACGAGATCCTGCCTTGGGATACCGCCGTCGATCCGTCCGACCCCCTGATGACCGACCGGTCGTCGGTCTATCACAAGATGCCGTTCTTCAACCGGCTGTCGAAAACGCAGCGCGAAACGTTCATCGCCCACTCGACGGCGCAGCTGCTCTCGCAATTCCTGCATGGTGAGCAGGGCGCGCTGATGACGGCGGCGTGCGTGACGCACTCTGTGCCTGATGCCACGGCAAAGCTCTACGCTGCATCACAGACAATGGACGAGGCGCGCCATGTCGAAGTCTATGCCCGCTATTGCGACAAGATCGCGATGGTTTATCCGATGACGCCATGGCTCAAGACGCTGATCGACGTGACACTCAAGTCCGACCGCTACGAGAAGGTGATGATCGGCATGAACATGGTGGTCGAGGGCCTCGCGCTGGGCGCATTCAACAACATGTACCTCTCGACGACTTGTCCTCTGCTCAAGGCCATCACCTTCAACGTAATGCGCGATGAGTCGCGGCATGTGTCGTTCGGCCATGCCTATCTTCGACCGGTCATCGCGCGGCTCGACGAAGCGTCGCGCGAAGATTTGGCCGATTTCGCGTTCGAAGCCGTGAACCTCATCGTGCAGGGTACGATGCGCCAGGGCGCCTCCGGACTTGCGAGCCAGGTCGATCCCGGATTCATGGATGTGCTCACGAATTGCGGCATTGAGCCGAAGGACTTCTTCGCCGGTCTCGCGGAAGCGGCCGAGCTCGGCATCCTCCAGGAATTGCCCCCGGGCCAGATCCACTCGCTCAAGGATCTTATGATGCCGGCGCTGGCGCGCGTTGGCCTGTTCACGCCCCGCGCGCGCAAGAAATATGACGACGCTGGCATCCCGATCTTCGATGACCCTCGTGTGTTGGAGGTCATGGAGGGCGGCGCACCGCAGCTCGCGGCCGCCGAGTAGCCCTGTGCCTGGACCCGGCGGTCCCAAGCCGCCGGGTCACTTTTCTAGACTGCGACAGCGTGCTTGCGCATCCCCGCCTCGAGATAGCTGTCAAACGCCGCGCAGATGAGGCGTGTGGCCGCCCGCCATTCATGCGGAATCGTCAGCCGGCCGCCATCGAGCGTCGCGATACCGTCCCGCAGGAACGGCTCAAGCGCCGTTAGCGAGTCGGCGAGTGCTGAACGCGTGAACCCAAAAGCTTCTGCGATTGCGTCGATGTCGGCTTCCAGGTCGCACATCAGCCGCTCGATCAGGGCACCGCGCATCCGGTCCTCTGCGCCGAGCGCGACACCCTTCGCGACAGGCAATTCGCCGCGAGATAGGGCCGCGCGCCAGGACGGGACGTCCGCGAAGTTCTGCACGTAGCCGTCCGGCAGTGCGCCGATGGCCGACGCGCCCAGCCCGATCAGCGCCGGCGCGGTGTCCGTTGTATAGCCCTGGAAGTTGCGTGCCAGCCGCCCCTGTGCCCACGCGGCCGCGAGCGCATCGCCGGGCTTGGCGAAATGGTCAATGCCGATGGGCACATAGCCTCGCGCGGCCAGAAGCGCCTGCGCGGCCTCTGCCTGGACGAACCGCTCCTCGACACCCGGCAATGCCGCCTCGGGGATGAGGCTCTGATGTTTCTTGAAGTGGGGCACATGCGCGTAGCCGAAGATGGCCAGTCGGTCGGGATCGAGCGTCAGGGCTGTCTCGATGGTCTTCTCGAGCCCTGCTGCCGTCTGATGCGGCAGCCCATAGATGAGATCGATGTTGAGGGCGCTGATTCCGACCCCGCGCAACAGATGCACCGTATTCGCCGTCACCTCGTCTGGCTGGATGCGGTTGATGGCCCGCTGCACAACCGGGTCGCTGTCTTGCAAGCCTATGCTCGCGCGTGTCACGCCGATATCGCGCAGCGCCTCTGCCATGTCCGCGCCGAAGCCACGGGGGTCGATCTCGATCGCGATCTCGGCATCGTCCGCGACTGCGAAGCGTCCACGCAGCACGTGGTCGAGTCGGCGCAGGTCGCCACGGCGAAGCAGCGTGGGTGATCCACCGCCGAAGTGTATATGCGTGACAATATGTCCGGGTTTGAGAGCGTCCGCGACCGCGTTGATCTCCCGCTCCATGAACTCGAGATAACCCGCCACGGGTGAATAGCTGTTCACCACTGTCGTGTTGCAGCCGCAGAACCAGCACAGCGTGTCGCAGAACGGAACATGGAGATAAAGCGACAGCGGCGCACCGTACGGTAGCGCGGCCAGCCATTCGCGATAGGTCGACGCGGTTATGCCGTCGTGAAAGTGCGGTGCGGTGGGATAGCTCGTGTAGCGCGGAACGCGCGCGGCGAACATGGCGGCGATGCTTGGCATGGCGCGCGTTTCTCTGAGTTTCTCCTACCCAATCTGCGGCGTCCGCATCGTGCGTTGTTGATCCAGCGCAAATGGTTCTCCAGCGAATGCCGCATGCTGGTTGTGAACGCTGGCTAATGGCGTGAAACCTTAAGACTTCCTTTCGTCGATGGTGTGCTGCTCGCTGCTCGCGCTGCTACTGGGACCGTTCGCGGTGTTGCCCGGTTCTACCAAGATTCGCGTGGCGAGCGCCTTGCTCGCGCTTGCCGGGATTGGCTCGCTTACACTTGCGCTCGCGCTGCCGTCATCACATCTGGCTTGGCCCCTCTGTTCGATGAACGCAGTCCTGCGATCGCATGTGCCGTAATTTCGTCGCACCCGCAGCGGCCCGGAACATTGATTGTGATCAAGCGGCCCGCGGGCTTTTCGCGCGATGCATGCAGGGAAGTCTGGAGATTCCGCATGACCGTTTCTGAACCCCACGTGCCCTGCTTGTCGGGCTGGGAAGCTTGGTGCGCGGCGGCGCGCGCTCTGCCGCGCACGCCTCTGCCGGATTCGGATGAAAAGAAAGACAAGCGCGATGACGACCGCCACTGACCTGCCTTCGCCGCTCCGGTTCGACCTCGCTCTCTTTCCCGCGCTGCTGGCGCTCGGCTTCATCGCCGCCCTGATCGAGGTGGCGAGGTCGCCCGATCCCGCCATGGTCGTGCAGGCATGGACCTTCATGGCCTGCATGGGGGGGATCGGCATCTTCTATTTGGCTACCTACGCTGGCGGCCTGCCGCGGGAAGAACGCACAGGCTATGCGACCAACGTGATCAAGGCGGGTGTCGTCGCCTCGATGTTCTGGGGCATCGCCGGCATGCTGGTCGGCGTCATTATTGCGCTCCAGCTCTCGTTTCCGAATCTGTTCTATTTTCCCGATCTGCCCTGGACGAATTTCGGCCGGCTGCGGCCGCTGCACACCTCGGCCGTGATCTTCGCCTTTGGCGGCAACGTGCTGATAGCGACGTCGTTCTACGTCGTGCAGCGCACCTGCAAGGCGCGCCTGTTCGGTGGTTCGCTGCCCTGGTTCGTGTTCTGGGGTTACAACACCTTCATCGTGCTTGCCGGCACGGGGTATCTGCTCGGCGTCACCCAGGCCCGCGAATACGCCGAGCCCGAATGGTACGCCGACCTCTGGTTGACGATCGTCTGGGTCGGGTACCTCGCCACCTTTCTGGGCACGATTGTCAAGCGCAAGGAACCGCACATCTACGTGGCGAACTGGTTCTTCCTGGCTTTTATCGCCACCATCGCGGTGCTGCACATCGTCAACAACCTGGCGCTGCCCGTCTCGCTGCTCGAGACCAAGTCGGTCTCGCTGTTCTCCGGCGTGCAGGATGCGCTGATCCAGTGGTGGTATGGCCATAACGCCGTCGGCTTCTTCCTCACCGCCGGCTTCCTCGGCATCATGTACTACTTCGTCCCGAAGCGCGCCGACCGGCCGGTCTATTCCTATCGGCTCTCCATCGTCCATTTCTGGACGCTCATTTTCATCTACATCTGGGCGGGTCCGCATCATCTGCTCTACACGGCCCTGCCGGACTGGGCGCAGACGCTGGGCATGACGTTCTCGGTCATCCTGTGGATGCCGAGCTGGGGCGGCATGATTAACGGGCTCATGACGCTGTCGGGCGCCTGGGACAAGCTGCGCACCGATCCGGTGCTGCGCATGCTTGTCGTCTCGGTGGCCTTCTACGGCATGTCGACTTTCGAGGGGCCGGTAATGTCCGTGCGTACAGTCAACGCGCTCTCGCACTACACCAACTGGACCATCGGTCACGTTCACTCGGGCGCGCTGGGCTGGGTCGGCTATGTCAGCTTCGGTGCGCTCTACTGCCTCGTACCCTGGCTGTGGAACAAGAAGAAGCTCTATTCCAACGCGCTGGTCGAGTGGCACTTCTGGGTTTCGACGCTTGGCATCGTTCTCTACATCACGTCGATGTGGGTCGCGGGGATCATGCAGGGCCTGATGTGGCGTGCCTACAACGACTATGGCTTCCTCGAATACTCGTTCGTCGAAACCGTCCAGGCGATGCATCCCTACTACGTCATCCGCACGATCGGCGGCCTGCTGTACCTCGGCGGCGTCCTGATCATGGCTTACAACCTATGGCGTACCGTCCGCAGCAGCGAGACGGCCGCGACAGAGCCGGCCGTCGCGCCGCTCGCCGCCCTGGAGGCTGCGCAATGAACCACGGCTTCTTCGAACGCAACTCGTTCATCCTTCTCTTCGGCATCCTGATCGTCGTCGCCATCGGGGGCGCCGTGGAGATCGCCCCCCTGTTCTGGGTCAACGGCACGATCGAGAAGGTCAGCGGCATGCGGCCTTACACGCCGCTGGAGCTCGCTGGCCGCGACATCTATGTGCGCGAGGGTTGCTATCTTTGCCACAGCCAGATGATCCGCTCGCTCCGCGACGAGGTGGAGCGCTACGGCCACTACAGCCTTGCGGCCGAGAGCATGTACGACCATCCGTTCCAGTGGGGCTCCGAGCGTACCGGTCCCGACTTGGCGCGCGTCGGCGGCAAGTACTCGGACGAGTGGCAGCGCGCGCACCTCGCCGATCCGCGCTCGGTGGTTCCCGAGTCGATCATGCCGCCCTATGCCTTTCTCGAGAAGACGCCGCTCGACTATCGCGACATCGCCGATGTCATGCGCGCCAACAAGGCCGTCGGGGTTCCCTACACCAAGGAACAAATCGATGCCGCCGTCGCGGATCTCCGGGCGCAGGCGGACCCCAACGCCGATGGCGTAGATGATTTCCGCAAGCGCTATCCGAAGGCGCAGGTGCGCGACTTTGACGGCAATCCCAACCAGATCACCGAAGCGGATGCGCTGATCGCCTACCTCCAGATGCTCGGCACGCTGGTGGACTTCAAGACCTACCACGCCGATGCGCCCGAGAACCGGAGATAAAGAATGGAAGGACTCACCTATGACACGGTACTCGCGTTCTGCCAGAGCTGGAGCGTTGTCTATTTCAGCCTGATGTTCGCCGTGGCGTTCGCCTACGCGTTCTGGCCGTCCAACAAGAAGCGCTTCTCGGAGGCCGCGTACATGCCGCTCCGCGATTCCGATGGAGACGAATGAATGTCGAAGCCTGACATTGACCACGTCAGCGGGACCGAAACCACTGGGCATGAATGGGACGGCATCAGGGAACTGAACACGCCGCTGCCGCGCTGGTGGGTTGGCCTGTTCTATCTCTGCATCATCTGGGCGATCGGCTATTGGATAGTGATGCCGGCCTGGCCCGGCATCACCGGCTATACGCATGGAATCCTGAACCGCTCTCAGCGCGATGTCGTCACCGCCGAGGTGGACGCCCTGAAGGCGGCGCGGCACGCCAGGGAAACCGAACTGGCCCATGCCAGCCTGCAACAGATCCAGTCCAACCCGGACCTGCTTCAGTTCGCGATGGCCGCCGGGCGCACGACCTTTGCCGACAATTGCGCTGCCTGTCATGGCGCGGGCGGGCAGGGCGGTCATGGCTATCCGAACCTAAACGATGACGTCTGGTTATGGGGCGGTACGTTGGCGGACATCGAGCACACGATCACCGTGGGCGTCCGCTCGACCGATCCGAACACCCGCCAGTCGCAGATGCCTGCCTTCGGCCGCGACGGCATCCTGAAGCCCGAACAGATCGACGATCTGACGGAATATGTCGTGCACATCTCCGGTCGTGCGGCCAACGCGCCTGCCGTCGCGCGCGCGGCCAAGCTGTTCGCCGACAACTGCGCCGCGTGTCATGGCCCGGCGGGCAAAGGTAACCAGGAGATGGGCGCACCGAACCTCACCGACAATGACTGGCTATACGGCCCGACACGCGCCGACATCCGCGATCAGATATGGAACGGGCGTGGCGGCGTGATGCCGACCTGGGCGGGCCGCCTGTCGCCGGAGGAAATCAAGGCGCTGGCGGTCTATGTGCACAGCATGGGTGGTGGCGAGTAGCGGAATCGATCGTGGGTACGCACACTGTCATTACCATGCGCAATGCCATGCCGGCCGCCGCTGAGGTGGAGCGCTCGGATGCGCAGGCCAGCAACAGTGCGGCCAACCGGGAGTTCTACAAGTCGCGGGTGCCGATCCACCCAAAGCTCGTCCACGGCACCTATCGCAGGATCAAGTGGATCGTGATGGCGGTGACGCTTGCCATCTACTACGTCGTGCCCTGGATCCGCTGGGATCGCGGGCCGCATGCGCCGGACCAGGCGGTGCTGGTCGATCTTGCGCACGAGCGGTTCTACTTCTTCTTCGTCGAGATATGGCCCCAGGAAGTCTATTACATTACGGGCCTGTTGATCCTTGCCGCCGTCGCTCTGTTCCTGGTTACGTCACTCTTCGGGCGTCTGTGGTGCGGCTATGCCTGCCCCCAGACCGTGTGGACCGACCTCTTCATCTATGTCGAAAATCTGATCGAAGGCGATCGCAACGCCCGTATCCGTCTCGCAGCGGGGCCGTGGACTGCAAGCAAGATCACCAAACGGGTCTCGAAGCACGCAACATGGCTCGTCATTGCAGTGCTGACGGGCGGCGCCTGGGTGTTCTATTTCACCGACGCGCCCGCCCTTGCCCATGACCTGATTGCGGGCTCGGCGCCGCTGGTCGCGTACGGCACCATCGCTGTGCTGACCTTCACGACCTACACGCTCGGCGGGATGATGCGCGAGCAGGTCTGCACCTATATGTGCCCATGGCCCCGCATCCAGGGCGCCATGATGGACAAGGAGTCGCTTCAGGTCACCTATCGCATCGACCGCGGCGAGCCGCGTGCCCATTATCGGAAGGGCGAGACCTGGGATGGTCGCGGCGACTGCATCGACTGCCGCCAATGCGTCGCGGTGTGCCCGATGGGCATCGACATCCGCGACGGCGCGCAGCTCGAATGCATCAATTGCGGCCTCTGCATCGACGCCTGCGATGACGTCATGCCGCGCATCGGCCGGCCGCTGAGGCTGATCGCCTATGACACCGACGCCAACGTCCTCCGCCGCCAACGGCACGAGAAGGAGCGGTTCCGCTTCGTGCGACCGCGCACCATCGGCTATGCGGCCGTGCTCGGCATTGTCTGCCTGATCATGCTCGGCGGGCTTGTGACGCGCAGCTCGATCGGCCTCGATGTCATCCGCGACCGTAATCCGAATTTTGTACAACTGGCCGACGGCTCGGTCCGCAATGCTTATACGCTCAAGCTGATGAACCGCGCCGACAAGCCGCGCGATTTCTACCTCACGCTCGACGGCGTTGATGACCGCAGGGTCAATATCATCGGTCTGGGCTTCGTGACGCTTCCGGTGAAGCTGTCGGTCGAGGCCGACAAGGTCCGCGCCGTACGTGTTCTGGTCACCGTGCCGCGCACGGGACTGCACGCCGGATCGCAGGACATCGAGTTCACCCTGCGGGACGCGAAGACCGGCGAGGATCGCAAGGCGGATGCAGTCTTTATTTCGGGAGCGAACTGATGACGGGCACGCTTACCGGGCGCGGCGTTCTGGTCTGGCTCAGCAGCTTCTTTGCGGTGATCATTGCCGTCAATGTTTACTTCATCGTGATGTCCGTCCAAACCTTCAGCGGTGAGGATGAGGAGAAGCCGTATCTCCAGGGCATCGAGTACAATGACACGCTCGCACGGCGGGCCGAGCAGCAGCGCCTGGGCTGGCAGGCGACGGTATCCGCGACACGCCTGTCGTCGGGCCATGTGCGGATCGCTGTCGTTCTGCACGATCGTGCCGCCAACCCGTTGTCCGGCGTCTCGCTGACAGCCGAGCTCCGTCACCCTTCGGACGAAAATCGTGACCAGGCTCTGCGTTTGGCTTCGCCATCGCCCGGGCGATACGAGGTCGACGCGGGCGCAATAAGTCGCGGTCGTTGGGACCTGCTTGTGAGATGTCCGTCGGTGAAGACGCCGTTCGAGGCCATGAGACAGCTATGGGTGCCCTAACATTGCCGCTCGATGACTATTCGGCCTTCGTTCGCGCCGAAGCGGACGGAAGCTCGGCCATCGACGTTGCGGTCAAGGGTGCGCGTTGCGCCAACTGTCTCGCCAAGATCGAAGGCGGTGTCAAAGCCATCTCGGGCGTGACGTCGGCGCGGCTCAATCTTTCGACCGGCAAGCTCCATGTCGCGTGGCGCGGGAACAAGGCCGCGCCCATCGCGATCATGCAGCGGCTGAGCGCGCTGGGCTACGAGGCCGCGCCCTTCGAAGCGGCGACCTCCCTCGGCGCCGACGAGAGCGAGGGCCGTACGCTCCTTCGCTGTGTCGCGGTCGCCGGCTTCGGAACGGTCTTCGTTGTCGGATTGACGGACGCCGTCTGGTACGGCGGCACCGAAATGAGCGCGTCGCTGCGCAACCTGTTCTTCGGCATCGCCGCGGCGATTTCGATCCCGGTCACGCTGTTCGCTGCCCAGCCCTTCTTTGCCTCCGCCTTCAAGGCGCTGTCGAAACGGCAAACCAACATGGACGTGCCGATCGCGCTCGCCATTTTGCTGGCGCTGGGCCTCAGCGTCTATCAGACGGCTACGCACGCGGCGCACACCTACTTCGATGCCGCCGTGATGCTCGCATTCCTGTTGCTGATCGGCCGCTATCTGGACTTCCAGCTGCGATACCGCGCCCGTAGCGCCGCGCAGCACCTTGTGACTTTGCAGTCTGCGCTTGCCCGTCGGGTCAAGCCGGACGGTGAGGTCGAAACGGTTGCGGCCCGCGAGATCAATGCCGGCGACCGCATAGTGCTGGCCTCCGGCGAACGCGTACCGGCAGATGGTGCCCTCGAAACCGCTACGGAAGCAGACATCTCTCTGGTCACCGGCGAGAGCGTGCCGGTTGGCTTCCATGCCGGCGACGTCGTTCGCGCCGGATCCATCATTACCGGCGTATCGGTCGTCATGAAGGCGACCGCGCGAGTCGACGACTCGCTCGTCGCCGATCTTGCACGCCTGCTGGAAGCCGGCCAGCAGACGCGCAGCGTGTACGTCCGCCTCGCCGACCGCGCAGCCCGCGCCTACGTTCCCCTCGTCATGGGGTCGTCCCTGCTCGTCTTCGCCGGTTGGATGCTGGCTGGTGGCCCGGTATCGGCGGCGATGACCAATGCGATCGCCGTGCTGATCATCACCTGTCCCTGCGCGCTCGGCCTTGCCGTTCCGGCGGTGCAGATCGTCGCGACAGGTCGGCTGTTCCATCGCGGCGTATTCGTGAAGTCTGGCGATGCGCTGGAGCGCCTGGCCGAGGTAGACACCGCCGTCTTCGACAAGACCGGCACGCTGACCTTCGGCGCGCCCGTATTGGAGAACGCCCATGACCTTCCGCCGGGCGTACTGGAGGCCGCGGCCAGGCTCGCACGCGCCAGCCGTCATCCGATGGCCCGTGCCCTCGCAGCTGCCGCAGACCCGGGTTCCGTCGCGTCCGGCGTCCGCGAAGTGCCTGGCGCGGGGCTGGAATCGAACGCCGGCGGCAGAACCCAACGCCTCGGGAACGCAGCTTGGTGTGGCGTCACGCATGCGGCGCCGGGCGGGCTGTGGTTCCGCGACGGCGAGGCGGCACCGGTCCTGTTCCTGTTCCGCGATCACATCCGCCCGGAGACGCGCGCCATGATCGACAACCTCGCCGCGCGCGGCATCGCGCTGGAGATGCTGACCGGCGACCAGGCGCCGGCCGCAGAGACAATCGCCACCGAAGCCGGCATCGTGCGCTGGGCGGCCAAGGTCGGTCCGGAGGATAAGGCGGCGCGCATCCAACAGCTTCGGCAGCAGGGTCATCGTGTCCTGATGGTGGGCGACGGGATCAACGACGCCGGCGCCTTGGCGCTGGCGCATGTCTCGATCGCGCCGGGCTCTGCCGCCGACGTGAGCCAGCGCGCGGCCGATCTTGTCCTGCGCGGTGACACGATGACGCCGATCGTCGAAGCCGTGGATGTCGCTCGCAAGGCGCGGCGGCTGGTGCTTGAGAACTTCGCGTTCGCTGCGATCTACAACCTCGCCGCGATTCCGCTGGCCGCGCTCGGCCTCGTCACGCCGCTGATCGCGGCGGTCGCGATGGCGGGATCGTCGCTGATCGTGACTTTGAACGCACTGCGCCTGGCGCAGGGAGGCGCGCGATGAGTGAAATGGCCGTCTTTATCGCCGCCGCGCTCGGTTTGGGCCTGGTATCGCTCGGCATCCTGCTCTGGACACTGCAAAGCGGCCAATACGACGATCTTGAGGGCGACGCAGCGCGAATCCTGATCGACGACGACGCCGGGCCGCCATGACGAACATCGTTTTTCACTCCATGCCCGACAGCGCTTATCTGTGGACCGCGATGCACGTCGCGGATGAGAAAGGTGCGGTCTACACCTTTCAGCCGCTGGTCTATCGCTCGGACGAGCACTTGCGCCTGCATCCGTTCGGCAAGATGCCGGTCATGCAGCATGGTGAATTCTGGCTCTACGAGACGGCTGCGATCGCGCACTACATCGACAGGGCCTTCGTCGGTCCGGCGCTCCAGCCGGATGCGCCGCGCGGCCAGGCGGATGTCATCCGCTGGATCAGCATCGTGAACAACTACGTTTTCCCGGTGATGAACCGCTTCACCAAGGAGCGGCTGGTTCGTCCGGCATGGGGCTTCGAACCCGACAAGGCGTTCATCGACAGCGCGCGCGAGCCCCTGCTCGTGCAGACGAGGCTTATCGAAGAAGCCGTGGCGGCGGGCGGCTTTCTTGTCGGCAGCGAACTGACGCTCGCCGACTGCTTCCTCCTTCCGCATCTGCTGTTCTTCAGTCTCACGCCGGAGGGGCGTGACCTCACGGCGCGTCTTCCCAACGCGCGCGCCTGGCTCGACCGCATGACGCAACGGCCCGCCCTCGCTCAGAGCCCGATGATGGCGGCCTTTGCAGCCATGTCGGCCGGTGCCGACCGCGCCGGCGCCGCGCGCTGGGCCGCCTGATTTCCCGCGCTTGATTTGGATCAACGAAGGCTACTGGAGCTGACTGACAATATGTCAGTGGCGCGGATGACGGCGCCGACTGGGTGAGGAAGACGAGATGAGCGCGACTGCTACGTTGGAACGGCCTGCCACCGAAACGAAAGCCGAGCATTTCGACGTGCTGATCGTCGGTGCGGGGATTTCGGGCATTGGCGGCGCCTATCACCTCACCAAGCAATGTCCGAAGAAATCGTTCGTCGTTCTCGAAGCGCTCGAAGACTTCGGCGGCACATGGCTGATGCACAAGTATCCCGGCATCCGCTCGGACAGCGACCTTTACACCTTCGGATACCGGTTCAAGCCATGGGTCGGTGCGCCGATCGCGACGGCCGACGAGATCCGCAAATACATGGGCGAGGTGATCGCGGAAAACGATCTCTCCCGGCACATCCGCTACAACCACAAGATCCTGTCGGCGTCCTGGTCGCGAAAAGAGGCCCGCTGGACGATCACCGCGCAGGTCGGTGACGCGCGGAAGATCTTTACCGCCAATTTCCTTTGGATGTGCCAGGGCTATTACCGCCACAGCGAGGGCTACACGCCGCAGTGGAAGGGGATGGGCCGGTTCAAGGGCAGGATCGTGCATCCCCAGACATGGCCGGAAGACCTCGACTACAAGGGCAAGCGCGTCATTGTGATCGGCTCCGGCGCCACGACCGCGACCCTCGTGCCGGCGATTGCTGGCGATTGCGATCATGTCACCGTGCTCCAGCGCTCGCCCACCTATTTCATCCCGGGGCGCAACGCCAACGACCTCGCCGATCAGCTCCGCCAGCTTGAGGTCGACGAGAGCTGGATCCACGAGATCGTGCGGCGCCAGATCCTGTTCATGCAGGACGCGTTCACCAAGCGCTCGGTGACCGAACCGGAGCAGGTCAAGAAGGAGCTGCTCGCCGGCGTGCGCGCCTATCTGGGCGACGACTACGATATCGACACCCACTTCACGCCCAGGTATCGCCCCTGGCGCCAGCGCATTGCCTTCGTGCCCGATGGCGACATTTTCAAGGGCATCACCGCCGGCAAGGCCGATATCGTCACCGACGAGATCGAGACCTTCACCGAGGACGGAATCCTCACGCAATCGGGCAAGGAGCTGAAAGCCGACATCATCATAACGGCGACCGGCTTCAATCTCAGCGTGCTGGGCGACATCGATTTCACGATTGACGGGCGCAAGCTCGACTTCGCCAAGACTGTCACCTATCGCGGTATGATGTTCACCGGCGTGCCGAACATGGTGTGGGTGTTCGGTTATTTCCGTGCGAGCTGGACGCTGCGTGCCGATCTGGTCGCGGACTTCGTCTGCCGGCTCCTGAACCACATGGCCGCGAAGGGCAAGCAACGCGTCGAAGTCGCGTTGCGTCCCGAGGACAAGGACATGCCGCTCTCGAGTTGGATGGATCCGGAGAATTTCAACCCTGGCTACCTGATGCGCGGCATGCACCTGCTGCCGCAACGCGGCGAGAAGCCCGAATGGCAACACAGCCAGGATTACTGGCGCGAGCGCAAGGAGCTCCCGTTCATCAATCTGGACGACGCCGCGTTCGTTTACGGCTAGTCGCGCCGAGGCTGCATTTCTTCCAAGTGACCGAACTCGCGGAGTGCGGGCGTAAAGTTGACGCGGTCGTGATTTGACTCGACCTGGTTTCGCGAGCGCAAGTGCCTGCAGGTCGGACGTCCGCGCTCTGGCGGGGGCGCGGCGGGTGGTCTCCGACAATGTCGATCGGAGGCGTCCTGTACTCTTCGCGGGGTGATCGGCGCCATTGTGCAAGGTGGGGGCAGATGATCGGGGATCTGCCTAGCTACGGGCCCGTGCAATCGTTGCGGCCAACCGATCCCTGTTCACAGTCTTCAAGACACAGCCGAGAGCCTCGATCGCTCGCAGAACCAGTGCCTCGTGCGAAGTGACCAAGATCACACGCGCCGCCTGGCCGCCAAGATGCCCGTCTTTGCGTCCAGTGGGGCGGGCCAACGCTAAGGAATCCAAATCTGAGACCGAACGGAACTTCAGCACTCGATGAATACTTGCCGCTTGAAATAGCGAGACAAAGTAGAGAAGATAAACGTCTTCGGACCTGCTTGGCTATATTAGGTCGCGAAAGTCTGACGGCGAGCTGTTTCGTGGAGAAAGCGTGCTGAAGGACATGGATGCGCTCTTCGGCGCACTGATCGATACGGCGGTCGATGGCATCATCGTAATTGATGCTGCGGGAACGGTGCAGGTTTACAACGACGCGTGCGAGCGCCTCTTTGGCTATCCGAGATCAGAGGTCGTCGGCCAAAACGTCAAGTTGCTGATGCCGGCGCCGTATCACGATGGGCATGACGGATATCTCGCGAACTACCGCGCAACCGGCGAGAAGCGCATCATCGGCCTTGGCCGCGAGGTGGTCGGCCGTCGGAAAGATGGGTCCACATTCCCGATGTACCTCTCCGTTGGCGAGGGTACGCTCGATCACGGGCAGATCTTCGTCGGCATTATCCACGACCTGACCCAGCGCAACGAAGCGACCGAAGCGATTCGCGAGCGCGAAGCGCGACTGAGCTCGATCTTGGACACCGTTCCAGACGCGATCGTCACCATCGACGAGATGGGCACGATCGAGTCCTTCAGCCCCGCTGCCTCTCGCCTGTTCGGCTATGCACCGGCAGAGGTCATCGGCAAGAACGTCAAGATTCTCATGCCGGCACCGTATCGGGAACAGCACGACGCCTACCTGGCTGCTTACCGCAAGACCGGGGTCAAAAAGATCATCGGCATCGGCCGCGTCGTTGTGGGCCAGCGCCGAGACGGCAGCACCTTTCCCATGGAGCTGGCGGTTGGAGAGATCAGTGGCGGAAGGCGAAGGCTTTTCACGGGCTTTGTGCGTGACATCACCGAGCGGCAGAGCGCGTTGCCGCGGTGCCGGCACGTGTTGAGCAAGACGTTGATCTCCCCCTCTTCACCTCGGACGACGATGACCTGGTCCTCGCCGATGTAGTTGATGAGGTAGTCGCCGGAATTCTTGAGCTGGGACTCATGACACATAAAGTTCCAGCCGCGCGCGAAGATACGTTCAAGCTCCAGGCGATAGATCGACTCGTCCGACAACACCCGCCGGTCGAGCCAACCGGTAGTAGGATCGAACAAGCCTCGAATGCCGTCGGGCGTCCAATTGTTGTCGATGGTTTCCCTCATATTCATGGCGTCTCTCTCCCTTGGCCTCTTTTCGAGACTGTTCTTATTGGACGGGCTTTATTGCGCTCGCTTCACCTGCTTGTGGCCCCAGACGCTAGGTTTGTCGTGGCGCGCGACGTGCCACTTCGCGTCATCGACTTCGCGTGCCCCCCAACCATAGGCCCTGAGCCTATGCTGAGCCTACAGCTAGGCACGCTGCTTCAAACCCGCTGCGATTCCCGCTGCGAACAACGCAAGAAAGGCAAGGAAATGGCGGAGCCGGAGGGATTCGAACCCTCGATACGGCTTTTCAACCGTATAACGGTTTAGCAAAATCGGCGGGCGGAAAATTGATACCTGCTCATGCCGCTTCATAGCGACCCTTAAGTCTCTGTATCTCTTGTAGTTTTGGCTGCTTTCGGTGTGCATGCCGGCGCACTCGAAATCAGGCGTGCGCGGCCTATGCGCGAGACTATGGCGAGACTACGGAGTGACCAGTGCGACTTACCGACCTGTCCATCAAGGCCCTGAAGGCACCCCCTAAAGGCGTGATCTATCACACCGACGACGCGCTTACCGGCTTCGGTGTCCGGGTCAGCGAAGGGGGCACCAAGAGTTTCGTTCTTGTCCATGGTGTGCTGCGCCGCCGTGAGACCTTGGGGCGGGTGGGCACTGTGTCGCTGGCGGACGCACGCAGGGAGGCGAAGCGACGCCTCGCTGAATATACGCTTGGAAAGTCCGATTCCTCCGCGATCACGTGGGCGGAGGCCGTCGAGACCTACTTAAATGACATCAAGCGGCGACTGAAGCCCGGCACGATGCAGGGGTACACCCTAGAGCTCACGAAGCGGTTCCGTTTCGCCGACATGAAGCTTCGCGATCTCAAGCCCTTGGACATCCAACGCCGGCTGGACCGTCTCGCCCACAGTCCGGTGCAGCAGCATCGGGCGTTTGTCACCGTTGGCACGTTCATGCGTTGGTGCTACCGCCGCCACTATCTCGAAACCAACCCGATGGACCGTATGGCGAGCGGCCACCGCTATCGGCCCCGGATGCGCTACCTCGCGGATGAGGAACTCGTGGCCGTGTGGCGTGCCTGCCCAGACAGCGATTTCGGCAACCTCGTCAAAGCGCTTCTTCTCACCGGTCAGCGCGTCGGAGAAATCACGAACCTCTCACCCGATATGATCGCAACGGACACGATCACTCTGCCCGAGTGGCTGGTGAAGAACAGCAGGTCGCACATATTTCCAGTTGGACCTTTGGCGATGAAGCACGTCAAGAAGCTGCCGATGCGCAAGACCGGCGAGCGGTCAACCGCGCGTTTCGAGAACTATCAGCGGCATAAGGCACGTCTCGACAAGGCAAGCGGAGTGACGGGTTGGACACTCCATGACCTTCGGCGGACGTTCGCCTCGGGCCTCGCGAGCCTCGGGGTCTCGCTTCCGGTCACCGAAAAGCTCCTGAACCACGTTTCAGGGTCCTTCGCCGGCATCGTCGGCGTCTATCAGCGCTACAACTATGCCAAGGAAATGCGCGAAGCGGTTGCGAAATGGGAGGAGCACATCCAAACTCTGTTGGCCTGAAGGCTCAACCTTGAGGCTCGCGAGCCTCCCTAACGGGAGACCCGCGATGAGGCTCTTATCGAAGAAGCAAGTGCGTGAGAGAGTTTTGTATTCCCCGGCTCACATTGCCCGTCTGGAGGCGGCAGGGTCGTTTCCCAAGCGGATACGGCTTGGCCAAGGACGCGTCGGGTGGTTGGAGCAGGAGATAGAGGACTGGATCGCGGCACGGGTAGCGGAACGCGATAATCCCACCATCTCCTGAAAAGGAGCGAGAGAGCGGCTGTCGCGAGTTGGACAGCCGCTCTTTTCCCGCGTCACAGTTCGTCGGTTTGATGATGGCTTGTCTAGCCGTATTTCTTTTCCGAGGACTTGTGGCTCGATCGATGGTGCAGTGCTGCGGCAGGGTGGGCCCATGTGTGAATTCGCTTGCAATAACGACCCCTGAGGGGTGATTTTCGCGTCCAATTCCGACCCCTGTGACGTGATGTGTCAGCGTCCTTCCTTTGGCCCTTTGCGGGCGGGAAGGACAGGGGATGATTGGCGTGGATACGATC
>JADHVO010000007.1 GCA_016783965.1 Alphaproteobacteria bacterium
GCGCCGGCACCATGAAGACGGCCATGCGCCGGAGAAAGTCGGCGATCACGTCGTCGAAGATGACGTCGGGATGCTGCAGGTTCTGAACAACTTCGACGAAGACGGTTTGATCTGCCACCTTCCGGGAGGTTTGCACCGCATAGTAGGTCATTTGCCCCGCTACGCCCTGTGCCTGCGTCGCGCGCGGCGCTTCGTTTGCCGCCGTCAGCTCTGGAATGAGAGCGCCCGCCGGCAGGGACGACACCAGTCGGCCCTTCGCATCGCGTATCGCAAAAAGAAAATCCGCCGAAGCCGTGTGAGTGCGATCGATTGTTCCCGTCGGAACAAAAAAAGAGCCGCTGGAAGCGGCTCTTGCAGTGGTGCGCGTGCTATCCGCTCACTTGTGCGAGTGCTCGTGCGCTGTCGCCGTGTGCTTATGTCCGTGCGCACTGTGTTCGTGGGCCGCGTCAGCGTGCTCCTTCGCCTCGGTATGCCTTCCGTGATCGTGGTGATGCGCGGCCTGGCGGTGATGATGCGCCGCCGCGTCATGATGCGCTGCTGCTGCATGGTGATGCTCACTTGCGTGATGTTTCGCTTTTGCCATTGTTTCCTCCCAAGTGTGCTTGACGGTCCCGGATGGCCGCTAGCGTTTTGCCAGTTGTCCACAAAGCTTAACAGCCACTCTTCTCGCCCGCCAAGTCTGCCTGGAAGGTAAACATCCTTTAATGCTGCGCCGCGCCGGTACGTGCAGCCTACTGCCAGAACAGCAACCAGTAGGGCTTGCGCTCGTCGCCGGTGAACTGCACGACCGCGACGCGGACGGCCCGTGCGCCGTCGACTTGGCTCTCGGCGGCAATCATGAACGTCGCGTTGGCTGTGGCAAGCGCCGCGGCTGGGGGATTGGCGGCGCGCGCCGCCTCGCGTTGGCGCAGCGTGTCTGCGACATCGCTCGCGGTTGCGCCGGGCAGAGCGAGCAACACCGCGCGTGGTGCGACGCCGGTGTTCACAGTGCCGTTGCGCCCATAGACGGTGATCAGCGGCGCTATGCGGCCGTACAAGTCCGTAGTCATGCCGGGCATTGCGAGCAACGCATCTGCCGTGCGGAAGGCGATGCTTGCGGTGTTGGTCGGCTGCAAGTTCGCCGGCCGACGCGCCGCAATAACATGCTCGCTGAGGGCTGCCGCCGCGTCGCGCTCTAGACCTGCCGACTGAAACAGGCTTTTCAACGTTTCCTCGTCTGCGAAGTTGATGTTGATCCGGCCGGACTCGTCTTGGACCCACACGCGCACCGGCGCACCGTCGAAATGCAGCGTGCTCGCGATCCCATCGGCGCGCGGCTGGCGGCCCGGCCGGCCGTCCATCAGGGCGAGGATCGTGCGGTTGATTGCGGCTTCGTCGAGTGTGGCGCCGCGTGCTGCGTTCCAGACATTGCGGCCCACATAGGCTGTTGTCAGCGAGGCGGTGACCATCGCGGCAGCGATCACCGACAGGATCGCGACGCCCCACAGCACCGAGACCAGGGCCAGTCCGCGTTCTGCGTGCCGCGCAGTCATCGTTCCAGGATGGTCTGTAGCGCCGGGAGTTTGTGGCGCAGCTCCTCCGTCACGGCCCGCGACTTCTGCAGGTTGTCGACGACGTGCGGCGTGATCAGCACGATCAGCTCTGTTCGGACGAAGTTGTTGCTCTTGGTACCGAACAACGCGCCGAGCACCGGAATTTCGGACAGATAGGGAAGGCCGCTGCTGCCGTTGGTACGCGAGTCCTTGATAAGCCCGCCCAGCGCAATGGTTTCGTTGTCCTGCACGGCGATCGTGCTGTCGATTTTGTTTTGCGTGATGGTTGGTGAGTCGAGCGAAGAGGTCTGGGTGGTTGAGACGTCACTCACCTCCTGGCTGATATCTAGGGTGACCATGCCGCCCTGGTTCACGCGCGGCGTGATCTTCAGGATGACGCCCGTGGGCCGGTATTCAATGGTGTTGATGACGGGCGACTGGCCGCCGATGACGCTCTGGCCCTGCGAAGTCGCAATCGGAACCTGGTCGCCGACCTGGAGCGTCGCGGTGTGATTGTTGAGCACCATCACCTCGGGCGACGACACGACATTGACGTGCGTGACCTTCGATAGCGTGTCGAGCACGATCTTGATGTTGCTGCCCTCAGAAAACATGTAGGAAAAGCCGGGAAACAGCGCGCTGATGTTCGCAGTCGGACCGTTGGACAGAACAAGCTGATGCTTGTCGCTGGGCTGGTAGAAGTACTGCACGCCGTATTGCAGGTCATTGGTCAGGGTGACTTCGGCGATCGCCGCTTCGAGCAGCACCTGCAACGGTGCGGTGTCTAGCTGGCGCAATGCGTTCTCGATCGTTGCGTAGTCCTGCGGTGTCCCGTAGATGACGATGGCGTTGTTCTGGTCGTCCGCGGTGATCGTGGCCGCCCCCGGGGGCACGGTGCCGGTGTCGCTGTCGTCGACCAGGCTGTTGCTATTTGCCTTGGGCGGCGTTGCCGGCTGGGTTGCCGCGCCCGGCGCTGGGGGCGAGGCTGGAGCGGGCGCGTTGTCGCCGGAATCGCCGTTCGTGTCGCCGCTCTTGTCGTCGCGCCCGCCGCCGTAAAGCGCCTTCTTGAGAACGTTCGCCAGTTCGGTGGCGCGACCGTTCTGCACCGCGTAGACGAACATGCGGCGGTCGCTGCCGACGCCAGGCTTGTCGAGACGCTCGACCCAGCGGCCGATCTGGTCAAGATATTTGGGTTGCGGCGAGATCACGAGCACGGTGTTCAGCCGTTCGATCGGCACCAGCTTCACGATGCCGCTCAACGGGCCATTCGGGCCGCCCAGTATCTGGCTCAGCTCGCGTGCCAGGCCGCGGGCATCGGTGTATTTCGGCGTGAACATTCCGAACGACATGCCCGCCAGCCAGTCGACGTCGAACAGGGCAACTTCATCGACCACCGCAGCGCGCTCGGCCTGCGTACCCTGAACGATCAGGATGTTGCGCGTCGCGTCGACATGCACAACCGCCTGGGCAGGCTGCATGGACTCAAGCAGCCGCTGCATCTCCGCGGCTGCGAGGTAATGGAGCGGCACGATCTGCGTGCCATAGCCGGCCTCGGCGCTGCCGCTTCGCGCGGTCGGCGCTGCGATCTCGCGTGGCGCGTCTGCGGCGAGCACGATCTTGTACACATCGTTGCTTTTGACGATGACGAGGCCGTTGATGTGGAGCACCTGCTCGAACACGGGCAGCACCTCCGAACGCGCGAGCGGTCTTGAAGTCTGCACGGTGATCGTACCCTGCACGCCGGCGCCCAGCGAGTAGTTCACTTTCAGGAAATCGCCGAACACGGCCTGGGCCACGTCGCGCACATCGGCGTTTACGAAGTTAAGCGTGATGCTGCCATCGTCCGTGACGGTCGACTGCGAACTGTGCGGCAGGGGGCCGCCGACCGGATTGCCGGTACCGTGCGTGATGGCCGGTGACGGCGGTGGTGGCGTTTCCGGTACCGGATCGCGGGCGTGGGCAGCGAGTTCTGCGGCGCTGGCATTGGCGGGTGGTGGCACGTCGGCGGCACGCGCTCCAAGCACCATCACGGCCGCCAGCGTAGCCGCGCTCATGCTCGCTTGTCCGATGCCCCGCGCCATTCGGAATGATCTCCACCTGACTACACTACGCCCTCGTTTCTGCCGCGATGTCAAAGGGTTGGCTCGCCGGTCTGCGGATCGAAGGTGGCGCCCTTGAGCGCGTCCGGCACGATCGCGGGATGGCCATTGGGCTTGGGTGGCGGAGTCGTGTTGGCCGTCGCCGCTGGCTTCGCCGGACCCGGAGGGACCGGGCTTGGCGTGGCCGCCGGCGCCGCTGCGGCGGCAGGTGCAGTGGCGGGCGGCGGCGCGACCGGCAAAGGAGGCGGCGGCGGCGAAGGGGGTGCGGCGGGCGCCAGCGCGGCCGTAGGCGCGCGCGCCGCCGGCCCCTCCAGCCCGATGACGGCGTCACTGCCATTGGCGCGCAAAGTGACTTGCCTCGCCTCGATCTTGACCACGCGCCAGCCATTGATCGCGTCGCCCAGCGCAGCATTGGTGGTGGTGGTGGTGCTCTTGATGCGAATGAGTGCGACGGCATGGTCCTCATCCATGATCACGCCGGCCAGCGAGAAATCGGAGCTCACCGAGAGCGCGGCGGACGTTTGCACGGCGTCAGCCAGGGGCTTGCGAGCCGAGCTGAACAACGGTCGGGCGTCGATATCGGCGAAATCGGATTCCGGTGGCGGAATGAACAGTTGGGGCGTTGCTCGCGGCGCAATGCTCGGCGGGGCTGATGGCACATCAACCACCGCAGGCGCAAGCGGCGCAAAGGCTTCATATCCGATGGCGCAGAGCAGCAGCACCGACACGCCGGCCAGGGTTGCGGGCAGGGCCAGCCTCATTTCGTGCCGACCCAGCGATAGCCATGCACCACCCAGCGCACGTCAATACCGGGCGCATCGGTCATGTAAGGGCCGATCTGCCAGGTCTCGGGCGCCCGCAGATCGATGCCGTCGAGAAACAGGTACGGCGTGCCGGTCTCGATGCGATAGACGGTTTCTTTCAGGCGCGTCATCGGAATCGTGGCGTCGTACTGGATATCGATGCGCTGGAAACCGTCCGCGGCGACGGGAGGCAGGTTCTGCGCGCTGTGCACCTGGCCAGCCTGACCTTCGATCAGAGCCTTCATCCCTTTCTGGATCGTGGCGGCGGCGAGTTCGGCGCTCGCGCCTTCGACTCGGCCGGCGCTCGCGGTCTGCTGGAGCCGCATGGCAGCGAGCTTCGCCTCGATGACGGGACGCAGCGCGACGCGGCGTTCATAAGCTGCAAGCACGCGTTGCGACTGCGCAATCTCTTCGTCCTGCGCTTCTAAGGCGCCGGCTATCGGCTCGATCACCAGAAGCCAGGCGGCTGCGACCGCCAGCAGAAGGATGCCGAGTGCCAGCAGGCGGTTGCGTGGTGTGCCCGATACGCTCATGGGCGACGCACCCTGAAGGCGATGTCGAAGCGCTGTGTGGCGTTGGTCGGCCCTTGCATGAGTGGCGCACGCATTTCGGCATCGTGGAACAGCTTTGACGAGTCGAACAACGCGATCAGCGAAGCGGCGGATGAGGAGAAGCCGTGTACGCGCACCTCGTCGCCATTGAGCTCGAACTCATAGATCCAGGCGTCGTCGGGCAACGTGCGTGCCACCGCGGCCAGGATCGCCGCACTTGTGACGTCGCGCTTCTGCTGGGTAAGGAAGGCGGCTTGCCGGTATGCGGCATCGAGTTGGCGTTGCAGCTGCTCCACAACCGCGGCGCGAGGCCGTGCGGCGGCAACCCGATCGGTGAGGTCGTCCGCAACCGCTTGTCCGCGCAGATAGACCGCGCCGACGACACCGAACGCCAGCGCCAGCACCAGTCCCGCAAGAGCTGGAACCAGCCGCGAACGGAGCCGAAGCTGGCGCGTCGCCGCCGCGTCCGCCGGGAACGTCCCGCCCGCGGCCGGCTTGGCATCGTCGGCGAAGGTGATGCGGGCCAGCGGGATCCCTGCGTCGCGGAAGAACTCCACAGTCGGGTTCACGGCGTCGCGGTGCGCGATGCGCAGGCCGACGGTCATGCTGTCAGCCTCGCGGCCGAGGATACGGTATTCGTAATAGATCTCGTCCGTGCCGACCGGGCTGTGGCGTGCGATCTCGTATTTCAGGATGCCGTCGAGGTTGCGTCTTGCGGCGCCTGGCAAGGTGAGCACTCGGCTCAAAGCCTGGCTCGGCGGCAGGTGCAAGATAACGGGATCCGCAAGGAACCCGCGCTGTGGCACCGACAGGCGCAGCGCACGCGCGGCGGCGGCATCTCGCGGAATCCGTGCAACAAACAGTTCCCGCAACCCCGTGCGGCGCGACACCACCAGTTCGTTATCGTGGGCGGTGACTAGGATTGCATCGTCACCAGTGGCGAGAGCGTCGCGCACGCGCTTCGGCAGCACGGCGGCAAGCTCCCCCGTCCACCAACGCCAGCCGTCGACGATCCACTCAATCCACGCGTCCGGACGCAACAGCGCGCCGCCCATCAACTGCCCCGGCATGACCTTGTGGTTGGATCATAGGTGCAATCAGCTTCCGCCGAAATGCGCGGCGCGATGAAAAGTTCGGGCCAGACGTGTGGGTCATCTTCGGGAAAGGTCACCCGCACGCGGATGAGATCGGGCAGGTCTGCGTGGCCCTTCCAGTCGTCCTGCCAGCCGCTAGGCCCGAGATAGGCGAAGTCGACCGACCGCGCGCGCCGCAAAAGGTCCGTGCCCGGATCGTTAACGCCCACTCCCAGCATCAGGTGCCTTGTGCCCGCACTGTCGTCGGCGACGTCGAGGATGAGCCGGCCGCAGCTCGCACCGCTGGGAACCGGACCGATGAAGCTGACGCCATGCGGGCCACCGGAGAAAGCGACAAGCGGCCTGGCAGGCGCGCCGGGGAGGAGCCTGCGGCGCGGGCAGATGCGCTCGAATTCCCGGCGCAGAAATTCCTGTGCCGTGCGCACGCTGTCGCTGGCGTCGGCACTGACGCTGCTGTGCTCCCACGCGCGCATGCCGAAGCGCAACCCGCCGAACAGCAGCACGAACAACAGCCCGAGCAGCGTCATGGAGACGAGCAGCTCGATCAGCGTGAACCCCATTTGGCTCTTCATGGCGATTTCGCAGGCGGTGCGACGAACCGAAGGGTCGCGAGCGATTTGCTTTGCGGAGACCCGTTGTCGCTCCACGACACCGTGGCGCGGACGGCAAAGGCGTTCATGTGCCAGGCGGCGGCATCGTCGCCATTGCCGAACGGTGCGATCTTCAGCCGCCATTGCATGCCGTTTGAATAGGTGCCGCCGGTCTCGCCGGGACGCAGTGGTTTCTCTGTACCGGCGCGCGCCAGGAGCGACTGGACCAGGGACCCTGCGAGCGCATCGTCGCGTTCTCGACGCGTGCGGTCGAGCGCACTGGAAATCGCGCCGAACAGGACACCCAGTGCGACCGCAAGTATCGCGAGCGACACCAGCAATTCGATCAGCGTGAAACCTTCCTCGCGTCTATTCATCGATCGCGACCCGGCCGGTGAGCCAGTCGACGCCGACGCGATGTCGCTGGGTTTGTTCGCCGACAAGCACCGTCGCGCCGCTTGCGCCGCCGTCGGGTCGGAAGTCGATCGTGCGCGCCGCGCGCTCCGAAGCGAAGCTGAATCGTATGCCATGCGGGAGTGTGCGCGCGGCGCCGCTTCCCGCGCGATACGTCTGGTGCTCCTCGTCGAACGTCACGCGGATAATCTGGCCGCGCGCGATCGCCAGTCCGCGCACCATTCGCAGGTCGTCGGCCAGCGTGTGCGCCGCGGCGAGCGACTGCGAACCGGGAAGCGCCGTCTTGATAAGGGCAGGGGCCGCGACAATGAGAAGGCCGATGATCGCGAGGACGACCAGGAGCTCGGTGAGCGTGAAGCCTGCCTGCGCTGCCGCAGCTTCTGCGTAGCCCTTGCCGCGGCGCCGGCGTATCATCGCCCCTCCTCACATCGCCAGATCGTTGACGCTCAGTATCGCCACGAGAATCGAGCCGATGAGACCCGCCACGATCACGCCCATGAAAATCGTGAGGCACGGCACCAGCAAGGCCACCAGGCGGTCGATCGTGTGCTTGACTTCGCGCTCGTAGTGATCGGCCATCCGCAGCAGCATGGTGTCGAGCTGGCCGCTTTCCTCGCCCACCCGCATCATGTCCAGCGCCATCGGCGGGAACACCGCGCTGCTGTGCAGAAAGCGCGAGAGCTGATCGCCTTCCTTGAGGCCGGCGGCCGCGCTGAGCACGGCGCCGCCCAGGACGCTGTTCGACAATGTATCGCCGGCAATCTCCAGCGCCGCCGGCAGAGTGACGCCGCTTCGCAAGAGCGTGCCGAGGGTGCGGCCGAAACGTTCGACGTCGAGCTTGACGAGCAGCGAGCCAAGCAGGGGCATCCGCAACAGCATGGCGTCCCATTGCCGCTTGAACGCGGCATCTTGCAGGGCGCGGCGCAGTGCGAAAGCGCCGAGCAGAATCCCGAGAACGATCGCCCATGACCAGTTGGTGACGAAATCGCCCGCGTCCTTCACGAACTGCGTGGCGGGCGGCAAGGTCTTGCCGGCTTCCGCGAACAGCGGCGTAAACGACGGCAGGACGAACACCAGGATCACGATGATCGAGACGCCGGTCGTCGCCAGCAGAAGGCAGGGGTAGATAAGCGCCGAGATCACCGCCTCGCGCACGGCGAGCGAGCGGCCGAGATATTCGCCGAGCTGTTGCAGCGCCGCCTGGAGGTCGCCGCTCTGTTCGCCGGCGCGAACCATGTTCACATAGAACTTGGGAAACTCCGGTTGAGCCGCCAGCGAGTCGGCGAAGCTCGATCCACCGCGCACCCTTTCCAGCAGCGCCTCGAACACAGCGCGCAGGGGTTTGGTCTCGTCGAGATTGACCAGAATTTCGAGCGAACGATCGAGTTCGAGCCCCGCCTGCAGCAGGGCCGCCAATTCCTGTGTGGCGACCACCAGGCCGCGCGGCGAGAACCGCTTTTGGGGCAGCAGATGTGCGAGCCGGATGTCCTGCCACCATGGGGCGGGCGCATCGCCGTGCGTCGCGTCGATGAGGTAATAGCCGCGGTTGCGGATTTCTTCGGCGGCCGCCGGCTCGGATGGTGCCTCGAGCATGCCGGTGATTATCGCGCCGGATGCGGTCATCGCCCGATAGCGGAAATTGGGCATGGCTTCAGCTCGACCGCGTCGCGCGCAGGACTTCTTCGACTGTTGTCTGCCCGGCCACCACCTTCTGCATGCCGTGCGCGTGCATGCTGCGCATGCCGGCATCCGCTGCCGCCTGACGCAAGGCGGATGTCTCCGTGCGTGCCAGCACCAGATGGCGCAGCGCCTCGTTCATGGTCAACACCTCCACAATTGAGCTGCGGCCCTGGAAGCCGGTGCCCCCGCAGCGCACACAGCCGCCAGGCGCGTAGAGCGTGATGGGAGCGCGCGCGTCGATCTGCAACCGCTCCAGCAACGGCGGATCGGCGGTATAAGGCTTTCGGCAATGAAGGCAGAGGCTGCGCACCAGTCGCTGCGCGATGACGCCGCTTACAGTGGAGGTCAGCAGGTAGTCTTCGACGCCCATGTCGAGCAGGCGGGTGATGGTGCTGGGTGCGTCGTTGGTGTGCACAGTCGACAGGATCAGGTGGCCGGTCAGCGCGGCCTGCACGGCGACCTGCGCCGTCTCCAGATCGCGGATTTCTCCGACCATCATGATGTCGGGGTCCTGACGCAGGAAGCCGCGCAGAGCGCTCGCGAAGGTCAGCCCGATTTGCGGCTTCACCTGCACCTGGTTGATGCCGGGCAGTTGATATTCGACCGGATCCTCGATGGTGAGGATCTTGCGATCCTTGGTGTTGAGTTCGGTCAGGCCGGCGTAGAGCGTCGTCGTCTTGCCGCTGCCGGTCGGACCGGTCGCCAGCAGGATGCCGTGCGGCAGCTGAAGCAGGCTCCGGACGATCCCGATCGTCGGCTCGTCGAACCCTAGCGTTGCAAAGTCGAGTGTGAGGTGGCCGCGATCCAGGATGCGCAGCACGGCGCACTCGCCATGGATGGTCGGCATGATGGAGACGCGGAAATCGACGTCCTTGCCGCGAACCGCGAGGCGAATGCGGCCGTCCTGTGCGATGCGCCGCTCGGCGATATTGAGCTTTGCCATGACCTTGATGCGCGAGATGACCGAGGCCGCGAGGCTGCGCGGAGGCGCCTCCACTTCGTGCAGAACGCCGTCGATGCGATAGCGGACGCGCAGGTCGCCATCCATGGGCTCGATGTGGATGTCGGAGGCGCGCGCTTCGACCGCACGCGTGATGAGCAGATGGACGAGGCGGACGATGGGCGCATCGCTGCCGCTGTCTCGAATGCGGTCGGCGTCTTCGCTTGCCGCCTCGTCGGGGCGCGCGCGGCTGTCCTGGACGATGCGGCGAATCTCGGACGTGCCCGACCCATAGAGGCGTTCGAAAGCAGCACCGAAGTCCGCAGGGACAGCCACATGACGCAGGATGGGCTTTCCGGAGGCAAATCGGGCCGCCTCTGCACCGTAATCGTTCAGGGGGTCCACCATCGCAAGCGCAACGGCGGACGGGCCGTCGGCCAACGGAATGACCTGTGCTTCGCGCAGGAATTGCGGACTGAGTTTGTGCGCGAGGACGGCCACTTCGGGATAGTCGGCGGCGCCTGCCAGAGGCAGCGCCAGGAGCGCCGCAAGTTGTTCTGCGATATCGCGCTCGGACGCCAGGCCCAACCGTGCGAGGACGACTTCAAAGCGCTCGCCGCTTTCGGTAGCCAGGCGTTCTGCCCGCTGCGCGCCGGCCTCGGTCAGCTTGCCGGCGCCGATCAGCTGACGGGCGAGCGCCTGTCGCACGGGATGCAGCGACGCAGCCGTTCGAAACGCGAGGGGGACTTCCGGGCTCGATGCCATCCCTATACTCCTTGGCTGGCATTATAGAGGCGGGAGCCTGGGTGACGCCACAAATGGCCGGAAAGCTTGATCGTATGAGAGCCGTCGGGGTCCTGTTTGTCGGCCTGTTGCTGGCGCTGTCCCCTGCTGCGGCGGTCGGCGCGAAGCCGCTGCCCGCCGAGAACATAGTGATCGACACGGCAAAAGGTCCGCGGGCGTTCCGGGTCGAGGTCGCGGCCGATGACGCGTCTCGCGAGCGCGGTCTCATGCAGCGAGCGCATCTCGCGGCGAACGGCGGAATGCTGTTCGACTTCCGGAAACAGGTCATGACCGCCTTCTGGATGAAGGATACGCCGCTGTCGCTCGACATCCTGTTCGTGCGGGCCGACGGTACGATTTCCACCATCGCTGCAAATGCCGTTCCGTTCTCCACGGCGGAGATCGTGTCGGCCGAACCGATACGTGCGGTCATTGAGATTAATGGCGGGCTCGCACGGAAGTTGGGCATCGTGCCTGGGGATCGCGTCCGCGCTTCGATTTTCGCGGATGCGAACACCCATTGACACTACGCAATATTCTTCCCGATCTTGCTGTGACCGTCTTCGGGCGTCGCAATTAGTTGTCGCAGGCAACTTATGCTATTTTGGGTAAGAGTAAGGGGGGGCTCGTTCTGAATCTCCCATTCTCGGCGCACATTGTTGGGATACGGGCCGGGTGGCCAAGGGAGGTAGGGACATGGTCAAACTTGCTAAACTAACCGCGATTTTTGCGGTCGCGGTGATGGGAATGATGGCGTGGGGTGCGCCGGCACAGGCTCAGGCGAGCCGCACCTGGGTCTCCGGCGTCGGCGACGATGCCAACCCATGCAGTCGTACCGCACCGTGCAAGACCTTCGCGGGCGCGATCTCCAAGACCGCCACGGGTGGCGAAATTGACTGCCTGGATCCGGGCGGTTTCGGTGCCCTGACGATCACCAAGTCGATCACGCTGGATTGCGGTGGTGGCGTTGGCGGACAAGTCGGCTCGGTCCTTGTGTCCGGCACCAATGGCTTCGTGATCAATGACGGCGGCGCCGGCACGGCGGTGGTGAAGATCCGCAACATGACGCTCAATGGCCTCTCGAGTTCCCCCAGCACTCCGGGTCTTTCGGGCATCAAGTTCTTGTCCGGTGCCGCCCTGATCGTGGAGCATGTCGGCATTTTCGGCTTTGGCGGTACAGCCGGTAGCAATGCGGGCGTGGATTTCGAACCATCGAAGCTTGCCAGGCTTTATATGACGGATGTTGAAATCCAATACGGGTTGGCGGATGGCGTTCTCATAAAGCCGCAGTCTGGTGGCATCGTGGCGGCGCTCCTTACCCGGGTCTCGGCTTTCCACAATCCCAATGGCTCTGGTCTGCGTGTCGACAGCACCAATGCGCCCATCGGGCCTGGAAGCACCGTTACTGCGGTTGACAGCACTTTCGCCGGTGGTTCCTTCGGCGTATTTGCGGTCACGCCTCCCTCAACCGGCAATGCGCGGGTTAGCATTGTGCGCTGCACCATGTTCACAAACTCCGTCGGAGTCAGTGCCAATGGCGGGACTGCGGTAGTAACGATCGGCCAATCTGTTGTCACCTCGAATTCAACCGGTATGTCGTTCGCCAACGGAGCAGCACTCCAGTCATTCGTGGATAATTACTTCAGTGGCAACTCCAGCGACGGAACCTCATCGCTGCCCAATATGACCAAGCTCTAGGCACCGCCGCGCGAACACAGCTCTCTCAACGACCGGGAGCTGTGTGCACGACGCAAGCCGAGTGCATCAAAAAAAGCCCGCACACAGCAGTGTGCGGGCTTTTTATTTTCCGGCTAATTGGATCGGCTAAGAGGCCCCGCCATGGCCGTCGGGTAGGACCAAAAAATTGACCTCCGCGTCGCGCGCATTAAGCCTGCGCCACGAGGGACGTTCCCATTCCTGCTTGGCGGGCATCCGCGCCTCTGCCCCCTTTGCCTTGCGTTCAATTTCCATGGATCCCCCAGAACCCCGCGCTCGCTAGGACCATAGCAAGAGAACCCGGTGTTGGGAAGCCTGCGGAGATCTGGAAGGCCACCCCTTCGGGCCGTCAACCCCTTCTTTGCGCGCAATTTAAGCATTGCTGCCGCTGGCGCGCCTGACGAAATGACCCGTCGAAATGCCGCGCAACAGCGCCAGCCTGTAAGGCCGCGTCACTCGGTCCCGGTGCCAATCGCCATCCGGCCAGTTCTCGACGAGATTTCGTAAGCGCGGGACATCGATCACCGCTGCTGCCGGAGCGCAGGCGTCCAGCCGTTCGAGTTCGTCGCGAAGCTGCTCGCACGCGGCGCTCAATCCCTCGTGCCAGTCCACGGCCTGATATCCCTTGGTCCGCGCTTCTATTATATCGCGCGGCAGTCGGTTCGCGAAGGCGTGCCGCGAGAGGGCCCTTGTTGTGCCGTTCACCAAACACTCTTCCTCCGGCAGCGACAGACAATATTCAATCAGGCGCCGGTCCCGAGTCGGATCGCGTACGTCGACGTCCCAGCCGGCCAGCTGGCCCTTGTGGAGATTGCCGAGGTCGACCCGGCGCAACACCCACAGACGACTCTCGAAGCCGTCGTTGCGCGGGCGATAGGACAGATCGGTCGCACGCTCTGCGGCCCGGGCGGCAAGACCTTTCTGCGCCAGCAAATCGGGCCGTATCGCGGAATAGGCTTCGAACCCGGTATCGCGATCCTGCATCGTCTTGTTGATCCAGTCCCAGAGCCAGACCGGGATGTATGGTCCAAAGCTGTTGCTCAGAATGCCCAGCGGCCGCAGGTAGCGCTTTCGTGACAGGGCAATCGCCTCGCGCGCCCATCGGATCAAGCGCCCGCTGCGGATCAACTGCGGCAGCAGCGTGATCCCGTCATAACTGATCGTCATGTTGCCCATCTGGCCCGTAAGCAGGACGCGCAGTTTGCGTTCGCGCGCCGCGTCGTTGATCGCGGCGGCCCAGGTCATGTTGCAGAGGTTAAGAATGGGCTGGTCGAACAGGAAGACGTTGCGGTCGAGACCGTCCAGCGGTGAGCGTCCGCCGGTGCGGATCAGCACGTGCTCGATGTTGGGATAGCGCGCGGCCGTGAGCGCGGCGATCGGGCCTTCGTCGCCATGCCGGCGGGGTGGGGCACCTCCGTCATAGCCCTCACGCGGCACCGCCGTAAAACCGACGACCTTTCCGCCGCGCCTCGCCATTTCGATTGCGGCGCTCGAGGTCACTGCCGAGCTGTCGAACCCCGAGCTCAGGTGGGTTGCCACGGCATTGCCCGCGCCACGCAGCTGCGACCTGACCGCCTGATCGAGGTGGTGCAGCATTCCTTCCGCGTACTCTGCGGTGGAGTTGAGCTTGACCGTCTTGCGTTGCGGTTGCCAGTACCGCCGCTTGGTCATGGCCTCTCGCGTTACCTTGACGATGTGGCCGCCCTCGACGCGTTCGACATCCTTGAAGAAGCTCTGCGAGCCCCATTCGGGCAGGAGCAGAAGATAGTCCGCGATGCGCTCCTCGTCCGGCGCTCGCGGCACCTCCGGCAGCACATGCAGCCCCTTCGGCATGGACGCGACGGCCAAAAAGTTGCGGTCGCGGTGATAGTGCAGCGGCCGCGCGCCGAGCGGATCGCGCACCAGCGTGACGGACTGCTCCCTTGCATCCCACAACACGAAGGCGAAGTCGCCGACGAACCGATCGAGCGCCCCTTCGCCCCAGCGCTCCCAGGCCGCGAGCAGGATCGCAGAGTCGGCCAGGCCGCGCGCCGTCGCTGGGGCGATCTGGAGCGCAGCCTCAAGCTCTTCGCGATTGTCGAGCCTTGCATCCGCGATCAGGACGAACCTGCCGGCGCCTCCGGTCAGCGGTTGCGCGTCGTGGATGTCCTCGGGCAGGACGCGATACTGGCGCCGGCCGAGCGCCAGCGCTTCGGTCGACCACTGCGATTCGTCATGCGGCCCGTACACCGCCTGCGCGGCCAGCATACGTGCGCAATCGCGGTCGGCATTGGGCTTGCCATCGAAATTCCAGCGGCCAGCCAAGGCTGTCATGACGGCTCCGGTTCAGAAGAACTGCGCGATCGTGTTGGCGTGTTCGACGGGCTTCATCCCGGTCTACTTAGCCGAGTTGCCGGATACTATGAAGGTGCCCGAACGGTTAGCGAATTGCCGCGAATCTGGCGCCAGTGTAGTGATGCGAGGGGCTGTTTCTCAGAGAAAATCCGGCATGTCGACCGCGGTCTACACACGCACGCCTGACATCATCGAAGCTGAAGTCGGTGGCGAGATTGTCGTGCTCCATACCCGGATTCGGAGTCGCCAGCGATCCCCATGGGCCGATGATGGCACACGCCTGGCAGGACGCCGGCGGGTCGGGGTGACGGGATTTCCGGCGCAGCAGGACTTCGTCGAAGTGGTCTTGCTTCCTGTAGCGGCCTGACGGGAAACCGGGAAAGCCTGGCGGACAGGGAGGGATTCGAACCCTCGAACGGCTATCAACCGTTACACACTTTCCAGGCGTGCGCCTTAAACCACTCGGCCACCTGTCCGGGATACCCCTCCAGACCACCGGCCCGGCGAGGCAAGGGGCGCGAAATATCCCGCCTCCGCCCCAAATGCAAACCCCGTTCCGCAAGGCGAAATCCCCGCCTCCCCGGGGCACCGCATTGTCGCAGACCTTGCAATCTTGATCCCGATCAAACGGGCGCGCGTGACAGATTCCTAAAACCCTCCTGTTAAAGAGGGAACGATCAACATGCGCATTTCAACTGTTGTCGCGGCCGCGTTGCTTCTGTCGGCCGCAGGTTTGGCTTCATCTCCGGCCTGTGCGGACGACGGCCTCGCCGGCCACTATCAGATTCGACTGCGCGGCCTGGCGGTCATACCGGATGCGAGCGCGACGGTAACCGTTTCCGGCACCAATATCGGTGGTACAACGAGCGTCACCAACTCGTTCATTCCCGAGGTCGACGGCACCTATTTCATCACCGATCACATCGGCGTCGAGCTGATCGCCGGGACGACCAAGCACTCGGTCCATCACAGCATCGCCGGCAATGTCGGCAGCGTCTGGTTGCTGCCGCCGACGCTGACCGCGCAATACCACTTCGACCCGACCGGTCCGTTCCGCCCCTATGTCGGCGCGGGTATCAACTACACATTCTTCTACAGCGCCCACAGCGCGACCTTTGCTCCGATCAGCTTCTCCAACAATGTCGGATTCGCCTTGCAGGCCGGCGCGGATGTGCCTGTCGGCGACGGTCCGTATTTCCTGAATTTCGACGTCAAGAAGCTGTTCCTGTCGACGACGATGAAGGCCGCGGGGGGCGTCGTCCACGCCAGCGCCAACCTCGATCCGTGGATCATAGGCGCCGGCGTCGGCATCCGTTTCTGACGCAGCACTTATCGCAGCTTACCCGGCCGGTGCGATGCATCGGCCGGGAACCCGTCCGATAGCCGCAGCGAACATTCGATGCAACAAATGTTGTCACGGATGTTGTCAGCGGTGTTTGTGGAACTGGAAGCGGTGACAACTTTGCGGTCACAGACCCGTGAAGCAAATTGCACCGCAGACATTCGTCGCCCTGCGCTTCGCGACACTCTGCGAACAAAAAGCGCTCCGATCACGATGCCAATCGTTCTAACCCCTGCGCGAACACAGCGCCAAAGCCGTTGCTCGAGGATGCGGCGGCAGGGGACGGACCTTGCAAATCGACACGCGACATTCCTCCGGCATCAGGCAATGGCTGGCGCAGATCGACCGCGTCTTGAAGGCCAACGACATGGCCGAAGCCAGCCGGCTTGCCGGCGAGGCGCTGGATCTCGGCTACTGCCATCCCGCGTTCTTCAATCTGCGCGCCTATGGCAAGCGCCTCCAGAACCGGCCTGAGGAAGCGCTCGCCGACCTGATGCGGTCGCAGGATCTGAACCCGCGCTCGGCCTGGACGCTGGCCGACATTGCCGAGTGCTATAGCGCGCTCAATCGGTATCGCAAGGCGCTCGCCGCCGCGGATGCTGCCATCGCAGTCGACCGCAAATACTCCAGGGCCTGGTTCCAGAAGGGCCTCGCCCACCAGGCACTAACCGAACTGGATGCAGCACGCGCCGCCTATCTGGGCGCTGTGCAGCTCGAGCCGACGCTGGGCGACGCGCACGCGCGGCTCGCCGCCATGGCGGCGGATCAGGGTCGGTTTGAGGAAGCGCGGCACTTCGCGATGGCGGCGCTGGCCCCGCCGCCCGGGCACCCGATCGCAGTACTCGCCCTGGTGACGACCGATATGGGCGAAGGCCGTTACGAGGATGCCGAGCGGCGCCTCGCCGTCTTCCTTGCGCGCAAGGACCTGTCGGCGCCGGTGCGTTCCGTCGCGATCACGCAGCTCGGCGACCTTCGGGACATCCAGGGCAAGACCGACGAGGCCTTTGCCGCGTACTCCGACGCTCGCTCTCTCTGGGCCGGTTTCCACGTGCCGCAATGGCGCCATGGCGAGTTCGGCCGCGAACAGGCGCTGCGCCTCGGCGCCGTTCTCGGATCCGGAGCCGCCGGGCCTCACGCGTGAGCAGTGGCACCGATCCAGTTGGCCTCATCTTCATCCTGGGCTTTCCGCGCACCGGCACGACCTTGCTCGCGCAGGTGCTTGCGACCGCGCCCGAGGTCCTGGTCTACGAAGAGCGCCCGCTTCTCGCCAGGGCCGTCGCAGACTTTGTCGACGCGCCCGGCGGCGCGGAACGGCTCGCCGCCGCACACGAGGATACGCTTGCGCCATACGTCGCCGATTTCTGGCGGCTGGCCCGTGCCGAAGCCGATCCGCGCGGACGGGTGGTGATCGAGCAGACCGCCTTCAACACGGTCTATCTGCCGGTGATCGTGCGTCTGTTTCCGCGCGCGAAGATCGTGTTCGCGGTGCGCGACCCGCGCGACGTGGTGTTCAGCTGCTTCCGCCGCCAGTTCGCTCCCTCGCGCTTCACGCTCGAGTTTCGTACGCTGGAAAGCGCGGCACGCTTCTACGACGCGACCATGCGGCTGGCCGATCTCTGCCGTCCGGGGCTCGGGGGGCGCATCTTTGATATCCGCAACGAGGACCTGATCGAGGATTTCGACACCTGGTCGCACCGTCTGTGCGCCTTCACAGGTGTCCCGTGGCGGGAGGAGATGCACCGTTTCGAGCTCGCGGCCCGCAATCGCACGCTCACCACGCGCAGCTCGCACCAGATCCGGCGCGGGCTAATGAAGGACAGCATCGGCGTCTGGCGCCGCTATGGCGCGCAGCTGGCGCCGGTGCTCCCGATCCTTGCACCGTGGGTCGAGCGCTTCGGCTATTCGCCCGACTGACCGCACCGTGCCTGAAACGCAAACGGACGGCCCGAAGGGACCGCCCGCTGCGCATTGCGTTGCCAGATCAGGGCGACGCCTGCCGGCCGAGGCCTAGGTCGTGTTCGGCAGCCACGATGGAGATCGTGTAGCCCGCCACCACGTCGAACAGGCACATCATCATGATGAAGAAGAACGGCGTCGAGCCGAAGTTCTTGAGCGTGATGAACTCGATCAGCGCGATGACGAAGGTCAGCATCGACAGGCCGTGGTTCAGGATCTGGCGCGAGCTTGTCCGCGTCGCCTTGATGACCTCGACGAACAGAAGGCCGAGCGCCAGCAACACCATGAAATCGCCGAAGCTGAACTTCCAGATATCGCCGGAGAACAGCTTGATGTTCAGCGCGTGGTTGTAGCTGAGCGCGTCCTGGATGTTCATGTGCATGATCGCCCCGCCGCCCAGCGCGATCAGGTTGTAGAGAATGACGGCCAACAGAAGCAGCGGAAACGCTTTGAGCATAAGAACCTCCCCCAGGCCGGACATCGGCCGCTGGAGAAGGTTTGTACCATATCGGGACGGGATTGGGACGGCCCGGATATGACGGCTTGGTTAAGCGGCCGGGGTTCCTCCGTGGCGGTCGCGCAGCACCATATAGAGGTTGCGCGCATAGATCGGGATCGGCAGCGCCTGGCCGAGGACCAGCGGCCAGGCCTGCAAGTGCAGCGCATAGCTGAGGCTGATCACACCGCCCGCCAGGCTCACATACCAAAACGCGATCGGCACCACGCTGTGGCCGGCCTGCTCGCTGCGCAGCCACTGGATCAGGAAGCGGATGCCGAACACCGCCTGGCCCAGGAACCCGATGCTGGTCCAGACCGTGTCCAGCGGATGCGCCAGCGCCAGCGTGTAGAGATGAGAGAGGAAGTTCATCTAGAGCTCTTTCGTCTCGGCCTGCGGGCGATAGCGCCGCTGAAGCCAGCGCACGCCCAGAAGGTCGTTCACCCCGACCAGCATGCGCCCGAAGTTGGTGTACTTGGATTGGCCATGCGCCCGCTCGCGATGGTTCACGACGACGAAGCGCGCCTGCCAGCCCTCGCGCAGCATCAGCGTGATGATGAAGCGGTGCAGGTGATCGAAATAGGGCAGGGCGAGAAACGCGTCGCGCCGGAACACCTTCAGCCCGCAACCCGTGTCCGCGGCGCCGTCGTTGAGCAGGCTGTTGCGGATGGCGTTGCCGATGCGCGACGCCACGCGCTTGCTCCAGGTGTCCCTGCGCTTGGCGCGCACGCCCGACACCACGCCGATCTTCTCCGCCTCGGGTCCGCGGAACACGGCGAGCAGCTTGGGAATGTCCGCCGGATCGTTCTGCCCGTCGCCGTCCAACGTGACGATCGTGCTGGACCGCGCCGCCCGCACGCCGGTCCGGATGCCGCGGCTCTGGCCCGCATTGCGGCCATGCTGGAGCACCCGCAGTGACGGGATCTCGCCCTTGAGGTCCTGAAGCACTCGGGCCGTCGAATCGGTCGAGCCGTCGTCGACGAAGATGATCTCGGCGTTTTCGCCCCTGACCGCAGCCGCGATCTCGCGCGCCAGCGGGCCGACATTCTCGGCCTCGTTCATCACCGGCACGACCACGGAGAGCGCGACCGCCATCTGAGTTCCGTTCAATCCCGTCGTAGAATATAGAGTGGCGTCATGGGCCCCGGATTTGCCGGGCTTTTCGCGCGGCGGGCGCCTTATACAGGCCTGGCCCCACAAGAAACAGGCTTGTCCCGTAGGGACAGAAAGCAAACGAGCCAGGATGACCCGTTAATGAGCGACGAAGGCCAGACGGCGCCGGACTGGCCCGCTCGGCCGCCCGGTCCGGCCGTGCCGGCGACGCGGGCCGGCCGCACGCTCACCTTCCTCGCCCGCTATTGGTGGGCCAGCCTCACCGTCATCTGCCTCGCCCTGTGGACGCCCGGCGTCCTCAGCCTGCCGCCGCTCGACCGCGACGAGAGCCGCTTCGCCCAGTCCTCGCGCCAGATGCTGGAGAGTGGCAACTTCATCGACATCCGCTTCGGCCATGTGCCGCGCTACAAGAAGCCGGTCGGCATCTATTGGCTCCAGGCCGCTGCCACCGCCATCGCCGGCCATGGCGACCTCACCCACATCTGGACCTACCGTCTGCCGTCGCTCATCGGCGGCCTGATTGCCGTGCTGCTATGTTTCTGGACGGCGCGCGCCGTCGCCTTGCCGGAGGTCTCATGGCTGGCCGCCGCCTTCATGGCGACATCCGTGCTGCTCACGGCCGAATCGACCATCGCCACCACCGATGCTGTGCAGCTAGCCTGTGCGCTGGGCGCGATGGGCGCTTTGTTCCGGGTCTACCTCGCAAGCCGCGATCCCGAGCGCCCCGCGCCGACAAACCTCACTCTCATGCTGGGCTGGACGGCGCTCGCGCTCGGGACCTTGATCAAGGGACCGGTTGTTCTGGGCGTCTGCGCCGTCACCATCGTCGCGCTGATCGCCTGGGATCGCGGCGCGTGGCGCTGGCTCGCGGGGCTCAAGCCGCTCTACGGCATCCCGCTCACGCTCCTGATCGTCGCGCCCTGGGCCATCGCCATCTATGTCCAGAGCAAGGGCGCCTTCTTCCAGCAATCGCTGGGCGATGACTTCGCCGCCAAGCTTGCCAACGGCCAGGAAAGTCACGGCGCCTGGCCCGGCTACTATCTCGCACTGGTCACGATCACCTTCTGGCCCGCGATTCTGTTCGTGGTCCCGGGCCTCGGCGACGCGATTCGCCGCCATCGCGACCCGGTCGTCCACTTCCTGCTCGCCTGGGCCGGCGCGAGCTGGCTGATGTTCGAGCTGGTCCCGACCAAGCTCCCCCATTACGTGCTGCCGGCTTATCCGGCACTCGCGATCCTCGCCGCGGCATGGGCGCTTACCCCGCGCGACCCGAACCCGCGTCCCTGGCAGCCCCCGCTCACCTGGCTGGCCGCGGTGCAGTTCCTCATCGGCCTCGCTGCGCTCGCAGCGGCACCGATCATCGCGCCCCGCCTCTACGGTGGTGGCGTCGACTGGCAACTGATAGCTGTGGCGGCCGCCGGCGCGCTATTCGGTCTGGTCGCCTTCATCCTCTATCTGCGCCGGTCTGCAATCCTCGCCACCCTTGTCGCGACCCTCGCGGTGCTCGCACTTTATCCAGCAATTACAACGCTCGCCGCGCCCCGGCTCGACCAGATCTGGGTCAGTCCGCGCGCCGCTGATCTGATCGCCAGCCACCATCAGCCTGGCGATCCACCTCCCGCGCTCGCCGGCTACACCGAACCGAGCATGATGTTCCTGCTCGGCACCGAGACCCGTCTCACCGACGGCGGTGGCGCGGCGGAGATCGGGGTGCAGGAGGGTGGCCTCGCCCTCATCGAAGACCGGGAGCGTCCCGCGTTCCTCGCCCATCTCGCCGAGGTCGAGGGCGATGCGACCCCGATCGATGCCCTCGACGGCTTCAACTATTCGCGGGGCAAGAAGGTCCACCTCACCCTCTATCGGATGACCGCGACCCGCGACTTCGGTGTCCCTCCCGGCGAGTGAACGGTGAGGCGGACCGGTCACAGCCCCCGCAAAGATTCACAACTCTGTATTTTTCTTGAAGCGGGGGGGGGCGGCGCGGGTCCGAACGCCTTCGATCATTCGTCTTCGATGCAAATTGCGGCGAACGAGTCGCGCGTGCTGTGCGCGCAGCGCGATTCATCTAAGCACGATGCCGCAACGCTTAAAGCGATTCGCATACGAACGAATCGCTTGTGCCTGCCTTGAGACTCATATGCGCTCTTTATGCGTCGCGACACGCATCAAACTCGTCCAATGACGGGCGATCGCATGGGGTCGAGACCCCTCGCTATCCTGTTGTTACTCTTGACGACTGTTTTTTAGACTCTAAAGATCGTTTTCGCTGTTGCGCCCGTTGATGGGGAGTCGTTGGGGCTTTCGCTGTGGGCAGCACGTCGGAGCGTCTTATAGGACGATGAGTCTCCAAATAGCGCGGGGTCGCGAAGCGAAGCCTCCGCTCCGGTCGGTCCGCCGAACCACGGACGCCCGACCCCAACTCAGAGAAGCCACCGAGGCAAACGCCATCGCAGCCACCGCGCCCGTCGCGGTTCTCGCGAAGAAGACCGCCCTCCGCTTCCCGGTAAACCCCGACACCCGCGCCTTCTACAAAGAGTTCTATCCCGGCACCTCGACGGTCGAATGGAACGACTGGCGCTGGCAGATGCGCACCCGCATCCGCACCCTGGACGAGCTGGGCCGCATCTTCCGCCTGTCCGAGGACGAATATGCCGCCGTCGCCCGCCACAAGGGTTCGCTGCCGGTCGGCATCACGCCTTATTATGCGTCGCTGATGGGCCGGGACGATCCGTCCGAGCCGCTGCGCCGCACCCACATCACCACCGGCGGCGAGTACATCCGCACCCCGGGTGAGGACAACGACCCGCTGGGCGAGGACCACGACACGGTGGCCCCCGGCATCGTCCACCGCTACCCGGACCGCGTCCTGTTCCTGACCACCGGCACCTGCTCGACCTATTGCCGCTACTGCACGCGCGCCCGCGTGGTCGGCAATCCGGGCGGCGAGTACCAGTTCTCGATCCGCCAGTGGGAACAGGCGCTTGCCTATCTGGAGGCCCACACCGAGGTCCGCGACGTCCTGCTCTCGGGCGGCGACCCGCTCACGATCGGCGACGACAAGCTCGACTGGCTGCTGACCCGCTTGCGGGCCATCAGGCACATCGAATTCCTGCGCATCGGCACCAAGATCCCGATGGTCTTGCCGCAGCGCATCACGAAGGACTTGGTCGCGATCCTGAAGAAGCATCATCCGCTCTGGATGAGCATCCACGCGACCCATCCCAACGAGTTGACGGACGAGACCACCGAATCGACCGCCCGCCTGGCCGACGCCGGCATCCCGCTGGGCAGCCAGACCGTGCTCATGAAGGGCATCAACGACGACATCGGCGTGATGAAGCCCCTGATGCAGGGCTTGCTGAAGCGCCGCGTCCGCCCGTACTACCTCTACCAGTGCGACCCGATCAGCGGTTCCGCCCATTTCCGCACCACTGTGGAGAAGGGGCTGGAGATCGTCGAAGGGCTTCGCGGGCACACGACCGGCTATGCGACCCCGATCTTCGCGGTCGACGCACCGGGCGGCGGCGGCAAGATCCAGCTCGCGCCGGACTTCGTCGTCGGCCGCGACGGCGACGATCTGCTGCTCAAGAACTTCGAAGGCGGCATCTACCGCTACCCCGACCCGGGCGGCACGCTGGGCAAGGGCAAAGGCAAGCTGAAGCTCGCCGCCGAATAGAAAATCACCTCCCCCTTGTGGGGAGGTGGAAAAATCGCGAAGCGATTTTTCGGGCTTGGCACGGCGTAGCCCGAAGGGCGAAGCCGGCTGGGGGGCCGTCTCGCACACACGGATACTATGCGCATCGGCGTCACATACGACCTTCGCGATGACTACCGCGCTATGGGCTATAGCGAGGAGGAAACGGCCGAGTTCGACGCTGAGGTCACCATCGCCGGCCTCTGCGATGCTCTGACCGCGCTGGGTTACCAGCCCGACCGCATAGGCAATGTCCGCGCGCTGGTACAGCGCCTCGCCGCAGGCGACCGCTGGCCCTGCGTCTTTAACTATTGCGAGGGTTTGAAGGGCCTTTCGCGCGAAGCCCAGGCCCCCGCGCTGCTCGAGATCTACGACATCCCCTACGTCTTCTCCGATCCGCTCACCATGGCGCTGACCCTCGACAAGGGCATGTGCAAGCGGGTGATCCGCGACCACGGCATTCCGACCGCCGACTTCGCCGTGATCTACAGGCTCGAAGACGCCGGTACGGTGAACCTGCCGTATCCGCTGTTCCTGAAACCCATCGCCGAGGGCTCCGGCAAGGGCATCGACAAGAACAACAAGATAACCAACGCCGCTGAGCTCAAGGGTACAGCCGCCGATCTGCTCACCCGCTTCAACCAGCCGGTCCTGGTCGAGACCTTCCTGCCGGGCCGCGAGTTCACGGTCGGCATCACCGGCACCGGCGACGACGCTGAAGTCCTGGGCGTCAGCGAGATCGTCCCGCTCGCCGGCTATCACGGCGACGGCTATGGCCTGGTGAACAAGGAAGACTGGCACGGCCGCCTCGACATCGTCGGCGCGCCACCCGAGGACGCGAAGAAGGCGGGCGACGTCGCGCTTGCCGCCTGGCGCGCGCTGCGCTGTCTCGACGGCGGCCGCATCGACATCCGCTACGACGCCAACGGGATCCCCAACTTCATCGAGGTGAACCCGCTCGCCGGCCTGCGCCCCGAGTATTCCGACATGTGCTTTATCGCGGCGCGCGAGGGAATCACGTATCACCAGCTCATCGGGAAGATCATGGCGTCTTTCCGCAAGCGCTACCCGGCGCTCAAGGGGGAGTGAGCAATGCGCATTCTTGTCCTGCATTCCGACATCGGCGAGAACCCGCCGCCGGAGGAGATCGACACGATCACCTCGTCGAACGCCGTCGCGGACGCGCTGCGCAAGCACGGCCACACCGTCACGCTCGACGCCTTCTCGCCCGACCCCGACAGGCTCGACGCCATCCTCGCTCGCCACAGGGCCGACATCGTCTTCAACATGGTCGAAGGTATCGACGGCCTGGGCGCGCTGGCGCCGGTGGCGCCGCGCATGCTGGACGAGGCGGGCGTGATCTTCACCGGTGTCGATGCCGTCGGCATGGCGGTCACCACCGACAAGCCGCTCGCCAAGCGCCGCATGCGCGAGGCCGGCATTCCCACCGCCGATTGGTGCGACGGCCCTGACTGGAACGGCCTCAGGGACGACAAGATCTACATCGTGAAATCGACGCTGGAAGATGCCTCGGTCGGCCTTGATGACGGCTGCGTCTGCCTCGGCAAGGACGTGAAGGCCCGTGCCGAGCTCAGCGTCGCCCGCAACGGCGGCAAGTGGTTCGCCGAGGAGTACATCGACGGCCGCGAGTACAACATCTCGATGATGGACGGCCCCGATGGCGAGCCCTTCGTCTTCCCGCTGGCCGAGATGCAGTTCGGCGATTGGCCGGCGGACAAGCCCCGCATTGTCGGCTATGACGCCAAGTGGATCGAACTCGACGTCAACGACCTCATGGTCCGCGATTTCTCGACCGAAAAGACGGACCCGGTCCTCGCCGCGAAGATCAGGAAAGCCTGCATCGGCGTTTGGAAGCTGTTCGGCTTCACCGGCTATGTCCGCGTCGACTTCCGCGTCACGCCGCAAGGCGAGCCGATGGTGCTGGAGGTCAACACCAACCCCTGCATCGCCCCCGATGCCGGCTTTGCGGCCGCCGGCGCGCAGATCGGCCTCAGCTACGACCAGCTCGTGCTGCGCGTGGTGGAAAATGCCATCGCTGCCGCGCAACGGGCATCGGCGAAGGCCGCCGCGGAATAATGGCGGTCGCCCAATGACCGTCATACGCCTCAGCCGCGACTACACCTGCGTGCAGGGCGCGCCGGTCATCCACTCGGTCAACACCGACATCTTCGCGCTGCGCTACTTCGCGAAGTGCATGGCCTGCGGCTTCTGCAACGACCAGTGTTGCTCCTACGGCGTCGACATCGACGCCGGCAATGCCAAACGCATCGCGGCTCTGGGCGAGGACTTCGCGTCGCGCGTTCGCTACCCGCGCAGCGACTGGTTCACGGACGAAGTGACCGAAGACCCCGAATTCCCCTCCGGCCGCTACGTTCGCACGCAGTCGAAGAACGGCAAGTGCGTCTTCCACTCCGGAACCCGGGGCTGCGTGATCCACGCCTACGCGCTGGAGAAGGGCATCGACTACCACACACTAAAACCGCTGGTTAGCACACTCTTCCCCGCTACCTTCGACTACGGCGTCCTTGCCGCCAGCAACGAAGTGCACGACAGGAGCCTGATCTGCTCCGGCGAAGGGCAGAGCATCTATCAAGGCACCCGCGACGAACTCGCTTATTACTTCGGCGAAGATTTCACCCGCGAACTCGACGAGCTAGCCCAAAACGCACTCGCCGCTTAGGCACACCTGTCATACCCGGCGAGCGCGAACGCTTCAGCGTTCGCGCGAGGGAAGGGCAGTGCCGCGTCTCCGCGCCTCCGCGTGCCGAGATCGACTCGCATCGTCCAAAAAAAGATAAAAAGGTGAGGAATGTCAGACCGCTTCGACGCGGCTTGCGAGTTCGCGGCCAATCCGGTGCTCGCGCCACGCGATATAGCCGCCGGCCGCCGTAACGATCGCCGCGCCCGCCAGCACCATGACCGCGGGCACTTCGCTGAACACCAGGAATCCGAACGCCACGGCCCAGATCATCGAGGTGTAGTCGAACGGCGCCAGCAGCGACGGTTCGGCGTAGCGGTAGCTGAACGTCATCATGATCTGTCCGAACCCGCCGCAGATTCCGCCCGCGATCAGCCAGGCCGTCTGCGCGAACGTCAGTGGCACGCGCCACCAGATCATGGTGATCAAGCCCAGCACCGCGCAGAACGACATGAAATAGAACACGATGGTCTCGCTCTTCTCCGTTGCGCTCATCTGGCGGATGAAGATCACCACGAAGGCCGAGCACAGCGATCCGGTCAGCGCCAGCGCTGCGCCGCCCGTAAGCCCGCTCGCCAGCAATCCGCCGAACCCGCCATGCGGCTGCACCATCAGGATTACGCCAAGGAACGCGATGACGACCGCGCCGCCGCGATAGGGCCCGACCTTCTCGTTCAGCATCAGGGCCGCCAGGATGACCGCGAAGATGGGCTGCACGAAGCCGAACGCCGTGATGTCGGCCAGGGGCAGGAGCTTCAGTGCTGCGAACCCCAGGAACATGCTCGATGATCCGATGGCGGAGCGCACCAGGTGCAGCCACGGCCGCGCCGTCACCACCAGCGCCCGCGGCCCCACCGTGTGGAACGACAGGATCAGCAGCGGGATCAGCGCGAAGAACGCGCGGAAGAACACGACCTCGCCCGTCGGCACCATGTTGCCGGCCAGCTTCAGCGCGACGTATTGCAGGGAGAAGGCGAGCGTGGCGCCCACCTTGAGCGCGATGCCCCGGGAAGCGTGTTGCATGGCGCCCAACTTACAGCGAGCCGCATCGCTTGAACCACCCGCTCCTGCAACGCTGCCAGTCATTTTCACCGCTTCTGCGGCAATAGGCGCGGGCTTAAGGTGCCCGCCGATCGAGAGATGAAACGATGTCCATCACCGTCCCCACGTTCGCCGATGTCGAAGCCGCGGCCGAACGCATCCGGCCCTATGCAACCCGCACAAGGCTGATCGAAAGCCACGACCTCAACGCCCGTCTCGGCGCGCGCGTTTTCCTCAAGCCCGAGATGTTCCAGCGCACGGGCTCGTTCAAATTCCGCGGCGCCTGCAACGCCGTGCTCCAGATCCCGCAAGCGAGGCGTGCCAACGGCGTCATCGCCTTCTCGTCCGGCAACCATGCCCAGGGCGTCGCTGCGGCCGCGCGCGAGTTCGGCCTCCCAGCCACCATCGTGATGCCGAAGGACGCACCCGCGACGAAGATTGCCGGCACGCGTCGCCTTGGCGCCGACGTCGTCTTCTATGACCGGCGCACCGACGACCGCGAAGCCATCGCGCGCGACCTCATGGCCAAGTCCGGCGCCACGCTGATCGAGCCGTTCGACAACGCCAAGGTCGTGGCGGGACAGGGTACTGCCGGCCTCGAGATCGTCGACGATATGGCGGCTCTCGGCATGACCCTCGACACGGTGCTCGCCCCCTGCGGTGGGGGCGGCCTGGTCACCGGCATCGCACTCGCCTTTGCTGGTCGCAGTCCGAAGACCCGGGTCATCGGTGTCGAACCCGAACGGTTCGACGGCATGCGTTTGTCGCTGGCGGCTGGTGCGCGCACCCCGGCGCCGGGGGGCGAGCTGTCGATCGCCGACGCCCTGATGGCCCCCGCGCCTGGCCACATCCCCTTTGCCATCGCAAAAGAAAAATTGTCGGCCGCGGTCGCGGTGACTGACACAGAACTGCAACGTGCCGTCTCCTACGCCTTCCAACGCCTGAAGGTTGTGGTGGAACCCGGCAGTGCCGCTGGTCTGGCCGCGCTTTTGGCCGGAAAAGTCGACGTGGGCGGCAGGAGGCACATCGCCGTCGTGCTGACGGGCGGGAATTGCGAAATATCGACGGTTGCAAGCTGCGTCGTGGCAGTCACCGAGCCTTAACCGTATTCCTTTACTATTCTGGGCACGGAGTACTTTCCACATCCGTGGCAACCTGATTAGGATCAGCGCAACCATAATAAGGTGGCGTTGGGGTAGTTATGGTCGAGCATCTGCGTAGCGGTGGGGCCCGCTATGCGACCTCCATTGCAGTGTTGGCCGCCACGTTGGCGGTGGTCGGCTTAGGCATCGTGAGCCTGCTGCCGCGCCAGCCCGACTCCGCCAATCCCGGGATCCGTTCGCTCAAGGATCTCGCGCTGGCTTATGCCCGTGTGCAGCCGGGGGCGACCCACGCCTCGCAGCTCGCAGGCATCGGCTTCGACACCTCGACGCAGAACGTACAGGTGCTCTCCTATCTCGGGGTGATGGAGCGCTTCATGGCGCGCGACAGCATCGCTTTCGACCGCCTCGACCGCGCGATCCAGGAATGCATCGAGGCGCGTGACCGCTGCACAGCGCTGGTGTTCAAGCCCGCCGACACCGTTGTGCGCACCGCTGGCATGATGTCGGTATTCGACCTGGACTCGGCCAAGGCCGCGGAGGAGCCGGCGGAGGTCACGCTGCTCGTGCAGGACGGCCGCGTCGCCTACAAGATGATCCAGGGCGTTGCGGCAACGACAGCCGCAGCGGCTCGCAGTTCGGCGCCGCATACTGTCACTGCGTCGGTGCAGCCGTTCCGTCCGACCAGCTACTGATCTTCTCCCTTGCCGCAGGCTCCGGATCGGCCTCGCAGGCCGCCTGCCGCCCATCGAACGCTGCCTCCGCCTTGGCGAAGAACGCGCGGCCGGCAGGCGCAAAACAAAGAGCGCCGGCAACCCTCGCTGCCAGCGCTCCGATAAAAAGATACTTTAGGGCTAGCGCGGGGCCAGCACCATCATCATCTGGCGGCCTTCCATCTTTGGCCACTGCTCCATCTTGGCGATGGGCTCGACCTCCTTGTGGACGCGATTCAGCAGGTCCATGCCAAGGTTCTGGTGCGCCATCTCGCGGCCGCGGAAGCGGAGCGTGACCTTGACCTTGTCGCCCTCGTCGAAGAAGCGCTTCATCTGCTTCAGCTTGGTCTCGTAGTCGTGGTCGTCGATCGTCGGGCGCATCTTGATCTCTTTGATCTCGATGACCTTCTGCTTCTTGCGGGCCTCGTTGGCCTTCTTCTGCTGCTCGTACTTGTACTTGCCGTAGTCCATCAGCTTTACGACGGGCGGCTTCGCTTCCGGCGAAACCTCGACCAGGTCGAAGCCCTGTTCCTCGGCTATGGCGCGGGCCTCGTCGAGTCCGGTGGGACCGAATTTGTGGCCGTCGTCCCCGATCAGCAGGACGGTACGCGCGAAAATCTCTTCGTTGACACGGGGTCCGTCCTTTGCGGGCGCCTTGTCGGGTTGCTGAAAGCGTCTGGGTACTATGGTGCTCTCCTGTTCAAGGCCCGAACGGTTGCGCATTCCGCGAGGACTTCACCCGGGCCTCGCGAAACGTCGTAAGGTTCATGGGCTTGGGCGTATATCCTCATGCGCGCCGAAGGGCGGCGTTGGTTCGTTAACAATAGGATGCAAATCCGATTCCGCAAGTGCTATTCGACAACATCCACGCGGGATTCTGCTTCCTTTTTCAAACGTTCGATGAGGGTTGCCAGCGGCATCGGTCCCAGGTCCTTGCCGGAGCGTAACCGGACCGCGACCTTGCCTTCCGCGGCCTCGCGCTCGCCGACGACCAGCATGTAGGGGATCTTCTGAAGCTGGGCGTCCCGGATTTTCTTCTGCATCCGCTCATTTGATACGTCGATGTCGACGCGCAAGCCGGTGGTGCCGTTGACCACCGGGGTCTGGAAGATCTGGTCCACGACCTTGTGGCTGTAATCGAATGCCTTCTCGCTGATCGGGATCACCCGCGCCTGGATGGGCGCCAGCCAGGTCGGAAAGTTCCCGGCGTAGTGCTCGATCAGGAAGGCGGTGAACCGCTCATGCGAACCCAAAGGTGCTCGATGGATCACATAGACCGGATGGTCATGCCCGTCCTCGCCGATATAGCGCAGGCCGAAGGTCTCGGTCGCCATGAAGTCGAGCTGGTTGGTCGAGATCGCATACTCGGTCCCGATCGCCGACTTGATCATGAAGTCGACCTTGGGGCCGTAGAACGCCGCTTCGCCTTCCGCCTCGATATAGGGCAGGCCGGACTCGTTCATCGCCCGGCGGATGATCTCGCCGGAATCGCGCCACTTCTGCGGCTCGTCGACGAAGTTGTGCTTCTTGGACAGGTCGGGCAGCGAGAACCGCATGTAGTAGTCCTTGATACCCATCAGGTCGTAATAGCGCGCGTGCAGGCGCATGACCTTCAGGAACTCGTCCTTGGCCTGGTCGAAGCGGCAGTAGATGTGCGCGTCGTTCTGCGCGAAACCGCGCACGCGCATCAAACCAGACAACCCGCCCGACGCCTCGTAGCGATAGCAATGCCCGTACTCCGCCAGTCTGACCGGCAGCTCGCGATACGAATGCCGTGTAGCGAGATAGATCATGTGGTGATGCGGACAGTTCATCGGCTTGAGGTAGTAGTTCTCGCCCTCGATATCGATCGGCGAGTACATGTCCTCGCCGTAGTAGGCGAGGTGCCGCGAGCGGATGTAGAGGTTCTCCTTGGTAATCTCGGGCGTAGAGACACGCTTGTAGCCGTCCTTGCGCTCCTCCTGGGTCGCGAGGAACTCCAGCTCCTGGCGGATCACCATGCCGTTCGGCATCCAGAGCGGCAGGCCCGCACCTACGTCGGGCGAGAAAGTGAAGAGCTCAAGGTCCTTGCCGATGCGGCGATGGTCGCGCTTCTCCTGCTCGGCCAGGCGCTCGAGATAGGCGTCGAGCTCCTTCTTGTCGCGCCACGCGGTGCCGTAGATGCGCTGGAGCTGCGCGTTCTTCGCATCGCCGCGCCAGTACGCGCCGGCCAGCTTGGTCAGCTTGAACGCGTCGCCCACCGGCGCGGTGGTGGCGAAATGCGGCCCGCGGCACAGGTCGTGCCAGTTGCCGTGATAGTAGATCGACACGTCTTCGTTGGACGGAATGCTTTCAATCAGCTCGGCCTTGTAGGTTTCGCCGATATCCTTGAAGTGCTGGACCGCCTTCTCGCGCGGCCACACCTCGCGCGCGGTCGGCAGGCCGGCCCTGATGATCTCATGCATCTTGGCTTCGATCTTTGGCAGGTCGTCCAGGGTGAACGGCTCGGCACGCGCGAAGTCGTAGTAGAACCCGTCGTCGATCGCCGGACCGATGGTCACCTGGGTGCCGGGGAAAAGGTCCTGCACCGCCATTGCCAGCACGTGCGCCGCATCGTGCCGGATCAACTCCAGCGCCTCAGGGTCCTTGCGGGTGATGATGCGGATCTTGGCGTCGTGCTCGATGGGCCGGAACAGGTCCCACTGCTTGCCGTCGACTTCGAGGATCAGGGCGGCCTTGGCCAGTCCCGGGCCTATCGACGCGGCGATCTCGGAGCCGGTGACGCCCTTCTTGAATTCCAGTGTCTTGCCGTCGGGCAGGGTGATCTTGATGGGTTCGGCAACGGCGGCGGCAGACATGGTGTTATCTCCATACGGAAGAGCGGGCGGACATTTGTTGGAATGGACGCCGTAAGTCAAGGAATCCCGCCGGATTTCGGCTATGCGCGACCCGAAAGTTGCGCGAGACTACACACCGGGCGGGAAAACGGAGGTTCGAATGAAGAAGATCGCTGCCATCGCGGTCCTGCTGGCCACCACCCTGGGAACGGCCGCGCCAACCATCGCCAGGAACGCGCCGCCCATCTGCCTCAAGACCAACTGGATCGACAGCACCTCGGTCGTCAGCCCGCAGAAGATCCTGTTCCGCATGAAGGACGGGAAGACTTACGTTTCTGCGCTGCCGACGCCGTGCCTGGGACTGCGCTTCAACGGCTTCGTGTACAACACGAGCTACATGGAGGTCTGCGGCGGCTCGCAATCCATCCGTGTACTGCACACGGGCGAGGTCTGCACTTTGGGCAAGTTCGAGCCGGTCACCATCGGCCGGCACGGCTAGGCCGCAGCCCCGGGAGGTAAGAAAGCGGAAGCGATGCGCCCCGCTTTCGCCTTCCGGTCAGTCTAGTGGCCGCCCTCGGCGTTGCGGCTGGTCTCGAACAGGAACCAGTTGCGCTTCTCCCTCGTCGATGAAGTTCTCGAGGATGCTGGCCGTAGCCACGTCGCCGTGCTCGTCGCAGAGTTCATGCGCCTCGGGGGTCCTCAAATGGGTGTTTTCGAAATCCATTGCGGCGAAGTTCGGCCACTTTAGACCGATTACAGACTGATGACAGGCCTGTCCACGCCTCCAAACCGACGTTTTCTTCGGTTGAGGTAGGCGGGCAGGTCAGGGGTGTACGCATGCTGGTGGGGCATCTGGGGGCTGGTTTGGCGGCCAAGGCCGTTGCACCGCGCATCGGTCTGGGCACGCTGGTCGCAGCGGCCTTCCTGCTTGATATCCTGCTCTGGCTGTTCGTGACGCTGCACATCGAAGGTGTCGCGGTCCCCGGCGACTACGCCGAGACCCATCGGCTGGCCTTCATCTTCCCGTGGTCGCACGGTCTGCTCATGGCGTTCGCCTGGTCCGCGGCCGCCGCCTTCGTCTGGACCTGGTCGGGCGGCGAGGGAAAATACTTCGCCTTTGCTCCCACAGTGATCGCGGCAACGACGTTTTCGCACTGGATTCTCGACTGGCTCGTACATCCACCGGAAATGCCGATATGGGCCGGCAGCGAATCGCTGGGCCTTGGCCTCGGGCAATCTGTCGCGCTGGCGCTGGAGCTGGTCATCGCCGCGGCGGGCCTCGCCGCCTTTGTCTTTCGTTCTAAGCTCAGTGCATCTCGCCGCACCGCGATCGTCGGTTTGACCCTTGTAGTCGCGCTCCTGACCGTGTTCGGTTCGACCATGACCAGCCCGCCCACCGATATGCTGACGCTCGCCGGCACCTCCCTGCTGGCCCTGTTCGTCGTGATCGTGGTGGCCGCCGTCGTCGACCGGGAGGGGGGATGACGTTCGCCCGCCTCGCGGTGCTCGGTCTTGCCGCGCTTATGCTGGCCTCCTGCACCCGGGAAATGCCGCCCACCGACAAGGACCTGATCGAACGGTTTGAGGCGAAGCGCGCCACGTTCGAGGCGCTGCGCAAGAGGCTGTGCGATCTCAAATACGACCAGACCATAACGCGCGACTGGGCACAGCCGCAGATGGCCGCCAAGGACGAAAAAGACTTCCGTGCGCTGCTCGATGAGGTCGGCGCGCGCAGCGTGCGGTACGTCCGCGGTTGCCAGCTCTGGATCGAGATGTGGTCCTCCGGCCCCGGCCGGGATACGGCACGGAAGAAATACCGCTACGGCCCACCCATGTACCGCATCATCGAGATCAAGAAGCCCGAGCCCGGCGAACCGCCGGAGAAGGATACCAACGAATATCTCGACAAGCGGGTCTCCATCGCCTCCTACGAGAAGAACATCGAAGGCGACTGGTGGGTCGAGTTGGACCACTGGCAGTAGCCGGTCCGGACACGCGGTCGTGACTGGCGCCGTCGGGGCCGTAGCTGCACCGTTGCGTCCGCAACGGGGAAGGCATCGCACATGCGCAAACTCGTCTTCGCGGCGCTTCTGGCGCTTGCTACCACGCCGGCCCATGCCGAAAGCACCTCCGCCGTCCTGAAGCGCCAGACACAGGAGCTGTACGACGCCCTTGTGCCCGGTGACGTGAAAGTCTGGGACAAATATCTCGACACCACTGTCGCCTTTCTCGACGAGAACGGCGTTCTCATGGACCGCAAAGGCGCACTGGCGCAGATTGTGCCGCTACCCAAGGGGATCTCCGGCGACATCAAGGTTGTGAACTGGATCGATCACGACTTCGGCGACATGCATGTCATCAGCTTCGACTGCGACGAGCACGAGAACTTCCACGGCCAGAAGCTGCACGCGCTCTACCGCTCGCTCGCCACATGGCGGAAGTCCGCGGACGGCTGGAAGCTGGTCGCGATGCAGACCATCGCGGGGCAACAGGACCCGCCCGCCGTCACGCTGCCGCCCGAAGCCCTTGCCGAATATGCCGGCGAGTACGAAGCCGCACCCGACCTCCACATCACCATCGCCCTGATGAACGGCGAGCTCACCTCGTCGTCGAATGGCGGCAAGCCTTCGCCGCTGAAGGTCGAACTGAAGGATGTGTTGTTTACGCCCGGCCAGCCACGTGTGCGCAAGATCTTCGTGCGCGACGCCCAAGGTCACATCACCGGCTATCTCAACCGCCGTGAAGGCCGCGACGTCGTTGTCACTAGGGTCAAGTGATCAGCGAGGAAGATGGGTCTCGATCCACTGGTTGAGCTGCGCCGGCGGCAGCGCCCCGGATAGCCGCGCTACTTCCTTGCCCTTGTGCAGCATCACCAGCGTCGGAATCGAACGAATGCTGAAGCGTGCCGACAATGCGCCTTCCGCATCCGAATCCACCTTGGCAAATCGCGCTCGCGGCTCGAATGCAGCGGCCGCGTTCTCAAACGCCGGCGCCATCATGCGGCACGGCCCGCACCATTCGGCCCAGAAATCGACCAGCAGCGGCAGCTCGGCATTGGCATGCCGGTCGAAGCTCGCGGCGGTCAGGGCCATCGGATGGCCATCGAACAGCGGCTTGCGACACTTCCCACACTGCGCCGAGGTGGCGGCGCGGTCGGCGGGCACGCGGTTCAGCGCGTCGCAATGGGGGCAGGGGACGATGCTGGCAGCCGTAGCGCTCATGCCGGGAAAATGGGGTTCCGGCGGTGCGGTTGCAATCGCCGCGCGGCCCCCTGTATTGAACCCCGGCATTTCCGAGCCTTGGCCATGACCGACCAGCTTCCCGACCGTCTCTCCACCGATCCGGCCAGCAAGTTCTACAACCGCGAGCTGCTCGAGCGCGGCGTCGGCATCCGCTTCAACGGACAGGAAAAAACCAACTGCGAGGAATATTGCGTCAGCGAAGGCTGGGTCCGCCTCGCCGTCGGCAAGACTGTCGATCGCCACGGCCGCGCGATGACCATCAAGTACAAGGGCACGGTGGAGCCCTATCTCCAGCACCCCACCGCACCGTCCGAAGGCTAGATTCCGCCCAGGAAATCCATTTTCCCGATGTTGATCCCCTTGTGACGCAGGATCGCGTAGGCGGTCGTCACGTGGAAGAAGAAGTTCGGCAACGAGAAGCCGGCAAGGAAATCCTTGCCGTTGAACCTGAACTCGCCGTTCGGAAATTTGAGCACGATCTCGCGGTCCTCGGCGCCCTTGAGCTGCTCGGGCTTTACGGTGTTCAGGAAGTCGATCGTCTTCTGCAGGCGTGCGTGCAATTCCGGGAAGGTGGTTTCGGTGTCGGGCATGGACGGCGCTTCGATTCCGGCAAGCCGCGCGGCGCAACCCTTGGCGGCGTCCGATGCCGACTGGATCTGGAACGTGAACGGCCGCATGTCTTCGGCCAGCTTCGCCTCCGTCAGCGAAGAGAGCGGCTTGTCCTCGGCCTTGGCCTGCGCCACCGCCTTGTCGAGGATTTTCGACAGGTTGGTCAGCGCGCGGGTCATCACAGGAACCGATGCATCGTAAATGGAATAGGTCATATGTTTCCTCCAATTTTGTGCGTGGAGGGAACGCCGGATTCACCGCTCCGGCAAGTCTTGAAAACATCGCGCCCGCGACAGGTCCAACCACGTTTGCAGCGCGGGATTTCGGTCTTCGTTACCACCGCCTATGCGACGGGGCATTCATCCGGCTGTCGTCATCGGTGAGTGGGAGCACCGCTCGGAAGATCATGACCGGCCGCGCTGCGCCCTGGAGCGCCGACGCAATGAGAGGAGCCGCGATGATGCCGTCATTGCCGCAAAGGCCGCCGGTCAGCGCCGGCTGGACAGACCGCAACCAGATGAGGTCCCGCAGTTCGCGCGATCCGTTCGACAGCCGGGTCGAAATCTCCCGGAGATGAGCCGCGTACGGCGGGCCGGTAGCTTCACCGAGCGAATTGGACGCGACGCGCAGCAACTCCGCCGCGCCGAGCACGCTGGTCGGCACCGTGCTGAACAACTCCTCGTTCAAGAGAGAGATCGCGGCCAGCAATCGGCCGGTCATCTGGTTGTCGTGTTTGAGGCGCGCCTCGCGCAGCCTACGCTCCGCCTGCGTGAGCCTTGCGGTTAACGCCACCACGGGATCGATTTGCATGCATCAACTCCGGAGGTCGACATGCGATAACAACGCCCCATTTTCAGTGACTGTTCACTCCTTCAACCACTTCGCGCGGCATTTGATTAGAATGCTGCGCGCCTGTCTCGAAACGGCACACCACAGCGCGACGCGACGGCGATTCCCAAGGCTCGGTACCGTGTCGGCCCATTGGAACGTTCGTGGCGCCGTTGCCCGGCACTGTCTGTCACGGCGCGCCGGAATGGACCTTCTTCCAGCTGTCGTCGCGCGGCGGCGGCAGGGCGGCGCGGAAGATCACCACCGGCCGCGAGGCGCCCTTGATCGCCAGCGCAATCAGCGGCGCGATGATGATCCCGTCATTGCCGCACAGCCCGCCCGTCAGGGCGGGCCGAATCGAGCGCAGCCAGACGAGATCAGTCAGCGCCCGCGTGCCGTTCGACAGCCGCTCCGCGATCTCGCGCATGTGGTTGGCGTAGGAAGAACCCGGCTCGCCGATTGACTGCGCCGCCCGCAGCAGGAGTTCCGCGGCGCCCAGCGCGCTGGTCGGCACCGCGTTGTAGAGTTCCTCGTTCAGCAGGGCGATCAGCGTCAGCCAGCGCTGCGTCAGTTTTTCGTCGCGCTTCAGCCGCGAGTCGCGCAGGGCGCGCTCCGCCTGGAGAAGCTTCTCGGTGATGGCCACCACGGGATCGATCGGCATCGCGCGCCTCTTTAGCTGGGCCTTCTTTCGAGGCAATGAAGACATCACCGCATCGACGGGCATCACTATTCACCGATTCTCAACCACGCGATTGCGAGAGGTTGTGAATGATCGCAATTGCCTAAAATTTGAAAGATTCGAGTCGCACCACTATGAAGGCCGCGGCGGCAAGGTGTGGGCAATTCCAACGCAAGGTGCAGGGCGTGATCATCATTGAGTTCGTCATATTCGTCGTGTCGTCCGGCCTGTTCTACAGCGGCAGGTTTCGCCACCACATCTGGGCGGTGATCATTGCGGGCGCCATCGCGACGGGATCCTCGGTCCTGTTCTTCTATGACCTCTACGAAAAGCTCCAGGCGCATCCAGAGGCGCCGGCCAGGGTTGTCCGGGTCGTGCAACGTGTCCCCGTCGTGCAGCACGTGTCGCAGCCGCCGGCCCTCTCGAAGCCCGGGAATTGCCGCGATGAATATCCGTTCTTCGCGCGCATCTTCGCCCGCGAGGGAACGACCGAACTCGCTTTCACCGTGTCGGCCGACGGCACGGTGCGCGAGGTGAAGATCGTCAAGTCCAGCGGCCACGACAGCCTCGACGATGCCGCGAAGGAGTGTGTGGCCAAGTGGCACTACCGCCCCGCGGTCAAGGACGGCCAGCTCGTCGACGCGCCCATGACGGTGAAGGTCGACTGGAATCTCGACGAGCCGAAGCCGGACACAAACACGCCGCCGGATACGCCCAAGCCGCCGGAAGGCGGCTGACGGCGACAAACAAAAAGGCCCGGTGTCGCCACCGGGCCTTTCCGCATTCCGTCGAATGGATGGACTTAGAAATCCATGTCGCCCATGCCGCCGCCGGGCATGCCGCCCGGCATGCCGCCGGCCGCTTCCTTCTTCGGACGATCGGCGACCATCGCCTCCGTCGTGATCAGGAGCGAGGCGACCGAGGCCGCGTTCTGGAGCGCCGTGCGCACGACCTTCGTCGGGTCCACGATGCCGGTCTGGATCAGGTCGCCATAGGCTTCCGTCTGCGCGTTGAAGCCGAAGGTGTTCGACTTCTGCTCGAGCAGCTTGCCCACCACGATCGAGGCCTCGACGCCCGAGTTCTCGACGATCTGGCGGATCGGGCTCTGGATCGCCTTGCGGACGATCGCGATGCCCTGGTTCTGGTCCTCGTTCTCGCCGGTCAGGTTGGCGAGCGCCTTGGTCGCATAGAGGAGCGCCGTGCCGCCGCCCGGAACGATGCCTTCCTCAACCGCCGCCTTGGTGGCGTTGAGCGCGTCGTCCACGCGGTCCTTGCGTTCCTTCACCTCGACCTCGGTCGCGCCGCCGACGCGGATCACCGCCACGCCGCCCGCGAGCTTCGCGAGACGCTCCTGGAGCTTCTCCTTGTCGTAGTCCGACGTGGTCTCCTCGATCTGGGTCTTGATCTGGCCGACGCGGGCCTGGATGTCGCCCTTCTTGCCGGCGCCGTCGATGATCGTGGTGTTGTCCTTGTCGATGCGGACCTTCTTGGCCGTGCCCAGCATGTTCAGCTTGACGTTCTCGAGCTTGATGCCGAGGTCTTCGCTGATCACCTGGCCGCCGGTCACGATGGCGATGTCTTCCAGCATGGCCTTGCGGCGGTCGCCGAAGCCCGGTGCCTTCACCGCCGCGACCTTCAGGCCGCCGCGCAGCTTGTTCACGACGAGCGTGGCCAGCGCCTCGCCCTCGATCTCTTCCGCGATGATCAGCAGCGGGCGGCCCGACTGCACGACCGCTTCCAGGATCGGCAGCATCGGCTGAAGGTTCGTCAGCTTCTTCTCGTGGATGAGGATCGACGGCTCGTCGAGCTCGGCGACCATCTTGTCCGCGTTGGTGATGAAGTAGGGCGAGATGTAACCGCGGTCGAACTGCATGCCTTCGACGACGTCCAGCTCGGTCGCCAGGCTCTTGGCCTCTTCAACCGTGATCACGCCTTCGTTGCCGACCTTGGCCATGGCTTCCGCGATCATCTTGCCGACTTCCGCGTCGCCGTTGGCCGAGATGGTGCCGACCTGGGCGATCTCTTCGTTGGCCTTGACCTTCTTGGAGCGCTTCTTGAGGTCCTCGACGACCGCTTCGACGGCCTTCTCGATGCCGCGCTTCAGGTCCATCGGGTTCATGCCGGCCGAAACCGACTTCGCGCCCTCGCGCACGATGGCGCGGGCGAGAACGGTGGCGGTCGTCGTGCCGTCGCCGGCCGCGTCGTTGGTCTTCGACGCCACTTCGCGCACCATCTGGGCGCCCATGTTTTCGAACTTGTCGGCGAGCTCGATCTCCTTCGCCACCGTCACGCCGTCCTTGGTCGTGCGCGGGGCGCCGAAGCTCTTCTCGATGACGACGTTGCGGCCCTTCGGGCCTAGCGTCACTTCCACTGCATCGGCAAGGATATCGACGCCGCGCAGAAGCTTCTCGCGGGCATCGGCGCCGAACTTGACGTCTTTGGCTGCCATGTTGGTTTGTCTCCTAGAATGTCGGTGTGATTAGGCGGCCTTCTTCGAGGGCTTGCGGCCTTCGAGAATGCCCATGATGTCGGACTCCTTCATGATCAGGAGTTCCTCGCCGTCGATCTTCACTTCGGTGCCCGACCACTTGCCGAACAGCACGAAATCGCCGGCCTTCACTTCGGGAACGACGCGCTTGCCGTTCTCGTCCAGCGCGCCGGGGCCGACGGAGACGATTTCGCCTTCCTGCGGCTTCTCCTGCGCGGTCTCGGGGATGATGATGCCCCCCGCGGTCCTTGTGTCTTCCTTCACGCGGCGGACGACCACGCGGTCGCCAAGCGGGCGGAACTTCATGGTGGATAGCTCCCTAACTGGTTGAAAATACTTCGAATTCAAAAAGTGGCAGCACTCCCTCCCGGAGAGTGCCAGTCCACTTGCGCGGCTATTTAGGGACGCTGGCTGTGACCGTCAAGGCTTTGGCCGCCGGCTGGTTTTGATATTTTGATGAGGGCGGCGGGGCATTTTGAACAGGAGGTCTCGATGAGCTGGTTCGACAAGGTGCAGGCCAATCTGCAGGACGCGGCCACCAAGGCGGGCCTGACGCCCGAGAAGCTGAAATCCGTCACCGACACGCTCAACCACGAGCTGTCGCGGCTTCCGGATCATGCCAAGGCGCTGAAGGCCACCGCCGAACAGCACGGCATCGAGGTCAGCAAGATCCAGGAGGCGCTGATGCATGCCGGCGCCGAGGTCAGCAAGGTCGCCGATCACGTCGGCGACCAGATCAGCCAGGCCGTGAACAAGAAGCCGCCGACGGCATAGCGGTCGGCTCAATCGGGCATCTTCTCGCTCGCCCGGCACCTCGTAAGCTGGCGGCGAGGAGAAACCGATGTTCACCTGCTTCATCCGCTACCAGATCGCGCCCGGCAAGCTGGACGCGTTCCGTGAGTACGCGCACGCCTGGATCGCGCTGATCCGCAAGTATGGCGGCACGCATCACGGCTACTTCGTGCCGGGCGAGGCGGGCGATGCGCTGCCCGACGCCACCTTCAGCTTCCCTGGCCTCGGCAGGGAGGGCCCGCCCAACGTCGGCGTCGCGCTCTTCAGCTTCCCGACCATAGAGGCGTATGAGCGCTATCGCCGTGATGTCGCCGAAGACGAGGGCTGCAGGGCCGCGACCGCGCGCTTCGACGAAACGCAATGCTTCTCGAGCTACGAGCGCACCTTCCTCGTGCCGATGTTCGAATAGTCAGACCCGCCTTGCGGTGTAGAGCGCCGTCACCATGTTGCGCTCGACGCGGCCATTGAACTGCGTCGCGGCGATTTTTGCCAGGGCGTCTAGGATGCGCTCGCGTTCTGCCGGCTCAAGCGGCGCAAACTGCGAGAACGTCGCGTAGAGCGCCCGCGTCTGCGCCGGATTGAGCACCAGCGTCCAGTTCTCCATCCGCACGCCGATATCCGTGAACAGGTGGGTGGATGCCAGCTCCGCGAAACGCGCCTCCCGATCCAGCGCATAAGGATGCTTGAAGGTCGGTGGATGCGATGGCGTCGTTCCGCCGGCCAGAAGATGCACGGTCGCATCGTGGAACGCGTCTTCCCGCGACGGATCGCCGAACACGTTCCACCACACCGCCCACCACCCGCCGGGCCTCAATAGCGACGCGACTTTCGGCAGTCCCACCCTTTGGTCCACCCAGTGAAACGCCGTCGCCGAGATGCCGAGGTCGAACGACCCCAACGGCAACACCGCGCTTTCGAAAATCGAATGCATCACTGTTGTGTCTGGTGCCCGCTCTTTCAGCACCTTTGCGAGCCGCGCATCGGGCTCGACCGCCGTCACGTGAGCGCCAGACGCCAGAAGTTGCCGCGTCGCGACGCCCGTGCCCGGTCCGATTTCGAATACCTGCGAGCCGCGCGTCAGTCCGCAACGCTCCCGTAACTCTTCATACACCCACGCCGGATAATCCGGCCGCGCGCCGTCGTAGTTGGCTGCGTCGGCACCGAACGCGCTGCGCCCTTCTTCCTGGGTGATTGCCCGCATCGGCGATACATAGCACCCAGTCAGTTCAGCGAGAACTCGCCGCCGACCAGCTTCAACTCCGCGTCCGTGATGATACCGCGCGAGGCTACGCGCACCGAGTGCAGCTTGCCGTCGACCGATGTCTCCCAGAACTTGAGGAATTTGTTGAGCACCGGAAAGCGCGGCGCGATGTCGAGGTCCTGCCAGATGAAGCTTTGCAGCATCACCGGATGATCGGGCAGATGATAGAGGATCTCCGCCGTGGTGAGACGGAAGCCCATAAGCCTGTGCTGTAGCGTGCTCATGAATTTGATACCTCGGCTGATGACAACTCCGTTGGCCGTTCCTGCGTCCATCATCCTCCGGTCTGGTTGAACGCAATCTGAAGGGCTTCCGCTCCCGCTGTCGAGCACGCCGCTCAAGCACTCGTGATGGCCGACTGCTGCTTGCGCGCCGCCGCGCGCCGGTCCAGCATGCAAACGGGGAGCGCGAGGGTTAGACAAGTGGCGTCATGCGCACCCGTTTCAGCATAGAGGAGGTCCGGGCGCTGATGCGCGCCGGCGTGGCTTACGCCGGCGGCGATGGCCGCGGCGTGGCCGGCTCGCTGCTGCTGCACGGCCTGTTTGCCGCCCTGGTGCTCCTGCTGATGGTATGGCGGAGCGCGACGCAGACACCCGTTTTGCCGACGCACTTCGTGCCGGTCGAGGTGATCCGCCTCGGCGAGGCGACGACCTCGCCGCCGGAGCCGCGGCGGGCGCAAATCCCCCAGCCGCCGACGCACGCCGCCACGCCGCACGAACCCGCCTCCGCCAACCGCCCGGAAGGCAAATCCCCCACGGGCCGCAAGCCGGTCGACGATCTGGAGACCAAACTGAATGCGTTAGCGCACCTGAAGGCACCCGAGAGCAACATGAAGCCCATCGACACGCCGTCCGCCACGGAGGCGGCGACGTCGAACGATGCGGCGCCCGGCGCGATGGCGGCCTATGCGGTACGCGATCTGATCCGCGCGCAGGTCCTGCGCAAATGGAATTTCAGTGCCCCGTCGCTGGCAGGCTCCGGCTTCGACATCGCGCTGCGTGTGACGGTGCTCAAGAACGGCAGGGTGGAGAACGTCGCCATCCTCGATCGCGAGCGCTACACCAGGGATGCGCTCTACCGAGACATCGCGCTCAGCGCCCGCAACGCGGTGCTGCTCGCCTCGCCGCTGACCTTGCCGCCGGGCGCCATCGACTATTCGATGGATGTGACGCTGACGCTCAACCCGCGCGATACGCTGCGGTAGGGCCGCGCGGCACGCTCAGGTGGCGGCGAGACCTTCGCGCGCCCGCTTGGCGGCGGCGAAGCCATCCATCCCTTGCTGCCACTGCCAGGCCACAACCATGCCCTTCATCGGCTGGATCAGCAGGATCGCCATCAGGAGGGTCAGCGGTATCCAGATCAGGATGTCCAGCCAGAACGGCGGCGCGAACACGATCTCCGACGTTAGAAGCGCGGCAACGATGACATGCCCGACGATCACGACAACGAGGTAGGCGGGAAAGTCGTCGGCGCGGTGGTGATGAAGCTCCTCGCCGCAAACCGGACAGTTGTCTGCGACTTTCAGGAACGCCCGAAACATCTTGCCTTCGCCGCACTTCGGGCACCGGCCCATCAGGCCGCGAACGACAGGCTTCTCGAGCAAGGATTTGAGTCTCTGTTCCATGGCAAAAAGTAATCCCGCAGCTGCGAACGAACAATCGCGCCATTGCGCATGCCGCACGGCGGGATGACGCAGCCTGCCAACAGGCATCACCGCCCCAAGAGGGAGGTAATTCAAGGCAGCGTTCGCACCACGCGGAAGCCCGCGAGGCTCGAATAGTCGTACTCGCCCTTCACCGCCGGCGCGCCGGTGCGCGCGGCCGAGCGTACGAACAGCGGGATGTTGGTCCACGAGCCGCCCCGCAACACATGCCGCGTGCAGTCGCCACCTGTTGCCCAGGCGCTGCCGTCGCGCGGCGCGCCGCGATAGTCGGGATGCCAGCAGTCCGCCGTCCATTGCCACGCATTGCCCAGCATGCCGTAGAGCCCGAACGGATTCGCCTGGAACGCGTCCACATCCGTCAGAACCCGGGCATCCGCCGCGCTGCCACAGCCATTGCAGTCGGCATTGTTGGCGCCAAGCTCGTTGCCCCACCAGCGCGAACTCGTCGTGCCGCCGCGCGCAGCATATTCCCACTCCGCCTCCGTCGGTAGGCGATAGAAGCCCGCCGCACCGGGATGTGCTTCCTTCGCCTTGCGGTTCAGCCACGCGATATAAGCTTGTGCGTCCTTCCACGCCACGCACACCGCCGGCCAGTTCGGCGGCGCCACTTCGGTCGGCGGCCGCGCGAAGCCGTTCTCCGCCGGCTTCCACCCGAAATCGAGGATCTTGTTGCACGGCGCTGGCTTGTAACCGGTCTCTTGCAGGAACTTGAGAAACTGCTCGTTCGTCACGTCGAACTTGCCGATCGCGAACGCGCGCACACCTACGGTGTGCTGCGGGCCCTCATTGTCGAAATGCCCCGTCTCGCTCGAGGCACTTCCCATGGTGAAAGAGCCGGCCGGAATGCCCACCATCACCGGGCAGTCGGTGCATTCCTGGAATTCGCGATCCTTGTGCTCCTCGGCGTGCACGCTGCCGAACAGCGCGACCGCCAGCAGTGGCAGAAGCAGGAGAAGTCTTCGCACCGGATGAGATCGAAGCTGAAGGTGACGTTGCGAAGGGTAAGGACCGCTCCTCCGCTGCGCAAGCCGCGCGGGCACAGTGACGCAAATGTGAGGCGCGATGTTGTGCGCGTCCACAATCGCCGCCAGAGTGGACGTTAACTGCTATTTGTCAGGGGCGCATGTCTACCAACATCCCGGACGGTTTCCGTCCGTTCAAGTTCACGACCGGTTTCATCGAAGCGATCGGTCCTCTCTACGGCAAGTGGGACGGGCAAAAGCTCCTGATGGGCTTCCGCTGCGAGATGCGCCACTGCAATCCCGGCGGCGTCGCCCATGGCGGCATGCTCGCCACCTTCGCCGACATGTTCATACCGATCGCGGCCCGCGTACAGGCCAAGGCGGATGTCGGTTTCGCGCCGACGGTGAACCTCACCCTCGACTACATCGCTCCTGCCAGGGTCGGGTCATGGGTGGAAGGCACCGGCGAATTCCTGCGCTCCGGCAAGACGCTGTTCTTCGCGCAGGGAACGGCCACGGCCGACGGCGTGCTCTGCCTGCGCGCCAGCGGCATCTTCAAGGTCACCGAGCCGATGGGGCACGTGGCCGATCCCGCGGTGATGTTCGGCGACGCCTGATTTGCTATCGTGTCGGTGCGAAGCACCGCAAAGCAAATGTTCGCGTGACGACACGCCCGCCGACCAAAAGCATCCGCAGCTGGACCACCGACACGCGCCGCTGGGACGTCTACCGGCCACGCGACGGCGACATCGTCGTTGCCACGCCAGCCAAGTGCGGCACGACCTGGATGATCCAGATCGCGAACCTGCTGGTCGGGCAATCGCCCGAGCCCAAGCCGATCTGGAGCCTCTCTCCCTGGCTCGACGTGCGCGACTATCCCGTGGAGGAACTGCTCGCCAATCTGGAAAGCCAGACCCGCCGCCGCGTGATCAAGACCCACACGCCGTCCGACGCGATGCCGCTGCACGACAGCGTCCGCTACATCCACGTCGCGCGCGGCGGCCTTGACGCGTTCATGTCATGGCACAACCACGTCACGTCCTACACCGCGCTGGCGCTGGGCGAGATGGACGCAATCGGCCTCCAGGACGAGATCATCGCCCGTCCATATCCGCGTCCCGCCCTTGGTCTCCGCGACTTCTTCCACGCCTGGATGACCGAAGGGGACGGCGCGCGCCTCGCCGACGACATGCCGGCGGCGCGCTACTTTGCCATCGAGCGCAGCTTCTGGGCCGACCGCCGCCGCGAGAACGTGCTGCTGGTCCACTACAACGACCTGAAGGCTGACCTCGACGCCGAGATGCGCCGCGTCTCCGCCTTCCTCAATATCCCGATCGACGAGCAGCTCTGGCCGTCCCTCGTCGAAGCCGCCCGCTTCGAGAACATGCGCGAGGCGGGCCCCACGCTCATGCCGGGCGGCAGGGGCACCTGGCAGAACGGCCATGAATCCTTCTTCCACGCCGGCACCAATGCCCGCTGGCGCACGGTGCTGACACCGGACGACATCGCTCTGTTTGAAGATAGGCTCGCACGCGAGACCTCGCCCGCGCTGGCGCGATGGCTCGCCGGCGGGCGGCGCGACGCCGGCGATCCCCGCCAAACGGAAGACTGAAGATGGTGGAGGACTGATCATGGTGTTCACCGGCTTTCCGAAGGACTTCTTCGCCTTCTTCAAGGAGCTCAAGGCAAACAACGAACGCCCCTGGTTCGAGGACAACAAGCAGCGCTTCCGCGAGTCCGTACAGGCGCCGATGTCCGAATTCATAGAGGCGATGCGCCCGCGTCTTGCAAAGGTCTCGAAGAACTTCGTCGCCGACCCGAGGCCCAACGGCGGCTCCATGTTCCGCATCTACCGCGACGTGCGCTTCTCCAGGGACAAACGTCCGTACAAGGAGCATGCCGCCTGTCACTTCCGCCACGCCGCGGGCAAGGACGTGCACGCCCCCGGCTTCTACATGCATTTCGGGGACGACGAGGTGTTCTTCGGCGGCGGCATGTACATGCCGGACCCCAAGGCCCTCAACCACATCCGCGACGCCATCGTCGCCAGGCCCGCCGCATGGAAGGCGGTCAAGTCCGACAGAGCGTTCAGCAAGCTCGGCGGCCTCGGCCAGGACCACAAGCTCAGCAAGGCGCCGCGCGGCTACGATCCCGACCACCCGCTGATCGACGATGTAAAGCTCAAGAGCTTCTTCGTCATGGACGATGGCAGCATCAGGCTCGCGCAATCGGCCAAGCTGCCCGATGCGGTGGCCGATACCTTCGCCGCCGCGAAGCCGCTGATGAAGTTCCTCTGCGCCGCACAGGGTGTTCCGTTCTGACGCGCCTGCGATAAGTTGAGAATCATGAGCGATCCGATCGTCCCGGCCCCCATCTCGCCCGCCCCTCCGCCTCCGGCGCCCGCCCGGTCCAATGCCGACCAGCGCTGGAGGTTCATCCGCGACGTCGGCGTGTTCGAGCTCAAGCTCGCGCTCAACAACCTGCACAATTTCTTCCAGATCCCGCTCACGCTGGCAGTGGCCGCGTTCGATCTCGTGGTCCGCAGCAAGAACGGCGAGGGCGAGCGCTTCTACAAGCTGGTGGAGATGGGCCGCACCATCGACGACTCCATCGACATCTACTCGATTGTCGCGCACCGTGAGCGCAAGCTGAACGACGACTACACCGTCGACGCGGTCCTCGGGAAACTGGAAGACGTCGTCATCAAGGAATACGAGAAGGGCGGCACCGCCGCTTCCATCAAGGCCGCGGTCGACCGCGCCATCGACGGCATGCAGACCAGGACCGGCGAACATGCCAGCCGCATGGCCGACGTGGTGAAGAACGCAGCCGACAAGATCCACGACTCCATGTCGAAGATGGAAGGCGGCCAGCCGGCGCCGCCTCCGCCGCCCGGCCAGCCCTAGCTACGCCGCCGGATTGCGCAGGCCGTTCACCCGCACCTTGAAGCTCATCGCCGGCCCCGGCGTCGGTGCCGTCTTGGTCTTGAGCACATAGTCCCGCCGCACCAGCGACAGGTCGAGCCGGTGGAACAGCCTAGCCATGGTCAGCAGCATCTGCACCTCGGCTAGGCTTTTTCCTAAGCAGGTGTGCGGCCCGCGGCCGTAAGGCGAATACACGCCCGACTTCAGGTGCTCGGCGCGCTCCCTGCTGAAGCGGTCGATGTCGAATCGCTCCGGCTCCGGATAATGCTCCTCCAGGAAATGCGGCACGCTGGTCGCGACGAACAGCATCTCGCCCGCGGCGATGCGGTGGCCGCCGAAGGTGAACGGCCGCGCCGCGGTGCGCATCTGCGCCACTGCTATGGGATAGAGCCGCATCGCCTCCTGGATCGCGGCATGGGTCGCGGGCAGGCGCTGGAACACATCCTCCTCCGCGCCGATGCCTTCCGCGAAGTAGCGGTCGGTTTCCGCCTGTATGCGCGCCAGCACCTCCGGATGCTTCAGCACGAGGTACAGGCACGCCGCCGTCGTGTTCGCGACCGTATCGAGGCCGGCGATGTACGGACCCATCAGCGTCAGCCCCAGATCCTGCCGCGGAATCAGCTCCGGCTCGGCCGCATGCGCCTGCATGATGTCGCTGACCAGGATGCCGCCCGTGTTCTCCGCGTCCCCCTGCCGGTTAACCAGCGTTTCGCCCAGTTCGCGCATGCGCGCCTTGGCGCGGCGATATCCGGGCGACAGCAGGTAGAACCAGGGCCGCTGCCGCGTCACGAGCACGTTCAGGATGTATTTAATGGTCGTGCGGATGGCGCGCACATACTCGAGCGGCGCGACGCCTGTCAGGATGCGGCCCAGCTGCTCCGTCACCATGTACTGCATCGCCTGCACTGTCGGCACGCGCGCGCCCGGCGTCCAGTCCCGCGCGATCGCGCTGTCGGTGATCGCGATCAGCTCGCCGAAGCGTCCGCTCAGCGCCGTGCGCGAGTAGCCGCGCTTCATCACGTCGCGCAGGCGGGCATGCATCTGACCGTCCTCGCCCGGAAGCGTGCGCGTCGCGGCGAACTCGTCGACCAGTCCCTGCCAGAACTCGCGCGAGCGCAGCGACTCGCGCCCCTCGCGCGTTGCCATGAAATTCGCGGCCTCCGCGCCGGCCAGCACCGTGTGCGTCCGCCCCATCAGGGCGATGCGGAAAACCGGACCATGCCGCCGGTAGCAGTCGACGAAGAAACGGGCCGGATCGCGCGCCATCGCGAAGGTGTTGCCGATCCCGGGCCAGCGCCAGGCTTTGGGTATGCTGGGTTGCGATGATTCAAGGATCGCCATGTTCACCGCTCGTGCCGTCGCTTCGCGAGCGAGCCTGCCCCCGCCCACGGCAGCCCGCAAGCCACCCGCCCGCGAAGCGGCGCCGCGGGTTGCCGCCGCTGCCGAACGGGCGCATTGCTGCCACGATCCGGCACACCGGCGGAGCAGGGTAGGGCCATGGGCAAGATCGTTCTCTACTTCTCTGTCGCCAGCCGGTCCTTCATCCCGCTGTGGATGCTCGAGGAGCTCGGCATCCCGTTCGATATCGCCGACACCGACATCCGCAAGCGCAAGCACAAGCGGCCCGAGTACCTGAAGATCAACCCGATGGGGAAAGTACCGGCGCTGAGCGACGACGGCGTGGTCATCACCGAGGCCCCCGCGATCTGCCTCCACCTTGCCGACAGGTACGGCTACGGCACCTTCGCGCCGAAGATCGAGGATCCCGACCGCGGCCCGTACCTCAAGTGGATGGTCTTCTCGACCGCGGTGTTCGAGCCCGCCGCCTGGCTGCCGCCGGCGGTAACCGAAAGCCGACCGCAGCGGCTATGGCTGGGGCCATCCGGACGGGGTGTTCGAGTTGCTGGAAACCACGCTCACCAAAGGCCCGTGGCTGCTCGGCGAGCGCTTCAGCGCCGCCGACATCGCGCTCGGAGGCCTGTTCGGCATCGCCTGGTTCAACAACCGCATCCCCGACCGCCCGGTGTTCCGCGCGTACTTCGACCGCATGAACACCCGCCCCGCCTACCAGCGAGCCGGGCAGCGGACCTGGCCGCCGGAGTTGTTCAAGCAGCAGCCATAACCACCTTCCCTCTTATGGGGAGAGTCTAAGCGCGCAGCGCTTTTCGGGTGCGGTGCGATCTTGCCGATGATCTCTCCTATCACCACGGCCGGGCTTGACCCGGCCACCCAGCGCGTCGCGCAACCGCGCTGGCCACTGCCGCGCGCTGGCGCCCTTTTTCCATTGCAATTTGCAGGCTGCACAAGTCGCTGCGCACGACCCCGGCTCAAGCCGCTGTCACCGATGAATTGCTGGACATGACGCATCTGTGCCATCTTATCAATGCTGCGAACCCGCCTAAGCCACGCGGGCGATATCGGAAAACGGCAGAAGGGAATTAGCCCTTCCACCTGGGGGAGTCTTTATGTCGGAAAATGAGGGGCAACTGGAAGGTCGTCCGGACGCGCAAGCGCGTAACGAATGGACCACGCCTTCGTTTACCAAACACAATGCGAAGGATGCGGAGTTATTCACTCGACCCGGCGTCGATGGGGACGGACTTTCCTAGCGCGCCAGCGAATTTTCAAACTGAGACACTACCCGAAATCTGGTCCTTCTGCGTCGCCAAGAGGGCAACGTCCGGAAGATGAAAACCGTCAACCCCGGACGCGGGCGACGCGTGGACCTTCACGGCGCTGGATCGCGATACCAAGATGATGGTGACTTGGTTCGTTGGTGATCGCAGCGGCGACAGTGCAGAACAATTCCTGACGGACGCCGTATCGCGCATCACGCCAAGACCTTCGGCACATGGGAAGGCAATAGCTACGGGCAAATCATCAAGAAGTGCGCCCAGACTTCCGACCGTCACCCGGAGCGCAAGTATAGCCCCGGTGTCTGTATCTCAGCGGAGCGCGAAGAGAAGTTCGGCGCACCGGATACGTCCATGATCTCGACCAGCCATGTCGAACGCATGAACCTCAACATGCGGATGGGGATGCGCCGCTTCACCCGCCTCACCAATGCCTTCAGCAAGAAGTGGGAGAACCACTGCTATGCGCTGGCGCTGTACTTCTCCCACTACAACTTTTGCAGGCTGCACAAGTCGCTGCGCACGACCCCGGCTCAGGCCGCTGGTGTCACTGATGAATTGCTGGACATGACGCACCTGTGCCAGCTTATCGACGTTGCGAACCCGGCCAAGCCGCGCGGGCCGTACAAGAAGAAGGAAGCGGTGGCGTGAACACCTACACGTTCGGTGCAATCTGTGTCGGCGGGAGCGCGCTCATATTGCTATGGCGGTTCTACAGGATGGGCAAGGTTCGCCTTCGCTATGCCTACCTTCTTGCTGCTATCGCGCTGGCGGCCTTGTCGGCGTACTACGCGCTACGGGCATAGAAATTCAAACTGAGACACTACCCACTCCTTGTAAGAACAAAAAGTGAACATATATGTGGGTGGAAGGGGAGAAATTTTATGAGGAAAAAGATGTCCATCGCCGAACGCCTCGCCCGCCGGCGTGGGCCCCGGTCTCGGGTGGCATCGAAGGCGATTACGCAATCGCGTCAGGCTGTTGACCCCCAGATCGCCCCGGAATTGAACCGCGAATTAAGGGTTTCGCCCTCCACCCGCCGCGGCGCGCCCAAGGGCAACAAGAACCGGCTGGTCCACGGCAGGTTCACGGCCAAACGGCTCGCGTTCTACGCCGAGGTTCGCGCCCATGTTCGTCACGGCAATTGGCTGGTGCGGCAGGTGCGCGAGACGCTGCCGCAAAGCAAAAGCGGCCGCCGGTCCTGGCCGTTCCGGCGCCGCCACATCGTCGACAGGATCGACGAATGAGATCAGGCGGCGCTCTCGAACCCTTCCAGCACGTTCACCGTGATGGCTGCGAGCGCGTCGAGATTGTAGCCGCCCTCGAAGTTGAACACCGTCGGCAGTTTCAGCCCCGCGATCGCTTCGCCCATGCGCAGGTAGTCCTCGGCGCGCAGCTTGAACTTGCTGATCGGGTCGGCCTCGAAACTGTCCAGTCCCAGCGACACCAGCAGCACGTCGGGCCCGAACGCGCGGATTTTCTTCGCCGCCTTGTCCAGCGCCCACGAATACGCATCCCACGCGGAATACATCGGCAGCGGCAGGTTAAGATTGGCGCCTTCGCCGCGCCCCTCGCCATGCTCGTCCGCGAAGCCCAGGAAATGCGGATAGGCGAACGACGGATCGCCGTGGATCGACACGAACAGCACGTCATCGCGGCCATAGAAGATGCTCTGCGTCCCGTTGCCGTGGTGATAGTCGACGTCCAGCACCGCGGGCTTCAGCCCGTGATCCACGCACCACTGCGCCGCGATCGCAATATTGTTCAGATAGCAATAGCCGCCGAACACGTCGGCACTCGCGTGATGCCCCGGCGGCCGCGCCAGCGCGAACGCCGCGCGCTCGCCGCTCTTGATCGCCTCGGCCGCGCTGAGCGCGCAATTGGCCGCTGCGAGGCTCGCGCTCCAGGTGCCGCGCACGATCGGCGTCGCGGTGTCGAAGGCATAGGTGCCGAGCCGCGATTCCACGTCGCCTTGAAACCGGTTCTTCATCCCGCGCCCCGGCCATGCCGACGGGATTGCGGGCGGCGCGCCCTCGCCATAGCGCTTGCGCCACAACGAACTGGCTTCGCTCAGGAAGGTCACCAGCCCCGCATCGTGCACGCGCGACACCGGCTCCATCCCGAAATCGCGCGGCGGCAGCAGCGCACCGATCTTGCGCCGCTCGGCCTCCGCACGCACGCGCTCGACTCGCTCCGGCACCTCGACAGCGGGCGCCATGCGCCCCTGTTCGAACTCCTGCGGCGGCTCGTGTTCCAGATGCGCGGGCGAATAGAAAATCTTCATGCGGGCATTAGTCCGCCGCGCCGCCGCTACGTCAACCGCCGCTGCCGCCGCACATCGGCTTTCGCTAACATTCCGCGCAATAACGGGAGGCGAACATGGGTTTGATGAGACCCGACCAATACGTCGCGAGCCTGAACGACGGTCGCGTCACCTACTGGGATGGCGACGATATCCCCGACATCACGAAGCATCCGCGCTTCCGCGTGCCCATTGCCAACACCGCTGCCGACTACAATTACGACGATCCAAAGCTCGGCGAGATCCGCCGCTACAGGACCGAGGACGGCGGCTGGGCCCACCGCATCTTCCAGATTCCGCGCAACGAGGAGGAGCTGCAAAAGCGCGTCGAACTTCTCAGTCACACCTCCATCGGCACCGCGGTCTCGTCGGTGTTCATGGCGCTGATGAGCGTCAAGGACCAGGTCGCGGCGGTGAACCCGCAATACGCGCAGAACATCGAGCGCATATACAAATATTGCCGCGACAACGACCTGCGGGGCGCCGAGGTCATCACCGACCCGAAGGGCGACCGCAAGCGCCGCGCGCACGAGCAGGACGATCCCGACCTCTATGTCCGCATTGTCGAGCGGCGCAAGGACGGCATCGTGGTGCGCGGCGCCAAGCTGCACATCACCGCCGCGAGCGTGATCCACGAACTGGTCGTGATGCCGACCAAGGGCATGCGCCAGGACGAGACCGACTACGCCGTGTCGTTCTCGATCCCCGTCAACACGCCCGGCGTGAAGATCATCAACCGCAACTTCGCCCCCGCCGAGCTCAACGCCTTCGATTATCCTGCCAGCTCGCATCACTCGATGCCGGAAGGCTTCGTCGTGTTCGACGATGTGTTCGTGCCGTGGGATCGCGTGTTCCTCGCGGGCGAGGTGCAGCTAGCCTCCGCGCTCGCCCGTTCGCTGGGCTTGTGGGAGCGCACCGGCGGCGTGATCGGCGCGGTCGACACCTCGGAGCTGTTCGTCGGCCTCGCGCAACTCGTGACCGAGATGCAGGGCAAGGAGAACGACGCGGTCGCGCAGTCCTCGATCGCCGAGCTGATCACCTATGCCCAGATGCTCAAGATGTCCCTCGACTATGCCTGCCGGCACTATGAGAAGACCGAGAGCGGCATGGTCTATCCCAACACGCTCGCGATCAACGCGGCCAAGTACTACTACGCCGCCAACTACCATCAGACGGTGAAGTACCTGCACGATCTCTCCGGCGGTCTGGTGCTGACGCTCCCGTCGGAAGCCGACCTGCGCAATCCCGAAAGCGGCAAGTACATCCGCAAATACCTGCACACCAAGCCGAACGTCGACGTCGAGCAGCGCATGCGCGTCTACAACCTGATCCGCGACCTGACGGCCGACGCCTATGGCGGCTGGCACTTCGTGGTGGCGTTGCAAGCCGGCGGCGGGCTGCCCGCCCAGCGCTTCATGATGACGCGCACCTATGACATCGCGGCGGCCAAGAAGAAGGCGCTGATCGCCGCGGGCGCGAAAGTCCAATAGGCGTGTCGCACCCGCGGGAGTAGAGTTCCTCCGACCTTGAAGCCGGAGGATAGTCATGGTGTCGGTGCTGGTCCGGAACTGGTGGGCCTTTCTCATCCGCGGGCTGCTCGCAATCGCGTTCGGCCTGATCGCGTTCTTCGAGCCCGGGGTGACGATGCTGTCCCTGGTGCTGGTGTTCGCCGCCTACGCCACGGTCGACGGCATCTTTGGCATTGTCGCCGCCGTCCGCGCCGCCAGCCAGCACGAGCGCTGGATCTGGCTCGCCGTCGAGGGCGTAGTCAGCGTGATCGCCGGCATCGCCGCCGTCGCCATGCCAGGCCTGACCGTCGTCGTGTTCGTCACCTTGCTCGCCATCTGGGCCCTGATCACCGGCGCCCTCATGCTGTTTTCCGCCTTCCGCGTCGACGCCGATCACGGCCGCTGGTGGTTGGCGCTGGGCGGCGTCGCTTCCCTGGTCTATGGGGCGCTGCTCATCATCGCTCCGATGATAGGCGCGCTGGTCCTGACGTGGTGGATCGGCGCCTATGCGCTGGTGTTCGGCGTGATGATGCTGATCTTCGCCTTCCGCCTGCGCAGCAAGGCGCACACGCTGAGCGCCGCTGCCGTCTGAGCGATCACATTTGCAGAAGAACGGCGCCGCAGGCGATCGCGCCCGCGGCGATCCAGCGGCGTACGGTCATGTGCTCGCCGAGGAAGCTCATCGCCAGCGCAGTGCCGAACAGCACCGAGGTCTCGCGCAGCGCCGCCAGTTGCGCCGTCGCGCCGAACCGGTATGCCAGCATCGCCGAGCCATAAGTCGTTATGGAAAGCGCGCCCAGCAGCACGCCGAGCTTCCATTGCCGCCGCGCCTCGATCAGCACTGCCCGCCCGCGGATGCCCGGCGCGGTCAGAAGCACCGAAAACCCGTGCGCCACGAAGAACCACAGCACATAGGTCAGCGGTTCCGGCACCGCCCGCACGCCCGACGCATCGATCAGGGTGTAGATGCCGATGGTCAGCCCGGTCGCCAGCGCAAACGCCAGCCCCTTCATGGCGCCGTCGGTCGCGCGATGCGACAGCCCGATCGCGATCACGCCGCCGCAGACCATCAGGATGCCGGCGATCTCCGCCCATCCCGGCCGCTCGCCCAGCAGCAGGATCGCACCCAGCGCGGTGAACAGCGGCCCCGTACCGCGCGCCACCGGATAGACGGCCGAGAACGCCGCGCTCTCATACGACCTGACGAGCAGCAACTCGTACAGTGCATGCACGACCGCTGTGGCGACCAGGAACCAGATCGCGCGCCCGCTCGGCAACGGCAGAAAGAACAGGGCGGGCGTCACCAGCACCGCGCTGAACACGCCGATCAGCAACCGCATGGCGTATTTGTCGTCGGCGCGCTTGGTCAGCACGTTGACCACGGCATGCACGGCGGCGGAGAGGAAGATCAGAATGAGCGCAGAGGTCACTGAAGGACCTTATAATGGGCCGCCGTCTGCGCAATACTCGTGGGCATCACCTCGCTGCACGGGAAGCATGGCCTCGCTCAACGAACCCCTGATCGGCGTCCCCGGCGGACGCGCCAAATTGCAGACACCCGCGCTGGTGATCGACCTCGATGCGTTCGAGCGCAACCTCGCCGCGATGGTCGCGCATGCAAAGCGCGTGGGTATCGGCCTGCGCCCGCACGCCAAGACCCACAAGTCGGCGGAGATCGCGCGCCGTCAGATCGCGGCCGGCGCCAACGGCATCTGCTGCGCCAAGTTGGGCGAGGCCGAAGCACTCGCGGCACAGGGCATCGACTCCATCCTGCTGACGTCTCCGGTTGTCACCGACGCAGGCATTGCCCGCCTGATGACGCTCAACGCCCGTATCGGCGAGCTGATCGTCGTCACGGACAACGCCATCGTCGCTGCACGCCTGGACGCCGCCGCACAAGCGGCGGGCACGGTGCTCAAGGTCCTGGTCGACATTGACCCCGGCATGAGCCGCACCGGCATTCGCGCCGCGCTCGCACCCGCACTGGTCGCGCAGGTGGCGGAAGCCGGGGGCCTCGCATACCTCGGCCTGCAATGCTACGCGGGCCAGGTCCAGCACATGGAATCGCCCAACGAGCGCCGCGACGCCTCGCTGAAGGCGCTCAAGGAACTCGGCGAGCTGCGCGATACGCTCGCGAAGGCTGGCCACGCGCCGAAAATTCTCTCCGGCGGCGGCACGGGCACGTTCGACATCGATCCCGACGCCCGCGTCCTGACCGAACTCCAGGTCGGCTCCTACATCTTCATGGACAAGCAGTACAACGACGTGTGGGAGAAGCCCGGCGACCGCCTGCCATTCGAGACCTCACTCTATGTGCAGTCCACGGTGATCAGCGCCAACCGGCCCGGCCTCGCCACCACCGACGCGGGCCTCAAATCTTTCGCCACCGACGCCGGCCCGCCATTCCTCAAGTCCGGCGCACCCGAAGGGGCGGTCTATTTCTTCTTCGGCGACGAGCAAGGCGGCATCACCTATCCCCGCGACGGCGCCCAATTGCAGCCGGGTGACGTCGTAAGCTGCGTCGTTCCCCACTGCGATCCGACGGTGAACCTGTACGACCGCTATCACTGCGTGCGCGGCGACACGCTGGAAGCCATCTGGTCAGTGGATGGAAGAGGCCGCTCCGCCTGACCCGGGCGCGAAACCTCAGCGAGCGTGTGGACTTAGCCTGTGATCGTTCGGTTGACGATCGCATTCATGTGCGGTTCAGCCAGAGGACGCCATTGTCATCCTCGGCCACGCGAAAGAGGAGTGACATGAACATCATCAAGAAGGCGGCGCTCGGTCTGGCCATGCTGGCGGGCGCCACGGCACTGACCACAACGGCCGCGGATGCGCGCGTCACCGTGGGCTTCAGCTTCGGTGGACCCGGCTACTACTACGGTCCGGGTTACTACGGACCCGCCTATTACGGCGGCTACTACGGCAACGTCTGCGATCCCTACAGCCGCTGGTACGACCCCTATCGCTGCGATGCCTACGGCGACGACTACTCCGACTACTACAACGGGCCGGTCTTCATCGACGGTATCTGGCTGAACGGTGGCTATCGCTCGCGCTGGTACGGCGGTCACAGGCAGTTCTACTACAACAACAGCTGGCGCGGTGGCTCGGGCTGGAACCACGGCGGCTTCAGCCACGGCGGCGGCCACTGGGACGGCGGCGACCACCACTGGGACGGTGGTGACCACCATTGGGACCGCGGCGACCACCATTGGGACGGCGGCGACCACTGGGACGGCGGCGGCCATTGGGGCGGTCATCACCACTGATCTCATGACGCCTTGAGTAAGGGCGTCATGCAGCAGCGGCTCCCGGTGTCCCAAGCGCCGGGGGCCGTTTGCATCCTGGGCGGGCGGCTTTCGGAAACTTTCGGTCCGCAATCGCATGCGATCCGCAACGCGCCTTGATTGAGTTTTGCAGGGCAGGGTGCGTATTTTCCCGCGCGTTCAGCGGGAAGGATTCGTCCAATGCGCATCGGCGTTCCGAAGGAAATCAAGAATCACGAATACCGCGTCGGCATGACGCCGCCTGCCGTGCGCGAACTCACCTCACGCGGCCACGAGGTCTTCGTCGAAACGAACGCCGGCGAAGGCATCGGTCTTCACGACGAGCTGTACGAGCGCGTTGGCGCGAAGATTCTCAAATCCGCCGACGAAGTGTTCGGGACCACCGACATGATCGTGAAGGTCAAGGAACCCCAGCCGGTCGAGATCAAGCGCCTGAGGCCCGGCCAGGTTCTTTTCACCTACCTCCACCTCGCACCCGACCCCGAGCAGACCAGGGGACTGCTCGACAGCGGTGTCGTCGGCATCGCCTATGAGACCGTGACAGACGCGCGCGGTGGCCTTCCGCTGCTTGCACCCATGAGCGAAGTCGCCGGACGCATGTCGATCCAGGCCGGCGCGCACTGCCTCGAAATCGCGCAAGGTGGCCGCGGCCAGTTGCTGGGCGGCGTTCCCGGCGTTCCGGCTGCGAAGGTCGTCGTGCTCGGTGGCGGGGTCGTCGGCACCAACGCGGCGCGCATGGCCATGGGTCTGGAAGCCCATGTCATCATCCTCGACGTCTCGCTGGCCCGGCTGAAGGAACTCGACGAGCAGTTCGGCTCGCGCATGCACACCCTGTATTCGACGATCGACGCGATCGAAGAGCAGGTGGTGAGCGCCGATCTCGTCATCGGCGGCGTCCTGCTACCCGGCGCCGCCGCACCCAAGCTGATCACCCGCAACATGGTCAGCCAGATGAAGAAGGGCTCGGTGATCGTCGACGTGGCCATCGACCAGGGCGGTTGCGCCGAGACCAGCCATCCCACGACCCACGCCGACCCGACCTATGTCGTGGACGACGTGGTGCACTACTGCGTGGCCAATATGCCGGGCGCGGTGGCCCGCACCTCGACCTTCGCCCTCAACAACGCGACGCTCCCTTTTACTATCGCGCTGGCGGAGCAGGGCGCCGAGGCCGCGATGCGCCGGAACCCGCATCTGCGGGCCGGTCTCAACGTCTACAAGCACAGCCTGACCTACAAGGCGGTCGGTGACGCGCAGAAGCTGCCCTCGAAGGACGCAGAGGACATCATCGGCATGTGAGCCGAAGCTGTGATCACCGTTATGGATGATTGCAGCTCAGGTCGCCTTCCGCGCAGTTCGCCTGTGCCTTGAGCTGCTTGACCCGCTCCGCCGCAAGCGCGCCGGTGCAGTTCGTCAGCATCGTCGAGTGGATCGTGCCGCCGGTGGTCAGGTTGTTCTCATACGCGCATTCGGCATCGGCAAAGGCATGCCAGGCGCGCTGTGAGGCCTGGAGCAGCTTCCTGTTCGGCGCGTCGTATTTGGCATAGAGCTGGTTGTAGAGCGTGACCATCTCCATGTAGGTCTTCTTCGCGTCGCGCCCAGCGCAGACGTTCATTGCGAAGGTTGTGTCTGCGTTCTTGCAGTCCTTCACCGACGGGTCGTCCCGCCAGGACACGATTGGATCGTTCAGCACCGGATCGAGCCCTGCCGCGCCCGCCGCCGTCAGTCCCAGCGCCACAACCGCCGCGCCCAGCCACATCGCTTTCATGTGCATCCCCCCGCAATGACCGCCCGCATGACATCTCCGCCGCGTGGCGGTTTCGCGGCGGAATGCAGCCTAAGGCGGCGATCTTTCGCCGCCCACGCCCATTTTCGCACCGGTCGTCAGTTCTGACCCTGCTGGAGCTGCTTGGTCCGCGCCTTGGTCAGGGTCGTCAGGCAGCCGTTGTAGACCAGCGGGTAGATGCTGCCGCCTTCGTTCTCGACGTTCTCGTACTTGCACTCATCGTCGCGAAAACTGATCCAGTCGCGCTGCGCCGCCTTCAGCAGCGCCTGGCTTTGCGCGTCGAGCCCGTGCATCACCTGCTTGTAGACGCGATTGAGCTCGGAATCGGCGCGCTCGTAATCGGCTTCGGCGCAGCGGTTCATGGCCTGTTGGGCCTGCGGGTTGGTGCAGTCGTCGGCGCGGGCCGGCGCCGCCGCCAGAAGCAGCGGCAGCGCGGCGATCAGTATCGCCCGTTTCACGCGAGTGCTCCGCCATCCACGATGATCGACTGGCCAGTCATCCACGCGCCTGCGCGGCTTGCCAGGAACACCGCGGCGCCCGCGATGTCGTCAGGCTCGCCCAGGCGGCGGAGCGGATTGCCGGCAGAAGAGCGGCGCTCGGCTTCCGGCGTGTCCCACAGCGCGCGGGCGAAGTCGGTCTTCACGAGGCCGGGCGCAATGCAGTTCACGCGAATGTTGTTGGGCCCGTTCTCATAGGCCAGGTTGCGCGCCAGTTGCAGGTCGGCCGCCTTGGAGATGCAGTAGGTGCCGATCACGGTCGATCCTCGATAACCGCCGACCGACGACACAATGATGATGGAACCATCCTTTTTCTCGATCATGTCCGGCAGCACCATCTGCGCCAGCCAGTGGTTCGACTTGATGTTCGCCGACAGGATCTTGTCGAAGGCACTGTCGTCGATCTTCGACATCGGGCCATAGGCGGGGTTCAACGCCGCGTTGCATACCAGGATGTCGATCTTGCCGAACCGCTTGTGCGTCTCGTCGACCAGCTGCTGGAGCTGCTCCTTGTAGTTGATGTTGCACGGAATCGGCACCGCGACTTTCGCGCCACGCTCCTTGTTGATGTCGTCGGCGACCTTCTCGCAGGCGTCTGCCTTGCGCGATGAGATCACAACCTTGGCGCCGTGCTCGGCCATGCGGTGGGCGATTGCCTCGCCGATGCCCTTGGTCGAGCCGGTGATGAGCGCCACTTTGCCGCTGAGATCGAACAGATTCATTTCCCCACCTGTGTTGTTATCGAATTTCGTGCGTTCTCTTTAGCAGGGGCAGACCGAAACGGCCAAATTGCCGCCCCAAATTCCAAAGAAATTCCTGACGGATCGCCCATGAACACGATGATCTTGCGCCTCCTGAAACTCGCTGCGCCTGCTCTGGCACTCGCGCTGGCCGCCTGCGCGGGCGAGCCGCGGCCGATGTTCGAGCCGCCCCCGCCGATCCGTGAAAGCCGCGAAGAGGCGCCCCCGCCGCGCCATCTGCCGCCGCCGGCCGCGCACCGCCCGTCCCGTTCGCCTGCGGAACACACCGTCGCACCGAACGGCCCGCAGGGTCCGCTCCTGGTGGCCAAGGTCGAGTCCTACATGGACGCATTGGAGACCGACCTGCGCCGCCACGTGCATGGCGCCGTGATCGCGCGCCAGGGCAACAACATCAATCTGGTGATCACCAACGACAAGTTGTTCAGCGCCGATGGCGGGGTGAATGGCGACGACATCTTGGAGCCGCTGGGCGCCGTTCTGCGCGGCTATGTGCACACCACGGTGGCCGTCAGCGGATATACCGATACCGCCGGCGCGCCGGACAGGAATCTCGCGGTGTCTCAGAAGCGCGCGCGCTCCATCGCGGACGCTCTGGCGCATGAGGGTGTGCAGGCCAACCGCATTTCTGCCCAGGGCTATGGCGAAACGCATCTGCGCATCGCCACCGGCGACAACAGAAGCGAACCGCGCAATCGCCGCATCGAGATTCTGCTCAAGGCGCTTCCCGGCTGACCTTCTGCCCGGCTTTGCCTTCTGAAAGTGCTGCGTACGGCGTAAAGCGGCGGCTTGCGCCGTCACGCGAACTCGTATCCCCTGTCGGCAGCCATCGAGGGGAAACGCCATGAAATTCCGTACACTGATCGTATCCGCGGCCGTGCTTGCCACCGCCGCGTTCGCTGCAGACTCACCGCCTGCCGCGCCCATGCTGGTCCGCGGCACGATAGCCAGCATCGACGCCAAATCCGTCACCATCACCAGGACGGACGGCACGGCGGTGACCGGTGCGATCGGCGCGACAACGCGCTTCGCCGCGGTAGAACCGCGCCGCTTCGACCAGATCAAGGCGACGGACTTCGTCGGTATCACGTCCTCGCCCGGTCCCAACGGCACGCTGATGGCGGAAGAGATCCATATCCTTCCCGTCCACGTCGGCGAAGGCTCGTATCCCTGGGATCACCATCCCGATAGTGCGCAGAAGGCAGGCAGCATGACCAACGGAACAGTCGCGGTGGCCGGACCCGCCAAGGCCGGCAGCATGACCAACGGCACGATTACCACCGCCGGCGGCATGACGCTGAAGGTGACGTATCACGGCTCGGCTATCGTCGACGGCAAGTGCGTCGGCTTCGCCGCGATGGGCGGCACCAATCCGTGCACCGGCGTTGCCGACGTCGCGGTTTCGCCGACCACGCAGATCGTCGCCATCGTGCCCGCGAAGCCGTCCGATGCCAAAGCCGGCCTCGCTGTGTTCGCCAGCGTGATGAACGGCCCCGACGGAAAGCCCGTTGTCGCCTCGATGGTTCTGGAGAAGAACGGAGTCAAGCCGCCGATGTAGGTTCACGATCCGGTGAGGCGCCGCATACTGTGGTGGGCGTCTCACGACTGTCGCCAGCAGGCTGCTAGTCTCTCGACCGCAACAGGGAGGCAGGCATGTCGACCAAGAAGTTCCTCTATCTCTATTTCGGCGGTAACGCGCCCAAGTCGGCGGAAGAAGGCCAGAAGGTCATGCAGGCCTGGATGGCCTATTTTGGCAAGATGGGCGACAAGATTGTCGATGGCGGTGCGCCGCTCGGCCCGCATCGCGCCGTAGGCGGCGCTGCAAGCGCGAAGCCCAGCGGCTATTCGATCGTCAATGCAGCCAGCTTGGACGAGGCGGTGAGATTCACCGATGGCCATCCGCACCTGATGGCGGGCGGCTCCATCGAGGTCTGCGAAACCCAACCGATTCCGATGTAACGGCCGTGCGCGCCTTCGCTCACGAGCGATTCTCCGAGAGGGTGCAGCTCACGCCGGAGATCGTGTCTGCCCAGGCGCGTGCCGTGGGTGACACCAACCCGGTGCATCACGATGCGCAACTCGCGGCCGCCACCCGTTTCGGCCGCCGCATTGCCAGCGGCACGCACACCACCGCCCTGTTGCTCGCCCTGACCGCGTCGCACTTCTCCAGGTCGTGCGCGATGGTCGGCCTCGAGTTCTGGGTGCGCTTCAGGAAGGCCATCCTGGCCGACGAGCAGATCACGCTCGAATGGCTCGTGATCAAGGTCACGCCGAACGCACGCCTCGGCGGCGACATCGTCGAGTTGCGCGGCCGCATCCGCAACCAGGCCGGCGAGACCGCGCTCGGCGCCAAGGGCCGGGTGCTGGTGACCGACCGGCTCTGACTATTTCGCCAGAGCCTTGTCGATTTCCGCGTTCATCGCCGCATCGTCCGGCGTGGTGCGCGGGCCGAACACGCAGGCGATCGAGCCATCCTTGTTGATCAGGTATTTGTGGAAGTTCCATTTGGGGGCCGCGTCTTCGCCCAGCTCGCCCGCGAGCCATTTGTACATCGGATGCGCGTTCGACCCGATCACGTCTTCCTTTGCCGTCATCGGGAAGTCGACGCCGAAGCGCGTCTCGCAGAAGGTCTTGATCTCGCCCTCCGTGCCCGGCTCCTGCGCGCCGAAATTGTTCGCCGGCACCCCAAGCACGACGAGGCCCTTGCCCTTCTTGTCCTTCCAGAGTTGCTCCAGCCCGGCATATTGCGGCGTCAGCCCGCACTGGCTCGCGACATTCACCACCAGCACCGCCTTGCCCTTGAACTGCGACATCGGCAGGTCGCCGCCTTCGATGCCCCTGAACTTGAAATCGTGTGCCGTCGTCATGGCCGTCCTCCGGAAAGTCCGCCGCGATTAAAGGTCAGCGCCGCGACAGGAACAACCCCGCGCCCGCGGCCACCAGCACGCCCCCCGTCACACCGTCCAGGGCGCGGGTGACGCTGCGGCGCCGGATCCAGTTGGCCAGCGGCGTCACCAGCACGGTCAGCATCCAGAACCATAACAGTCCCTCCAGGGATAGGATGCTCGCGAGCAGCAGGCTGAAACCGACCACGTTCACATGCGGCGGAATGAACAGCGGCAACAGGCTGACATAGAACGCGCCGACCTTGGGATTGAGGATGTTCGTGAGGAAGCCGCGCCGGATCCACGACCGCGTGCCGCCCGTTTCAGCGAACGCCGGCATGGCGGCATCGCCGCGGACCGCCGCCGCGATCATCTTCAGCCCCAGCCAGCCCATGTACAGCGCGCCGGCCACCCGCAGCGCGTTATAGGCAACCTGCGAAGCCGCGAGCAAAGCCCCCAGGCCCAGCGATACGACCAGCGCCCAGGTCAGACAGCCCAGTACCGTGCCCAGCCCTGCTTGTATCGCCCGCTTCGGCCCTTCGACCGCCGCGGTGCGCAGCACCAGGGCCGTGTCCAGTCCGGGCGTAATCACCAGCAGCGCCGCGGCCACGGTGAACCCGGCAATGGCGTGGAGAGCGTCCATCTTTACCTCCTGTTAACGTCCGCAGTCTGACAGAGCAGCGATTTCCATGGTTAAGCATTTCGAAATGTGGGCCATGCAATTTTTGCCGGGTAGAACGCGAAGACCGATCTCATGACGCGCGCCCTGATCGTAGTCACCTACCTGATGGCCTCGGCCACCGTCGGCACTGCCATGTTCATGGTATCCGGCATTCCGGTCGGCCTCCTGACCGGCGGTGTACTCGCCCTGGCGTGCTCGCAAATGCATGCCGCCTGGCGCCGCGGACGCGAGAAGCACATCACCGATCGCGAGATCACGGGCCTGAAGCGCGTCAGCTTCCAGTTCGAGCAGGCGCTTAACGACACGCGCTCCAGGATGGACGACATGTCAAAGGCGATCGAGGCCAAGCACAGCGCGCAGAACCGCAAGATTGTCGCCGAACTCCAGGTTCTCGAATCCCTGATGCGCGATTTTGCCAGCAAGGTCTCGCGCAACGCCGTGCAGCAGCCGGCCGCCGATCGTCCGGCGCCGCCGCGCCAGGGCACCGTCGCGAGCTACGCCAATACGCTCGGCACCGACAGCGGAATGCTGGAAATCATTCGCTCCTCGCTCGAGCAGAACCGCGTCGATCTCTATCTCCAGCCGATCGTTTCATTGCCGCAGCGCAAGCTCCGCTATTACGAGGCGCTGTCGCGCCTGCGATCAGAGGACGGCAAGGTCATCATGCCGGAGCAGTACATCAAGGTCGCCGCGCCGGCCGGCCTCATGTCCGTGGTCGACAACCTGCTGCTGTTCCGCTGCGTCCAGATCGTGCGCCGCCTGACGCCCAAGAATCGCGACATCGGGGTTTTCTGCAACATCTCCGGCGACACGCTGACCGACACCGAGTTCTTCCCGCAATTCCTCGAATACATGCACCACAACCGAGACCTCGCGGGTCACATCGTGTTCGAGTTCGCGCAGGACGCCGTCGCCCAGGCCGGTGCGCAAGGCGAGTCCAATCTCGCTTACCTGTCGAGCCTCGGCTTCGCGCTGTCGATGGACCACGTCTCCTCGCTGGCGATCGATTTCATCAAGATGAAGAAGATGGGCTTCCGCCACTTCAAAGTGCGCGCCCACACGCTGACCAACGGTATGAGCGGCGCCAATGCGGCCGTCTCGGCAGAGGACTTCAAGAAACTGCTCGAGCGCAACGGCCTCAACCTGATCGCCGAGCGCGTCGAGGACGAGAAGACTGTCGTCCAGATCCTGGACTACGGCGTCGATTATGCCCAGGGTTATCTCTTCGGAGAGCCGCGCGCCGTGCGCGAAGAGACGCTCAAGGCCGTCGACGCAACCCCGTCCCAGAACCAGACCGTGGTTCCGCTGCGCAAGATCGCCTGAGCCGGCGAACTGGTCTCATTGACCCGCTGATGACGGCATGGCACGCGTCGGCCATGAACGCGCCGACCCTGTTGACCAATCTCTCGACCATCGCCGGTGATTACGATGCTCTGGTCTGCGACGTCTGGGGCGTGCTCCACAACGGCGCCACCGCGTTCCCCGCCGCCTGCGCCGCGCTCAAGAATTTTCGCGACCGTCACGGACGCGTCATCCTTCTGTCGAACGCGCCGCGCCCCGGTTCCGATATCGAGGCGCAGTTCGGCCGCTTCGGTGTTCCGCTCGACTGCTATGACACCATCGTCACGTCGGGCGCCGCCGCGCGCGAGGATCTCGCCCGCCGCCACGGCGCGAAGATGTTCCACCTGGGGCCTGACCGTGACGTGAACGTTTATGCCGGCCTGCCGCTTATCAAGGTCGCCACGCTCGACGAAGCAGACATTGTCCTTTGCACCGGCCCCTTCGACGACGAGGTCGAAGGCCCGGACGACTACAGGCAACTCCTTGCCGACATGAAGGCCCGGGGCCTCACCTTCCTCTGCGCCAACCCCGACTACCAGGTCCAACGTGGTGGCAAGCTCGTCTACTGCGCAGGCTCTCTGGCGCAGGCCTACGAAGCGATCGGCGGCGAAGTCGTCTACTACGGCAAGCCGCACCTGCCGATCTACGACCACGTCCGCGCCGTGGCGGGCGGCGCGCTCCGCTTCCTCGCCATCGGCGACGGCCTCAAGACCGATATCAAGGGCGCGAACGCCGCCAATCTCGACGCGCTTTTCGTCGCCGACGGTGTCCATGGCGAGGACGTGCGCGAATTCACCGAAAAACACATGGCGGAGCTGTTCGAGCAGTACGGCGCCCACGCCCGCTATGCCACCCGCGCGCTGGTCTGGTAGAAAACCCGCAGCGCAATCACGGGAATCGCCATGCCTTACTACATCGACGAACTGAAGCCCGGCACGTCCGAGAGCTTCACCAGGACCGTCACCGAATCCGACGTCGAGAAATTCGGCGAGGTCTCAGGCGACATGAATCCGGCGCATTTCGACGAGGAGTACGCAAAGACCACGATGTTCAAGACCCGCATCGCGCACGGCGTGCTGTCGGCGTCCTACATCTCGACCGTGCTCGGCATGAAGATGCCCGGTCCGGGTACGATCTTCATGTCGCTCACCACCCGCTTCAAGGCGCCGGTCCGTATCGGCGACACCGTCACCGCCACCTGTACGGTGCGTGAAGTCGTGACCGACAAGCGCCGCGTCGCGTTCGACTGCGTCTGCAAGGTCGGCGACACGACGGTGATCGACGGCGAAGCCATGGTGATGGCCCCGGCCCGCCCGAAATGAAAGCGTTCGCGCGCGAAGCGCGCAATTTTTTGGTACGCGGAGCCGCGGAGGAGCGAGATGCATCTCCGCGCCCCTGCGCCTCCGCGTGAAATTCCAAGGATGAAGATTTTTCGCCACTATCGGGATGTATCGGACGCCTACAAAGGCGCCGTGGTGGCGGTCGGCAATTTCGACGGCGTGCACCGCGGCCACCAGGCGCTGATCGCGGAAGCCCGGCGCATGGCGGAGGAACGCGGTGCCTCGCTCGGAGTGCTGGCCTTCGAACCGCATCCGCAGGAGTTCTTCCGTCCCTCGCCGGAGAGCTTCCGCCTCACGCCTTTCCGCGCCAAGGCGCGCCTGATCGCGGAGCTCGGTGCCGATGTGATGTACGCGCTCGACTTCAACGCCGAGATGGCGGCGATGAGTGCGCAGGATTTCGTGACCGACGTGCTGGTCGGCGCGCTCGGCATCGGCGCCATCGTCGTCGGCAGGGACTTCCAGTTCGGCAAGGGCAGGGCGGGCAACACCGCCATGCTCGCCTACATGGGCGAGGAAGAAGGCTTCGGCGTCACGCTGTTCGATCCGGTGATCGCACATGGCGACGACAAGATCTCCTCGACCGAAATCCGCGATGCGCTGAAGGCCGGCAAGCCGGACGTCGCCGCCCGCTTGCTCGGCCATTACTGGAGCGTCGAGGCCCGCGTCGAACATGGCGACAAGCGCGGCCGCACCATCGGCTATCCCACTGCGAACATGAAGCTGACCGACGTGCTGAAGCCGGCGTTCGGCGTCTACGCCGTGCGCGCGCACATCTTTGAGGAGGACGTGGTCGCCGCGACCTACGGCGGCGTCGCCAATTTCGGCATCCGCCCGATGTTCGAGACGCCGGTCCCGCTGCTCGAAACCTTCCTGTTCGACTTCGCCGGCGATCTCTACAACAAGCACATGCAGGTCGAACTCATCGCCTACCTCCGCCCCGAAGCAAAGTTCGACTCGATGGACGCGCTGATCGCCCAGATGAACGGCGATAGCGAACAAGCCCGCACGATCCTTCGACAACTCTAAGTCATACTCTTCGCGTGCGGGGAGGTGGCGATGGATATCTCACGCGGAGACGCGGAGTGCGCGGAGCGCTCGCTGGATGAAGTCACAGGTGCGATTGTCGATGCTTCCTGTCGACTGCACACTGCTCTTGGACCGGGCCTCCTTGAATCGGTCTACGAAGTCGTGTTGGCGCGCGATCTCGCGCGCCGGGGACTTTCGGTCGAGCGCCAGCGCGCGGTATCGTTCGAGTACGATGGACTCCGCTTCGACGACGGCTTTCCGCATTGATCTGTTGGTCGACGACCGCGTCATTGTCGAAATTAAGTCGGTCGAGCAGATAGCGCCTGTGCACGCAAAGCAGGTGCTTACGTACTTGCGCCTCCTCAAGCTGCCGGTCGGCCTTCTCGTCAACTTTGGCCAGCCAACCCTCAAGGCCGGTCTCCAGCGGATCGTCAACAATCTCGCCCCGTCCGCGTCTCCGCGCCTCCGCGTGAACCACAAGCAGCCGGCGCCGCCGCCCATCGCCTAGGCTGGACCCTTAACCGGCCCCCTGTTAGAACCAACCCGCTTGATTTGCGGGCCTTATGTCAAATGCTTGATTTCGCGGCCCTTTCGCGAATTCGCCACCCGGCTCCGCGCCGGGGGTAAGGCCTCACGCGCGGACGCCGGGCTCATGACGAACGCCCCACGCCACCCGCGAAAGACCTGCGAAGAATGTCCAAGACCGATACCCCAACCGACGCGCGCGACTACCGCGCCACCGTGTTCCTGCCCGCGACCTCCTTCCCGATGAAGGCGGGCCTGCCCGAGGCCGAGCCCAAATGGCTCGCACGCTGGGAGCAGATGGACCTCTACGGCCGCATCCGCAGGCAGGCGAAGGGCCGCCCGCTCTTCGTGCTGCACGACGGCCCGCCCTATGCCAACGGCGAGATCCACTCCGGCACCGGCCTCAACAAGGTGCTGAAGGATATTGTCGTGCGCTCGCGCGGTTTCCTGGGTTTCGACGCGCCCTACATCCCGGGCTGGGACTGCCATGGCCTGCCGATCGAATGGAAGATCGAGGAGAAGTACCGCAAGGAAGGCAAGTCGAAGGACGACGTGCCGATCGACCAGTTGCGCAAGGACTGCCGCGACTTCGCCAACCACTGGATCGACGTCCAGCGCGCGCAGTTCAAGCGCTTGGGCTGCATGGGCCAGTGGGACAAGCCCTACACCACGATGGACTACCGTGCCGAGGCGGTGATCGCGCGCGAGCTCCACAAGTTCGTCGACAACAAGCTGCTCTATCGCGGCTTCCGCCCCGTGATGTGGTCGCCGGTCGAAAAGACTGCGCTCGCCGAGGCCGAGGTCGAGTATCATGAGAAGACCTCGCCAACGATCTACGTCAAATTCCCGGTGGTGAAGGGTGACAAGTCGCTCACCGGCGTCAGCATCGTCATCTGGACCACGACTCCGTGGACGATCCCCGGCAACCGCGCCATCGCCTATTCGCCGACGCTTGACTACGGTGTCTATGAAGTCACGGCCGCGGACGAGAAGTCGCTCGCCCAAGTCGGAGACAAGATCGCGCTCGCCGACGCATTGGCCGACCAGACCGCGAGAGACGCGAGGGTCACGCTCGTCCGCGCCGGAAATGCCGATGTAAAAGGCGCTGTCTGCGCCCATCCGCTGGTCGGCAAGGGCTACGAGTTCGATGTGCCTGTCCTTCCAGGCGATCACGTCACCGCCGACACCGGTACGGGCTTCGTGCATACCGCGCCAGGCCATGGCGAGGAAGACTTCGTCCTGATGACGGAGACGTTCCCCGGCTACGCCGCAAACAACCCCGACGCCTTCAACGTCGTGAAGGAAGACGGCTCGTTCAACGCCCATGTTCCGTTGTTCGCCGGCAAGTTCATCCTGTCGCGCGACGGCAAGAAGGACGGCGACGCCAACAGGTCCGTCATCGCCGCACTGATCGAGGCTGGCCGCCTGCTTGCCCAGGGCACGCTGCGCCACCAGTACCCGCACTCCTGGCGCTCCAAGGCGCCGGTCATCTTCCGCGCCACGCCGCAATGGTTCGCCGCGATGGACAAGCCCATCGAAGCACAGGGTGGTGCCACGCTGCGCCAGCGCGCCATGCAGGCGATCGCCGACACCGGGTGGTTTCCGCCCTCGGGCGAGAACCGGATGGGCGGCATGGTGAAGGACCGCCCCGACTGGGTGCTGTCGCGCCAGCGCGCCTGGGGCGTGCCGCTCGCGATCTTCGTCGAGAAGAAGACGCAGGACATCCTCAACGATCCTGACGTGAACAGGCGCATCGGCGAAGCGTTCGAGGCCGAAGGCGCGGACGCCTGGTACAACTCGCCGCCGTCGCGGTTCCTCGGCAACGAGCGCGACCCGAACGATTTCGAGCAAGTGAAGGACATCCTCGACGTCTGGTTCGACTCCGGCTCGACCCACGTCTTCACGGTCGAAAATCCGCTCGATTCGTCGTGGCCGAAAAAGGATCACGCCGATCTTTATCTCGAAGGCTCCGACCAGCATCGCGGCTGGTTCCAGTCGTCGCTGCTGGAGAGCTGCGCGACGCGCGGCCGCGCGCCCTACGATCAGGTGCTGACCGCGGGCTTCGTGCTCGACCGCGAGGGCGACAAGATGTCGAAATCGGTCGGCAACGTGATCCTGCCGCAGACCATCGCCGACAAGAATGGCGCCGATATCTTCCGCCTCTGGGTGGCGTCGTCCGACTTCACACAAGACCTGCGCATGGGCAACGACATCATCCAGTCGAACACCGATGCCTATCGCCGCCTGCGCAACACCATCCGCTTCATGCTGGCGAACCTCGACGGTTTCGATGAGAAGGAGCGTGTCGCACCGGTCGACATGCCGGAACTCGAGCGCTTCATTCTGGCGAAGCTCGCGGAGCTCGATGCGATCGTGCGCGAAAGCTACACGGTCTACGACTTCAACCGCGTCTACAACACCGTCTTCAGTTTCTGCACCAACGAGCTGTCGGCCTTCTATTTCGACATCCGCAAGGACTCGCTGTATTGCGATGCGAGGTCGGCGACGCGCCGGCGTGCCACGCGCACGGTGATCGACGAAGCGTTCCGCCGTGTCGTCACCTGGCTCGCGCCCATCCTCTGCTTCACCATGGAGGAAGCCTGGCTGCTCCGTTTCCCGGGCACAGATGAAAGCGTGCACCTGCAAACCTTCCCGGAAACGACGAAGGGCTGGGCCGACGAAGCGCTGATCGCCAAGTGGGACCGCATCCGCGTGCTCCGCCGCGTCGTCACGGGCGCGCTGGAGATTAAGCGCCGCGACAAAGTCATTGGCGCCAGCCTCGAAGCGCGCCCGGTGCTCTACGTGACCGACGCGAAGGACGCCGCGCTATTCGACGGCCTGGACCTCGGCGAGATCGCGATCACCTCGCACGCGCGCGTCTCGACGCACGCCGCGCCGGACGATGCCTTTCGCCTGCCGGACGTCGCAGGCGCTGCGGTCGAATTCCATCACGCCGAAGGCGACAAGTGCGCCCGCTGCTGGATGATCCTGCCCGAAGTCGGCTCGCATCCGGAGCATCCAGACTTGTGCAACCGGTGTTCCGAGGCAGTCGATGCGCTGGCTTGAAAGGCTGGGCATGACGCCGCGCGACTGGGGGCTGGCTGCGGCCGCCTTCGCGCTGACGCTCGATCAGGCGAGCAAGTTCGTCCTGCTCTACATCTTCGGCTTCAAGAACATGACCAGCGGTCAGGCCGTGGAAGTATTGCCGTTCTTTAACCTGATCATGGCGTGGAACCCGGGGATCAGTTACGGCCTGTTTCCCGCGCACAGCCGCACGGGCTCGCTGCTGCTGGTTTTCCTGTCTCTTTTGGCCGTAATCGGGCTCGGCTGGTGGCTGTGGAACGCGCCGCGACGGGCGCTCGCGATCGGTCTCGGTCTTGTGATCGGCGGCGCCATCGGCAACAACCTGATCGATCGGCTGATTTACGGACGGGTCGCCGACTTCGTGCAGTTTTACGCGTTCAGCTATAGCTGGTATGTGTTCAACGTCGCTGACGCCGCGATTACGTTCGGCGTCATCGCGCTTCTCTACGACGCGCTGACGCGGCCGGACACGAAGACAGGACGAGCTTAGGAGTTTTGCGCATGCGCCGCGTTGTTACCCTCGCACTCATCGGTGGCCTCGCCGCGGGCCTGGGCGCCTGCGACTCGCTCAAGTCGTCGGCCGGCTTCGGCAAGGATTCGCCGGATGAGTTCGCCGTCGTGACCAAGGCGCCGCTCGTCATCCCGCCCGACTTCAACCTGCATCCGCCGGCGCCGGGCGCCGCCGCCGCCAACCAGGTCGAGCCGACCCAGGCGGCGCAGTCCGCGCTGTTCGCGGCCGATCCCGCCACGGTCGCCGCGTCGCTGCCCGCGAACATGAGCATGGGCGAGCGCTATCTCCTCGCCAACGCGCGAGTGCAGGATGCCGACCCCGGCATCCGCCAGCAGATTTCCGCCGACGCCGGCAACCTGCGCGGCTCCGACGACAGCTTCACGGACTCGCTGCTCTTCAGCGGCTCCTCCTCGACTCCACCGGGCTCGCTCCCGGTCGACGCGGACGCCGAAGCGCGCCGCCTGGAAGCGGCCCGCGCTGCCGGTGCGACGGCCGCTCCGCCGGCTCCGGCCGGCAGCGCCACGCCAGCGCCGTCCGCGCCGCCGCCTCCGCCGGAGAAGGCCGACGACAGCCCCTGGTATTGGCCGTTCTAGCCGGAGGCTCGGGAGGGGCCCATTTGACGTTCTCGCTTGAAAGCCGCCGATGCCTTTCTCCAGAACCTGCTTTCGACTTGTTGCTCCGGCTTTCCTTGTCGCCGCACTGACCGCACCGACGCACGCCGCCGACCCGATCGTCACGCAGTTCTCGCTCCCTAATGGCATGCAGGTGGTCGTCATTCCCGATCACCGCGCACCGGTCGTGACGCAGATGATCTGGTACCGGGTCGGCGCGATGGACGATCCAGCCGGCCATTCCGGCCTCGCGCACTTCTTCGAGCACATGATGTTCCGCGGTACCAAGCAGGTCCCGGGCGAGGGCTTCTCCCTCGCGCTGTCGCGCAACGGCGGCGACACCAATGCGTTCACCACCGAGGACTACACCGCGTTCTATGTGCAGATCGCGCGCGACCGCCTCAGGCTCGCGATGTCGCTCGAAGCCGACCGCATGCAGCACCTCGATCTGTCCGACGCGAATGTGCGCACCGAGCGCGACGTCGTGCTCGAAGAACGCCGCATGCGCATCGACAACAATCCGCAGAGCCTTGCGAACGAGCAGGTCGAAGCGGCGCTCTATCTCTCGCATCCGTACGGCCGCCCGGTGATCGGCTGGCCCGAGGAAGTCGGCCGTCTGGGCCGCCGCGAGGCGCAAGCTTTCTATGAGCGCCACTACGCGCCCAACAACGCGATCCTCGTGATCGTGGGCGACGTGACGCCTGACGATGCCCGGCGCGCCGCGGCCGATACGCTCGCCCGCGTCCCTCCGCGCCCGCTCGAACAGCGCATTCAATATGCCGAGCCTCCACGCCTGGGCGAAACCCGCCTCTCGATCGCGCGGCCGGACGCGCAGGTGCCGCTGTTCTCGCGAACCTATCGCGCACCGAGCTATCTGACGGCAAAGTCCGGGCAGGCCGAGGCGCTGGATCTCCTCGCCGCCATGATCGGCGGCGACTCCAATTCGATGCTTTATCGGCGTCTTGTCGTCGAACAGAAGCTGGCCACCGACGTCGGCGCCTCGTATGACGGCGACGCGCGCGACTCGGGCGAACTCACGGTCTACGCAGTACCGCGGCCCGGCGTGTCGCTGGAGCAGGCCGAGCGGGCCGTCGATGCGGTGCTCGCGCCGTTCGCCGCTGCGCCGCCGTCGGCCTCCGATCTCGCGCGCGTAAAAACGCAGCTGGTTGCCGGCGAGGTCTACAAGCGCGACAGCCAGCTTTCGCTCGCGACTGCCTATGGCCAGGCGCTGGTGAACGGCCTGACGGTCGCGGATGTGCAGGATTGGCCGCGCCGGATCAATGCGGCGACGCCGCAGGCCGTCCGCGACGCCGCGCGGGAATTCCTTGTCCGCCGCGAGGCGGTCACCCTCTATCTGACGCCGCCGCACGCATGAAGAAGCTGATCCTCGCCGCCCTTTTCGCGCTCACCGCGTCGCCCACTCTCGCGGCCGCCACGCCGAAAGAGGTCAAGATCGGCGCCGGCGAGCAGGTGTGGTTCGAGGAAGACCACACGGTGCCGATGGTGGCGATCACCATCGCGCTGCCGGCCGGTTCCGCCTATGACCCGGCTGACAAGCCGGGCCTGGCCGCCTTCGCCGCGTACATGTTCAACGAAGGCGCCGGCAGCCTCTCCTCGCAGCAGTATCAGGCCGCGCTCGCCGACAAGGCGATCCAGCTCACCATGACGCCGGACCGCGACTACCTGCTGATCTCGGTCTCGACGCTGTCGTCCAACGCGAGGGAAGCGTTCCGCCTCGTTGCGCTCGCGCTCCAGCATCCGCACATGGATGCCGACGCGGTCGAGCGGGTTCGCGCCCAGATGCTGCAAAGCCTGCTCACGGACGCGCAGGACCCGCAGGACGTCGCGCAGGATCGCTTCTACGAAGTTTATTTCGGCAACCATCCCTATGCCCACAACATTGGCGGCACGGCCGCGGGCCTCAACGCGATCACGCAGGCCGATCTCGGGGCCTTCGTCCGCACCCACTGGGTGAAGGCCGGCGCCAAAATCTCCGTTGCCGGCGACATCGACGCGGCAACGCTTGCCGCGCTGCTGAAATCGGCCTTCGATCCGCTTCCTGCCACTTCGCCTGCGCCGATTCCGCCCGTCACCCACACCAGCGCCGGCGGCGTCAGCACGGTCGCGATGGACGTGCCGCAGCCGACCGCGATCTTCGGCATGCCGGGCATGCTGCGCACCGATCCAGCCTATCTCGCCGGCTATGTCGCCAACTACATCGTGGGTGGAGGCGACTTCTCCTCGCGCCTGACCAACGAAGTGCGCACCAGGCGGGGCCTGACCTACGGCATCTCCACCACCTTCGGCGACTATCACAACGCGGGCTATGTCCTTGGACAGGTCGCCACCCGCCGCGAGAGCATGGGCCAGTCGCTCGAGGTGATCCGCGCCACGCTCGCCGATTTCGCCGCACATGGTCCGACCGAGGCCGAACTCAACGACGCCAAGACCTATCTCACCGGCTCATATCCCCTGGCTTTCAGCTCCGACACCGGCATCTCGGCCCAGCTCAACACCTTCCAGCGAGCCGGCCTGCCGGTCGGCTACGTGACCGGTCGCAACGCCCGCATCAACGCGCTGACGCTCGAGGATGTGCGTCGCGCCGCCGCCCGGCTGTTCGACCCCAAGCACATGACGGTCGTCATCGGCGGCAACATCGTGGTCGCAGCGACGCACCCGAAGCCACCCCGGAAACCGGCATCGCACAGTTGAGTTGTCAGAGTGGATGTCTCGCCGAGGCGACGGCTGAATTCTGCGAGTCTTCGGTGAGGGACCAGCGCCTCGCTGAAACACATGATAGGATGGCGTCATGCCTCTTCCGTTCGAAATCTCCCTCGACCTCGCGCTCGGCGGCCCGGGCGCCATCCCGAAATCCTCCTACGATGCCGCGCTGAAGGAAGCCGGCGCCGCGCTCGCCTGGCTCAAAACCCAGAAGCTGGAGCTGTTCGACATCGTCGATCGGACCGACGACATCGCCGCGGCGCAGGCGGTCGCCGACCAGTGGAAGGACAACTCCTCCGACATCGCCGTGCTCGGCATCGGCGGCTCCAGCCTCGGTGGTCAGGCGTTGAAGGCCATCGCAAAGGCCGGCCACAAGCCGCGCGTCACCTTCCACGACAATCCCGATCCGTGGAGCTGGCAGCAGTCGATGGCCGGCTTCGACCTCAAGACCACCCGCTTCATCGTCATCAGCAAGTCCGGCGGCACCGCCGAGACCCTGTTCCAGGCAATCACCGCCGCCGATGCAATCGAGAAAGCAGGCGGCGGCAAATACCTGAAGCACCACTTCGCCGCGATCACCGAACCGAAGAAGAGCGTACTCGCCGACTTCGCGGATTCGATGGGCGCGCCCAAGCTCGACCACCCGCTCGGCATCGGCGGCCGCTATTCGGTGCTGTCGATGGTCGGTGTCCTGCCCGCACTTCTCATGGACCTCGACGTCGTCAAGCTCCGCGCCGGTGCTAGGGCTGTACGTGACTCCGTCCTCAACGCACCCTCCGTCGCGCACGCCACGCCGGCGGCGGGCGCGGCGCTGCATCACGCACTGGCAAAGGAGGGCAAGCTCACCCACACCGTGATGTGGAACTATGCCGACCGCCTCAAGACGCTGGCCGCGTGGTGGCAGCAGCTCTGGGCCGAGAGCCTCGGCAAGGACGGCAAGGGCACGTCGCCCATTGGCGCCGTTGGGCCGGTCGATCAGCACAGCCAGCTCCAGCTCTTCCGCGATGGCCCGAACGACGCGCTCTACACGGTCATCGCGCCCGACACGAAAGGGCAGGGGCTCGCCGCGCCCGCCGACCGCTCCAGGGCGCTCGGCCTCGACTATCTCGTTGGCAAGACGATGGGCGACCTCATCGCTGCCGAAGCCAAGGCGAGCGCCGAGACGCTCTCCCGCAACAGGCGCCCCGTGCGCCAGATTCGCCTGCCGGTCATCGACGAATATTCGATCGGCGCCCTGATGATGCACTTCATGCTGGAGACGATCCTGATGGGCCGCCTGATGGGCGTCGACCCCTTCGACCAGCCCGGCGTCGAGGAAAGCAAGGTCCTCACCCGCAAGTACCTGGCCGAATAACCCTTCGGCGTGCAGCGCCAATTCTCACGCCGAGGTGCGGAGAACGCGGGCGTTTCTTGCCCTCCGCGGCCTCCGCGTGAAACCCACTTTTCCACACCTCATTCCCGGCGCGATTTGATGCTCGCGCTATAGTCTTGGGATGAAGATTCGCCGTCTTTCCGAAGGGACCGTGAACCGCATCGCCGCCGGCGAAGTGGTCGAACGTCCCGCGAGCGCGGTGAAGGAGCTGGCCGAGAACGCGCTGGACGCCGGCGCCACGCGCATCGACATCGCGACAGCGAACGGCGGCGCCGACCTCATCCTGGTCGAGGACAACGGTGAGGGCATGGAGGCCGATGACCTCACCCTCGCCGTCGAGCGCCATGCCACGTCGAAGCTGCGCGACGACGATCTCTCGCACATCGTCACCATGGGCTTCCGCGGCGAGGCGCTGCCCTCCATCGGCGCCGTCGCGCGCCTCTCCATCGCTAGTCGCACCAGGGCTGGCGAAGCTCACGAAATCAGGGTTGACGGCGGCATCCTCGCCGACCCGTCGCCCACGGGGTTCCGTGCCAGGGGCCAACACGGCACGCGCGTCGAAGTGCGCGAGATCTTCTTTGCCACGCCCGCACGCCTCAAATTCCTCAAATCCGCCCGCAGCGAGGACCTCGCCACGCTCGACGTCATCAAGCGTCTCGCCATGTCGCGTCCCGACGTGGCCTTTACGCTCACGGCGGACGGCCGCCGCGCGCTCGACCTGCCGGCAGAAACAGATCTCATCGGTTCCCAACTCAAGCGGCTTGCGCGCATCATGGGCAAGGACTTTGGCGACAACGCAGCGCCGGTGAGCGTTGGCCGCGAAGGCGTCGTCATCGCGGGCTTCGCAGGACTTCCGACTTACAACCGCGCCAATGCCCAGATGCAGTTCCTGTTCGTCAACGGCCGGCCGGTGCGCGACAAGCTGCTGATCGGCGCAGTGCGCGGTGCGTACGCCGACTTTCTCGCGCGCGACCGCCATCCGGCCCTGGCGCTGTTCCTCGAATGCGATCCGGCGTTCGTCGACGTCAACGTGCATCCGGCCAAGACCGAGGTCCGCTTCCGCGATGCCGGACTGGTCCGCGGACTGATCGTTTCTTCGCTCAAGCGCACGCTCGCCGACGCCGGCCACCGCGCCTCCACCACCGTCGCCGGCGCCGCGCTGGCCGCACTACGTCCGCAACAGCCCATGCACGCCCGCGCGACCTCAAATAGCGAAGCGGCAGGTCGCGCCGACCATTATAAGTCCTTCCACGATCCGGGCCGCACCTTCTACGCGCCGCTGCTCGACAACGCCGCCGCCGCGCCCGCCGCCCGCGTCGAAGAGCAGCCCGCTGAGCCTCCACCGCCCGACCTCCCGCTCGGCGTCGCCCGCGCCCAGCTCCACGAAACCTACGTTGTCGCGCAAACCCCCGACGGCATCGTCATCGTCGACCAGCACGCCGCGCACGAACGCCTCGTCTATGAGCGCATGAAGAAGGCGCTCGCCGATGGGGGCATCGCGCGCCAGCCGCTGCTCATCCCCGAGATTGTCGAGCTCGATCCGGCCGAGGTCACCCGCCTCGCCAACCGCGCCACCGAACTCGCCGAACTCGGCCTGGTGGTCGAGCCCTTCGGCCCCGACGCTGTCGCCGTGCGCGAGATGCCCGCCATGCTCGGCCAGGCCGACATCAAGGGCCTGGTCCGTGACCTTGCGGACGACATCGCCGAAACCGGCAACGCGCTCTCGTTGAAGGAACGTCTCGAAGACGTCGCCGGCACGCTCGCCTGCCACACCTCCGTCCGCGCCGGGCGCCGCCTCAGCGCGGAGGAGATGAACGCGCTGCTTCGCGAGATGGAAGCCACGCCGCACAGCGGCCAGTGCAATCACGGCCGCCCGACCTACGTCGAGCTCAAGCTCTCCGATATCGAGCGCCTGTTCGGCCGTCGCTGATCATCGTTCGTCGGAGCAACATTTCCTTAATCTAGATTTCCCCGTGGCGCCTTCGCGCCAATCCTTTGTTCATTACTTGCGGGCAACGTCGGAACGCTACCCGATTTTGGGGTGCGGTCGATCAGGGCGCGTTGCGCATGTTGAAAAGCCTCCACCGGGAGCCGCGCAAGGCGCTGACGCAGCAAGAGCTGAATGCCGTGCTGCTTGGCCATGAGCGCATGCTGTCTTATCAACGCGGCGCCGCCAAAGCTGAGCTCGCGCGGACCAGGCTCGATGGCCTGAACCTGGCCAATCGTAACCTGGCGGAAGCGGATCTGTCCTTCGCATCGCTGGTCGGCGCCGTGGCGTTCGGCACCAATTTCGAACGCGCCAATCTGCATTGTACCGATCTGCGCGACACGGATTTCTCCTCGGCCCGGCTGATGAAGGCGGACATGCGTGGTGCCTCGATGTGCGGGGCAAAACTCGCGTTCGCCAGGCTCGACGGCGCCGATCTGCGCGCGGCGACGGTCGCCTACAAGGGTCCGGCTGTGGCCAAGGAGGCGGAAGGCACGTTCCGCGTGGATTTCTCGAACGCATCCCTGAAGGGCGCGTCCTTCAGCCATGCGCGCCTCGAAGGCGTCAACTTCAACGGCGCGATCCTCGAAGGCGCGAATTTCAAGAACGCCCGGTTGGCCAATGTCTCGTTCAGGAACGCGGTGCTGACTGGCGTGAACATCGCCGACATGGGCCTGCCGCCGGAATCCTTCGAAGGCGCCATTCGCGGCATCGGCGACGAGGCGCTGGCCAGGAAGCACATCATCGCCGCGAAGCTCGAAGCGCACGCGCTCTGCATCGCTAGCGCCGCGGCCAGAGGTGCCCCCGCAGTGCTTGACGACGAGGATTTGCGGCCGGTGCACAATCTTCTGGTTGGCAAGAGCCTGACGGGTCTGACGCTCCGCCGCGCAGTGGCGCTGGGTCTCGACTTCTCGTACTGCCAGCTTCAGGGCGCGCGGTTCGACGGGGCCGATCTGCGTGAATGCGATTTTTCTGGCGCCGACCTGCGTGGCGCGTCGTTCCGCGGCTGCAAGCTCGCGCATGCAAGATTTGAGAAGGCCGACCTGCGTTGCCTCCTGCTGCCGGATGGCAAGCGGCTGACTCCCGATTTTGCCGGCGCCGATGTCGCGCGCTCACAGTTCTTCCACGCGGTCCTGGAGGACGGTCTCGCAGCGCTTGGTCTTGGACAGGACGAAGCGGCAGCGGCGTGAGCCGCCGGCAAGATGGAAATGCGTGCCCATTTTGGGGGAATTGGAACTTTTTCCGATTTGGTGCTGATTGGAATTATTCCAGCCCGGTTGATTCGGTGCGGATATGAAGCGGACCGGCCAGTGTTGCGTTCGGTCGTCCGGCAACGACACAGGTTCGGGGCCGTGACATGGTAGATGATGCCCACAAGCACTACGAGGCTAAGCGCAAGCCGCTTGACCAGCGGCAGCTGGCGGCCGCTTTGATGTCGCATACGCGCTACCTCGCCTCCCAGGGTGGCGTGCGCGCGCAACTGGCACACCATAATCTCGACGGTCTCAATCTCGCGAACCGCAATCTGACCGAAGCCGACTTCACAGGTTGCTCCCTGATCGGTGCCAACCTCTCCGGCTCCAATCTCGATCGGGCCAGTCTCTATTGCGCTGATCTCCGGGACGCGAATCTGCAATCGTCGCGCCTCACGCGGGCCGATCTGCGCGGCGCCTCCTTTGCGGGCGCGCGCCTTGCCTACGCGCAGCTCGACAACGCCGACATGCGCACCGCCACGATGATGTACATGCAATGGGGCGGCGATGTCGCGGTCGTGGGCGGCGAGCGCTCGAAAGCCAGCGGCAACCCCAAAGGGGTCGATTTTTCGAACTGCTCGCTCAAGAACGTCTCGTTCGGCAGTGCGAAGCTCGACGACGCCAACTTCTCCGGCGCCCTGCTCCAGGGCGCCAACTTCAAAGGCGCCAGGCTCGGGAAAGCCACGTTCAAAGGGGCAGTGTTGACCGGCGTGAAGGATCTGACGGTGCCGCCCGGAGCCATCGCCGGCGCTGTCCGCGACGTAACACCGGAGGCCGCCGCCAAATTCGATCAACTGAAAGCGCAGCTTGAGTCCCACCAGACCTGGGTGATGAGCGCGGGCGCCAACGGTGTCCGTGCCGTCCTCGATGGTGAGGACCTGCGCCCGCTGCGACAACTGTTCGTTAGCCGCACGCTCACGGGGCTGTCGGCACGCAATGCTGTCGCAATTGGCCTCGATTTCTCCGGCAGCCAATTGCAGGCCGCGAAATTCGACGGTGCTGACCTGCGTGATGCGAATTTCTCCAACGCTGATCTGCGCGGTGCGTCGTTTCGCGGTGCGAACCTGGCGCACGCTTGTTTCGACGGAGCCAATCTCAACCGCCTCAAACTCAACAATGGCAGCGAAATGAAGCCAGATTTCTCCGGTGCGCAGGCCGCAGAGGTCCAGTTCCATCGCGCAACCCTCGGCGACCAGCTGGCCGAGCTGGGACTGTCTCTCCCGTCATTGCGTGACGCCGGCATCGTTGAGCCGTTTTTTGCGCCATGAATTTTGGGTCGTAACGGGTACCCAGGGTTGGGCCACCATGCTGAAGAACCTCAATGAGGAGCAACGGCCAGTTTCTTTGGCGGTGAGGGATGAATCTCGACGTCCCCGGTGTCGGCGCGATCAATCGCTGAACGCCAAGGCTCGGCAAGGCCGCGCTCAGATATCGCGCGCAAAGCGCTTGATGCCGGGAATGCCGAGCGCCGCTTCGAAATCGGGCGCGGTCTTCTGCTCGGCAAAGGCAAAACCTGCTTTGGTGTAGGCGCGCTCGGCCGGATCGTTGCCCATGAAGAAGCTGATCTGCGCCCGCTTGAACCCTGCCTTGCGCGCGCGCTCGAGATCGGCGGCGAGCAGTCTCTCGACCAGCCCTCGGCCGCGATATTCGGGCAGGGTGGCGACATTCTCGATCGTCCAGGCATCGTCTTCGCTGGTCGCAGGCGAGACGATGAACCGTCCGCGCGGCCAGAATTGGGCCTGCTCGTCGCGCGGGATGCCCATCCTGTCGCCGGCTTCCGTCATGGCCGCCATCGATGCCGAATAGACGCTGTCGTCCCCGAAGCCGCACAACGCGGACGCCACCACGCCGTCTACTTCGGCAACAAGGAAATGCGACCAGTGCCACCACGACACGGCCTTCGCGAGCGTCAGGCACTTGGCGAACTCGAAGCAGAACGTGTCGTTGCGCCGAAGCACGATCTCGAACCAGCCACGCTTGAGCTGGCTGCGCGAAGCGATCACGGATGCCCAGCCGAGGAACGCGCCGTCATCGGGCGTGGCGGAACGGATGATGGTTGCCATGCATCCTTCTACCTCCCCGGAACGGGGAGGTGAAAGTCTGGCGCTGTTGCTGCGGCGCCTCTTGTGACCAGCAGCGAACCCTTCTAGTTTCCGGCAATCCAAAAGGATTGGTCCCACTTTGCTGGTCGGTCGTCTAAGGCATTAACTCCGTCCGTTGGCCCGCGCCCCCTGCGCCCTGGCCCGGACGATGATTCACGCCTTCTCCGATCCACGCAGTTTCCGGGACCACCATGGCCTTCTTCGCAAATCGCACTGTCAATCTGTTCAGCCTGCATTTCATCATCTTCTCCGCCGCCTTCCAGGGTGGGGGAGCGTTCTACTCCATCTATCTGGTCAAGAGCGGCCTCTCCATCCCGCTGGCGCTCATCGCGCTCGGCGCGGTGCAGGCGGTGCGTTTCTGCATCCGGCCGCTGGTGCTGGTGTTCGCCAGCCGCTTCGGCCTTCGCCAGACGCTGATCACCGGCACGATGCTGACGGCGGTGCAGTACCCTATCCTCGCAGAGATCGCCGGCATCGGCCCGGTGCTCTACGCCCTGATCGTCGTCACCGCGGTGTCCGACGTGTTCTACTGGTCGAGCTACCACGCGACGTTCGCCCGGCTCGGCGACGACGAGCATCGCGGCTCGCAGATCAGCGTCCAGATCGCCGGCATGGCGCTGGTCGGCATCGTGAGCCCAATCCTGAGCGGTTGGCTGCTTGCCACCTTCGGTCCGCGCTTCGCGTTCAACTTCAGCGGGCTGATCGTGCTGCTCTCGGTGATCCCGATGCTCTGGACACCCAACACGCCGATCTTGCGTCACATCGAAGGCGGCTTTCGCGCCGCGCTCGGCGACACGCTGCTCCTTCAGTCGATGGACGGCTTCGTGGCGGCCGGGATGGTGTTCATCTGGCAGATCACGCTCTTCCTGACTCTCGGCGGAAGCTATCTGAACTACGGCAGTGCGCTGGCGGTGGCTGCGCTCGCCGGCGCCGTCGCGGGCATGGTGCTCGGGCGCTTCATCGACATGGGCCATGGCGTACGCATGGTGTGGATCGGGGCAGGGTTCTATTGCGCGGTGGTGGTGCTGCGTGCGCTTGCCAGCGGCCATCCCTGGCTCGCCGTGATCGCGTCGGCGCTTGGGCCTTTCGGCACCGCACTCTATGTCCCGGTGATGATGACCCCGGTCTACACCCGTGCGAAGGCATCGCCTTGCGTGCTGCGTTTCCACATCGTGATGGAGGGCGGCTGGGACACCGGCAGCGTCATCGGCACGTTCCTCTCCGCCGCACTGATCGCGATGGGTTTGTCCCTCGGCAACGCCATGCTGCTGTCGCTTATCGGCACGGTCACCTGTCTGGTGGTCTTGCGACGATACTTCCTCGCGCATCCATCGCAGCACCTCGCAACGGCGGAGGCGTGAAATGGCGTTCTTCTCCAACCGCACCGTCAACCTGCTGAACCTGCACTACACTATCGGTACGATCGCCACGAGCGGCGGCGGCGCCTTCTTCATGGTGTATCTATACAAGTCGGGTATCGGTGTCGCCGGCGTCCTGCTCGCGCTCGCGGCGCTGTTCGCCTCGCGGCTCCTTATCCGAACCTTCCTGCTGCCGCTCGCCATCCGCATCGGCCTCCGGTGGTGCGTGATCGCGGGCTCCATCGCCATGGGCATCTCCTATCCGTTCCTCGCACATGTCACGGGCGTGAACGCGAGCCTCTTGTGGCTGGTGCTGGTGAGCGCGGCGGCCGACTGCATCTACTGGCCGAGCTACCACGCCTACTTTGCCGCGCTGGGCGACGAAGAACACCGCGGTAGCCAGCTGGGCCTGCGCGAAGCCATTGCCGCGGCCGTGGGCATCGCCAGCCCGCTGGTCGCCGGCTGGCTGCTGGTGACCTTCGGGCCGATCGCCGCGTTCTATCTGACCGGCGCGATTCAGGCCCTGGCCGCGATCCCGATCTTCTGGACGCCGGACGTACCCGTTCCGCGCGTAGCGCCCGGCGCGTACCGTGCCGCGCTTTCCGGTGCTGCGCTTTTCGTCGGCGACGGCTTCGTGGCGGCGGCGTATTTCCTCGTCTGGCAGCTCGTGCTGTTTATCGCGCTCGGCAAGGACGTCATGGCCTTCGGCGGCGCGCTCGCCGTGGCGGCGTTGGTGGGTTCGGTGGCGGGCCTGTTCCTCGGCCGCCTGATCGACTCCGGCAAGGGCGCGCGCGCCGTGTGGATCTCCATCGGCGTGCTGGTTGCCGTGATCCTGATGCGCACCGCCGCACAGGGTCATCCGACGCTCGCGATCGTCGCTAACGCGCTTGGCGCCTTCGTCGGCTGCATCTATGTCCCGACGATGATGACCGCGGTCTACAACCAGGCGAAGCGTTCGCCCTGCGTTACCCGCTTCCACATCGCGGCGGAGGGTGGCTGGGACGTCGGCGTCTCGACAGGCCTCACGCTCGCCGCCGCGCTGGTGTGGCTGGGTGTGCCGCTTGCCTGGACGATCCTGCTCGCGCTGATCGGCGCGACGACGTCTTTCATCCTGCTGCACCGCTACTACCGCACGCACGCGTCCGAACTGGTCGACGCGTCCGCTCAGCCGGAGGAAGCCGTGAAGATATGAACCGCTGTCTCGCCGTAGGAGCGCCGGTCGAGCAGGCAATAGCCCTCCGCGTCCAGCGCTTCGTCGTTCGCAGTCTCGGCGACGGCGAGCGCGCCGGGCGTGAGCCATCCGCCCGCGCGCAGGCTCGCCAGCGCCGGCGCGGTCAGGTCCTTGCGATACGGTGCATCGAGGAGCGCGAGCGAGAACGGCCCGCCCGCACCCGCCGCCATCGGCCCCAGGTCACGCGCGTCGCGCCGCCAGATCTTCGTCGCGCCCGTCAGCCCCAGCGCCTCGACATTGGTGCGGATGAGCCCGCGGCTCTCCGCGCTGTCATCCACGAACAGCGCGAACGCCGCCCCGCGACTCAGCGCCTCCAGCCCCAGCGACCCCGTTCCCGCATACAGATCGATCACCTTCGCACCCTCGAGGTCGAACCCGCAGTCGTTGTGCGCCAGGATGTTGAAGATTGCTTGCCGCACCTTGTCCGATGTCGGTCGCACGCGATTGTCCGGCGGCTCCGCCAGCGCGCGCCCGCGGAACTGTCCGCCAGTGATCCTCAACGAGTGATCCTCAACGAGTGATCCTCAACGAGTGATCCTCACAGGTCCTTCCGCATGAAGTGGCGCCGGTACTTGCCGCCACCGAACGCCATCTCGCCAAAGCAGGAATAGCCCATCGCCTCGTAGAACGGCCGCGCCTGCCAGCTCGCGGTGTAAAGCCATGCGTGCGTCGCACCGAGACGCCGTCCTTCCGCTTCCGCCATCTCCAGCATCGCGCGCCCGTGCCCCAGGCCGCGCAGAGAGTCGTCGATCCACACGGTCGACACATACAACGTATCCAGGAACACCCGCGCCGTGATGCCGCCGATCACCGCGCTGTCGTCGCCCCGCACCGACACCTGCACCGGAATCCAGTCCGGCGCGCCCATCGTGCGCACGTTGAACGCGGTGAGCCCGGCCTCGATCGCGTCGGCGACGTCCTTGCCGGGATCGAACGCGATCTTCAACCGGGCTCCTCCGACATCTGGATCAGGAGCTTGCCGGTGTTGCCGCCGGTGAACAGCATGTCGAGCGCCGTCAGGGAGTTCTCGATGCCTTTCACGATGGTGGTGTCGTACTTGATCTTGCCCTGCATCACCCACGGCGCCATCTCGGCGAAGAACTCGCCGAAGCGGGGCAGGTAGTCGATGATGATGAAGCCCTCGATCCGCGCACGCTTCATCAGCACATTGGTCAGCGACGGCCCGGGCGGCGGGGTCTGCGCATTGTACTGCGAGATCATCCCGCACAGCACGATGCGCGCCTTCATCGCGAGATTATCCAGCACCGCCGCGAGGATTTCGCCGCCCGCGTTCTCGAAGTCGATGTCTATCCCGTTCGGGCACTCGCGCTTCAGCGCCGCGCGCATGTCCTTGGTCGTCTTGTAGTTGATCGCCGCATCGAAACCGAGGTCCGCCACGAGGTGCTTGCACTTGGCGTCCGACCCCGCAATGCCGACCACACGGCAGCCCTTGATCTTGGCGATCTGCCCGACGATCTGGCCGACCGCGCCGGCTGCCGCCGACACCACGACCGTCTCGCCTTCCTTTGGCTTGCCGAGATCGAGCAGCCCGAAATACGCCGTCGCGCCAGTTGCGCCCAGTACGCTCATGTAAGCGGGCAGGGGAAGTCCCGGCGGCAGCTTCTGCCCGCCGTCGACCACCGCATATTCCTGCCAGCCGGTGAAGGTGTTCATCACGTCGCCGGGCTGAAAGCCGTCATTGTTCGACTGCACCACCACGCTCAGCGTGCCGCCGCGCATCACCTCGCCAAGGTTCACCGGCGGCATGTACTGCTCCATGTCGCTCATCCAGATGCGGTTGGTCGGATCGAGCGAGAGATACAGCGTACGCACCAGAATCTGGCCCGGTCCCGGCACCGGAATCGGCTGCTCGACCAGCTCAAGGTCGCCCGGCTTGATGTCGCCGACCGGCCGCCTCTTCAAGATCCACTGACGGTTGGAATTGCGCATGGCGTCCCTCGCATATCGTTGGCGCGAACCCTAACCGCCCGGTCACGCATGCGCGAGGGGCGCTGGCGAAGGCACTCGGACGCAGCTATGACGGCAGCAATGAAAGCCTTCTTGACCCTGCTGCTGGCGTTGTTTTTCGCGGACGCCGCGGCGGCCCAGATCGACGATCTGCCCAAGGTGCATGCGCGCCTGATCGCGGAGCACGACGCCGTCGCCCCCGGCGAGACCGTCACGGTCGCGTTCGAACAGGACATCCGCAAGGGCTGGCACACCTATTGGCTCAATCCCGGCGACGTCGGCCAGCCGACGCAACTCGCCTGGACGCTGCCCGCCGGATGGAAGAACGGCGACCTGCAATGGCCGTACCCGAAACGCCTGCCGGTCGGCCCGTTCATGGATTACGGCTATGAGGGCAAGCCGTGGATCCTTACCACGCTCACCGCGCCTGCCGACGCGAAGCCGGGCGATGCGATCACGCTGCACGCCAAGGGAAGCTGGCTGGTCTGCGCCGAAGTCTGCGTCCCGGAAGAAGGCGAGCTGACTCTCGCTCTCAAGATCGGCACGCCGTCCGCGACCGACGCAAAGCTCGCCGCCGCCTTCGCCGACGCCCGCGCCAAACTCCCCACAGCCTCGCCGTGGCCGGCGACTTTCCACGTTGGCCGACAGTTCGATCTCTTCCTTGCTGCTAAACCTCTGTCGCAGGCGCATCCGACCAGCGTGCAGTTTTTCCCGACCGCCGACCGCACCATCATCGGCCCTGCTGAGCAGTTGATCGGTTACACCGCCGACGGTGTCGTCCTGCGCCTCAAGCCCGATGTGAAAGCGAAAACGACGAAGACCCTCGACGGCGTCCTCGTTCTCACATCCTCGGATGGCTCGACCCAGGCGCTGCAGATCAAGGCGACGCCGGGCGCCGTCCCGGTGGCGACGTTTGAATCCCTCGCGGCAAATAGCGCCGCAGAAGACACCGGCCTCCCGCTCGCCCTGGGTCTCGCCTTCCTCGGCGGCCTGATCCTCAACCTGATGCCCTGCGTGCTGCCGATCCTCGCGATGAAGGCCTTCGCGCTGTCCTCGCTCGCCGGCCGCGACCGTCCCGAAGCCGTGCGCGAAAGCCTTGCCTATGGTGTCGGCGCGATCCTCAGCTTCGCCGCGCTCGGCGGCCTGCTCGTCGCCCTGCGCGCCGGAGGACAGGCGATCGGCTGGGGCTTCCAGCTCCAGGAGCCTATCGTCGTCGCCGGCTTCGCGCTCCTGATGTTCGGCGTCGGCCTCAATCTTTCCGGGGTGTTCGAGGTCGCGGGCCTCGGCGGCGGCGACGCGCTCACCCGCGCCGGCGGAATCGCGGGCTCCTTCTTCACCGGCGTCCTCGCCGTGGCGGTCGCCGCGCCCTGCACCGCGCCCTTCATGGCCGCCGCCCTCGGCTATGCGCTCACGCAACCGGCGATCACAGCCATCGCCGTCTTCCTCGCCCTCGGCTTCGGCTTCGCGATCCCGTTCGTCCTGCTCGGCATCTCGCCCGCCTTCATGCGCCTCTTGCCCAAGCCCGGCGCGTGGATGATCTGGTTCAAGCAGGCGCTCGCCTTCGCGATGTACGGCACCGCCGCCTGGCTGGTGTGGGTGCTGGCGCAACAGGCCGGCGCCAATGCCGTTGCCGCGGTCCTCGCGGCGATGGTCGCTGCCGGTTTCGCCGCCTGGGTCTGGGGTCTCACCCGCCACTTCTCCGTCCGCGGCCGCGGTATCGGCGCCTTCGTTACCGCCCTGGCGATCGTCGCGGCGCTGTCCTGCCTCTGGTTCATCAAGCCCTCCGCGCAAGCCGCGGCAGCAGCAACCGTAAACGTCACCGGTCTCCCATCCGAGCCCTATTCGGAATCCCGTCTTGCCAGCCTGCGTGCCGAGAACCGTCCCGTGTTCGTCAACGCCACCGCCGCTTGGTGCATCACCTGTCTCGTCAACGACGAGGCCGCGCTCTCCGGCGCGCGCGTCCACGAAGCGTTCGCGAACAGGCACATCGCCTATTTGATCGCCGACTGGACTCGCCGCGACCCCGCCATCACCGCGCTGCTCGCGGCCCACGGCCGCTCCGGCGTGCCGCTCTACCTCTATTACGCGCCCGGCGCGGCGGAACCCAAGGTCCTGCCCCAGATTCTCACCGAAAACGAAGTCCTGGCCGCGCTCGGCCCATGAATTTCGCGCGACCGCTGTCGGCGATCCGCCGTCTCATGCGTCTTGTAAGGGTCACCAGCGAAACAGAGGTTCCAAAGTGGCCACGATCCGTCCCTTTCTTTGGTATGCCAAGGACGCCGAGGAAGCCGCCCACTTCTATTGCAGCCTGATTCCCAATTCGCGCGTCATCTCCGTCAGCGCGCTGCCCGCCGAAAGCCCCAGCGGTCCAGCCGGGTCGGTCAAGATCGTCGACTTCGAGCTCGAAGGCCGGCCGTTCCAGGCGATGACCGCCGGTCCGCTCGATCCGTTCAACCACGCCATCTCCTTCGTGATCCAGTGCGACGACCAGGCCGAGATCGACCGTCTGTGGAACGGTCTCCAGGAAGGCGGCGGTTCTCCCGAACCCTGCGGCTGGCTCAAGGACCGTTATGGCGTCTCGTGGCAGATCGTGCCGCGCGTGCTGGAAGAGATGATGCGCGACAAGGACACCGTCCGGGCCAGGCGCACCGCCGAAGCCATGCTGAAGATGGGCAAGATCGACATCGCCACCCTCAAGCGCGCCTACGAAGGGATGTAAGCTTTCGTGAGTTGCGGGACGGCGCGAAGCACCCGACAGTGCGCCGTCCCCACTGAGCGCCACTCGATGTTCGAGCCTGCGATCCTTCTCAAAGGCCCGTTCCGCATCGCCGATCTCGCCATCGAGCCCGCGGGTGCCGACTGGCAATCCAATCCCGATTACGACATCGCCGTCGCCGTCGAGTGGGAGACCCGCACCCGCCACGCCGCCGAACTCGGCGATCACCTGTGGGACGGTCTCTCCTACCGCGTCGCCAACGCCGATGCCTGGGACACCCGACGGCTCCATCTCGGTACGGTCAACTACCGCTACTTCGCCACCTATCGCCGCCTGCACGAGACGCATCGCGCCCACGGCCTCGACCCGCTGCACCATCTGTCCATCGCCGCGCTGGTCCGTACGGCCGACGATTTCTACCTGTTCGGCCGCCGCCGCGTCCGCCGCAACATCGACCTGATCGGTGGCGGCGTTCAGCCCGACGAGATGACGGTGGCCAGCGGCGCCGACCTCGAGAAATGCCTGCTCAAGGAGCTGCGGGAAGAGACCGGTATCCCTGCCACTGCCGTTACCGAACTGACCGGTCTCGGCGTCGTGCTCTCGACCATCTCCAACGTCCTGATCATCGGCCACGTCACGCTGTCGCTGACCCGCGCGCAGGCCGCAGCCGCCTTCGCCGATCGCGAGGAAGACGAGATGGGCGAGCTGGAATGGGTACCCGCCGCCGGTATCAGGGACTATCTGCGTGCGATGACCGACTACCGCGTGCTGGTCGCCGACCTCATCTGACTGCTACTGCGCGACGCCGACCTGCTTGGGATTGGTGACGTTGATCTCGGGCTTGTTCTGATAGAGCTTGATGATGCCTGTCACCGCGATCGTCTTGCCGATCAGCGGGCTCACATCCGGTACGACGTCGTTGTCGTTCCTGTTCACATACACCGTGAACGGATTGGCGGGATAGGTGCCGCCGATGTCCCACAACACGGCCTTTCGTGGGGTCTTGTGCACATTGGTCAGCACGCCGACCACAGTCACCGTCTCGCCGACATGCTGCGCAGCCTCCGACGCCTGGATCCGTACCGGTGCTGCTGGCGCGTCGGCGGCGAACGCAGGCATGGCGGCAGCAACGGCAAGCCCAAAAGCGAGCGCAGCGAAACGCATGAGAACGGTCCTGTGTGAATCTCGCACGACTCATACACGCCCGCCTCGCGCCCGTCAGCCTCCGCCGCAGTGGCTCACGCCGATCATGGCGGGATTGCGGCAAATGTCCCGATCACATCGTATTTCAGCGGCTTGCAAGGTATCCGGCGCATGGAAATATTCATCGAGTCGATTCAACAGAAGCGTTCTGCTTCGGAAAAAAGTCACCACAAGCCCAGATCTCCCGACACCTGCCGGACAACCCTGGATCTCCGTGACGTCCGTTGCGGAACAGAAAGGATTACGCCATGAGCGATTTCTTCGACTTTCTTGTTGCGCTGGGACTCTGGAATCTCCTCATCCTCGCGCTTGTCATTTCAATAGCGATTGTCGTCTACCGTTCGATCCGCAACATCGGCCCGACCGAGGTCGGTCTCGTGCGGCGCCGCTTCAGCGCGAAGAAGCTGCCGGACGACAACCCGATCGCGTTCCATGGCGAGGCGGGCTATGAGGCCGAGCTCATGATGCCCGGCGTCCAGTTCAAGCTCTGGCCGCTCTACGACGTCACGCGCCACCCGATGGTGCAGATTCCCGCCGGCCAGATCGGCGTGGTGATCGCGCAGGTCGGCGCGCCGCTGCCGGTCGGTGCAAAGTCGGCCGCTTACAAGCCGGCCTTCGGCAACTTCCAGGATCACGGCGAGTCCTATCGCCTGGAGAAGGTCGGCCGCGCCGGCGCGGTGAAAACCGAAGCCGAAGGTCTCGCGGTGGCGAAGGGCCTCGAGGCCCAGCAGCTTGCCGTAGGCCGCGACCAGACCGCGCTGATCAACGCGATCCGCGCTCTGGCCGACGGCAGGCAGCGTTTCGTCCCCGAAACTCTGGCGCTGTCGGTCGGAGGCGAAGCTAGCGGCAGCCTGAACTCGCTGGTCCCCATGCTGATGCGCTGGCTCAACAAGCAGGCCGCCAACGACACCAGCGGCGACAAGTCGGCATAAGCGATTTGAAGGCGAGCGGGCGGTGAGCAATCTCCGCCCGTTTTTTCAACTCACCACAGGATAAGGGTTAAGCCGCGTGGCTCCCGCCGACATAGGTGTGTGTGCCGCGCGTGAAGATCTTGTCGCCTGGCAGCAAGTCGCCCGGCTTGAACGTCGCCCCGGTCGCAAGCTTCGCATACAGCGCGGCAAAGTCCTTGTAGGTCTCCGCAAACAGTTGGTCGAAGCTCTCGATCACGAAATAGCTCTCCTGGAAATCGTCGATGCGGTACTCGGTCCGCATCACGCGCTCCAGCTCGAAGCCGATCCGGTTGGGGGAGGGGCTTTCGACCGAATAGATCGACTCCGTCCGGCTCGACGCGATCCCCGACCCGTACAGCCGCACGCCGTCGCCCGCGCGGATCAGCCCGAACTCCACGGTGTACCAATAGAGCCGCGCCAGGTTCTTCAGCGCATGGAATTCGTTCAGCGCCCGCATGCCGCCCTTGCCGTACGCCTCCATGTAGTCGGCGAACACCGGATGCGCGAGCATCGGCACGTGCCCGAACACGTCGTGGAAGACGTCCGGCTCTTCGAGATAATCCAGTTGCGACGGCGAGCGGATGAACTGCCCCGCCGGGAAACGCCGGTTCGCGAGGTGATCGAAGAACACCTCATCCGGCACCAGCGAGGGCACTGCCACCACGCGCCAGCCGGTCTGTTTTTCCAATCGCTCCGACAGCCGTTCGAAATCGGGAATCCGGTCGTGCTCCAGGTGCAACTTCTGCAAGCCTGTGAGGAACTCGTCACACGCGCGTCCCGGCAGCACCTTCGACTGCCGCTCGTACAGCGTCTTCCACACACCGTGCTCGGCCGCGCCATAGCGCTCCCAGTGCTGGTGAATGGTGTAGTCCGCCCGAATCTCCGGGTGCGATTCGCGCAATTGGTCGAGCGTCTGCATGGCTGAACCAGACAACGCGCCAACCCCGCTGTAAAGCGTTGCCGCACGCCGTTTTTTTATTGCCCGTCCTGCGCGCGGCTCGCACCAGTCTTGCGATCCGCGCGCCGAAAATCGCAACCCCATTGCGGTTCTCAGGCGGTATGGTCCCGCAACTTCGTTCACGAAGCACGGCACTGGCGATCCCATGAACGTTTTCGAATCTCCCGACTTCGATCACCACGAGGCGGTCGCATTTTTCGACGACAAGAAGACGGGCCTCAGGGCCATCATCGCCATCCACTCCACGGCCATGGGCCCGGCCTGCGGCGGCACGCGCATGTATCCCTATGCGACACCCGATGCCGCGCTCACCGACGCGCTGCGCCTCTCGCGGGGCATGTCCTACAAGAATGCCATCGCCGACCTGCCGCTCGGCGGAGGCAAGGCAGTGATCATAGGCAATCCCGCCGCTGACAAGTCCGACGCGAAGTTCGCTGCCTTCGCCGATGCCGTGAACAGCCTCGGCGGGCGCTACATCACCGCGATGGACGTCGGCATTCTGCCGCCCGACATGCCTGTCATTGCGCGCGGCACGAAGTTCATCGCGGGCTATGACCAGCCCGGCAAGGCAGGCGGAGACTCCGGCCCCGCCACCGCGCTCGGCGTCTTCGCGGGCCTCAAGGCCGCGGTGAAGCACCGCCTCGGCACCGACACGACCAGGGATCTGCGAGTCGCGATCCAGGGCCTCGGCAAGGTCGGCATGGGCCTCGCGAAACGCCTCCATGCCGAAGGCGCCAGGCTGATCGTCGCCGACACCAACATGGCCGCGGTCAGGGAAGCGGTCGAGACGCTGCACGCCACCGCCGCGACGCCGGATCAGATCGTCACCGTCGAGTGCGACGTGCTCTCGCCCAACGCGCTTGGCGCCATCCTGAACGACCAGACCATCCCGCGCCTGCACGCCCGCGTCGTCGCCGGCGGAGCGAACAACCAGCTCGCGCGCGACCACCACGGCGCCATGTTGCGTGACCGCGACATCCTCTACGCACCGGACTACGTCATCAACGGCGGCGGCATCATCCGCGTCGCAGCGCAGATAGAGAACTGGAGCGACGCCGAAGTCGAGCGCCGTGTCCTGGGCATCGCCGATACGCTCAGCGCCATCTTCGCCCGCGCCGCGCGCGACGGCGAACCCACCAACCACATCGCCGACCGCATGGCCGAAGAACGCATCGCCCAGGGCCGAAAGCCCGCGAAGGCGGCGGAATAACGAAACGCCCTCTCCATTCAAGGAGAGGGCGAGTGTCGTAGCTCAGGTCTTGCGTGCGCGCTTAGTAGGTGTGCGGCACGGCGGCGTCGCCGCGCTTCACCTTCTTCTCAGCCGCCTTCACCGCCGGGTGATCCGCCGTGGGGGCGTCGGACTCGCGTTCCTTCGGCGCGCCAACGATGTGCTTGCCGCCCGAGAAGCTCGGAGGGTCGGACGCGGGGAACGAATCTTCCATCTGCTGGTCGACCTTCTCGTCCAGCATCTTCTTCATCGCGGGGGTCTTCTTGTCGTGTTTGACAGACATGGGTGTCCTCCGTTCCCAGGCCGTTTCATTCGGCCTGAGTGTAGAAAACGGGTTCCCCCGGATGTTGGTTGCGTCAACCCGTCCTAATGGGTCAGGCGCGTGAGCAGACTGGGGAACAACCCCATGACGCCGACAAGGATCAGATAGATCGCGATCAGATAGTTCAGGATGCGCGGCGCAATCAGGATGAGGATGCCGAAGACCAGGGCGATCAGGGGCTGAATCACGACGGTGTCGATATGCATGGCACGGCCTTCTTTCAATCGCGGCAATTAACGCACGAAACCCGCGATTGGCCGCATGAATTCTATGGGGCGGAAATACGGCTTCAGGTAACGAACAAAGAGCAGGCGCTGGCGCAGCTTCGGGCCGATGTGGCACGCTCGCGCCAACGGAGGACGTCATGGCCACGCGCGCATCCCGCAAGGTCGAAGCCCAGGACCTGCATCTCGACCCCAGGACCATCACCATCGACCCGCTGACCCCGGTGATCGGAGCCGAGATCGGCGGCATCGACCTGTCGAAGCCTATTGCGCCCGAGCAGGAAGCCGAACTCCGCGCCGCCCAGGCCGCCTATCACGTGCTGGTCTTCCGCGATCAGGTCATCACCAACGAGGACCACAAGCGCTTCGCCCGGATGTGGGGCACCCGCCTGCACGTTCATCCCTATCACGTCGCCAGGGCGCTGCCGGAGCATGCTCGCGGCGGCGGCCACAACGAGCACGACCCCGAGATCCTGGTCGTCAAGGCCGACCAGAAATCCCGGTTCGTCGCGGGCGAGGAATGGCACACCGATGTGAGCTGCGACGTCGAGCCGCCCATGGGCTCGATGCTGTACATCACGGAGACGCCGGAGATCGGCGGCGGCGACACGCTCTTCATCTCCGCCGTGCGTGCCTATGAGGCGCTATCGCCGATGATGCAGGACATCGTCGGCCGCATGACCGCGGTCCATGACGGCGCCAAGCCCTATGTCGGCGGCTACGGCCAGACCCCGCCGGAAGGCGGCTGGCCCAAGACCACGCACCCGATGGTCATCACGATCCCGTGGTCGGGCAAGAAGGCGCTCTACGTGAACCGCGGCTTCGTCACCCGCATCCCGGAGCTGGCGCGCAAGGAAAGCGATGCCTTCCTCGAGCTCCTCTACGGCCACATCGAAGGCCATGTCGAATTCCAGTGCCGCGTGCGCTGGAAGCCCAACACACTGGTATTCTGGGACAACTGGTCCACGCAGCATCACGCCGTCTGGGACTACTACCCCTATTCGCGCTACGGCCAGCGCGTCTCCATCGTCAACGGCCGCCCGGCGGCATAGGTGAGCGAACCATGTATGTCTGCGGTCTCGTGATCCCGGTGCCGGAGGACAAGATGGAGGCCTATCGCGCGTGGGCCGACAACGGCGCGCGCTTCTTCAAGGAATATGGCTGCCTGGAGATCGTGGAGAGTTGGGAGGACTTCGTGCCGGACGGCAGGCAGACCGACTTCCGCAGGGCCGTCGCGGCCAGGGAGGGCGAGAAGATCGTTTTCGCCTGGCAGGTGTGGCCGAACAAGGAGATGTTCGCAGCCGCCGAAGAGCAGATGCACAAGGATCCGCGCATGGACAGCGCGGGCGAGCCGCCCTTCGATGCCAAACGCCTTATCCTGGGCTGCTTCCAGCCGATCGTCGCGGTGGGCCGCCGCCAGCATCACGGAGAACCGATTTGAAAACCCGCGCCGCCGTCGCGTTTGAAGCAAAGAAACCGCTGGAAATCGTTGAAGTCGATCTCGAAGGCCCCAAACCCGGCGAGGTGCTGGTCGAGATCAGGGCCACCGGCATCTGCCACACCGACCAGTACACGCTCTCCGGCCTCGACAGCGAAGGCCTGTTCCCCTCGATCCTCGGCCACGAGGGCGCGGGCATCGTGCGCGAGGTCGGCGCCGGCGTGACCAGCGTAAAGCCCGGCGACCACGTCATTCCGCTCTACACGCCCGAATGCCGCCAGTGTAAGTCGTGCCTCTCCGGCAAGACCAATCTCTGCACCGCGATCCGCGCCACGCAGGGCAAGGGCCTGATGCCCGACGGCACCTCGCGCTTTTCGTACAGGGGGAAGCCAATCTTCCACTATATGGGCTGTTCGACCTTCTCGAACTACACGGTGCTGCCCGAGATCGCGGTCGCCAAAATCCGCGAGGACGCGCCGTTCGACAAGGCCTGCTATTGCGGCTGCGGCGTCACCACCGGCATCGGCGCGGTGATCAACACCGCGAAGGTGAAGCCGGGCTCAAACGCCATAGTGTTCGGCCTCGGCGGCATCGGCCTCAACGTCATCCAGGGCCTGAAGCTGGTCGGCGCGCAGATGATTGTCGGCGTCGACATCAACCCCAACCGCGAAAGCTGGGGCAAGCAGTTCGGCATGACCCACTTCGTCAATCCGAAGAAGGTCGACGGAGACCTGGTCGCCCATCTCGTCGCGCTGACCGACGGTGGTGCCGATTACACCTTCGACTGCACCGGCAACGTCACCGTGATGCGCCAGGCGCTGGAGGCGTGCCACCGCGGCTGGGGCGAAAGCACCATCATCGGCGTCGCGCCGTCCGGTACCGAGATCGCGACGCGCCCCTTCCAGCTCGTCACCGGCCGTGTCTGGCGCGGCACTGCGTTCGGTGGCGCCAGGGGCCGCACCGATACGCCCAAAATCGTCGACTGGTACATGAAGGGCATGATCCAGATCGACCCCATGATCACCCACGTCATGCCGCTGGAGAAAATCAACGACGCCTTCCATCTGATGGAAGAAGGCAAGAGCATCCGAAGCGTGGTGATCTACTAGGCCGCAGCCGGGGAGGGGCATGTGCTGACGCAGAGCTACTTCAGCGCGACCAGCGACAAGCCGCTGGTCTACGAGACCATCGGCGCGTGCTTCGACCGCACCGCGGACCATTTCGGCGACCGCGACGGCCTCATCGTGCGCCACCAGAACACCAGGTGGACCTATGCCGAATACCGCCGCGAGGTCGATCGCTTCGCGGCGGGCCTCATCTCACTTGGCATCGGGAAAGGCGACCGCGTCGGCGTCTGGGCGCCCAATTGCTACGAATGGTGCCTCACCCAATTCGCCACCGCCAAGCTCGGCGCCATACTGGTCTGCATCAACCCGGCCTATCGCATCTACGAGCTGGAATTCGCGCTCAACAAGTCCGGCTGCGTGGCGCTGGTCACCGCGCAGAAGTATCTCACCAGCGACTATGCCGGCATGGTTGCGGAGCTGCGCGATGCCGGAAAACTCCCGTATCTGCAACGCGTCATCGCCATGGGTGAAACGCCTCCGCCCGGCATGCTCAAATTCGCCGAAATCAGCGCGCGCGGAGACGGCCACACCGCCCAACTCGCGGGCATCGCCAAGACCCTTTCCCCGGACGACGCGATCAACATCCAGTTCACCTCCGGCACCACCGGCCAGCCGAAGGGCGCCACGCTCAGCCACTTCAACATCCTGAACAACGGCCGCATCGTCGCCGAAGGCATGCGCTTCACCGAGCGCGACCGCCTCTGCATCCCGGTGCCGCTCTACCACTGCTTCGGCATGGTGATGAGCAATCTCGCCTGCATCAGCCATGGCGCCGCCGCCGTCTTCCCGAACGACGGCTTCGATGCCGTGAAGACGCTCGAAGCGGTCCAGGCCGAACGCTGCACCGCGCTGCACGGCGTGCCCACCATGTTCATCGCCGAGCTCGAGCATCCGCGTTTCCACGAGTTCGATCTCGCCAGCCTGCGCACCGGCATCATGGCCGGCGCGCCGTGCCCCGTTGAGGTGATGAAGCGGGTCCAGAACGACATGCACATGAAAGAGGTGCTGATCGCCTACGGCCAGACCGAGACCTCACCGGTCAACCACCAGACCACCAAGGACGATCCGCTCGACAAGCAGGTCGAGACCGTCGGCCGCCCCGGCCCGCATCTGGAGATCAAGCTGGTCGACGAGCTGGGTGCCGTCGTCCCCATCGGTCAGCCCGGCGAGATCTGCTGCCGCGGCTATTCGGTGATGCAGGGCTATTGGGACGAACCGGGCAAGACCGCCGACACCGTCGACAGCGCCGGCTGGCTGCACTCCGGCGACCTCGGCGTGATGGACGCCGACGGCTACACCCGCATCGTCGGCCGGCTGAAGGACATGATCATCCGCGGCGGCGAGAACGTGTACCCTCGCGAGGTCGAGGAGTTCCTCTTCACCCATGTCGCGGTGGCCGAGGTGCAGGTCTTCGGCGTGCCCGACCGCAAATACGGCGAACAGGTCTGCGCCTGGATCAAGCTCCGCCCCGGGCACAGCCCGACCGAGGAAGACATCCGCACCTTCTGCAAGGACAAGATCGCCCACTTCAAGGTGCCGCGCTACGTCCGCTTCGTGGAGATCATCCCCATGACCGTCACCGGCAAGCCGCAGAAATTCAAAATGCGCGAAGCGATGGTGGCTGAGTTGCGACCCGACGGTTAGCCACAACTGTCATGGCCCGCTGCTGCGGGCCACCCAGGTGACGTCTATACACATCTGGGAGGTTCGCGGCGCACCACCTGGATGGCCCGCTGCTGCAGGCCATGACAACAAAGAGCGCGAGCTACTTCCCCTCCTTCGGCACCGGCACCGCCGCAATCGCGCGCAGCAAATCCGCCATGCGATAACCCGCCAGCGCCATCCGCCGCTCCGACACGTCCGCGACAAGCTTCGAATAGTCCGCGGTTACCGCCGGCGCGCTCGCGTCGTTGGCCATGCCCGTCTTCAGGCTGGCCGGATAGGCGCGCGAGGCTGCCAGCGCGTGGCTCTCCGCCGCCCAGTGCGCGAAGTCGAACCGGTTGCCCGCACTGATCTCCGTCAGCGAAGCGCGCGGCAGCCGCTTCTCCAGATCGCCGGCGAGCGCGCGGATCGTCGCAGGATCGGCGCTCTTGTTCACGCGGTCGTCCCAGTACCAGTGCAGGCTCACCGTCGCCTTGACCTCCGGATCGAACACGTACTGCCGCGTTCCTTCCGCATCGCCCTGCGGATAGGCCGCCGAATACAGCGTCGAGGTATGTAGCGGCTGATGGATGTCACCCGCGATGTGCATCACCCAGCACAGCGCCAGCGCGCGGTCCGCTACCGGCGCCAGCGGATCGGACGCCTCCAGGAACGCCAGCCGCAGCGCCTCGACCGCCTGACCCGATCCCGCCGCTTCCGGCGGCAGCGGCTTCGGCGCACCCGTGCCCGCCGTTCCCGTCGCATAATAGTGCCAGGTCGGATGATCGAACGGCGTCTGCCGCTGGTCGTCCGGCCAGCGCGCGCACTGCATCATCAGCCGCAGGATGCGCTCGTCGCCGGTCGAACGCTCCGCCGCCACCTGGAACGGCCCGTGGTCGGGATGGTGATCGAGCAGCGCGGCAATCGTCTCCGCTGCCGCATGATCGTGAGCGATCAGGTCGTCGAACGCGATCGCCGCCGTCAACATGTGCCCTGGCCGCGTCCACGCCGCCGCCGGAGAAGCGCCCATCACAGCAGCGCCAAGCAACAACGCGCCCGCGGCGCACCGTGTGATCGAAGTCATGGTTGTCCTCTCGATAGCAAGTGGCCAAATCTGAGAGCCGACATTCGCATCCACGTGACAGCCCCGCGCACCTTGAACCGCCCTGCCGCCCCTCCCACATAGGAGCGAGGTACTGCGTCCAGGTCGGCCAACGCCTCGCCCGCCCGGACGGGCCCCCCACCACATTTTTTGTGGTTCGAATACAAAAATGGCCAGTTCGTGAAAACGAATATCAAGATATTGCGGGTTCCTGATATTCACCACTACATCTAGATAGCCACACTTGCGGTCATTGATCTAAGTCAACGCCCGTTGACATCGGTTCGGGTAGCGGGCAGCGTGTCATCTGGAAATGACAAACGTCGTCGCCCTGGCCAACGACCGCGCGCCGCGCAAGCGCGACGCTGAGGCAACGCGCGCCGCGATCCTCGCCGCCGCCAAGGAGCACTTCGCCAGATCCGGTTATGACGGCACCTTCCTGCGCGGGATAGCCGCCGACGCCGGTGTCGATGCGGCGCTGATCAACCGCTATTTCGGCGGCAAGGACGGCCTGTTCCAGGCGGCGCTCAAGGACTCCATCGCGCCCGACGCGATCTCGCAGTGGTCGCGCGAGAGCTTCGCGCACGATGTCGCCACGATGATGGCCGGCCATGCGCACCAGCATGCCGAGCGTGCGCATTCGTTTCAGTTCCTGCTGCGCGCCGCGACCAGCCCGGTGACCGCACCGTTGCTGAACGTCGCGGTGCAGGAGCGTTTCATGGGCCCGATCCGCGACTGGATCGGCGGCGAGGATGCCGAAGCCCGCGCCCGCGTGCTCGCCTCGGTGTTCATCGGCCTTCTGGTCGAACGGCTCATCCGCGACGAACCGCTGGCAGGGCGCGAACGCGAGGTCTTTATCGAACGCACGGCGGCCGTGTTGCAGTCGCTTGTGGAAAAATAACGCAACGGAATACAGGCGCGGAGGACATCATGGCAGACGGAAACATCACCAAGGACATTGTATATGAAGCCGTCGCTCCCGACGACTTCGAGTCGATGATCGAGCTCGACCGCTACGAGAAACGCTCGACCGCTTTCGACAAGATCATCTCCGCCACCCACGATCACTTCTGGGATCCGCTCGACAAGAAGTACATCGACTTCGACGAGCCGTTCGACATCGAGCACGTGCAGATGATGCCCGATGAGCAGATCTTCCAGCTCCAGATCCCGTATGTGCGCGATCACCTGGTGAAGACGGGCCAGAAGGTGAAGTTCGCCAACGAGATGCAGCTGTGGTCGTTCTCGTCGATCCTCCACGGCGAGCAGGGTGCGCTGAATCTTTCCGCCTCGCTCTGCCATGTGCTGAAGGACCAGGGCGCGCAGGAATACGCCGCCAACCAGACGCGCGAGGAAGCGCGTCACGTCACGGCGTTCGCGAAATACATCAAGTCGCGCTGGGGGCGTCCCCGGCCCTGCGGCACGGTGCTGAAGGCGCTCCTGGTCGACATCATCTCCGCGCCGGAGGTCTACAAGAAGATCATCGGCATGCAGATGCTGGTCGAAGGCCTTGCGATGGGCGCGTTCGCGACCGGCTACAAGTACAACCAGGACCCGCTGGCCAAGAAGCTGTTCCAGCTCGTGATGACGGATGAAGCCTTCCATCACAAGTTCGGAAAGATCTGGGCCGATCGCACCATCCCGCGCATGTCGGAAGACGAGCGCAATGTGGTGGAGGACTGGGCGGCGCACTGCTTCCAGTCGCTGGTGATGAACCTCGGTTCGCCGCAGCAGCAGGCGGAGATGTATGCCTCCTTCGGCCTCGACCCGCAGAAGGTCATCGCCGGCCTGATGGAGATTCGCTCCGAAGCCCGCACCCGCGAGCGCCTGCGCGAGTCGACCAACATATTCCGTGTACTGATCAAAACGCTGGTCAAGGCCGGTCTGGTCACCGACCGTACCAAGCCGTTCTATGCCAACTACGTGGACATGGACGAGCTGAAGTCGGAAGGCGACCGCATGGTCGGCGACGACATCGCGGAGGAGGGCATCGCCTATCTCCAGACGATCAACTTCAAGGATCGTTCGAACGCCGCCGCGATCAGGATCGCCGCGGAATAACCTCTGACAGGTCGCGCGGGCCGCAGGTCGAAACCGCGGCCCGCGCTTTCACATCTGAAACGGACACCAATGCCCAAGATCAAATACATCGAGCACAACGGCAAGGAACATGTCGCGGACGTCCCCGAGGGCTGGTCCGTCATGGAAGGCGCCGTGAAGAACATGATCCCCGGAATCGACGCCGACTGCGGCGGCGCCTGCGCCTGCGCCACCTGCCACGTCTTCGTCGACGATCCGGCGATGGCCGCGAAGATTCCGCCCAAGACCGACATGGAAGAGACCATGCTCGACTTCGCGCCGGAGATCGCGCCGAACAGCCGCCTCAGCTGTCAGATCAAGGTCACGAAAGAACTGGACGGTCTCGTCGTCCGCATGCCGCAAAGCCAGCACTAGGACTTTGTATCGGGAGGATAGCGCCATGAATGTCGCGGTTGGAACCCAGGAACAGGCCCGCAACGATGCCTATTCTCTGCCGCTGGAAAAGATCGACCCGGCCAACGCCGATCGCTTCCAGAACGACACGATCTGGCCCTACTTCGAGCGCCTGCGCAGGGAAGCGCCCATCCACTACACCGCCGACAGCGCCTACGGCCCGTACTGGTCGGTGACGAAGTGGAACGACATCATGGCGGTGGACACCAACCACGAGGTGTTCTCCTCCGCCGACGGCATCGTCCTCGCCACGCTCGAATCCATCCGCGAGAACGAGAAGATCCGCGGGCCGCGCGACCGCAATGCCGGCGGCTTTATCTCGATGGACCCGCCGCACCATGGGCCCAAGCGCAAGACGGTCACACCGGTGGTCGCGCCAGACAATCTCGCCCGCATGGCGCCGCAGGTGCGCGAGCGCGCCGGTCTGATTCTCGACTCGCTCCCCATAGGGCAGGAGTTCGACTGGGTCGACAGGGTGTCGAAGGAGCTGACGGCGATGACGCTCGCCACTCTGTTCGACTTCCCGTTCGAGGACCGGCGCAAGCTGACCTACTGGTCCGACATGTTCACCAACGCGCCGGGCCACGGTCCCGCGAGGAGCTGGGCGCACAAGAAGGAAGCGGCCGACGAGTGCTTCGGCGCTTTCGCCGATCTGTGGAACCAGCGCGTCAACGCCGAGCCGAGCTTCGACATGATCTCGATGCTGGCGCACAGCCCGGCGACCCGGAACATGGACCCGCGCGAGTACCAGGGCCACGTCGTGCTGCTCATCATCGGCGGCAACGACACCACCCGCAACACGATCAGCGGCAGCGTCTATGCGCTGAACAGGTTCCCGGAACAGTACGCGAAGCTGCGTGCCAACAACGGCCTCGTCACGTCGATGGTGTCTGAGACGATCCGCTGGCAGACGCCGCTGGCGCACATGCGCCGCACCGCTCTGCGCGACTTCGATCTGAAGGGCCACAAGATCAAGGAAGGCGACAAGGTCGTGATGTGGTACGTCTCGGGCAACCGCGACGAAGATGTCATCGCCGATCCGAACGCTTACATCATCGACCGCGAGCGGCCGCGCCAGCACCTGTCGTTCGGCTTCGGCATCCATCGCTGCGTCGGCAATCGCATCGCGGAACTCCAGCTCCAGATCATCTGGGAAGAGATCATGAAGCGCTTCCCCGACATCCGGGTGGCGGGCGAGCCGACACGCACGCACTCCTCTTTCGTCAAAGGCTATGAGACGCTGCCGGTCGTCATTCCGGCGCGCAACTGAGGTCAGCCATGAACATTGCCGTCCTGAAGGAAGACATCAACGCCGCCCGCGACGCCGCCTACGCGCTGCCGCTCGACCAGATCAACGTCGCCCAGCCCATCCTGTTCCAGCAGAACGCGATGTGGCCCTACTTCGAGCGCCTGCGCCGGGAAGACCCGGTCCACTACTGCGCCCAAAGCGAGTTCGGCCCCTACTGGTCGATCACCAGGTACAACGACATCATGGCGGTCGATACCAACCATCAGGTGTTCTCGTCGGACTTCATGCTGGGCGGCATAACCATCGGCGGCGGCCAGGCGAACGTCGATCCGCTGCCTATGTTCATCGCGATGGACCCTCCCAAGCACGATATCCAGCGCAAAGTCGTCACGCCGGTCGTGTCCCCCGCGAACCTGCAATATCTCGCGCCGCTGATCCGCGAGCGCGCCGCCAGGATCCTCGACGGCCTGCCGATCGGCGAGCCTTTCGACTGGGTCGACAAGGTCTCGATTGAACTCACCGCGATGACGCTCGCCACCCTGTTCGATCTGCCGCAGGAAGAACGCCGCAAGCTCGCCTATTGGTCCGACGTCGTGACCGCAGCGCCCGGCCAAGGCCTGATCGATACGATCGAGCAGAAGATGCAGGTGTTCCAGGAATATCACGCCCGCTTCACTGAGCTGTGGAACGAGCGCGTCAACGCCACCGAGGTAAGGGGCGACCTGATCTCCATGCTCGCGCACAATCCGGCGACGCGGAACATGGAGCCGCGCGAGTACTTCGGCAACGTGGTGCTGCTCACCGTCGGCGGCAACGACACCACGCGCAACACCATCACCGGCTCGGTATTGGCGCTGAACCAGAACCCGGACCAGTACGACAAGCTGCGGGCCAATCCGGACCTGATCACGTCGATGGTGTCGGAGACGATCCGCTGGCAAACGCCGCTCGCGCACATGCGCCGCACGGCCAAGGAAGACATCGAGTTCCAGGGCAAGAAGATCAGGAAGGGCGACAAGGTCGTCATGTGGTACGTCTCGGGCAACCGCGACGACACCGTGATCGAGCGCCCGAACGACTACATCATCGACCGCGAGAATCCGCGCCGCCACATCTCGTTCGGCTTCGGCATCCACCGCTGCGTCGGCAACCGCCTGGCCGAACTCCAGCTCCAGATCATCTGGGAAGAAATCATGAAGCGCTTCCCGGTGATCGAGGTGGTGGCGGAGCCGAAGCGCAGCTACTCCACCTTCGTGAAGGGGTATGAGCGGCTGATGGTGGTTATCCCCAAGCGGGCATGAAGTCATGCAGCCCATCGACCTGACCTCCGTCGAGCATCTGCTGGAAGGTCATGTCGATGTGCGCCGGCGTCCCGGCAGCATCCAGCCGCTGCGCTATCCGGCGGCCGAGCACGAATACTACGACGTCTTCACGCGCTGGGTCGCTTCGACGCCCGCAGGCGTGCGCCTGCGTTTGCGCACGGACTCTTCGGTGCTTCAACTGAAGGTGCGCCAGCGCGCGGCCGCCTTCAACGACGCGCCGCGGGCGGCTGTCTGGCGCGTCTTCGTCGACGGTGATCCTCATGGCGAAGGTGCCGTCAGCGGCGGCGCATACCTGAAGGCCGACGGCTCGCTCCAGGGCGACGAACGCGCCGCGGTGAAGATCGAACTGCCGCGCTCCGACAACGAGGTGGAGGTCTGGCTGCCCCAGACCGCCACCGTCTCGATCGACGAGGTCGCCATCGCCGACGGTGCGCACTGGGCGCCGTGGCCGGATCATCGCCGGCGCCTCGTCTTCCACGGCAGTTCGATCACGCATTGCATGGAAGCGAACACCGCCGCCGGGGCCTGGCCGGCCGTCGCCGCGCGCCTCGCCGACCTGAACCACATCAACCTCGGCTGGGCCGGCTCCTGCCTGCTCTCCGGTCTTGCGGCCCGCATCATCCGCGACCAGAAGGCCGACGGCATTATCCTGAAGCTTGGCATCAACGTGCACGGCGAGGGTCTGCTCAAGGAGCGCACCTTCCTCGACAGCGCCCACAGCATGCTTTCGATCATCCGTGAGAAGCACGCAGCCACGCCGATCGTTGTGGTCTCGCCGATCTGGTCGCCGCCCCGCGAGGATGCCGGCGGCCAGGGCGGCCCATCGCTCAAGCGCATGCGCGAGCTGCTGCAAACCGTGGTCGCCGCGCGCCAGAAGAGCGGCGACGACCGCATCCGCTATCTCTGCGGCCTGGACCTGTTCGGTCCCGGGGACCGCGCCGACCTTCCGGACGAACTGCACCCGAACGCCGCCGGCTACGCCCGCATGGGTGAGCGGTTCCATAAATTGATGCTCGGCAGGGATGGCTTCCTGCTGGGTTGAACACGCCATACAATAAGACGAACGGGAGAACGTCATGGCCGACACCAACATCACCAAAGACCAGATGTACGGCGCGGTCGCGCCCAACGATTTCGAGTCGATGATCGAGCTCGACCGCTACGAACAGCGTTCGACCGCTTTCGACAAGATCATCTCCGCCACCCACGACCATTTCTGGGATCCGCTCGACAAGAAGTACATCGACTTCGACGAGCCGTTCGATCTCGAGAACGAGCCGATGATGCCGGAAGACATGCAGCCGATGCTGAAGCTTCCCTACATCGCCGGGAAGCTGACGGACCCGAAGGAACGCATCCGCTTCATCAACTACATGCAGCTGTGGAATTTCTCCTCCATCCTGCACGGCGAGCAGGGCGCGTTGAATCTTTCGGCATCGCTCTGTCACGTGCTGAAGGACCAGGGCGCACAGGAATACGCCGCCAACCAGACCCGCGAGGAAGCGCGCCACGTCACGGCGTTCGCGAAGTACATCAAATCGCGCTGGGGCCGCCCGGTGCCCTGCGGTGCCGCGCTCAAGGCGCTCCTGATCGAGATCATCGAGAGCCCGGCCGTCTACAAGAAGATCATCGGCATGCAGATGCTGGTCGAAGGCCTCGCCATGGGCGCCTTCGCCAACGGCTTCCGCTACAACTGCGATCCGGTCGCGAAGAAGCTGTTCCAGCTCGTGATGACGGACGAGGCGTTCCACCACAAGTTCGGCAAGATCTGGGCCGACCGCACGATCCCCAAGCTGACCGAAAGCGAGCGCAACATGGTGGAGGACTGGGCCGCCCACTGTGCGCAGTCGCTTCTCTTCAACAACGGCTCGCCGCAGCAGCAACAGGTGATCTACAGCGAGTTCGGTCTCGATCCTGAGCGCGTGATCGCCGACATCATGGAGCGCCGCAAGAGCCGCGACCCGCAGCGCCGCTTCAAGGGTGAGACCAACATTTTCCGCGTCCTCATCAAGACGCTGCTGAACGCCGGCCTGATCACCGACCGCACCCGCGGGTTCTATGCCATGTACATCGACATGGACGAGCTCCAGGCCGAAGGCACGCGCATGGTCGGCGACGACATCGCGGAAGAGGGCATCCGGTACCTCCAGGCGATCAACTTCAAGGACCAGGGCCGCACGGTCTCGATCGCCGCGGAATAGTCGGGACAACGGGCATTGATGAAACTCGGCGGCACATTCACTTTTCCCGGCACATCGATGACGGTGAACCGCATCGGTTATGGCGCGATGCAGCTCCCGGGTCCGGGTGTCTACGGGCCCCCGAAGGACCACGCGACGGCAATTGCCGTGCTGCGCGAGGCCATCAGACTTGGCATCAACCACATCGACACCAGCGACTTCTATGGCCCGCATGTCGCCAACCACCTGATCCGCGAGGCGCTGCATCCTTATCCGGATGATCTCGTCATCGTCACAAAGATCGGTGGAAAGCGCGGCGCAGACAAATCCTGGAACCCGGCCTATTCGAAGGACGAGCTTATCAGCGCCGTCCATGACAATCTGCGGCACCTGAAGGTCGACGCCATTGACGTCGTGAACCTCCGTCTCGGCGCCGGCCATGGTGCGGGCGTGCCGCCCTTCGAGGAGATGATGGAAACCGTCATCGACCTCAAGAGTCGGGGGCACATCAAGCACATCGGCCTCTCCAACGTGACGCCCGCGGAGTTTGCCAGGGGAAAGGCGATGACGCGCATCGTCTGCGTGCAGAACTGGTACAACGTCGCCAGGCGCGACGACGACGCTTTCATCGACGATCTCGTGAAACAGGGCGTTGCCTATGTTCCGTTCTTTCCGGTCGGCGGCTTCATGCCGCTCCAGTCCGATATACTTGCGAGAGTCGCCGCCCAGGTTGGCGCCACTGACCGGCAGGTCGCTCAAGCATGGCTGCTCCAGCGCGCGCCCAACATGCTGTTGATTACTGGAACCTCCTCTCTCGTGCACCTGGCCGAAAATGCTTCTGTTGCCGGCATAAACCTGCCGCCGGACGCCATCGCGGCGCTGAATTCCATCGCCCAGCCGACACCCGCCCACTAGGGGCGGCGCGCGAACAGGCGTATGCTTGCTTGCATCGAAGGTTGCGAGGGCACTCGTGACCGACGGCGCGAGTTGGGCCGCCTGGCCACGGGCGTTTACCGCCCTCGGACCGCAAAAGGTTCGGGAGATTCGTCATGACCATCAGGAATCCCATCGAGTGGACGGGCGCGCAATTCGTGAGCGCCGCGCACGCGCTCAGCTCCGCCCACCACTCGCTGCAACACGTGCAGGACACCATCCATTCGCCGCCGCTCAGGGTACGTCACATCACCATCGCCGACGTCCGCGATGCGCTACGCAAGGGCTTCGAGGATTTCGAGGCGTACCGCAGCGACGTGCTGTTCGTGGGCATCGTCTATGCGGTCGTCGGCCTCATATTGGCGCGCGTGATTTTCCGCACCGACCTGATCCCGCTCCTGTTCCCGCTGGCCTCGGGCTTCGCCCTCATCGGGCCCTTTGCGGCTGTCGGACTATACGAGATGAGCCGCCTGCGGGAGCAGGGTGTCGAGGCCAACTGGTCGAACGGCTTTGACGTGTTCAGGGCGCCCGCGCTTGGCGCCATCATGGTGCTCGGCGGGCTGCTGATCGCCACGTTCCTCGCCTGGATGGTGGCGGCGTGGCTGATCTACCTGAACACCTTCGGCGATGCGCCGATCGACTCGCTGCCGCAGTTCATCCACGACGTATTTCGCACCCAAGGCGGCCAGTCGATGATCGTCGTCGGGGTCGGGGTCGGTGCGCTGTTTGCGCTGTTCGCGATGGTCATCAGCATCATCTCGTTCCCCCTGCTGATCGACCGTGATGTTGGGCTCGACACGGCCATCGCCACCTCGATCCGCGCCGTGACGGCCAATCCCGGGCCGATGGTCGTCTGGGGGCTGATCGTGACGGCCGCGCTGGTGGTCGGCTCGCTGCCGCTCTTCGTCGGCCTGGTCGTGGTCATCCCGGTGCTCGGCCATGCCACTTGGCATCTCTATCGCAAGATCGTGCCACGCGACGGCGAGAGCATGCTTGGGCAGCGCCAACGCATGGCGTCCGGCTTCGACGACGTGCATTAGGCGTGAAGGGAATACGGCCGGTTGGCCCCACGGGCCGTTTCTTTCAGCCTTTGACCACTTCGACCAGGCGGGCGATGTGCTCTGGCGGCGTGTGCTGAAGCACGCCGTGCCCAAGATTGAAGATGAAGGGCCTGCCCTTCATCGACGCCAGGATGCGGCGCGCCTCGGCTTCCATCGGCGCGCCGCCGACCATCAGCAGCATGGGATCGAGATTGCCCTGTGGCACGACGCCGGGCGGCAAGATGACAGAGGCCATATCGGTCATGTGATCGATCGCCACGGCATCGACGCCCGTCTCTGCCGCGTAACGCGCGACATGCGAACCCGCGCCCCGCGGCAAGCCGATGATCGGGATGTTGGGATGCTTGGCCTTCACGGCCTTCACGATCCGCGCTGTCGGCGCAATTACTGCTACGTCGAACAGCGGCGCCGGCACCGCGCCGGCCCAGCTATCGAAGATCTTGAGCGCTTCGGCGCCGGCCTCCGCCTGGGCATTGAGATAGGCCGCCGTACTGTCCACCAACAGGTCCATGATCGAAGCGAACAACTTGGGTTCGCTCCACAGCATGCGACGGCAATTCTCGTACTCCGTCTTGCCGCGGCCTTCGATCATGTAGGTCGCAACCGTCCACGGCGCGCCCGCGAAGCCGATCAGCGTGACTTCAGGCGGCAGCGCCGCGCGCACGCCTTTGACCGTCTGCATGACCGGCGCCAGGATGTCCGCCGCGCGCGCGTCCGACAGCTTGGCCAGGCCGGCGGCATCGCGGATCGGCTCCAGCTGCGGCCCTTCGCCTGCGAGAAATTCGAGCTTCTGGCCGAGTGCATGCGGCACCAGCAGGATGTCCGCGAACAGGATGGCGCCATCCATGCCGAACCGGCGGATTGGCTGGAGCGTCACCTCCACCGCCAGCTCCGGATTCAGCGCAAGGTCTACGAAGCTCTTTGCCTTGGTCCGCAGGGCGCGATATTCGGGCAGGTAGCGCCCGGCCTGGCGCATCAGCCAGATCGGAGGCCGGGGCAGGGCCTCGCCGCGCAGGGCTTTGAGAAGGGGTTTCATGGGCCGGGCGAGTGCTAACAAGCATGTGCAGGGGCGTCAACGCGGTTGCGCCATATTGATCCGCCACACTGGCGGTGCGACCGTTCCTCATTTGAAGCAAGGGGATTTTTTCATGTTTCGATTCGTGACGCTTGCGTCTGCATTGTTGATCGGCACGGCCGCCCTCGGCGCGGCTGCGCCGCAAGGCCCTCTCGATACCGTCAAGGCGCTCTATGCCGCCGATGCGCCGTTCTACAAGAACACCGGCGAGGGTGTCATGGGTGACGACAAGGCCCGTGCGCGCTTTTTCTCCAAAGCCGTGCTGGCCGCGCTGAAGAAGGACGAAGCGGACGCCAACAAGCGCGGCGAGCCGCCGACCATCGAAGGCGACCCCTTCACAGACTCGCAGGAGCCGGGCACCAGGGATTTCAAGTACACACTGGTCTCGGCGACCGCGAACAAGGCGGTGGTGCGCGCGAATTTCGACCGCGGCGGTGGCAGCGGCCGCGAGGACGTCACCTATTCGCTCATACTGGAGGCCGGCCAGTGGCGCGTCGACGACATCGCCTACAAGCGGATAAGCGATCCCGTCGGTCCGGAGGAGAACCTGAGAAAGACACTGGGAATGAAATAGGGCATGTATCTCGACAAATTCCGGTTGGATGGCCGCGTCGCGCTGGTGACTGGCGGCGCGAGCGGCATCGGCTACGCGACGGCGGAGGCGCTGGCCGAAGCCGGAGCGCGGGTCATCATTGCCGACTTGAAGAGCGACCATATTGACGCCGCGAGGGCGCGACTAAAGGTGAAGGGCTTCGACGTCGAAGGCACCGTGATGGATGTCACCGACTCCGCACGGGTCACCGCCGTCGCGGACGAGTTGATCGAGAGCCATGGCCGCATCGACGTCCTGGTGAACAATGCCGGTATCGCGCGCAGCATGACCGCCGCGGAGGACGTCACCGACGAGCACTGGCTGAACGTGCTGGACGTCAATCTGAACGGCACGTTCTGGTGCGCCCGCGCCTTCGGCAAGCACATGCTGGCCGCGGGCAAAGGCGTGATCGTCAACGTCGGCTCGATGAGCGGCTTCATCGTCAACCGGCCGCAGGCGCAGAGCTACTACAACGCGTCGAAGGCGGCCGTGCATCATCTGACGCGCTCGCTGGCGGCCGAGTGGGCCTCGCGCGGCGTGCGGGTGAATGCGGTGGCGCCCACTTACATCGCGACGCCGATCAACGCGTTCGCGGACAAGTCCAGCGAGATGTACCGCCGCTGGATCGACGGCACACCGATGGGTCGGCTGGGCGAGCCAGAGGAGATCGCGTCCGTCATCCTGTTCCTGGCATCGGACGCGTCGAGTCTCATGACCGGCAGCATCGTGCTGGCGGACGGCGGTTACAGCTGCTGGTAGGAGGAAAGATGGCCGAGACCATTGGCGAAACGATCGTAATCGACGAGACGAAGGCCGGAAAATACCAGGTGCAGGTGAAGGCCGGTACCGCAACGTTCGTCGTCGACGAGCCAAAAGCGGCAGGCGGACTCGGCTCCGGACCGAACCCCTATGACCTGCTGAGCGCGGCGCTCGGCTCCTGCTCGCTCATGACGGTGCGCCAGTACGCCGATCTCAAGACGTGGCCGGTGACGCGCATCCGCGTGAAGGTCACGCACCACCGCGCCGGGCTGAACGGGCGCGATGTGTTCGACCGCCAGATCGAGATTGAAGGGCCTATCGATGACGCACAGAAGGAACGCCTCAAGCAGATCGCCGAGCGCTGCCCGGTGCATCTGACCCTGACCAGGGGCTCGGACGTCCAAACGACGGTGATGCAGACGCCGATGGCCGCGCAGCCCACGACCCAGTGCGAGCACAAGGCCGCGATGGACGAGGCATGCGCGGACTAGCGCGGCCGTCCGAAGAACAGAACGTAACCGTCCGGATCGATGACCTCGAAGCCACGTAATCCGTCATTCCTGTCCTGGAGCGTGCTGCTGATCGCGGTGCCGCGGCTCGCGAGGTCGGCAGCAAGGGAGTCGGGGTCGGGCGTGTAGACATACGCATCCCACCGCAGCGATGGATGATGCTTGTTGTTTGGCATCGCCGTAACGCCATCCAGGGATTTCAGGAAAAGTTGCGCGCCATCGCGAACGATGATCGCGAAGAACGGTTCACCGGCCGGCTCCTGGAACGTGACGGCGAAGCCCGATCGGTCGCGATAGAAAGCGATCGATCGGGCGACATCGCTCACGATGAAGAACGGTGAGATGGCGGGCGTTGCCGGCCGCGTCACTCCGCCGCCTGGCGCTTCGGCAGCACCCAGTTCGGGCGCGCGAAATGGCAGGTGTAGCCGTTCGGAATGCGCTCCAGGTAATCCTGGTGCTCCGGCTCGGCCTGCCAAAAATCGCCCACGGGTTCGACTTCCGTCACCACCTTGCCCGGCCACAGGCCCGAGGCATTGACGTCGGCGATGGTGTCCAGCGCCGTCTCTTTCTGCGCCTCGCTCGTATAGTAGATCGCCGAGCGGTAGCTCATCCCGATATCGTTGCCCTGGCGGTTCTTCGTCGTCGGGTCGTGGATCTGGAAGAAGAATTCCAGCAGCTTGCGATAGCTCAGTTTTGCCGGGTCGAAGATGATTTCGATACCCTCGGCGTGCGTGCCGTGGTTGCGATAGGTGGCGTTCTTCACATCGCCACCGGTGTAGCCCACACGGGTGGAGATCACGCCCGGCATCTTGCGGATGAGGTCCTGCATGCCCCAGAAGCAGCCGCCGGCGAGCACAGCGCGTTCGGTGGTCGACATGAGAGAACTCCGGAATATTTCGCGCCGAGACTAGCACCTGGCGCGCACCGCGGTCACGCTAATCTCCCGCGATCCGGCCTCCGCCCCTGGTATAGTTGACCCGGCCGGTCTCGTGGATTCGATCGCGTCCGATGGCGCCTTCGACCAGCTCATAACCCATCAGCGCGAAGATCCGGTTTCCGAGGAAAATCGGCCGCGCGTTGCCGTACCAGTCGACGCAGGAGGCGACGCAGTGATCGTCCACCGCGCCTGCGTCATGCGCCGCGATCTGGCCGAGCGGTGAGAGCTGGCCGTCGCTGCGCCGCAGGAAGGTCATCGCCGCCGACGTGTCGAACAGTTGACGATAGGCCGGATTGGCCGGCATCGACACCGGCAGGCCCAGCACGCCGCTGTCGGGATCGGCGTCGGGCCGATAGAAGAAGCCGTGGCTGCGGGTCTCCGCCTGTGCGGCGCCTTCCAGCACATAGCGGCTGCCTTCGGCGGGGCGGCGTCCACCGAGATCGATGGTCGAGAACGTGACGTTCGCCTGATCGCTGCCGACCACCATGGCGTCGCGGCCCATCACCTCGATACGGTCGATGCCGTGCGCCATGGTCAGCGTCGTCACCGATCCGCCAGTCAGCGGCGCAGCGATGAGTTCGGCGGTGCCGTCCTGTGGTGTGCCCCAGCCGTTGCCGTTGCCATAAAGGATGTAGTTGCCGACGAACCGGTTGTGGAAATCGCCGCTGTCCCTTGGCGAGGGGAGTCCGCGGTAGTCAGTCCGGGCGGCTTCGCGCGAACCGTCGCCGAACTCGTCAGCGGAAACACGCAGCAGCGCGATGGCACCAGCCGAGTGCTCCGGCGCCCACATGACATCGCCGGCGCTGTTCGCGCGCACCAGCACACTCAGGGTGCTGCCGTCCTCGCGGAAGCTGAATTGATCGACGGGAGCGCCGCGCGTCGCGACGGCCGAGGGCGCGCCGCCGTCCAGGGGCAGACGATAGAGCAGGGAGGAGGGCTTGTTCCCGTCCCGGGCGTCGCTCCACCACGGCGTGACCCAGACATAGACCGCGTGCGACGACACATAGAACGTGCGCCCGCCGGGTCCGAGTACGCTGGTCGCCTTGCAGGCAAGCTGCGGCGCGGTCAGGTCACACGACATGATGGTGTGGACGGTGTCGACCTGAGCGGCATCGATGCCGGGCGACTGGAACACTTCGCGCGCCGTGCCGACGCGCCTCCAGCCCGGCGCATCGCCATTGCCGTTCCACTTGCGCAGACCGGGCAGAGCGTCCAGCGGATCGCCATAGCCGATGTAGCGCGGCGAATAAAAGACCAGCGTGTGGCCAACCAGGCGGGAGGCATAGTTGCGCGAGGAGTAATAGTCGTTGGAGCGGAGCTGGTAGGCATCCTCGAACGCGAGATGGCCATCGGCGGAAATGCGGAAGCGGTTCACCTGCGTGCCGCCGCGGCTATAGCTGTAGCCGATCACGATGACGCGGTCGCCGCTGACCAGCATCTCGTCGTACCAGTCCGACGAAGCGTTCACGCCCGGCGGATAGGCGTCGATCATGTCGGTGGGCTTCATCCCGCCATTCGCCAGCGAGATCGTGAACAGCCGTCCGCGGCGCAGGATCACCATGGTGTCGCGGCCGTGCATCTTCACGATATCGCCTTCGTCAACACCGGCTTCCTGGTTGTTGGTGATGGAGGGGCCCGCAGCGCCGCTGGCGACGACTGTTTCGGCGCCGGCAGCCGGCGATGGCGGGGGAGGCGGCGCCATCGCCGCATCGGCCATCGGTTCCTCCGCCGCGCGCCGCACGCGTTGCCTTGCAAGCTTCTTGAGATAGGCCGCCAGCTCGGTGTCGGACTGAAAGGCGATCAGTGTCCGATGCGCCGGTTGCCCGGGTGCAGCGGCGGTCGAGGCGAAGGTCAGCGACAGAAGCGCGGCGATGGACGCCGCGGTGACGGTGGCATGGCGCATGGCAAGGTCCCCTGGAAGCAAGCGGGCGCCAAGCTCGTCGCGAATGACGGCTGAACTGCGTCGGCCCCGTGTCGAACCGGTGGGAACCAATCACGCTCGCGCGAGATGTGTTGCGGGTGGGCTGAGCAGGGTTGGCGTGGCGGCTGCTCAGCCCACCCGCCAAAGACATGGTGCCGGAGGAGAGAATTGAACTCTCGACCTACCCCTTACCAAGGGGTTGCGCTACCACTACGCTACTCCGGCTAACCGTGGTGTCTTTCCGGCTAAGTGCCCGAAAGGACGGCTGCTATAGCCAAACCGGGGTCAAAGGGAAAGAGGCGGCCAGCACCCATGTCCAAGAAGGCGCCCGGCCGCGGCGAACGCCTTGCCGCGGCCTTGAGGGCCAATCTCAAGCGGCGGAAGGAGGCCCAGCGGGCAGCCGTCAAACCGGCCAAGCCGCACAGCGCTGAACCCCCTGTGGACAGCCTGAAATCGGCCAAGAAGCCGGGTTAACCGGGAGCCTTCGGCGCCGCTATCCGTTGGCATGCCGCCACGCTACAAGGGGCCGTTCGGGCGAAGGCCCAAGAGGGTTCATGGACAAGATTCGCGTACGGGGCGGCAACCGCCTCAAGGGTGAGATTCCGATCAGCGGCGCCAAGAATTCGGCGCTCAAGCTCATGGCTGCGTCGATCCTGACGTCCGACCCGGTGATGCTCACCAACATGCCGCGGCTTGCCGATATCGGCGCCATGGCGGACTTGCTGATGCAGTTCGGCGTGAACCTGAACATCCGCCGCGGGCAGGCGCTCGGCCAGACGGACACGATGCGGTTGCATGCCGAAAAGATCGATTCCGCCCTCGCACCGTACGACCTGGTGCGGAAGATGCGTGCGAGTTTCCAGGTGCTGGGTCCACTGCTCGCGCGGCACGGCGAAGCGAAGATCTCGCTTCCAGGCGGATGCGCCATCGGCGCACGGCCGGTCGACTTCCATATACAGGGCCTCGAGGCGTTGGGAGCGAAGATCCATCTTGAGGACGGCTATGTAGTTGCGACCGTCAATGGCGGTCTGAAAGGCACAACGTTCACCGTGCCCCGTGCGTCCGTGGGCGCGACGGAAAACGTCATGACGGCTGCGGTGCTGGCCAAGGGCCGCACGGTTCTGAAGAACGCCGCGCGAGAGCCTGAAACGGCCGACCTCGGCGCCTTCCTGAACGCGATGGGCGCGAAAATCACCGGCCTCGGTACCGGCGAGATCGTCATCGACGGCGTCGACAGTCTGCATGGCACCGAGTACGCTGTGATGCCCGATCGCATCGAGACCGGCACCTATGCCATCGCCACCGCGCTCGCCGGCGGAGAAGTCGAACTCGTGGGCGCTCGTGTCGACTCGAACAACGCACTTTATCGTCTGCTGCGCAACGTCGGCACCGAGGTGACAGAGACCAATCGCGGCGTCGCGATCCATCGCAACGGCATCCGTCCGATCGGCGCGGATGTGGCGACTGATGTGTTCCCGGCCTTCCCGACCGACCTCCAGGCGCAATTCATGGCGCTGATGGCGGTGGCGGACGGGGTCTCGCACATCAAGGAAACCGTGTTCGAGAACCGGTTCATGCACGTGCCGGAGCTCGCACGCATGGGCGCCAACATCAAAGTCCACGGCGATACCGCGACGGTTACGGGTGTCGAGAGACTGCGCGGCGCGCAGGTGATGGCGACGGATTTGCGCGCATCAGTCAGCCTGGTTCTCGCAGGCCTGGTGGCCGATGGCGACACGGTAGTGAACCGCGTCTATCATCTGGATCGCGGCTTTGAGCGCCTGGAGGAGAAGTTCCAGGGCGTCGGCGCAGAGGTGGAACGCATTTCGGCATGAACAGCGGTTTGACTTTGGCGGCGGAGGACGCGGCCGACCTGGAAATCATCTCGGCACGTTTGCAGGACGCGATCGCGCAGATGAAGGACTTCGTCTATCTGCCGAAGAAGCGGCGCTTCGCAGCTCTGTTCAACCGGTTCGTCTGGGAGGCTGACAACAAGAGGGGCGACCTTCGCGTACGCACCGGCCTGCATTTCGATGGCGTGTTGTCGGTCAAGTCGCACAAGCTGAAGCGCGGCGCACCCGATGCGGTGGTGTCGTTGCTGGCGATCCAGTTCTCGCCCAAGGGTAGCGAGGATCCCGGCGGCACGGTCGAGCTGGTGTTTGCCGGCGGCGGCGCGTTGCGCCTCGAGGTTGAGGTCTTGGATGCGGGTCTGACCGATCTGGCCGGTCCGTGGGCGGCAATGGGCCGCCCCGAACACGAAGAAACGTGACATGGCGCGCCGTCTCGATGCCCGCGCGCCGGACTTTGCGGCGCAGTTCGACGCACTTCTGAACGCCAAGCGCGAAGTGGAGAATGATGTCGCACAGACCGTGCGCGGCATCATCAAGGATGTTCGGGCGCGGGGTGACCACGCGTTGGTTGAGCTGACCAACAAGTTCGACCGTGCCGGTGTGACGTCGGCCACGCTGCGGCTGACTGATGCAGAGATCGGCGCAGCCGAAGCGCATTGCACCAAGGCGCAGCTGGATGCGCTCGACGTCGCCGCGGAACGGATCGAGAGCTATCACCGCCGTCAGTTGCCGACGGATGAATGGTTCACCGATCCAACCGGCGCCCAGCTAGGCTGGCGATGGACGTCGCTGGACAGTGTGGGTCTGTACGTGCCGGGCGGCACTGCGGCGTATCCGAGCTCCGTGCTGATGAACGCGGTGCCCGCGCGCGTCGCAGGCGTGAAGCGCATCGTGATGGTGACGCCGGCGAGCAACGGCAATATCACACCGCTCGTGCTAGCCGCCGCGAAGCGGGCAGGAGTCGCGGAGATTTATCGCGTTGGTGGCGCGCAGGCAGTGGCTGCGCTGGCCTATGGCACCAAGACCATTGCGGCCGTCGACAAGATCGTCGGCCCCGGCAACGCCTACGTCGCCGCGGCGAAGCGCGATGTGTTCGGCAAGGTGGGCATCGACTCCGTCGCCGGCCCGTCGGAAATCCTTGTGGTCGCGGACGGCAAGAACCGTCCCGACTGGATCGCCGCCGATCTGCTGAGCCAGGCGGAACACGACGCCTCCTCGCAAAGCATCCTGATCACCGACGACGCGGCCTTCGCCGCAAAGGTTGAAGACGCGGCCGAACACGCGTTGAAGCTCTTGCCGCGCGAGAAAATTGCGCGTGCGAGCTGGACGGACTATGGCGGCATCATCGTTGTAGCGAATCTGGACGACGCCGCACCGCTGGTTGACGCCATCGCACCGGAGCATCTGGAAATCGCGACTGCCGATCCACAGACTTTCGCAGCCAAGGTGCGCCATGCCGGTGCAATCTTTCTGGGTCGCCACACGCCGGAGGCAATGGGCGACTACATTGCCGGGCCGAACCACGTGTTGCCGACTTCGCGCACGGCGCGGTTCTCCTCCGGTCTCTCGGTGCTGGACTTCATGAAACGCACAACGCTGCTGCACTGCGAGCCCGCCACGGTCTCAAAGATCGGTCCTGACGCCATCGTGCTGGCGGAGGCAGAGGGCCTGGACGCCCATGCCCGCTCCATCGCGGCGCGCCTGAATCAGAGCAGATAGCGTGGCCGAGGACGCGTTCCGCCTCGCTGCCATCACGCTGGACGAACGCTCCATCGTGCGGCGTACGCGCGAGATCGAGCAGGAGCGCGACATCGCGATCTATGACATCCTGGAAGCCAACAGCTTCAAGCCGGAAGGCTCGCACGGTGGACCGTACAAGCTGGTGCTCAGCGTGGAAGACAACCGGCTGGTGTTCGACGTCCAGCTGGAGGACGACACCCAGCATGGCAAGGTGATGCTGTCGCTGACGCCGCTGCGGCGCGTGATCAAGGACTATTTCCTGATCTGCGAGAGCTACTACAAGGCGATCCGCACTGCGCCGCCGTCGCAGATCGAGGCGCTCGATATGGGCCGCCGCGGCCTGCACAACGAAGGCTCCGACATCCTGATCGAACGCTTGAAGGGAAAAATCGCCGTCGACCACGACACGGCGCGCCGCCTTTTCACTCTCATCTGCGTTCTGCACATGAAAGGCTGACGCGCCATGCGGGGGCCGAACGGGGAGGAGCTTCCGGGCGCCGTGCTGTTCGCCTGCACCATGAACTCGGTGCGCAGCGTGATGGCGTTCTCCATCATGAAATATCTGTATGGGAAGTTCGTCTATGTCGACTCGGCAGGTGTGCGCGCCGGCGAGCTCGACCCTATGGCCGTCGAGGTGATGGAGGAGATCGGCATCGCGATCGGCAAATACCGCCCCAAGACCTTCGAGGACATGGAGGATTCCTCCATGTTCGACCTCTGCATCACGCTGTCGCCGGAGGCACAGCACCGCGCGGTCGACCTGGCCCATACCTCGGCCATCGACATCGAGTACTGGCCGACCATGGACCCGACCCTTGTCGAGGGCTCGCGCGACCAGCGGCTGGATGCCTACCGCACGACCCGCGACAACATCATGCGGCGGATCAAGACCAGATTCGCAGAGAAGCGGGCTTCAGATACCTGAGCCGGAGGTGCGGGAACCTTGATTTTTGCGGGTTTCGGTGCCATTTCCCCCGCCCAGACAGCCTATTGAGGACGAATTGGCAAAAGAAGAACTGCTCGAATTTGAAGGCACGGTCAGCGAAAGGCTGCCCAACGCCACCTTCCGTGTCATGCTCCAGAACGGCCATGAGATCATCGCGCACACGGCCGGCAAGATGCGCAAGAACCGCATCAGCGTGCTGACCGGCGACAAGGTCATGGTGGAGATGACCCCCTATGACCTCACCAAGGGACGCATCACCTATCGCTTCAAGTAAACCATCGCTGGTCCTCGCCAGCGAGAGCCCACGGCGGCTCCAGCTGCTGGCGCAGGCGGGGATCGTGCCGGAGGCCGTCCGCGCTGCCGACATCGACGAAAGCATCCACAGGAAAGAGGAACCCCGCGCCTACGCCGCCCGCGTGGCGGCGGAGAAGGTGCGAACGGTTGCGGCGCAATGGAGCGGTGCTCCGGCCGTGTTCCTGGCGGCCGACACGATCGTGGCGCTGGGCCGCCGTGTGCTGCCAAAGGCCGCCGACGGCGAGCAGGTGCGCGAATGCCTCGAAATGCTGTCGGGCCGGGCGCATCGCGTGTTGACCGCGGTCGCAGCAGTCGGAACTGACAGAAAACTCCGCACACGGATGGTTGAGACACGTCTGTCTCTTGACAGGCTGGATGCGGCCGCCATCGGCGCTTATGTGCAGTGCGGCGAGGGTGTGGGAAAGGCCGGCGGCTATGCGGTGCAGGGTCGCGCCGAAATCTTCGTGCGCCGCCTGAGCGGTTCTTATTCCAATGTGGTCGGACTTCCCCTACGGGAGACGATGTCGCTGCTTCGGGCCGCCGGATATCCGTGTTAGCGTTTTCATGTCGCTATTGCCTGAGCACCTGAATGTCGAAAGACGTCCTGATCAACGCGGGGGCGGGGGAAATCCGCGTAGCCGTCGTCGAAGACGGCCGCCTCCAGGACCTGATGCTCGAACGCACCATTGGGTTGGATGACGGCCCACGCAAGAAGAGCGACGGGCGCAGTGGCCACTCCCTGATCGGCAACATCATTCTGGGCCGCGTGCAGCGTGTACTGCCAGGCATGCAAGCCGCGTTTGTAGATGTGGGACTGGAGCGCGCGGGCTTTCTTGGCGCCCGGGAGGCGCGATGCCTCGCCGACCTGCCGGGCTATGACGAAGACCGCGCGCCGAAGATCAGCGAATGCGTGCGCGAAGGCGAGGAGATCCTGGTCCAGGTGGTCAAAGACCCGATCGGCGACAAGGGGGCACGTCTCTCCGCCAATATCACCATCCCTGGGCGCCTGGCCGTGATGGTGCCGAACACGCCGGGCATCGCTCTGTCGCGGCGGATCGAGGAAGAGGGCGAGCGCGACCGGATGCTGAAGCTGGGCGAGGCGATGATCGCCCAGGGTGGCGACCGCCTCGTGCCCGGCGCCGGCTACATCTTGCGTACCGCGGCCAGCGAAGCGGCGCTCGCGGACCTGAAGGAAGATGCTGAACGCTTGGCCGAAGCCTGGCGGCCCGTTCTGGCGCGTCGCCAGAGCGCCCGCGCGCCGGCGACGCTCTATCACGATCTCGATCCCGTGGAACGCACCATGCGCGACACGGTGCGCAGCGATACCGGCCGGGTGATCATCGACGATGCGGCCGCGGTCGAAGCGGCGAAGGCTTATTGCCGCCGCGCAATGCCGGAAGCAGAGAGCAGGGTCGAGTTGTTCACGGGACCCGGCTCGCTGTTCGACGCGATCGAGGACGAGATCGAACGCCTGACAGTGCCGAAGGCCCCCCTGCCGTCGGGCGGCTGGATCACGGTCGAGGGCACAGAAGCGTTGACTGCCGTGGACGTGAACTCCGGCAGCTTTACGGCATCGACCGGCCTTGAAGAGACCAGTCTTCGGGTCAACCTGGAAGCCGCTGACGAGATCGGTCGCCAGGTCCGCCTGCGCGGCATCGGGGGACTGATCGTGGTGGACTTCATCCACCTGAGCGAAGCAAAGAACATCGAGCGGGTGCTCGACACGCTGGCCGAGAGCCTGTCGAAGGATCACACGCCCATCCAGATCTCGCCGATGTCCGAGTTCGGCCTGGTCGAGATCACGCGCAAGCGCGTGCGCGATCCGCTGGTGAAGCTGATGAGCGAATGCTGCCGCTCCTGTTCCGGCCACGGCCGCAAGCGTACGAAGGACAGCGTTGCACTCGAGGTGATCCGCAGCATCGAGCGCACGGCAGCGGCAGCGCCGGGCAAGGCCATCAACGTCCGCGCCTCCGCCGAGGTCGTGCGCTGGCTGGAGGATCACGGCGACGAAGTGCGCACCGCCCTGGCACGCCGCGGTGCCGCGCGTGTTACGTTCGAGGCGAACGACGCGTTCGCCCGCGAGGGTTTCGATGTCACAACCACCTGAAGCGGGTATCTGCCCGGTCTGCGGGCGACTGCGCCATCCGAAACTTAGGCCTTTCTGCTCCAAACGCTGCGCCGACATCGACCTGGGCAAGTGGCTGAAGGGCGAATATTCGATTCCGGGCGCGCCGGTGGACGAGGGCGACGAGACCCAGCGGCCCGACGAAGCCCCTGAAATCCATTGATTTTTCCCTGCTGGACAGGGCGGCGTGTCTCGCCTAAAAGACGCGCCTTCCAGCGGCCCGGGTAGCTCAGTTGGTAGAGCAGCGGATTGAAAATCCGCGTGTCGGCAGTTCAATTCTGTCCCCGGGCACCATCTTTGCAATGCTCTCCAGATGCCCGTGCGATCTCACCCATTGAGATGCGGTGGCGCAAAAGTGCGCTTCCAGTCGCCATAACTAAGAAGCTCCGCATGCTTGGCAGAGCCAGCAACAGCGCAACGCTACGCGTCATTGCGCTGTTTCAACTCGCGATCGCCGGGCAACTTGATCGGCGTCAACCCCGCGGCCGGCGCGGGGGTTACCAATCCGTGCGCCGAGAGTACGCGGATACTCGATCAAAAGGCTTCTGCACCATGAGAATAGCGCTGAATGGATTCGCGCTCGACGTGGAAGAAGGGTGCACGATTCTCGAAGTGGCCCATCGGGTCGGGGCGCGCATCCCCACCATTTGTTTCGACCAGAGACTGGCCCCGATCGGCAGCTGCCGGATCTGCTCTGTCGACGTCGAGGGAGAAACGCATGCACAAATCGCCTGCCGGACCAAGGTCCGCGCGGGCATGCGGATCACGACGGCGTCGCCCCGGATCGACGCCTTCCGGCGTCAGGTGCTGCGTTGGTTGGCGGCACACGTGCACCCAACCTCGCTCGAGGAAGAGCCCGACAAGGAGTTGCATCGCCTCCTGCGTGAGTACGGGGTCGAGCCCGGCCTGAAGCGGCGGCGTGTACCGGTAGACCTGTCGCACCCGCACATCCGGGTAGACATGGCGCAATGCATAAGCTGCTTTCGCTGCGTGCGCATTTGCGAGGACCTGCAGGGCGAGTTCGTCTGGCATGCGCTGGATCGCGGGGACCAGCTGCGGATCGTGCCCGACTCTGCAACAACCCTCCGCATGAGCTCGTGCGTCGGTTGCGGAGCCTGTGCGGACACTTGTCCATCGGGCGCGCTGACGGATCGCGGGCCAAGGCCGGTACCGACCATCGAGCGCTGGACGCGGACTGTATGCAGCTATTGCGGTGTTGGCTGCGAGATGAAAGCGGGGGTGAGCGCCGACAAGGTCGTCCGCGTGCGCCCGGTGCTCGATGCGGCCGTCAGCAAAGGCCACCTTTGTGTGAAGGGCCGCTATGCGCATGGGTTCACGCATGCAAGCGACCGGCTGACGCGCCCGCTTCTCAAGGCACAGGGTCGCTGGACCCCGGTGTCATGGGACGAGTCGCTGTCTCACAGTGCCTCTGAGTTTAAGCGGATTCTGGACATTTACGGGCCGGAATCCATCGGAGTCCTGGGCTCGGCGCGCGCGACCAACGAGGAGAACTATCTGGCCCAGAAGTTCGCTCGCGTCGTGCTTGGCACCAACAACGTCGATTGTTGTGCACGTGTCTGCCATACGCCGAGCGCCGCGGCGCTGAAGGCCATGCTCGGCACCGGGGCTGCCACGAACTCCTTCAGCGACATCGAGCATGCCCAGACAATTTTTGTGTTTGGCGCAAATCCCCTTGAGAACCATCCGATCGTGGGCGCCCGCATCCGGCACCAGGCCATGAAGCAGGGGGTCAATCTGATCGTTGCGGACCCGCGGAGAACCGACCTCGCGCGCGTCGCCAAACTGCATTTGCAATTGCGGCCCGGGACCAACATTCCCCTGCTTAACGCAATTGCCAATGTGATCGTCACCGAACGCCTCGAGGATCGGGCATTCACTTCCGAGCGCGTGACCGGCCTCGAGGAATTCAGGGCCTTCATTGCTCAGTGGTCGCCGGAGCGCGCCGCGGAAATCTGTGACGTGCCCCCCACCGATATCCGGATGGCGGCCCGGCTCTACGCAGGCGCCAAGCCATCGATGAGTTTCCACGGCTTGGGCCTGACCGAGCACACGCAGGGTACCGAGGGGGTCATGACCCTCATCAATCTGGCGTTGCTTACCGGCAATCTGGGCAAGCCCGGCACCGGCATCAATCCGTTGCGCGGGCAGAACAACGTTCAAGGCGCCGCGCAGATGGGCTGCGATCCCTCGATTCTTACGGGGTCGGTTGCCCTCGAAGAGGGAAGGCGATTGTTCGAGCAGACTTGGGGTGTCCCGGTCCCGCATCGGCGCGGTCTCAACCTGCTGCAGATGCTGGATGAAGCGTTGGCCGGCCGCCTGAAAGCACTGTGGATCATTGGGTACGACATTCTTGCCACGCTTCCGAACATGAATGTCACGCGAACTGCGCTCAAGAACCTCGAATTCATCGTGGTGCAAGACCTGTTCATGACCGAAACAGCGCGGGCGGCCGCGAACGTCGTTTTGCCTGCGGCATCCACCTTCGAGAAGGACGGCACCTTCATGAATGCGGAACGGCGGGTCCAGCGCGTGCGAAAAGCAGTCTCTCCTCCTGGCGAGGCCAAGACAGATTGGGAGATCATTTGTGCCCTCGCGGCGCGGATGGGCCATGAGGCGAAGTTTCGCTACTCCTCTGCACAGGACATCTGGGATGAGGTGCGGGCGGTGTGGCCCGACGTGGGAGGGATCAGTTATCGGCGTATTGAAGACGGTGGACTGCAATGGCCTTGTCGTTCCGAGACGGACCCTGGACTCGAAATTCTTCATTCGACGGCCTTTGCCCGGGCGACGACGGCAAGTCTTGCACGCATCGCGTATGTGCCGTCGCCGGAATCCGTCTCGCCGGAGTACCCGCTTCTGCTGACGACCGGGCGCACTCTGTATCAGTTCAATGCCGGAACGATGACGGCACGAACGCCCACCAACCGGCTCAGGCCAACCGACGTGCTGGATATGTCGCCGAACGACGCCAACGCATTGGGGATAGCAACCGGCGACCGGGTGCGGGTGCGCAGCCGCTACGGTCTCGCGCGAATGAGGGCAAAGGTCGTCGAGGCAATGCGTCCTGGTGAAGTCTTCGCGACCTTTCACAACCCTCGCGTCGCCCTGAACAAGCTGACAGGGCCGGCTCGCGATACGATGGTTCAGTCACCGGAGTACAAGGTGACGGCCGTTCGAGTTGAAAAGGCTGTGTCCAGCAGGATCTAGAAACGAGGCAATACAGGTAATGTTCGGCGTCGCTTCGGAAGCGACTACATCGAAGAACGATCGGCTGCCGCAGACGACGCGGGGAAGACGAGGCGCAAGTGGATGTCTTACGTGCCGGCTGGCGGACGTCCCCGGGCACCATCTTCCCCCAGCTTCCACTTCGCCAGCCGCTCATAGTAGGGGCGCGCCGCATCGGCGATGGTTTTCAAGTTCACCGGCAGCTCTGGGGGCGCCAATTTCGCCTTGGTGACGAAGCCCGTCGATTGCTCGACTTGGTCGTACCACGCCGGCGCCCAGACGCCGTCGCTGGTGCGGCGCCCCTTCGGCCAGGACAGCATGCGCTCCGTGAACGGAATTCCGATGGCTTCGCACAGTGCGCGCAGCATGAGTTCAGGCCCGGCGGAGATGTCGGCTGAGTCGATGACCGTCGGCGCGCGACCAAGGCGATCCGCTTCCTGGTCGAACAGCCGCGCCTGCTGCGGCACCCCGATGGCTTCAAGCGAGACCTGATCATGCTTCTCGCGATAGGAGGCGATGACGTCTTCAGGTCGCCGGATCAGGAAGACATTGGTGCATTCGGCCATCCAGTCCGTGTCGAACTCCGCCAGCATGTGGTGCGTCATGTGCTTCTGGTAGAAGACGGGTGTCGGGCATGGCCCGGCGAGCATCGCGGCGACTTGGCGCCAGTCGGTGGGCTGGCTCTTCAGCACCTCCTCGCGCATCGGGTGATTGAGCGCGGTGCCGGCAAGGAACGCCGCATAGAACGGCTCATCGACCACGGTGGTGTCGGGACGGTTCTCAAACGACCGCATCATCGCGGTCGAAATGTTGCGCGGGCCTGACCACATGGCGACGCGTAGTGTCATTGCCTGGCAGCCTCAGCGTCTTTCTGCGCTTCATAGGCAGCTTTGAGACGCGTGGTCATGGGGCCTGGCAATGAGGCGGGCAGCACGCGGCCATCGATCTCACGCACGGGCGTAAGTCCGCCGAAGGTGCCGGTGACGAAGGCCTCATCCGCGGTATGCGCGAGGTTGAGGGGGAACGCTCCCAGCTCGATCGGGATGCCCTGGAAGCGGCACAGATCGATCACGTTGCCGCGCGTAACGCCGTTGAAGCAGAATTCACCGGTCGAGGTGCGCACCACGCCGTCTTTCACCCAGAAGAAGTTGGTCGCGTTGCAGCTTGAGATGAACCCGTGCGGGTCGAGCATCAGCGCCTCGTCGGCGCCGGCCTTGATCGCCTCCAACAGCGCGGTAATCAGGTTCAACCGGCTGTGCGAATTCAGCCGCATGTCAAACATCTCCTTCGGCGTGCAGCGGATGGATGCGGTGGCGAGCGACAGGCCCTTGGTCGCGAGATCGGGACTTGGCACCTTCTTCTCCGCGACTATCACGATGGTGGGTCTGCCCAGCGCGTTGCGCGGGTCCTGGTTGGCGCCGCTCTTGGGACCGCGGGTCACCATCAAGCGGATATGCACCCCGTCTTCGAACCGGTTGGCCTTTAGCGTCCGCCGAATCGCGTCCACCAGCGCTTCTCGGCTCATCTGGATGTCGAGCGCGATGGCGGCCGCACCGTCGTACAGGCGGTCCATGTGCGCCTTGAGGAAGAGCAAGGCGCCCTTGTGGACGCGCAATCCTTCCCACACGCCGTCGCCAACCACGAAGCCGCCATCGAACACGGAGACCTTGGCTTGGGCACGGGGCACCAGTTCGCCGTTCAGATAGATGAGAACGGAGGCATTGGCGGGGTCGTCGACGAAGTCCTGGCTGCCGGCCATCAGACGAATTCCGGTACGCCGGCGAACGGCTGCTCGAGACTGTGCGAGGGCTGGGTGAACCAGCGCGGGCCGCGTTCTGTCATGTGGAAATGGTCTTCGAGCCGGATACCGAATGTGTCCGGGACCACAATCATGGGTTCGTTGGAGAAACACATGCCTGGCGCCAGCACTGTGCGGTCGCCGCGCACCAGGTTCGGCGGCTCATGGATGTCGAGGCCGATGCCATGGCCTGTTCGATGCGGCAGGCCCGGCAATCGATAGTCCGGGCCGAGGCCGGCGCGCGTGATCACGGCGCGCGCCGCAGCATCGACGCTCTCGCAGGGCGTGCCGAGTCTCGCCGCTTCAAAGGCAGCGGCTTGCGCTTCCTTTTCCAGCGTCCAGATCTCGCGTACCTGCCGGGTCGGTTCACCGAACACATAGGTGCGCGTGATGTCGGACTGATAGCCGTCGATCTGGGTGCCGGTATCGATCAGGACCACGTCGCCTTCCACCAACGCACGGTCTTGTTCGCCGCCGTGGGGCAGTGCGCTATCAGAGCCGAAGGAGACGATGCAGAAGGTGTTGCCGTAACCCGCGAGGGTACGGTGCTGCTGGTCGATGAAGCGCGTGACTTCGGACGTCTTCACGCCCTTGGCGAGGCTCTTCCACGTCCGGCGGTGCACCTCCAGCGTGATGTCCTTCGCGCTTTGCATCAGTGCAATCTCGGCAACCGATTTGCGGCGGCGAAGCGTGTTGATCAGCAGGCCGGCGTCGGCGAGCCGATCGGTGCCCAGCGCCTTCGCCAGCCCGAGATAGACGAAAAGCGCTACCTGGTCGTCCAGCGCGACACGTGTGCCGGACCTGAGGCGCGACGCGATGAAGGCATAGGGGCTCTCTTCTTCCTCCCAGGTGACGATCTCGTTGCCCGGCACCTGAATGCTTCCCGCGACCTTGGTCAGTTCGAAACCGGGACAGACGTAATCCAGCCGCCCGTCGGCATGGACGATAGCACCGGTGAAGCGCTCGGAAGCGCCCCAGACAAGCCCAGTGAAGTAGCGCAGGCTTTTTGTGGAACCCAGAATCACCGCGGCAAGACCCGCGTCGTCCATCAGCGCGCGTAGCCCCGCGAGTCTTTGCTGGCGTTCAGCGAGGGCGATGGGCGGGGGTGTGTTGACTGCGCTCATGCGCATCTCCTTCTGTGTTGAGAACCTTATACGATCATGTTCAACTCGCGCGAGATGTGGGGGCGCAATTGATCGTTGACATTCTGCTGGCGGCGCTGGCCGTGGTCGGGGTTGGCTACACGGGCATGCTCCTGCGCTACGCAGCCGCCCGGGCTCAGGTAGGCGTCACGGTCGAATCCATTGGTCTGGGCGCCGTCACCAACTTCTTCGATACCCTGGGTATCGGTTCCTTCGCACCAACGACGGCCTGGCTGAAGCTGCGGTCGCTGGTGCCCGACCGGTTCATTCCGGCGACGCTGAACGCAGGACACTGCATTCCGACGATCGTGCAGGCACTGGTGTTCATTCGGCTGGTTCGGGTCGATCCCTGGCTGCTGCTGGCCTGCATTGTCGCGGCGATGGCGGGTTCGTTCGTGGGCACCGCGGCAGTGCTCCGGGTGCATGTCCGGATCGTCCAGGGAACCGTCGGCGTGGCGCTCATGATCGCAGCCGTGCTCTATGCCATGCAGAATCTGAACCTGATGCCGAACAACGGCAACGCGCTGACGCTAGTGCCGATGTTCTTCGTGCTGGCGGTGCTTGCGCATTTCATTCTCGGCTCGTTGATGGCGTTCGGGATCGGTTTGTACGCGCCTTCGCTGGTCACGCTGAGCCTGATGGGTCTCGATCCGAAGGCTGCCTTTCCGATCATGATGGGCGCCTGCGCGTTCCTGATGCCGGTGACGGGGTTGCGTTTTGCGAAAGACCCACGTGTGGACCTGCGCATCATTCTTGGCCTCGCGCTGGGTGGCGCACCGGCTGTCCTTCTGGCGGCGTATGCAGTCACCAGCCTGCCGCTCGTCGCCTTGCGGTGGGGCGTCGTTGCCGTCGTGCTATATGCCGCCTTCCTGCTGTTGCGCGCGGCCGCCCGGCCCGAGCCCGCACCGGAAACCGAAGCCTCTGTCACGGCCTGATTCCATGTCCACAAGGAGCTTTCATGCGCCTGGCTGTTTCTCTTGCCGTGCTGGCGGTGCTTGCGCTGATGTGCGCCGCTGAAGCCAATGCAGCGCCGACGCCGGACCAGCGCCTTCGCGCCCTCTACGAGCACGAGTGGAAATGGCGCGAGGAGCAGTTCGCCGACAACGAGAACGACACCAAGCCGATCGTCGATCATCTGCCGAAGGTTGATCCAGCGTCGCAGGCCGCGCGGCTTGTCTATTGGGAACAGGTAATGGCTGAACTGAATGCCATCCCGCGCGACAGGCTCTCGCCTGCCGAGCAGGAAAACTACGACGTCTACAAGCCGCAAATCGCAGCGCTGATCTCGAACCAGAAATTTCGCGGCTTCGAGATGCCGGTCAACTCCGACACCACTTTCTGGACCGACCTCGGCTACACCGCGCGCAGGCCGTTCCGCCAGCTCGCCGACTACAAGAACTGGATCGCGCAGATGCGCGACATTCCGCGCTACTTCCGCGAGCAGATGGACGAGATGCGAGCCGGCCTGAAGCGCGGTTTCACCCCGCCGCGGGTGACACTCGAGGGGCGTGACGCATCGCTGACTGCGGTGACCGATGCCACGCCCGAGAAATCGCTGTTCTATACGCCATTTGAGAACATGACCGGCATCACGCCATCAGATCAGGCAACGTTGCGGGCGGAGGCTGTCGCCGTCATCCGGGACCAGGTGCAGCCGGCCTATCGCCAGATGCTGACTTTCATGCACACCGAGTACGTGCCCAATGCGCGTACCGCACTGGCCGCCGAGGCCATGCCCGACGGCAAGGCGTGGTACCGGGCACAGATCCTCGAATACACCACGCTCGAGATGGATCCGGCCGAGATCCACAAGCTCGGCCTCACCGAGGTCGCCACCATCCACAAGCAGATGGTGGATGCGATGCATGAGACGGGCTTTAAGGGCGACTTCGCGGCCTTCCTGAAATTCCTGCGCAGCGATCCGCAATTCTACGCCAAGACGCCGGACGAGCTGCTGATGCGGGCCGCGTGGGTCGCCAAGAAATTCGACGGAAAAGCATCGACCTATTTTGGTTATCTGCCGCGAAAGCGCTTCGCCATCGTGCCGGTGCCGCCGGACCTCGCACCGTTCTACACCTCAGGCCGCGGCGGGCCTGGCCAATACCTCCTCAACACCTACAAGCTCGAGACCCGGCCGCTCTACAATCTGACCGCGCTGACATTGCACGAATCCGCGCCTGGTCACGCCTTCCAGATGCCGATTGCGGAAGAGCGCACCGACATGCCCGCCTTCCGCCGCTACACCTACATCTCGGCCTTCGGTGAAGGTTGGGCGTTGTATTGCGAGAAGCTCGGGCTCGAGATGGGTATGTACGACACGCCTTACGACAAGTTCGGCATGTACGGCTATCAGATCTGGCGCGCCGTACGCCTTGTTGTCGATACCGGCATTCATAGCCAGGGTTGGACGCGCGAGCAGGCGATCCAATACATGCGCGAAAACACGGCGCTGCCCGAGCATGAGATCGAGACCGAGGTTGATCGCTACATCGCCTGGCCGGGCCAAGCCCTCTCCTACTACCTGGGCGAGATGGCGATCTGGGAAGCGCGGCACAAGGCAGAAGTGGCGCTGGGATCCAGGTTCAACATCCGCGCCTTCCACGACACCGTGCTGCATCTCGGATCGGTGCCGATCCCGGTACTTAAGGCCCGCATCGACAGGTTCATCGCCGATGGCGGCAGGGGGCCGTACCCCGACATGGAGTAGCTAGTCCGGCTTGTAGGTCAGCTGGAAGCCGATGCAGTTGACGTAGAAGTCTGTGGTTCCGGTGAGCGTGCCACGCAGCGCCGCGCCGGGGATGGACGGATTCAGCGCGACCTTCACGGTCGGACTGAACAGGCGCGAATAGGTCAGGTTCACGTCGAACTGCTCGGTCATACGATAACGCACACCGGCTGACAGCCAGTAGCGCGTGGAATCCGGGATACGGGCTTCGCGGGTGGCGTCCGGCACGGGGCTCTGGTCGTAGGCCACGCCGCCGCGGAACGTCCAGCGCGAGCTGGCATGGTACTCGGCGCCCACCGAGCCGAAGAAGGTGTCGCCCCAGTTCGCCGTCGTGACGTCCGGCGGCTGCGCCGGATTGGCAGCGGTGATCGTCAAGTTGCGGAAGCGGCCCCAGTGGAGCCAGTCTGCTTCGATCATGGCGGTCCAGTCGTTCGACAGTTGGTCGCGCAAACCGAAATTCAAGACGTCGGGCATCGGCAGTGGCGCAACAGCCCGCGTGTTCGTGAAGGCACCCGTCACTGCGCGGATCGTGGCGCCGACGCCGGCGCTGTCGAGCGTGAAGGTCAGCGGGCCTTTGAGGTCATGCTTGACCGTGGAGTGATACGCAACGCCCGCCGTCACCCTGTCGGTCAGCCGGACGATGGCGCCGGCGGTGAAACCGAAAGACCAGCTCTTCCCGCTGAGGCGCGCGAAGCTGTCCTGTGCGCCCGGAACCGACCCCGGAATGCCACTCACGGTGCCGAGCGTGCCTGTGTCGATTGCGCTGGTCAGCGTCGCTTGCGCGTATTCGACCTGAACTCCAGCACCCAGGGCGATGCGATCGGTCGGCTGCCAGGAAATCGTTGGCGTCGCATCGATGGTAAGCAACGCGCTCTTCATGCCGTAGTAGCGGCCGGCCCATCCAGGCTTGTAGTCGGTCCGCAGACCCCATGGCGCGTCGATCAATAGGCCGATTGCCCAGTGGTCCGACACCCGATGGCGCAGCGAGAAGGCAGGCACCAGGGCACCGCTGATGTATCCGCTCGGATTCGCGCCACCGCCGGTCGGCGTTCCGGCCGATGTCAGCGCCGTGGTGTAGCGACCGCGCGACCCCGGGAGGATCACAACGCTGCTGAGCGTGAAGTCCGTTTCCTTCACGCCCGCGAGCGCGGCGGGATTATAAGCGAGATAGCTGGCGTCGCTGTCGGTGGCCGCCGCGCCGGCGTATGCCGCGGACATGGCATCGGCGCTGTGCTCCTTGAGGCCGTAACCGGCCGCGAATGCCGGTGCAGCCACCAAGGTAAATGAAACACTAATGGCGGCGGTCAGTTGGCGCACAAGACAACCCGAATCGGCAGCAGCAACATCGGACGTTAGAGACTTCGGGCGCATGGTCCAACTCGTTGGATTTGAATGAATTTGCGCATTGGCGCGTTAACCTTGGCTGCTATGCAATTCTTTACTCAGCCTCGGGATGATGTGGCGGGGAAGTCTCGTTGGATCCGCTGGTCATCCGGATGCAGGCATCGTTCGATACACCGTCCAGATCGGCCGAAAGTGGCTTCGATCTCGACAGGTTGCGGCTGCGCTTCCGGGATCCGGAGGTCGAAGATCGTTACCGCGTCGAAAGCCTGAATGAATCGCGCGTCCTGATCCGCACCTACCTCATTGCGGCGGCGGTCCTTTATCTTTCGTTCGGCATCCTGGACGCTGTCGTCGGCGGACCGATGGTTCACACGCTGTGGTTCATCCGCTACGCGATCGTCTGCCCCGTCCTGCTGACCGTTGCGTTCCTCACCTACGTGCCTTCCTTCGACCGCTTCTCCCAAGTCGCCATCTCGACCGCCACGGCGATCCCCGGCGTCGGCGTCGTGGTGATGACGGCGATCATGCCGCCGCCCTTCAACAGCCTGTACTATGCAGGCATGATCATGGTGCTGATCTACGGCAGCACGCTTGTGCGGCTGCGCTTCACCAATGCGGTGATGATCTCGCTGTCGCTGGTGATCATGTACCAGGTCGTGTCCCTTCGGCTGAACCCAATTCCCTTCAAGGACTACATCTCGAACAACTTCTTCCTCGTGATGGCGACCTGCGTCGGCCTGTTCTCGGGCTACATCCAGGAGATGTACATTCGCCGCAGCTATCGTGCCCAGAAGATCATCGAGGCCAAGAACGCAGCGGCAAACGTGCTGCTGCTCGAGGCCGACAAGGCGAATCGCGCCAAGAGCGAATTCCTGGCCAATATGAGCCATGAACTGCGCACGCCGTTGAACGCCATCATCGGTTTCTCCGACATTCTCAAGAAGGAGCTGTTCGGCGCGATCGGCAACGAAAAGTACGCGGAGTACATTCGCGACATCAACGACAGCGGGCACCACCTCCTCGCGATCATCAACGACATTTTGGACCTGGCAAAGGCAGAGGCGGGCAAACTCTCGTTGCAGGAGGATGAGATCGACCTTTCGCGCTGCCTCGACGATGCGCTGCGGATGTGCCGTGGCCGGGCGACGGCGGCCGGGGTCGACCTCACCTTCCCCGGCAGAGGCCAGTCTCTCTACGCACTTGTCGACGAGCGGCTGATCCGCCAGATCGTGCTCAACCTGCTGACCAATGCCATCAAGTTCACCCGCGAGGGCGGCAAGGTCACGCTGACGCTGAGTGGAGCGGAGGATGGGATCTACATCCGGGTGGCCGACACCGGTATCGGCATCGCGCCGGAGGATATCGACCGCATCATCCGCCCGTTCGAGCAGGTCGAGACCGTATTGTCGCGCACTCATGGCGGCACCGGCCTTGGCCTGCCGCTGACAGCAAAGCTGACCGAACTCCATGGCGGCACGCTCACGATCGAAAGCCAGGTCGCGCAGGGCACGACCGTGACAGTGTGGTTGCCGGCACAGCGGCTGCGCGCCGCGCCGGTGGTTCGTTTCCAGCGGGCGGTCTGACGCCCGTCAGCCCTTGCGGACGAACAGCATGCGCACGCGGCCGGTACGCTCTGTCTCGGTCCAAGCCCTTGGGGCATTGAGCCCCTCGGCCCAAGCCACCATCTCAGCATCGCCCCGATAGTGCAGCGTCCAGTCGCAGACGTACTCCATCGGCCAGTAGTTGCTGAGCGAGCATTCGTTCATGTTGCCGATGATGAGCAGGCCGCCCGGATTGAGCTGGTCGTAGAGCCGCATTACCAGGGCCCTGCAACGATGATCGGTGAGGTAGTCGAGCAGTCCGACCGAGTAGGCAAGATCCTGCTGCGGGAGTCCGGCAAGGCCGTCCGTGCCGCGCAGAATGTCGGTGAACGACAAATTGTAGCCCTGCACCCTGAGCCGGCCGTCCGAGTTCAGCACGTACGGATAGGTCTTCTCGTGCGCGTAGTGCAGCGCGACCTCTTCCTGGTCGATCAGCGAGAACTCGGCACGGTTTCCGGACGCCGTGTGGCTGGCGAGATAGGCTTCCACCTCCCGCGCCGGGCCGCTGCCGAGACTGAGGACGCGGGCAGGGCGGTCATGGCCGCGTTCGCGCACGACATCGGCGATATGGCTGCGCACGACTTCCATACGGGTGCGAATGCACTCGGCGACCTCGAGGCCGACGCGATGCATCAGCATGTCGTAAGCGGTGGCGCCGACGCGCTCCCAGTCATAGACCTGGTTCATGATCTGGAAGTCGCCCGGATATCCGAGCGGCTTGGCATAGGAGCGGTCCCAGATCGCGCCGTGACGCAGCTCGGGCGTCAGGACGAGTTCGGTGAATTCCTTCGTCGCCTCGCGCACCTCGCGCTCGCTGACCATGGCGTGCGTCAGGTCGTTGCCCATGCGCCACAGCGAGCGCCACTGCTGGATCAGGCGCGGCTCGCACGTCTCGAACGCCTCGACTTGGTCGAGCGAATGCCTGAACTCGCCCGCGGCGCGCGTGTTCGAGTCCAGGACTTCGCGGTAGGCGCGCAGAAGCTTTAGCACGTCCGCACAAAACGCCCGGTATTCCAGGGGAACGAGCTGGCTCGATTCCGCGACGAAAGCCGGCGACCGGGCTGCGATCTGTGCCTGGGTATTCCGCGTCAGGAGCTTGTCGAACTCGACATAGCGGTCGATGAAGCTGAACGCGAGTTTGGAGCCGAAGACAGTGTTCTCAGCGCGGCAGACGCGAGCCGAGCTTTCGAAAATCGGCAGCCCGCATTGCTGGATGCTGAGCGCGACGGTCTCACCCACTTCGGGCAGATCGTCATGGCTCTGCTTCGACAGTGCCGCCAGGCCGCCCAGCGAGATGTCGTGAAGTCTGTAGGCTGACGAACGCACGCGTACGCGTGGCGCAAGGCTCGGAAAAACGCGGCGTGCGTCGTAACGCGGCGGGCGAAAGCGAATCTGGCGGCCCGTCGACCCTTTCAATTCTTCATATGCAAGCATCTGGTACCCCTTGGAGAACTACGCATCCCGCTCCTGAAGGCACCCCAATGGCGCCTTCTTCTCGCGAAGACGCCTCCACCCAAAAACTTGGTGCCGACCGTTGATTCGACCGTGCACCCGGCAACTAGTTAACAAAGAATTAATAGCCGAAAGAGTCATAAGAATCAATCGGATATTGCCCCCTTATTCAGGGGGTGCGTGTTGGTTAACGGTTAACCTTCGTAAATTTCGTCCCAACCGATTCAAATCGTTGCGCAATTTGAATCCCTTAGCTCCGCTCGTCCGCTCCAACTCGAAGCGATAAACGAGTCCCTAAAAGGAGTCCTGCTGGGTGCGTTTTACGGGGTTACAGGTAAGGCGCGTGCCGATCGTTAAAAAGCGAACGGTTGTTTTAGGGCCGATTTAGCTGTTTCGCGCGCACCATGAACGCGGGTTGGTCACGGGTGCGGGCGATGTTTCTTTATCGCGTGAAGGTCGAAGAACTGGACAATGTCCGTCTTGCGTCGTTGCAAGACGATCTCGCGCGCAGCGAACCAGGTCTGCGCGCCCAGTGCCCGATCCGCGAGATGAGCGTGGTCGCCGAAGGCGACGCCGATCGCCGCCTCCTCGACATCTGTCTCGCGCTCGACGACATCATCGGCGGCGATCAGCTCCGCAAGCTCGTCGCGAAGCTCAATTCCTTCCTCGATTTCGATTTCAAGCCGGGCAAGTCCGAGCAGCGCCCACGCGTGAGCTCCGAACTCATCCACATCTGAATGGTTCAGCCGTCGTAGAAGTAGCGCTCGTGCAGGCCGATGAGCTTGCGCTCGCGGTCTGTTTCGGCGCGCGCGATGGCTTCCGGCGACAGGTGGTTCACATCCATCGTGCCTTCGATGCGCTGCGCGATGTCGCGGCGGCCATAGTGGCATTGCAGGAAGAAACGGCCCCTGTCCGGCTGCGCCGGCGTGCCGCGATGCCAGAGGTCCGAAACGAATAGGATCGCGTCGCCCGCCTTGGCCGGCAGGAAGACCGGCATCTTGTTGTCGAACGACAGGTCCAGATCCCACAGCCGGTCCTTCGGCGGCAGGCGGCCGGATTTGTGCGAGGTCGGCAACACGGCTGTCGGTCCTGCTTCCATGGGGCAATCTTCCAGGAAGATGTGCACGCCGATGGCGAACACCGGATAGGGAATCGCGTCGGGCCACGGCACGTTCTCCGGCCGCGGAATATGCGGACCGGCATCGCAATGCCAGGCGCCGCCCTGATGGCCGGCCGCGTTGCGCCATGCCGTATTGGCGATGACATGGCAGTCCTCACCGAGCAGCGGCTCGATCGCGTCCAAGATGGCGCGCCTGGCGATCGCCTTCTGCGACAGGGCCGAGCGGTTGAGCATCCCATAGCGGAACTCGTCCTTCGCATCGCGCTCGCGGTCGATGCCGGAGGTGGCGAATACCTCAGAGATCTCGGCATGCAGCGCGCCCACTTCGTCGGGCGCAAGCACGCCGCGGATATACGCGTAACCTTCGCGCTCCAGGTGTTCTGAAGCCGCCGGCGCGGGCATCTTTCGGACGCGGAGGTTGCCGCCAATTCGCTGAAGCATGCCTCCATGCTACGGCGCCGGGAGCCCCCGTCAATGCTCTCGCATTTGCGAAAGGGTGCGTGGGCGGAGCGCTGGAGGGACAAGGCGCTCCGCCCACTGGGACGGCTTGGGATTAGTGGGTGCCGCCCATGGTGTTTGTGTTCGCCGGGGCCATCGTATTGGCCGGAGCCATTGTGTTGGTGGGCGCCATGGCGCCGTTAGGTTTGTGCTCCGGCTTGTGCGGTGTCGGCTTGTGCGGTGCGGCCATCATGCCGCCGGACGCCGGCGCCATCATGCTGCCGCCCGATGCGGGCGCCATGCTGTTGTTTGTCGACATGCTGTCGGCCAGCGCGGCGCCGGTGAAGAGCGCGGTGCTGAGGGCGAAGGCGGCGACGATCTGCTTGTTCATGGAATTCCTCGTTCGGTTTGATGTGTCTACGTTGCGAGGGCGAGTTCGGATCGGACGTCGCGGCGGTTACACGGAACCTACGGTTTGGCGCGCGCCTCACGGCGATGTAACCTTTCGCATGCCTCGCGCGAATTTGATCTCGAAGACGCCTTAAGTGATCGCTCAAGAGGAAGAGCTGAAGGCGCTGATGGTGCGCTCGCTTGCCGGTGACGGCGCCGCGTATGCGGGGCTGTTACGCAAGCTGCAGACGCATCTGCGCGCCTACTACCTCCGGCGGTTGGGGCGGGCAGCCGACGCGGAGGATCTGCTTCAGGAAACATTGATCGCCATGCACAGCCGCCGCGCGACCTACGATCCTTCCCGCCCGTTCACCGCCTGGGTGCATGCGATCGCGCGCTACAAGCTGATCGATCATTTCCGCCGGACCAAACGGCGGGCCGAAGACCCGCTGGACGATCCGGACATCCTGTTCGGCTCGGAGGAGGCGAACGCGGCGGAGGCGCATCTGGATGTCGAGCGGTTACTTCACAGGCTGCCCGCGAAAACGCAGAAGCTGATCCGTGATGTGAGGATCGACGGACTTTCGACCGCGGAGGCGGCGGCGAAGCACGGGCTGTCGGAGTCGGCGGTGAAGGTGGGCGTGCACCGTGGGCTGAAGACACTGGCCGGTCAGGTCGGGGACGACACATGAAGACCGACGATCTGATCTCCGCCCTTTCCACCGATCTCGAGCGCGCGCCCAGGCACGCGGTTGGCTTCCGGTTGTCGATCGCGTTGGCTGTTGGCATTGCGGTGTCCTTTGTTGCGATGTGGCTGTGGCTGGGGCCGCGGCCGGACATGATGCCGGCCATGGCGACACCCATGTTCTGGATGAAGCTCGTCTATGCGTTGTCGATCGCGGCGTTCGGTTTCGGCCTGGCCGACCGGCTGGCGCGGCCGGACGGGCAGGGCGGTGTGTGGCGCACGCTGCTGTTCCTGCCGCTCGCCTTCATGATCGTGATGGCGCTGTATCGCTATGTGCAGGCGCCGCCTGAGCAGCACATGGCGATGCTGCTGGGTGGTTCGTGGACGGTCTGCGCCCGCAATATCGTGCTGCTGTCGTTGCCGGTGTTTGCGGCGCTGTTCTGGAGCCTGCGTGACCTGGCGCCGACGCGATTGACGGCGGCGGGAGCCACGGCGGGCGTGCTGGCTGGTGCTGTCGGAACGTTCATTTACGCGTTCCACTGCACCGAGAGCGCCGCGCCGTTCGTTGCTATCTGGTACACGCTGGGCATGGCGGTCATGGGTGCCTTGGGCGCAGTTCTGGGGCGGTTCCTGCTACGCTGGTGATCGGCGGGCGGCATGTAACCGTAGCGGCTCCGCGAACGAATAGGTCTCGAAATGAGGAGACATCCCATGCTTCACAAAGTCCTCGCCACGTCCGCCATCGCGTTGATGTGCGGCCTGTCGTCGGCCTGTGCCGACGCCGTCAACAAGGCCATTCCAGCGGCCACCGTCGATGCGCCGAAGGCCCGCGCCCTGGCGAGCGAGACCGCAGTGCTGGCGGGGGGCTGCTTCTGGGGCATGCAGGGCGTGTTCGAACATGTTCGCGGCGTGAAGAAAGTCGTGGCCGGTTATTCCGGCGGCGCCGCGGCGACGGCGCATTACGAACTGGTGGGCACAGAGATGACCGGCCATGCCGAGTCCGTGCAGATCACGTTCGATCCGCGCGTCGTCTCGTACGGCGAAATCCTGCGCGTTTATTTCTCGGTAGCGCACGATCCGACGGAGCTCGATCGTCAGGGGCCGGACAGCGGTTCGAGCTATCGCTCGGAGATATTCTTCACTTCGCCGATGCAGGAGAAGATCGCCAAGACTTACGTCGCGCAACTCGGTACCGCGCATGTCTTCGGTGACCCGATCGTGACGAAGATCGAGAAGCTCGACGGTTTCTACGCCGCGGAGGACTATCATCAGGACTACCTGATCCACAATCCGACCGCGCCCTACATTGTTTACAACGACTTGCCGAAGATCGATGCCCTGAAGCGAGTATTCCCCACCATGTATCGGGATAAGCCCGTGATGCTGACGGCTGCCAGGTAGCTGCCACAATCGGAGGAACCTTCCTGCTATCGTCCCGTTGACCAAACGCAGCGAAGGCAATCCGTCATGGCGATAGAGGCGACAGTTCCGGCACCGCCGGGCGGTGTAGCGGGCGCATCGGCCACACTGCTTGCCGACTATGCTGCCGTGCGCCGCCATAGCGAAGCTCTGGCGGCACCACTGAGCGTCGAAGACCAGAACATCCAGTCGATGCCCGACGCGAGCCCGACCAAGTGGCATCTTGCGCACACGACGTGGTTTTTCGAGGCCGTAGTGCTGGCGAAGTTCGCGCCCAACTACGTGCCGTTTAATTCGGCCTATCATTTCCTGTTCAACTCCTACTACGAAGGTCTGGGGCCGCGGCACCCCCGGCCGCTGCGCGGGATGCTGAGCCGGCCGCCGATGAGCGACATCCTCGAATACCGGCTGCATGTCGACGAAGCGATGGCGCGGCTGATCGAAGAGAGGACCGCCGAGGTTGCACCGCTGGTGACGCTCGGTTTGCATCACGAGCAGCAGCACCAGGAGCTGATCCTTACCGATATCAAACATGCGTTGTCCCTCAACCCGCTGCTGCCGGCCTATGAACCGTGGAAGCCGTCGGCGCCGCGCGAGTGGGTGGCGCAGGAATGGCTGGAACATCGCGGCGGCATCGTACAGGTCGGCCATGCCGGCAACGGCTTCGCGTTCGACAACGAAGGTCCGCGTCATGGGGCGCTGCTGCGGCCGTTCAGCATCGCGGCGCGGCCGGTGACCAATGCCGAGTACCTGAGGTTCATCGAAGACGGCGGTTATCGCCGGCCCGAGTTCTGGCTGAGCGACGGCTGGGCCTTCGTGCAGCGCGAGCACCTCAACGCGCCCCTGTACTGGTTGCCCGAACAGGGGGAATGGCAAGTGTTCACGCTGCATGGCCCGTCTGCGCTTGAAGAGCATGCGCCGGTCTCCCATGTGAGCTTCTACGAGGCGGCGGCGTATGCCGCCTGGGAGGGCGCCCGCTTGCCCACCGAATTCGAATGGGAGGCGATGGCATCCAGGATGAACGGTCAGGGCGAGGTGTGGGAGTGGACACGGTCGTCCTACGACCCCTATCCCGGCTACCGGCCGTTCGACGGCGACGTCGTCGAATACAACGGCAAGTTCATGGTAGGGCAGCAGGTGCTGCGCGGCGGGTCCGTCGCGACGCCGCCCGGCCATATCCGTCCCACCTATCGCAATTTCTTTCCGCCCTCCGCGCGCTGGCAGTTCAGCGGCATCCGCCTCGCAGGTGATCTATGAGCCCAGCCGCCATCGCCATCCTGGAGCGCGCACGCCGGAGCGAATTCGCTTCGGCGCTGATCGAGGGCCTGTCGCACGCGCAGAAGCGCACGCCCGCCAAGTTCTTCTACGACGCCGCCGGATCGGCGCTGTTCGAGGAGATCACGGAGCTGCCGGAGTACTATCCGACGCGCATCGAGCTTTCGATCCTGCGCGACAACGCCGCCGACATCGCGTCGTTCATCGGCAGCAACGCGCAGTTGGTCGAATTCGGCGCCGGCGCACTGCGCAAGGTGCGCATCCTGTTCGATGCCATGACGAAGCCGCGCGGCTATGTGCCGATCGACATTTCGGGCGACTTCCTGCTCCGGGTCGCGGAGACGCTGGAGGCCGAGTATCCGCATGTCTGCGTCAACCCGGTGGTGGCTGACTTTACGCAGCCGATCCAGCTCGGGCCGCTGGAGTGCTCGGCCATGCATCGCGTCGGGTTCTTCCCCGGCTCGACCATCGGCAATTTCACGCGCGCCGAGGCGGTGTCGTTCCTGAAGAGCGCGCGGCAGACGCTGGACAACGGACCGCTGCTGATCGGCGTCGACCTGGTGAAAGACCCGGCGATCCTGCACGCCGCATACAACGACGCGGGGGGCGTGACGGCGGCGTTCAACAAGAACCTGCTGGCGCGCGCCAACCGCGAGCTGGATGCCAGTTTCGATGTCGGCGCGTTCGACCACTATGCGCCGTACAATCCGGTGTCGCAGCGGGTCGAAATGTACCTGATCGCCAGATCGCGCCAGCGCGTGCGGCTGGCGGGTCAGACCGTCAGCTTCGCGCAGGGTGAAGCAATTCATACCGAGGACTCCCATAAGTACACGCTGGAGAGCTTCCGCGCGCTGGCAGCGGAAGCGGGCTATGCCCAGCGCAAGGTGTGGACCGACGCCGGCGCGTTGTTCAGCGTTCAGTGGCTTGAGGCCGCCTAGATCGTGCCGTCGAGGAAATCGAACACGCTGGCCTTGAACAGAGCGTGGCCGATGATCGAGAAGTGGTCGACGCCGGGAACGACGACGCCGCGCCCATCCGGGAATGCAGCGGCGAGGGCGTTGGGATCGCCGGCGAGTTCGTCTCGCGCACCGGCGATGGCGAGCACCGGGACCGGCAGTTTCTCGACGTCGGCCTTGGTGTAGACCGGATCGCTGGCGCGGGTGAGCGCGGCGAGGGCGAGGCGGTCTTCCTTCTGGTCGTCGGCGAACTGGCGGAAGCTCTTCAGCATCGGCTCCTTGATCGTTTCCGGGTCGGCGGCCTCCATCGCTTCGGCCATCGGGTTGCCCGCCATCTCGCGGCGTTCGAACAGCTTGTCGCCGATGCCGCCCAGGGTGAGCGTGGCGAAGCGCTCGGGCGCCTTCAGCGCGGCGGCCAGCGCGACGCGCGAGCCGAGCGAGAAGCCGATGATGTGGGCGCGGGGCACGTCGAGGTGATCCATCAGCGCCAGCACGTCACCCGCCATGTTCTCGCGTCCGTACATCGCGGGGTCGTGCGGCTTGGCGCTTTCGCCGTGACCGCGCAGGTCGAGCGCGATGGTGCGGATGCGCTTGCGTTCCAGCGCGCCGTACCAGCCGAGCCGTTGCCAGTTCTCCTGGCGGTTCGAGGTGAAGCCGTGGACGAGAATCATCGGCCGGCCCTGGCCGGGACCGGCGATGTCGTCATAGGCGATTGTCAGGCCGGAGGATTGGAACGTCGGCATGCTCAGCTGCCCAGTACCTTGCATTGCATCTTGCCGCGGTAATTCTCTTCCTTGTCGTCCGGATCGGCATGGCCGATGGCTTCGAGGTAGGAGTACTCGCCGGTATCGTCCCAATCCAGGATGCCCGTCTTTCGGTCGAGAGTCGCGCCGCCGCGCATGTAGCTCCACTCGATCGTGTCGCCTTTGAACTCAACCGGGCTCATCGCAGGATCTGGTGCAAACCAGTCCTCGGGCTCGACGGTCAAGTTCCTGGCGGGGTCGTCGATGACCATGGTCAGGTCATGCATCGGCGCACCCGAAAGGTGTGTGCAGGAAAGGCGCTGAACCGGGCCCGCCGCAAGCGCGGGACCACACAAGGCCACAAGCAAAAGCGCGATCGGTCCCGACTTGCCCATCCCCATGCCGCCTCAAGCGCTGTCCGGCGGGTAACGCTACGCCGGTTTGAATTTCAGCGCGAGGCCGTCCATGCAGTAGCGCAGGCCGGTGGGCTTGGGGCCATCGTCGAAGACATGGCCGAGATGCCCGCCGCAGCGGCGGCAGTGCACTTCCGTACGCTCCATCATCATGCTGCTGTCGCTCGCCGTCTCGACCGCGTTGGGAAGGGCCTGCCAGAAGCTGGGCCAGCCGGTGCCGCTCTCGAACTTGGTGTCGGACGAGAACAGCGCCAGCTCGCAGCCGGCGCACAGAAACGTGCCCTTGCGGTGCTCATTCAGGAGCGGGCTGGTGAACGGGTACTCGGTACCCTGTTCGCGCATGATGTGATACGCGGCGGGGCCGAGGAGCTTCTTCCACTCGTCGGGGGTGTGGGTGACCTCAAAGGTCTTGGCCGGGGCGGGCGAGCAGCCCGCCACCAGCGCAGTACCGCCGATCAGGAGCGATTGGATCGCGGTTCGTCTGTTCATTCTCTCTTCTTCTCCGTATCGACCATTCGCATCACGTCGTTGTTCGCCGTGTTGCCGGTGGGTGCAGCCACTTCGACGATACGGTCGTCCACGTCGTCGTATTCCAGGCGGAGCGCCTTCGAGATCATCGCGTGCATGTCGTACATGCCCACGATGTAGGTAAGCTCCATGATCTCTTCGTCAGACAGGTGTTTCTTGAGTGCGGCGAACACGCCTTCCGCCACGCGGCCGCCCTGGATGACCATGCCGTCGGTGTAGGCGAGCACGGCGCGCTCGACCGGGCTGTAGCAATCGGCGACCTGCCAATGCGGAATGGATTGGATCTGCTCCTCGGTGAGGCCGACGCCGCGCGAGGCCTTGCAGTGCTGCGAGAACACGAACTGGCTGCCGCGGCCCCAGCCGGCGCGGGTCTGGCCGAGCTCGCGCAGCCTGGGGCTGAGCTTGCGCTTGCCGCGGTAGTACTGAAAGCCGGCGACGGCGTGGTCGAAAGCGTCGGGCGAAACAGCGAAGACGGTCCACCAATTGCCGGGCGTGCCGGTGTCGGTGCCGGGCTCCACGACCGGGTCGCGGCCCTTGAACAGCATCTTGTAGATCGCCTGGGCATTGGGATGCGCTTCGTCTCTGCCGACCTGTTTCAGTCTGGGCATGGCTAGATCTCCTCCTTATTCGCCGCGGCCAACTGTTCGGTTACAGCCAGCAGTTCCGGCAGTTTCATGATCTCGTTGTAATGACGGAAGGAGACCCGGTGCGTGTCCAGGTTCCTGCGTTCGCCCTTGAGCAGGAGATCATAGACCTCCTCCAGCCGCCGGGTGATCGCGAGCAGGGCGGAGATCGGGTAAAGCGCGATCCGGTAGCCGAGCTGTTCCAGTTCGCTGACCGACAGCAACGGAGTCTTGCCGTCTTCCACCAGGTTGGCGATCAGCGGCACGCCGGCGAACGTCTCCGCCACCTTGCGCATCTCCTCGCCGGTGCGCGGCGCTTCGATGAACAGGATGTCGGCGCCCGCTTTCAGGAAATCCTCACCGCGCCTGAGCGCTTCGTCGAGGCTGTGCGTGGCGCGGGCGTCGGTGCGGGCGATGATCTTGAACGCCTTGCTGCCGCGGGCGTCGGCCGCCGCACGGATCTTTTGCGCGGCTTCGACGCGGGAGACGACTTCCTTGTTCTCCATGTGGCCGCACTTCTTCGGAAAGACCTGGTCTTCGAGCTGGATCGCGGCGGCTCCTGCGCGTTCGTAGGCGCGGGTGAGCTTGGCGCAGTTCAGCGGCCCGCCATGGCCGTTGTCGCCGTCGGCGATCAGCGGAATGCCGTCGGCGGCGTGCGCGAGCACCGTGACGCGCTCCACCATCTCGGTGGCGCTGACGATGCCGATGTCGGGAACGCCATAGGCCGAGCCCGCAACGCCGAAGCCCGTCATGTAGAGCGCCTTCGCACCGGCACGTGTCGCGACACGCGCTGACAACGCGTCGTACACGCCGGGCACGATGGTGGTCGGCGATGAACTCAGTATTTGATCGAGCATGCAATTGGTTCCAGGCTTGCGGTGAATTTTTCGCGGTTTCGCATCGCGGAACGGCGGGTGCGACGCAGCGTTGTCATCTGGCAATTCCTTTTCGAACAGGAGATTACGATGGATAAGGACCGGATCAACGGCGCAGCCAACCAGGCCAAGGGTGCCGTGAAGGAAGCTGCCGGCAAGATTACCGGCGACACCAAGCTTCAGGCCGAGGGCAAGGCGGACAAGATCAAGGGCAAGGCGCAGAACGCAATCGGCGGCGTGAAAGATGCCGCGCGTGACGCCCTGCGAGACAATGACCGCGACACGAACCGATAGGCGTGCGGCAGTCAGAAACGAAAAGCCCGGCTCTCGCGGCCGGGCTTTTGTCTTAGGGGTACACCACTGGGGACATGGCTCAGATGGGGTCGGTGACCGCGCGGTACAAGGGGTGAGATAAAAATTGCGCGAAAAAATTTTGTTACGCGGGCGTGCGGGCGAGATTGCGCGAAGGCTTTGATCGGATTGGGTGTCGTGCCGGAGAGTATTCGATAGATCGGCGGACTTATCGAATGTCGAGTAATCTTATTGCGGACGAAATTTATTCTCGGGTGGGCGCGCATAATTTCCGGGTCGTCCGACCTTCGAGAGTGCCATGCCCAAAATCGACGTTGCTGCGGTGCCAAAGCGGGTGGGAACCGGCTATCCGGCGCCGTTCAACGGGATGTCGAAGGAGCGGGTTCGGCAGCGGCTGGGCGATGCGGGCGGGCTGAAGGATTTCGGCGTCAACCTGATGCACCTGCCGCCCGGCAACTGGTCGGCGCAGCGGCACTGGCACAGCCATGAGGACGAGTTCGTCTATGTGCTGGCGGGCGAGGTGGTGCTGGTCGAGGACGACGACGAGACGGTGCTGCGCGCCGGCGACGCCGCGGCGTTCGGCAAGAACAGCGGCAACGGGCATCACCTGATCAACAGGTCGGACGCGGTGGCGGTGTATCTCGAGGTCGGCTCGCGGCAGCCGGACGACCTGACCACGTGCTCCGACGTCGACATGATGAGTTATAGCAAGGACGGCGCGTTCCGGCACAAGGACGGGACAGCATATTGAAAAGTTGCCTCCCTTCTGTGGGGAGGCGAGTCAGAGCGCCGTCTCTTGGAACTGTAGTTCGTAGAGGGTGCGGTAGAGGCCGCCCCTGGCGATCAGTTCCTCATGCGTGCCGATCTCGCGGACCTTGCCTTCGGTCAGCACCACGATGCGGTGGGCGTCGCGGATGGTTTGCAGACGGTGGGCGATGATCACCGAGGTGCGGCCCTCGGTCAGCTTCTTGAGCGCGTCCTGGATGACAAGCTCGGTCTCGGTGTCGATGCTGGCAGTCGCTTCGTCGAGCACCAGAACCTCCGGGTTCATCGCCAGCACGCGCGCGAAGGCCAATAGCTGGCGCTGGCCGTGGGAGAGGTTGCGGCCGCGCTCGTTGAGCGGGGTGTCGTAGCCCTGGGGCAGGGCGCGGATGAACGGGTCGGCATGGACGAGCTTCGCGGCGCGTTCGGCGACCTCGCGAGTAATGCGCGGGTCGTTGAGGGCGATGTTGTCGTAGACGCTGCCGGAGAAGATGTGGAAGTCCTGGAGCACCACGCCGATCCGCTGACGGATGTCGGACGGCTTGATCTGCATGATGTCGATGTTGTCGAGGAAGATGCTGGCATCGGGCACGTCGTAGAAGCGGCAGACCAGGCGGATCAGCGTGGTCTTGCCCGAGCCTGTCGGGCCGACGATGGCGATGCGCTCGCCGGGATTGATGGTGAAGCTGACGTCCTTGAGGATCTGGTGCTCGGGGATGTAGGCGAAGTCGAGGTGGCGGAATTCGACCTTGCCGTGCAGGTCGGGCGGCAGCGGGGTCGGGTGCGCGGGCTCCTTCAGCGCCTCGTTCCAGTCGAGCGCCTGGAAGATGCGCTCGCCGCTCGCCATGGCGCGGAAGACGACGTTCCACTGCTCGCCCATCGCGACGATGGGCATGAACAGCATGGAGAGGAACTGGGTGAACAGGAGCAGCGTGCCGACCGTCATCTCCTGGTGCATGACGAGGTGGCCGCCGAACCAGATTATGATCGCGTTGCCGGCATAGTTCATGCCGTCGATCAGCGGGCCGTAGAAGCTCTCGATGGTCAGCGCGCGGTTCTCGTTGACGCGGTTCTCGTCGTTGATGGCGCTGTAGCGCGCGAAGTTCATCTTCTCGCGGCCGTAGAGCTGCACCACCTCGATGCCGGAGAGGTTCTCCTGGAGGTTCTCGTTCAGGCGGCTGACCGTCATGCGGATGGCGCGGTAGAGCGGGCGTGACATGCGGCGGAAGAACCAGGTGAAGAAGCCGGCGACCGGGAGCACGGGGAGGAGCTCGAAGGTCATCGTGGGCGACAGCGTCAGCATCACCGTGATCGCGACGAAGAACGGCACCATCTGGCCGGCCAGCGTGCCGAAGCCGGCGAAAAGCTCGAACAGTGTCTCCACGTCGTTGGCGACGCGGGTCATCACGCGGCCGACGGCGACGCGGTCGTAGAAGGACGACGGCAGGCGCTCCAGGTGCGCGAACAGATCGCAGCGCAGGTCGCGCAGCGTGTTGAGCGTGGCGCGGCCAAACAGGATGCCGAAGCCGCGGTTGAGCGCGGCGCTCACCAGGATCCAGAACATGTACTGGATGCAGGCGGCGATCAGCGGGGCAACGCGGAACTGGGTGGCGAGCCAGTGGTTCACCGCCTCCAGCCCGAGGTTGGAGAGCGCGGGGCCGTTGTGCTTGAGCACGATGCCGTCGATCAGCACGCGGTTCAGCACCATCGGCGCCACGATGGCGCTCACGGCGCCCAGCAGCACCAGGAAGAGCGAAGCGAAGGCCATGCCGCGATAGGGCCGCATCCAGTGCAGCAGGCGGGCGACCTGGGCGAGGTCGAGGCTCTTGCCGTAGACGTCGTCGTCGAAGGCGCCGCGCATGCGGCGAGGCTCTTGAGAGGCGGCGGGGCCGCTCATGGTTGCGTCGGTCATTCGGCGGCCCCGCGCTTCAGACCGGTTTCGCGTTCGAGATCGTGCGCCAGCTCCTCGCGGCGGCCCTGGACCTGCGCGAAGTGGGCGTAGGTGCCGCCTTTCGCCATCAGCTCGGCATGGGTGCCGATCTCGGTGATCTTGCCGGCGTCCATCACGATGATGCGGTCGGCGTGGCGCGCGGTGGAGACGCGGTGCGACACCAGCATGGTGGTGCGGCCGGAGCGCAGCTCCTTCAGGCGCGACAGGATGTGCTCCTCGGTCTCGGTGTCGACGCTGGAGAAGCAGTCGTCGAGAAGCAGCACCGGCGTGTCGCGGATCAGGCCGCGGGCGAGGCTGGTGCGCTGCTTCTGGCCGCCGGAGAGGGTGACGCCGCGCTCGCCCACCAGAGTGCGCAGGTGGTCGGGGAAGCGCTCGATGGTCTCTTCCAGGTCGGCAGCCTCGGCGGCGTCGTTGATCTCGTCCAGCGGGCGGTTCGGATTGTCATAGGCGATGTTGCGGCCGAGTTCGTCGGCAAACAGGAACGGGTCCTGCGGCACCAGCGCGATGTCGCCGCGCACCTGCGCGATGGGAAGGAGGCGGACGTCGCGGCCGTCGAGATAGATGGTGCCGGGCGGCGGATCGAGCAGGCGCACGATGGAGCGAAGCAGGGTGGACTTGCCGGAGCCGACCCGACCCAGCACCGCGATCATCTCGCCGGCATGGATGTGAAGCGAGATGTCGTCGATCGCCTTGACGCCAGTGGCGGCGGCCCTGGCGTCGGTGGCGCGCGCGTCCCTGGCGGTGGCGCGGCGCGGATAAGTGTAGGAGAGATGCCGGAGCTTGATGTCGCCGCCGATTGCGTCGAGCGGCTTGCTTTCCGGCGCGTCGCGGATCTCGGGTTCGTAGTCGAGGATCTCGAACAGACGGGCGGCACCGGACGAGCCGCGCTGGAACATCGAGACGATCTGGCCGGACTGCTGGATCGGCTGCACCGCGATGGTCATGTAGAGCGTGAAAGCGGTGAAGGTGCCGACCGTCATCTGGCCCTGCAGCACTTCGTATCCGCCGATGCCCATGATGATGACGACCGCGATGCCGGTGAATACCGTCATCCATGCGTTCAGTGCGGCGTTCAGCACCATCAGCCGGAAGTAGTTGTCGGCATAGGCGCCGGAGACGTTCTTGAAGCGCTCGATCTCGCGGTCTTCCTGCGCGTGGGTCTGGATGGTGCGGATGCCGTTCAGGTTCTCCTGCACCGACTCCGACAGCGACGAGAAGCCTTCCTGCACCTTGGTCGACTGCTCGAAGATGCGGCGGGAGAGGACATACCCCATGCCGGCAATGAACGGCATGATCGGCAGCAGCCACAGCGTGAGCTTCGGCGATTGAACCAGCATAAATCCGAAGGCGACGAGGCCCGAGTAACCCAGCACGATCAGCGTGCGGCTGCCGACGCCGATAAGCTGACGTACCAGGTTCAAGTCGTTGATGGCACGGGCCATCAGGTCGCCGGTGGGGAAGCGGGCGAAGAAGCGCGGGCCTTGTAGCTCGAAATGCCAGTAGAGCCGCTCGCGCATGTCGTAGGTGATGGTGACGCCAACCAGCCGCACCAGCTTGCGGCCATGCGCGACACAGAAGTAGCGGACGAAAGCGAGCCCGAGGATGCCCAGCACCGGGAACAGCAGGTTGTAGTTATGGGCGATCAGGCGATCGACTGTCGCCTTTACGACCAGCGGCATCATCGCCTCGAAGGTGCGGCCGAGGCAGATGAAGAACATGCCGCCCCAGAACGCCCAGCCGTGCTGGCGGATCAGCGGCAGCAGGTGCCACAATGGGCTCTTGGTCGGCTTGGGCTGCGCTTCGGAGACGCTCAATTCATCGCCGGCGCGCCGTCGCGCCGTTTCCCTGTGCGACGGGCGTCCCGCCGGCTTTATCGTTGTGAGTCTTGGGTATTGTACGACCGCGGGTGCCGCCCGCCAGCGCCGGACCCTGAGGCGAATTGTGCAAATTGCTGCTTTGCGACAATTGGCACGGAGGGGGCGGGTAATTCTTCGAATGTAAAGCGTACTTGACATGGAAAGCCTGCCAGCGTTCCCTTCTGGGACAGGCAGGGGATGGGGCGGACGATGCGGCTTGGGTTTCTGGCAATCTTGGCCGCTGTGATGCTGGCCACGCCTGCGGTGGCAGAAGACTTGAAACCCGCGGTGCCACTGCCTGCGCCGCCGCTTGCCAAGGACAATCCACCGTCAATCAGCGGCGCTGCGCTGACGGAGAGCGATGTCGCGGCGCTGTCGGACGGTCTGATTCCGTCCGCGATCGCGCTCAGCGACGTCGCGGGCGTCGTGGTGGTCGCCGTGAAGGACGGCCACGTGCTGTTCCAGAAGGGCTATGGCTTCGCCGACATGGCTCGGCGCACGCCGGTCGATCCGGAGAAGACGCTGTTCCGTCCCGGTTCGGTGTCCAAGCTGTTTACCTGGACGGCGGTGATGCAACTCGCGGACGCGGGGAAGATCGATCTCGACGCCGACATCAACCGTTACCTCGATTTCACGATCCCCGCGGCGTTCGGGAAACCGGTCACGATGCGCAACCTGATGACGCACACGGCCGGGTTCGATGAGACCTACCGCTCCCTGCTGATCGGCGACCCCAGAGTGCTGGCGCCGCTGCGCCAGGTCGTGATGGAGGACATCCCGGCGCGGAGCTATCCGCCGGGCGAGGTGCCGGCCTATTCGAACTATGGCGCGACGCTTGCGGGCTACATCGTGGCGCGCGTGTCGGGCGAGAAGTTCGAGGACTACATCCAGCGCCACATCTTCACGCCGCTCGGCATGGCGCACGCGACCTTCGTGCAGCCGCTGCCGAAGGCGCTCGCGCCCGACATGTCGAAGGGCTATCGCACGGCAACCGGCCAGCCGGTGCCGTTCGAGATGATCAACATGGGACCGGCGGGCGGGTTGTCGGCCAGCGGCGCGGACATGGCGAAGTTCATGATCGCGCATCTGGAAGACGGCGGGCCGATCCTGTCCCCGCGCGCGGCGGAGCGGATGCACAGCACGGCATCCAACCTGTTTCCGGCCCTGTCGCCGATGGCGTACGGCTTCTATCGCGACGACAAGAACGGCCATGTGGTGATCGAACATGGCGGCGACACCGGCGTGTTCCACTCGCAGCTCTCGCTGCTGCCGAACGACCATGTGGGGCTGTTCTATTCGACCAACACGCTGGGTGCGAGCGGCGGCGGTGCGCGGCTTCGGCGGGCGTGGTTCAACGCGTTCATGGACCGCTACTTCCCGGCGCCAAAGACGAGACCCTTGCCGACGCTGGCGAGCGCACATGAGCACGGCGCGCTGGTTGCCGGCAGTTATGTGCTGAGCCGGCGCGCGGGGCAGAGCTTCGCGAGCTATCTCACGCTCTTCCAGCCGGTGTCGGTGAGCCTCAATGCGGACAACACGATCAGCATCGCGGCGCTGGTGACGCCCGCAGGCACCGTGAAGAAGTGGCGCGAAGTGAAGCCATTCGTCTGGCAGGACGTGAACGGAGAAAGCCTTGTGCAGGCGCTGGTGAAGGACGGCAAGGTGACCGAAATCGGAATGGACGACATCGGGCCGATCATCGTGCTGCAACCGGCGGAATTCCGGCTGGCCATGTGGAACTTCTATCTGCTGGTCGGGACGATTGCGATGTTCGCGCTGACGGTGATCTTCTGGCCGATCAAGGCGGTGCTGCGGTGGCGCTACGACCGGCCGTTCGCGATGACCGGACGGGCGCGCTGGCTCTATCGGCTGACGCGGTTGACCGCGGTTGCCGATCTGGTCTTCCTGGCAGGTTTCCCGCTGGCCTTCCTGGTGCTCACGATGAGCCTGGCGAGCCACGGCCCGAGCATCGACGCGCTGTGGCGCGTGCTTCAGGTGTTCGGCGTGATCGGGATCACCGGCACGGTGGCGGTGGCGCTAAACTTCTGGGGCGGACTGGGCGATCGCGGACGGCCGTGGTGGACCAAAGTGACCGACGGTCTGCTGCTGATTGCAGCGCTGGCGACCGTGTGGTTCGCGTTCAGCCAGAACCTGCTCAGTCTGAGCCTGACGTACTGAGGCGAAAAGCGGATATTTTACAGTCGGTTAGGGAAATCGTTGGGGTGTCCTTGGCCTGACGCAATTCACCCTCCATATATCGCCAACAGCAACTGGAGGTTCGCATGGCCGGTTTTCTGCGGTGGGCCAAGGGCATCGGCATGGGCGTGCTGAACGGCGTCGCCAGGTTCCTAGCGTTCGTCGTGCTGCTGGTGATCGCGCTGGTGGTGTGGGCCCTGTTCACCGGCGACGGCCTGCCGAGGAACATCGTGCTGGCGATGGACTTGCGCGACCCGATGGCGGATTCCTCCAACGTCGATCCGCTCTTCAGCGGCAACAAGCCGACCGTGATGGACATCGTGCTGACGCTGGACGCGGCGGAACGCGACGACCGAGTGAAGGGCGCGGTGATCCGGATCGGCGCGGCGAACCTTTCCATCGCGCAGGCCGAGGAGCTTGACGCCGCGATCCGTAAATTCCGCAAGGCGGGCAAGTTCGTGATCGCGCACAGCCAGGGCTTCCTGGCGAGCGGGCTCGGCGACTACCTGACCGTCGCCAGCGCCGACCAGATATGGATGCAGCCCAAGGCGCCGTTCACCGCGAACGGCGAGGGCGGCGGCGAGTTGTTCCTGCGCGGCCTGCTCGACAAGATCAACGCCGATCCGCAGATCGTGAAGCGCGCCGACTACAAGAGCGCAGCCGACGAGTTCATGGAAAAGAACATGACGCCGGCCGACCGCGAGCAGCTCACGCGGCTGATGCAGAGCTGGTACGACGCGGCGACCTCCGGCGCGGCGGCGGCGCGGCACCTGACGCATGAGCGCATCGTGGCGGCCTTCGAGGCGAGCCCGCAATTCACCGAGAACGCGCAGGCCGCCGGCCTTATCGACAAGATCGGCTATGACGACGATGCCCAGCAGGCGGCGCTGGCACGGGCAGGCGACGGCGCCAAGCTCGTGAAGATGAGCGAATATGTGCGGGTGAAGAAGCAAGCGTCACAGATCGGTTTCGGGCCGAAGATCGCGCTGATCCAGGCGTCTGGCGAAATCCAGGACGGCACGGCGGGCGGCGGCGGGCTGTTCGGCGGCAACGACTTCATCGCGGGCGACGATCTCTCGCGCGCGATCCGCGCCGCGGCGGCCGACAAGGACGTGAAGGCGATTATCCTGCGCGTCGACTCGCCGGGCGGTTCGGTGACAGCGTCGGACCAGATACTGGCCGCCGTGAAGAAGGCGCAGGCCGCCGGCAAGCCGGTGGTGGTGAGCATGGGCGGCGTGGCTGCTTCGGGCGGCTATTACATCTCGCTGTCGGCCAACCGTATCGTGGCGGAGCCGGGAACGATCACGGGCTCGATCGGCGTGCTGACGGGCAAGGTGTCGATCGACCGCTCGGCGGCGTTGATCGGCGTCGGCGTGGATACCGTCGGGGTAGGACGCAACGCGCTCTACAATTCTGAGTTCGTGCCGTACACGCCTGAGCAGCTTGCGGCGCTGAACCACGAAGCGGACGCGATCTATGCCGATTTCACCGGCAAGGTAGCGGCGGGGCGGCACATGCCGATCGCGAAGGTGCTGGAGATCGCCAAGGGACGCGTGTGGTCGGGTGCGGACGCGCGCGGCCACGGGCTGGTGGACGCGCTCGGCGGCTTCTGGACGGCAGCGGACCTTGCGAAGAAGCTCGCGAACATCGGGCCGGACGAGAAGGTCGTCTACAAATTCTTCCCGAAGCAGAGGGGCTTCTTCGAGACGCTGGGCGACGCGCTCGGTGGCAACGACGAGGCGGTGCAGGCGGTGCAGGGCTTCATCACGCTGATGAATGCCGCCCCGGTGCGCGCGTTCACCGGCGCGGTGGCCGATCTGCCGCGCGGCGGCGTGGAGATGCGGGCGACGGGATTGCCGCGCTAACTACGTCCCGCTGTTCCTCTGCGTGACGCGGTAGCGGGCCAGTTGCTGACGGGCGGCGGTGAAGCCGGGTTCGAGCTGGAGCGCGGCTTTGTAGTCCTGAAACGCGGCGCCGACATTGCCCAGCGCCTCGTTGGCGACCGCGCGGTTGTAGTAGGCGATCTCCATCCGCTTGGTGCCGTGCGCGATGGCCTGATCGGCATCGGCCTTGGCGTCGTCGAAGCGGCGGAGCGCAATCTCGGTGGCGCTGCGGTTGAGGTAGGCCTCGCCCACGTTTTCGCCGAGCGCGAGCGCCTCGGCATAGTCGCTCAGCGCACCGTCAACGTCGTCGGCGCGGGCCCTCAGGATGCCGCGGTTGATGAGGGTGGATGCGCGGTCGACCTGGCTCAGCGTCTGGTTCCGGAGAGCGTCGTCGCACATCCGGATGCCGTATGGCGTGTCCCAGCCGGACTCGGCCTGGGAATAGCATACGTTGGCCATGCCGTTGCCCACGACTTCCACGGCCGCGGAGGCCGCCGTGCTCACCAGCAATGCCGCGCCGAACGTCAGTGCGAACGTGAACTTCATGACGCTCCTCCGTCCCATGCGGCATGGTCCCACTGCGGCGGCACGCCGTCAATTTTCATTGATCCCGCTCATTTGTTTCGAAGGTGCTGTTTTGCTAGCGTCACAATGTCGATAGCAGCGCCGAAGTACTCACTATGATCCTGGAAATAAAGGATTTTCTAAGTCCGGAGGAAGTCGCCAGGTTAACTGCGCTCGGTGCCGACTTAAAGTTTGTCAACGGGCGCGCGTCCAACCCGGCCAATACGACCAAGGACAATCTCCAGGCCGATGCCGCCGATCCGCGCTATGGCGAGTCGGTGCAGATCGTGGGCAATGCGTTTGCGCGGTCGGAGGAATTCCGCAACTTCGCTTTCCCGAAGCGGATGATGCCGCCGCTGCTGGCGCGCTACGAGCCGGGGATGAAATACGGCGCGCATGCGGACGCGGCGCTGCTGCAACTCGATCCCAAGGGGCCGCCGCTGCAGTCCGACATTTCGGCCACCGTGTTCATCGCCGACCCCAGGACCTACGAAGGCGGCGAGCTGGTGATCCACCTGGGCACGCGGCCTGTGGTGGCGAAGGGACAACCGGGTGAGGCCATCGTCTATCCTTCGACCACGCTGCACGAGGTGCGGCCGGTGCGGTCGGGCGTGCGGCTGGTCTCGATCACCTTCATCGAGAGCCTGATCGCGGACGAGCACAAGCGCACACAGCTCTACGAGCTGAACGAGGTGGCGGCGCTGGAAGGCCTCAAGATGGACTGGCAGAACCGCGTGCGGCTCGAGACGGTGCGCCAGAACCTCGTGCGCATGTGGTCCAAGTCATAGGAGTTCGGCAACGCCGGTGTTGCGCTTGGCGATCGCATCCAGCCAGGCGAGGCCCTTGCGGATCTCCGGCGCATGTTGCGCCCGCGCCTGTATCAGCAGTTGCTGACGCAGCGTGACCGAGTATGCGTACTCGGGCGCCTTGGAATAGCGGGTGAGCACCGGGCTCTGGCTGACAGCGGCAGCGAAGCCGGGCGGGTAGGGAATTGCCAGGTGGTCGAGCACGGCATTCATCGTGTGGCCCAGCTTTGAGAGCAGCGCGTCGAAGTCGACCGCCAGCACCCGGCCTGGGTGCGCCTTGAGCGCCGCCTGCTGCGCCAGGCTCTCGGCCAGCCATGTCATCGCCGCTAGTTCGCCGATCGACGTGGGCTGGGCCATTTCGCCGACGGCCGCCTGCACGCGCCGCGCCCGCTCGGCCTCGAAGCCGCGCAGATCGACCAGCGCGTTGGCGCCCGCAAGCAGCGTGGCGAGATAGGGCTCGGGCTTGAGGTTGAGATAGATGGCGTTCGAGCCCGGGTTGGCAGACAGCAGGCGCGGCGCGATGCGGCCGCCGGTGCTGGTGGCTTTCAGCACGATCACCCTGGTGGTCAGGAAGGCGCGGCGCCAGAGCTTGAGGAGCACGGGCAGTTTGGCGTCGAACTGCGGCGACTGCGCGTCGGACAGCTCGGCCAGGGTGCGCAGCGGCAGGGGCTCGCGCAGGCCAAGCGTGACCCTGGTCTCGTCGATCAAGCGCGACAGCAGCGTCGAGCCCACATGGCCGGTGTGGAAGATAAAGTGCAGCGGACGCTGCGTGACGATCGGATTCATCGCCTGCGCAACCACGCTCCAGGGGATCCATGTGCCTCGGGCGGCGGGTGCCAGGATGCGGTCGTCCAGGAAGCTCGCGGCGCGATAGGCCGCCTCGTCCATGCGCACGAGGAAGACTTGATCCCGCGCAATGTCGAGCTTCTGGGGATAGAGTAGCGGTGATGTCGAAAGGCCGTCGGCGAGATCGTTCATTGCGGATGATGGCGCTTTCGTTACTTTGGCCACCGTAACACAGGCAGATGACCTCATGGCGACCGGCCAATTCCCGCAGGTCGAAGCGCTTGCCCGTCAGGCCGATCAGGCGATGCAGACGGGCCGGATGGACGAGGCGGCGCGGCTGTGGGGGCAGGTGCGCCAGCTCGCACCGCGGCATCCGGGCGCGCTGATGTTCCTGGGCCAGCATGCGCTTCACCGCGGCGACACGACGGGCGCGCGGTTGCTGCTGGAGCAGGCAGCCGAAGCCGATCCGAACAATCCGGTGATCGTACTGAACCTCTCGGCCGCCTATCGCGCGACGAACGATCCGCGGGAGCTGCTGGCGCTGGACCGCGCGCTGGCGATCGATCCGTATTTCTTCCCGGCGCTGCTGGCCAAGGGCATGTTCTTCGACCGCGCGGGCAACGCACGCGAGGCAGCGCGGGTGTTCCGCGACGTGCTGACCATCGCGCCGGCAGTGCCGGACGACTGGATGAAGCAGCCGCTTGCCCGGGCGCGCGCCGTGGTGGACGAGAATATCGTGGCGGTGACGCGGTTCCTCGATGCCCGGCTGGCGGAAGGGCGCGCGAAATTCGCAGGCGCCGATCTCCGCCGGTTCGAGGAGGCCAAGGGCATCATGACGGGCGCCAAGAAGGCGTTCGTGCAGCAGCCGACCCTGCTCAACTTCCCGCAGCTGCCGCCGATCCAGTTCTACGACCGCAAGGATTTCCCCTGGCTGGCCGAGGTCGAGGCGGCGACGGACACGATCCGCGAGGAGTTCCTGGCGCTGTGGCGGGAGGACGCGAAGGAGTTCGCGGCCTATGTAAACCATCCGGACGGCGTGCCGCTGAACCAGTGGACCGAGCTCAACCGCTCGCCGCGGTGGAGCGTGTTCTTCCTGTGGGGGAACGGCGTGCGCAACGATGCGCATTGCGCGCGGGTGCCAAAGACCGCGGCGTTGCTGGACAAGGTACCGATGGCGACCGTGCCCGGCGCCGCGCCGGCGGCGTTCTTCTCCACGCTTCAGCCAAGGACGCTGATCCCGCCGCACACCGGCGTCACCAATACGCGGCTGATCGTGCATATCCCGCTGGTGGTGCCGCCGGGATGCTGGTTCCGGGTAGGCAACGACACCCGCGAATGGGAGCCGGGCACGGCGCTGATCTTCGACGACACCATCGAGCATGAGGCCTGGAACGGCGGCGACCGGATGCGCGCGGTGCTGATCTTCGACATCTGGAATCCGTATTTGACGGACGCCGAGCGTGCGATGACCTGCGAACTGCTCGCGGGGTACGAGGCCTATTACGGCCCGATCAGCACGTGATTGTTCGGCGCTTCGCTCCCGCGAAGCTCAGGCGTCCGCGTAACCGAGATCCTTGATCCAGCGGGCGAGATAGGGCATCGCGGGCGACATCTCCTTCTCGTAGTGGCGCCACACGCCGACGCCCTCGCGGTTGATGCCCTTGACCACCTGGGTCGAGCTCGGCGTGCGGATGGTGCGGGACCGCGCATGTTCGGCGAAGTCCTTCATCTGCTCGTTCCAGGCAAGGCCCATGAATGCGACGATGGCGCGCGCCTCGCCCTCGAAATCCTCGACCAGCGTTTCGTTGCGCACCTGGCGCCAGGGGAGACCGAGGCGGCGGCGGTAGACGTCGCAGGTGGTCATCGCGGCGTCGTAGAACCGTGCAGCGCGATCGATGGAGAGGAACTCGAACATCGAGGAGTTCATCGCGAAGTTGCGGCGGTAGCAGGAGAGCACCACGTCGCGCGGATCGCGCACCGCGAACAGCACGCGCGCCTTCGGGAACAGCCGGGCGACCATCGGCAGCTTCAGCGAGGACAGCGGGTACTTGTCGACGAACACCTTGCACGTCACATCGGCACCGAAGCTTTTCACCCGCGCCCAATAGGTCTTGCGCGCCTCGGCGATGCCGGCGGGGGCAAGCTGCGCGAGGCGCTCGCGGCCCTCCTCGTCCACCAGGAACTGGTGCGTCAGGTCGCCGAACGTATCCTTCTCCTCCAGCGTGCAGACATCCGGATGGCTGGCGAGCACGTTCTCGAGCAGCGTGGTGCCCGAGCGCGGGAAGCCGACCAGAAAGACATGGCCGATCGCGCCGTCGCGCGGATCGTCCGGCTCGTTCGAGAGATCGCGCGCGGCGGACCACTGCGCCGGATCGGCGGTGTCGAAATAGTCGCTTAGCCAGCGGCAATAGTCGGTGCCGGTGGCGCCCGGCTGGTCGTAGCGCTTGGCGTAGATGTCGTATTTCTGCCGGTTGCTCAGCGTGTAGGCCTGGAAGGCCTGGGCGTAGCGGCCCTGGGCGTGGCGCAGGTCGCCGAGCACCCGGCGGGCCAGCGAGGCATCGAGCGGCGCGTCGGCGCGCCGGCCGATCAGCGGCAGGAGCAGCAGTTCGGCCTGCTCGAGGTTGCCCTCGGCGATGGAGACGATCGCGAGGATGGTGCGCGCCACATAGTGGTTGGAATCCAGCGCGAGCGCGCGGTTGGCGTACTCCTTCGCCGCTTCCCAGTCGGAGCGGCGCTGCGCGAAATCGGCGAGATGCGGCAGGGCGCGCAGGAAGGTCGGGTCGAGCGCGACGGTCGTTTCGAACTGGCGGCGGGCGCCATCGATTTCGCCCATACGCTCCAGCACAAAGCCGTAGCTGTACTGCGCCAGGGGCGACTCCGGCATCAGCTCGGCCGTTTCCTTCAGGAGCGGCAGTGCTTCGCCGTAGCTCTCCGCGCTGACCAGCAGCATACCGAGCGCGTTGCGCACGAAGAGGTCGCCCGGTGCGATCGCCACGGCCTGGCGCAGGTCGGCAAGTGCCTCCTGCTGCCTGCCCTGGGCCACCAGCCAGGAGGAACGCAGGTTGAGCAGGAGCGGATGCACAAGACCGTCGTCCAGCGCGGCCCGCGCCAGATCGATTGCACGTGGGATGTTCTGGCCGGAGGCCAGGGTTTCGATCTCGGCAAGCGTCTGCGCGTCCTGCGCGGCGTCGCGGTTCTTGCGCATGTCACAAACTTCCAAAGTGCAGCGGGGATTTGGCGGCGAACGGCGCGCAAGTCAACGGACCGGTTCGGAAGGGGGCGGCACAAAAGGAAACGGCGGCCTTTCGGGCCGCCGTTCCGGTGTTTCCCGTGGAAGGGACGATCAGAGCTTGACCGTCGCGCCCACGAAGATGATGCGTCCCAGTGCATCGTAGGTGTTCGGGAACGTGTTGTTGTTGACGCTGCTCGTCGGCGCCGAGTTGTTGTCGGTGAGCGGCGGATTCTTGTCGAACAGGTTGCGGACACCGGCGCGCAGATCGACCGAGTCGGCCACCGACCAGGTGCCCGACAGATCGAAGTAGTCGTACTCACCCCAGCCGAGCGTCGGCGTGTTGACGAAGCCGGCATGCGGAGCAGGGCCGGTTCCGTTCAACTCGAAGTCGATCGACGAGAGGTGACGCCAACGCAGGGACACCGAGAAGTCGCCCTTGTTGTCGGTCCAGGTGACGCGCGCGTTCGACTTGAAGCGGTTCTGCGGCTCGCCGCACTGACCGCCGTACAGGCCGGCGCAGTGCAGGACCGGTGCGTTCGGGAAGGCCGTGTTGTTGACCGTCACGAGCGTGCCCACCACGTTGAACGCCAGCGAGCCGGCCTTCTCCCAACCCCAGTCGTTCAGGTCGACATCGTAGTTTGCCTCGAGGTCGAAGCCCTGGACCTTGTCGCCGGCGATGTTGCCTTCGGCCGAAACGACATAGCCCGCGCCCGTGCCGGTATAGATCGTGCCCAGCACGTCACGATGGACGAAGGTGCAGTTCGGGTTTGCCGCACTCTGCGTCGGGTTCAGCGTGGTGCTGTAGCAGTTGGCCAGGATCGTGGCGATTGGCGTCGCCGCGATGAAGCCGCCGATCTTGATGTTGTAGTAGTCGAGGGTCATCGTGAAGCCCGGGACGAAAGTCGGCGTCAGGACGACACCCAGCGTCCAGGAGTCGGAGTGTTCCGGCTTCAGGAACGGGTTACCGCCAACGGCTGCCTGGCACTGGTTGGTCGGGCAGTTCAGGCCAACGCCGAACACCGCCGCCGCCGGGACACCCGTCGCAATGCAAAGTGCGGCGGTGGTCACGACGCCGCCATTGCTCGCCGAGCACGGATCGTGTCCCGGGTTTGCCGAGGCACCGCCGGCCGGGGTGAACAGCTCCGAAACGTTCGGAGCGCGCACCGCGCGCTGGAAGCTGCCGCGGAAGCGGATGTCGTCGATCGGCTGCCACTCGAGGCCGAGATTGTAGGAGTGCGCATCGCCCGACAGGTTGTAGTGGTCGTAACGATAGGCGCCGTTGAGCTGCAACGACTGTACAAGCGGAGCGTCCTCGATTAGCGGAACGCGCAGTTCGAGGAAGCCTTCCGCAACGTCGAAGCCGCCCTTGGTCGGAACCGCAGCCTGATAGCCAACGAGGTTGTTGGTACGCAGGTTGTTGTCCGGCTCGAAGTCGGCTTCTTCCTGGCGGTATTCGGTACCGATCGCCATGCCGACCGGCTCCTTGGCCCACGGGCTCTGAACGCCCAGGAAGCCCAGATCGCCTGTCGCTGTTGCCTGGACGTCCCACTGCGAGATGAACGTGGTCGATTCCAGATTTTCCGTGATGTAGTTCACGTTCGCAGCCGTCAGGCCTGCGGGCGTGAAGAAGTTGAGCGGCGAGCAGCTGCCGCCGACCGTGCAGAGCCCGGTATGCGAGCTGACCAGCAGGCCGTTCTGGAAGTTCGTCGCCTGCGCGTCGCCGTGCAGAACGAACGGACCGGTGTGGTGGCCGTACTGGGCCGAGACGTCGTAGGTCCAGCCATAGTCCAGACCGCCGCGGAAGCCGCCGACGAGCTGATACGAGGTGTGGTCGTAGGACGTTGCGCGAGGACCGTTCTCAACCAGGCGGCGGGCCACGCCGACCAGGCGCGTCGTCAGGGTCGGATCGATGACGTTGACCGTCAGGTTCGGTGCCAGCGGACTGATCGTGGCGCATTGTGCAATGCGGCCCGCGTCCGTGCCGTCCGGACCAGCCAGGGGGTTCGTGCCGAAGATGGCCTGACGCACCGCGCCGGACAACATCGGGTTACCGCAGTTGATCTGGAAGTTGCGCGTCATCGGGGACGGCGCCAGCTGCGACTGGGACGAGTTATCCGCGAACGTCAGGCGCGTGTAGAAGTCGATGCCCGGCGTGATCTGGTAGTGCGCATTGCCACCAAACGCGTAACGCTGGCCAGGCGTCTGGAGGTACTGGTACGGTGCGAAATTGTAGGTGCGCTTGTCGTAGATCGCGATGCCGCCACCGGCGGTGAACATCGTGCTCTTGCCGGCCGTCGGGCCGAACACCGGATTGTTGGGCGTGGCGGTCGTGATGCGGCCGTCCGGGATCGAACCCGAACCCGAATGGCAGAAGCCGCCGAAGAAGATCGGGGGAGCCGATGCGGCGCAGCCAGTGTAGTTGGTGGCCGCAAGCGCGAATCTGGAGAAATCGCGCGCGGCGCCGAGGACGCCGTCACGATGGGCGTATTCGCCGTAGATCGTGATATTGCCCTTGCCGTCGCCCGAGTTGACGCCGAGGAGGATCGACGTGTCGTTCGTCTGGCCGTCCGAGTGGTCGGTGGAGCTGAACTGGCTGTCGACCGTCATACCCTCAAAGTCTTTCTTGAGGATGATGTTCACGACGCCGGCGACCGCGTCCGAACCGTACACGGCCGAGGCGCCGCCGGTCAGGACTTCGATACGCTCGACCATCGCGGCCGGAATCTGGTTGGTGTCGACGGTCAGCGAGGAGTCGGAAGCGACCAGGCGCTTGCCGTCCACCAGCACCAGGGTGCGCTTGGCGCCGAGGTTGCGCAGGTCGACCGTCGCGATACCGGCCGTGCCGTTGTTCACGCTGTTGCCGTCGCCGTCGTTCACGACGGAAGGCAGCGTCTGGAGGGCGCCCGAGATGCTGGTCGTACCCTGGAGCTTGAGCTCGTGGTCGCCGAGAGCGGTGACCGGGCTCGACGAGTAGATGCCGACCTGCGGGATGCGCGAACCGGTGACCACGACGGTTTCCGTCGCCGCATCCGCCGCATAGGCAGGCGCCGCGAGGGCCATGGCCGATGCGGTGGCGGCACCGAGCATCAATGCCGTGCGTAGGCTTGTTTGATTGACTTGAAACACGATGGGAACCCCCTTGGTTCTGTCGTAACGACGTTGCCCTGAGACGAAACTTCGGCTGATTTTTCAGCCAACCCCGATGTTCCGGACACACCGGAGACGCGGTTTTGCCTCAATTGAGCGGAAGCTACGCGTCGCAGGGGCAAGGGGTCAAAACAGAATTGCAGCCCAGCGCAATTCCCACGCGGGTTGTTGCATTTAGGTGTCAATTAATGACGGCTAAGCGACGCACTCGACGCATGAATTTTCAGCGTTTGGAATAATAATACCCAAACCTCGGACGACAGAATGGTAAAGTTAGCAGGCTGTTAGACAGGCATTTGAGCCGGCTCGACTCAGGGGATACAAGCGCCCGTTTTGCAACGCAGCCTTTTCGACTCGGAGCATCGTTATGGCTTCTGGCACGCCGGGCCAGCCCAATTTCAACCTGTTCTCCCCCAACCCGGCTGTCGCGCTCGCCCAGATCGACCGGCTCCGCCAGGCCGGGCGCATGGCCGAGGCGGAGGATGCGTGCCGCAGGCTGGTGGCCGAGAACCCGAATTTCCCGAATGCACTCAATATGTTGGGCCTCTTCCAGAAGGCCCGTGGGGCGTTCGGCGAGGCCGAGGCCAGCATGCGCCAGGCGATTGCCGTCGCGCCGCGCGAGGCCGCACTCCACAATAACCTCGGCAATATTCTTGTCGCGGCGCAGAAGCCGGGCGAGGCCGAGCCCGCGTACCGCAAGGCCGTCGAGCTCAAGCCGGATTATGCCGAAGCGTTCTTCAACCTGGGCATCGTGCTGCGTGACCTGGACCGGCCGGAGGAGGCCCTGACCGCCTACCGCAAGGCGACACAGCTTCGGCCCGACTACGCCGCCGCGCAGGTCCAGCTCGGTGCCGTCTTGAGCGCTTTGGGGCGTTCGCAGGAGGCCCTTGGGCTGCTCGAGGCGGCCACGCGGACGCGGCCCAGCTACGAAGCACACTACTACCACGGCACGGCGCTGATGGATCTGGAGCGCTTCGACGAGGCGATACCGGTCCTGCGCAGCGCTGTCGATCTCGACACCGAGCGCTACGAGGCGCGCTATGCGATGTCGAAATGCTTCGCGCATGTCGGCAACAACGAGGATGCCCTGCTCGCGCTGCGCACCGTATACGTGTGCAAGCCCGACTTCCTTCCGGCACTCTACGATTATACCGCGCTCGCCTTTGCGCTGGGCAACGGGATGAACAGCCTTGAATCGTATGCGTATGCGCGCTCGAAGCTGGGTGACACCCCGGACCTGCTGCTCGCCGAAGGTGAGATGCGGTTGCGCTTCACCGACACGGTGGGCGCCGAGCGTCTGCTGCTCGACGCCGCCAACCGGGCGCCTGAGCGGGCCGATATTGCCGCGGCGCTGGGCCGCCTGCTGACGGCCCAGGGCCGGCTGCACGAGAGCCTGCCGCACTTTCAGACCGCTATCGCCGCGGCGCCGGACGAGATCCGCTACCGCCGCGAGATGGCTGAGGCGCTACTGCGCGCCGACGAAGCGGCCGAAGCACGCGCCGTCCTGCGCGAGGCCCTGACGCGCGATCCGCACGACCAGATCGCACTCGCTTATCTCTCGACCGCGCTGCGTGAACTGGGCGATAGCGATTACGACAGGCTGGTCGACGCGCGGTTCGTGCGCGAATTCGAGATCGCGACGCCGCCGGGGTTCGGCGATCTGGCGTCGTTCAACCGCGCATTGGCGGAGGAGCTGGAGCGCTTCCATACCACGATCCAGGCGCCGATCGACCAGACGCTGATGAACGGCACGCAAACCGCCGGTACCCTGTTCACCAAGCGCTCCAAGGGGGTCGAAGCTCTGCGCGAGCAGATTCGCGCCGCGGTTGCTGCGTACATCAAGGGTCTGCCGGAGGATGCGGCGCATCCGATGCTGTCGCGCAAGAGCGACGAATTCTCGTTCGCGGGATCGTGGTCGTGCCGCCTGCGCGGCAGCGGCTATCACACCAGTCACGTGCACGATCAGGGCTGGATCAGTTCGGCCTATTACGTGTCGCTGCCGGAGGAGGTGGCCTCGGGTGAGACCGACCAGGGCGCGCTGCAATTCGCGCAATCGCGCTTCAAACTCGGCCGGAACGACCGGGTGTCGCGAACCGTGCAGCCGGCGGCCGGCAAGCTGGTGCTGTTCCCCTCATATTTCTGGCACGGCACCGTGCCGTTCGAGTCGAACAACATGCGCCTGACCGTGGCATTCGACGTCACGCCCGGAAAGCCGGTCCGGAGGCCCTTGTTCCGCGCCTCCTGATGGACATATTCGGGTGCGAGGAGAGCTCATGTCCCAGAAGATCAGACCTGATACGACGCCTGTCGAACAATTAAGCTTCGAGACTGCGCTCAAGGAACTGGAGGGCATCGTCTCCAAGCTGGAACAGGGTGAAGTCGACCTCGAAGACTCCATTGCGCTGTACGAACGCGGACAGGCGCTTAAAATTCATTGCGAAAAGAAATTGAAGGCAGCAGAGAGCCGGCTGGAGAAGATCGTTCATGGTGGCGGAAACGCCACAGGTACAGAACCGTTAGACTTTAGCGCAACTTGATTTGGGGGCCGAAAAGGCCGACCCTTTCCGCAGTGCAACAAATGTTTGGCGCGCGTTTTCGCGCGGAGAATCCGAATGGCAGCTCTTCCGACAAAGACACCGCTTCTCGACTCCGTGCGCGAGCCGCAACAGTTGCGCGCGCTCGACAAGCGGCAGCTTCGTCAGTTTGCGGACGAGTTGCGCAAGGAAACCATCGACGTCGTCTCGGTGACGGGTGGCCACCTCGGTGCCGGCCTTGGCGTGGTGGAACTCACGACCGCGTTGCACTACGTGTTCGACACGCCGCACGACAAGATCGTCTGGGATGTCGGCCACCAGGCCTATCCGCACAAGATCGTCACCGGCCGCCGCGACCGCATGCGCACGCTGCGGCAGGGCGGCGGGCTGTCGGGATTCACCAAGCGAAGCGAGAGCGAGTATGACCCGTTCGGCGCGGCGCACTCCTCGACGTCGATCTCCGCGGGCCTCGGCTTCGCGGTGGCGCGCGACCTGAAGGGTGGCGCGAACAACGTCATCGCGGTCATCGGCGACGGCGCGATGAGTGCAGGCATGGCCTATGAGGCGATGAACAATGCCGGCGCGATGGACGCACGGTTGATCGTGATCCTGAACGACAACGACATGTCGATTGCGCCGCCGGTCGGCGCGATGAGCGCCTATCTTGCACGGCTGGTATCGAGCCAGACCTATCGCGGCCTGCGCAGCATCGGCAAGAAAATCGCCGGCATCCTGCCGCGGCCGATGAAGGTCGCCGCCGGCCGCGCGGAGGAATATGCGCGCGGCATGGTGACGGGCGGCACGCTGTTCGAGGAACTGGGCTTCTACTATGTAGGCCCGATCGACGGGCACAACCTGGATCACCTGATTCCGGTGCTCGAGAATGTGCGCGACATGAAGAACGGCCCGGTGCTGATCCATGTCGTAACCAAGAAGGGCAAGGGCTACGCGCCCGCCGAGGCCGCGGCCGACAAGTACCACGGCGTGGTCAAGTTCGACGTCATCACCGGCGAGCAGAAGAAATCGAACTCCAAGGCGCCGAGCTACCAGAAGGTATTCGGCGAGAGCCTCATCATGGAGGCGAAGAAGGACGAGCGCATCGTCGCGATCACCGCCGCGATGCCGTCGGGCACGGGCGTCGACCTGTTCGAGAAGGTGTTCCCGAAGCGCACCTTCGATGTGGGCATTGCCGAGCAGCACGCGGTGACGTTTGCCGCGGGCCTCGCGGCCGAGGGCATGAAGCCCTATTGCGCGATCTACTCGACCTTCCTCCAGCGCGCCTACGACCAGGTGGTGCATGACGTGGCGATCCAGTCGCTGCCGGTGCGCTTCGCGATGGATCGCGCGGGCCTTGTCGGCGCCGACGGCGCGACGCACGCAGGCTCGTTCGATATCGCCTATCTCGGTACGCTGCCGAATTTCGTGCTGATGGCCGCGGCCAACGAGGCGGAACTCGTGCACATGGTCGCGACCACCGCGCATATCGACGACCGCCCGTCTGCGCTGCGTTATCCGCGCGGCGAGGGCTGGGGCATCGAGCGGCCGCTGCAAGGCGTGCCGCTGGAGATCGGCAAGGGCAAGATCTGGAAGGAAGGGTCGTCGATCGCGATCCTCTCCTACGGCACGCGCCTCAATGAGGCGCTGCTGGCGGCGGAGAGACTGTCCGGCTACGGACTATCAGCCACGGTGGCGGATGCGCGCTTCGCCAAGCCGCTCGACACCGAGCTCGTGCGGCGCCTGGCACTGAACCACGAAGTGCTGATCACGATCGAGGAGGGCGCGGTCGGCGGCTTCTCGAGCCATGTGATGCATTACCTCGCGACCACCGGACTGCTCGACAGGGGCCTCAAGATCCGCCCGATGGTGCTGCCCGACCGGTTCCAGGACCAGGACACGCCGGACAAGATGTACGCGGCGGCCGGGCTCGACGCGAACTCGATCGTGGCGACGGCTCTCGCTGCGTTGGGCCGCCCGCAGGAGGCCAACGACGCGGCGCGAGCGTAGGTTCCACGCAGGGCTTTGATCCACCAGCAGAATTTTTCTGGACGGCGCCGTGTTGCGTCGGCATGCTCAACGCTGCGCGAACGGCCGGGACCTTCGTGCGAAATCGACCGACGGTGGGCGGGGCTTCATGGGATGGTTGCCTGCGTCCGCGAAAACAACCGCGCGCGGGGCGGGCGCGCGCCATGATGGAACTGCACATGACCACGCCATCCACCGACGATCTGCGCGCCGATGTTTTTCTGGTGCGCGCCGGCTACGCGAAGAGCCGCACCGAGGCGCAGTCCGCAATCCGCTCGGGACGCCTGCGGGTGAACGGCGAAGTCATCATCAAGCCGTCGATCGTGCTCGATCCGGACGCCGAGATCGAATACGTCAAGCCCCATCCGTATGTCTCGCGCGGGGCGCTGAAGCTGATCGCCGCGCTGGACGCCTTCAACCTGTCTCCGGCGGGGCTGATCTGCCTCGACGTCGGCGCCTCGACCGGCGGCTTCACCGAGGTGCTGCTGGAGCGCGGCGCGGCCAAGGTCTATGCGGTCGATGTGGGTCACGCGCAGATGCATCCCAGGGTGCGCCGCGACGAGCGGGTCATCCAGTGCGAAGGTGTCAACGCCCGTGAGATCAACCGCCACCACGTGCCGGAAGTGCCGATGGCGGTAACGATCGACGTCAGCTTCATCGGACTGAAGGTGGCGCTGCCGCCGGCCCTGTCGCTGGCGGGATCGGGTGCATGGCTCGTAGCGCTGGTCAAACCGCAATTCGAGGTGGGCAGGTTCGCCGTCGGCAAGGGCGGCATCGTGAAGGACGCGGCAGCGCGCGAGTCGGCGGTCAGGGACGTGGCGAACTGGATTGGAGACCAGTCCGGCTGGACCGTGGAGGGACACATGGAAAGCCCGATCGAAGGCGGCGACGGCAACCGCGAATACCTGCTCGCGGCGAAGAAGGTGTGACGCAGCTCTGCCGCCATGTGGGAAGTTGTGGCGGCTGCACGCTCCAGGATGTGCCGGAGGCGGCCTATCGGGCGCAGAAGCGCGAGGCGGTTGTTCGTGCACTGACGAAGGCCGGCGTCGACGCGGAGGTGACGGAGATAGTTGCCGTGCCGCCCGGCACGCGACGGCGCGCAGTGTTCAAGATCGCGAAGCGCGGCGGGGAGGCCGACGTCGGCTTTCATGCGCTCAAGTCCCACGCCATCGTCGACATGCGCGAATGCCTGGTTCTGACGCCCGGATTGTTCGCGCTGGCCGGGGCGCTGCGGGGTATGGCGACGGCGCTGTTCGCCCGGGGGCAGACCGCCGAGGCGCACGCCACCGAAGCCGACAACGGCAACGACATTGCCTTCCGCGCGCCCATGAAGCTTACGGTCGAGCTTACGTCGGCCCTGGCCAAAGCCGCGCCGGCGCTGAATGCGGCGCGCATCGTGTGGAATGGCGCGCTGGCGTTCGAGCGGGCGGCGCCGGTGGTGCATTTCGGCAAAGTGGCGGTGAAGCTGCCGCCCGAGTCCTTCCTGCAACCGACCCGCGAGGGGGAGGAGGCGCTGCGCAGCCGGGTGCTGGTCGCAGTGAAGGGCGCGAAGAGCATCGCCGACCTGTTCTGCGGCACCGGCACCTTCTCTCTGGCGCTGGCGGAACAGGGCAAGGTGCTGGCGGTCGAACGGGAGCAGGCGATGCTCGATGCGCTCGCCGCCGCCGCCAAGGCGACGCAGGGAATGAAGCCCGTCACCACCCAGCGTCGCGACCTGTTCAAATTGCCGCTGACACCGCTGGAACTGAGCAAGTTCGACGCCGTAGTGCTCGACCCGCCGCGGGCCGGCGCCGAGACGCAGGCCCGGCAGCTCGCGCGATCAAAGGTTGCGCGGCTCGCCTACGTTTCCTGCGATGCCAGCAGTTTCGCGCGAGACGCCAGGATCCTGACCGACGGCGGCTATCGCATCGGACCGGTGACCCCCGTGGACCAATTCCTGTGGTCGTCGCATATTGAGCTTGTCGCCGCTTTCGAGCGGTAGAGCGGGGTTGCCTTTATGAAAGTCTTTCGGGCATTTGTGGCCGCGATTTGCGCGGCATTGATCGTTTCGCCGGCTTCTGCCGCCGGCTTCGGCGACTGGGCCGCCATCGTGGTCGCCGCCGACTGGCACTCGCATTCCGGCGCGCCGTCGGAAGTCTTCGACAATGGCCGCCGCGACGTCGCCGCCGATCTGGTCCGGCTGGGCTTTTCGCAGAACAACATCATCCAGTTCTCGGTGCGCAACGACACGCATCCCGGCACCGATCACGCCGACAAGCAGACCATCGCCAACGAGCTGTGGGACCTGTCCAACCGCACGACCGGCGGCTGCTTCGTCTATTTCACCTCGCACGGCTCGCCGGACGGCATGGTGCTGGGCGACGACATGATCTCGCCGAGCTCGCTGTCGGGGATGATCGACAATGCCTGCGGTACCCGCCCGACGGTGGTGTTCACCGTGGCGTGCTTCTCCGGCGTGTTCGTCGACGCGCTGTCGGGGCCGAACCGCTTCGTGATGACGGCGGCCAGGCCGGACCGGCCGTCCTTCGGCTGCGGCGACAACGACCGTTACACCTTTTTCGACAATTGCTGGCTGGACTCGGTCGGCAGCGTGGGGGACTTCGGCAGCCTCGCGACCGCCATCAGGGCGTGTGTGAGCCGCAAGGAGCACGAGATCAACGGCTTGCCGTCGGAGCCGCAACTCTACATCGGCCCCACCATGGCCGCGGCGATGCCGCACTGGCGGTGAGCGCCTAGCGCAGCCAGTTTTCGATGTTGAGCCCCGGCACGCGCGAGAATTCGCGTTCGTTGTCGGTGACGAGCACGCAGTCAAGCGCACGCGCATGTGCGGCAATGAAAGTGTCGTTGTATCCGATGGCTTTCCCGACTGATTCAAGGTGCGCCCTGATCTTGCCGTAGTGCGCATCGGCAGGTTCTTCGAACGCCACGATGAGCAGCCTGTTCAACATCTCAGCGATATTTCGGGATAGCGCCGAGCTCTGACGCGTGATGCCATAACGCAACTCTGACGCAACAACGATACTGATCCCGATGTTGCTCTGTCCGATTCGACGAAACTGTCCTGCGGACATGCCGCGCGGATTGCGCACGATGTCGGACACGATGTTGGTGTCCAGCATGTAGCGCATCAGAAGATTTCTTCGGGCCTTGTTGGCTGGTCGGCGACTTCGGGAAACGTTGCGTCGGTCGGCTTCAGGGAGTCGAGAAACTCGATCACCGATCCTTTGCGCGGTTTCGCTTCGATGATCAGCTTCTCGCCATCCTTGCGCATGATCGCTTCATCGCCCGGCAGTTCGAATTCGCGCGGGATCCTGACTGCCTGATTGCGGCCGTTGCGGAAGAGCTTGACATGTCGCTCAATACTCATTGGCATATGCCATAGCATATGCCAGAGAAGATAGCAATAGCGGGGGGGTTATCCCACCTGCGCCCGCTGGCGGAGCGCCTGGTCGGCGAGGACGCAGGCCATCATCGCTTCTCCGACCGGCACGGCGCGGATGCCGACGCAGGGGTCGTGGCGGCCCTTGGTGAGGATGTCCGTCTCGGCGTTGTTCACGTCGACCGTCTTGCGCGGCGAGAGGATCGACGAGGTTGGCTTCACGGCGAAGCGGCACACGATCGGCTGGCCAGTCGAGATGCCGCCCAGGATGCCGCCGGCGTGGTTTGCGAGGAAGCGCGGCTTGCCGTCCTTGCCGGCGCGCATTTCGTCGGCATTCTCCTCGCCCGTCAGCGCTGCGGCGGCGAAGCCATCGCCGATCTCGACGCCCTTCACCGCATTGATGCTCATCATCGCGGCGGCTAGATCACCGTCGAGCTTGGCATAGATCGGTGCGCCGAGCCCGGCCGGGATGCCGTCGGCCACCACCTCGATCACCGCGCCGACCGACGAGCCGGCCTTGCGGATGCCCTCGAGGTATTCCGTCCACGGATCGACGGCGCTGGCGTCGGGGCAGAAGAACGGGTTCTTCGCGACCTCATCCCAGTCCCAGCGGTCGCGGCTGATCATTTTGGTCCCCATCTGCACCAGCGCGCCGCGCACCGTCACGCCCGGATAGAGCGAGGCCAGCACCTTGCGCGCGACCGCGCCGGCGGCGACGCGCGTCGCGGTCTCTCGCGCGCTCTGGCGGCCCCCGCCGCGATAATCGCGCACGCCGTATTTTGCGAGATAGGTGTAGTCGGCGTGGCCGGGGCGGAACTTGTCGCGGATGTCGTTGTAGTCCTTCGACCGCTGGTCGACGTTCTCGATCAGCAGCGCGATGGGCGTGCCGGTGGTCACCTGCTGCGCCATCCGCTCGTCCTGGAACACGCCGGAGAGGATCTTCACCGCATCCGGTTCCTGCCGCTGGGTGACGAACCTGCTCTGGCCGGGGCGGCGGCGGTCGAGATCGGCCTGGATGTCGGCCTCGGTCAGTGCGATGCCGGGCGGGCAGCCGTCGATGACGCAGCCGATCGCCGGCCCGTGGCTCTCGCCGAAGGTCGTGACGCGGAACAGATGACCGAACGTGTTGTACGACATGACACGGTGTTCGTAGCTCATTCCACCGTGTGGCGGAAGCTAGGCGTCTGGGTCGAGCCTCGTGACCACGTTACCACGCGCGCAGAACACCACGCCCTGCGGTTCGTCGAGGGCTGACATCTGCTGCGCACTGAGCCCCGCGAACAGTCCGCGCAGGATGCGGGTCGTGGCGCCGTGACTCACGATGAAGGTGTCGCGCGCGATATCGTGGCAGAAACTCTCGATGCGTTTTGCGACGTCGGCATAACTCTCACCTTCGGGGATGCGCACGTTCCACTTGTCGTTGGTCCGCCGCTCGAAGAACGCGGGGTCGAGCGCCCTCGCTTCGGCATCGGTCAACTGGTCCCAGATGCCGAGGTCGATCTCCTGGAGGCGCGGATCGGTGCGGAAGCCATCGTGAGGGAGGCCCAGCACCTCTCTCACGATACTCATCGTGGTCTTGGCGCGTTGGAGCGGCGAGCAGACGAAATCGACCGTCATCGGCTGCAAGCCCAGCGTTTCCGCAAGGATATCACCGACCTCCTTCGCCTGCTCGCGCCCAAGCGGCGTGAGCGGCGTGTCCTTCATGCCGGAGAATTGCTTGTGAAGATTGGCCTCGGTCTGCCCGTGGCGTGCGAAGTAAAGCGTCAGCCCCGGTTTGAGCGCGAGCGTCATTCGCCCTTGCTGACCGTCATGTCGGGCGCGTCGATCGCCTTCATCCCGACCACGTGATAGCCGGCGTCGACGTGCAAGTTTTCGCCCGTGACCGCCTTGCCCATATCGGACAGCAGGTACAGCGCCGAATTGCCGACCTCCTCGATCGTCACATTGCGGCGAAGCGGCGAGTTGTACTCGTTCCATTTGAGGATGTAGCGGAAGTCGCCGATGCCGCTGGCCGCCAGCGTCTTGATCGGGCCGGCACTGATCGAGTTCACGCGGATGTTCTTTTTGCCGAGGTCTTCGGCGAGATAACGCACGGAGGCCTCGAGCGCTGCCTTGGCCACGCCCATGACGTTGTAGTGCGGCATGACTTTCTCGCTGCCGTAATAGGTCAGCGTCACCATCGAGCCGCCGTTCGTCATCATCTTCTCGGCGCGCTGGGCGACGGCGGTGAACGAATAGCAGGAGATGTCCATCGTCATCCGGAAATTGTCCGGCGTCGTGTCGATATAGCGTCCGTCGAGCTGGTCCTTGTCGGAGAAGCCGATGGCGTGCACCACGAAATCCAGCGAAGGCCACACGCGCGCCAGTTCCTGGAACGCGCCGTCGATCGAACCCTGGTTCGAGACGTCGCAGTCGATCATCGCGGCCGGCTTCAAAGGTTCCACCAGTGGCACGACGCGCTTTTTGAATACGTCGCCCTGATAAGAAAACGCCAGCTCCGCGCCAGCCTTGTGCAATGCTTCGGCCACGCCCCAGGCGATCGAGCGGTTGTTGGCCACGCCCATGATGAGCCCACGCTTGCCCTTCATGAGTCCGTCAAACGCCATGTGTGCTGCTCCAAAACTCGCCCGCTGACGGCACTTCTGTGGCCGCAAACCCAAGGAAACTCAAGGACAAATGCTTCCCGCAGGACAAGGTTATTGACGGGGTTTGCCAGCATACCCACAATCTGAAAAACCACAAAAATGGTGGCCGCAGGGAGACTACGCGATGGGATACGCCGGTTCTCGCATCATGTGCGATGCGGACAGCCACATCATGGAAACATTTGACTGGCTGAAGAGTTATGCCGATCCCGACATCCGCGACTCATTACCAGGCCTTAAGCTGGGCGGCGCTGGCCGCATGGCCGAGAAAGCCATCGGCAAGGCGCAGGCCGCGCGGCTGGACGAGACGATCGTCAAGGAGCAGCGGGCGAACATCATCGGCGGTTCCAAGGGCTGGGCGGCCTATGGCGCCTTCGACAAGGACGACCGGAGGAAGGCGCTGGATGACCTGGGCTTCGCGCGTCAGCTGGTGTTCTCGACCTTCGCGCAGACGCAATTCGCGAGCGAGAAGGATGCGAAGCTGCGCTATGGCGGCGCGCGCGCACACAACCGCGCTATGGGAGATTTCTGCGCCGGCGACACGCGGCTGATGGGCATCGCCGTGGTGCCGCTCGACACGCCGGAGCTGGCGGTGGAGGAGATCCGGAACGCAGCCAAGTTCGGCAACAAGGCGGTGTGGATCAACGCGTCGCCGGCGGGCGGGCGTTCGCCGGGGCATAGCGACCTTGATCCGGTTTGGCGGACGATGGTCGAACTCGGCCTGCCGTTCATGCTGCACATCGGCGGCGGCACGCGCGTGATGGACAAGGCGTACGACAACAACGGCCTGCCGCGCCCGACCGACTGGCTGGGCGGCGGCGAGAATTTGCGCGTGAAGGACTACATGACGATCAGCTTCGCGGCGCAGATGTTCCTGAGCGCGATGGTGTTCGATTGCGTGTTCGAGCGCTTCGCGGGATTGAAGGGCGGGGCGATTGAGCTGGGCGCCGGCTGGGTGCCGCACTACCTGCGCTCGCTGGATGCGGGCCAGCGCATGTTCAAGAAGACCGACCCGCAGGTGGGCACACTGTCGCTAAGGGCGAGCGACTACATCCGGAGGCAAGTGCGCTTCACGCCGTTCCCCGGCGAGGACGTCGGCCACATGATCCGCGACGCGGGCGAGGAGCTGTTCCTGTTCTCCTCTGATTACCCGCATCCCGAGGGCGGCAAGGACCCGGTGCGGAAATTCGACGAAACGCTGCAGGGCTTGAGCGCGGCCGCGACGGAAAGGTTCTACCGCCGCAACTTCGAAGACATGATGGGGATTGCGGCTTAGCTGATGAAGTGCACGATTTGAGTATCCTCACCCGCGAAATGGCGGGAGAGGAGAGTTCGGTCGAAACATGTGTCAAGCGGGCGCTATCAAGCGGCGCACTGACGAAACGCAATTCAACCAGGGCCCGAGGGCAAGTTCTCATAGTACGGCACCGGGATCTCGTCCTTCGTGTTGAGGCTGCCGACCAGCATGGCGGTGACGGGGTGGGCGATGTCGCCGTCGGTCATGATGTTGAGACATGTTGGCTTGCCGCTGGCCTGGGCGCGCCGCACGGCAGGACCGATGTCCGCGGCGCGGGTGATCTGCTCGCCCGCGCAGCCGAAGCCTTCGGCCACCGTGTGATAGGCGCTCGGCGCGAGCTTCACCGCTGCGAGATTCTGCCGGCCGAACACCAGCTCCTGCCCGTGCTGTGACATGCCCCAGCAGGCGTTGTTGAAGATCACCGTCAGGATCGGCAGGCCGTGCCGCGCCATGGTGTCGAACTCGGCGATGTGGAAGCCCGCGGCGCCGTCGCCCATGATCGCAGCGACCGGCTTGCCGGGACGCGCGCGGGCGAGGCCGATGGAAAATCCTTGTCCCACGCCCAGCGTACCGAGATAGCCATTGCCCATGTAGAGACCCGGTCCCGGTGAGCGGCCGAACGGCTGGAACCACGACGGGGCTTCACCGCCGTCATAGGCGATAGCCGTGTCCGGCGACAGGGCGCGTGCCACCTCGCGCGCGGCGTGGAAGGGATGGATCACGCCCTCGCGTGTCTCTGTGGGAACGCCCTCGAACGGTGCCATACCTGCGGCCAGCAACCGGGCGAGCAGCCCGGTCCACGCGATGGGCTTCCTCCAGGACCGGCCGCGGGCCGCCGAAGCGAGAGCCGCGAGCGCCTCGCCACTGTCCGCAGTGACGGCAACATCCGGCGTGCGCAGCCGCCCGATCTCGGATCCGTCTATGTCGATCTGGATCAGTTTCGCGCTGTGCGGAACGATGCTGCCCGCGCGGCCGCCCAGGAACAGGCCGGATCGCGCGCCAATCTGGATGACGAGATCAGCCGGCTGTTTCGCGACCAGCGCTGCGACCGCCAGCGTTCCCGCCGCGCCCAGGTTCAGCGGATGATCGGCGGGAATCACGCCGTTGCCCTTGCTGCTGAAGAGCACTGGCGTGCCGGTGATCTCGGCGAAGTTCGGCAGTTCGGCGGTACAGCGCGCCGACAGCGCGCCCCCGCCGACGATGATCGCCGGGCGCGTCGAAGCGGCGAGAAGATCAAGGATGCGGTTCACGGCGGCCGCCGACGGCGCGGGCGGGGCGTTCAGCGCCGGCAGCGACGGCAGCTGCAGGCTCTCCTCGTGCATCACGCCGAACATGATGTCGATTGGCAGTTCGAGGAAGACCGGACCCGGGCGGCCGGATTGCGCGATGCGGACCGCCTTGTCGACGAGGTCGGGGATGCGCTCGACATTGGTGATGCGGTGCGCCCACTTGGTGACCGGCGCGGCCATCGCAACCTGGTCGAAACCGCCCTGGAGCGGATTGGTCGCGACCTCGCGCAGCGGCGGTGAACCGGCGAGGAACAGCACCGGCGTCGCGTCCAGCCAGGCATCGACCATGCAGGTCAGGGCGTTGGTAAAGCCCGGTCCGGCGGTGATCGCCGCGACGCCGATCCTGCCCGTCGCGCGGGAGTAGGCCTGGGCGGCGTGCCCCGCCGTCGCTTCGTGCCGTGTGTCGGTCAGGCGGATGCCGTTATCGGCGCAGGCCACGAGGAAGGAATCGAGATGGCCGCCATGCAGCGCGAACACCTCGCTGACCTTCAGCGCCGCCAGGCTCTTCGCCAGCACCACTCCGCCACTGATGCGCCCCATGTCCGTCCTCCCAACGTGGATTTGCGCGTCAGGAGATATCCGGCGTCGCGCCGCGGCCTTGTTCTGGATCAATCCGCAGAAGCGACAGGTTACGCAGGGACAAATTTGCCCTGCATGCTACAACCGCGTGGCTTTCTGAACGCCCGCCGCCATGACACCCAGTAAACTCGACATCCTCGCCGAACTGGAGCGCAAGGTGCTCTGGCTGGCGAGCTGGACCGTGCACAACGCCAACCATGTTCGCGACACGGGTGACAGCCTGAAGGTCGGCGGGCATCAGGCGTCGTCGGCGTCGCTTGCGACCATCATGACGGCGCTCTACTTCGCAGTGCTGAAGCCCGAGGACCGCGTCGCGGTGAAGCCGCATGCCTCGCCGATCTTCCATGCCATCCAGTACCTGCTCGGCAAGCAGACGCGCGAGAAGCTTGAAGCGTTCCGCGCTTATGGCGGCGCGCAAAGCTATCCCTCGCGCACCAAGGATACCGACGACGTCGATTTCTCGACCGGCTCGGTCGGTCTCGGTGTTGCGATTACCGCCTTCGCCAGCATGGTGCAGGACTACGTCCACGCGCATGGCTGGGCGAGCGGGCGGCCCAAGGGCCGCATGATCGCGCTGGTTGGCGATGCCGAGCTGGACGAGGGCAACATCTATGAGGCGCTGCTCGAAGGATGGAAGTTCGGCCTCAGGAACACCTGGTGGATCATCGACTACAACCGCCAGAGCCTCGACGCCGTGGTGCGCGAGGATTTGCACACTCGTTTCGAGAAGCTGTTCCAGGCGATGGGCTGGGACCTGGTGGTGCTGAAATACGGTAAGCTCCAGGAAGCGGCGTTCCGCGAACCCGGTGGCGACAAGCTGAAGGCTTGGATCGACAACGCGCCGAACCAGCTCTACTCGGCGCTGACGTTCCAGGGCGGCGCGGCGTGGCGGCGGCGGCTGATGGACGATCTGGGCGACCAGGGCGACGTGTCCAGGCTGATCGCCGCGCGCGACGACGACCAGCTCGCTGCGCTGATGAACAATCTCGGCGGCCACGACCTGCCGTCGATCCTGGAGGCGTTCGAGAAGATCGATCACGACCGTCCGGTCTGCTTTCTCTGCTACACGGTGAAGGGTTTCGGCCTGCCGCTCGCGGGCCACAAGGACAACCATGCCGGGCTGATGAACGAGGCGCAGATGAACCAGTTGCGCACGCTGATGACCGTGCGCGACGGGTTCGAGTGGGAGAGGTTCGAGGGCCTGTCGCTCGATCCGGCGACGATCCAGTCATTCCTCGACTCCGTGCCGTTCGCGCAGGAAGCGGAGCGCCGCCTCACTGCGCCGCACATCGCGGTGCCGGAGGAGTTGACGCTGCCGGCGCAGAAGACGATTTCCACCCAGGCCGCGTTCGGCAACCTGCTGAACGAGATCGGCCGCGGCGACAGCGACCTGTCGCGCCACATTGTCACCACATCGCCCGACGTCACCGTCTCGACCAATCTCGGCGCCTGGGTGAACCGTCGCGGACTGTTCGGCGTCAGCGCGCAGGGCGACACGTTCCGCGATCAGAAAATCCCGTCGACGCAGCGCTGGGAATTCTCCGCCGGCGGCCAGCACATGGAGCTGGGCATCGCGGAGATGAACCTGTTTTTGCTGCTGAGCGCACTCGGCCTGTCGCACAGCCTGTTCGGTACGCGCCTCTTGCCGGTGGGTACGCTCTATGATCCGTTCATCGCGCGCGGCCTCGATGCGTTGAACTATGCCTGCTACCAGGACGCGCGGTTCATTCTGGTGGCGACGCCAAGCGGTGTCGCGCTCGCGCCGGAGGGCGGGGCACACCAGTCCATCGGCACGCCGATGATCGGCATGGCGCAGCCGGGTCTCACATCCTACGAACCCGCCTACGCCGACGAGCTGGCAGTGATCCTGCGCTGGGCGTTTGAGCACGTCCAGGATGAGGCGCATGGCGGTTCGGTCTATCTGCGCCTGACCACGCGCGCGCTCGACCAGCTTGCGCGCACGCTCGATGCGGCCCAGAAGCGCGACATCATCGCCGGCGGCTACTGGCTGGCGGAGCCGAGCGCCGCGACGCGCGTGGTGCTTGCCTATCAGGGCGCGGTGTCGCCGGAGGTGATCAGCGCCGCCGGGCTGATGGCGGAAGACCGCCGGGGCGTCGGCGTGCTGGCGCTGACCTCGGCAGATCGTCTGTACACGGAATGGCGCCGCGGCCTGAAGCACCGCCAGCAGGGCGCCCTGAGCCAGCCGTCGCACGTCGAAAGCCTGCTCGCCCGCGTGCCGCGCGACGCGGTGATCGTGACGGTGGTCGACGGCTATCCCGCGACGTTGTCCTGGCTTGGCGGTGTGCACGGCCACCGCGTGCAAGGCCTTGGCGTCGATGCGTTCGGTCAGACCGGCACCATCGCCGACCTGTACCGCCACTTCGGTTTCGATGCCGAGGGTATCATGCGCGCGGTGGAAGCGGCCGCGCCGGGCCGGCCGATCCGGTTCCGGGCCGGATAGGTGAGTCAAATCAACGACACGGCTGCACCATAGTGTCAGTCTTGTTTGCATTAGCGGGGTAGTCATGGGCGAAGGGACGACAGGTAATCCGCAGAAGGGCCGTCACTATCGCCAGCTGCTGGCGCAGTGTGCAGGCCTTGCACCGCTCAAGACCGCCGTTGTGCATCCGGTCGATGCGCTGTCGCTGACCGGCGCGATCGAGGCGGCGCATGCGGGCCTGATCGTACCGGTGCTGGTCGGGCCCGAGCACAGGATCCGCGCCGCCGCGGACGCAGCGCGGATCGATGTCGCGCCCTACACGCTGGTCGCCACCGAGCACAGCCACGCGGCTGCCGCGAAAGCCGTGGAGCTTGCCTGCGGGCGCACGGTCGAGGCGATCATGAAAGGCAGCCTGCACACTGACGAGCTGATGCACGCCGTCATTGGCGAGCCGGCGATTCATACCGACCGGCGCATGAGCCACGTCTTTGTGATTGACGCGCCGCTCTATCCGCGTCCGCTCTATCTGACCGATGCGGCGATCAATATCTATCCGACGCTCGATGAGAAGCGAGACATCGTCCAGAACGCCATCGACCTCGCGCGTGCGCTGGGCGTGGAACAGCCGAAGGTCGCCATCCTGTCGGCGGTCGAAACCGTCACGGAGAAGATCAAGTCCACCATCGATGCGGCTGCGCTCTGCAAGATGGCGGACCGCGGCCAGCTCACCGGCGGCGTGCTCGACGGCCCGCTGGCGTTCGACAACGCCGTGTCGTGTGAGGCGGCGGCGGCGAAGGGCATCGTGTCGCCGGTCGCGGGCCGGGCGGACATCTTCGTCGTGCCCGATATCGAGGCGGGCAACATGCTCGCCAAGCAGCTCGAATACCTCGCCGACGCCGACATGGCGGGCGTGGTGCTGGGCGCGCGCGTGCCGATCATGCTGACCAGCCGCGCGGACAAGACGCTGGCGCGGCTGAGTTCCTGCGCCGTGGCGCTTCTGGGGGCGCGCCGCAAGTGACGGACACGATCCTCGTCCTCAACGCCGGATCGTCGAGCATCAAGTTCACGCTGTTTACGCGTGCTGACCCGCTGACCCGCGCGGCGTCCCTCTGCGACGGCGCGGCCGAGAACCTTGGCCATACGGCGCACCTGCGTATCCTCGGCCCCAGGGGCGAGACGCTGGTCGAACGCGATCTTCCCGGCGCGGCGACGCATGACGATGCGCTGCGGGCGCTGCTCGACTGGTTCGAAAGCGCGTATGCCGGCCAGCGCCTCGCTGCCGCCGGACATCGTGTGGTTCACGGCGGTGCGAACTACACCGCGCCGGTGCTGATGGATGCGGCGGTGATGACCGGCCTGCGCGCACTGGTGCCGCTCGCGCCGCTGCACCAGCCCCACAATCTCCGCGCCATCGAGGCCTTGACGAAACTGCATCCGTCGCTGCCGCAGGTGGCGTGTTTCGACACCGCGTTCCATGTCACCCAACCTGCCATAGCCACGCTGTTCGCCCTGCCATACGCACTGACGGAGCAGGGCGTCCGCCGCTACGGCTTTCACGGTCTGTCCTACGAGTACATCGCGTCGCGGCTGCCGGAGGTCCTCGGGCCCGACGTGGCGCGCGGCCGCGTGGTGGTGGCGCATCTCGGCGCCGGCGCGAGCATGTGCGCGATGCAGGGCGGCAAGAGCGTCGCCACGACGATGGGCTTCACAGCGCTCGACGGGCTGATGATGGGAAGCCGCACAGGCAGCATCGATCCAGGCGTCCTCCTCTACCTGCTCGACGCGCGCAAGATGAGCGCGGCCGAGATCACCGACCTGCTGTACAGGCAGTCGGGGCTGCTGGGCGTGTCCGGCATCAGCGACGACATGCGCACGCTGCTCGCCAGCAGCGATCCACGGGCGCGGACGGCTGTCGACCTGTTCGTCTATCGCATCGTGCGCGAGCTGGGATCGCTGGCCGCGGCACTGGGAGGTCTCGACGCCCTGATCTTCACCGCGGGCATCGGCGAACATGCGGCCGAAATCCGCCGCCGCGTGTGCGAGGGCGCGCGCTGGCTCGGGGTCGAGCTTGACGAGGCCGCAAACGCCCGCGGCGACATCTGCATTTCGCAAAGCCGCGTATCGGCCTGGGTCGTGCCGACCGACGAGGATCTGATGATCGCGCGGCACGCCACCGCCTGCCTCAAGGGCGGCACAGCCGGTTGAACGTCCGGCGTTTCCTTGCCACCATCGCTGTCAGACAACATCGGGAAACGCACGCCATGGACAAGGTCGAAACCAACCCGAAGGGGTTCTCCGCCGAGGGCCTCGCCAGGATCGCGCCGACGCTTCAGCCGATCGTCGATAGCGGCGACCTGTCGGGCTACGTCACGCTGCTGTTCCGCCACGGCGAGATCGCGCAGGTCAACACGCTCGGCCAGCGCGACATGGAGAAGAAGCTGCCGATGACGCGCGACACGCTGTTCCGCATTGCGTCGATGACCAAGCCGGTCACATCCGTCGCCGCGCTGATGCTGATGGAAGAGGGCAAGTTCAGGCTCTCCGACCCCATCACCAAATGGGCGCCCGAGTTCAAGGCGATGCGCGTGCTGAAGGACCCGCAGGGCGCGCTGAACGAGACGGTGCCAGCGGCGCGCGAGATCACCTTCGAGGACCTTTTCACCCACCGCTCGGGGCTCGCCTACGGCTTCTCCTCGCTCGGCCCGATCGCGCACGAATACGCCCGCGTGCTGGGCGATGTGCTGAACAACGAACACGCGGAAGAGGAGTGGATGAAGCGGCTGGCGACGCTGCCGCTGCTCTACCAGCCCGGCGAGCGCTTCCATTACTCGCATTCGACCGACGTGCTGGGCTTCCTGGTCGGCCGCATCGCGGGCATGCCGTTCCGCGATTTCCTGATCGAGCGCATCTTCAGGCCGCTGGGAATGCCCGACACCGACTTCTTCGTGCCGCCGGCCAAGCGCAACCGCGCCGCCGTGGTCTATCGCATGAACAACGAGAAGAACCACCTCGAGCCCGTGCCGTTCAACCAGTTCGACGAGGCGCCGCATTTCTGCGGGGGCGGTGGCGGCCTGATCTCGACGGCCGACGACTACCTGAAATTCGCGCGCATGATGCTGAACAAGGGCGAGCTTGACGGCACGCGACTGCTGCAAAGCTCGACCGTCGAGTTGATGTGCACCAACCGCCTTACACCGGCGCAGCGCGCCATACCCTTCCTCGGCGCCATTCCGATGTGGGACGGCATGGGCTTCGGATTGGGCGTCAGCGTGATCGACCAGCCGGAGAAGCTCGGCTTCCTCGGCATGGGCGGCATCGGCTCGTTCGGCTGGCCGGGCGCGTTCGGCACGTGGTGGCAGGCCGATCCGGCGAACGATCTGATCATGATCTACCTGATCCAGAATTCGATGCCGCTGGAGCCCGGCGCCATCGCCAACCTCGCCGCCGGCCAGCGCATGGGCGGCCGCGTCGCGCTGCCCATGTTCCAGCGGGCGGCATACGATGCCCTGACAAAATAGGCGCTACTGCTTCTTGTTGTAGAAGCGGCACCAGCCGGTGGGCGCGATCGTTCCCTCGACGATGGCGCACGATGACGGCGCCTTGAAGAAGGTGCAGGTGTCGCAGCGCTTCCCGTCCTTCGGTGTCGGCTGATAGCCGGCGGCCTTCTGGGCCATGGCCGCCGCTGCCGGCTGCGCCGCCAGCGTCGCGATCAGCAGCGCCGCGCTGCCGGCCGACGCGTTGCGCAGAATCTGGCGCCGGGAGACCGCGTTGTCATCGCTCATCGAGTGCTCCTTCTGGTGTGCAACAGAAGAAAGCACGGCCATCGTGGCGCACGATTGATGCGGCTCAATATGGACAGTGGCCCACGTGTCAGGGTGTGAAGACATTGGGCATTGAGATCCGCCGCGGCACTGACGGGGCTTACCGCCGGTCCGCATTGGTTTCCGCCCGCGGCCGTGAGCTCGGCACGATCGGGATTTCTGCCTCGGTCAGCGGCTTCATCCATTTCTTGCGGCCCATCGCGGCAGCGATGAATGGCGCCAGCTCGCGTGCCTTCTTCGCTTCGCGCTCGGCGACCTGAGCCTTGAACTCCGGCATCACCTCGGCGGCGAACAGCTCCAGCGCCTCGCAGATATGCGCGTGTTTGTTGCGGCCGGCCTGCTGGAGGAAGATCACCTGGTCGACGCCGGCCTCCTGGAAGCCGCGGATATGTTCGCGGATATCATCGGGCGTGCCGATGCCGTTGGCGTTGCGCGCCGCACCCCTCATGGCCGCGATGATCTCGTCGTCCTGCTTGGCGCGCGATTTCTGGAAATCCTCGAACAGCGACGAGCGTCCGGGCTTCACGTCGTGCGCCACCAGTGCGTTCACGGCATAGCCGAAGAACTCGAACCCTTCCTGACCGCGCCTTATCGCTTCGGCGCGGTCCTTGTGCACCGAGAAGTTCGACACCATCGCGATGTTGGCGTTCACCGCATGCCCGATCGGCACGCAGGCGTCCGACTTGATGATGCCGTAATAGATGTCGGCCCAGTTGCGCGCCTCGTCCGGATCGACGAACGAGAACGCCAGCGCCCCGACGCCGTTTTGCGCCGCGACGCGGATCGTGTCGCGGTTGGTGCAGGCCATCCACATCGGCGGATGCGGCTTCTGCACCGGCTTCGGCACCACGTTGCGGCAAGGGAACGAGAAGCTCTTGCCCTCATAGCCGGGGTAGGGCGACATCGTCATCATGTTGGCGATCTGCTCCGCCGCCTCCAGCGCCATGGCACGCTTTTCTTTGGCCGGGATCTTGAAGCCGCCGAGCTCCAGCCGAGTCGCGCCCTCGCCGATGCCGAAATCCAGCCGCCCGCGCGAGATGATGTCGAGCGTGCCTAGCCCCTCGGCGGTGCGCGCCGGGTGGTTGTAGTTCGCGATCACCTGGCGAATGCCGTGGCCGACGCGGATGTTCTTCGTCAGCGCCGCGCAGGCGGCGAGGAACACTTCCGGCGCGGAAGAGTGCGAATACTCCTCCAGGAAATGGTGCTCCACCTCCCACGCATAGTCGTAGCCGAGCCTGTCCGCGAGCACGACCTGCTCCAGCGCTTCGTGAAATAGCTTCGCCTCGTCGCCCTCGTTCCAGGGCTTGGGCAACTGATGCTCATAGAAGATCCCGAACCGCATGACGCGTCTCCCGATGTCTTTTCGCCAGCGTAGGAGCGTGCGCCGCCCGCCCGCAAGCTTCCGCCACGGGCGCTTCCGGGTCGTTTCAACATCCGTGAGCCGCGCCGCCCACAGTTGACAACTGCCGGCGATTGCTCCAACACTTTGCTATATGGTGAAGTATTGGAGCGGGCGATGATGGCGGCGAAGATTGCGGGATTGATGTTTGGCGTGGCGTGCGTGGCCGGGTCGGCGCCGCCGGCGGACCCGCCGAAAACCATGGCGCCGCTTGAGCAGTATCTGATGCCGAAGGCGGAAGAGATCGCGCTGGCGCGCAGCGCCGCGCCGTCTGCGATCTCGGACAACGCCGAGATCCGCGTGCTGACGCGCAACGGCTATGAAGTCGCCGCCAAGGGCACGAACGGCTTCGTCTGCCTGGTCGAGCGTGGCTGGACCGCGGGCTTCTCCGACAAAGTGTTCTGGAACCCGCGCATCCGCGGGCCGATCTGCTTCAACCCTGAAGCGGTGGCGTCGGTGTTGCCGGCGCACATCGAACGAACGACCTGGGTGCTCGCAGGCGTTTCGCGCGAGGAGATGGAGCGCCGCACGCCGGGCTCCGCGGCCAACACGCCGCCCGCCGCCGGCGCGATGTCCTACATGCTGTCCAGGCAGCAATACCTGTCCGACGACGGTGGCCACCACTGGCATCCGCACCTGATGTTCTGGGTGCCGCGCACGCCATCGTCTGACTGGGGCGCGAACCTGCCGGGCTCGCCGGTCGCCGGCGGCGGCACCGAGATCGGTCCGGTCACCACCTTTTTCGTTCCCGTCGGCAAATGGTCCGATGGCTCGCCTGCGGATATGGAGCATTGAGGATGAATCAGGTGGAACGGCTCGACCGCACTTTCGCTGCGCTCACCGATCCCTCGCGCCGCGCGATCCTGGCGCGGCTGGAGCGGGAAGAGCAGGGCGCGACCGTCAGCGAACTCGCCCGGCCGCTGCCGATCAAGATGCCGGCTGTGATGAAGCATCTCGACGTGCTCGACGATGCGGGCCTGATCACGCGCAACAAGGAGGGCCGCACCGTCACGGTGCGCTTGTCGCCCAAGCCGATGCGCGAGGCAATGGAGTGGCTGCGCCGCTACGAGCGCTTCTGGTCTGCAAGCCTCGACCGGCTCGCGGCGCTGGCGGAAGCGAAGGAAACCGAACTGCGAAAGGCAGGCAAATGACAAGCCTCACACTGGTACGCCGCATCAAGACACGGCCCTCGATGCTGTTCGATCTGCTGATCACGGCGGAAGGGATTTCCCAATGGTGGGGCCCGGATGCTGGCCCTGTGCTGATGGCGCAGTCCGATCCGCGCGTTGGTGGACGTTACCGCCTTCGCTTCCGCACGCTCGGCGGGATCGAGTGCGAAACCACTGGCGAGTTTCTCGAGATCACGCGCCATGAGCGCGTGCGCATGACCTGGCGCTGGATCGACGACACGGATGAGTCGCTGATTGAGATGGTGCTGCGTCCGATCGCGGATGGTACCGAGCTGACCTTCACCCAGTCGCGGCTCGCCGACGAGGCAACCGCGCGCGGCCACGAAAAGGGCTGGAACGGTTCGCTCGACAAGCTGGAGGCCGCCATTGCCCTGGTCGGATGACGCTCTGCGAAAGGACAGCCGATGACCACTCTCACGCTCGTCCGTCGCATCCGCGCCCGACCCGCGATCGTGTTCGAGGCGCTGATCACCGCCGAGGGCATCGCGCAGTGGTGGGGACCGGACGACGGCCCCGTCCTCATTGCCGAGGTGGATGGATGGCGCGGTGGCCGCTTCCGCATACGTTTCCGCATCGCCGACGGATCGGAACACGAATGCTACGGCGAATTCCTGGAGGTTGCGCCGCCCGAGCGCGTGCGCATGAGCTGGCGCTGGGTCGGCGGCGTCGAAGATCCCGGCGAATCCGTCCTTGCAATCACGTTGCGCGCGACAGGCGAGGGCACCGAGCTCACCCTGACGCACGCGCTGCTCGCCGACGACGCCTCCCGCGAGAGCCACGAAGCCGGCTGGAGCGGCGCGCTCGACAAGCTGGTTGCGATGTTCGCCGGAGATGCACCATGATGAAGCTCTACTACTGCGACTTACTTTCGGCTCATAAGGCTTGTGCCGTCGCCCGATACCTGAACGCACCGGTCGAGTTCGTCTATCTAGATGTGATCAAGGGTGAGCTCCGGACGCCCGCCATGTTGGCGCTAAATCCGAACGCAAAGGTGCCGACGCTGGTGGACGCAGAGCAAGTCGTCACCGAAGCGGATGCCATCATCTGCCACCTCTCCGACCGCATGGAAGCCGGCCTGTGGCCGCGCGATCGGGCAGGGCAGCTCGAGATCATCCGCTGGTTTAGCTGGAACGCGATGCACTTCGGCCGCGCCGGCGGCTCACTCTACTTCGAGCGCATCATCAAGCCGCGCTTCCGCATCGGCCCGGCAGATCCGACGGCGGTAGAGGACGCCTTGATCGAATTTCGGCGCTTCGCCGCGGTGCTTGACGCGCATCTGGCAGGACGCAAGTGGATATTGGGCGATGCACTCAGCGTCGCCGACTTCTCGGTGGCCTTGCCCCTCCCGTATGCGAAGGCAGCCTCGATGCCGCTGGACGAATTCCCGCAGATGCGCCGCTGGCATGACCAGTTGTCCGAATTCGCGGCCTGGCGCGATCCGTTCCCCGTGATGTCGGAGGCAACCGCCGCGGCGCTCGCCGTCCGCTAGGACGACAAAGCAAAAAAGGCCGGAGCGTTTCCGCTCCGGCCTTTCGCATTTCACCCGGCTGACCGCCGTTAGTTGTACACCTCGAACAGGCCCGCGCCGCCCTGGCCGCCGCCGATGCACATCGTCACGACCGCGTACTTCACGTTGCCGCGCCGGCGGGCTTCCTGCAGGACGTGGCCGGTCAGCCGCGCGCCGGTCATGCCGAACGGATGGCCGATCGCGATCGAGCCGCCGTTTACATTGTACTTCGCCGGGTCGATGCCCAGCTTGTCGCGCGAATAGAGGCACTGGCTCGCGAACGCCTCGTTCAGCTCCCACAGGCCGATGTCGCTGACCTTGAGATTGTAGCGCTCGAGCAGGCGCGGCACCGCGAACACCGGGCCGATGCCCATCTCGTCCGGCTGGCAGCCATAGGCGGCCCAGCCCATGAAGCGACCCATCGCCTGAAGGCCGCGCTTCTCCGCTTCCTTCTCTTCCATCACCAGCACCGCGGCGGCGCCGTCGGAGAGCTGCGAGGCATTGCCCGCGGTGATGAAGTTGCCGGGGCCCTTCACCGGCTCCAGCTTGCGCAGGCCTTCGATCGTCGTGTCGGGACGGTTGCACTCGTCCTTCTCGACCACGTAGTCGACGATCTTCTCTTCCTTCGTCTCCTTGTTGATGACCTTCATCTTGGTCTTCATCGGGACGATCTCGTCCTTGAATTTGCCGGCCTGCTGCGCGGCCGCCATGCGGCGCTGCGATTCAAGGCTGTACTCGTCCTGGTACTCGCGGCTGACGCTGTAGCGCTTGGCCACGATGTCCGCGGTGTCGATCATCGGCATGAAGATCGCCGGATATTCCTCCACCAGCCTCTTGTCGACGTTGTTGGCGCCTGCGCCGGCGTTGGGGATCGAGATCGACTCCACACCGCCCGCCACGATGCACTGCGAATTGTCGCCGCGGATCGAGTTCGCGGCCATCGCGATCGATTGCAGGCCCGAGGAGCAGAAGCGGTTGATCGTCACGCCTGCGGTCGAAACCGGCAGGCCCGCCAGCAGCGCCGCCTGCCGGCCGACATTGCCGCCGCCATGGGCCACGTTGCCCATGTAGCAGTCCTCGACGAATTCCTTGTCCACGCCCGACTTCTCCACGGCGTGCTTCACGGCATGGGCCGCCATCGACATGGTGGGGGTGATGTTGAACCCGCCGCGCGCCGACTTGGCGAGGCCTGTGCGGGCATATGAAACGATGACGGCATTCCTGCTCATGGGTGTCTTCCTTCCCCGGGATGGTTATTGGGCCGACTTTAAGCGGCGCGGTATGACCCGTCTAGGGATGGCATAACCACACGCGCCGCGCGTATTAAGTGTCGCGCCAACCCCGGGCGAACATGTTGGGTTGGTGGGCGGCAACACGTTCTCCCGGAGAAAAAGATGAGCAGTAGGAAGGCAGTTTTTATCACCGGCGCGGCTTCGGGCATCGGCTTGGGCACCGCCAAACGCTTCGCAAAAAAGGGCTGGTTCGTCGGTCTCGCGGATGTGAACGCCGCGGGGTTGAAGGCGGCGCTGGATGCCATCGGGGGCCCCTCCAACGGTGCAACGTATCTGCTCGACGTGCGCGACCGGTCCGCATGGGATGACGCGCTGTCGGTGTTCGCGGCGGCCAGCGGCGGACGGCTGGACGTGTTGATCAACAACGCCGGCATCGCGTCCTACGGCTACCTGGAAGAGCAGAGCGACGACGAGGTCGCCCGCCAGCTCGACATCAACGTCAAGGGTGTGATCAACGGCTCGCGCGCCGGGATCGAGTACCTGAAGAAGACGCCGGGCAGCCAACTGATCAACATCTCGTCCTGCGCTTCGATCTACGGCGCGCCGAAGCTGTCGGTCTATTGCGCCACCAAGTTCGCGGTGCGTGGTCTCTCGGAGGCGCTGGACATCGAGTTCTCGCGCTTCGGTGTCGGCGTGAAGTGCATCATGCCGTTCTTCATCAATACGCCGATCCTTCAGGCAGGGTCTTCGGGCAGCAATGTGAACATGGCGGACTCGATAAAGGAGGGTGGTACGCCTGTCTACACGGTCGAGGAGTGCGCCGGCGTGATTTACGACAGTGTCGCATCTAAGGAGCTGAAACACATCGTCGGCGCGCGCGGCAAACAGCTCGCCTGGCTCGCCCGCTTCGCCCCCGGCATGGTGCGCCGCCAGCTCACCGCCGCCGAACGCAGCGGCAAGGCGCCGGGAAGCCGATAGTTAACAGCGCGAGTTCAACCGCCGCGCGTGCAACACCGGTTCCCGACGTGATAGAGTGATTTGTCGATTGTTTGTCCGTACACGGACATTTGGGGGCAATCATGCATATGCATATCGTCGGCGCCGTGCTGCACGGCACCATTCTCGCCGTCATCGGCTACGCGCTTCTCTTCTCCGCGACGCGAACGGCCGGCATCACCGCGCTGATCGGCCGGCTGCTCGGAATCTGGCTGTTCATTCTCGCCATATTGGGCATCGTCGCTGCGGTCACCGCCCCGATGTTCGGCGGCAAGCCGTTCGGCATCGACATGGGCCCGCCGATGCACCATTGGGATTTGCCCGGCGATCATGCGCCGCCGCCCAGCCACACCCCACCGCCGCCAAGCGCACCCTGAGGAATCCGCGACTCTGACTCTGACGACCGCGATACGAAGACATCGCGGCGATTGGGCGCGCTTATCCGATACCCGGCACCGGGTAACTTCGGCACAGCTCGCGCACCTCGGCGTGGCGCTTTGCGATCGCGGCATCGTCCTTCGGTGCGCGCAGCGTATCGACCATCCAGCGCGCGATCCGGCGCATGTCGTCCGCTGTCATGCCGCGCGTGGTGCAGGCGGGCGTGCCCAGGCGGATGCCGCTGGGCCGCAAGGGAGGGCGCGGATCGTCGGGGATCACCTGCTTGTTGGTCGTGATGCCGATCCGGTCCAGTGCCTGTTCTGCCGTGCGCCCGTCGATGCCGAAACTCGCGATGGTATCGACCACCATCAGGTGGTTGTCCGTGCCGTCGGTGACCAGCTTGGCGCCTTCCGTCATCAGACCGGCCGCCAGCGCTTTCGCGTTCGCCAGGATCGCCGTCGCATAGTCCTTGAACGCGGGCTCCGCCGCTTTCTTGAACGTCACCGCAGCGCCCGCGACGTTGTTCATGTGCGGCCCGCCTTGCAGGCCGGGGAACACCGCCGGGTCGACTTTCTTCGCATGCGCCTTCTTGCACAGGATCAGCCCGCCGCGCGGCCCGCGGAGGGACTTGTGTGTCGTGGTCGTTACCACGTCGAACCCGGCATCGAACGGATTGCGCATCACGCCTGCCGCCACCAGCCCGCCGATATGCGAGATGTCGGCAAAGGTCAGTGCGCCAATCTCGTCGGCCACCCGCTTGAACGCGGCATAGTCGTAGTCTCGCGGATAGGAGGAGTACCCGCACAGTACCATCTTCGGCCGCACGGCCTTCACGCGCGCCATCAGCCCGTCGAAATCGATCGCGCCGTTCTGCGACGGTTCGCTCTTGTAGCGTTCGAACTTGAACACCTTGCCCATGTGCGAAACCGGCGCGCCGTGCGTCAGGTGCCCGCCATGCGAAAGGTCCATCGCCAGCACTGTGTCGCCCGGCTCCAGGAATCCGAAGTACACGGCCTGGTTCATCGGCGAACCCGACAGCGGCTGCACATTGGCGTGCTCGGCGCGAAAGATCGCGCAGGCGCGGTCGCGCGCCAGGTTCTCGATCGCGTCGGTGTATTCCTGCCCGCCGTAATAGCGCCGGCCCGGATAGCCTTCCGCGTACTTGTTGGTCAGCACCGAACCGAGGGTCGCGAGCACTTCGGGGTAGGTGTAGTTCTCCGACGGGATCATCTCGACACCGTCGGCCTGGCGACCCTCTTCCCCGGCTATCGCCGCGTCAATATCGGGATCAAAGGAATGCAACTTCTGGCGGTACGCGTCCATGGGCGTCCTCTCTGTGAGAGAGTGAACCGCTCTTCATTGTAGCGGCAGCCCAGGCGATCGGCATCACATCCGCCGCGCTTCCCGATGGTGATCCATCTCGCTTCGCCAGTCGCGCGGCCCATAACTCTTGCACGAAACCCGCGCAGACCCAAGGCGTGTGCCCAAGTGCGTGAGTGGCGTAAATGTTCCGTTTGCTGTGCAAATCTCTGATGCCGCTGATCTGGCGGCCGTTGTGCCCGCGGCCCCCTATTCAGGGGGGATTGTACGCAAATGTTTATGCACATATGGATCACCACCTTGGGTGTATCGTTTCGTCTAGTGGCGATCGTACTTCTCGCCTGGTGAAGATTGCTGTTTGAGGCGGGACGCCGATCGCGCGGGGGAACCGGCGATGTCCGAGCACGAACTCACGGCCACCATCTTGAATGCCCATAGCTGGTATCACATCGACTCGCCGCTCGATTACATCCGCGCCGCCATCTGGTGCGGCTCAAATCTCGTCACGGCGATAAGCTATTTCCTTATCCCGATGGAGCTGGGCCACTGGCGCCGCGTCATGCCGTTCGAGTCCAGCGCGCGGATCGGTCAACTCTTCATCGGCTTCATCTTCTTCTGCGGCCTGTCGCATCTCGCCATGCTGGTGATCATGCAGACCGGGCCGTGGTGGGCCACGCTCTTCATCTATCTGCCGATGGCGGTCGTCTCGGCCGCGACCGTCGTGCTCATCCGGCGGGATCGGAAGCTGATACTCGACGTGCTGGAGGCGGTCGCGCAGGGTCTCAGGGGCGGCTCGGGATGAATCACGCGGATGACCCCTGGCGCAGCGCAAGGAAGTCGATGGCGGCGCTCGAGACGTCGGGCACGACACCGCGCTCGCTGCTGGGTTTCACCGCGCTTTCCGTCTCGGTCGTGCTTGCGGTGCTGGTCGCGTTCCTGCTCGGCGTCAATATGCACCGCCTGCGCGACAGCTTCGCCTGGGTCCAGCACACCAATCGCGTGCTGCTTGAGGCGGCCGGCATGCATGAAGCGCTGCTGGAGGCTGGCTCCGCGACGCGCAGCTACCTGCTGACCGGCGATCCCACCTACATCGCAGTGCATGCGCAGGCGATCCGCGCGATGAACAGCCGCCTCGATGTGCTCGCGCGGCTGGTGAGCGACAATCCGGCGCAGGCGCGCCGCGTCGCGGAATTTCGCAGTCAGATTCGTGCGCGCCAGCTTGCGCTGGCCCGGGCCGGCGGCCTCAACGCCGGTTCGCGTGAGCGGGTCATTGCCACCATGCGGGCCGTCGGAAACTCCGGTGCCTATCGCGACTTCTCGGTCTTGATGGGGGCAAAATTCGACGCCTTCCGCCAGCAGGAGATGGCCCTGCTTCAGATGCGCCAGGACAGCGCTGAAAAAGCGACCGGCCTTACGGCGCTGCTGGCCATTCTCGCCGCGGCGCTGGCGTTGATCGCCGGTGGGGCGGGCGTGTATCTCATCCAGCGCGAGCGCGCCGAGCACCGGGCCCGCGAGATGGAGCTCCTGCTCACGCACACCCAGCGCCTCAGCCTGATGGGCGAGACCTCGTTGGCGTTGGCGCACGAACTCAACCAGCCACTGAGCGCAGCCGGCAACTATCTGAGCGCGCTGAAGCGGTTCCTCGCATCGGAGACGGGCGCCGGGCGAGACCGCGCCGACGATACGGCCGAGAAGGCACGTGCCCAGGTGCTGCGTGCCGGGGAGATCGTCAAGCGGCTGCGCAACTTCGTCGCCCACGGCGACAACGAGCGCAGCCCGCAGACGGTGGAGACGCTGTTTGCCGACGCCCTGGCGTTGCTGGGCACGCTCGATGACGGCGTCGCACTGAATCGTTCGATCGAGCCCGGTCTTCGGCCGGTGTTCGTCGACCGAATCCAGGTCCAGCAGGTGCTGGTCAACCTGATGCGCAACGCGATCGAGGCAATGCGGAACAGTCCGAAGCGCGAGCTCACGCTCCGCGCGATCCGTCACGACGCCAACACCGTCCAGATTTGCTTGCAGGATTCCGGTTCGGGGCTTCCGCCGGATATCGCGTCGCGGCTGTTCAAGCCCTTCGTCACCACCAAGTCGACCGGTATGGGGGTGGGACTATCGATCTCACAGCGCATCGTGCTGGACCATGGTGGGCGCATCTGGGCGGAGTCGATCCCGGGGCAGGGCGCGCTCTTCTGCTTCACGCTGCCCGTCGCGCAAGCCGAAGAAGCCGCGGCGGCTTAGCCAAGGGGCCGTGCGGCCGCAAGCACCGCGCTCGCCATGTCCGCGGGCGACGCCGCATCGGATACGTCGAGATAAGGCAACCCGCGCCGCCGTAGCTCATCCATCACGAGCGTGTTGTAGCGCAGCGTGCGGCCGAGGAACGCATCGACCAGCGCGCGCCCTTGCGCGTCCAGCGCGTCGTAGCTGCTCTCGCGCCGGATGCGGGCGGTGAACGTCGCGTCGTCCGCCGTCAGCCAGACCGCGGATACGGCGGGCGGATCGATCGCAGCGACCGTTTCGGGCAGCAGGCCCGATCCTTCCAGCACCAGCTTGTCGCGCGTCTTGTCGCGCGCGTGCGTTTCGACCAGTGCGCGGATCGACGGCTCCATATTGCGGTAATGCGTCAGCACGGAACGGATCAGTTCGACTTGAGACAGCCGGCTGTAGTGCGCGGCCACGTGCGGCTTCACGCTTTGGCCGCCGGTCGGCCAGGGGCGTCCGGGATGCCGCCCCATCCTGTCGGTCGACCTCGCGGTCCAGCCTGGCCGCGCGCCCAGGATGCCTGCCACCGTCGACTTGCCCACGTTCGACGATCCGCCGATCAGCAGCACGCGCATCTAAATCGTCTGCTCGCGGAACACGACTGGTTCGTCTTAAAGAAGTTCACGGGTGTTGATCGCTGTCATGGTGTCCCGACTCTCGCATGTTAAGGTCGCTGCGAGGAGGGGCATTGTCTTGGGCGCTGCATTCGACCGCTTCTGCACGCCAGTGCAACTTGAGCGCCGCAAGGTCTCGGCGGGAAGGTTCGCGCGGCTCTCGCTCGATCTCCCGTTCGGAACACTGGCCGGAATCATCGGTGGGCCCGAGGACGGACCGCCGGTGCTCGTCGTACACGGCTGGAATTCACAGGCCGAGTTCTTCCAGCCGATACTCTCCGCCTGTGTGCGGCAGGGCCTGCGCGTCTACGCCTTCGATATGCCCGCGCATGCGCAGACGAGAGAGGCCAATCCGCACAAGCCGACCTCGACGCTGCCCGAGTGGGTCGAGACATTGATCGACGCGAGTCGCGCGCTGAACGTCGCCGAATGGCGGTGCATTGTCGCCCATTCCTTCGGGGGGCTCGCGGCGAGCTTCGCGCTGGGTCGCCGCCCCTGGGCGACACAGCTGCCGGCGAGAGCCCGCTCTCTCGCATTGCTCGCCGGTGCGGCGGGCATGCCGACCGTGATCGATTCCTACGCCCGCGCCACCGATGCGCCCGGGGAGGACATCGCCGACATCAGCGCGGGAGTCTCTTCGGCCTGCGCCGTCCCGCTATCCGAGATCACCGTTGCTTCGGTGGCGTCCTCGCTCCCGGACCGTCTTCTCCTGGTGCACGATCCAGCCGATGACGTCACGCGCCTCGCCGACCTGAAAGCCGTGCTCGCCGAACACCCGCCAAGCGAAGAGATCATGCGTCCTGGCGCCGGCCATGACGAGATCCTGTTCCAGCTTGACGTCGGACGCGCGGTCGCAAAGTTCGCGAGCGGCTAGGGTTACTTCTTCGCCCGCGGGTCGTAGCTGTTGCCCCAGCGTTCGGCGAATTTCGTCAATTCGGCGTCCGGCTTGTCGGGCAGGGTGACGACCAGGCGCACATAGAGGTCCCCTGCCGCCTGACCCGCCGGCGCGATGCCTTTCCCTTTCAGCCGCAGCGTCGACCCCGTGTTCGAGCCCGGCGGCACCGACAGCGACACCGTCCCGCTCAGCGTCTGCACCGGCACCTTGCCGCCCAGCACGGCCTCCTTGAGTGAGACCGCCAGGTCCATGCGAATGTCGTTGCCTTCGCGCGTCATGCCCGGATGCGGCGCGACCCTGATGTCGATCAGGATGTCGCCCGGTGGACCGCCATTGCGGCCCGCGCCGCCGCGGCCCTTCACGCGCACCTGCTGGCCGTCGCGCACGCCGACGGGAATCTTCACGTCGATCTGTTCGCCGTTCGGCACCATCACGCGGCGCGTGCCGCCCTTGGCGGCTTCGTCAAAGCTGACCGTGGTGGCGACGGTGAAGTCTTCGCCCTTCGCCGGCTGCCGCGCTCCGCCGCGGCGCCCGCGTCCGCCCAGCCCGCCGCCGAACAGATCCGCGAACAGATCCTCGGCGCGAAAGCCTTCCTGCGTCTCTCCGCCCGCATTGTCCCAGGTGAAATGGAAGTCGCCTGGTCCTGCGCCTTGTCCTCCGCGGCCGCCGCCAAACCCGCCGAACGGCCCGGAGTTGAACCCGCCGCCTTGCCGGGGATCGAAGCCGCGTGGATTGCCCGCCGCGTCGATCTCGCCCGCGTCGAATTTCGCGCGCTTTTCCTTGTCTCCGACGATGTCGTAGGCGCCGGAGATTTCCTGGAATTTCTTCTGCGCGTCCTTGTCCCCGCCCTTGGTGTCGGGGTGATACTTCTTCGCCAGTCCGCGGAACGCCTTCTTGATCTCGGCCTCGCTCGCGGTTTTGGAAACCCCTAGGACTTCGTATGGATCGCGCATATTGTCTCCCGCCCGCGCCGGAATCGGCGTGAGCCTGCGCACAATATAGTGCGCCGCCTCCAGATATTAAGCGCAGGATATTAAGGGTTCGGCGAACCGGGCCGAAGCCCTGGAACTGGCGTGGCCGGCACAGGCGGCAGCTTCGCCAATCGCTCCTTGGCCTCCGGCACCCCGCCCTCGGCAGCCTGCGCATAAAGGGTGCGCGCGAAACCGAGATTCTTCTCGACCACGGTGCCTTCCTCGTACAGCAGCCCAAGATGGTACTCGGCCAGCGGATGATGCGCCGCCGCGGCCGACGTCAGAAAGGGCAGTGCCGCCTTCGGATCGGGGTCGCCCGCCTCGCCGTTCAGCAGCATTTCCGCCAGATCGTATTGTGCGTTGGGCAGTCCCGCCTCTGCGGCGCGGCCCAGCATCTCTTCGGCGGCCTTCGGGTCCTTTGCCGTCCCCTGGCCCTTGCGCAGCATCAGGCCCTCGTTGCGCATGGCCGCCACGTCTTCCTCGTCGATCGACTGGAAGATCTTGAATGCCGCCTCGTAGTGGCCGGCGTCGTACTCGGCCAGGCCCTGGTTGAAGAGTGCCGTGAGCTCCGCGTGGTCATGCGCCACCGCGCAGCCGGCGAGGCCAGCGCACAGCACCGCGCTCGCAACCAGCCGTACGATCATTTCGGATACAGATCGCCGACCCAGCCCAGGCTGTGAGCCAGCGCCTGGCCGGTTCGGCGATAGCCTTCCATCGTCATATGCGTCAGGTCGCGTCCCATAAGCACCGGATCGTTGTAGGCCCAGCCATAATTGCCGCCTGGCCCACCCATGTAATCCTGCCAGCTCCAGGCAATGCAATTGAACTGTGCGCCCACCTGCGCCTGGACCTGTGCGATCTGCTGATGGATGCGTGCGTATTGCAACAGATCGAGCTCGGACGTATGGCCGTGCCTGTTAACCAGGATGCCGCGGTCCGGCGGCCCAACCAGAACGCAGGACGCGTGGGGGAACACGCTACGCATGTTGTTCAGCGTCCGAGTCAGGTCCGCAACGTACTTCTCGCGGTCGAATTTCAGGTCGCTACCCTCGTTGGTGCCGTATTCGAGTCCGATCGCGTCGTAGGTCTCGCCATGCAGCGCAGCGGCGATCGCCGCTGGATCGGCGTTCGCCCAGCCCCGCGCGGTTGAGGAGGGCAGCCCGAACACGTCGAACGTCACCAGCGGCGCGTCCTTGTAGTCGAGCAGGAAGCCTTGGAGCACCAGCGTGCCGCGTGTGACGCGCAGTTTCACCGTGCCGATTGGCGCATCCGCGTTCAGGACCAGGAAACCGGAACCGCCGGAAGACGACGGCGACAGCGTTACCGGCAGCTCGGGACCGTCATTCACCGAGACTGCGATCTCGGTGTCTCCGGCCGGGCGATAGACAATCCGCAGCGCACTCAGCGTGGCGACGCGGAACTGGGTGCGGAAGTCCAGCCACAGATAGCTCTCCGGACCGGCCGACGCGATGCGGTTGGCCAGCGCCGGTCCCACCGGCTGCACGTCTGCTTCCTTGTAGGACAGCGCCGTCGACCAGCCGCCGCCGATGCAGTAGCCGTGCAGCGTGGGAAGCCGCACATTGGCGCGGCCCATCGTGGGCGGCAGGAACCGCGTGCCCACCGTCTCGTTGTGGTCGCGGATCGCGCTTTGCAGCTCGCCCATGAACGGTCCGGCGGCAATATGGCTGTCGCCCCAGAACGCGATCCGGCGGGGCCGGGGCGTGTCCGCCGCGCTGTCGTGCAGTGCGAAGTCGGGCGCCTTGCTCAGATCTAGCATGGGCGGCTCGGCCGGATGGAAGTCGGCCAGCGCACCGAGTTCCGCGCGCGTCGGAATCTGCTCGTTGAACGGTGCCGGATGCGGCGGGCCGGGCGGCTTGGGCGGAGTGGCGGGCGCGTTCGGGCATTGCAGGTCGCCTGAGAACAGCCCGCTTGCCGACGTCAGCGTCACCGCCTGGTCGTCCGCCCGCGCGGGCATCGCCGCGACAACACATACGGCAAGCGCCGCGAACAGTCTCACCGTTTTCGCATTCATGCCGCTTGATCACTCAGCCGCTGCCAGTTCCGGTGGAAGGCCTTTGTTCTTCAGCAGCGCCAGATGCAGCTTGCGCGTGTGCCTGCCGTAGATGCCGTCACGCTGGATTCCTAGCAGCAATTCCAGATCGCGGACAACGTCGCCGCGCTCGCCGATATGGAATTGCTGCTTCAGAACGCTTTCGGGTGTGAACGTGTATTCGCCGCTGGCCGGCGGCCGGCCCACCTTGCTGAGGCAGCCCCAGCCGGCGAAGCCGATCGGCATCTGCACGGTGCCGTTGGGGCGCGCCCAGCCGTCCGTCGCGATCCGATTCGCGACCGTGATCTGCTGTTCCGGTGTCGCCTTGTCGGGCGTCGGCGCGAACTCGGCGCCGCCCCAGGCCCTCCAGCTCGGCACGAAGATGTTGAGCCCTCCGGCATGTTGGCCGCCATGGGTCCAGTTGCCGTTGCTTTCGCACTTCGCCAGCCGCTGCCAGTAGCTGGCCGGCGCCTGCGGCTGCGCCACGCGCACCAACGTCTTCGACGAGTCGCCAGGCGGATAGGCAAAGGGCAGGTCAGGGTCGATCGCATCGGCCTTTGCGATCTTCTTGTCGCCGCCCTTCGGCGGTGGTGAAACGAGATGGCCGGCGCGCATGATCTCCGCTGCGAACACATGCATGCCCGGCACCGTCAGGTGCACGCCGTCGGAAACGAAGAAGTCCGGCTGACCCTCGGCCACGTCGTGCCAGTCCGCCAGTACCACGTTGGGATAGTCGCGCGCCACGCGTTGAATGGTGTCGTTGTTGTCGTCCTGCCAGCGCCGCGGCACATGGGTGTTCACAAGGATCACGCGCTTCCGGTCGCTCAGCAGCGACAGCATCTTGCGAAGCTGATCCTCTGTGACGATGCCGTTGGTGCCGAGATGGATCAGCACCACCGGGGTCAGCGCCTTCGCGTCCGCAAGCGCCTGGAGCTGGTTCAGCACGTTCGCCGCCTGCCAGCCGACGGTGGCATAGATGTGTATGCCCGGCAGCATCTTGGTCAGCACCGCCGAGGCACCCAGCAGCACGGAGTCGCCGACCGCCGTCACGTCCTGGCCCAGATATTCATCCACCGGAACCGTCGGCGGACGCACGGCGGGAAGCACCGGCTTCACCGGCGCGATGATTGCGTTGCTGGTGCTGGGCAGGCCGGTGTTCGGATCGAGTCCCATCGCGATCAGCACGTCTTTGGCCGGCAGCGCTTGTTTGGGGGCCATGACAAGCACGCTGGCGGCGGCGATCACCATCGTCGCAGCGCTCGCCGCCACGGCAGCCGCACGCCATGCGAACAACCCGATCCAGCGCCGGTCCGACATCAGCCGCTCCCACACCCGGCCCAGGGCGCCATGACGTATCGGCTGTTCGACATACCTGTATGACAGGGCCGAGATGCCGAGCGTCAGCACCAGACGGAACCCGAAGATCTGGTCGTGGGGCCAGTGCAGGTCGATGTCCGGCCGCGTCATCATGAAGATCGGCCAGTGCCAGAGATAGACGCCGTAGGAGCGCTCGCCGAGCCAGCGCATCACGCCGTTGTCGAGGACTGCGCCGAACGCGGCGCTGCGATAGGTCGCGGCCATGATCAGCGCAGCGCTTGTGAGCGCCGACAGCAGGAAGCCCCAAGGGTAAAGCCATGACACGCTCTCGCTCATGGTCACCATCAGAGCGACCGTGCCGGCCAGCGGCAGAAGGCCCAGGATGAACACGCCGTCCTTGGTCGCCGGGTTGATCGCCTTCGGCTGATGATTGGGTTGCCACAGAAGACCCAGCACTGCGCCGACGATCAGTCCGAACCCGTGCGTGTCGGTGCCGAAGTAGAGCCGCGAGGCGTCCGCGCCGCTGTCGGGCAGGCCGAGCCGTTTCGCGGAGATCGCCATCCAGGCGACCGAAGCAGCCGCCAGCAATGCGGCGCCGATCGCCAGCGCCCGCCGCGAATGCTTCGGCGCCAGGAAGTACAGCACCGGCGCCCAGACGATGTAGAACTGCTCCTCGATTGCCAGCGACCACAGATGCGTCAGCAGCGGCTGGCGCGCAATGTCGGTGAAGTAGGACTGGCCGCGGAAGATGAATTCCCAGTTCGTCACATAGAACAGCGAGGCGATGGTGTCGTCGCGCAGCCGCGGCAGAGCGTCGGGCGCCCATATCTTCGCCGCCAGGATCACGGTGACCGTCATCAGGTAAGACGCCGGCAGCAATCGCCGCGCGCGGCGCACATAGAAGTCGCCGATGCGCAGCCGCCCGAGCTTCTCGGTCTCCGCCATCAGCAGGCTGGTGATCAGGAAGCCGGAGATCACGAAGAACAGGTCGACGCCGAGATAGCCGCCCTTCGTCCAGGTGATGTCGGCGTGGAAGAGGAAGACGGCGGTGACCGCGATGGCGCGCAATCCATCGAGCCCGGGCAGGCGTCCGTCCGTGAAAGTGGGCTTCACCCCCCTTGCCACGCTGGCGGACGCCACAACGTCCGGCGCGTACCCCATCCCTGGTCCCCGAAACGGCGCGAAAACTCGCTGGTAATAGCAGATCGCAATTGCAGAGGAAGTAAGGCGGCGCGATTAAGTGATGAGAATTTTTCGCAATGTTGGCCTCAGGGTGCGAAGCGGTGGGCCGACCAGGAGCCGCGCCCTTCCGCGCCGCGCCCCCGGGTGCTAAGCGAACCCCATGAGCGACATCGGCGGGCCCATCGACGGCGGCGGCATTGCGCAGAGGGACGACCCTTTCGCGCTCTTCCAGGCCTGGCTGGTGGATGCCGAGAAGCACGAGCCCGGCAACCACAACGCCATGTCGGTGGCGAGCGTCGACGCGCAGGGCCGTCCCAACGTCCGCATGGTGCTTCTCAAGGACGTCTCCAACGGCGGCTTCGTCTTCTACACGAACTATGAGAGCGCCAAGGGCGTCGAGCTGATCGGCCAGCCCTTCGCGGCGCTGTGCCTCCACTGGAAGAGCCAGAACAGGCAGGTCCGCGTCCGCGGTTCGGTCACCAAGACAAGCGCCGCGGAATCGGACGCCTATTTCGCGACCCGCCCGAAGGACAGCCAGATCGGCTGCTGGGCGTCCGCGCAGTCGCGCCCGATGGAAGGTCGCTGGGCCTTCGAGAAGGAGATTGCGGCCACGGCCGCGAAGTACGCGCTGACGAAAGTTCCGCGTCCCCCGAACTGGGGTGGCTTCCGCGTCACGCCGTTCGAGATCGAGTTCTGGCGCGACCGCCCGTTCCGTCTGCACGACCGCCTGGTCTACCGCCGCGACGGTGACGGACCCTGGCGCACCGAGCGGCTGTTCCCCTGATGGAGACCGAAGGCGACCTCATGCGCCGTGCGGCGATCGCGTCGCTGGCCGTGTCGCTTCTGCTGGCCGCGATCAAGCTGGCCGCCTTCCTGCTTACCAACTCGGTGGCAATGCTGGCGTCCTTCGCCGACAGCGCGATGGATCTGTTCACCTCCAGCCTGAACCTGATTGCCATACGCTCCGCGCTCCAGCCCGCCGACCACGAGCACCGCTTCGGCCACGGCAAGGCGGAAGCGCTGGCCGGCATGGCGCAGTTCGCGTTCATCACCGCGTCCGCCGTCTTCCTGGTGATCCAGGGCGTGGAGCGGCTGGTCACGCCCGAGCCGCTCGAGAACGCCCCGCTCGCGCTCGCCGTCATGGCGGTGAGCATCGTCGCCGCCGTCGGGCTCATCATCTACCAGCGCCGCGTGGTGGCTGAGACTGGGTCCATTGCCGTCACGGCCGACGCGCTGCACTACGTCGGCGACCTCGCCACCAATTTCGGCGTCGTCGTCGCCATCGTCCTGGTGAAGTTCGTCGGCTGGACGCATGCCGACCCGCTGATCGCGCTGTTCGTCGCCGCCATGCTGGTGTGGAGCGCCTACCACGTCTTCCGCCAGAGCTACGACCAGCTGATGGACCGCGAGATCCCCGACGCCGACCGCGAGAAGATCAAGGCCATCGTCCGTGCCCATCCGCAGGTGCGCGCCCTGCACGACCTGCGCAGCCGCATGAGCGGCCTCAACACCTTCATTCAACTCCACCTCGAGCTCGACCCCGCCATGCCGCTGATCCGCGCCCACGAGATCAGCGACGAAGTGGAACGCGAGCTCTGCGCCGCCTTCCCCCGCGCCGAAGTCATCATCCACCAGGACCCGGCGGGGGTGGAGCAGGTCACCCCCGCCGCCTAGTTGCGCCGTCGCGCCCGCCGCCCGACAATGCTCCCAACAAGATGGGAGAAGCACATGTCGGACCTGGTGAAAATCTCGGATGCCGGACACGTCCGCACCATCGTGCTCAACCGGCCGGAGAAGAAGAACGCGCTTTCCAACCACCTCGCCTGGGCCATCGTTGCCGCGATCGACGACGCGGCAAAGGACGACAATGTCTGGGTCGTGGCCATCACCGGCAGCGGCGACGCCTTCTGCGCCGGCCTCGATCTCTCCGGCGCCGAGCGCTTCCACCCCGCCTCGCCCCAGACTGCGATGCTCGACGACCTCGGCTGGGTCTCGAACTTCCTGCTCGCGATCCGCAAGCGCTGCGACAAGCCGGTGATCGGCTCGATCAACGGCGTCGCGGTCGGCGCCGGGCTTGGCCTCGCCATGGCGACCGACGCGCGCATCGTGGCGAAGTCGGCGCGCCTGATGGCCGGCTACACCCGCATCGGCGGCTCGCCCGATGCCGGCCTCACCATCACCCTGCCGCAGGCGATGGGCTATGAGCGCGCCCTGCGCTTCATGATGGAGAACACCACCGCCAATGGCGAGCAGGCCGTCGCGCTCGGCATGGCGGGCGAGGTCTGCGACGACGACAAGCTCGCCGCCCGCACCGCGGAGTATTGCGCCAGGCTGTGCGAATGGTCGCCGATCACGCTCAGGCTCTTGAAGCGCGGCATGGTCAAGAGCCTTGAGAACACCGACATGGAGCAGCAGCTCCGCTACGAGCTCTCCAACATCCGCATCGCCTTCTCCAGCGAGGACGCCAAGGAAGCCCGCCAGGCCTTCTTCGAAAAGCGCAAGCCCGCTTTCAAGGGCAAGTAGGGGTCAGATCAGCAGCCGCTCGGCCCGCGCCACGCTGGCCGCATCCATGTGCGTGTCCAGCCCGAACACGACCTCGGCCGCCGGCATCTCGACATAGGTGCCGAAGAGCCGGTCCCACACGCTGAACACGTCGCCATAATTGCAGTTGGTCGCCGGCAACTGGAAATGATGGTGCGCGTGATGCAGGTTCGGCGTCACGAACAGCCAGCCCAGCACCCGCGCCGGCCCCGGCGGCAGCCGCATCGAGGTGTGCGAGGCGATGTTCGCCGCCGCCGCCACCGCCTGGCGCAGGATCACCACCTCGAGCGGCGCGCCGCACAGGACGATCCACAGAAGCGCGAAGCCGTTGCGGATCGCGGTTTCGCCGGGATGCTCGCGAAACGTCGTCGACACGTCGACGGTCTGGTCGGTGTGGTGCACCAGGTGGAAGCGCCACAGGAACGGCACGTTGTGCATGATCGCGTGATAGACGTAGTCGAGCAGGTCGAGCACCACGAACATCAGCCCGATCCTCACCCACGCGCTGTCCGCGCCCGGCAGCAGGTACAGAAGCCCGACATGCCGCGCCGTCACAAACCCGGCCGCGGCCAGGCACGCCATGGTCATCACCGCCTGCACCGGCAGGGCGGCCGACATGAACACCGCATTGACCAGCGTGTGCCGCAGCTTGGCACCCGCGCGCACAGCCGACACGCGCAGTTCCATCACCCAAAGCACAGCCAGCACGGCTGCGAACAGCCCAGCCTCGGCCAGGCCCGCATGCGCAAGCAGAAAATCGCTCAACCCAACAACGCCCCATGCTGGCAGAAGGCGGTCGCCCGCCCGCTGTCTCTCGTCCCTGTCCGGATGTCTGGCCCCAAAAACCGTTCGCCGGTTGCCGTTGCCTTTACAGCACCCTTGCGACCCGCGCCAGCGCCGCAACTACGTGCGTTGTGCCGTTAAGGAAAAACCCCGCGGTATCCCGGGACGAAGCGCCCCAAAGAACCTGCTACACTCCATTCCATGACCGTCCGCCCGGAAACGCCGCCCGAGGAACACCGCACGCTGATTCTGACCGGCGCGTCGCGCGGCATCGGGCACGCGACGGTGAAGCGCTTCTCCTCCGCCGGCTGGCGGGTGATCACCTGCTCGCGCCATGCCTTCCCGGAGAACTGCCCCTGGGCGGCCGGGCCGGAGGACCACATCCAGGTCGATCTCGCCGACCCCGACGACACGCTGCGTGCCGTCGCCGAAATGCGCGAGCGCCTGAAAGACGGCAAACTCCACGCCCTTGTCAACAACGCCGGGATTTCTCCGAAGCGCGGCCCGAGCGGAGGCGCAAAGCGCCCATCACCTCCCCCTCGTGGGGAGGTCGGAAAATCGCAAGGCGATTTTCCGGGTGGGGGCGCAATTTCGCAGCGCCTCGACGCCCTTCACACCGACATGGCCACCTGGCGTCACGTGTTCGAGGTGAACGTCTTCTCGACCATCTGGCTGGCGCAGGGCCTGAAGGACGCGCTCGCCCGCGCCCACGGCGCCATCGTCAACGTCACCTCGATCGCGGGAAGCCGCGTGCATCCCTTCGCCGGCGCCGCCTACGCCACGTCCAAGGCCGCGCTCGCCGCGCTGACGCGCGAGATGGCGGCCGACTTCGGCCCGCTGGGAGTCCGCGTCAACGCCATCGCGCCGGGAGAGATCGACACCGCGATCCTGAGCCCCGGCACCGACAAGCTGGTCGAGACCCTCCCCATGCGCCGCCTCGGCCTGCCGGAGGAGGTCGCCAAGGCGATCTATTATCTGTGCACGGACCAATCCAGCTACGTCACCGGCGCCGAGTTGCACATCAACGGCGGCCAGCACGTTTAGGACGGATTGTGTCACTGGCCGCGGATAGGCTAGGTCAAGCAGGTCGGACAAAGTTCCTTCACGCTAACTCCAGCTTTCTTCAGTGGCGTTGCATGTTTCTTCCAATCAGAATCAACAGCGTTAATTACGATTGCTTTTCCGCGTCGCGCCGCGGCAACAAACTTTCGATCTGACGGATCGAAGTTGGCCAGCGCGGCGTCCTTCGGAAAGGCTATGTACTGGCCGGTTTGCGCATCCTTATCCAAGGTCACACGCAAGACGCGTTTCGCGTTTCCCTGAAAGTTGAGCAAGAAACGATAGAACTCGTCTCCAACACCTGGCTGACCGTGGGGATTCAGTAGCCTGTGATATTCCTTCAGGATTTCGCCCGCGTCGTCCAAGACCGTTCTATGGCGCGCATGGTTCTTGATTGCTTGGATCTGCAACACGCAAGTTAGGCGGCAGTCGAGGTCGTATTGGCCGTCTCGCCCATTCGCTACGACGGCGACGTTTGTATCTACGACGTAGTGAGTCATGCCGACTTAGATTGCTGCTGTTGTTGTTTTATTCGTGCGATCTCGGCCGCCGTTGCTTCTCCTAATGCATCCCCGAAAAAGTTCTCCGGCCAATTCGTGATGTTGCCGAGCAAGTCGACATCCAGCCGCTCCAATTTTGACCCACCATCTTCGCCTCGACAAAAATAGAGAGCCGTGTCTTCGGGCCTCAGTTGTTGCTCCGCAATTCTTCGCTGAAGCCTAAGCAAGAAGTGCTCACTATGGCTCTCTACAATAACCTGAACGCGGCGATGAGTTGCTACGGAAATTACTAGGTCTGCTAAACTCGCTTGCGCAAGCGGGTGCAAGTGGATCTCTGGCTGTTCTAAGATGACTGTTGAGTCTTCGGGCACGTAGTAGAGCAACGTCACGACGGGGAGGATTTGTGATACGCCAAAACCAACGTCGGTCAGGAGGACTTCGGGTCCCTTTGCAGCAACCTGTAGCTTGGCTTGCCAAAGGTTCGAACCGTCACCAATTTCTTCGACCCGAAATTTGTGGATGAGCCCCAATTCCCTCAGCCAGTAAGCAATCATCTCTTGAAAGGGAATCTGCCGTGATTTGTATCTCAAATTCCTTCTCTCGCCGTCAGCGGTAGCAGCCAGTATCGCTTCGATGGCCTGTTCACCCCGCGGGCCGACATCGGAAGGCCGCGCTCTGCCCCAAGCGTATTCCCGTTTAGGGGACTCTCTCAGTGGTCCGAGATACCGGATAGCATCGATCTGCTTTTCATAAGCGGCTTCTAGGTCACTCAAGAAGCCTGCATTTTGAAAATATGTTCGGGCTTGGTCGGGAAAGACGTATGACTTAGTTGGACCGGGAAGAGTCCAAGCGCGTCCCGTTGTCCTCTTAAATCGGAAGTCCTTGTCTCCTGAGTAGGCGAGATCGAATTGCGCCTTCTCAGTCTGCCTTGGTCGAAGCGAGAAATGGTTGTCGCCAAGGTTGTATTCGATAAAACGGGTTCGCATTAGCTTGTTGTCTAATGCGACTTCTGATGCCAACCCCAACTGATTGCCTGAGAAAAGCAGTTCCTGCCTGCTTGCTTCTGGATCTGAGACTTCTAGCGGCTTGTCGGACTGCCAATCCAACGTCCAGGAGATCGAACGCGACGTTTCATGCCGGTGAACGACATCTCGAAACGTTCCAAGGTTGACTTGCTTAGTGGGGCCGCCGAGGTCGAGAGCTAGGCCTCTATCTGAAGCCTCTTTCGTTAGCTTCAGCAGTAGCAAGAATTGGATCAGGCTCGTCTTGCCGGAGCTATTGGTACCAAACAGCCCGGTTATGGGCGCAAGGCGCAAATCTGCGTTTGCCCACGCTTTGAAGTCTTGAAGTTGAAGATGCTTGAGCATGCGGATTCCAGTATCTGCTGCAAATTATCTGAAGCGCTTCGATTCGTGAACATGCAGTCCATGTGTGCGGTATTCGGCACCCCTCCACCTAGCTGTGCGCGGCTCGGAGAACTACGCCCCCCTAGAAACTCACCGCCGTCCGTAACCCCAGCACCAGCGCATCGTGCGGTGGAGGCGTCACCGGCGCTCCCACGTCCAAAAGCCGCGCGCCCGGGTGCAGCACCAGCTGGAGGTCGGGCTGCACGATCAGCCAGGGCGCCACCTGCGCCTGGTAGGAGAACTCGATCACCGATTCATAATCCGCCAGCGGCACGCCCGGCCCCGCGACCGCGCGCAGGTCTTGCGACAGGCCGCGCCGCGCGTCGCCGATCCGCTCATAGCTGTAGGCCAGTCCCACGACATCGGTGTCGCGTCCGTCGATCAGGCCGGTATAGGTCAACCCTCCGTCGGCATGGAACTGCACCATGTTGCGGTCGCCGGGGCCGGCGCCCATCCGCACGAAGGCGTCCAGCCCCTGGTCTCCGCCGAGTGTCTCGCGCCACAGCATCTGGTCGACGATGATGTGGCCGCCAAAGTCGCTGTGCAGCGTCCCCGCCACGCCGTTCGACAGCGGGCTCGCGAGCGAATTGCCGGCGGTGTCGGTGCGCTGGTTCGCGAAATCGCCGTCGTGATACCACGCGCCGAGCTTCAGCGTGCCGGGCAGGTTGTCCCCGATGTTGTAGCTGTAGTCCATCTCTCCGATCAGCAGCAGGCCGCCGTCGGTGCGGAAGCGCAGGCCGTCCGGGTTGCGCAGCTGCGGGTCTCCCGGTCCGGCCGGCGCCGGATCGCCGTTCAGGATCGCGCCCATCAGCACGACCGACGGCGACACCGCCACGCGCACGCGCATGCCGGGCGTCGCCAGCGGATAGGCGGGACCGCCGCTCGGCAAATCAGTGCCCATCAGCGACGGCCAGCCGAATGCCGAGTTGATGAACACCGACGCGTACTGGCTGACGGCGAACTCGTCGTCCGCCGCGATCTGCCCGGCGCGTATCGAAACCTGGTCGTCGAACAGCGATTGCTCGACCCACAGCGTGAACAGCCGGAACGACGGCGTCGCGTCGATGTTGCTTACCGTCAGCAGGTTGCCGAGGCCGGCCGTCAGGCCCCGCCCGTGAATCTGGTACGCGTTGATGTGCACGGTGGCCTTCCAGCCGACGAGCTGCGACATGTCCACATTGGCGAACAGCTCCAGGCGTCCGTCCGCGGCCGAGGCTCGCTGAAGGCCGCCGGTGACGTTGCCCTGCACCTCGGCGATCTCGTCGATGCCCACCACGATGCCGCGATCCTCCAGCTCCTTGCGCAGCCCGAACGTGTTGCCGGCGATCAGCGCGTCGCGGTGCAGGAAGTCGCCAAGATCTTCGATGGGCCGCAGCACGGCGTTGTCGGCGCGCGCCGGGCCCAGCGGCAACACCGCCGCGATCAGCACTGCGGCGCAAAGGGTGCGCGCAAGACTCATGGCTTGGGCGCCGGAGCGGACGACTGTTCGATGGCATGCAGCGCACCGGTCTCGCCGAGCAGGTCCTGCGTGATCGTGCCGACCAGTTTGGCGAGGTCTGCATCGTCCGGCCCGCCATGGACGACCGCCTGTCCCGCCGCCAGCGTCTGGTACTCGCCCTTGAGATAGATGCGCACCTCCACGGCGATGACCCGGCGCGCGCCGAACATCCTCTGCACGGCAGGAATGGGAATGAACTGACGCATGCTGCCGCCGGCATAGGGCAGGAGTTCGATCCGCCACTCCACCCGGTCGGCCGCGGGCGCGCCGCCGTCGGCGGCCGGTACGAACGTCCACCCGCTGACGCCGGACTGCCCCATCCGCACCGCCAGGTATTGCGGTGCGTCCTGCGCCGAGAACCCCGGAAGATCGCCCACCGCGGCAACCGTCAGCGCGGTCGCCTGCCCTGCCACAGGCGCCAACAGGAGAACCAGCCCGGCAAGAAGCCCGGCCCAGCGCACCGCAAACTTTCGGCGCGTCGCTGCTGTCATCGGTCCCCGTCCCCTGGAATCACAAGGAGTGTAGCAATACTGTCATGGGCTATCCCGCGCCGCCTCGCGCACGGCCGCGCGAACGCCGAACCGGCACGCGTTCTCGCGATATAAGGACGCTTTCCTGAGCGGCATCGCGTGCTTCTTGACCCGCATCAAACAAGGTTCACGGGAACGCCGGCAACCTTTCGCCTGCGCGCACGTTGCGCGCTTGCCGGGCTCGCGCCCGGCAGCAACCCAGAGATATGGAGACTGGTAATGGCAAACCGTGAACTCTCCCCGTGGCGTGGTGGCCAGGCCGGCTGGCCGTTCGAGCCCTTCTCCTCGTTCCGCCAGGAGATGGACCGGCTGTTCGACGATTTCTTCGCACCCGCCCGAACATCGGCGCCCGGCAATGGCGGCAGCCTGCTGCGCCCCTCGATCGAGATGAACGAGGACGACAAGGCCTACCACGTTACCGCCGAGCTCCCGGGCCTCGACATGAAAGACATCAGCCTCGACATGCGCGAGAACACGCTTTCGATCAGCGGCGAGAAGAAGAGCGAGAAGACCGAAGGCACCCACTACACCGAACGCACCTATGGCCGCTTCGAGCGCGTCATCGGCCTGCCGCAGGAAGTCGATGCCGACAAGGTCAGCGCCAGCTTCAAGAACGGCGTGCTCACCATCGACCTGCCCAAGAACCCGAAGGCGCAGGACAAGACCCGCAGGATCGAGATCAAGCCGAACTGAGCGCTTGCCTGCGTTCGCATTTTGTTCTAGCGTGGGCGAAACAATTTGACCTTCGATGGGCACGGCGTTGTTCCGCCCCATTTGGCCACCAGCTTGAGGTCTTCGGTGCTTGTGAGATTCCCCTCGGAAACGGCCAGTCGCGGGCTCTCCGCGGCTGGCCACTTGCGCCCTGCCCGCAAAGGGTGCCCGGCGCTTGCCATCGAAGGCGTTTTCGCAATGCGGCCAACGGCTTGACCCCCAGATCCGGGGCGAATTGAACCGCGAATTAAGAGTTTCGGGAGGGGTGCCATGGAAGGCGGATGCAGCTGCGGTGAAGTGCGTTACAGCCTGAACGCCACCCCGATGTTCGTGAACTGCTGCCACTGCCTCGATTGCCAGAAGCAGACGGGCGGCGCCTTCGTCATCAACGCGCTCGTCGAGGCCTCGAACCTTCCCCTGACCAAGGGCACGCCCGAGCGCATCACCATGCCGACGGACAGCGGCCGCCCGCATGACATCTATCGCTGCCCCACCTGCAAGGTCGCGCTGTGGAGCGATTATGGCCGCCGCGGCTATCTCTTCTTCCTGCGCGCACTGACGCTGGACGAACCGCACGCCATCACGCCCGATGCGCACATCTTCACCCGCAGCAAGGTGCCGTGGGTCGATCTCGGCGGCGACCTCCCGCCCGGCACCGCCACAGGCAAACCTGCCGGCGTGTATGAGGTGTTCTATGACATGAAGGCCACCTGGCCTGCCGCAAGCCTCGCCCGCCGCGACGCAGCGAGCGCGGCCGCGAAAATCGGCTAGATGAATGCTGCCATGTTGGGCGGCGTCCTGAGCAGTGGTAACATGCCGCCGAGTGGAGTGGATTGGGGCTTTCCATGAAATCCGCGCACGTCATTCTGGCTTCGATCATCCTGGCTGCCATGCTCGCGCCGTCGGCCGCGCAGGTCGGCAACACCAACGGCTCGAGCGGCTACACACCCAGTACGCCGAACCCGGTCGGCGTGCCGTTCATGCCGACCATGTACATCAACGGCGGCGGCGCCAACGCGACCGGCACCAAGTCGGCGCAGTTCCTCCATGACTGGGGGAAGTTCGGCATGGAAGCGGCGCGTGATTGCGACCGCGCCGATGCGGCGAAGGCGATCGCCACGCTGCAGAGCTATCTGAACAGTCTCGACGCCCAGTACACCCAAGCCAGCGCCGCGGGCCAGGACGGCAGCGTCATTCTCAACGACGCCAGTGTCGTGGCGAGCATCATCAACTACATCCGCCAGGCCCTCGCCGCCTGCGCGCCGCCCCAGGGCGCGATGCTGGTGCCGTCAGACCCGCCCGGGACCGAATATGCGTCCGCTCCCTCGCACAGCGACAATCCGCTCGGCAATATCACGATCGGCATTGGCATCGGCGGCGTCATCGGCGGCGGCGACCATCATCATCACGACGATCACCCCGACGATCATCCGCACGACTAGGTTGCGCGCTGCTTCAGATCGGGAAGGAATGCAGCCAGCAGTCCGAACAGCGGCAGGAACGAGCAGACGGAATAGACGAACTCGATGGAGGTGCGGTCCGCGAGCAGTCCCAGCGCCGCCGCGCCCATGCCGCCCATCCCGAACGACAGGCCGAAGAACAAGCCGCTGATCATGCCCACGCGCCCGGGCAACAACTCCTGCCCGTACACCACGATCGCGGGAAACGCGCTCGACAGCACCAGCCCCGCGCACACGCTCAGTACGCCGGTCCAGAACAGATTCGCGAACGGCAGTGCCAGCGCAAAGGGCAGGGCGCCCAGCACCGAGAACCAGATCAGATACTTTCTGCCGAACCGGTCGCCCAGCGGCCCGCCGCTGATCGTGCCCACCGCCACCGCCGCGCTGAACAGGAATAGGTGCAGCTGGGCGTTCGGCACGCTCACATGGAACTTGTGGATCAGATAGAACGTCAGGTAGTTGCCGATGCTCGCCATGTAGACGAACTTCGAGAAGATCAGCATCACCAGGATCGTGAGCGACCAGATCACGCGCTTGCGCGACAGCTGCCCGGTCAGGTGCAGATGCCCATGCGCGCTTGCACGCGTCGTGCGGTTCTTCTGGTACCACTGCCCCACGCGCCACAGGATGAAGCACGCCAGCAGTGCCCCGCCCGAGAACCAGCGAACGCCGTCGCGCTGCCCCGGCGAAATCGCCAGCGCCGCCAGCAGCGGCCCCAGCGCCGAGCCGATCGACCCGCCGACCTGGAACATCGATTGCGCCAGCCCGCGCCGCGTCCCTGCCGCCAGGTACGCCACGCGCGAGCTCTCGGGATGGAAGGTGGATGACCCAACGCCGACCAGGGCCGCTGCCGCCAGCAGCAGCGGGTAGGTTGGCGCGACTGCGAGGCCGATCAGCCCGAAGAATGTTGCGACCATCCCGGCAGGCAGGGCGAAGGGCACCGCGCGTTTATCCGTATACGCGCCAACCAGCGGCTGAAGGAACGATGCCGTCACCTGGAACACCGCCTGCACCAGGCCGATATGCGCGAAGTCCAGGTCGAAAGTAACCTTCAGGTTCGGATAGATCGCCTGCAACAGCGATTGCATCATGTCGTTCAGCGCATGGCAAAAGCCGACGGCAAACAGCACCGCGAACACGGTGGAATGGACGTTGATGTGCGGGGCAGGTTTGACGGTGGTGTCGCTCATGGGCGGGCGACCATGGCGGGACGGGGTTTGGCCCGCAACCGCCAATTCGGCATACCACCGCCGCTTTCGCGCGTTCTGTGACAGGGACCGGAGCACCGGCACCTTGACGCGGATCAATCCTGTCGGTGTGCGCTGCGGCACAGTGGTGATGCACTGAGAGAGGCGCACGATGACGTTTCATCAGTCCTTGGATGCCACTTTGCCGCACGGCGCGCAGGAGCCGGTTGTGCGCTTCCTGTCCGATCCCGCCACCTACGGCCAAATCGAACCGATCGAGGTGCATTCCACCCACGGATCGCTGGTGTTTCTGACGAAGTCGCACGCCTACAAGATGAAGCGGGCGGTTCGTTATCCCTACATGGACTACTCGACCGCGCAGCGCCGCAGGGCGATGTGCGAACTCGAACTTGCGGTGAACCGCCGCACCGCGCCCCAACTTTACGAGTCTGTGATGTCCATCGTTCCGTGGTCCGAGGGCTTCCGTCTCGGGCTTGCCGAAGAAGAGGGGGCGGTCGAGTGGGTGGTCGTGATGAAGCGCTTCCGCCAGGAGGACCTCCTCGAACAACGCCGCCGGGCCGGCGTCCTCACCCTTGCCGATATGACTGCAGTGGGCGAAGCGATCGCGGCCTTCCACCAATCCGCGGAGGTCACGCGCAGTTTCGGTGGCATCGCGGGCCTGCGTGAGGTCGTTGAGGAGAATATCGCAATGCTGCGCGATGCGGCGGATGTGCTTTCGCCGGCACTGGCTGCACAATACGCGCAGGCTTCCGAGCAATGGCTTCGGCGGTTGCGGGCAAAGCTCGGCTGGCGCCGCATCACGGGCATGGTCCGGCGCTGCCATGGCGATCTGCATCTCAACAATATTTGCCTGATGGGCGGCAAGCCGCTGCTGTTCGACGCGATCGAGTTCGATGACGCGTTCGCCAACATCGATACGGGCTTCGATCTCGCGTTCCTTCTGATGGATCTCGACTCGCACGGCATGCGTCCGCACGCCAATGCAGTCCTCAACCGCTATCTGGAACGGACACGCGACTACGATGTCCTGGGCGTCCTGCCGCTGCTTCTTGCGACCCGCGCCGCCCTGCGCGCGCACATCGCGGTCGCGAAGCACCGCGTCCACGCCGAGGAAGACGGCGTCCCGCCCCAGGCACTGCTCGAGCGCGCGCTCGAATATCTGCACCCGCCAAAGCCCATGCTTGTCGCGATCGGCGGACTTTCCGGCAGCGGAAAATCCACGGTCGCTGCATTGGCGGCGCCGATGGTGGGCGCGGCGCCCGGCGCGGTCGTCCTGCGCACCGACGTGATTCGCAAGGCGATGTTCGGCGTGTCCGAGACCACAAGGCTGAACGACAGTGCGTACGACGAGGCGACGACAGCCTCTGTATACGACGAGCTCAACCGCCTCGCGGTACAGGCGCTTCATGCGGGCCATTCGGTGATTGCGGACGCGGTGTTCGGTGCAGCGCATCAGCGCGCGCACATTCAGGCCGCCGCATTTCAGGCCGGTGTGTCCTTCAGGGGAATCTGGCTGACGGCGCCCCGCCCAGTGCTGGAGGCGAGGCTCGCGGCGCGCAAAGGCGACGCATCGGATGCGGACGCCGCCGTCCTGGCGAAACAGCTGGCAGCGATCGCAGATCCGGACGATTGGCACCATGTTGAGAACGCACGAGCGGCGCCCTCGCCGGACTCGGTATTGGCGCATCTTCGCATGGATCCGGTGCGATGCGCTGCTTGATGAACGTCGGCGCAGCGTACAGCGCCTGCCAGAAAGGTGAGCAAGATGTCCGATTCACTTCTGGATCATGTTGAGTCTCATTCGGTCGCGGTGGGAAAGCGCCGGCTGCCCGGAACCTTGAACGTCCCGCTGAAGGCATCCGGCCTTGTGATCTTCGCGCATGGCAGCGGGTCGAGCCGCAACAGTCCGCGCAACATTGAAGTCGCCGAAGCGCTGAACGGGCTCGGCCTCGCCACCCTTCTCTTCGACCTGCTCGAGCCGGCAGAGGAAGTGCTCAACAACCGGGCCAGGGTGTTCGATATCGAACTTCTCGCGTCGCGGGTCGTGGATGCCGTGAGATGGAGCCAGCGTCAGCCGGCCCTGAACGGCCTGCCGCTCGGGCTGTTCGGCGCCAGCACCGGCGCCGCCGCGGCGCTTGTGGCCGCCTCGCAACTGAAGGATCGCGTCGCTGCGGTCGTTTCGCGCGGCGGGAGGCCCGACCTCGCGGGCAAGGCGCTGCCGAATGTCAGGGCGCCGACGCTCCTGATCGTTGGCGGCCACGACCACAGCGTGGTGCAACTCAACGAGCGCGCGCTGTCGGAGATGCGGTGCGAGAAGGCGCTTGAGATCATACCGGGCGCCACGCATGTGTTTCCTGAGCCGGGTGCGATGAAGCACGTGACCCGTCTCGCGGCGCAATGGTTCATCCGGCATTTGCACAGTTCTGGAGGGCAAACCGATGCTGTTCGCCAATCGTGAAGATGCCGGTCGCCGGCTTGCCGCGGCGCTGGCCGAATACAGGGGCAAGGACTGCGTGGTCCTGGCCTTGCCGCGCGGCGGCGTGCCGATCGCGGCAATCGTCGCCGATGCAATCGCCGCTCAACTGGACCTTCTGCTGGTGCGAAAGATCGGCGCCACGCTGAATCCGGAGCTTGCGATCGGGGCGATCGTCGACGGCAGCGATCCGATCGTCGTGCGCAACTTGAGGCTCCTGCGACTCACAGGCACCACGGACGCTGCGTTCGACAGGACGGCCGCAAGGGAGCTTGCGGAGATCGAGCGCCGGCGGGAACTGTACCTGCGGGGGCGTGCTCCGCTCGACGTGAAAGGCAGGACCGTGATTGTTATCGACGACGGGATCGCCACCGGTGCCACCATGCAGGTCGCGTTGAAATCCCTGCGCGATCGCGGCGCCGGCGAACTCGTCGTGGCCACTCCGGTCGCCTCGCAAGACGCTCTGGAAATGCTGGCCGAGGACGCCGACCGGATAGTCTGCCTCGCGAGTCCGGACGATTTCCCCGGCGTCGGCGCATTCTACGGCGACTTCAGGCAGCTCGAAGACGAAGACGTGATCCGCCTGCTGGCCGCCGCCGCTCGCAGAACGACGGCTGGAACGCGCCGCAGCGGCGCACGGCATCCGACGCACCCATGATGCTACACTCGCTTGTCGGTGGGTCGTTGCCCGGTGTGGCGTCGCCGTTCGGATAGGCGTCGGGCCCTGGCCGACGCATGGAGCACAGGCACCGCTGGCATGGGACGCTCAGGCGTCGCGGCGGATCTTCTCTTCTTCCTCGACCATCTCGGCGATGAGGTCCTTGCCGTCGGGCGAGTGCATCCAGGCTTCTGCTGCCTGCTGGTTGTCGAACTGGCGCGGCGCGCGCAGCGGCTTGTTGCGGCCCTCGACCGGGATCAGCACTTCCCACGTCCCGGCGAAGCGGTGGTCCCTGCTCTCGGCCGCGAAGGGCTGCGGCTTCTCGTACTTCTTCTTCTTCATGGGGCGGCCCGGGGTGGATAGCGCGCCGCGCTTCTATCAGGCTCTGGTGGATATGCCAAACCACCACGTATTCCACGGCGGCGGCGCCTGCTCGATCACGTGGAACCCGTATTTGCGGTAGAATCGCACACCCCGCTCGTTCTTCGGCCCCACGCCCAGATGCACCGCCTTCACGCCGGCGTCGCGCATGTGCGACAGGAACGTGTCGATCATTCGCTTGCCCCATCCGCCGCCCTGGAAACGCGGCAGCAGGTCGATGTGCAGATGCGCCGGATAGGGCTCGTTGATCCGCCGCGCCGTCTTTGGCGGATGGTGCATCAGATACGCCATGCGCTCGTCCGGCGTGAAGTCCGCACGCCCCGCACCCGGATTGGCATAGCGAGAACGCAACGCCGGCCACCATTCGCGCTCCAGCCGCGCCTCGAACGCGTGCGTATCGCGCGTGCCGATGATGTAGCCGCCGACTCCCGCATCGTCCTCCAACACGAAGCAGCTCTCCGGCTCCAGCGTCCCATACGGCCCCGCATAGATGTGTCCGATGATCTTGGGATCGCGGTACTGATCGGTCGCATCCTGCCCCGCATCGCCGGTCTTCAGGCAGATCTCGTACAGCGCCCCCAGATCGCGCGCCGCATACGGCCGTATCGTCGCCACGGATTATTCCCTCGCCCCCGCTTTGGCGGGGGAGAGGGTAAGGGTGAGGGGGCGCTGATATCAAACGCCGCGCCCCAATCGCATGCACCTCGGGCGCTATCACCCGAAGCATCGCACTTGTCTTTGCCGCCCCCTCACCCCACCCTCTCCCCCAAAAGTGGGGGAGAGGGAGAGCAATGAGCACCACACTCGCCGAACGCCTGGGCCACGCGCCGGATGCGCGCCTGCTGATCGTCAACTGCGACGACATCGGCTCCTCCCACGCCGCCAACACCGCGAGCGAAGCCGCGATGCGCGCCGGCATCGCCACCTCCGCCACGCTGATGGTGCCATGCCCCTGGGCGCGCGAAGCCGCCGAGCGCTTCCACGATCTCGACGTCGGCATCCACCTCACGCTCACGTCTGAGTACCCGACCTATCGCTGGCGCTCGCTCACCGGAGCACCCAGCCTGCGCGATGCGCAGGGTTACATGCCGCGCACCGCCGACGAACTGTGGAAGCAGGCCGACCCGGTCGATGTCGAAGCCGAATGCCGCGCCCAGATCGACCAGGCGCTCGCCTGGGGAGTCGACATCACCCATCTCGACAACCACATGGGCACGCTCCAGGTGAACGCGGCGCTGTTTCCGATCTACGTGAAGCTCGCGCGCGAATACCAGCTTCCGCTGCGCATGGCCGGAGCCACCGCCGACGAGCGCCTCGGCTTCCACGGCCGCAGGCAGTGCGACGAGGCCGGCGTCTTCTACCCCGACCACTTCTCGTTCCAGTGGGGCACGCCCACGGCGCAGGTCTTCGACCGTTACCTCGAGAGCCCGCGCGCCGGCATCACCGAAGTCATCCTCCACCCGGTCGAAGAAGGCCCCGAACTCGCCGCCTACGACAAAACCGAATCCTGGATAAGAACCCACGACGCCAGGGTCGGTGTCGACGAGTCGCTGAAAGCCAGACTCGACGCCGCCGGCATCAAACGCGTGAGTTTTCGGAGAATAAGAGACGCGATGCGCGCCAGCTAACCACCCTTGCGTCAGTGGTCGAAGTCGCGCAGCGATTTCGGGTGAGGGGACCGCTGTCGCACTACTTAATGTCAGGTTGATCGCACGGAACGACCGTCAGCGGATCGCCGTCCTTTTCACAGATCAACTGCGGCACAGGCGCCACGCTGGCCCGCGGCTTTCGCGGAACGATCAGCACCGGCTCCAAAACCCGGACAGGGGGCCGTGTCGGCGAAATGCCCGCATATGCGACCCCAATGCATATGCAGTTGATTTGCCTGGGCCAGGCATCGATATACCCGGGCAGCAAGAAAAAGCCGCTGAGCAGTGTGACCAGAACCGCCGCCAAAATGCTGGACAAATGGCCGATCGCTCGGAACATGATCGGAAGGCAATACCCGCTGCGCTAAGCAGTCAATGGGACAGCGCATAAATCTACGCCTAATGCGGCACCCGCACCCGTTTCTTCGCCGCCTCGAATGCGCGGTGCATTTCCACCCGCTCCTCGGCGTCGAAGTGCTGGCGGATGTCGCGCCAGACGTTGCGTTCTTCCCCGTCGATGTGGTGCTCGACCAGTTGCTTCAGCACCTTCGCGGCGGCGGAGAACTCCGGTCCCGTCGCGGGCTTGATGCTGAGCAGCTTCTTCAGCGCCAGGTCGGCGTGGTGATGCTCCAGATAGCCCTCGTGGCCGTCGACCATCGCATCGGTGTCGCGCAGCGCGAGCACCGCGTCGTACACGACCTTCTCTTCAGCCCTGACATGCGGCACCAGCGCGGCCTTTACCTGCTGCGCGAGCCAGAGGCGCTCCGCCACGTTCTCGCTCTCCACCAGCTTGCCGAGCAGCTCCTTCACAAGGTCATGTTCCTCCCTGAGCTTGTCCAGGATGTCCCTGTCGTCGGGCAGGTTGTGGCCGAACCGCCGCCGCCGGCCGAGGATGTCGGTGAACTGCTCGAACGTCGCCATGACGGAACTCCTCGCGGGTCCAACAAAAGACGAACGCGAGGGCGCGGCTTGGGTTCCGGTTACGCGCGCTTCTTGCGCCCGATCCCCAGCTGCTCGCGCCACAACTTGGCCGGAATTTCCTCAACGCCGCCTTCGGGCAGATGGCCCAGATGGAACGGCCCGTACTGCACGCGGATCAGACGAGCCACCTTGAAGCCCAGCCGCTCCATCACGCGCTTTACTTCTCTGTTCTTGCCCTCGGTCAGCTTCACGCTCACCCAGGCATACATCCCCTTGGCGCGCTCCAGGTCCGCGATGATCGGCCCGTACTTCACGCCGTCGATGGTGATGCCGGTCGCGAGCTTCTCGAGGTCGGCCTGCGAGACCTTGCCGAACAGCCGCGCGCGATAAGTGCGTGTCCAGCCGCTCGCCGGCAGCTCCAGCCGCCGCGCCAGCTCGCCGTCATTGGTCAGGAGCAGCAGGCCTTCGGAGTTGAAGTCCAGCCGCCCCACCGACACCACGCGCGGCAGGTGCTTGGGCAGGTTGATGAACACCGTTGGCCGCCCCAGCGGGTCCTTGTGCGTGGTCACCAGCCCGCTCGGCTTGTGATAGCGCCACAGCCGCGTCTGCTCCTTCGCCGCGATCGGCTTGCCGTCGACCGCGATCACGTCGTCTTGGGTCACGTTCAGGGCAGGCGAGGTCAGCACCTCGCCGTTCACCGACACGCGGCCTTCCAGGATCATCTTCTCCGCGTCGCGGCGCGAGCACAGCCCGGCGCGCGCCATCGCCTTGGCCACGCGCTCCGCGCCGGCCGCCTTCGCGTCCTCGCCGGTCAGGCCCTGCGGCTGCTCCGCATCGGTGGCGGGCGCCCATGTGTTAAGCTTTCTCGGGGCCAAGGAGCGGGCCTCTTTCATGACGGACGACGAAGCCATAGCACTCGCCATGCAGGAAGCCCAAGCCGCTGCCATGCGCAGCGAGGTGCCGGTCGGTGCGGTGCTGCTATCCCGCGACGGCGAGCTTCTGGCGCAATCCGGCAACCAGATTGTGGAGCTGAAGGATCCGACCGCGCACGCGGAAATCCTTACCCTGCGCGCCGGTGCTGCGAAACTCGAGAACGAGCGCCTGCTAGGCACCAGCCTGTTCGTCAGCCTCGAGCCCTGCGCCATGTGCTCCGGTGCCATCAGCCTTGCCCGCGTCAGCCGCGTCGTCTTCGCCGCCGAGGACCCCAAGGGCGGAGCCGTGCTGCACGGCCCCAAATTCTTCGAGCAACCCACCTGCCATCACCGCCCCATCATCGAACGCCTCGGCGACCCCGAAGCCGCGGGAGCGATGCTGAAGGAATTCTTCCGCATACGGAGGAGCTAGCTCTGCTCTCTTACCCTCGCCCCCGCTTTAGCGGGGGAGAGGGCAGGGTGAGGGGGCGCTGGGCATCGAGCGCATTGGTGCAGAAGTGGGCAGGGCGAAGCGGCACCGCCCCCTCACCCCCTGCCCTCTCCCCCACTGCGTGGGGGCGAGGGAGGTTCAATTAATTGACGTCCCCAACGTCGATGTCCTGCGACCCGCCCGGCAGCCGCACAACCATCCCGTCATGCCCCACCTTCACGCCGTCCGGCCGAACGTCGCTCACGCCCTTCATGAACGCGCGCACCGCGATCCCGTTCGGCAGGATCGGCAGCAGGTGCGTGAACACCAGCAGCTTCGCATGCGCCATGTTGGCGATCCGCGCCGCGTCGACCGGCGCGGTGTGATAGGCCGGGATGTCGTGCATGATCTTCGCCTGACGCGGTCGCCCGGCGGCGATCATCTCGTCGTGCATGATCCCGACCAGCTCCGGCGCCAGCCCCTCATGCACCAGCACGTCGGTGCCCGTCGCCGCGTGCGCCAGGTCCTCGTCATAGGTCGTGTCGCCGCTGACCGTGACGCTGCGTCCTGCGAAATCGAAGCGATAGCCGTAGGCCGGATCGGCCGGATGATGATGCACCCGTACCGCCGTCACCTTCAGTCCGTCCACGTCGAACACGCCGGTCGTGGTGGTCCCATCCGGAATGACGATCGGCACAGCCACCAGCGCCACTGCGCTGGGCGGCAACAGCGCCACGCCGTGATGCGCCACGCGATAGCTGTCGTCGATGGCATAGGCCTCGTTGAACCCCGCCACCACGCGCTCGATTCCCGGCGGGCCGTAGACCTTCAACGGGGTCCTGCGCCCCGCGACCCAGGTCTGCAACCGCACCTCAGCCAGTCCGCCGATGTGGTCGGAATGCAGATGCGTGATCAGCACGCCATCAATCTTGTCCAGCGGCACCTTCCACAGTTGCAGATTGCGCGCCGTATCCACGCCTGCATCCACCAGCCACAGGCGCGATCCCGCCGCGATCATCGTGCTCGGGCCCGCGCGCGACACGTCGGGCAGCGGCGTCCCCGTGCCGGCGAGCAGCACCGACAACTCGTTCGCGTCGGCCAGCTTCGCGTCCGGCGCGCCGACTGCCTGCCGGACCGCCATGCGGAACAGGAACGTGTCTACCGCGGTGAACTGAATCGCGACCCAGCCCGCGATCGCCAGCACGACAGCCACGCCGGTCAGCCACAGAAGGAACCGCCTCATCTCTTCTTCAGGCCCTTCTGCTTCAGCCGCCACAACAGCACGTCAAGGCGATCCTGCCCGAAGAACGGCTCGCCCTCGAAGGCACAAGTCGGCACGCCCCAATGGCCGCTTGCCAGATGCGCCTTCTGGTTCTCGTCGATGATCGCTTCGTACTTGGCGGGGCTGTCCGTGATCTTCTGATCCAGAACGGCCAGATCGCATCCCGCGCGCTCTGCCGCCTTCGCGAGATGATCGCCCTGGTCCCAGCCGTCGATCGTGCCGGACCAGATCGTGTGGCTCACTTCTTTCAGGAACGGCAGCCCGCGCGCCGCTTCTGCCGCGGCGCAGCCCAGCCGCGTCAGGCGATGGATGTAAGGCTGATCCTTCACGCCCGCGCGCGTCACCGGATCGACCTTCACGGGATCGGGCCGCGGCCAGCGATAGGGCAGGCCGAGCATCTCCGCGATCCGCATCGTGTCGCGCATCAGGTACGGGATCCAAAGCGGATTGACCTGCGAGAAGAACTCGCCCGAGCGCACTGCCAGCGGATAGACCGGCCTTACGTTGACGTGAAGGTCATACTTGTCCGCCATTTCGCACAGGCGCGGTGTCGCGAGATACGAATACGGACTGCGAAACGACCAGAACAGGTCGATGGAAAGCGTCACGCTCGAGCCCCACGATTGACGGCGCCGGCGGAAACTGCCCTAGTCATAACCGGAATACAAGTTCGCATATAAGACGGCGAGGGAGGGCGCAATGACGTACACGATCCATGGAGGATTGGGCTCGCCCTATTCGATGAAGATGCGCGCGATCTTCCGCTATCGCCGCATTCCCTACATCTGGAAGCAGGTCGATATGGCCGACCGCTCGATCTTCACGCATGTGAAGGCGCCGGTGATTCCGATCATCCAGTTCCCCGATGGTTCCTGGCACAACGACTCCACATCCATGATCTACATGCTGGAACGTCTTCATACGGATCGTTCGATCCTCCCGCCCGATCCGGCGCAGCACTTCCTCGCCTATCTGCTGGAGGACATGGCGGACGAGTGGGGCACCAAGGCGATGTTCCACTACCGCTGGTACCGCGAGCGCGACCAGAAGCAGATGAGCGAATGGCTCTCCTTCGATCGCCTGGCCGGGCAGGGCATCGCCACGATTGAGAAGTCGGCCAGGGCCTTCCGTGATCGCCAGGTGGGCCGCATGCCGATCGTCGGCTGCACGCCGCAGAACGCGCCGATCATCGAGGCAAGCGCCAACCAGATCATGGCGCTGCTCAACGACCACGTGACGTCGCACAAATTCCTCTTCGGCACGCGTCCCTCGCTCGCCGATTTCGGCTGGCTCGGCCAGCTCAGCCAGCTCGCGGTCGACCCCACGCCCGACGACCTGATGCGCGAGACCGCGCCGTACCTCTTTCGCTGGCTGATGAACCTCGACGACGCGTCGGGCATCGACGGCGCGTGGGATGATCCCGCCGCGCCACTGCCACCCGCCGTCACCGGCCTGCTCAAGATCGCCGGCCACACCTACTTCCCGTTCCTGCTCGCCAACGCAGCAGCGTTCGAGGCGAAGCAGGAGACGTTCTCCGTCCAGCTCCTCGGCCAGACCTATACGCAGGGCACGTTCCGCTATCAGCAACGCTGCTTGTGGGACCTGCGCGAGCGCTACAAGGCGCTCGACGCGGCGACCCGCGAACGCATCGATCCGATCCTGAAAGACGCCGGCTGCCTCGAACCTCTGAAAGGCTGATCACCATGGGCCGCAAGCTCCTCTTCATCACCACCGACCAGCAGCGCTGGGATTCGCTCGGCTGCAACGGCAATCGCTTCTGCAGCACGCCCAACATCGACGCGCTCGCCAAGGCCGGCATCAACTACGCCCGTGCCTACAACCAGAACACTGTCTGCATGCCGGCGCGCTCCTCCATGCTGACCGGCCAGTACGTTCGCACCCACGGCGTCTTCGCCAACGGCGTCCCGCTGCCGGAAACTGCGCCCAGCTTCGCGCAGCACCTCAAGGACAAGGCCGGCTACAGGACCGCGCTCATCGGCAAGGCGCATTTCGAACCGGGCTTCGACCCGCAGTTCAAATTCCGCGAGAACAGCCGCCAGCGCGACGGGGATTACGGCCCGTGGCGCGGCTTCGACTACGCCATCCACGCCATGCACACCGCCAGTTTCAACGGCCGCCCCGTCGGCCATTACGGCCGCTGGCTGCGCGAGCAATCGAAAGAGGTGTTCGACGCCTGGCCGCCGCTGCTCAACGCCAGCCCCGGCGGCGACACCGGCGCACCCGAGACCAGCAACCATCAGATCCCGCGCGGGCTCTATCACACCGACTGGCTTGCCCATCTCGCGCTCGACTGGCTCGACAGGCTCGACAGCGGCGACGACTGGATGCTGTGGCTCAGCTTCCCCGATCCGCATCACCCCTGGGATCCGCCGGCGGCGGAGAACCATCGGGTCAACTGGCGCGACCTGCCGCTGCCCGACGGCTATCCCGGCTCGCCCGAAGCCATCCGGAAGATCCTGGCGCAAAAACCGGCCCACTGGCTCGCCTACTACGAGGGCACCTTCATCAATGCCGAAGGCGGCCCGCAGAACTTCCGCCCGCAGCAACTCAGCGAGAACAACATCCGCGAGATCAACGCCAAGGTCCACGTGATGAACGAGCTGATCGACGAAGCAGTCGGCCAGGTCATGGCAAAGATCGCCGCCAAAGGTTGGGACGCGGACACGGACGTGATCTTCACCACCGATCACGGCGAGATGCAGGGCGACTACGGCCTGATGTACAAGGGCCCGTTCCACGTCGATGCGCTGATGCGCCTGCCGTTCATCTGGCGGCCCGCACCGTCCGCGCACATCGCGCCCGCGACCGTCACCCAGCCGGTGGAGCAGGTCGACATCGCGCCTACGCTCTGCGCCGCAGCCGGCATCGCGCCGGCGCCATGGATGCAGGGTAAGGCGCTCCCCACCCGAGACGACGGTTCGCGCCAGCGCGCGATCTGCGAATGGGACAGCCAGTTCCCCGACTACGGCATGCATTTCCGCTCGATCTACCGCGACGGAATGCTGCTCACGAAATACGAGAAATCGACCATCGGCCAGCCCAACGGCCTCGAAACGCATTTCCCGTTCTACGCGGGCTTCAAGACCGACATCCGCTATGACGGAACGGAAGGTGAGCTCTACGATCTAAGAAACGACCCGCACCAGTTCATGAATCTTTGGAGCGACCCTGCGCGCGCCGGGGTGAAGCGCGACCTCATCGCCGATCTCATGGACCATCTGCCGCCAGCGCATGAGCCAAAGCTGGAAGTGATGGCCCCGGCATGATTTGATCCCGCCAAACTACGGGGAGAGAAACACATGGCACTCATCGTCTATGGCGGAAGTATTTCGCCCTTCGTGCGCAAGGTGCGCGTCATGCTCGCGGAGAAGGGTGTCGAGTATAAGCTCGACCAGGTCAGCCCCTTCGCACCGCCGCCGGAATTCCTCGCCATCTCGCCGTTGAAACGCATCCCCGTGCTGCGCGACACGGACATCCCGGGCGACAACAACACGCTACCCGACTCCTCGATCATCTGCGACTATCTCGAGCACAAATTTCCCAAGCCTGCGCTCTATCCCGCCGACCCGTTCGAGCGCGCCCGCGCGCTGTGGTACGAGGAATACGCCGACTCCGTGATGGCGCAGAACATCGGCCGCGGCCTCTTCTTCGAGCGCATCGTCAAGAAGATGATGCGCGGCCAGCCCGACGAGGACGTCTGCCAGAAGACGCTGACGCAGGAACTGCCGCCGCTGTTCGATCACCTGGAGAAGGAGGTCGCCGGGAAGGAGTATCTCGCCGGCGGCATGTTCTCGATCGCCGACATCTCCGTCGGCACCATGATCGTGAACATGGTCCACTCCGGCGAAGCGATCGACCACAGGCGCTGGCCGAAATTCGGCGCCTATATCGACCGCGTTCACGCGCGCCCGTCGTTCAAGGCGATGATCGACGAGGAAACCCCGCTGATCACCCGCTTCCGGGCGGCGTAGCGCGCAGCGCTAGTCCAGCAAACTCGGCGCGTCGGCGCGCTTGGCGTCGCGCTCGCGTTTCTTGCGCGCTTGCCGGTGCGCGACGAACTGGTTGAGCGCCTCGACCATGCCGCTGAACGCGACCGCGAAGTACAGGTAGCCGCGCGGGATGTGGAAGTGCAGCCCGTCAGCGACCAGGGCCGTGCCGATCAGGAGCAGGAACGACAGCGCCAGCATCTTCACCGTCGGATGCCGGTCCACGAAATCGCCGACCGGCCCGCTTGCCACCAGCATCACGACCATCGACACCACCACGGCGCCGATCATCACCACCAGGTGCTCCGCCACGCCGACCGCGGTGACGATCGAGTCGATGGAGAACACGATGTCGAACATCGCGATCTGGAATATCGCCGCCATCATCGTCGAGGTCGGCGCATGGTGGTGCTCCTCGTACTCTTCACTCATCTCGTGGATCTCGCGTGTGCTCTTGGTGAGCAGGAAAAGGCCGCCCCCTAAGAAGATGAAATCCTTCCACGACAGCCCGACGCCAAGCAGCGTGATGACCGGGCGCTCCAGCGAGATGATCCACGACAGGCTGGCCAGAAGCCCGATGCGCATGACCAGCGCCAGCAGCAGGCCGATCCGCCGCGCCAGCTGGCGCTGGCTCTCGTCCACGCGGTTGGCGACGATCGCCAGGAAGATGATGTTGTCGATGCCGAGCACGACCTCGAGCACCGTCAGGGTCGCCAGCGCGATCCAGCCGTCCAGCGTCAGGAAGGGCGCCAACATCGATGCGTCTCTGCTCAGAACCAGGCGGGTGGAAGGGCCGGGAAACCGTACAGCAAAGTCTCGCGCGCCGCGATCAGACCGATCCCGGCGCCGATGAACACATCGGACAGGAAGTGAGCGGTCAGCAAGGCGCGCGTGATCCCCAGCCACAGGGCGATGGCGAACCATAGCAGGCTCAGATGCGGCCACACGCAGCTTGCGATCACAGCCACGCACATGATCGTGAGTGCATGGCCGGACGGGAACGAGTTGTAGTCGGTGCGGAACTTGAACCACACGAACTCGTAGAGCCCCATCTCCATGTCGTCGCGCGGCCGCCGCCGCCCGACGATCAGCTTCATCCCGTGCAGGATCGCGCTGCCCACAGCCAGGCTGGCGATGAACGCGCTGGAATACCGCGCCGCGTCGCTTGCCACGTCGTGCCATTCGTCGGCTGGGCTCATGAAGCTCAGCGCCGCGATGGCGACGCCATAGACGACGACAGCCGCCACCAGCCAGTGCGCCGCCTTGGCCCAATGCGTGGTCGCTTCGAGGAAATTCTCGAACCGCTCGCTCTCATGATCGTAGATCGCGTGCGCCGCCGCCCGGTCGATGGGGAAACAGGCGACGCCCAGAACGATAAGAATGACGCCCGCCCAAAGCAGCATGCGCGCTCCTTGCCGTGCCCGCCCGGTCAAGTCAACGTCAGCGCACCTTCAGGACGAGCGTCACCAGCAGCGCCGACACGCCCAGGTGCAGCAGCATGAATCGCACCAGGACCTGGCTGTTCGACCAGCCCAGGTTCTTGCGGGCATGGTCGTGCAGCGGGAAGCGGATCGACGACAGGATTCGGAATCCGAAGAAGCGCGTCACCGCCACCTTCACCAGCCCCGTTGCGCCATTGGCCACGATCACCGTTCCGACCAGGAGCAGGAACAGGGGATTGCCCGTCGCCACCACCAGCATGCCGATCAGCAGCCCCAGCGGCCGCGATCCCGCGTCGCCCATCAGCACCGCGCTCGGCGGTGCGTTGTACCAGAGGTAGCCCGACACGGCGCCCACCATGATGAACGCCATGATCGCCCAGTTGGCGCCGCCGATGTTCGGCGGAATGTTCAGGTGGGTCGCCACGTCGACATTGCCGATCACGGTGTAGAGCAGCCCGCCGAGCAGGAGGATCGCGGTGCTCGACAGGCTGCCCGACACGCCGTCGACTCCGTCGGAGCAGTTGGTCGCGTTGATCGACAGCCAGATCACGCCGGTAGCCAGCGGCAGCGACAGCCACACCGGCAGCACGATCGCGTCCTTCCATCCCGGTAGCCAGATCGCGCTGTCGCCAAAGCCCAGGATCACCGCCGCCGCACCCAGCGCGATGACGAAGTCCAGCACCGCGAGGCGGTATTCGCTTAAGCCCCCGGGAGTCCGGTCGTCGACGAAACCCACGATCATCGCCACCACCATGAAGGGCAGGGTGCGGACCGCTCGCGCGTCCAGCGGCACGAAGATCAGCGACACGATCACGAACACGCTGACGAAGATCAGCCCGGCGCTGAGCGGCTTGCCGACGCTCGCCTCGGCGTTCACCGCGAAGGCGCGGCCCCGGTCGCGCGGCAGCCGGTCCCACAGCCGGGGCAGCAGGAACCAGGTCACCAGCGCCGCGGCCGCATAGCCCACGCCGGCCAGGAAGAAGAACGAGCTCAGGAGCCTCAGCGGCCCCCACACATGCCCGAGGACCGAAACCAACCAACTCAGCATGTCGCCGCCCGACCGACTGTTGACCGCTCCTGCGATAGCACGCGCCCCTCAACGCCCGCCATGCGGAAACAGCCTTACGGTGTTGATGGTCTTAACCGCCGTTCCTGCACAACCGGTTCAAACTAAGGTCGTCATCGCCGGGCTCGTCCCGGTCGGCAGCACTTGACGAACCCATAACCACGCAGCTATAGGTAAAATCCATAGCTACTTGGTTATGGATTACGGATGCCCAGCACCCACGACATGCTCTTCCGCACCCTCGCCGATCCCACCCGGCGTGCGATCTTCGAGCGGCTGTGCCGCGAGGGGGAGAAGACGGTCGGCGCGCTCACCGCCCGCGCCAAGGTCTCGCAGCCGGCGGTCTCCAAGCACCTCGCCGCGCTCAAGCAGGCCGGCCTGGTACGCGACCGCCACGAAGGCCGCCAGACGCACTACAGCGCCCAGCTCAGGGCGCTCGCCCCGCTGATCGACTGGACCAGCCAGATGACCGGCTTTTGGGAAAGCAAGTTTGACGACCTCGAAGACCTTCTGAAAAGGATGGACCAATGACCTACGCCATTCGCCAGACGCACCGCTGGCTGTCGATCGTTTTCACCTTGGCGGTGATCGCGAACTTCGTCGTCATCCTCGGCATGGGCCGGCAGCCGCCCGCCTACGTAACCTACGCCCCGTTGCCGCCGCTCTTCCTGATGCTGGCCACCGGCCTGTACATGTTCGTGTTGCCTTACGTGCGCCGAAGCCGGCGAGCAGGATAGTGATCATGAATGATCCAACGTACCTGCAACTGAAGCCGGGCGATGTCCCACCTCACATCGAGGGGCCACCGTTCCGAGCGGTCCTGGTCATCGAGGGCGACGTGTCACCGACATGGAGAGACCAGGTCAGTGGCTGGCTGGTGAAGAGCGGTTGCCGGTACATGCTGGCGTGGGGACCGCGGTGTGGCGATTGGGATACCAGCGTCGACGAAGCGAACTTGGCCAGGTTCGACTTTGGAGAAATTCCCAACGACGATTTCGTGATGACGACGTGGCACGAGAAGGAGTCGCTTCGGGAGACGTTCTGGTTCGCACAAATGTGCGCGATGCATCCAACCGTGGAGCTTGACCGGACGTGTATCGTTCACATCGCATTGGAAGGCAGGGCAACCGAACTGCTGGACGCATATCGGGCAGCCTTGGAGGAGGAATGAAGATGAAGGCCACCGCGAAGAAAGCCGCAACCGCGTCCGCCGCTGACTGGCGCCTCGAGATGCTCGCCCATATGCGCGCCCTCATCGAGGAGGCGGACCCCGATGTCGTGGAAGAGGCGAAGTGGAAGAAGCCTTCGAACAACATGAAGGGCGTGCCGGTGTGGCACCATGACGGCATCCTCTGCACTGGCGAAAAGTACAAGGACTATGTGAAGCTCACCTTCGCGCGCGGCGCCGCGCTGCCCGATCCGTCGCGCCTGTTCAATGCGAGTCTCGAAGGCGGCACCCGCCGGGCGATCGACATCCCCGAAGGCGGCAAGATCGACGAGAGGGCGTTCAAGGCGCTGATCCGCGCCGCCGTCGCTGCGAACATCGAAGCCGCCGGCGCAAAGAAGAAACCCGCGGTGAAGAAATGACCGCGACCGAAACCCGCTCCGTCGTCGTCGAGCGCGACATCCCGCATGCGCCGGAGAAGCTTTGGCGCGCGCTGACCCAGCCGCATCTGATCCAGGAATGGCTGATGAAGAACGACTTCGCGCCCGCCGTCGGCCACAGGTTCAACCTGCGCGGCGAATGGGGCGGCACCCTCGACTGCGAAGTCCTCGCCATCGAGCCCAACAAGACACTGTCCTACACCTGGGATCACGCACACAGCGATCCGGCGTTCAACCTCAAGAGCACCGTGACCTTCACGCTGACGCCCACGCCCGCCGGCACGCATCTGCGCGTGGAGCAGAAGGGCTTCCAGCCGCACCATCGCCAGGCCTTCGGCGGTGCGTTGCAGGGCTGGCAGAAACATCTCGCGAACCTGGAGCAGGTTGCATCGCGGATCGCCTGACGCGCGGCGGAACATCGGAACGCCCCGCCGCGCTGCGAGTTCCTAAAGCGCAGCTTTGCCGCGAGAAAAACGATGTCACACGCGCCCCAGCGCTATCGCAACGCCGTCGTCCCGCACATCTATGTCGACGGTGCCGCTGACGCGATTGCCTTCTACCGCCGCGCCTTCGGTGCTGAAGAGTTGTTCCGCGTTACCGGCTATGACGGAAAGATTTTGCATGCTGAACTCGCGGTCGCCGGATCGACCATCATGCTCGGCGATCCCGACGACAAGCTGACCGCAGAGCCGCATGCGCTCGGCCGATGCACCGCCAGCCTGCATCTCTTCGTCGACGACAACGGCTCATGGATGCGCCGCGCCGTCGAAGCCGGCTGCGAGGCGATCCAGCAGCCCACCGACATGTTTTACGGCGCCAGCTCCGCCAGCGTGCGCGACCCCTACGGCCACGTCTGGGTCATGCTCGTCTGGAAAGACGACCTCTCGCCGACGGAAATGGAAAACCGCAGCAAGGAAGCCCTGAGCGTCGGCTAGGCCGCGGTCCGTGCAGGACTGAACAGCCACCGCAACACCCGGGCGGCGACCAACGCCGCCGCTAGCTGCGCGGCGACGAACGGTGCAACTGAACTTGGCGCGATACCAGCGAAGCTGTCGGTCAGTGCGCGTGCGACTGTCACCGCGGGATTTGCGAAGGACGTTGATGCCGTGAACCAGTACGCGCCGGTGATGTAGAGCGCCACGAGATAGGCCGCCGCCTGCGGTGTGAACCGAACCGCGCCCGCGATCGCCGCGAGCAATCCGAACGTCGCCACCGCTTCCGCCCACCATTGCGCCGGCCCGTCGCGCAGCTTGTGCGATACCTCCAGGACCGGCATGGCGAACATCGCATGGGCCGCCCACACGCCCGCAACGGCGCCGGCGAGCTGCATCACGACATAGAGGCCGCCGAGCCCCGGCGCAATTTCGCGGCGCAAGGCAAAGAACAGCGTCACGGCCGGATTGAAATGCGCGCCGCTGATCGGTCCGAGGATGGAAATCAGCACCGCCAGTGCCGCACCCGTCGCGACGGAGTTCGCCAGAAGGGCGATGGCGGCGTTACCGCCCGAAAGCCGTTCGCCCATGATCCCGCTGCCGACCACCGCGATCAGAAGGAAGCTGCTGCCCAGCGCTTCGGCGGTCAATTGGCGCGCGATCACGCCCCGGCTTTCTCGTCCGAAGTACGTCCGATCCTGTCGAGATGCTCCTTCAGCGACAGCCTGTCGAGGCTGCGCACCGGCAGGTTCGCGAACAGCTCGATGCGCCGCTTCAATTGCAGATAGGCATCGGCGAACGCCGCATCCTTCTGGCTCTCGCTGCCCTCGGCGGCCGCCGGATCGGGAATGCCCCAATGCGCCGTCATCGGCTGACCTGGCCACACCGGGCACACCTCATTGGCGGCGTTGTCGCAGACCGTGAACACGAAATCCAAATGCGGCGCGCCTGCAGCGGCGAATTCCTCCCAGTTCTTGGAGCGAAAACCCTCCGTAGCGTAGCCCAGGCGCTTAAGCAGGCTCAGTGCATGCGGATTGACCGAGCCCTTGGGCTGCGAACCCGCCGAGTAGGCGGCGAATTTTCCCTTGCCAACCTTGTTCAGAATGGCTTCCGCAAGGATCGAGCGCGCGGAATTGCCCGTGCACAGGAACAGGACGTTGAACGGCCGGTCAGGTTGTTCCTTACGCATGCAATTCTCCTTCGATCAGGTCGGGGCAGGCCGCGCCCGCAACAAGGGATGACGGGCGAAGACCCAGAGGATGATCGGCACGCCCAGAAGCGCAGGCACGGTCCAGTAGGCGATTAGCGGAAGGTCGCGCCAGAGCGGCAGGTTCGCGCCGTTGTCGACGTAGAACGCCGTCAGCATCGCGATGAAGGATGCTCCCATGCCGCCGGCATGAATTCTCAGCGGCCAGTGCCGGCACGCGGCAAGACGCGCAGCGATAGCGAAGGCAAGGGCAAGCGCGCCGAGTGCGAACAGGTGGGCGTCTTCGCTCCACCGCATGGCCGACAGCGCCGTCGCGGTTACGAAGAGCGCGGCAAGACTCCAGAAGTAGATCGTGCCCATACGTGAATGGCGCCCGCGCCCCTTTTGCAGCCGCATCGCCAGCGCTCCGGAGACGACCGCGGTCAATCCGGCGAGAACATGGAGTGCGACGATCCCGAGAAACGCCGGGTCCTGTGACGGAATGGGTATTCCGAATATGACCGTCATGGCCGGCGTTCCTGAGACAAAGCTTGGTCAGCAGCAGCCTTTGGCCACGCCGCAACCGGACTTGAAGTACGGCTCTTCGCTGGCCGGTTCGTCTTCGCCGTAAGACGTCGCCTCGCCGAACGTGAAGAACGTCTCCCACCGGATGCCCGACGGATCGTTGACCCACGATTTGTTCGACCGCGCGTAGCAGCACGTGGTGGCTTCCTGATCGCGGGTGCTTTCGCCTGCCGCCTTGAGCCGGGCCGCCAGTTCGCGCAGCTCGCCGTCTGTATCGACCTGCACCCCGAGATGGTCCACGCCTCCGTTGCGCCCGCCGCGCTGCGAGATCGCGAGATTGACCCTCGGATCCTCCAGCATCCACTTCGCATAGTCCGGCTTGACGACGCTCGGTTCGCTGCCGAACAGCGTCGAATAGAAGCCGATGGATTTGTCCAGGTCGTCGACGGCGATGTGAACGTGCATGCGCTTCATGGCGTGTCTCCTTGGTTCAGCAACAACGGTTCGCGATCGCGGCCAGCGGCGCGCACATCTCGGCGCGTCCGCCGCAGCAGTCTTCGGTGAGAAAGATCAGAAGGTCGCTCATCGCCGCGTAATCGACGGCGTAGATGATCGAACGGCCGTCGCGGCGCGCCTTGATCAGCTTCGCGTTCGTCAGCACCAGCAACTGCGCCGACATCGTGTTGGCGGGCGTGTCCAGCGTACGGGCGATCTCGCCCGCGGCGAGCCCTTGCGGGCCGGCTTTCACCAGCAGGCGGAACACGTCCATGCGGGCGTCCTGGGCAAGGGCGGAGAGGCGTTTGACGGCTTCGGTCGTTTCCATAGTTCATTGATTCCGGAAATATAGAATTGAGTCAAGTGACCTATCGCACTGGAGTATCAGGACAAAATGTATCATTAAATCCTCGTTATGATACTTGAAGTCCTGTATATCGATCCCGATATGTTCACTCCACTATAGGAGGAAGGCCATGGAGCGCCGTTGGGATCGGGTCAGGGTTGGCCCCCGCATCTGACCGTCGAGGAACGCCATAATACAGGTCCGGCATGTTGCTGCGTGTGCGCCGGCGATGATGGGGAGACGGTAAGGGAAGGTTCGCAAGAAACCGCCCGCGCCGCCGGAATCGCAACGGACTGTGGGAGATTTCACTTGGTGCCTGTTGCCGCCCTTGAAGGGCGGCGGAGTGCCTGCCGGGGCCTTCTCTGACGAAATGCCGTCGCGCGGCCGCGTGGCGGCATTTTGCTGACGGCGCTCAACCAATATGTCGCTGTGCCGCTCTACAAGCGCGGCGTTAAAGTAGGGCTATTCGATATCGACGACGGAGGAAACAACATGGATTTCGATTATTCGCCGCGGCAACGCGAATGGATGAAGAAGGTCGGCGACTTCATGGACGCCTATGTCTATCCCGCCGAAGCCACCTACGCCGCGCAGATGGATGATGCGCGCAAGAAGGGCAATCCCTGGATCGTCGTGCCGGTCCTGGAAGAGCTGAAGAAGAAGGCCAAGGCCGCCGGCCTGTGGAATTTCTTCTTGAACGAATCCGAACACGGCGCCGGCCTCACCAACCTCGAATATGCGCCGCTGGCCGAGATCATGGGAAAGGTCGGGTTCGCGTCGGAGGTGTTCAACTGCTCCGCGCCCGACACCGGCAACATGGAAGTGCTGGAGCGTTACGGCTCGCCCTACCAGCAGGACAAGTGGCTGAAGCCGCTGCTCCAGGGCGAAATCCGTTCCGCCTTCCTGATGACGGAGCCGGCTGTCGCCTCGTCTGACGCCACCAACATCGCCACCCACATCCGCCGCGAAGGCAATGAGTACGTGATCAACGGCCGCAAGTGGTGGTCGTCGGGCGTCGGCGATCCGCGCTGCAAGATCTACATCGTGATGGGCAAGTCGAACCCCGAAGGCGGCCGCCATAGCGCGCAGTCGCAGATCTTTGTGGAATCCGACCGCGAGGGTATCACCATCGAGCGCATGCTGCCGGTGTTCGGCTATGACGACGCCCCGCACGGCCACGGCCAGGTGCTGCTCGAGAACGTGCGCGTGCCCGCGGAGAACATGATCCTCGGCGAAGGCCGCGGCTTCGAGATCGCGCAGGGCCGCCTTGGACCGGGACGGATCCATCACTGCATGCGCACCATCGGCGTCGCCGAGCGCGCGCTCGACATCATGTGCAAGCGCCTGCTCACCCGCGAGGCGTTCGGCAAGAAGATCTACGAGCACTCGGTCTGGGAACAGCGCGTCGCCGAAGCGCGCATCAACATCGACATGTGCCGTCTGCTCTGCCTCAAGGCGGCCGACATGATGGACAAGGTCGGCAACAAGGTCGCGCGCACCGAGATCGCCGAGATCAAGGTCGCCGCGCCCCGCATGGCGCTGAAGATCATCGACGACGCCATCCAGGCCTGGGGCGGCGGCGGCGTGACCAGCGATCCGGGCTTGGCGCGCATGTACGCCGGTCAGCGCACGCTGCGCCTCGCCGACGGCCCGGACGAAGTCCATTGCCGCACCATCGCGCGCCTGGAGTTCGGCAAGCACGCCGAAATGCCCAAGCGCCAGCAGGCGGCGGAGTAAATGTGCTTCGGGGCTTCGCTTCGGAGCACCTCAGCATGACGGAATGTGCGTCATCCTGAGGTGCTAGCGAAGCGAGCCCCGAAGGATGCCTGGGCGGCGATAGCCCGCGAATCCAGCGCCAGCGTGACGGTTACCGTGGTGCCAACGCCTTCCGCGCTCGCGATGGTCATGCCGCCGCCGTGCTTCTCCGCCAGCGCCTTTACCAGGGCCAGCCCGAGACCGGTGCCCGACTTCGCCAGCATCGGGTCGCCGCACACCTGTTCGAACGGCTTGCCCAGCCGCCCGATCTCGCTTTCGGGAATCCCGATACCGGTGTCCGCGACGGTGATCTGGATCGCGTCGCCCAGCTGCGCGACGCCAATCCGGACCTCTCCGCCCGGCGGCGTGAACTTGATGGCGTTGGTGACGAGGTTGAGCACGATCTGCTTCATCGCGCGGCGGTCCGCCACCAGCGACGGCGTCTCGGCGGTCTCGACGATCAGCGCCACGTCGCCCGTGACAGCGCGATCCCGCACCAGCCGCACCGCGTCCTCGATCGTGCCGGCGACGTCGACGCGTTCCATGTTGAGTTCGAGCTTGCCCGCCTCGATCTTCGCCATGTCCAGCATGTCGGTGATCAGGTCCAGCAGCAACCCGCCGGAATCGTAGATCAGCGTCGCATAATCCTCGTAGCGCGGATTGCCCAGCTTGCCGAATGTCTCCATCCGCATCAGGTCGGCAAAGCCGATGATCGCGTTCAGCGGCGTGCGCAGTTCATGGCTCATGTTCGCGAGGAACCGCGACTTCGCCTGGTTGGCAGCCTCGGCGCGCTCCTGCGCCGCCTTGATCGCCAGCTCCTGTTCCTTGCGCGCCGTGATATCGCGCGCCACCGAAAGCAGGCCGATGGTCTTGCCGTTCTCGTCATAACGCCCGCGTGTCGCAACCTCGAGCCAGACATAATGCCCGGCGCCATGGCGCATGCGGTAGGACACCGTCAGCGTCTCGCCCTGCTTTGGCGGCATTTCCAGCTCGCGCAGGAATCCTCGATCGTCGGGATGCGCCAGGTCATCGACCCACTTGCGGCCTTCGATCTCGTGCGGCTTGCGCCCCAGCACGCGCGCCAGCGCGTCCGATGCGAAGAGCACCTTCGCCCTGGCGTCGTAGAGGATGATCATATCCGACGCCTCGGTCGTCATGATCTGGAACAGCTCATACGCCTTTCGCCGCTCGCGCTCCGCCTCCACGCGCGCGGTGACGTCGCGCGACACACTGATCACGTTCTTGGGCTGCCGCGTCTCGGGGTCGTAGACGGTGCGGATCGTCGTCTCGAGCCACACGTAATGTCCCTTGGCGTGCTGGATGCGCCACGTCGCGGCGACGATGCCGGCGTCCAGCGGCCTCACGATCATCTTGTTGGCTTCGTCCATGTCTTCAGGATGGATGAAGTTCTTGTAGCCGCCGTTGCGGATCTCGTCCGCCGAACGCCCGGTCAGGCGCTCCAGGGCCTGCGAGCTGAATATCATGTTCGAGTGGGTGTCATAGAGGATGACGATGTCGCCAGACTCCTCGGTCATCAGGCGATACATCGCCTCGACTCTCTCGCGCTCTTCCTCGACGCGCACCTGCTCGGTGACGTCCTTGCACACGCCGAAGAGAATGATCGTGCGCCCGCTCTCGTCGACCTCCACCTCGCCCTGCGTGTCGACCACCGCAACCGGCGTATCGATGTGAGGACTGGAATACGTGCGATAGGCGAACGGCGAGCGGGTCTTGATCGCCGTCGCGAGGGCGTTCTGGATGATCTCCCGCGACTGGGGCGTCATCCGCTCGAAGAGATATTCCATGTCCGGCTTGCGGCTATTTGGGTCCTCGCCGAGAAGGCGGTACATGCCGGGCGACCAGAAGTACGAATTGTCGCGCAGGTCGAAGCGCCAATAGCCGATACCCGCGGCGCGTTCGGCGAGGTCGAGATGCGTGCGCGTGCGCTTGCGCCACGTCTCCCACTTCGCCAGCGTTTCCTCGTCGACCATGGATGCCCCGGCCGCAGCGACCCCTGCCGCGCAACCGGGAAAGTCTACAACGCGAGCGTTAAGCAACACTTGCACCGGGCATGCGCTGCTTAACGGCTGCTTAAGGCTGGAACCGGGCGAGGCGCCGTCAGTCCGTGGCGCCGGCCCGCTTGGCATAGGCCCAGGCCCGCACGGCCAGCGGCCGCACCGCCGAGGCGTTCTGTGCCGCATTGGCGCTCGACGCCGTGCCGTCGCGCACGCGCCCCACGATGCCCTGCAGGATTCCGCCCAGCCGGAAGAAGTTGTACGCGGCGTAGTAGTCCATATTCGGCGTCGTCGTCCGCCCGGTGCGCTCGCAGTACATCTTCACATACTGGTCCAGTGTCGGGATGCCGAGCGCCTCGAAGTCCGCGCCCATCACCGAGCCCGCGCTGGTGCCGCGGCCTTCCTGCTGCCACTGCATCAGGTGGTAGGTGAAGTCCGCCAGCGGATCGCCGATGGTCGACAGCTCCCAGTCGATTACCGCCATCACCTTCGGCTCGGTCGGATGCAGGATCATGTTGTCGAGGCGATAGTCGCCGTGCACCACCGACGGCTTGCCTTCCTCCGGCAGGTGCTTGGGCAGCCACTCGATCAGCTTGTCCATCTCGTCGATCTTCTCGGTCTCGGAGAGCTGATACTGCTTGGTCCAGCGCGAGATCTGCCGCGCGACATACGCCGTCGGTTTCCCGAAATCCTCGAGCCCGAGCTTGATGTAGTCGAGGTTGTGCAGCCGCGCGAGCGTCTCGTTCATTGCGTCATAGGTCGCCCAGCGCTGTTTCTTGTCCATGCCGGGCAGTACGCCTTCCCACAGTACCCGCCCCTCGACGCAGTCCATGATGTAGAACATCGTCCCGGTGATGCTCTCGTCCTCGCACAGCAGATACGGCTTCGCCACCGGAAAGCCGGCCGGATACAGCGCCGAGATCACCTTGAACTCGCGGTCCACGGCATGCGCGCTGGGCAGGAGCTTGCCCGGCGGCTTGCGCCGCATCACGTATTTGCGGTTGGGCGTGACGAGCTGATACGTCGGGTTCGACTGTCCGCCCTTGAACTGGCGGACCTCCAGCGGGGTCTGGAATCCTTCGATGCGGTCGGCGAGGTAGGCCTCCAGCTTCTTGACGTCGAAGCGATGGGTCTCGGCCACCGCTTTCGTGCCCTGGTTCATCTCTTGGCGGCTGACGACCGGCTGGCTCATCGCCTCACTCCCCATGCCGATTTCCTTGTTGCGGCCATTCTTGACCCGAGGTGCTGCCTGGCACAAGGCTCCAAACCTCGTGCGGCATCAAGGCCTTATGATCGGCTTCAGCGCATCCAGCACGTCCTGATTGCTTCGCACATGCACCGCCTGCATGCCTGCGATCCGGGCGCCTTCGACGTTCGGCAGGGCATCGTCGAAGAACAGGATGCTGCCCGGCGCGACACCCATCTCGCGCGCCACGAACGCGAAAGCCTCGCGATCCGGCTTGCGGTGACCGATGCCGGAGGAAGTGAACACGGTGCGAAACGGCCTCAGCAGGTCGTCATAGTTCGCGCGAAAGTACAGCTCATGCGCCGGATTGGTGTTGGAGAAGACATAGGCCGGCACGGCAGAGCACGCCGGTGCAATCCAGTCCTCGACACCTGCGATCGGCCCGCCGAACGTCGCATTCCATCCGTCGAGGAATTGCTCGTCGGTAAGGTCGATCTCCAGTATCGTCCGCAGCGCAGCGAAGTAGCCCGCGTCATCGATCTCACCCCGCTCATGCTGCCGGTGGGACGGATCGCCGGGCCGATAGCGCTTCCACAACGTCTTGGCATCGCACCCGGCATACTCCGCCCACCGGGCCGTCGTACGCTTGAAATCGATATCGAGGATGACATTGCCCAGGTCGAACAGCAGGGCTTCGACAGGTTCGGTCATGTCCGCGCCAGGGCCCGCCATCCGATGTCGCGGCGTGCGAAGGAACCTTCCCAATGGATCAGGTCCACCGCCGCGTAAGCTCGCGCCTGCGCCTCTGCCACGGTCTTTCCCGTCGCCGTCACGTTCAGCACGCGGCCACCCGCTGTCACATAATCACCTCCGCGACGTTCCGTACCCGCATGGAAGATCTGGACGCCAGGCAGTTTCGCGGCCGCGCCCAGCCCGTGAATCACATGCCCTTTGGTGTACGCGCCCGGATAACCACCCGACGCCATCACCACCGTCAGCGCCACCTCGTCGCTCCAGCGCAGGTCTACCTCGTTCAGTATCCCGTCGCGCATTGCGAGCAGCACGGTCAGCAGATCGCTCTTCAGCCGCGGCATCAAAACCTGCGTTTCGGGATCTCCGAAGCGGCAATTGTATTCGACCAGCTTCGGGCCCTGTGCCGTGAATATCAGCCCCAGATACATCGCGCCGGCGTAGGTTCTGCCCCTGGCACGCATCGCGGCAACCGTTGGCTTGATGAACGTCTCCATTGCCACCGCTTCCATCGCCGGCGTCAGTACCGGGGCAGGGGAGTAAGCGCCCATCCCGCCGGTGTTCGGTCCCTTGTCGCCGTCAAACACCTGCTTGTGGTCCTGTGCTCCCGCCAGCGGGATGACGTGCGTGCCATCGCTCAGCGCGAAGAAGCTCCCTTCCTCACCCGCCATGAACTCCTCGACCACGACCTGGGGCGCGCCCTCGCCGAAGCCGCCATCGAACACAAAATCGATGGCTTTGCGCGCGTCGGCACGCGTGTCCGCGACGACGACGCCTTTGCCCAGCGCTGGCCCATCCGCTTTGATCACCACCGGCAGCCCCAGCGTGTCCGCGAACGCCTTCGCAGCTTTGGGCTCGGCGAACCGGCGATACGCCGCTGTAGGGATGCCGTACTCGGCGCAGAGATCCTTGACGAAGCCCTTGGAGCCCTCCAGCACGGCTGCTGTCTTGCTCGGCCCGGTCGCGCGGATGCCCGCCGCCTCGAACGCATCCCACAAACCGCCGATCAGCGGTGCGTCCATGCCGATGACCGCGAAGTCTATCTTCTTCTCGCGGGCAAACGCGACGAGCGCCGGAAAATCCATCGCGGGGATCGGCATGCACTCCGCCACCTGTGCGATCCCCGCATTGCCGGGCGCGCAATAGAGCTTGGTAAGCAGTGGCGAAGCGCTCAGCGCCCACGCCAGCGCATGCTCGCGCCCCCCCGATCCGACAAGCAGGACCTTCATGCGCCGTCCTTGATATGATCGAGCAGCAGCGCGCTTACCCGATCGGGAAACTGATCCACCGAGAAATGTCCTGCGCCCTCGATTTCGACAAAGCGATAGCGCGCTGCCACGTATTCGGCCGTTAGCTCCGCCGCGCGCCGCCCGACCGTCGCATCCTGCGTGCCCCACACATACAGTGTGCGTACGGATACGGGCGGCACATCAACAGCGTTCAGGCCCGTCGCGCGATACCAGTTCATTGCGCCCTCGATCGCGCCGGGTTGCATCAGCTGCTTGCAATACACATCGACGTCCGCTGCCGGAACGCCCTGCCGGGCCAGCGCGTCGCGCAGCGGCTTCAACTCCGCTGCACGCATCCGCACAACCGCGTCATCCTCGCGAAATGCGCGATGGTGCCCGGAGCGCGACGCCTGCTGCGTGTCATCCCTCATCGCCCGCGCGAACGCTGCCGGATGCGGCCGCGACAGCACGTTTAGGCTCAGCACTTTCTCCGGATACGCCGCCGCGATCAGCCACGACAACTGTCCGCCCCAGTCATGCCCGACCTGGTGCCACCGCTCGTACCCGAGCGTCGCCATGATTCCGGCCGCATCGGCAATTAGTCGGTCCGTCGCGTAATCGGTAACATCTGTTGGCCGCGCTCCTCGTGAATAACCCCGCTGGTCTGGCGCCATCGCGCGAAACCCGGCGTCGCCCAGTGCCGCCACCTGGCGCCGCCACATGTGTCGCGTCTCGGGAAACCCGTGCAGCAACAGCACCGGTGCGCCGTCGGCTGGACCGGCCAAGTCGGTCGTGAACGTGAATTCGCCGACGGCAATTTCGCGCGTTTCAATGGTCATCGCCGGTGAAATCTAGCGGTTCCGTACCATGCACGGTAGGTAAAGCCGTTGTATCATCTGTGAGTCATGTCCGAACCGGCCAAATCCATTCCGAACCTGCCGGAATATTCCGTCAGCGAGATTTCCTCGGCGCTCAAGCGCACGATTGAGGACGCTTACGGTTTCGTGCGTGTGCGTGGCGAAATCAGCAACCTGAAAGCCCATTCCTCCGGCCACATCTACTTCGACCTGAAGGACGACAAGGCCTGCCTCAACGCGGTGATCTGGCGCACCAGCACCTTCCGCCTGCGCCAAAAGCCGCAGGCCGGGCTGGAGGTCGTCTGCACCGGCCGCCTAACCACCTATCCCGGTTCCTCGCGCTACCAGATTGTCGTCGAGCAAGTCGAACTCGCCGGTCTCGGCGCCCTCATGGCAATGCTGGAGGAGCGCAAGAAGAAGCTCGCCGCCGAAGGCCTGTTCGATCCGAGGCACAAGAAGAAGCTGCCCTTCCTGCCCGAGGTGATTGGCGTCGTGACCTCGCCGACCGGCGCCGTCATTCGCGACATCATGCACCGTCTCAACGCCCGCTTCCCCCGCCGCGTGCTGGTGTGGCCGGTAGCCGTGCAGGGCGAGCGCGCGGCGGCCGACGTCGCCGCCGCCATTCGCGGCTTCAATGCCATTGGCCCCGGTCATCGCCTCCCGCGTCCCGATCTTCTGATCGTCGCGCGTGGCGGCGGTTCGATCGAAGACCTGATGGCCTTCAATGAAGAGATTGTCGTCCGCGCCGCGTTCGAGAGCCAGATCCCGCTGATCTCCGCTGTTGGGCACGAGACCGACACCACACTGATCGATTTTGCCGCCGACATGCGCGCGCCTACGCCCACCGCTGCTGCGGAACTCGCCGTGCCGGTACGCAGCGAACTGCGCCAGCAGGCGATCGATTTCGAGCGCCGCCTGATCCGCGTTGCGACGCGCGGCATGGAAGACCGCCGCCGCCATCTGGCCCAGTTGTCGCGTGTCCTGCCGCGCGCCGATCAGCTCTTTGCCACACCGCGTCAGCGTTTCGACGGCGCCGCCGGGAGGCTTGGCAACGCGCTCCACCGCAACCTCCAGGAACATCGCCGTGCGTTCGTCGAAGCGGCCGCGTTGCTTCGCCCGCAGCCCCTGCGTCGCCACGTAACGCTGTCCGGGGAGCGGATCAGCACCCTGGGCTCGCGGCTAGAGCGCGGTTTCCGTACAAGTCTGGCCGAGGTTCGCGCTACGCTGGAGAATCTCGACCGCATCCTGGAAGGCATCTCCTACCGCGCCATCCTCGCCCGAGGTTTTGCCCTGGTGCGAGGCGCCGATGGCCAGATCCGCCGCCGGGCCGCCGACGTGGTCGATGGCGAACAGCTCTTGATCACTTTTGCCGACAGCGCCCGTGGCGCCGCGGCCGACGGCGAAGGTATTGCCGCACCAAAGCCAAGATCGCGCGCTAAACCCAAGGGCGGCCCGGATCAGGAAAGTTTGTTTTGAAGCCCGCTTTGTCTAAAGTCTCCCCATGAACAAGATGGACCGCGATCTCCGCCCGGAAGGTCAGGCTGTGCTCGAATATCTCGATGGGGAATTCCGCGTTGTGAAGGCGGGTACCTATGTGGTCTGCGCGGTCACCGGCGTTCATATCCCGGTTGATGCGCTGCGCTACTGGAGCGTCGATCTCCAGGAGCCGTACGCCAATCCGGTCGTTGCGCTGAAGCGCATGCAGGAATCCGGGAAAACACCCCAAGGTTCAACAACGTGATATCGCGCCGTGCCGTTCTGGCGAGCGGCGCCGCCGCAATCCTCCTTCCAACGCTTGCAAGAGCGGATACCGGCCGCGTCACGCTGCGCGGCACGATGGAGCAGGGAAGCCTGATCGTCGGCAAGACGGCCTCCGGGGCCTGCGTGACCTTCGACGAGAAGGAACTCAGCGTCTCGCCCGCCGGCTACTTCGCGTGCGGCCTCGACTGGGATCGGACCGTGCCGGCAAGGCTCACCGTTCAACTCGATGGCGTTGGCGCGCCCGACATTCAGACCATCACACCGGTGCAACGCCAGTACAACGTGCAGCACGTCAACGGCCTGCCGCCAAAGACTGTGTCACCGGCGCCCGCTGACCTCGAGCGCATCAAAGAAGAGCATGCCCGCCTCGCCGCCGCGCGCAAGACCGACAGCGAGCATACCTGGTTCGCCGAACCCTTCGACTGGCCGGCGCCAGGCATCATGAGCGGCGTGTTCGGCAGCTACCGCATCGACAACGGTAAGCCGATGTCGCCGCATATGGGCGTCGACATGGCGAACGCGGAAGGCACGCCAATCCGTGCGCCCACCGATGCGGTCGTGGCGCTGACGGACGACTTCTTCCTCGAAGGCGGGTTCACGCTGCTCGATCACGGCCACGGCGTGTTCACGCTTTACATGCATCAGAGCGCGCGTCTGGTGAAAGACGGCGATCAGGTGAAGCGCGGCGACATCATCGGCAAGATCGGCAAGACGGGCCGTGCCACCGGCCCGCATCTGCACTGGGGCATGAACTGGTTTCAGGTGAAGCTCGATCCGTCGCGCTCGACGCGCACACCCGCGCCGCCGCGCGCCTAGGCCGGATCGGTCTTCAGTTCCTGCCCCCGCCAGTCGCGCAGGCGATCTTGCTCGCGTGAGGTCGGCCAGCGGCGATGAATCCACAGCCACATCGACGGCTTGGCGCGCACCATCTTCTCGACCGCCTCGTTGATCAGGCAGGTGAGTGCATGGACGTCGCGGTCCTGATCACCTGTCGGCGTGTACTGCAGCGGAGGATAGATCGTCATGCGGAAGCGCCTGCCCCCGTCGATCCGCTCGTTCACGGCCGGCAGCAGGATAGAGCCGAGCTTGAGGGCGAACATCGCCGGCGCTGGCGTGGTCATTGCCTCGCGTCCAAAGAACGGGGCCGCGATCCCTTCGTTGGTCTTCTGATCGGTCAGCAGAAAGATCGCCTTGCCGCGCCGCAACAGGGTGAAGATGCGCCTCGTGCCCTGAACGCCCTTGGCGATCTGGTCCGCCGGTCCGTTCGCGACGCGTTGCGCCACCAGCCAGCGATCGATGTAGGGATTGTTCGGTGGCCGGTATACCTCGCCGCCCTCGAACCCGAGTTGCCGCGCGATGAAGGGCATCATCTCCCAGTTGGCGAAGTGGCCGGAGAAGAACATCACGCCTTTGCCGCTATCGCACGCCGTCTGGCCATACTCGCGGTTCACGATTTCCAGCCGCGGGTTTGGTCCGTGCATGGAGAACTTCGCAAGGTGACCATATTCAGCGACGGTGCGTCCAAGGTTGTCGCACATGTCGACGACGATCTCTTCGCGCTCCGCTTCGCTCTTTTCTGGGAACGCCGCGCGCAAGTTCTCGCGCGCGCGATTCATGATTGGCGTGACGCGGTAGAAGATGTTGCGCCCGATCCACCCGCCGAAAGCCGATGACGCGTGCAACCCGAGCAGCCGCGTCAGCCCGATGAACGAGAAGAATGCCGCGGCTTCCGCGCCATAGCGCAATTTGTCGCCCAGCGGCATGGGCGCCGGTGCTTTGCTGCTCATGTCGACAGGGGCGGTACTCTACGCTTGGTCAGCCTGTCAAGCAGCGCTTCCAGCGCGGCCGGATCGTCGAAAACCGCCTCCACCGGAAGTGGGACGATCCCGTCACGTTCCGCGGACGTCAGTCGCACGTAATCCTTCTCGGTCGTGACCAGCAGCGCACCTTCCGCACGCGCGCGCGCCTTCATCCGCGCAATTTCAGATTGGGTGTAAACATGATGATCGCCGAAGCCACGCTGCTCGACGACTTCCGCACCCTGCACCGCTAACGCTTCGAAGAATTTCGACGGCCGTCCGATGCCGGCAAATGCAACCACGCGCTTGCCCTGCAGCGAAGGCCCTTTCTGTGCCAGCCTGGTACGCAGTACGGGCCCGCCGAACCCCGGCAACGCTGGCACCGGACCAGTGCCGTTCAGTACGACGCCCTGGGTGCGTTTCAGTCCCTGCGCGACTGGTTCGCGTAGCGGCCCCGCAGGCAGGATACGGTTGTTGCCGAACCCGTCGCCCGCATCGACCACAACAATCGATACGTCCTTGACCAGTGAGAAGTTCTGCAAGCCATCGTCCATTACAATCGTGTCGAATCCGCTTTCTTCGCCGAGCCTGGCACCGGCTGCACGGTCCGCAGACACGATGACCGGTGCCACCATTGCGAGCAGCAGCGGTTCGTCGCCCACATGCGTCGCGCGATCGTCCGCCGTCACGAACGCGGGGCCGCGAACGCTCCCGCCATAGCCACGGGTAAGGAACACCGGTTTCGCACCGCGCGCGATCAGCGCCTTTGCGAGCGCAATGGCGATGGGCGTCTTTCCGGTTCCGCCGGCCGTCAGGTTGCCGACACACAGCACTTTGCACGCCGCTTGATAAGGATGGCTGTGGCTCGCGCGATAAGCGATCGAGGCGCCGTAAAGCCAACCGAAAGGCGTCAGGATCGCTCCGACCAGGCGTGACACCGGATCGGTGCGCGTCCAGAAGTCAGGCGCGTGCATGGATCCCCAGGAACGAATCGACCACCGCCAGGGTCTTATCCACCGCGCCGCCCAGCGCCTCCGCTCCCCGCGCAGCGGCTTCACCGAGTGACGTCCTCATGGAGGGATCGTCGAATACCCGCGCGGCGAGCGCTGCGATGTCGGTGCTGGATTGAACCAGCCCGAGGCCCTGCGCGGCGAAGATCGCGGCGTAGGCGGAGACCGAGTTGAACGTGTGCGGTCCCGCCATCACGCCGCAGCGCAATCGCGCCGGCTCCAGCGGATTATGGCCGCCGACCGGGACCAGCGTGCCACCGACAAACGCGATCGGCGCCAGCCGGTAGAAGAGACCCAGTTCGCCCATTGTATCGGCGATATAGACGGCAGTGTCCGGATCGATCGCTTCGCCGCTCGAACGCCGCGCCGCTTTGCGCACGTCGCACAACATTGCGATGTCCGCTCCGCGCGTCGTGTGCCGCGGCACGATAATGGTCAGCAGATCGGAATGCGTCCGCCGCAGCGCATCATGTGCCGGCAGGATGGTCTCGTCCTCGCCGGGATGAGTCTGCGCCGCCAGCAGCACGGGCCGCGCGCCGATCGCCGCCCTTAACTCCGCGAGTTTCGAGGGATCGTAGGGCAGGGGCGGCGCGTCTTCTTTCAGGCTCCCCACCACGCGCACGTCGGGTGCGCCGAGCATGCGAAAGCGCGCCGCGATTTCGTCGTCCTGCGCCAGGCAGACGTCGAAGGCCGCGAGCATCGTGCGGGCAGTCTTCTTCGCCCATCGCCAGCTCTCATAGGAGCGCTGCGACATGCGGGCGTTCACGAGTGCCAGCTTGGTACCGAGCGCTTGCGCGCCCAGGATCAGGTTCGGCCAAAGATCCGAGTCGACGAAAAGGCCCGCGTCGGGTTTCCAATACGCGAGGAACCGACGCGTCGCCGATGGCGTATCGATTGGCACGAACTGGTGGACAGCGCCTTTCGGCAGCCGTGCCTGCATCAGCTCCGCCGATGTCACCGTGCCGCTGGTCATCAGCACGTTCACGCCCCGGGAGGTGAGTTCTTCGATCAGCGGCAGGGCCGCCAGGCTTTCGCCATTGCTCGCGCCGTGCACCCACACCAGTTTGCCCGGTGCACGCGGCGCGTTCGCATAACCCAACCGCTCGCCCGCACGGTCGCGATGTTCCTTGCCCTGCCGCTTGCGGCGGCGAAGGATCATCGGGGCAACCGGCGACAGCGCGGCGGTCGCGGCCCGGTAGGCCAGTATCCCCAGCGGCCGTGCCATGCCCGTCAGGCCCCGTCCGTCAGATCGTGCTGGTAAAGGCGGGCGTAAAGCCCGCCCTTCGCCAGGAGCTCGGCGTGCGTACCCGATTCGACAACGCGTCCCTTGTCGAGCACGTAGATGCGGTCTGCGTCCTGCACGGTGGAAAGTCTGTGTGCGATCACGATCGTCGTTCGCCCTTTCATCAGTCGGGTCAGGGCGTCCTGTACCTGCCGCTCGCTCTCGGTATCGAGCGCGCTGGTGGCTTCATCGAGCAGCAGGATCGGCGCGTCGCGCAGCATCGCGCGCGCGATCGCGACACGCTGGCGCTGTCCGCCTGACAGCTTCAGCCCGCCTTCGCCGATACGCGTGTCATAGCCCTGCGGCAGATTGCGGATGAATTCGTCTGCGGCTGCGTTCTTTGCCGCCGCTTCGATTTCGGCGCGGCTCGCGCCGGGCCGCCCAAGAGCGATGTTATCCGCCACGCTCTCGTCGAACAGGATCGCATCCTGCGTCACCAGCGCGATTGCGCCGCGCAGCGAGTGGAGGGTCACGTCGCGGATGTCGTGGCCGTCGATGGCGACGGCGCCGTTGTCGATCTCATAAAAGCGCAGCAACAGGCCGAAGATCGTTGTCTTGCCTGCACCGGAGGGACCCACCAGCGCCACCTTGCTGCCCGCCGCGATGTCCAGCGAGAGGTCCTTCACGACCGCTGCTTCGGTGTCGGCGGTGTACCGGAATCCGACGTCGCGCAAGGTCACGGCGCCACCGGTCGCTCGCACGTCCAGGGCGGCCGCGCCCGGCCGGTCCACGATTGCCGGCTTGGAGTCGACCAGATCGAACACCCGCTGCGCCGCCGCCAATCCGCTCGACGTGATCGCGGATACCTGGCTCAGATTTCGCACCGGTTGCAGTGCCAGAACCATCGAACCGACGAAGGCCATCAACTGGTTGATCTCGATCTCACCATGGATCGCCTGGTATCCGGCATAATAGAGCGTCAGCGCAACGACGATACCCATGAACACGTCCGCCACCGGCATCGCGGCCGCGCGCCGGCGCACCGCCTTCAACAGGAAGCGCAGGCGCGAACCGAGCTGCGCTCCGATCCGTTCCGAGACGTGATCTTCCAGCCCATAGGCCTTCACGATGCGTCGCCCGTCCAGCGCTTCGGTCAGCGCAGTGGTCAAGGTCGCGGTCTCTTCCATGCTTCGCGCCGACGCCCGGCGCAGCGAGCCTCCGATGCGCCCCATCGCCCATGCCACCAGCGGTGCCACGATCAGCGCGAAGATGGTCAGCTTCCAGTCTTTCAACACCATGATCGACGCGAGGCCGATCAGGGTGAGCGTCTCAAGCACCGCCGCCGCTACGCCGCGGGTGATGGCGTCGCGCAACTGCGTCGCGTCGTACAGGAAATTGGAGACGAACTGGCCCGAGTGCACCGCGTTTAGCCTTGCCAGATCATCGTGTACCAGGCTCGCGAACATGTCGCGCTGCGCCTCCGCCACCACGCGCTCCCCCAACGAGTCGATCATGGTCTGCTGGCCGTACATGCTGGCTGCGCGCAGGCAAAGGATGCCGAACGCCGCTGCCGGGATCAGCAGCAGCATGTGCGGATCCTTCCGGGTGAACATCGCTGTAATCGGATCGAGCAGCGAGGCCAGAGCGGTCGTCGTCCCGGCGGTGAGCGCCATCAGCAGCATCGCCATGGCCAGCGTCGACCAATGCGGGCGCACATAGTCGCGCAGCAGGCGCGCCATTATCTTGCTGGTTTGCGCGTCCTGCTTGTTCTGCGTCTGGGCGGGCGGCGCCACCGTTCGGGCACCGCTGGTGACGTCAACGCCGGTTGTCATGGAGGCGGGGCATAGCATGCCCCATGGCGGCGGGCGAGGGGATCGGTGCCTCAGGCGGGACGGAGATTCACGTACATATAGTCGTTCAAAGGTATGCGCCCGTAGAGCCGGAAATGCGCGTCAAAGCCGCAGTCTTTGGCGAGTTGCGCCATGGTCTTCGGCGTCCAGTACTGCGTGTGATCCGGGTGCCAGAAGCCGGTCCACTTGTTTCCAAGAATGGAACGATTCCAGCATGCGTAGTTCGGCACCTTCACGACCACGATGCCGTCGTCCTTGATCACGCGCCGCACGCCCTCCAGCGCGGGCTTGGGGTTCGTCTCGTGCTCGAGATATCCCCACATCGCGACGCCGTTGAAGTACTTCTCGGGCAACTGTGCCAGCCCGCTGACCGCGTCGGCGTTCAGCACCTGGCCGCCGCGCTTCTGGAAAATGGCGCGCGCTTCGGCCGCGGCACGCTTCTCGATCTCGATGCCGAACGGAATGTAGCCGTCGTCCAGCTTCTCGAACTCGTCGCCCGTGCCGCACCCGACGTCCAGCACCGGTCCCGGGCGGGCCCAGGCGCGCATGCCGCTCGCAGGCGTGGGATCGCCGAACATGCCCAGCCGCCACATGGTCCATTTGTCGAGCCTGGCCAGGATCGGCTGTTCCTTCAGCCGCCGCTCCCACTGCCGGTCATATTGCTCGGTGAAGCCAAACTCCTCCTCGAGCCGGACATAGGCCGGTGCATATTCGAGATACACCAGGCTGCACGAAGGACATTTCTTCAGCGGCCAGTCGGGATGCGAGTAGCGCAGCGGCTCGCCGCCCGGCGGCGCCGCACCGCAGAGCGGACAGTTCCTGTGAACGCGTCCTTCATCCATCCCGCAACGGTCCCCGGTTCTGGTGCCCACCAGACCGTCGATCTTAGTCGGCGTCATCGGGTTCCATCAACCGGTGCACGTGAACCACGAAGTAGCGCATCATCGCGTTGTCGACGGTGGCCTGCGCCTTGCCCCGCCAGGCTTTCACCGCTTCCGCGTAGTTGGGGTACATGCCCACGATGTCGAGTTTCTTGAGATCCTTGAACTCGGTCGAGCGCGGCGCGGTCAGTTCGCCGCCGAAAACAAGATGCAGAAGCTGCTTTGGTACATGATCGACCATCTATCGCTCCCGCGGCAGACTCAAATGACTGACCCGCGCCAGCAGCGCGGCATGCAGCTTGGGCCCCGCGACCACGAGCGAAGGCTTCAGCGTGCTTTCCCGATTATACGTCATCGCCGCGCCGGTGTGTGTCGTCACAAGGCCCCCGGCTTCCCGCACGATGATTTCCGCCGCCGCAATGTCCCAGTCACGTTTTGAGGACAACGCCAGGGTCGCATCGAACATCCCGTTCGCCGCCAGAACCATGCGATAGGCGATGGAGTTCCGGGTCTCGATATGCATCTCCGGCCAGGGCCGGTTCGGCGCGTTGTTCCATGCGGGATGTGCAAGCATGTTGCGGTCTGCCAGCATACGGCACCCTTCTACCTCCGCGCGATCGGTGACCCGAATAGCCTTGCTGTTCAGCGTCGCACCCGCGCCCGCTCGCGCGGCGAAACACTCGTCCAGCATCGGATTGAACACCACGCCGGCCACCGGCACGCCGTCGCGCACGATCCCCGCGCACACGGTGAAGTGTGGCCGGTTCTTCATGAACGCGATGGTGCCGTCGATCGGATCGACCACGAAGACGTCGCGCGCGTTGAGCCGTGACGGATCGTCCTCTGTCTCTTCCGACAGCCAGCCATAGCCCGGCCGCGCGGACCGCAGCGTCTGGTGGAGGAACTTGTCGACCGCAATGTCGGCCTCGGTGACGGGATTACCCTTGCCCTTGTCCCACCGTTTGAACGTGCCCGCCTCGAAGAACTCGCGCGCGATCCGACCCGCGTCGCGCACGCTCCGTTCCAGGAGCGCCAGATCGTCGTGGGGCTCAGGCCCCGGCAACGGTCATGCCTTCGATGCGCAGCGTCGGCGCATTCGTGCCGTGCTTGAACTCCAGGTCGTTGGCGGCGGTCAGGTTCACGAACATCTCCTTCAGGTTGCCCGCGATCGTGATTTCCGACACCGGAAACGCGATCTCGCCGTTCTCGATCCAGAAGCCCGCCGCGCCGCGGCTGTAATCGCCGGTGACGCTGTTCACGCCAAAGCCGATCAGCTCGGTGACGTAGAGTCCCTGCTTGATACCCTTGATCAGTTCCGCCGGCGAAAGCGTACCGGCCTCGATGTAGAGGTTGGTGGGCGCCGGCGCCGGCGGTCCGCCGGTCCCGCGGGCCGCGTGCCCCGTGGGTTGCAAGCCAAGCTGCTTCGCACTCGCCGTGTCGAGCAGCCACGTCTTCAGCACGCCGTTCTCGATCAGGGCCCAACGCCTGTTGGCGACGCCTTCTCCGTCGAAAGGCTTTGAGCGCAAGCCCCGCAGGCGGTGCGGGTCATCGATGATGTTGATGGCGGGCGCGAAGACCGGCTTCTCCATCCGGTCCTTCAGGAAGGAAACGCCGCGCGCAATGGCGTTGCCGGTGATCGCGCCGACGAAGTGCCCGACGATCCCGCTCGATACCCGCGGGTCATAGATCACCGGCACCGCTTGGCTTTTCACGCGGCGCGGGTTGAGGCGCTTCACCGTGCGCTCGCCTGCCGTGCGCCCGACTTTCTCCGGGCTTTCCATGTCGCTGGCATGCCGCGCGCTCGCCTGGTCGTAGTCGCGTTCCATGGCGGTGCCTTCACCGCCGACGACGGCGACGCCGATGCTGCAATTCGTACTGGCATACGCGCCGTAGAATCCCTCTGTTGTGGCCAGAGCGATCGCGGTACGCCCGAACGTTGCGCCGCCGCCTTCCGAATTCGTGATCCCCGGCACCGCCATCGCAGCGCCTTCGACGCGGCGCGCCCAGTCGACTAGCGTATCGGCGGAAGGCTCGTTCTTGTCTTCGATATCGAGCGCCGGGATGTCCTTTGCCAGACGATCCCTCGGCGCGAGCCCGGCGAACTTGTCCTCCGGTGCCAGCTTTGCCATCGCGACGGCACGCCCCGCCAACTGGCCGAGCGACTCGCGCGACAGGTCCGTCGACGAGATGAACGCCACCTTGTGACCCACGAACACGCGCAAGCCGAGGTCGTGGCTTTCCGCGCGCTCCACCTCTTCCAGTTTGCCCAGGCGATAGGAAACACCCGCCGCGACGCTTTCGACGAACAATGCGTCCGCTGCGTCCGCGCCGGCGGCCTTCGCGTCGCGCAGCAAGGTGGCGAGGATGTCCTGCGTATTCGCGCGCGCCATGACCTCAGCCCTGGAGTGCCAGCCACAGCGCGACGGCAATGGCGATGATGTAGGAGAGCCAGGTCAGGACCATACCGACGAGGCGCGGCATCGAAGCGCCGACGTTCCGCGAAATGCCGATGGCGTGGAGGAGGCGGCCAAGCGTCAAAGTCCCGCCCACCGCATGGATCACGCCGGCGCTCGCCCCTAGTGCGTAGAGGATCATCATCAGCAGGATGGCCTTCGGCACGTATTCGGTGTTGTTGCCGTGCGCCCGCAGCGGCCCAAGCAGCGCCGGGTCCGCGCCATCGCCGATCTCTGTGCGCGTCTTCGCCCGCGCCCGGACCACCAGCATGCCCAGTACGAGCATCAGCAGGGCATTGATCGCGGCATAGAACGCGACCATCTGGAGCGGCATTAGAAACGGATTCATACGCACCGACCTTGGGTTTCTTGGGCCATAAGTAGAGCACTTCCGCGCGTGGTCAAGGCAGGCTGACCTTAATGCTGATCAGCGGGCGTCACGTAGAGCAGCTTCTCCTTATAGGAGATATAAACGTGCAGTTGCGACAGCTCAGCCAGGCCCAGCAATACCTGCGGCACATGGAGCTGCATTTGGGTGTAGTCCTGCCGCATATTGTCCGCTGCGAACGCCTTTCCCATGGCATTGGGAAGGATGATGAGCGTCGCCGACGGAACCAGCAGGCCGCCGAAGCGCAGTGATGCGAAGGTGTGGGTGTAATTTGCTCCCTTGCTTCCGTCAGCGCGCGTGTAGTCGTGGCGATCCACGCCATCTGCCCCGGGCTCAAGCCAAACATCTGCAATGCCATAGGTGCGGTGATAGTAGAGGCCGGAGCGCCCGTATCGAGCTCTGCATATAACGTCTTCCCATCCAGCTCGATCGGAAGCGAGATGGCAGATCCGTCAAATTTGAACGGGATCTTTGTTGCACCGCTCGTGGACCAATAGACCACCTGGCCCGGGCAATGCTCCGACGAGAAGAAGTTCACCCTCTTCGCCTTGAAATCGAAATCCAGGTCGAAGTTCTTGAGTACATTGGCGCCGAGCAACCCCGCGACGCCTTCACCGTAGTCCGCCCCTTGGGGTGCCATCACAAAGTCGACCGATGTCACCTGCAACGGCCCGATCTCGATCGATGGCGCCGTTGCCACCTCGCTGGTGCGCCGGCCATAGGCATCATAGGCGACGAACTGATCGCTCATGGAGCGCGTCGGCAGTTTGAGCTTGGCCGCGGTGTCGAAGGTCAGGTAGCTGAACCACGCGCCGGTATCGATGACCATGTTCTCGTCGGCATCGCCGATCTTCATCCTGATCACGACGTGACCGGAGTTGGTCGGCAGCATGTTGTAGGATGCGACCTCTTGAAGCCCGCACCTCTCCGCCATGGCCGGCGAAGCCAAGAGCGCGGCGAGCATCGTCGCGCCAACAAGCCGAATGATCATGCTGTTGATCCCCCCGATCGGCGCAACCTTGCCTTCCGGCCGGGCGCTGCCGCTACCCGTAATCTAGGCTGCCGTCACCATATTGGCCTTCCGCTTCCCGGCAGACCGAGCCGCGGCCACCTTTCCGTCACCGTGCGCACCACCTCGGCGCTCATCACGATCTTGCGGCCCCATTCGCGGTGCACCTCGGGGGGCATCTTGTTGGTCGCGTCCAGCCCGATCTTGGAACCCAGCCCGCTCTCGGGCGAGGCGAAGTCCAGATAGTCTATCGGCGTGTTCTCGATCACCGTGATGTCGCGCGCCGGGTCCATGCGGGTGGAGATCGCCCACATCACGTCCTTCCAGTCGCGCGCATTGATGTCGCCGTCCACGACGATCACCCACTTGGTGTACATGAACTGGCGCAGATAGGACCACACGGCCAGCATCACGCGCTTGGCATGACCGGGATACGCCTTCTTCATCGACACCACGGCGATGCGGTACGAGCAGCCCTCCGGCGGCAGCCAGAAATCCACGATCTCGGGAAACTGCTGGCGGAGCAGGGGCACGAACACCTCGTTCAGCGCCTCACCCAGCACCGATGGTTCGTCGGGCGGACGCCCCGTATAGGTCGACAGGTAGATCGGGTCGCGCCGCATGGTGATCGCGGTCGCGGTGAACACCGGGAACTGCTCCACCGAGTTGTAGTAACCGGTGTGGTCGCCATACGGCCCTTCGTCGCGATAGTCGGTGAGCGACACCTCGCCCTCGATCACGATCTCGGCTTCCGCAGGCACCTTCAGCGGCTGGCTCACACAATCCACCAGCTCGACCCGCTGCCCGCGCAGCAATCCCGCGAACTGATACTCCGACAGCGTCTCCGGCACGGGCGTCACCGCGGCCAGGATCGTCCCAGGATCGGCGCCCAGCACCACGGCGGCGGGCAGGGGCGCGGCCTTCTCCTTCGCCCAGCGCTGGTGATGCTGCGCCCCGCCGCGGTGCTTCAGCCAGCGCATGATGGTCTGGTTCCTGTTCAGCACCTGCATGCGGTAGATGCCGAGATTGTAGTTGTCCTCGCGCGCTTCGCCTGGCCCCTTGGTCACCACCAGCGGCCAGGTGATCAGCGGCGCCGGTTCTCCGGGCCAGCAGGTCTGCACCGGCAACTGCCCGAGGTCGACCCGATCGCCACGCAGCACCACGTCCTGGCACGCCGCCCGCGACACGCTCTTCGGCTTCATCGCCAGCAGGGTCTTCGCCAGCGGCAGCAATTCGAATGCCTCGCCGAGCGAGCGCGGCGGCTGCGGCTGGCGCAGGGTTGCCATCACCTCGCCGACCGCGCGCAGCTCCTGCGCCGTGGTGCGCTCGACGCCGTCCATGGTCACGCCCATCGCCACGCGCTTCACGGTTCCGAACAGGTTGACCAGCACCGGCATGTCGGAGGGCGTGCCGTCCGCCTTTACCGGCTTCTCGAAGATCACAGCGGGCCCGCCCTCGGCGATGAGTCGCGTCTGGATCTCGGTCATCTCCAGAACGGTCGAAACCGGCTCGCGCACGCGCACAAGTTCGCCGCAGGCCTCGAGCTTGGCAATGAAATCGCGCAGGGAGCGGTAGGGCATGACCGTTTCTAACCCGAGACGCCGTATCCGTCACCGGACCGCCCCTCTTTTCAGCGATCACTTGCGCGCACCCGCCAAGCCGCTAGGCTCGCCGAAAGCGCCGCTTCGGGTCGCGGCATCACAAGGGGACTTTCATGCTCTTTGGCCGCGTAAAGCCGCTGTCCGCGATTCTGGCCACGGCCGAAAAGAAGGGCCTGCATCGCTCGCTCGGCGCCTTCCAGCTTACGCTGCTGGGCATTGGCGCCGTCATCGGCACCGGTATCTTCGTGCTGACCGCAGAGGCGGCGCAGAAGGCCGGTCCGGGCATGATGCTCTCCTTCGTCATCGCGGGCTTCGTCTGCGCGGTGGCGGCGCTCTGCTACTCCGAGCTGGCCTCGATGGTTCCGGTCGCCGGCTCCGCCTACACCTATACCTATGGCGTGGTGGGAGAGATCTTCGCCTGGATGGTCGGCTGGGCGCTGATCCTCGAATACGCAGTGGGCGCCAGCGCCGTCGCTGTCGGCTGGTCTAACCACGCGGTGGGATTGCTGCACGGACTGGGTTGGGACGTCCCGGCCGCCATCGCCAATGCTGACGGCCTGATGGCGCGCGCCGAATTGGCGTTCGGCGTCCAGATGAACCCAGACATCGCTACCGCGCTGAAAATCGGCGGCTGGATCAACGTTCCGGCGATCCTTGTATCGGTGGCCGTCACCCTCCTCCTCATCGTCGGCACCACCGAGAGTGCCCGGGTCAATGCGGTGCTGGTGCTGATCAAGATCACGGCGCTGACGGCGTTTATCGCGCTGACGCTCCCGGTCCTGCATGCAAGCAACTTCACGCCCTTCACGCCCACGGGTTACACCGGCGTGTTCGGCGCCGGTGCCTCGATCTTCTTTGCCTATGTCGGTTTCGACGCTGTCTCGACCGCGGCGGAGGAGACGCGCAACCCGCAGCGCAACGTGCCCATCGGCCTCATCGGCAGCCTGCTGATCTGCACAATCTTCTACTTGGCGGTCGCGGCGGGCGCGATCGGCGCCATTGGGTCGCAGCCGGTCATGGCCGGCGGAGCGGCACTGGAGCCGGGCTCGGCTGACCTCACGGGCCGTTGTGCCGCGATCGTGGCCGGTGGCGCCATCCAGCCGCTGGTGTGCTCCAAGGAAGCGCTGGTGCATGTGCTGGAGACCATCGGCTGGCCCTTCATCGGCCGTCTGGTCGGCCTGGCCGCCGTTCTGGCGCTGCCGTCCGTCGTCCTGATGATGATGTACGGCCAGACCCGCATCTTCTTCACCATGGCGCGCGACGGCCTGCTGCCAGCGCGTCTCTCCTCGGTGCATCCGCGCTTCAAGACGCCGCACGTCGTTACAGTGTTGACCGGTGTCGGCGCCACGGTAGCCGCCGCCGTGCTGCCGGTCGGCAAGCTCGCGGACTACTCCAACTCCGGCACGCTGTTCGCGTTCTTCATGGTTGCGATTTCGGTGATGGTCCTGCGCCGCACCGATCCGAACCGCAAGCGCCCGTTCCGTACGCCCGGCCTCTGGATCGTCGCGCCGCTGGCGATCGTCGGATGCGTGGTGCTGTATTTCTCGCTGCCGTTCACGGCCATCATGGTCCTGCCGGTCTGGGGTGTGATCGGCCTGCTGGTGTACTTCGCATACAGCCGATCGCGGAGCCATGTCGGCCTAGGCATCCTCGACGGGCCGGAGCCCGACGTGCAGCCGATCCTGAAGCCAGACTGATCGGTCGCCGCTATTCCGTGCAATGAATGCCGCATGGGGCGGACTGCGCGCATCGCACTTTGGATTGCCGGCAGCATCGCCGGCGTGCTCGTTGTCGCAGCGTTGGCGGCGCTGCTTTATCTGAGGGGCGTCCACCGCTTCGCCTATCCCGACATCCAGGCATTTCCCGTGCGTGGCATCGACGTCTCGCATCACCAGGGCGCGATCGACTGGAAGCGGATCGCCTCCCAGAACATCCGTTTCGTCTACCTGAAAGCGAGCGAAGGCAGCGACTGGCAGGACGCGAGCTTTGCCTCCCGCCTTCAGGATGCGCGCGCCGCCGGCCTCGCGGTCGGCGCCTATCACTACTTCACGCTGTGCTCACCGGGCCCTGCGCAGGTCCGCAATTTCCTCGCCGCCGCGCCCGCCAGCCGCGCGCTGAACCTGCCGCCCGCCATCGATCTCGAATATGTAGGCAATTGCGGTGCGCGGCCGGGGCAGGGTCGACTGGCGCGGGAGCTCAGGGCCTTCATTGCTATCGTGAAGCATGAGACAGGCCGCACGCCGATCATCTATTCGACGCAGACCTTCTTCGAGGATTATCTCGACAAGGATCCCGCTTTCCGCGCCTGTCCGCTCTGGGTCCGCAACCTCTACGGCGAGGCCGGCTGGTCGCGCGGCCGCACCGTGATGTTCCGCCAGTTCGCGAACCACGCCCGCCTCGACGGCATCAGGGGCTCGGTCGATCTCGACCTGTATATCGGGTCCAAGGCGCAGTTCGCGGAACTGATCGGCGAACGCTAGGCCGGCATGTCTCCGATGTACGCCGAACTCGGCCGCAACAGGCGCCCGCGCCGCTGCTGCTCTCGCGCATGCGCCGTCCAACCTGCCGCTCGCGCCGTCGCGAAGATCGGCGTGAACGCCTGTCGCGGTATCTGCAACGCATCCAGCAGGATCGCGGTGAAGAACTCGACATTGGTATCCAACGGATGATCCGGCTTCTTCTTGCGCAGCGCCTCTCGGGCATAGGCCTCCACCTCCGCCGCGAACGGCATGTCGATGGAATTGCTCGCCAGCTTCTCGACCGCGGTCTTCAGCACGTCGGCGCGCGGATCGCGCACCTTGTACACGCGATGGCCAAAGCCCATCAGCCGCTCGCCGCGCGCCAGCGCACCGTCGATCCACGGCTTGATGCGGTCGCGCGTGCCGATCGCATCGAGCATCTCCAGCACAGGCTCAGGTGCGCCGCCATGCAGCGGCCCGGTCAGCGCGCAGTACCCACCCGTCACCGCACAGAACAGATCGGCCTGCGTCGAGGCGATCACCCGCGCGGTGAAGGTCGAGGCATTCATCCCGTGATCGCACACGGTAACGAAGTAGGCATCCAATGCCGCTGCCTCGGCCGCGCTCGCCGGCCTTCCGTGCAGCATCGACAAGGTATCCGCTGCGTGGCCCAGCTTGGCGTTCGGGATATGCGGCTGGCGTCCCGCGGCGCGCGCCACCAGCGCGCCGACAATGACGGGCAAGGCGCCCACGATGGTCGCGTCATGCGTTAGGCCGTGCTCGGCGCGCAAGGTCGCCACCGCGGCCCGGAAGCCATCCACGATCGATAACCCCTCGCTCGCCGCGAGGAAGGTCGACATGTGTGCGAACGCCCGCACCCGCGCCTCGCCGAGCGCCGCACGGACTTCCGCCTCGCTGATCGGCGTCGCGGTCGCCGCGGTCCAAAGCCGCGCGGTCACGCCCTCGAAGCTCGACTTGGCAGCCAGGTCCGCCACCCGCTCCCCGGCGATGATCAACTCGCCCTTCTGGCCGTCCACATGGCTCAGGGCCGTTTCCGCGGCCGGTACGCCGTCGAGGCCGATCGGGGATTTGCTCACTGTCTGCACCGTCATCTGGCTCTCCAGGTTTGTGTTGCGGTGCACAAAACGTGGAACCACTGGCCGTATTGATCAATCTTGATTAGCATAATCAACATGAATAATTTCGATGGTGACGCGCTCTACCTCTCCGCGCGCGAGGCTGCCACTGAACTCGCCGTGTCGCCGGCCACGCTCTACGCGTATGTCTCCCGCGGCTTGATCCGCTCCGAACCGGGCGAAAGCCCGCGCAGCCGCCGCTACCGCGCGGAGGATGTCCGCAGTCTCAAGAACCGCCGCACGCCGCTGATCGAAGCGCAAGGCCTGAAGTCCGCCGACCTGCCGGTGATGGACAGCGCGGTGTCGACGATCACGGAGGAGGGGCCCATCTATCGCGGCGTACGCGCCGTCACGCTGGCTGAGAACGCGACGTTCGAACAATGCGCGAGCCTGCTGTGGGATTCGAAATCTGCCGATCCCTTCACCAGATCGAACGTGCCCATCGTCTCGCCCGTCATGCGCGCGATCATGGACGCCACGAAATCCGCGCCGCCGATCGACCGCTGCATCGCCGTGCTGTCACAGGCCGCCGAGGCCGATCCCCGCGCCTACAACTGGGTGCATGACGGCCGCGCCGCGACCGGTGCCCGCATCGTACGCCTCTGCGCGGCCGTGATGACCGGCAGCGAACCTTCCGCCGATCCGGTCCAGAAGGTCGTCGCCCGTGCCTGGGCGCCCGGCAACAAGCACGCCGAGGATTTGATCCGCCGCGCGCTGGTCCTGCTCGCCGATCACGAACTCAATGCCTCCACCTTCACGGCCCGCGTTGCCGCCTCGACCGGCATCAGCATGTACGACGCGGTGATCGCCGGCATGGTCGCGCTGAAAGGCCCGCGCCATGGCGGCGTCGGTCCGCTCGCGGCCAAGCTGCTCGACACGTTCGTTGAAGGAAATATCGGCGCGATCGTGCGCGAGCGCGTCGCGTTGGGCGAGCGTTTCGCGGGCTTCGGCCACGTGGTCTATACGCGCGGCGACCCGCGCGCGCAGCATCTGCTGAACGTGTTGATCAAGCTCGGCGCCGACAAGCGCCTCACCACCGAAATTCCGGAGCGCATAGCCGAAGCGACCGGCGCCTTCCCGAACATTGACTATGCCCAGGCCGTGATGCGCCGCTTCCTCGGCATGCCGCAAGGCAGCGAGACCACTCTGTTCGCGATCAGCCGCGTCGCCGGCTGGGTGGCGCACGCCGGCGAGCAACTCGAGAGCAGGAAGCTCATCCGCCCCCGAGCCCGCTACACCGGTCCCGCGCCAACGCCTTTGCGCAGGCGCGGATAGCTACGCGTTGTGTTCCGGATGCGTCGGCGACGGCGCATCGTGATAGTTGAAGTGCGCCGCTTCGCGTACCGCGGCCGCGTTGTGCTCGGCGATTTCGGCTGTATGGGCAGCCGTGTCCTCGGCCGCCTGGGCGATCTTGCCGTTGCGCAGGCTGTGGCTCACGCCTTCGATCGAATCCGCCATCAGGTGACGCGCCGTCTCGTGGAACCGGACCGACGCATTGAACATCTCGCGGCTGAACTCGCTTATCCACTTCTCGTGGGCCGAGGTCCATTGCGCGATGTTCCCGCCTTTTACTTCCGACAGGATTGCGCCGTTGCGCTCGTGCAGCCGGTTCAGCAGCTCCAGGGTTTCCTCGCGCATCGCGATGAGGCTTTTCTCGAACAGGCTGCGCGATTGAGCCATCATCTCGTTGATCGGCGCGAGCGCGTTCATGGTGACGCGTTCAGCGGCGCGCATATGGGTTTCGACGGCATTCTTGGCGTCCATATTTGGATTCTCCTCAGCTAGTGGTGTGGGTGCAGCGCAGCGAACGGGCTGCCACACCCGTATCAACGCGCATCCGGATAATTGCTGCGCCGCAATATCGTTCCGCTGCGTTCACAACAAATATCCGCGACGAATTTCTGACGTTGGGATGACAGCAATCACGGCGAAACCCTGACAGGGCGTCCTTCGTCGCGTAGGCGTCGGCCAGGAACTCCCGGAGGATTTGGCAAGCTTCTCGCCGCTGTCGTAATAGTCCTTTGCGCATCCGCTGGCCCATGCCCGCGCCTGCCAAGAAGTGGTCGGCGGCAAGTCGAAGTCCTCGGTGACCTTCGCGGCCGATGGATGAACCACCCGCAGCGGGAACGTTCTCAGGGCAACAGCCGGTACACGCCGGTGTCGCGGACCTCGCGGTCTTCCAGGTCGCGGCTCACCGCCACGCCATAGCCGACCAGCTTCTCCAGCCCTTCCTTTGGAAAATAGCTCCGCCCCGGATCGCCGAGCAGCACCGTCTTTCCTTCAGTCACCGCGCGCCTCAGCCACGCGATCAGCCGCTCTGCCAGCGGCCGCTCATAACACATGTCGCCGACGAGGATGACGTCCCAACCGATATCGCTGCCGATCAGGTCGTCGTTGGTTGTTTCCAGTCCTTCGAAGCCATTCGCCGCAGCGTTCAGCGCCGTCGCTGCGGTCGCAAATTTGTCGATGTCGGCAGCAAGCGCCGACGCCCCGCACATGGTGGCCGCAATCGCGACAAGCCCCGACCCGGCTCCGAAGTCGAGTACCGCCGAGCCACGCGCGGTTTCTGGATTGTCGATCAGGTATCGTGCCAGCGCCTGTCCGCCGGCCCATGCGAACGCCCAATAGGGTGGCGGCACGCCTTGCTGCTCCAGTTCTTCTTCGGTCAGCCGCCACAACGGCAGCACTTCCGTCGCCAGATGCAGCCTGATCTCCGGCACCAGCGGCGGCGAAACGAGCTGTGTGTTGTTGCGGACAAAGTCGGTTGGATTCATCTGCCACCGTTAGCACACGTATTGACGCATGCGCAGTGTGGGCATAGGTTCGCGCCCGCGTCGCAAGCAACAGGAGGCGCCGAAACCGATGACTGTCGTAACCGCCCTCCGCCGCGCCGCGTCGTAAACACTTCCGCACATCACGGACGTTCCACCGCCGGCGCCCCTTAAGGCTCCTCTCGAAGGGACACAACCGTGCTTCAACGCTACGGCTGGAGCGACGCGCTCCAGCGGCAATTCTCATCCTATGCCACGCTCGGCCTCGAACCCGCGCGGGTGCTCGTCCAGCAACGCGGCCGCTACGACATCGTGACGGCCGGCGGCGAGCGTTCGGCCACGCTTGCCGGCAAGTTCGCGCATGACGCGGCAGACGGCGGCTACCCCGTCACCAGTGACTGGGTCGGTGTGTCCGCGCCGACGGGCGAGGGCGACGCGATCATCCGTGCCGTGCTGCCGCGCACAACGACCTTCACCCGCCGCGAAGCCGGACCCGGCGCGCCGCGCGGACAGGTGGTGGCGGCGAATGTCGACGTGGCGCTGCTCGTCGCTTCGCTCAACGCCGATCTCAGCCTGCGCCGCATCGAGCGCTATCTCGCCTCGACGTGGGAGAGCGGTGCCCAGCCTGTTGTCGTCCTCACCAAGGCCGACATGTGCGACGTCGTCGCCGAGCGCGTTGCAGAGGTCGAAGCCATCGCCTTCGGCGTACCCGTCCACGCGATCTCCTCGCTGACAGGGCAGGGCCTCGAGGCCGTGCGCCTGCATTTGCAACCCGGGCAGACCGCCGTGCTGCTCGGCAGCTCGGGCGTCGGCAAGTCCACGCTGGTCAATGCGCTCGCCGGCCGCCAGATCATGACCGTGCGCGAGATCCGCGATGACGACACAGGCAAGCACACCACCACCCATCGTGAGCTGATTCTGTTGCCGGATGGCGCGCTGATCCTCGATACGCCAGGCATGCGCGAGCTGGGCCTGTGGGATGCGAGCGCCGGCGTCTCCACGGCCTTCGCCGACCTCGAAGCGCTGTTTGCGCAGTGCCGCTTCGACGATTGCAGCCACAGGAGCGAGCCCGGCTGTGCCGTCCGCGCCGCGCTGGATGACGGCACGCTCGAGCCGTCGCGCTGGGAGTCGTGGCGCAAGTTTCAGAAGGAGCTGCGCTTCCAGCACAACAAGGACGACTGGCAGTCGCGCATGGAAACCCGCCGTGAGCGCGTGCAGAAGCACAAAGACGGCCGCGCCCGGATGAAGTTCAAGATGAAAGGCGGCTACGACGACTGATCAGACGATCTTCACGCGCCCGGCGTCGCAGGCGCTCGTGCCCGACGCGTCGGTCACATAGACCTTCACGCTCACCGTGTGGTTCGCCAGGTCTGGAAGGTCAGGCACCTGCACGTTGACCGAGTGCTGCACGATCTTCTGCTCGGTCGCCAGCACGGAACCGAGGCCGCTGGTGTCGCCCGCGGGCTGATCCGTCACGGTCATCACCACGCTGACGTCGGCGCCGGAGGCGCGGATGCTGTCGCACGCCACCGCGAACTTGTCGCCGCGCGGCACCACCGGGATGTCTACCCCGCCCAGATCGCTGGTCGCGTAGCTCTGGACGCTGGTTTCGCAGTTCGGGTCGCTGGCATAGGCGGCCGTCGCGGTCAGCACCGCAGCCGCCAGTCCAATCCACATCAAGCGCATGGAAAAGCTCCCTCTTCCAATTACAATATACGCCGGTCTTGTGAACTTACCAATAGTCTCCGTCGCTCCAACGCAATGAAACTTCATTCACCCGCGCCGCCTGGCCAAGATGAGGCCCCGCATGCGCGAAGCGCATTGGCGGGTCAGCAGCGCTGACTCTCTTAAGCCACAACTGCCGAGCTTTCAGCCGACGTCCGAAGGCCGGCGGCCTCTTTCGAGAGCCACCAGAACCTCCAGCACATTAGGACCGCCGCGACCAGCAATCCGAACGCCAGCCCATACCAGATACCGAGTCCTTTCAGCCCGAACCCGAACGCGAACAACATGCAGGTCGGGAACCCGGCCAGCCAGTAGCTCGCGCCCGCGATCCACATCGGCGCCCGCGCGTCCTTCAGCCCGCGCAAAGATAGCGCGGCGGTCACCTGGATGCCGTCGACGATCTGGAACACCGCCGCGACGTGCAGGAACATCACCGCCAGCAACAGCGACGGCATGTTCTGCGCCGTGGGCGGCAGATAGAGCTGCGCGATCTCCATCGGCCAGGTCCACAGGATGAACGACGTCATCGTCATGAACGCGCTGGCGACCAGGATCGCGCCCCAGCCCGCGCGTCGCACCGCTTCGTTGTCGCCGGCGCCGGCCGCCAGGCCCACGCGCACCGTCGCGGCCATCGCGATGCCCAGCGGCACCATGAAGGTGATCGACGGCACGTTCATCGCGATCGTATGCGCCGCGAGGTAATCCAGTCCGAAATGCCCCATGAAGAAGTTCGACGAGAAGAACAGGCACGCCTCGAACATCATGGTCAGGCCGATCGGCAGGCCCAGCCGGTACACTTCGCGCAGCTTGCTCCAGTCCGGCGTCAGGACGTCCCGAAAGATCCGGTACGCATGCAGCTTCGGCGTCAGCCGCACCACGATCAGCATGATGCAGAAACTCACGGCGAACGACGTCGCGCTTGCGACGCCCGAACCCATCAGGCCGAGCCGCGGGAAGCCGAAGTGCCCGAAGATCAGCGTGTAGTCGAACAGCGCATTGAAAAACACCGAGACGCCCATGACGATCAGCGACGCGTTCGGCTTCGACAGTGCCGTGGAGTAGTTCCTGAGCACCTGGAAGCCGAGCGAGAAGGGCAGGCCGAACGACAGCGGCACCAGGAACGCCGCCGACGCGCTCGCCAGCTGTTCCGATTGCCCGAACGCCAGCATGATCGGATGCGCGAACTGGAGCAGCAGGAACAGCGGCACGCCCACCATCAGCACCGACCAGAAGCCCATGCGCGCAACGATGCGCACGTCGTCCTTGTTCTCCGGATCGGCGCCCAGGATGTGCGCAATCATCGGCGACACCGCCGACGTGGGCCCCGAACCGAGCAGCCAGCAGAAATAGAACATCGTATTGCCCAGCACCGCGCCGGCGAGCGCCGTGTTGGAGAAGCGCGCCAGCATCAGTGTATCGGTCGTGCCGATCGCCATCTGCGCGAGCTGGGTCAGGATCAGCGGACCCGCGAGCTTCAGCAGCTCGCGCGTCTCGGCGATCCAGGCGTCGAAGCCGTGGCCCGACACGCGGGCGCCAGCGTTTTCCGGTTTGAATTCAGCAATGTCGGCAATATCGGTCATGGTCCTTGGACGTTTTTCTAATCCCGGACCCGACCCGAAGTTGGCAGGAAGCCAACAAAAAACCCTCCGGAGCCGGGCTCGGGAGGGTTGCGGCTTGCGCTAAGGTATCCCTAGCGCGCGGACTCCTCCTGAGCGAAGACAGCGGTCCCCCCGCCCTGCGGACGGAAAGGCACGGCCGTGCAAACCTTTCGAATGGAACTGTGCATCAGTCTCGCTCGTAAGCCCCGCGGACCCCATGCCCGCGAATACACGTCGTGGGTACGCCCCGAATCTCACCAAGTCAACACAAGGTGGAATGACACTGCGCATAAGCATCATGCGTGTCCCGCAAGCAACGTTCGCGCCTGCATAAACGTATGACCACAAATGAAAAAGGCGCCGGCCGCTTTCGCGAACCGGCGCCTTTTCCATTTCGGGACATCAGCCCTTCACGCACACGACCTGGCGCAGCGTGTGCACAATCTCCACGAGATCGGCCTGCGCCGCCATCACCGCGTCTATGTCCTTGTAGGCCATCGGCGTCTCGTCGATCACGCCGGCGTCCTTGCGGCACTCGATGCCCTCGGTCGCCTTGATGTGATCGTCGAGCGTGAACTGCGCCTTCGCCGCCGTGCGCGACAATGCGCGGCCGGCGCCGTGGGAGCAGCTCTCGAACGACTCCGGGTTTCCCAGCCCGCGCACGATGAACGACTTGGCGCCCATCGAGCCCGGGATGATGCCCAGATCGCCCTTGCCAGCCTTCACCGCCCCCTTGCGGGTCACCCACACCTGCGCGCCGAAATGCATCTCGCGCGACACGTAGTTGTGGTGGCAGTTCACGGCCAGCTTGTCGGTCGTAAAGCTGCGCAGCGACTCGCGAAGCACGCGCAACACGCGCTCCATCATCGCCTTGCGGTTCTCCATCGCGAAGTCCTGCGCCCAGAGCATCGCCTCGACATAGTCGTCGAACGCGGCTTCGCCCTCGGCCAGCCAGGCCAGGTCCTTGTCGGGAATGTGCACCGCGCGCTTCGTCAGAAGCTCGCGCGCCTTCTCGATGTAGGTACGGCCGATCGCGTTGCCGATCCCGCGCGATCCCGAGTGGAGCATCACCCACACCTCGTCGCGCTCGTCAAGACAGAGTTCAATGAAGTGGTTGCCGCTGCCCAGCGAGCCCAGATGGATGAGCGAGTTCTCCTTGGCGAGACGCGGGGTCTTCTCGCAGATCGCCTTGAACCCTTCGTCCAGCTTGGCCCAGCGCGCCGAGATGGAGTTGGGAATGCCGCCCGGCTTTCCCTTCCAGCCGGAGCCCGCACCCTGTCCGCCCACCGGCACGGCCCGCTCGATGTCTGAGCGAATCTCTGCCAGCGAGTCCGGCAGGTCGGTGGCCTTGAGAGTGGTGTGCACCGCCATCATGCCGCAGCCGATGTCGACGCCCACCGCCGCGGGCACGATCGCGCCCTTGGTCGGAATGACCGAGCCCACTGTCGCGCCGCGGCCGAAGTGAACGTCCGGCATTACCGCGATGTGGTCGTGAATGAACGGCAATGACGCCGCGTTGATGAGCTGGGTACGCGCTGCGTCCTCGAGGGGCACGCCCTCGATCCACGCCTTGATCGGCGCACCGCCCTCCTGAATGGTCTTGTACATGTGAAGATGCCCGGACGCGTTATTGGCGCGCCCGGGCCCCAGTTGTGTTGATGATAGCGGCAAGTCGGCCGCTAGTGCTTCGTCTCTTCCGACGCCGCGATCCAGGCGATCACCGCTTCGGAGAAGCCGTCCACGCGCAGCCAGTCGCCGTGGCCGATGCCGTGCTGGTAGGACGCGACGTTGATGATCGTGCCGCGCGCCTTGGGCGCGGGCACCTGGTCGTGCGCCTGCTCGTCGGTGAAGACGATCAGGCGATCGCCCTTGCGGTCGATCTCCGTCACGGCCCTGCCGAGATACGTCCCGCCGTGGGGCTGGGACGCCACGACCGCATCGCGGAGCGCGAAGCCGCGCCGGGGCGCGACCTTCACCACCTTCTCGGAGAAGGTGAAGATCTCGACCTCGTCGCAGATCTCGCGCGCCAGGATCGCCAGGCCGCACGCCGCCTCCAGCCGGGTCATCTCCGACCTGGCCGACAGCAGAGCGTCCATCGAGCCCGACACGTCGATCAGGAGCCGCGTGCGGCCCTTGAGCCGCACGTGACCGGCGATCGACTTCAGCATCGCGCCCTCGAGCTCGGGCTCGAAGTCGGGCGCATAGCGGGCCGCCGCGATGAAGCGATAGGGAAGGATACGATCCGTCTTCATCGCCTCGATCGCCTGCGCGATAGTCTTACGCTCGACGCCGGCGGTCTGCATCAGGCGGAGGTTGCGGAGCAGTGCGAGCCCTCCCAGCTTCTTCTCGCCGATCAGGCGCTCGAACGTCTCGCGCTTGTCCTTTCCGCCCGAGAGCGACACCTCCCAGGTATCGGGTGCGGCCAGCGTGCCGTCGACAAGCTGCTTCCATACCTTCGCCTGGTCGCCCGACCTGGGCTTGGCGTGCACCAGGAACAGCACGTCGCGCAGGCGCACGGGCCCGTCGCGGTCGTACTTGGCGAGCTGGTAGGCGTCGAACTTCGCCACCGCGCGCGCCAGTCCCTTCTTCACCTGGGCGGAGACGGGCTGCTTCTTGCGCTGCTGCATGGGGCCGAGCGCGTCGGCCCAGTAGATCGCAAGAAACTCCGTCAGCTCGTCGGGACGCTGGACGATACGCTCCAGAGTATCCGCCACCAGCTTACGGTGCGTCTCGTGCCGCGCCATCTCGCGCACCATGAGCAGAGGCGCATGGCGCAGCTTCATCTGCTCGCGCGCCTCGATCGCCATTGCGGCGACCGTCTCGGCCTTGACCGCGGGCACCAGGTCCTTGATGCGGTCGGCGATGGTCACGCCGTCCTCATAGAACTGGTCCTCCCACAGCATGCAGTTCATCAGCGCGCGCCGAAGCTGCTGCTCGGGCCCGAACTTGCGCGCCCTGGCGCCCTCGAACGTGAACGCCTTCAGGATCTTGTTGAGCTTGGCCATAGGTCACCCCCTTTCGGCCTAGGTTAGTTGGTTTGGTTGCAAAGTTAAGGCGTGCAGCATCGGGTTGGTGGGCGGCGATGCTGCACGCCGCAAAATGCCAGAGAACAGGCGCTGCCCGAGACGGTGCGATGCACCGATGGCGCGCAGGCTTCCGCCCCGCCTTCCACCACCCGAAGAAACGGACAACTTCACTACCGGCAAAAGAGATTGACGGGGAACGATCGACGTTGTTGCTGCCCTTGCGGGCGTGCGCTGAGCTACGGCCTTGCGACCGGCAGGCATTGAACCCTGCGCCTCCACGCCTTCGCGTGGTGCTCTATCCGAAGTAACAAGCGTCTTCACCACCGTCACGCCGCCCACGCGGAAACCAGCAGGTCCTCCGCGTGGGCCGGCGTCACTCAACAAACTTGTCCGGGAACAGGCGCGATCCACCGTTGCCCTCCACAGGGCCTCGTGCACGGGCACGGGAGGAGTCGAACCTTCTGAGCGTTAGCTCGACGAAGTATGGGAACGCTTCACCACGAACGAAGAAAAGGCACACGACATCCTGCGCGGTTCACACACCGGGCAGGCGTTCCCCAGGCACGAGGCCAAGGTTGGAATCCGGGAACAGGCGATGCTGAGACGGCTTGCAGGCTTGCGCCCTGGGCCTAGTGCTCTGCCGCTGAGCTACAGGTGCATGAACACCTGGTGGGATTCGAACCCACGACCTCTCGTTTAACAGACGAAGTAACAGCAATCTTCACCACGGATCGTGCGCGAAACAGTTGGCGGGCGGCAGTGCCGCGCCGCAAGACCACCCAAGGCGCGCGGCATTGGGTTGGCGGGCGGCAATGCCGCGCGCCGCAAAGAAAAACGCCGGGGAACGGGCGAGCCTGCACTGCCCCTTGCGAGGCGATGACGTCCTGCCACTGGACGACGGGCTCGCGCCCGGGCGGAATCGAACCGCCGTCTTCACCTGGACGAAGTAGCAGAGCTCTTCACCACCGGCATTTGATGGGCTTGCTGGGGAACGTTCGTATTCTGAGCAGCCACACCGGTCACCGCGACGTTGCCGTAGCGATGGGAGGAATCGAACCTTCGGCTGCGCGTTGGAAGCGAAGTATCAGAATGCTTCACCACCAGCATCTTGTTGGACCGGGGGAACGGGCAAGACCAGAACGGCCCTGCATGGGAGAGCTTCGCGTTATCAAGACGATGTAACCGATCTCTTCACCACCCGGCTTGGAAGAACATTCAGGGGAACAGGCAGAACGGTGTCGACTCTGACGCACCTTGCCTTTTCGGCGATCACTTACCCGCGAGGAGCCATTTTGGTCGGGATAACGAAGTAGACCGTTCTTTCACCACCTGAATTCGAAAATTGAAAAACAAATCTGTCGTGACGCTCTCGAACGTGGCGCGTCACCAAGCGAGACCTTCAAGCCTCGCCCTGCCATTGGTGGACCGCGTCTGCGCAACGCGCCGTTCCCTCCGGCAGGCCCCGCGCTTGCGAAGCGCGCGCACGCATGCGCGAGCTCCCGAGATCCGGGTCTCTCGCTTCCGCTTTCGCGGAAGAAGAATTCACTGTCGCCACGCGCTGGAAAACAAAAACCCTCCAGAGCGTTGGCTCGGGAGGGTCTGCGTCAAAGCAGATTTCGGACTTGCTTATGCGAGTCCGCTCCCATGAGCCGGGCGTGCGTTATCGATTGGCTGATAGCCATTCGATAGCCACCTCAAGGATTTTTCGCAGACGCGAAGCATTGCTTGACTCATGTGTTTCACGAACACCATGTCCGTGAGGGCGCGGTGTGTACGCTTGGGCCTTTTCATCGTCAAGCGCTCCGTATGCGAATTATTCGTGAAGTCTGCCATGCGTGGCGCGCGCGCAACGCCGCAAAACGGCCTCACTTCAGCGGTGGCAGCGTGATCGGATCGAGCTTTTGCGACGCCGGCCACGGCTTGTTGTACCATCTCGCCCGTCGACTTTTCCCAGTGCTCCTTGCCGAACGCCTTGTAGGTCCGGAACGGGTTGCAATACTCGCGCATCCGGAACGCCAGTCCGTCGCGATTGGTGATCAGCGAGAAATAGCGCTGCGTGTAGGTCGTGCGCCCCTCCTTCGTCGCGCCGCCGCCATGGCTTTCGATAATGCCGCAATCCTTCCCTAGCGTTGCGCCTTCCGCTTTGCCGCCGAGCGGCTAGAGTCCCGCGCAAAGCATTGGGAGAACGCCATGGACTTCAGCATTCCGGAACACATCAAGAAGCTGCTTGCCGACATCGACGCTTTCATCGACAGGGAGATCGTTCCGCTCCAGAAGCAGGACGACAACGACCGCTTCTTCGATCATCGTCGCGAATGGGCGCGCACAGATTTCGAGCACGGCGGCTTGCCGCGCACGGAGTGGGAAGACCTGTTGCGCGAAATGCGTCGCCGCGCCGACAAGGCCGGCTTCCTTCGCCTCGCGCTGCCGGAGGAATACGGCGGCAAGAACATCGGCAACCTCGCCATGGCGATCATCCGCGAGCATCTCGCGACCAAGGGGCTCGGCCTGCACAACGACCTGCAGAACGAGTCCTCCGTCGTCGGCAACTTCCCGCAGGTGCTGATGATGCGCGACTTCGGCACGGCGGAGCAGAAGAAGACCATTCTCCCCGGCATGCTCGACGGCAGCGTCCGCCTTGCCTTCGGCCTCACCGAGCCGAAGCACGGCTCCGACGCGACCTGGATGGAGACGCGTGCCGTCAAGGACGGCAATGGCTGGCGCATAAACGGCGCGAAGATGTGGAACACAGGCGTTCACACCGCCTCGCACGACATGGTGTTCTGCCGCACGTCTGGTGAGGACGGTGATGCCCGGGGTCTCACCTGCCTGATCGTGCCGATGAAGGACCCGGGCGTGAAGATCGAAGAATACATGTGGACCTTCAACATGCCGACCGACCACGCCCGCGTGTCGTTCAAGGACGTCTGGGTCCCCGACAGCGCCGTGTTCGGCCCCGTCGACAACGGCTTGGTGCTCGCGCGCCATTTCGTGCACGAGAACCGCATCCGGCAGGCAGCGTCAGGCGTCGGCGCGGCGCAGTATTGCATCAACGAGTCGATCGACTACGCCAACACCCGCAAACCCTTTGGCAAGCCGCTCTCGCACAACCAGGCGATCCAGTGGCCGCTGGTAGAGCTCCAGACAGAGGCCGAGATGATCCGCTGGCTGATCCGCCGCACCGCGTGGGAGATGGACCGCATGACCGGGCCGGAGATTCAACTCTATCTCTCCGACAAGGTCAGCATGTGCAATTACAAGGGCAATCAACTCGTCTGCAACGCCGCCGACTGGGCGATGCAGGTGCACGGCGGCTGGGGCTATTCGCGCCACAAGCAGTTCGAGCACATCTATCGCCACCACCGCCGCTACCGCATCACCGAAGGCAGCGACCAGATCCAGATCCGCAACGTCGCCGGCCACATGTTCGGCTTCATCGGCAAGAATCGCCGCCCGGACTGATCGACTTTGGACAAGGCGCACGCCGCGACGGCCTCACGCGCTTGCACTTCGAGTTGCCCGGCCTTCAGGTCTTCTCACCTGACTGCCGCCGCGCCTGGGTCCCGTCGGCCACGTCCGCTTCGCCGGCTGGGCGCGATTGCCACCGCCGGGCCGCTCTGCGATGACTCCGGCCCCCGCGACCGGAGGACTTGCCGTGCCGACCTTGAACTTCGCCCATCGCGGCGGTGCCGGCCTCTACCCGGAGAACACGCTCGCCGCCTTTCGAGACGCCGTCGCGCGCGGCTGCGACGGTGCCGAACTCGACATCCAGCTCAGCAGGGACGGCGAGGTCGTCGTGTTCCACGACTTTCATCTCAAGCCGGAGATTTGCCGGCTCGGCGGCAAGTGGCTCGAAAAGCCCACGCCGCGCATCAAGGACCTGACGCTCGGCGAACTCCGCGCCTTCGACGTCGGCCGCCTCAATCCAGCAAGCGATTACGCGAAGTCGCATCCCCATACCATGCCGATCGATGGCGAGAAGATCCCGACTCTCGCCGAAGTCGTAGAAGTCGCATCGCAGGCGAAGAAGCCGTTCATCCTTCAGGTCGAACTGAAGACATCCTTCTTCAACCGCGGTACCGCCGCCGATCCGAAGGCCCTGACCGAGGCAGCCGCCGCCGTGCTGAAGAAGGCGGACTATCTCGACCGCACGATCTTCGTCGGCTTCGACTGGGAGGGGCTTCTGCACGCAAAGAAGGTCGCGCCCGGCGTGGAGTGCTGGTTCACGACCGCCGAACTCGACTTCCTCGATCCGCCCAGCCAGGACGAGAAGCCGCAGATGCAGGTCTTTCGCCATTGGAACGATACCGGCACCTCGCCCTGGGCCGCGGGCTTCGATCCGAGCAAGTACGGCAACGCCATCGCCCGCGCCGTGAAGGCCGCCGGTGGCGATGGCTGGTTTCCCTACTACCCGGACGCCACGCCGGAGCGCATCGCCGAGGCGAAGGCGCTCGGCCTCAAGGTCGGCGCCTGGACTGTCAACGACCCAGCCGACATGCGCCGCCTGATGGCGCTCGGCCTTGACGGCCTCTGCACCGACCGTCCCGATCTGCTCGCGAAGGAATTGAAGAAGGCCGCGAGCGCCTGAGGCAGCGCGCGAAACTGGCGTCAGCATCGGACGAAATCGCCGCGTGGGTCAATTATGCATAAGGCCGCGTTCCCGCTGCACCGCACTTTGTGCGATTGAATCATCCCAACGGAGGAGACGCGCATGCAGACGAAGGACATCACCTATCAGGGCGGCGGCAAGACGCTCACCGGCTATCTCGCCGACGGCTCCAACGGCAAGAAGACCGCAGGCATACTCCTCTGCCACCAGGGTGGCGGCCTGCGCGATCACGAGAAGGATCGGGCCCGCATGCTGGCCGGGCTCGGCTACGTCGCCTTTGCCTGCGATATGTACGGAACGGTCGCCACGCAGATGGCTGATGCCTATCCGCTGATGAACGAGCTTACCAGCGATCCGAAGCTTTGGCAGGCGCGCGTGCAAGCCGGCATCGACACGCTCAAGGCGCAAGCCAACGTCGATCCGTCGCGCCTTGCCGCCATCGGCTTCTGCTTCGGCGGCGGCACCATGATCCAGATGGCGCGTTGGGCCAGGGAGATGAAGTGCCTCGTGGCCTTCCATCCCGGCATGCAGGGCTTGCCAGAAGAGGATGACCGCCCCGTGGTCACGAAAATCATGATCCACGGCGGCCAGAAAGACCCTCTGATCCCTGCCGACGCGCGCGAGCGCTTCCTCAAGCTGATGGCCGACGCCGGCGCCGACTGCATCTACGTCAACCACGCCGCCGCCGGTCACAGCTTTACCGACAAGACGGTGGCGCAGTTCAACATGCCCAACTTCGAGTACCACGAGCCGACGGACCGCCGCAGTTGGGCCGCCATGCGCGCCCTGTTCGACGAAACGCTGGGACCGGTCTAACCTTCACGGGACGGCGGCAGGTGGGGGAGGACTCAGATGCGGTTCTTGCGCGTTTTGCTCGCAACGTTGTTGCTGCTCGGCGAACCTGCGTTCGCCGCCCCGGTCACCATCGCGCTGCCGGACAAGGCCGACACAGTCATCGTCCCCGACGGCACCGGCCTCAAATTCAAGAAGTTCGACGAGGACGACCAGGCCATCTTCACCGGCCAGCTCACCCTCACCGGATCGTTTTATTACGGCCCGAACGAGTTCGACGATGGCACCAACAGCCTCACGCTCTACTTCCGCCCCGACAAGGCGAGCGCCGCACGCATGCCGTACCTCAAGTCGCGCGGTAAGCCAGGCGACATGGTCCTCACCAACGACACCGCCTTTGCCAATGCGGTGCTCTCGCGCGAAGGCCTCGCCCGCGCGAAGAAAAGCTACGCGACCGGCGCCGCCACCATCACCGTCGACACCGTCAGCGTCGGGGTGATCTGCGATGGCCCGTCTTGGACCGCCCGTTTCGTCTCGGTGAAGAAACCCGTCGAGGTGAAATTCGGCCCGATGCCGGAAAGCGGCTGCTAGCCCTTCACCGCCTCGATCTGCCGCGGCGTGCCGAACGGCGCCTCGCGCGCCTGCCGCAAGGCCGCACAGCTCGCCGAACCGATCGGGCCCTCCACATCGTGCAGGAAGCATTCGCCGATCGCGACGCCCTCGGTCGCCTGGTGGTTGATCTTCTCGAACCCGATCCACTCGCCCACCGGCAGCCGGTGCAGGTACACCGTCACGTCCGTATTGATGTAGCCCAGCGAATTGTCGCTGCGGTTCGCCAGCGGCGACACGAAATCCGCCGCCATGGCCACGCGCTGGAACGGCGTCAGCGGCGAGTCTTCCACCACCTCGCGGATCTCCGCCATCCACGCGCCGCGCCGCATCCCGTTGGTGCCGAACCAGTCGGCCACGTTGCGCATCTTCCACATCCGCCCGCCGAACTGGTTGGCGGGTGGCGGCGGCAGGTCGTCGGGCAGGGGCGCATCCCATTTCGGCGGACTGATCGTCTTGCCCGGTGCGTTCTCGCCGCGGATCAGGAACTGCGCCGTGCCGCGCGCTACCGATTTGCCGCCCTGGATCAGCTCGACGTCGATCAGCTTGATACGCCGTCCCCCGCGTACCACCGTCGCCTTGGCCGTGATCGGGTTGAAGTCGGGCAGGCGGTACATGTCCACGGTCAGACGCGCCGGCATCCACTCCGGCCCGCCATGCGTGCGCTCCAGCTCATAGCCGCACAGCCCGATCACCACCCGCCCATGCAGCGAGTTCGGATTCCACGGACCGCGAGACACCGGTTGCGGAAGATACGCATCGCCCTCCCGCTTGAAGAATGCGTCTTCCATAAGTGTGTTTACAGCCCCTCGAATAGCGCGGTCGACAGATAGCGTTCCGCAAACGACGGGATGATGGCCACGATCGTCTTGCCCGCCATGTCCGCGCGTGCGCCCATTTCCAGCGCCGCCGCGATCGCCGCACCCGAAGAGATGCCCACGGGCACGCCCTCCAGCTTCGCCGCGCGCCGCGCGGTTTCGAACGCGGTTTCATTCGAAATCGTGATCACCTCGTCGATCACCTTCCGGTCAAGTATCGCCGGCACGAACCCTGCGCCGATGCCCTGGATCTTGTGCGGGCCCGGCGCGCCGCCGGACAGCACCGCGGAATCCTCCGGCTCCACCGCCACGATCTTCACCGACGGCTTCTTCGCCTTCAGCACCTGGCCGACGCCCGTGATCGTGCCGCCGGTGCCGACCCCGCTGATCACCGCGTCCACCTTGCCATGCGTGTCGTTCCAGATTTCCTCCGCCGTGGTGCGGCGATGGATCTCCGGGTTCGCCGGGTTCTCGAACTGCTGCGGGATGATCGCACCCGGTGTCGCCTGCACGATCTCGTGCGCCCGCGCGATCGCGCCCTTCATGCCCTTGGCGCCCTCGGTCAGCTCAACTTCGGCGCCCAGCAGCAGCAGCATCTTGCGCCGCTCCAGCGACATCGTGTCGGGCATCACAAGAATCAACCGGTAGCCCTTTGCCGCCGCCACGAACGCGAGCGCGATGCCGGTGTTGCCGGAGGTCGGCTCGACCAGCGTCGACTTGCCCGGCGTTATGATGCCCTGCTTCTCCAGCGCCTCGACCATCGCGACGCCGATGCGGTCCTTTACCGACGAGATCGGGTTGAAGAACTCCAGCTTCAGCAGGACATCCGCCTTGACGCCGGCCTCGGCCGTCAGCCGGTGCAACCGCACCAGCGGCGTATCGCCGATGGTCTCAACGATGGAGTCATACACGCGACCGCGTCCGGGCTTTCCCTGTTCCATTCCTTGCCTCCTCGTCATGGCCGGGCAGCATCGGCGCGACCCGGCCAACCATCAAATAGTAAAATCGGCGGTGTTCCCGCCGCCGCAATCGACGCCGGCGGTGCGCGCCCGCTGGCACAAGTCTTCGATGGATATGGCGTCCAGCCGCGCCATCACCTCGTCCTGCAAGGTCTGGATCAGGGGCGACACGATGCGGATGCCGAGTTCGGACCGCGGATCGATCGCCTCGCTGTCCTCGTCCTCCAGGCTCTCCGCCACGCGCACCACGTCGCCGACTGAAATCCGCCGCCGCTCTTTCGCCAGGCGATAGCCGCCGCGCGGCCCGCGCACCCCCTTCAGCACGCCGGCGCGCACGAGCTGCTGCATTACCTGCTCCAGATAGCGCTGCGGGACGCCCTGGCGCGCGGTGATCTCCTTCGCCTGCACCGGCTCCGGGCGCGCATTGAACGCGATGTCGATGACGGCTTCCAGCGCCAGCAATGTCTTTCGCGAAAGTTTCAGCATCACTTTGACTTCACGGTATGGAGGCCGGTGGAGCCGTGACCGCCCGCGCCGCGCGCGGTGTCGGACAGGCTTGATTGCTCGACGAGTTCGGCGCGCTCATGCCGGGCGATCACCATCTGTGCGACGCGCATGCCGCGTGTGACGGTGAAGGGCTGGTCGCTCAGGTTGATCAGCACCGTCTTCAGCTCGCCGCGATAATCGGAGTCGATCGTGCCCGGCGTGTTCAGCACCGTCAGGCCGTGGTTCAGCGCCAACCCGGAGCGCGGCCGCACCTGCGCCTCGATCCCGCGCGGCAGCTCGATCGCTATCCCGTTCGGCACCAGCACGCGCTTGCCGGGCGCCAGCAACACGTCCTCCGGCACCGCCGCCAGCAGGTCCATCCCTGCCGAACCTTCCGTTGCATAGGCGGGCAAGGGCAGATCCGCCGCATGCGGCAATCGAACGATGCCGACCTTCATTTTCCTCCCCCGCTCACGGGGGAGGGGGACCATCGCGCAGCGATGGTGGAAGGGGGGAAATCCCCGCCCTCGCCCAATTTTGCACCATCGGAATTCTCCCCCTTTCGTCTCGTCGTGCCGACGCGCGCCGATCCACCTCCCCCGTAAATGGGGGAGGAAAGGGATGCGTGCATGTTCGCGCGTGCCGTCACGCCGCCTTCCCGCGAACAGCATCCGCGATCCGCGCCGCCAGCCGCGTGCCGACTTCGCTTTTCTGCATTTCGGGCCAGTCTTCGACACCGCCGGCCGTCACAATGTGCACCGTGTTCCTGTCGCCACCCATGACCCCGGTCGCCGGCGAAACGTCGTTCGCCACGATCCAGTCGCAGCCTTTCTTCTTCAGCTTCGCTTGCGCATAGGCGACGACGTTCTCCGTCTCCGCCGCGAAGCCGATCAGCAGCCCCGGCCGCTGCGCATGCCGCGCCAGGGTCGCCAGGATGTCCGGATTCTCCGCCATCTGGATCGCCGGCGCCTTCGCGCCCGCGTCTTTCTTGATCTTGCTGTTGAGCGCGACTTCCGGCCGCCAGTCCGCCACGGCCGCCGTCATCACCGCGACATCCGCGGGCAGGGCGCTCTCGCACGCTGCCAGCATCTCGCGTGCTGTTGTCACTTTGAGCAGCCGCACGCTGGTGGGTGCGGCAATATCGACCGGTCCAGACACCAGCGTCGTCTCCGCCCCTGCCCGCGCCAAGGCATCGGCAATCGCATAGCCCTGCTTGCCTGACGAGCGGTTGGCGATGAACCGCACCGGATCGATCGGCTCCTGCGTTGGCCCCGCCGTCACCAGCGCGCGCAGTCCGTTCAGCCGGCCGCCGCTCGCAAAATACTTCTCTATGGCCGCTGCGATCTCCGCCGGTTCAGCCATCCGTCCCGGCCCGAACTCGCCGCACGCCATCTCGCCGTCATTCGGCCCGACGAACAGCACGCCATCCTTCTTGAGTGCTGCCAAATTCCGCTGTGTCGCCGGGTGGTTCCACATCCGCACGTTCATCGCCGGCGCCATCAGCACCGGCTTGTCCGTCGCGAGCAGTGCCGTCGACGCCAGGTCGTTTGCCAGCCCGCCCGCCAGCTTGGCCATCAGGTCGGCGGTCGCCGGCGCCACGACAAGCAGGTCCGCCGAGCGCGACAGCTCGATGTGCCCCATCTCCGACTCATCGGTCAGGCTGAACAGGTCGGTGAAAACCTTCTCGCCGCTCAATGACGCGACGGAAAGAGGCGTAACAAATTCAGTTCCCGCCTGCGTAAGGATTGCATGCACGCCGCAACCGCGCGTTTTAAGCGCGCGAATGAGCTCCAGACTCTTGTAGGCTGCGATACCGCCGCCGATGATGAGCAACACGCTTTTGCCGCGCATGCGCAGAATCCTCTGGACCGGCGAATTATACCGCCCTTTGCGGGAAATATAGTGATTTACGGTCCCGACGTGTAGATCGGCGGCCACAGGGAGCAAACCTATGAATTTACAGGTGAAATCGACCGAGCTGCCGCCCTTTAAGCCGCTGCCCCAAAAGGCGCCGGACATCGACGTGCGCCGAATGCCCGACGGCACGGTGTACATCGACTCAAACCACAAGCTCGGCCCGTTGCATCGCTCGATTGCCCATCTCTTCGTGGAAAGGGCGGCCGCGCATCCCGAACGCAACTTCATCGGCGAGCGAATCCCGTTGCCGGACGGCAAGACGGGCGACTGGCGCTTCATCACCTATGGCGAGGCGTACAATCGCGCCCGATCGATCGCCCAAGGGCTGCTCTCCCGCGGCTTCACCGCCGATACCCCGCTGATGATCCTCTCCGGCAATTCCATCGTGCACGCCACGATGGCGCTGGGTGCGATGCTCGCGGGCGTGCCCATCGCGCCTGTCAGCGTCGCGTACTCGCTGATGTCCGGCGATAACTCCAAGCTGAAGCACGTCTTCGCAACGACCCAGCCGAAGATGATCTTCGCCGACAATGGCCCGATGTTCGCCCGCGCGCTGAACGCGCTGCCGCTCGATGGCGTGGAGGTCGTCACCGTCACGCCGATCCCCGACCGCAGGACTACGTCCTACGACGATCTCATCCGCACCAATGCCGGCCCTGACGTGGCGAAGGCGCTGGACAGGATCACCCACGACACGACCGCGAAGTACCTCTTCACCTCCGGCTCCACAGGGATGCCCAAGGGCGTGATCCAGACGCATCGTATGATGTGCGCCGTGATCGCCGCGACCGAGGCGCTGCGTACCGAGCCTGCCGACCCGAACGAGATTCCGCAGTCGCTCGAATGGATGCCCTGGAACCACATATCTGCGGGCAACATCGGCTTCAACGGCCAGATCAACGCCGGCGGTACGATCTATCTCGATGCCGGCAAGCCCGTGCCCGGCCTGTTCGACGAGACCATCCGCAATCTGCGCGACATCGTCCCGCTCGGCATCGGCACCGCGCCCATCGCTTTCGGCTGGCTGTGCGACGCGATGGAGCGCGACGACACCCTGCGCGACCACGTGTTCAGGAAGCTGCGCACCGCCGGCTACGGCGGCGCGACGCTTAGCCAGGACATCTATGAGCGCTTCCAGGCGCTCGCCATCGCGTCGACGGGCAACCGCATCCCGATGACCACCATGTACGGCGCGACCGAGACCCAGGGCGTGACCGTGGTGCACTGGATCACGGAGCGTGTCGGCCTCGTCGGCCTGCCGCTCCCCGGTATCACGCTCAAGCTCGTGCCCAACGGCACTAAACTGGAGGTGCGCGTAAAGGGCCCGACGGTGACGCCCGGCTATCACAAGCGCGACGATCTGACGAAAGCCGCGTTCGATAGCGAAGGCTTCTACTCCCTCGGCGACGCAGCGAAATTCCTCGACGACAACGACCCTATGCAGGGCCTCGTCTTCGACGGCCGCGTGACGGAGGACTTCAAGCTGGACAGCGGCACCTGGGTCAGCGCCGGCACCTTGCGTGCTCACGCCGTCGCCGCCGCATCGCCGCTGATCTTCGACTGCATCGTCTGCGGCCAGGACAAGCCCTACGTCGCGCTGCTCGCGTGGCCGGTCGCCGCCGCGGCGAAGGAGATCTGCGGCAGCGCCGATCCGAACGTGATAGTGAAGGACGAGAAGATCCGCGCCTTCATCCGCGACAAGTTTGCCGCCTACAACAAGGGCCAGTCCGGCTCCTCCACGCGCATCAAGCGCGTGATCCTGATGGCCGAACCGCCCTCGGTCGATGGCCACGAGATCACCGACAAGGGCTACGTGAACCAGCGCGCCACGATGGACCGCCGCCGCCCGCTCGTTGACAAGCTCTTCGCCGCGTCGCCTGATCCTGAGGTGATCGAAATCCCGTAAGGGGAGGGGCCATGAAGCGGGTTCTGCTGGCGTCGTTCACTCTGGCGGCGCTGGCCGCCGGCGCGCGGGCGGAAAACCTGCGCTATCCGGAGACCGGCGATCCTGCCTTCGTCATCACGACGCCCGACGGCTGGACGCACACGGTCAATGCGAATGGCAATCTGATCGTCTTCAACGAACCGCATACCGCGTCGATCAATTTCAAGATCGGCGAGCTCGACGGCTCCCTCGACGAACTCGCTGCGAAAGCCGCGTCAACGCCGGACGGCATGCCGCCCGCGAACAGGGGCACCGCCGACATCGCCGGCGGCTACAAGGGCACGGTTTACGAGAGCAAGTTCGTCACCCCGGGTGGAGTCAAGACCGACCTGCGCATGATCCTGGTCAGGCTCGACGAGGGCGACTTCTTCGAAAGCGGTCACTTCGCGGCCGCGGTCCTGCTGACGGCCGAAGGCATCAACGATGACCAGCGCGACGCCGCGCGCGCCGTCCTCGCCAACGCCAGGCTCACGGCGCCACCAGCGCCGCCGCCAGCCGCACCGGCGGCGACGCCTGCACCCGCGCCCGACGCAGCGCCGACATCCTTGCCGGCCCCGAAGCCCTGATGTCCGAAACACCGCTCAGCGTCATCCAGTTCTGGCGCGACGAGGTCGGCGAGGCCCGCTGGTATGTCGCTGATCCCACGCTCGACAAGCAGATCCGCGACCGCTTTGGACCGCTCTGGTGCGACACCCGTGACGGCAAGCTCAACGGCTGGCAGATGACGCCCGATGGCACGCTGGCGCTGCTGATCGTGCTCGATCAATTCCCACGCAACATGTTTCGCGGCCATGCGGACGCGTTCGCCAGCGACGCGCAGGCGCTTTCCGTCGCCAAGACCGCGGTGGCGCGCGAGATCGACCTGCGCGTACCCACGGTGCTCCGCCAGTTCTTCTTCACGCCGTTCATGCATTCGGAGAACCTGGCCGACCAGGACCGCTGCATCGCGCTGTTCATCCAGCGCGACGGTCCGGAGGCCTACAATTTGCCATTCGCCCGCCAGCATCGGGACGTGATCGCGAGATTTGGCCGGTTTCCCGCGCGAAACGCCGCGCTCGGCCGCGCCTCGACGCCGGAGGAACTCGCCTTCCTGAACGCAGGCCAAACGGCCCGTTAACCGCCCACTCAGCTTCCAGGTGCTCTCATGAGCACGCCATGCAGCTGACCGCTAACGACTTCTATCGCCTCGCCGCCGACCTCACCGACGAACACGGTGCCGACGCGATGGAGTATGCCCGCCGCGCCGTAGCCGCCTTCGAGGCCGAGGGCGCCAAAGACCGTGCCCGCTTCTGGTTCACGATGTGCGTCTTCCTCGACGACCTCGCCGAGCATCGCAACGACCCTGATCGCCCGGTCACGATTCACTAGGCCCCGGCCAAGCGAGGCGCGAGCCGGGACCTCCCGCAGCGCGTCAAGAGCAGCCGGTTGCCTTAACGCCACCTTGCGCGCCGTTCGGAGATAGCCTCACACTATCTGGCAACTCTCGCCGGTCTTCCGCATGCCGCTCGATCCGATCGTCAAAGGCTTCCTTGACCAGATGAAGGCTATGGGCGGCCCCAAGATGTCCGAGGTCGGCGCCCCCGCCGGCCGCGAGCAGTTCAATGCCCTGATGCAGCTCGTCGGTCCCAAGGACGTCGCCATCGGCAAGGTCCAGAACCTCACCGTGCCCGGCAAGGGCGGTCCCATCCCGATCCGCGTCTATACGCCGGTCGCTGCGGGGCGGGAGTCGATGCCGGCTCTCATCTATTTCCACGGCGGCGGCTGGGTGATCGGCAACATCGATTCCCACGACGGCCTCTGCCGCCTGATGGCGAACGAGGGCGGCTTCCGCGTCATCGCGGTCGAATACCGTCTGGGGCCCGAGCACAAATATCCCGCCGCGTACGACGATGCGATCTCCGCGCTGACGTGGATCGCCTCAAACGCGGCCGGCATCGGTGTCGATGCCAACCAGCTCGCCGTCGGCGGCGACAGCGCCGGCGGCTGCCTGGCCGCCGTCTGCGCGCAATACGCGAAGGCGAAGGGCATCCCGCTCGACGCGCAGATGCTGTTCTTCCCGGTGACGCAGATCGGCGAGCAGACGGCATCGCTCAAGGAATTCGCCGTCGGCTATTTCCTTGAGAAGGAAACGCTCGACTGGTTCTACGACTGCTATCTGCCCGCCGGTGCCGACAAGAACGATCCGAAGATCTCGCCGCTGCGTGCCAAGGATCTCTCCGGCCTCGCGCCGGCCTATATCATGCTCGGCGGCTTCGATCCGCTGCATGACGAGGGCATGCAGTACGCCGACAAGCTGCGCGCAGCCGGCGTGAAGGTCACCGTGGCCGACTACTCCGACATGGTGCACACGTTCATCTATCTCCAGAGCGTGCTCCCCCAGGCTCATGAGGCCCTTGCCAGCGCCGCCAAGGCCGTCGCCAAGATGTTCACCGAGTAAGGACCGCTTCCATGTCCCTCGACGCCAACGTCAAAGCCATGCTCGACCAGATGAAGGCGATGGCGCTGCCGAAGATGTGGGAGCTGGGCCCGCAGGCCGCGCGCGCCGCGATGCGTCTGCGCTTTCCCGGCATCACGGAGACACCCACCGGCCCGATTACCGACCGCACCATTCCTGGTCCTGCTCACGCGATCGGCGTGCGCATCTACACCCCGCTATCCGCCACCAGCACCGTGCTGCCCGGGCTCATCTTCTTCCATGGCGGCGGCTTCGTGCTTGGCGATCTCGACTCGCACGACGACCTCTGCCGCGTGCTTGCCAACGAAAGCGGTTGCCGCGTCGTCAGCATCGACTACCGCCTCGCGCCCGAGCACCCGTTCCCCGCCGCGGTCGACGACTGCTTTGCCGCCACGAAATACGTCGCGGCCCACGCCGGCGAGTTCGGCATCGACGCCAGCCGCCTCGCAGTAGGCGGCGACAGCGCCGGTGGCAACCTCGCCGCCGTGGTTTGCCAGCTCGCGAAGGGCGGCGGCCCCAAGATCGCCTACCAGCTCCTCATCTATCCCGTGACCCAGCTCGGCGCGCCGGTCGACACGCCGTCGATGCGGGAGAACGGCAAAGGCTACTTCCTCGAGAAGGAAGGCATGGACTGGTTCACCAAGCTCTACTGCCCCGACCACGCGCACCGCACCGACCCGCGCCTCAGCCCGCTGCTCTGCCAGGACCTTGCAGGCCAGCCGCCGGCTTATGTCATCACCGCCGGTTTCGATCCGCTGCGCGACGAGGGCAAGGACTATGCCGACGCGCTCGACAAGGCGGGCGTCAGCGTCACCTATGTGAACTACCCCGGCATGGTTCACGGCTTCTTCAGCATGCGCGCACTGATTCCCAAGGCACGCGAAGCCGTCGCCGCCGCGGCGGCCGCGTTGCGCGAAGGCCTCGCCAGGACCGCGTAGTGTTTTTCGGCCCCTGAAATTGGATTGCCCGGACGCGCCGGCCAATGACAGCGGGCGACGAAGATCAGACAGGAGGAATGAGCTTGCCGGGATTGAGAACGCCCTTCGGATCCAGCGCCATCTTCACCGCGCGCAGCACGTCGATGCCGAGCGCGCCTTTCTCGCCCGCGATCCAGGGCAGGTGATCGGTGCCGACGCCGTGGTGATGGCTGATCGTCCCGCCATGCGCCGCGATCGCGTCCGACGCCGCGGTCTTGATCGCGGTCCACTGCCCCACCTCGCGCTCCAGCGCGCGCGGAAAGATGTAGGTGAAGTACAGGCTCGCGCCGTCAGGATAGGCATGGCTGATATGGCATTGCACGACGCCCTGCGCGCCTTCGCGCGGCGCCGCCTCGCGGATCGCGGTGTCCAGCGCGCCGCGCACCGCGACATAGAGATCGTTGAGCTTCGTCCAGCTCGCCGCCGTCTCCAGCGTGTCGACGCCGACGCCGCGCTCCATCATCGGATCGCGCAGATAGGGGCCGTGGAAGCGGCCATCCTTCCAGCGCTGGCCTTGTCCTTGGCCCAGCGCCATCGCCTTGTACTTGCGGGCGGTCGCATCGAATGCCGCGCGGCCCTTGGCGACCGTCGCCGCGTCGCCCTCGAAGCCCGCGATCAACGCGCAGGCCTTGTCGTCGAAGCCGCGCTGGGAGAGCACCAGGTCTGCGAGCCGGTCGCGCGCGCCTCGCCGCTTCCCCACCGCGCCATAGGCCCGGTAGAACCGCGTCTCTGCCGCATCCGATAGGCGCAGCATGGTGTGCGGTATACCGCTCTGCACCGCCTCGCGGATCGCCGCCGCGCCGCTCTGGAAATCGCGGAACAGATAGGCGCGATAATCGTCCGCCGCCGGCACCGGCACGATGCGCAGCGTCGCTTCGGTGACGACCCCGAACACGCCTTCGGAGCCGAGCGCGATGTCCTTCAGCTGCGGCCCCGCCGACGATCCCGGGAATCCGCCGACGGAGAGCACACCGCGCGGCGTCGCCAGCTTGGCGCTGACCAGCCAGTCCTCTGCGCGGCCATAGCCGCCCGACGATTGGCCTGCGCCGCGATGCGCGATCCATCCGCCGACGGTGGAGAACTCGAACGATTGCGGAAAATGGCCGAGCGTGAATCCCTTCGCCTTCAGCGCCTTCTCCAGCGCCGGCCCATAGACTCCCGCCTCGACCGTGGCGATGTGCGAGACGGTGTCGATCTCGATAATGCGATCCATGCCCGACAGATCGACGGTGATAGCCGCCTTGAACGCCCCCGGCGCCGCCGTCACCGCACCGACAACGCTCGTGCCGCCGCCATAGGGCACCACCGCGACGCCCAGCTCGCTCGCCGCGTGCAACAGCGCCAGCACCTCATCGGCCGATCGCGGATACAGCACCGCATCCGGCGCGGTCGACAGATCGCCGCTGCGCATGCGCAGCAGGTCGTGATAGCTCCGCCCCAGCGCATGGAACGCGCGCTCATAGTGATCGTCGCGCACCCGATCCGCGCCGACGATCGCGGTGAACTTCTCGCGCGCCTCCGGCGACAGTTGCGGCGGCGCGATTGCGATACTTTCCAGGCCTCGCGCCGGCGTCGCCAGCAGCGCCGGCATGCCCAGCTCGGCCGCCAGCCACGTCCACAGCGCCTCGTTCTGCGCGAGACCGTCCTGGTGCGCTGTCCAGCCCCAGCCGTTCCACTTGATCTTTGTGCGGTCGATGCTCATGCCGCCGTCAGCATCGCAGGTTCAGCGCGCGGGGCAAAATCTCGAACGAGGCGGGCAGACGCCCCGCGAACTCGCCGTCGGTCTCAACCAGCACCGGCCTTCCGGCAGTCTCCGCCACCGGTGCCACCACCACGTGCTTGCCGCGCACCACCCGCACATGCGCCTCCTTGATGTGATCGCCGGTGTAGATCAGGTTCATCTTGCTGAGCGATTGCCCCGCCGGCGCGCCGCCCATCACCACCACGTCGAACAGGCCATCATCCAGCGCCGCGTCCGGCGCCACCTTCATGCCGCCACCGAAGAACTGCCCGTTCGCCACGGCAACGACCGAGATCGTGGCGATCTCGTCATCCTTGTTGTCGACCATGATGCGCACCGGCGTGTTCTTGTAGCGCAGCATCGCCGACACGCTGTGGAACGCGAACGCGAACGACCCGCCGAACATTTTGGAGATCGACGCGCGGTTCACCGAGTCGATCACCATACCGCTCAACCCGAACGAGGCGATGTTGATGAAGTGCCGCATCGTCGGCCGCCCGTTGCCCGACAGGCACTGCACCCGCCCGACATCGATCTGCCTGACCGTGGCGCGCTTCAGCCGGTCGATCGCCGCGCTCCAGCCTGCCTCGATCCCGAACGACTTGCGAAAGTCGCCGCCCGTTCCGCTGGTGACGAACGCGAACACCGCGTCGGGTTCTAGCGGCCCGTCCGGCACGAACATGCCGTTGACCGCCTCGTTGATGGTGCCATCGCCGCCGACCGCCACGATCTCGTCGAACCCCTCGCGCAAGGCGCCGCGCACCAGCGACATCGCCTGGCCGCGTCCCGTCGTGAAGCCGACGGACATCTGCGGATAGACGCTCGCGAGCCGTCGCGAGATCGCCTTCCATTCGCGCCCCGTGCGTCCGTTGCCGGAGCGGGGATTGACCACCACGAAGGCGCTCATGCCGCCTCGCGCGTCGTGAACCACCTATCGAGCGAAGCGATCTCGGCCTCGCGCTTCTCCTCGCTCCAGGAAAGCTCCGCGGCCATGATCTTCGACGCCGCATCCAGCGCGTCGGTTGAAGGCCGCCCGACCTGCCCGATGCAGGTCCGCCGCATCACGACGTCCGCCAGGGTCAGCGCCATCTCTTCGCGCACCGCATACAGCACCTGGGCACCGATATCGCCGGCCGTGCCGATCGGCACCCGCAACTCGGGCCGGTTGTTCGCCTCCCCCAGCACGTCGGGCAGCATCGAACCGTACATGCGCGCCAGATGCTCGATGTTCGGCAGATCGCCATGCGCTGCGCTTTGGCCTTTCAGAAAATCACCGAACCGTCCGACGTCGCCGCCCGCCGTCGGCTCCTCGTCGGTCTCGCACTCCGCCACCTTCAGCGACAGCTTCTCGACGATCGCATCCACCACCTGCTGCGCCAGATCGCGCGACGTCGTCCACTTGCCGCCGATGGCCGAGAACAGCCCGTCCAGCCCTTCGCCGGCATGGTCCACCAGTTCGGCCCGCCGGCTCGCGCCATAGGTGTCGCCCGACCCGTCGTCCACCAGCGGCCGCAAGCCTGCATAGAAGTACTCAACCTGGCCGCGCGTGAGCTTCGCGCCCGGCAGGTACTTGTTGATGAAGGCGAAGAACGTATCGATGTCGCCCTCGCTCACGGCGACCGCATCAGGATCGTGCCGGAACTCGGTGTCGGTGGTACCCAGTACCGTGTGTCCATGCCACGGCAGCACGAAGAAATGCCCACCGCCCGCCGCCACCGTCAGCGCATTGCCGTTGGTCATCGATGGCACCATCACATGGATGCCCTTGGACCGGAGCAACTTATGAGCAGCCGGCCGTCCGAGCGCATGCGTGAGGAACAGATCCGCCCACGGCCCGGCCGCCACCAGGGTCAGCTTCGCACGCACGTCGATTGTCGCGCCGCCGAACACATCGCGCACCGCGCAACCTTCAATTCGCCCGTCGCGGTTCAACAGCGTGACGGCCTCGACATAGTTCGCGATCGCTGCGCCGTCGCTATCCGCTTCGATCAGGTGCTCCAGCGCCAGCCGCTCCGGCGCGTACATCTGTGCGTCGTAGTACTTGAGTGCACCTGTGAAGCCCGGCCCGTCCAGCACGGGCTCCGCATCCAAGGCCTTCGCCCTGTTCAGCCACGAATGGTTCGGCAGCCGCTGCGCCGGATCGTCCAGCCAGCCCTTGTCGAACGACAGCGCGTCGTAAAGTGTCAACCCCGCGGTCAGCGTCGCGCGTTCGCGAAACCCGCCGCCGTAGATCGGCACCAGAAAGGGCAGGGGATGCACGAGATGCGGCGCAATGCGCTGCCATATGCGCCTCTCCTTCAGCGACTCGCGCACCAGCCCCAGCTCGAAGTTGCGCAGATAGCGTAGCCCGCCGTGCACCAGCTTGGAGTTGTGCGCGCTGGTCGCATTGGCGAAGTCGTTCTTCTCGACCAGCGCCACCTTGATCCCGCGCATGGCCGCGTCGCGCGCCACGCAGGCGCCTGTCACGCCGCCGCCTATGATCAGCAGGTCGAACGTCTCGTTGGCCAGTCTGTTCAGGGCGCGGCGCATGGGGCCGAACCGTCCGTTCCGCCTGCCTGCTTGTCAAGGAACGCAACGCCGCTAAGCTCTTGACGAACAGCGAGGACGGCATGCCCCGCACGCGCGCCAACGGCATCGAGATCGAATACGAAATCGCCGGCCCGGCCGACGGCATCCCCATGCTGTTCATCAACGGCTTCGGCAGCCAGATGACCTCCTGGCCGCCACAGTTCTACGAGGCGCTGGCGGCCAAGGGCATCCGCTCCATCCGCTTCGACAACCGCGACGTCGGCCTTGGCCAGAAGTGGCACGGCATCATCCCCGATCCAGCGACCGTGCTGGCCGACATGCGCGCCGGCCAGAAGCCCGACATCCCCTACACGCTGAGCGATATGGCCACCGACGCCGCTGCGCTGCTCACCGCGCTCGGGATCGACACCGCGCATATCGCCGGCTGCTCGATGGGCGGCATGATTGCTCAACTGGTCGCGCTCGAGCATCCGCAGAAGTGCCGTTCCCTGATCTCGATCTTCTCGACCACTGGTGACCCGTCGCTGCCGCAATCGAGTCCCGAGGCCCGTGCCGCCCTTTCCGCGCCCGCGCCCGCCACCGACCGCGCCACGGTAGTTGCCCACTCGCTGAAGGGGCGCCAGGCTTACTGCTCGACCAGGTGGCCCTTCGACCATGCGTTCTGGGCCGATCTCGCCGGCAAGAACTACGACCGCATGTTCTATCCGGAAGGCACAAGCCGTCAGATGGCCGCCATCATGGCGAGCCCGCCGCGCACCGAGCGCCTGAAGGCGCTCACGCTGCCGACGCTGGTCATGCACGGCACATCGGACATGCTGCTGCGCGTCGAGTGTGGTCGCCACACCGCCGAATGTATTCCGGGCTCGCAGTATCACGAGATCGAAGGCTGGGGCCACGACATGCCGCTTCAGGCCATCCCCGAAGTCACCGACACCATCACAGCCTTCATTAAACGGGCCGAAGCCAAGCGCCCAAGCAAGGCGGCCGCCGAGTAGTCCAAAACGAAAATGGCCCGCTCAATGGCGGGCCACTTTCAGATCTCGCTGCCGCGAAGGCCTACTTGATCTTGCCTTCGTTGAACTCGACGTGCTTGCGCAGGACCGGGTCGTACTTCCGGATCTTGAACTTCTCCGTCATCGTGCGGGTGTTCTTCTTGGTGACGTAATAGAAGCCCGTGCCGCCGCCCGAGTTCAGCTTGATCTTCGCCGTGGTCGGCTTTGCCATGGGTTGCTCCTGAAGTCCTGCTTGAAGGGCCGGGAATTTAGCCAGCGGCGGCTCAAAGTCAAGCCGCGCGCATCCGCCTAACCATCAGAAATATCACACAAATCAGGCTGATAGCGCCCGGAACGACTATCAAACTGCCGAAATTCCGCCCGTTCAGGGATCCGCGGCGAGCGGACGAGCATGCGCTGCCGGGTCTCAGATGTGGACCAACTGGGGCTTCCCGCGCGTGAAGCGATAGAAAGGCGCCGCGCGCCCCGTGTCGCCATTTACGCGCGCCTCCACCTCGTCCAGCACCGTGCGCGTGATGCTCGGCAGGTCCAGCCGGCGTGCTTCCTCGATGGTCAGCCAGGCCGGCGTCAACAGCTCTTCCGTCTCGGCGCCCTCGAGCTGGTGCGCGATCAGCGTTGCATCCGCCATGAAGAACCGCGCGTCGAAGCGGCGCGTCCGGTTTGGCGGTGTAATCGCGCGCGCGATCATCTCCAGCCCGTCGAGTCGCGGCATGATCTTGTGCGCGAAGAACTTCTTCCACGCCGGTGCGCGCGTGCGCGGCACTCTCGCCGTACGTTCGCCCAGCAGGATGCCGGTCTCCTCGAAGGTCTCGCGGATGGCTGCCAGGGCCAAGCCGCGCGCCCGCGCCGCGCTCACGCCATGCGATGCCCGCGCCGCCACCTCGGGCCGCAGCTCGCTCGCCACCGGAATGCGCATATCGCCTGGATCGATGCGCCCGCCCGGAAACACATACTTGTTCGCCATGAATGCCATGTTGCCGTGCCGCTGGCCCATCAGGACGCGCGGCCGGTCCGCATCGCGCCGCACCAGTACCAGCGTGGCCGCATCCTTGGGACGCAGCACGTGTTCGACGATCTTCTCGCCCTCGGAATCGAATGGTTGGTTCATGATCGGGTATTAGATCAGGTCTGTTTCAATTCACAAACGCCGCTTAGTAGTGCCTACGGCCCTTCGGACCCTTCTTCGGCCTGAAGCGGTTCTTGAAGTCCTTTGTCGCCTTCGACGGCTCGCCCAGATCGAAGCGCAGCCCGCCGGTCAGCGGCGCCGCTTCGGCAAGCTTCACCGAAATGACGTCACCCAGCTTGTATTTGGTGTTCGTCCGGTCGCCGATCAGCGCGTGCGCCTTCTCGTCGTGCTTGAAGAACTCGGTTCCCAGCGCCCGCACCGGCACCAAACCTTCCGCACCGGAATCCGGGATACGCACGAACAGGCCGAACCGCGTCACGCCGGTGATGCGCACGTCGAACCGCTCGCCGACGCGGTCTTCCATGTACGCCGCGACATAGCGGTCCGTGGAGTCGCGCTCCGCCGCCATCGCGCGCCGCTCGGTCATCGAGATGTGGTCGGCGATCTCGCGCAGGGTGCGCTGCTCCCGCTCCGTCAACCCGTCGTTGCCCAGCTTGTGGGCCTTGATCAGCGCACGATGCACGATCAAGTCGGCATAGCGCCGGATCGGCGAGGTGAAGTGTGCATAGCGGCGCAGGTTCAGCCCGAAATGCCCGAGATTGTCGGACGCATACACGGCCTGTGCCTGCGTGCGCAGCACCACGTCGTTCATCACCAGCTCATGCGGTGTGCCTTTGGCGCGCTTCAGGATGCGGTTGAAAGTGCCTGACAGCATCACCTGTCCCTTGTCGAAGGAAAGGCCGATCGACATCAGGAAATCGCCCAGCCCGAAGATCTTCTCCTTCGACGGCTTGTCATGCACGCGATAGATCAGCGGGTTGCGCGCGTTCTCCAGCGACTCCGCCGCCGCGACGTTCGCGAGCACCATGAACTCCTCGATGAGCTTCATGGACTCCAGCCGCTCGCGGAACGCGATGGAGCGCACCTTGCCGTCGTCGCCCAGCACGATCCGCCGCTCCGGCAGGTCGAGATCCAGCGGGCTGCGCTTCTCGCGCTCCTGGATCAGGGTCTGGTAGCAGCCCCACACATCGGCCAGCGTCTGCTTCGCGACGTCGGTCAAGTCCTTGTCGGGATGGCCGCCGAACGCGCGTTGCGCCTGCGCGTAGCTCAATCGCGAGGCCGACCGCATCACGCCGCGGATGAACTCATGCCGCTTCTTGGCGCCGTTCTTGTCGAAGATCATGCGCACCGCCAGGCAGGCGCGATCCACGCCTTCCTTCAGCGAGCACAGGTCGGCCGACAGCGCCTCCGGCAGCATCGGCACCACGCGATCCGGGAAATAGACCGAATTGCCGCGCTTGTAGGCCTCGCGGTCCAGTGCCGATCCCGGTTTCACGTAGTGCGCCACGTCGGCGATCGCGACCAGAGCGATCCAGCCTCCCGGATTCCTCGGGCTCGGATCGGGCGCGGCCCAGATCGCATCGTCGTGATCGCGCGCGTCTTTCGGGTCAATGGTGATCAGCGGGATGTTTCGCAGATCGGTGCGTCCAGCCGGATCGACCGGCTGCGCGGCTTCCGCCTGCGCGATCACCTCATCGGGAAAATCCGTCGGGATGCCGTGCGCATGGATCGCAATCAGGCTGATCGATCGGGGTGCACTCATGCTCCCCAGCCGCTCGATCACCTTCGCGCGCGGCAAGCCTGTGGAACGCCCGGCCAAAGGCTCGGCCAGCACCAGCTCGTTGTGTTCGGCACCCGCGCGGTCTCGGTTCTCGACCGAGAATTCCGTTCGGCTCTTGCGGTCGATCGGCGCGATGCGCAGGCCTGTCGGCGTCTCGGTCAGCACGCCCAGCACCCTGTGCGCACTGGCGCCCAGCCGCTTGATGACGCGCGCTTCCCACGCATCGTCCGCTTCGCTCAACCGTGCGAGCACCTTCTCGCCGCGGCCCATCGCCGGGCCTTTGTCCTCGCGCGACGGCACCACGATGATCTTGGGAGGCTCTTCGTCGCCGTCCCAGCGCGTCGGCCGCGCCAGCAATTCGCCGTCGGTATCCTGGCCGATGATCTCCAGCACTCCGACCTCGGGCAACGCACCGGGCAGGGCATAGCCGTGCCGCCGCGAGCCTTCGATGTCGCCCTTGGCGCGGAGATCCTTGAGGATGCGCTTCAGGCCTATGCGGTCGGAGCCCTTGAGGCCCAGGATTTTGGAGAGATCGCGCTTGGTCGCGTTGGGCTGTTCTTGCAACAGCGCCTTCACGCGCGCTTCGTCGATGGCAGGTGTGGTGGGGTTGGGTTTCTTCTTTTTCTTCTTGATAGTCACTTCTGTTTCTTACTCGCCGGCAACGGGCTCGGGTTTCTTCCCTGCCTTCGCCGGTGCTTTCTTCTTGGGTACAGGCGCGGCCGCTTTCTCGGCCTTCGCCTTTGGTTCTTTCTTTGCGGCGGCCGCCTTCTTCGGCTTGGCCGCAGCCTTCTTCTTTTTCTTGCCGCCGCCCTTGGCCGCACGCTCCGCGATCAGGGCCAGTGCCTGTTCCAGCGTGACGCTTTCGGCGTTGTCGGCGTCGGGCACGGTCGCGTTGGTCTCGCCGTCGGTGACGTAAGGCCCATAGCGGCCCTTCATCAGCTTGATCGGCGTGCCGTTCGGATCGGCGCCAAGCTCCTTCAGCGCCTGTGGCCCGCGGCGTCCGCGCGGGTTGGCCTTCTTCTCAGCGATGAGCGTGACGGCGCGGTTCAGCCCGACGTTGAACACGTCTTCGGACGTCTCCAGCGAGGCGTACACTCCATCGCTCGCGACGTAAGGCCCAAAGCGGCCGAAATTCGCGGTAATCGGCTTGCCGGTCTCCGGATGGATGCCGACTTCGCGCGGCAGAGCCAGCAGCTTCTGCGCGTAGTCGAAGTCGATGTTCGCGACGTCGTAGTCCTTCGGAATACCGGACCGTTTCGCGCCCTTGCCTTCGCCGAGCTGCACATAGGCGCCGAAGCGTCCGCTGCGCAGCGTCACCTTCTCGTTCGTCTCCGGATCGACCCCCAGCTCGCGCGGCTGCGCGGCCTTGGCGGCCTCGTTGCTCTGTCCGATCTGCCGGGTGAAGCGGCATTCCGGATAGTTCGAGCATCCGATGAACGCGCCGAACCGTCCGAGCTTCAGGCTCAGCTCGCCGTTCCCGCAGGTCGGGCAGGTCCGCGGATTCGATCCGTCCGCGTTCGCCGGGAACATGTGATGCCCGAGGATATCGTTCATCGCGTCGATGACGTTCGAGATCTTGAGATCCTTCGTGCCGCCGACCGCCGCAGAGAAGTCGCGCCAGAAATTGCGCAGCAGCTCGCGCCAGTCGAGCTTGCCGTCCGACACTTCGTCCAGCTGCTCTTCGAGATCGGCGGTGAAGCCGTACTCGACATAGCGCGGGAAGTACTGCTCCAGGAACACGGTGACCAGCCGGCCCTTGTCGTCCGGGACGAAGCGCCCGCGGTCCAGCCGCACATAGGTGCGGTCGCGGAGGGTCGACAGGATCGACGCGTAAGTCGACGGCCGGCCGATGCCCAGCTCTTCCAGCTTGCGCACCAGGCTCGCTTCCGAATAGCGCGGCGGCGGCTCGGTGAAATGCTGCGACGGCACCACGTTGGCAACTTTGGCGCTTTCGCCTTCCTTCACCTTCGGCAGGCGCGACCCATCCTCGTCGTCGCCCCGAAGGGGCGCATTTGGATCGACTCCGTCGTCCTTGCCTTCCTGGTAGAGCGTGAGGAAGCCGTCGAACAGCGTCACGGTACCGGTGGCGCGCAGCACGATCTTCTTGTCTGCGCTCGCAATATCGACGGTGGTGCGCTCCAACTCCGCGCTTTCCATCTGGCTGGCGATGGCGCGCTTCCAGATCAGCTCGTATAGCCGCGCCGCATCGGCATCAACGTAACGCGCGACCTCTTCCGGCGCGCGGTCGAAGGCGGTCGGGCGGATCGCCTCGTGCGCCTCCTGGGCATTCTTTGCTTTCGAGGTGTATGTGCGCGCGCTTGCCGGCAGATAGCGCTGGCCGTACCTCGATCCGATCGTGCTGCGCGCGTCGGCGATGGCTTCCGGCACCATGGTGATGCCGTCGGTACGCATATAGGTGATCAGGCCGACGGTGTCGCCGCCGATATCGACGCCCTCGTACAGGCCCTGCGCGATCTGCATCGTGCGCTTGGCGCCGAAGCCCAGCTTGCGCGACGCCTCCTGCTGCAAGGTCGAGGTGATGAACGGTGGGGCAGGGTGCCGTTTGACCGGCTTGCTCTCCACGCTGTCGACGTGGAACTGCGCCGCGTTGATCGCCGCGACGGCGGCACTCGCCTCCACCTCGTTCTTGAGCGACAGCTTGTCCAGCTTCTCGCCGCCCAGTGTCGTCAGCCGCGCGCCGAACGTCCCGCTCGCCACCGCGACGTCGGCGTCGATGCTCCAGTATTCCTGTGCCTTGAACGCCTCGATCTCGGCCTCGCGGTCCACGACAAGGCGCAGCGCCACGGACTGCACGCGCCCCGCCGAGCGTGCGCCCGGCAGCTTGCGCCACAGGACGGGCGACAGGGTGAACCCGACAAGATAGTCGAGCGCCCGCCGCGCCATGTACGCATCGACAAGCTCCTCGTCGATGGCCCGCGGGTGGGCGATCGCCTCCTGCACCGCGCTCTTGGTGATGGCGTTGAACGCCACCCGTTCGATCTTGGTCTTGCCCAGCGCCTTCTTCTGCTTGAGCACTTCCAGCACGTGCCAGGAGATCGCCTCACCCTCGCGGTCCGGGTCGGTGGCCAGGATCAGCTTGTCGGCGCCCTTCACAGCGTCGGCGATGTCCTTGATGCGCTTCTGGGCGCGGTCGTCGACCTCCCAGGACATGGCGAAGTCGGCGTCCGGTTTCACCGAACCGTCCTTGGAGGGCAGATCGCGGATATGCCCGTAGCTCGCCAGAACCTTGTAGCCCGAGCCCAGGTACTTATTGATCGATTTGACCTTGCCGGGGGATTCGACGACGACGACGTTCATCTAATAGGTGTGCTCTTCTTCTTTTGGCGGACGGATTGAACCCCGGACGCCCTTAAATAATGCGACAATTGGGGATGGGTACCCCCGTCGGGCGCGGGAAACTGATGGACCTGCCGGGCCCTGTCAACGCGGCCACCGGGCGGATAGTATACTCTTGGTTGTATCTTCGAGGGGGTAGAGCAGAGTATGCTACTATAAGATGTATACGGGTGATCGTTACCAGGTTGCCATGTGGCGACGATCCGGCCGATTTGAAACCGCGCCTTCCTTGCAGGCCAGGCTTTTCGGCAGCGTGGACGCTCGCCAAGCCAGGCTATGTCCGCGATCCGATTGAATCTCTTTGGGAATTTGGGGGCGGCGCATAGCGGGGCCCCATTGGCCGATTTGCCGGGCCGGCCGTCCTGAAGCAAGCCACCTGGCCCGCTAGGCCCACGACACCCGGTTGCCCGGGTGCCGCGTGATCCGCCCCGCCAGTTCCATCTCGAGCAAAATAATCATCACGGCTTGGGGAGATGCCCCGCAAATCCTTACGAGCTCGTCAACTTCCACAGGAGCTGGACCCAGTGCCTCCTCCACCCGGCCCCGAATCTGGTCGGCCTCTGCCTCGGCCCCTGCACCATTGGCCGGACCGCCAGGGCCGCCCTTGCCCGGATCGTGGAAATGCCCGCCCAGCATCGGCCGCAACATGGCCAGCACGTCCTCGGCGCTTTCCGTCAGCGTCGCGCCTTCGCGGATCAGCCGGTTGGTCCCCTTCGCGCGCGGATCGAGGGGCGAACCCGGCACCGCGAAGATCTCTCGGCCCTGTTCCAGCGCGAAGTTCGCCGTGATCAGCGAACCCGATCCCTCCGACGCCTCGACGATCACCACGCCACGCGACAAGCCGGAGATGATGCGGTTGCGCCGCGGGAAATGCCGCGCCTGCGGCTGCACGCCCAAACCCATTTCGGACACAATGCATCCCTCGGTCCGGAGGCGTTCGTGCAGTGCTGCATTCTCCGGCGGATAGACAACGTCCACGCCGCCGGCCACCACTGCGACCGTGCCGCCGGCCAAGGCACCCTCGTGTGCCGCCGCGTCGATACCCCGGGCAAGTCCGGATGCCACCACCAATCCGGCGTCCGATAGGTCCCGCGCCATCGTGTTGGCGAACTTGCGCCCGAGCGCCGAGGCGTTGCGTGCGCCCACGACCGCCACCGTCTCCCGCTGGAGCAGCGTCACGTGCCCAAGGACCGACAGCAGCGGAGGCGGCGGTTCGACGGCCGCCAGGCCATGCGGAAACTCCGCCTCGCAGCTCGCGATCATGCGCCCTCCGATCTTGGCCAGCCCCGCCAGCTCGCGCGCCGCGTCATCTTCGGAAGGAATCCGCAGCTCGTCTCCGCCGCCGCGCTTTACCATCCGCGGCACTTCCTTCAGCGCCGCGCTGGCGCTGCCGAACCGGCCAATCAACTGCGCGAATGTCACCGGTCCGACATTCTGCGTGCGCGCGAGCCGCAGCCATGCCCGCCGCTCTGTGTCGGAAAGGCTCGTCACGAAGTCGCGGCGCTCTTGCTGCCGCCCACTTTGGGCTCGGTGCCGTTTAGCAGGCGGCGGATGTTCTCGCGGTGCGCGATGAAGACGAGCACGGCCAGAAGGACGGCCAGCTCCGCTTCATGGATGCGGTGGAAAAGGACCATGTAGATCGGCGTCAGCACCGCAGCGACCAGCGCGGACAGCGAGGAGATGCGGAACACGGCCAGCACCGCCCCCCAGCTCGCGAACGCGATCAGCGCGACGGGCCAATTGATCGCCAGCAGAATCCCCAGCGACACCGCGATCCCTTTTCCGCCCTTGAAGCCGAGCCACAGGGGAAACAGGTGGCCTAGGAACGCACCCAGCGCCGCGAACAGCGCCGCGTCATCCCCGAAGAAGTGCCGCACGAGCAGCACCGCGGCGACACCCTTCAGCGCATCGAACAGGAGCGTCAGCCCTGCGGCTGCGTAATTGCCGGTGCGCAGCACGTTGGTCGCGCCGATGCTGTGCGAACCGATCTTGCGGACATCGCCTTCGCCGAACGCGAAGCTCAGGATCAGCCCGAACGGGATAGAGCCCAGCAGATAGCCGGTCAGCAGTGAAACGGTGGCGTCGGGCCAACCGACTTCAAGGGTCCAGAAGGATGTCATGTTTGTTGTGAGACATTCGCAGGGGTGGCAGGGTACGCGAACGCGCGGCAAGGACAAGGCACCGATGGCCCACATTACTTCAGTCGCCGAACTTCGGAAACGACTGCCCGAAGCCAATCCGATGACGCGCATGAAGGTGCGCGATCACCTCGACAGCCAGTCGATCGCCTTCATCGGCCGCTCGCCCTTCCTGCTGCTCTCGACCGTCGCCGAAGACGGTACCGTCGAAGTCAGCCCGAAAGGAGACGAGCCCGGCTTCGTCCATGTCGTCGACAGGAACACGCTGCTCTTCCCGGACCGTCCGGGCAACAATCTCGCCTTCGGCCATGTCAACATCATCGGCAATCCGCAGGTGGGCGTGATCTTCCTCGCGCCCGGCACCGGCGAAACGCTGCGGGTTAGCGGCACCGCAACGCTGCACGACGACCCCGATCTGTGCGAACGCCTGAGCGCGCGCGGCAAGGCCGCCAGGCTGGTCATGAAGGTGATCGTCCGGCGCGCCTATTTCCACTGCGCCCGCTCGATCCTGCGCGCCAATCTGTGGAAGCCGGAAGTTTGGGACGCCGATCCGCTCAAGGTCAGCTTCGGCAAGGTCTTCCAGGAGATCGGCAAGGTCGAGGACGCCATGGTCCCGCAGATCGACGCCCGCGTCCAAGCCGGGTACGCGCCGGAGAACCTTTAGCGCATAGCCTTGCGGTCGAACACGCACTCGCCGCCGACGAAGGTCTTCGCCGCGCGGCCGTGGAAGTGGCGCCCCTCGAACGGGGTGTTCTGCGCCCGCGAGCGCAGATCGGCATGGTGCACCGCGAACGAGTCATCCGGGTCGATCAGCACCAGATCGGCGGCAGCGCCCTTCGCCAGCGTCCCGGCCCTCAATCCGAGAATCTTCGCCGGCACCGCCGTCAGCGTCGCCAGCACATGGCTCAGCGACGCCCGCCCGTCATGCACCAGCCCCAGCGCCACCGGCAGCAATGTCTCCAGCCCCACCGCGCCGAACGCCGCCGCCGCGAAAGGCTGACGCTTGGTGTCCGCGGCCTGCGGATCGTGGCTCGACACGATCACGTCGATGATCCCCGACGCTACGCCTTCCACCATCGCCGCGCGGTCGGCTTCCGAGCGCAGCGGCGGCTTCACCTTGCGGAACGTGTAGTACGATCCGACGTCCAGTTCGTTCAGCGCCAGATGATGTGCCGCAACGCCGCACGTCACCGGCACGCCGCGCTGCTTGGCCGCCGCGATGATATCCAGCGATGCCCCAGTCGAGATCTGGCTGAAGTGATACCGCGCGCCCGTCAGCTCTACGAGCCGGATGTCGCGCTCCACGACGATCGCTTCCGCCGCCGCCGGTCCCGCCGGCAGGCCAAGGCGCATCGCGTACTCGCCTTCGGTGATCGAGGCGCCCGCCGTCAGGTCCGGGTCTTCCGCATGTCCCACCACCAGCGCGCCGAACGTGTTGGCGTAGGCCAGCGAGCGCCGCATCACCCGCGCATTCGCGATCGTGCGGTCCCCGTCGGTGAACGCCACCGCGCCCGCTTCCTGGAGCAGGCCAATCTCGGTCATCTGCTCGCCGCCCAGGCCCTTGGTCAGCGCCGCCGTCGGCGCCACGCGCACCTTGGCCGTCGCCGCTGCGCGCCGCCTGATGAAGTCGACCAGCGAGGGCTCATCGATCACCGGATCGGTGTTCGGCATGGTGACGATGGTCGTGACGCCGCCCGCCGCCGCTGCGTGACTGGCGCTTTCCAGCGTTTCGCGGTGCTCGCTGCCGGGCTCGCCGGTGAACACGCGCATGTCGATCAACCCCGGCGCCAGCACGAGCCCGCGGCATTCGATCACTTCCGGGTCGCTCGGCTCGGCATCGTTGAACAAGCGCGGTCCGACATCGGCAATGCGCCCGTTCTCGACCAGGAGGCCGCCCCTCGCATCCAGCCCACTCGCCGGATCGATCAGCCGTGCGTTCCTGAAAGCGATCCTCCCACTCTTGCTTGCGAGACTCATGGCGCGTTGCGCCCTTCCTTCGCCAGCCCGCGCGACAGCGCGTCCAGCACCGCCATGCGGATCGCGACGCCCATCTCGACCTGTTCCTGGATCAGGCTGACCTCGATGTCGTCCGCCACCGCGCTGTCGATCTCGACGCCACGGTTCATTGGCCCCGGGTGCATCACGAAAGCGCCGGGCTTCGCCAGCTTTAGCTTTTCATGGTCGAGGCCATAGAAATGGAAGTATTCGCGCGTCGAGGGTACGAACGCGCCCGACATGCGCTCGAGCTGAAGCCTGAGCATCATCACGATGTCCACGCCCTGAAGCCCCTTCTTCATGTCGTGGAAGATCTCCACGCCGAACCGGTCCGCGTCCGCCGGCAGCAGGGTGCGCGGCGCGATCAACCGCACCCGCGCACCCATCTTGAGCAGCAGGTGGATGTTCGACCGCGCGACGCGCGAATGCAGCACGTCGCCGCAGATCGCCACCACTAGCCCCTGGAACGCCCCGCGCCGGCGCCGGATGGTCAGCGCATCCAGCAGCGCCTGTGTCGGATGCTCGTGCGATCCGTCGCCCGCGTTGATCACGCAGCAATCGAGCTTGCGCGACAACAGCTCCGCTGCCCCGGAATCCTGGTGCCGCACCACCAGCAAGTCGGGCCGCATCGCGTTCAGCGTGGTCGCCGTGTCGATAAGGGTCTCGCCCTTCGACACCGACGAGGTCTTGACGCTCATGTTCATCACGTCGGCGCCCAGCCGCTTGCCCGCCAGTTCGAACGAGCTCTGCGTGCGGGTCGACGCCTCGAAGAACAGGTTGATCAGGGTGCGGCCGCGCAGCGTCGCGGTCTTTTTGTCGGCGCCGCGGTTGAGCGCGACATAGGTCTCTGCAAGATCGAGCAGCGCGGTGATCTCCGGCACCGAAAGCTGTTCGATGCCCAGCAGGTGGCTGGATTTGAGGATGGTTTCGGCAGGCGCCGCGCTGGTCATTAAAGACCTTCGTATAGGGGAGGGGGCATGGGTGGGCAAGCCGCCACCTCAGATAGCTGTGGAATGTCCTAAATGCGCCGTAACCGCTCCAGCACGCCTTGCAGGATGTAGGCCGCGGCCATCTTGTCCACGACCTCGCCGCGGCGTTTGCGCGAGGCATCGGCGTCCAGCAGCGTCCGCGTCACGGCCGCCGTCGACAGCCGCTCGTCCCACAACAGGATCGGCAATGCGACCGCCCGTGCCGAGAAGTTGCGCGCGAATGCCCGCGCCGCTTGCGCACTCGGCCCGTCGGTCCCGTCCATATTGAGCGGCAACCCGATCACCAGCCCGCCGACGGTCTGTTCCGCAACGATCTTCTCGATCTTCTCGGCATCCTTCGAGAACTTGCCCCGCGCCAGCGTCACCATCGGGGTGGCGACCATCAGCGTCGTGTCCGACAGCGCCAGCCCGATGGTCTTCTCGCCCAGGTCGAGACCCAGCAAGCGCGCCCGCTCGGGCAGGGCGGCCTTCAGTGCGTCGATGTCGACGATCACCTTTGGCCGATCTCGATCCGGTTGCCGGCGGGATCGCGCACGAAGAAGCGGCTCAGCCCCTCCGCCACGCTCTCTTCCTCGATCGCCACACCGGCCTTCTGCACCGCCGCCTTCGCCGCCGCCAGGTCGCGGGTCAGGAAACAGACGTGCCGCTTGCTCTTCGGGCTCCCCTCCGGGTCAACCCCGATATGCATCTGGAGCGCGCCGACCTGGAACCAGGCCCCGCCGCGCGGCTTCAATTCCTCGGGCTTCTCCAGCTCCGGAAACGCAAACAGCTCTCGATAGAACTTCAGGCACTCCGCCTCCAAAGCGCGCGGAACGGCGATTTGCACGTGATCGATACCGGTGATGCCGAGGGACATGGCCAAATCCCGCTACTGTCGCTTGCCAGCCCGGGTTGCCGTTGCTAGCAAGACCTGAGATTCCAAGCCTATAGGCCTGCCCATGTCCGTCGACAAGGACACCGTTCGACGCATCGCAAGACTCTCCCGCATCGCGCTTCCCGAAGAGCGTTGCGCCCCCATGGCCGGCGAGCTCGACGGCATTTTCAAATGGGTCGAGCAACTGAACGAAGTGAACGTCGATGGCGTCCAGCCGATGACCAGCGTCGTGGAGCAGCGCCTGAAGATGCGCGACGACGTCGTCACCGACGGCAACTCCGCCAACGCTCTCATGGCCAACGCGCCGCAGGGTGAGGATCACTTCTTCGTCGTGCCGAAAGTCGTCGAATAATGTCGCTTCCATCTTCGCTGACCGATTTCTCGCTGGCCGAGGCGCGCGACGCCGTTCACGCGAAGAAGGTCTCGTCCAAGGAGCTCGCCACCGCCTTCGTGAAAGCGATCGCCGACGCGCGCCCGCTCAACGCCTTCGTGACCGAGACGCCCGAGAAGGCGCTCGAGATGGCGGTCGCCTCCGACGTGCGCATCGCCCATGGCGAGGCCCGCCCGCTCGAGGGCTTGCCGCTCGCGATCAAGGATCTGTTCTGCACCAAGGGCGTGAAGACAACCGCCGGCAGCCACATCCTGGGCAACTTCATCCCGCCCTATGAGTCCACCGTCACGCAGAACCTGTGGGACGCGGGCGCCGTGATGCTCGGCAAGACGAACATGGACGAGTTCGCCATGGGCTCGTCGAACGAGACCAGCTATCACGGCCCGGTCTTCAACCCGTGGCGGGCGCGCAATTCCAACCAGAACCTGGTGCCTGGCGGTTCGTCGGGCGGCTCGGCCGCCGCGGTCGCTGGCAACCTATGCCTCGCCGCCACCGGCACCGACACCGGCGGCTCGATCCGCCAGCCCGCCGCCGTCACCGGCACCGTCGGCATCAAGCCGACCTATGGCCGCTGCTCGCGCTGGGGCATCGTCGCCTTCGCCTCGTCGCTCGACCAGGCCGGCCCGATGACGCGCACCGTCCGCGACAGCGCGATCCTCCTGAAGCACATGGCGAGCGTCGACCCAAAGGACTCCACCTCCGTCGATGTGCCAGTCCCGGACTACGAGGCCGATCTCGAAAGGGGCGTGAAGGGCCTGCGTATCGGCATCCCGAAGGAATACCGCATCGACGGCATGCCGCCCGAGATTGAGCAGCTCTGGCAGAAGGGCATCGACTGGCTGAAGGCGCAGGGCGCGGAGATCGTGGACGTCTCGCTCCCGCACACCAAATATGCGCTGCCCACCTATTATATTGTCGCCCCGGCCGAGGCCTCCTCGAACCTCGCCCGCTATGACGGCGTGCGCTATGGCCACCGCGCCGAGGGTGCTGAGGACATCGTTGACCTGTACGAGAAATCCCGCGCCGAAGGTTTCGGCAAGGAAGTCCAGCGCCGCATCATGATCGGCACCTATGTGCTGTCGTCGGGCTATTACGACGCCTATTACGCCCGCGCCCAGAAGATCCGCACCCTCATCCTGCGCGATTTCACCGAGGTCTATGAGAAGGTCGACGTCCTGTTAACGCCCGCGACGCCGGGCCCCGCCTTCGGCATCGGCGAGAAGACCGCCGACCCCGTCTCGATGTACCTGAACGACGTCTTCACCGTGACCGTGAACCTCGCGGGCCTTCCCGGCATCGCGGTCCCCGCCGGCCTCACGGAGAACGGCCTGCCGCTCGGCTTGCAGTTCATCGGCAAGGCGTTCGACGAGGCGACCCTGTTCCGCGCCGCCCGCGCCATCGAAACCGCCGCCAATTTCACCGCCAAGCCCGCTCACTGGTGGAGAGCCGCATGAGCAAGACCATCAAGGGCCAGACCGGCGACTGGGAAATCGTCGTGGGCATGGAAGTCCACGCCCAGATACTCTCCAACGCCAAGCTGTTCTCGGGTGCCGCCACCGCGTTCGGCGCCGAGCCGAACAGCCAGGTGTCGTTCATCGACGCAGGCATGCCCGGCATGCTGCCCGTCATCAACCGGAAGTGCGTGGAGCAGGCCGTCCGCACCGGCCTGGGTCTCAAGGCGCAGATCAACCTGCATTCGGTGTTCGACCGGAAGAATTATTTCTACCCGGACCTGCCCCAGGGCTATCAGATCAGCCAGTACAAGAGCCCGATCGTCGGCGAAGGCGAAATCCTCCTCGACATGAAGGACGAGACCATCAAGGTCGGGATCGAGCGGCTGCACATGGAGCAGGACGCCGGCAAGTCGCTGCACGACCAGCACCCCGACGCCTCGTTCGTGGACCTCAACCGGTCCGGCGTCGCGCTGATGGAGATCGTGTCGAAGCCGCACATGCGCTCGTCGGAAGAAGCGGCCGCATTCCTCAGGAAGCTGCGCTCGATCCTGCGCTACCTTGGCACCTGCGACGGCAACATGGACGAGGGCTCCATGCGCGCCGACGTGAACGTCTCGGTCTGCCGCGCCGGCGGCTACGAAAAGTTCCGTGCGACCGGCGACTTCAGGCATCTCGGCACGCGCTGCGAGATCAAGAACGTCAACTCGATGCGCTTCGTGCAGATGGCGGTCGAATACGAGGCCCGCCGCCAGGTCGACATCCTCGAGGACGGCGGCACGATCGTGCAGGAGACCCGCCTCTACGACTCCAAGGCGAACGAGACGCGTTCGATGCGCTCCAAGGAAGAGGCGCACGACTATAGGTATTTTCCCGATCCCGACCTTTTGCCCCTGGTCCTCGATCAGGCCTGGGTCGACGACATCGCGAGGTCGCTGCCCGAGCTCCCCGACGAGAAGAAGGCCCGTCTCGTGAAGGCCGGTCTAAGCGCCTACGATGCCACGGTTTTGGTCGCCGAGAAGGAGAGCGCCGACTACTTCGAGGCGATGCTCGCCACCGGCATCGAGGCGAAGGCCGCCGCCAACTGGCTGAACAACGAGTACTTCGGCCGCCTCAACAAGGCTGGTCTCGCGATCACCGACGGCCCCGTCAGTGCGCAAGCGAACGCCGCCATCGTGAAGATGGTCGCTGACAACACCATCAGCGGAAAGATCGCAAAGGATCTGCTCGACATCGTGTGGAGCGAAGGCGGCGATCCCGTCGCCGTCGTCGAAGCACGCGGCATGAAGCAGGTGACCGACACCTCGGCGATCGAGAAGGCGGTTGATGCCGTCATCGCCGCGAACCCGCAGAAGGTCGAAGAGGTGAAGGCGAAGCCCAAGATGGCGTCGTGGTTCACTGGTCAGGTGATGAAGGCGACCGGCGGAAAAGCCAATCCCGGTGTCGTCAACGCGATCCTCAAACAGCGACTCGGATTGCCCGAAGACTGAGCGCACTCCGGAAAAGTGGCTTCCGTTTTTCCGTCAGAGTGCGCGACCAACAGAGAATCCGGGACGCGATCCCTCGCGAATCAAATCGCGCTCCGGAGGTGATTCGCACAATTTTGCGAAATCGGACTCATGCGCCGGCTTTTTCGGCCAATTCGATCCGTACACAGATCGATGCATTTGATGCCGATGAAATAAGGCTCAAATGACAATCGCGTGAATCCGCGCTTTGCGCGAAAGCCCGCCGATATTGCATTTGAAAATGCAACCCACTCATATTGTTCACGTTTCGGGGGCGAAGCGATTCGTCCGACCTGAACGAGAACGCTAAAGGAGTTGTCTCATGCCGATGGCAGCGAAGAAGAAAGCCAAGAAGAAGGCCCCTGCGAAGAAGAAGGCCAAGAAGGCGAAGAAGAAGAAGTAACTGGGCGTCGACTTCGGTCGACGTTGTCGCTCACGGGCGCTTGCGGCTGAGGTCGCGGCGTCCGTCGGCGGCGAAGGTAAAGGCCGCGGCCCGGATCTCAGCGTCCGCCCGCGGCCGGAACCGAACAGTCGGAAAGAGCCGCGCTTCGGCGCGGTTTCTTTTTGCCAGGTGGTCCGTGTACGGACCAAATACGCCTTAGGTATTAACCGTACCTTAAGATCAGGGTTAATCCCGTTAACCCTGCCTTAGCTTCTCCCAGACACGATTGTCGCATGCCGGGAGGGGACTCCTCGGCGACGAGGAGAAGAAAGGTGTCATGGCGTGCATAGACGTAGATGCCCTGGCGCAGTTTGAGACCGACGCGAAGAGCGGCCGTCCGGACGCGATGTACAATTTGGGGCTGGCATATTCGACGGGGCAGGGCGTTGGCGTGGATTTCGTCGCCGCCCACAAGTGGTTCAACCTGGCCGCTCTGCGCGGGTCCGACGAAGCCAAGTCCTGGCGCGCGTCGATCGCCAAGGAAATGAACACCAGCCAGATCGCCGAGGCCCAGCGCCTCGCCCGCGAGTGGCTGTCGATCTTCCGCTGACCCTTCGAGGCCCCTCTCTGCGGGGCACCTCAGGGTGACGCGCCTCGATATTCGTCATGCTGAGGTGCGAGCGCAGCGAGCCTCGAAGCACGCGCGCCGGTGCAGCGCCTATTTCAGCACCTTCACGTCCGGCACGCGCGGCGCGTAGAGGTCATTGACGGTCCGCAACGGCGCATCCCGCCCGGCCAACCGCCCGCGATAGACCTGCGTGTTCTCCAGCACCCTCTGGACGTAGTTGCGGGTCTCGTTGAACGGGATCAGCTCCACCCAGTCGATGATGTCGACACCGGGGGTCCTCGGATCGCCCATGGCCGCGATCCACTTCCGCGCATTGCCCGGCCCCGCGTTGTAAGCGGCGATCGCGAGCACATAGGACCCGTTCCAACTCCGCAGATCCCCTGCGAACTCCGTCATGCCGAGCTGCATGTTGTAGCTCGGGTCGGCGGTCAGATCGTTCGGCCGGTAGGGCAGGCCGGCCTGCGAGGCCGCAAGCTGCGCCGATGCCAGCATCATCTGCATGATCCCGCGCGCGCCCGCACCGCTCACCGCATCCGGATCGAACTCCGTCTCCTGCCGGATCAGCCCCAGCACGAACGCCGTCTCCGGCGCCGTTCCCGGCCCCACATAGGACGGCACCGGGATCACCGGATAGAGGTAGTCCTGGAACGTCGCGCCGGCATAGCTGGCGCTCTTCGCCACCCGCACCGCGATCTCGCGGAAGCCCATATTGGTCAGCATCTGCATCAGATACTTCGCCCGCGCCGCCTCGGGGTGCAGCTCGTACGCCCGTAGCGCGAACAGCCGCAGGATGTTCTCCTGCCCGAGGTCGCCCAGCACGCGTATGGCCTTGGTCATGTCGTCGGCTTCGGTCGCATCGGCCGCGCTGTTCGCGTCCGCCGCCGTCTCGTTCAGGTGCACCACCGGCGACGCATCGATCCGCGCCAGTGCCATCTGTCCGTAGAACGTGTCGGGATACTGCGCCGCCGCGCGATAGGCTGCGACCGCCCTGGCCGTATCGCCCTTCGCTTCCCACGCTCGCCCCTGCCAGTAGCGCGCGCGAGACTTGCTGATTGGCCGCCCCACGCCTGCCTCCAGCCGCTGGAAATGCGGCAACGCCATCGCCGGGTTCTTCATGCAGCGCAGCGCCACCCAGCCCGCGAGGAATTCGCTCTCTGAGAACTCGGTCCCGCTGGTCAGTCCGGTTTCTGCTGCGATGGCATGCGCCGCCGTGCAGCTGTTGCTTTGGATCAGCGCGCGGATGGCCAGGTTCGCATCGCCCCACCATTTCGACGCGTGCGCGGCGATGAATGGCTTGATCCCCGGCCGCGCAAAGAAGGCTGCCGCCGCCGCGTTGTCGTTCGCCTTCCGCGCCGCGCGTGCGCGGTCATAGATCAGGTCCGCATCGTTCGCGACCGACGCCGGCAGGTTGGCCGCCGCCGTCTCGCCCGCACCCCGCCCGCTGCGAAATGCGATCCGCGCCCGCGCCAGCGCCTGAACGTCGTCCGCCACGCGCGACATCTCGCGCTGCGCCGCCGGAATCTCGTCGTTGGTGATCAGGTTCGACAGCCGCGCCCGGTCCACGTCCGGCGTCAGCAGCCCGCCGTCCTTCTGCACGATCGCCAGTTCCTGGTCCGGCCGGAACATTCCGCTCACCCAGCCGCGCCGGACCCAGTCCGTGCCCTGCGCGGTGCGTCCCACGGCAATCAGCGCGTCGCCCAGGCGGATCATGCCGATGCCGGTCAGGGGCGTGCGCTCGCCGAACCAGCCGACGATGGCTGCGGGAGCCGCCGTCGGGTCCATGGCCAGTTCGGCCCGAGCGACGATTGTGTCGCGCATCGGCCAGTCGGGGTTCGCGCGCAGGAAAGCATCGATCTCGGCAAATGAGGCGCCGGAGTTCTTGTCCAGCACATAGCGCCACTGGATCAGCCGCTTGCCGATATCGCCGCGGGTATTTTCCGCAAGGCCCTTCGCCCCCAGCCAGTCGCCGCGGTCCGCCGCATCGAAGGCGCGGCCCAGCAGATCATGGTCGGCCGCGCTCAGCGCATGCGCGGGGCTTGGCCTGCGCTCGTGATCGGGCTTCAGCCCCTCGGCCGTCGACAGGTCCGGCAGCGGCGTCGTCGTGCTCGGCAGCACTGTCTGCGCGGCGGCATAACCGATGGCGGCAATGCCCAGCAGCAGGAGAACGGCACGGCGGAACGTCATGGGGGATCGCTTAGGAGGGCGGGCCAAAAGGGCCACAGCCATGTGGCAATGTCGAGACCATTATGCCTTGCCGCGCGCACGGACGGCCCTGTACTTTGGTTCACTATCAAAGAGCACAACAAAGCAGGCCGTCATGGCGTTCGCGCGCGAGAACATCAGGGGTTCCATCCCTGCTCTCATCACCCCGATGAAGGACGGCAAAGTGGATGAGGCCGCGTTCCGCAAGCTGGTGAACTGGCAGATCGAGCAGGGGAGCCACGGGCTCGTGCCCTGCGGCACGACCGGCGAATCACCGACGCTCTCCCACGAAGAACATATGAGAGTGGTCGAGCTCTGCGTGGAAGAGGCCCGCGGCCGCGTACCCGTGATCGCAGGCGCCGGCTCGAACTCGACCGACGAGGCGATTTCGCTCACGAAGCACGCGAAGAAGGTCGGCGCCGACGCCGTGCTCTCCGTCACCGGCTACTACAACAAGCCCAGCCAGGAAGGGCAGTACCGCCATTTCATGGCGATCGCCGACGCCGTCGACATCCCGATCCTGCTCTACAACATCCCCGGCCGCGCCATCGTCGAGATCACGGTCGAGACCATGGCCCGCCTCGCGAAGCACAGGAACATCGTCGGCGTGAAGGACGCCACCGCCAACCTCATGCGTCCCTCGCGCGAGCGCAACGCCATCGGCAACGATTGGCGCCTCATTTCCGGCGAGGACGGCACCGCGCTCGGTTACATGGCGCATGGCGGCCATGGCTGCATCTCGGTGACGGCCAACATCGCGCCCAGGCTCTGCTCCGACTTCCAGAACGCCTGCATGCAGGGCGCCTTCGAGCAGGCGCTGAAGATCCAGGACCGCCTGATGCCGGTCCACGACGCCATGTTCTGCGAGCCCAGCCCCGCCCCGGTGAAATATGCCGCCTCGCTGCTCGGCATCTGCTCCGACGAGGTCCGCCTCCCGCTCGTCTCCGCCACCGACGAGGCCAAGGCCAAGGTGAAAGCCGCCCTGACCGGCGCCGGTATCCTCTAACTCCAGTGTCATGGCCCGCGACGGCGGGCCACCCAGTTGGTGCGCCCCTGCACTTGCAGGATTTGGCTCAGCCACCCGTCTGCGAGTATGAACAACCGTCACCCGGGTGGCCCGCTGTTGCGGGCCATGACATATGTTTCTTTATAGCCGCCGTTCTCCAGCCGCTCTGCGATGGGTTGGCGGGCGGCATCGCAGAGCGGCGCATCAAAAATGGCAAAGAAGAAAGACGACGGCACCAAAATCGTCGCCGACAATCGCAAAGCCCGCTACGCCTACGCCATCGACGAGACACTCGAGGCGGGGATCATGCTCGTCGGCTCGGAAGTGAAGTCGCTGCGATCCGGCAAGTCGACGATCTCGGAATCCTACGCCTACGCCAAGGACGGCGAGCTGTTCCTGGTGAACGCCTACATCCCGGAATACACGCAGGCCAGCCGCTTCAACCACGAGCCCAAGCGCTCGCGCAAACTCCTGGTCCACAAGCGCGAGGCCAACAAGCTCGCCGCCGCGATCCAGCGCGAGGGCATGACGCTCATCCCGCTCAAGCTCTACTTCAACGCCAAGGGCATCGCGAAGGTCGAACTCGGCATCGCCAAGGGCAAGAAGCTCCACGACAAGCGCGAGACCGAAAAGCAGCGCGACTGGCAGCGCGACAAGGCCCGCCTGATGCGGGCCAAGGGGTGACGGTGTCGCCAGTGCTGCTCGTCAGATGGGTCGCCCAGCACAGCGTAATCTGGTTTCCAGCTGGTGTGTCGATCTCGTTTCTGGCTATGACACTTGCGACGAGCTCCATCCTGGACTGGAGCGACCTGGAAACCTTGATCGGCATCGTGGGGTTCGCGGCCTGCTGCGGCCTGGGATGGGACACGGCATGGCGGGACTTCGAGGATGCCTGGGCGCTTCTGGCCGGAGCGGCGGTCGTGACAACGGCACTCATCTTCGCGGCGGATTGGGTCTTGGCTTTGATGCGCACAGGCGACACCTCTTGGCGCGGGGAATATCTAATCTCATTCGCGGTGATGACCAGTTTCATATTCTGCGTTTCTTGCATTCCTCGAATCCGGAGGCTGTTGTAGTGCGCATCGCCGTCGTCGGCACCTCGGGCAGCGGCAAGTCCACGCTGGCGAAGCGGCTGGCAACCTCGCTGAACATCCCGAACGTCGAACTCGATGCCATCAACTGGCAGGCCGGCTGGCGCGATCTCAACACCCACGACCCCGAGGAATTCCGGCGCCGCGTCTCCGCCGCACTCGACGTGGACGCCTGGGTCAGCGACGGCAACTACAGTGGCGCGGTCGGCACCATCGTGCTGAGCCGCGCCACGCACATCATCTGGCTCGACTACGACCGCAGCGTGGTGATGCGGCGCGTCGTGTGGCGCTCCTTCTATCGCGCAGCGTCCGGTAAGGAGCTGTGGCCGGGCACTGGAAACCGCGAGACCTTCGTCCAATGGTTCAAGGACCCGGACCATCCGATCCGCTGGGCTTGGCGCACGCACGAACACCGCCGCAAACAGTACGAAGCGCTGATCGCCGATCCGCGCAGCGCGTGGCTCAAGATCGTCCGCCTGCGCCATCCGCGCGAAGCGAACGATATCCTGACGCGGCTCTAATCCTCGCCGCGGGCTCGGGCGATGGCCCGGTCCGCCTGGTCCATCGCCCCCTCAAAGGCGGTCTCGTAGCAGGGCGGGCTGTCGGACGTCGCGACCGGATAGCGGACGTTCAGCCGGGCGCACAGATCGCGCGCCGCCCGGCTCACCCGGCGTTCCAGCACGCGGGCGCCATAGCCGGTGCTGAGATCCAGGTCGTCGTAGCGAACTTCACCCGACAGTGCGACGTCGACAATGGGCGCGCCGATGCTGCTGCGCCCCTGTGGCGGGCGCGGCGCGGTCACGATCACCTCTTCCGTCGGTCCATAGGTGGCCGTGCGATAATCCTGCGCCCAGGTCGGCACAGTGAGGCCCAGCGTCAGGCCCACCGCGGCTGCGGCCAGCAGAACGTTCCGGGCCGAAATGATTTGAGCGGACATGGCGGCTCCTGCTTTGTACCCATGAACGCCCATCCGGAAAAACGCTCGGTGGCGTCGCGGGTTCCACGCTGTTGGCGGTTCCCGGCCCCGCCATTACATTCCGCGGATGACCGACGAATCCGACAGCCCCGGCCTGATCGGCAGGATCAGGGACAAGCTCATCCGCTCCAAGCAGGAATGGGCCGCAGAAGGCCGCCTGATCACCGGCCGGCCCGATCTCGGCCACGTCAACCGCCTGCCGCCCGGCCAGAAGGAAGTGAAGAACTGGCCGGTGCTCGATCTCGGTGTGCAGCCCGACATCGCGCCCGAGAAATGGCGCCTCCAGGTCGTGGGCCTGGTCGAGAACCCCATCGCGCTCACGCTGGACCAGTTCAAGGCGCTGCCGCAGCAGGATTTCGTCAGCGATATCCACTGCGTCACGTCGTGGAGCCGCTACGACAATCACTGGCAGGGCGTGTCGTCGAAGGCGCTGCTCGACCTCGTGAAGCCGAAGCCGGAGGCGAAGCATATCGTCTTCCACGCCTATGACGGCTACACCACCAACGTCACGACCAGAGTGTTCGCCGACGACAACGTGCTGCTCGCGCACTCCTGGGAGGGCAAGCCCATCCCCCGCGACCACGGCGGTCCGGTGCGCGTCATCATCCCCGACTGGTACTTCTGGAAGAGCGCCAAGTGGATCACGCGCATCGTCTTCCATGCCGAGGACAAACCGGGTTTCTGGGAAACCCGCGGTTACCACAACGAAGGCGACCCGTGGAAAGAACAGCGGTACTCATAATAGACGACCCTCGCCCCCGCGGAGCGGGGGGAGAGGGCAGGGTGAGGGGGCGGTGCAGCGCAAACCGAGTTGGCAGGATTGGCTCGCCATTTTGTTAAGCGAGACGCGCACGCAAGTGGCACTTGGTTTCGCTTGTATGCGCGTTGGTGCTGACACTCGGTTTGTGGATCGGCCCCTCGCATCGGGCCATTGCCTTTTAGCGCAATGGCCATTGGACTGGTGCAGCTCAGCCGTTAGCATCCGCGCAGGTGGTGGCTGCTGGCCCATAAGCAACAAAGAGCACCAACGTCTCTTGGAGCTTCGAAAGCATGCTTCGGATCGCTGATCGCTAGCCCAACAAAAGACACCGTCTCGGCGCCATAACCTCTCCTGCGAAGCGGGAGAGGTCGAAATCGCGCCGCGATTTCGGGTGAGGGCATGGCGAGGACCATACTGATCGGCGCAGGGCTGCTGTTCGTGCTGCTGCTCGCGATCCTGTTCCTGCTTCCGTTGTCACTGCCGCGTGTCGGCGACATCGTCGTGACTGGCGTCGAACTGAGTCCGGAAGTGCCGAAGCCCGATCGCGATGGCCCTTATCGCGGCATGGATGGTCCGTTCCTGGGCGTGACCTTCACCTCGGCGCACGACTTCCAGAAGCTGGCGCACGACTGGCACTACACGCTGGGCTACGCGCTGGCGTCCTGCGCCGGCGACGACCTCGATCCATCGAAGCCGCTCGCTAGCTTCGGCGGCGTGTACGACCAGCACGGCCCCGTCTTCATGTATGCCGACAAGCGCCATACGTCGGGTCCCGGCACGCCCTTCCGCTATCACGTCTATCTCGCCGTGCGCGCCGAACCCAATCTCGACATCGACACCGGCCAGCCGCAACCGAACTACGACCTGAAGGCCCACCCGCAAGATGTCTGTCTGCGCATCGACGGCTTGCAGGAAGTCGACGGCGACGGCTGGGGCTTCGCGAAGTTCAAATCCAATGTCGTGCGCATCGCGAAAGACGACGTGACAAAGGCGTTTCGCTAGAGCGCGTGCAGTGCGGCGATCTTGGCCTGCTTCACCGCCGCGTCGAACATCTCTTCGGTGAGGACGCCGGTGTTGGTGTTGTAGCGCGAGCAGTGATAGCTCGAGACCAGCGCGATCTTGCCGATCTGGTGCACCGCGCCGTGCCCGAACGGATGCGCAGATTTCTTCGCCGTCAGCGCATCGCACACGCTGTCATGCGCGATCTTGCCCAGCGCGAGGATCGCCCGCAGCGAGGGCATCGCCGCGATGGTCGCGCTCAGGAACGATCGACAGGTCTTGATCTCGCCCGGCGTCGGCTTGTTCTGCGGCGGCACGCACCGCACCGCATTGGTGATCGCGCAATCATGCAGCACCAGCCCGTCGGTCGGCTCGCGCAGATAGGCGCCCCGCGCCAGGCCATGCGCCAGCAGCGTCCTGTAGAGCAGGTCGCCCGCGTAATCGCCCGTGAACGGCCGCCCTGTGCGGTTCGCGCCGTGCAATCCGGGCGCCAGGCCCACGATAAGGAGCCGCACGTGATCGGCGCCGAAGGTCGGCACCGGATCGTTGAAGTACGCCGGATAGTCGCCACGGTTTTCCGCGCGGAATTCCGCGAGCCGCGGGCAGAGCTGGCAATCCCGCGGCGGCTCTGTCGTCGTCACTAAGCGGTCTGCGCGTAGTGCGGCGACTGCTGCGGGCTCCGCGGTCCGCCTTCGCGCGCGATCTGCGGCTTCAGCTCGTCGAGTTCGATGAAGTTGTCCGCCTGCCGCCGCAGCTCGTCGGCCACCATCGGCGGCTGGGTGCGGATGGTCGACACCACGCTCACGCGGCGCCCCTTGCGCTGCGCCGCTTCGACCAGCCGCCGGAAATCGCCGTCGCCGGAGAAGATCACGATGTGATCCACCTGGTCCGCCATCTCCATCACGTCGATGGCGAGTTCGATGTCCATGTTGCCTTTCACGCGGCGGCGGCCGGTGCCGTCGGTGAACTCCTTGAGCGGCTTCGTCACCACGGCAAAGCCGTTGTAGTCGAGCCAGTCGACAAGCGGCCTGAGAGGGGAGAACTCCTGATCTTCCGCCACCGCGGTGTAGTAGAACGCGCGCACCAGGATTCCCTTGCGCGCGAAAAGTTCCAGAAGCCGTTTATAATCGATGTCGAACTGGAGACCCTTGGCGGCGCCGTAGAGATTTGCGCCGTCGATGAACAGGGCGAGCTTTTCATTCGGATAGAACAACATAATGAACTCCCACTATCACGATGGCCCAACCGGCAATAAAACTCCGACCGCCCTGTGCCGTTCTAATCCTCTCCGTGCGCGGTTCAAGTACGGCTTTGTCCCATGATCCTCATTGCGCTCGGCAGCAATCTCGCGTCCGCGGCCGGAACGCCGGCGCAGACGTTGACCGCGGCGATCGCACATCTCCCCCAACACGAAATGAGTGTCGCCGCCATATCGCCTTATTACGTAACGCCCGCATGGCCGGATCCAAACGATCCGTCATTTGTCAACGCGGTGGCGCAAATCGACACAAGACATTCGCCCGAGACGCTGATGGAGGCACTCCATGCGACGGAAGCGGCATTCGGACGTGTACGTTCTGTAATGAACGCGCCGCGCACACTCGATCTTGATCTTCTCGATTTTAACGGGCGTGTAATGCAAGGCCCGCCGGTTCTGCCGCATCCGCGTCTCGCCGAGCGCGCGTTCGTGCTCGTGCCGCTGGCGGACATCGCGCCGCACTGGCGCGATCCGCGTACCGGCCGTGCGGTTTCGGAATTGCTGGCGGCGCTGCCCGCGGCTGAGCGCGCCGCCGTGCGTCCTATTTCTTCAGGGTGAAGGTCGCGCGGATGCTGTCGAACAGCTTCGTCAGCCTGGCGTCGTCATATTGCTTCGGCGGCGGGTCGATCACGGTCCGCTCGGTCGAATGCACAAAGTACGTCACCGCCGTACAGGTGCCGCTGATCAGGAACAGGTTCGTCGAGCGCTGCTGCATCATGCCGGAGTCGGGCATGAACGCCGTCACATAGGTCCGGCCGTCGGCCTTCAGCGTCTTGACCTCTTCCGGATCGCTCAGGAACTGCGCTGGCTTGCAGTTCTTGCCCGGCAGCACTTCGACGGCGACCAGCGCGTCGTCGAGATTGGTGCCCTTCGTGTAGGACTCCGGGATGCTGAACGACACGCCATGGACCGGCGGATCGATTTCGATCGACTGGTACTTCGGATCGACCGTGAAATTCGCCGGGTAGGAGATCGACCAACCGTTCTTTGCGTCGGTGTAGGTCTTCCATCCCTTGGGTGGCGCCGCCGTTGCGGCCGTCGCCGCCGCGCCCAGCATCGTCGCCACCACCAGCACGCGCCTGATTGTCATGACAGTCTCCCCAGCTTCGATCGGAACTCTGCCCTGCAATTGTGGCGATCCCAAAGAAAAATCCGGGCGGCTTTCCGCCCGGATTCATTTTTGGTCGGACGTACGCTGTCTATTTCCAGTGCGCCCAGGTCTTTCCGGAACGCCGGTTGTAGTTCAGCGTGATCTCGCTGATCGTGCAGAGATTGAAGTTCTTCCAGTACGCATCGGAGTCGTCGTCATACACGACCTTCAGGTCCCAGTAGCAGCCGCCCGCGTGGTGCGGGAAGGTGATGTCGACGGACTGGCCGTCTTCCAGTTCGTCCTGGCCCATCACGTCCTCTTCCCAGCTGTTGGTACTGACCGGCGAGACATAGACCTCGCGGATCGTGTAGCCGGTGTCGTTGATGAGCGTGAAATTCTGCCGCGCGGCCTCAGCCGGCAAGGCGGCGAGCAGCGACAGACCGGCCGCCGCAATAGCGGCCGCAAGCATCTTGAACTTCATGATAGTCCCCCGAATCTGATCGCCCAGAACCGATATGGAAGTGCAGCCAGTGGGATAAGGCAATGCTGCCGGGCCGTTCTTTTTTGACCCGGAATCATTACGACTTTGCAATTTTTCGGATATCCCCTCCCGGTTAACGTCGCGCCCGCCGCTCCATAACAGGCCGAAATGATCAGCGAATTCCTTCCCTATCTGGGCCCGGCCCTGGCGCTGATGTTCATCTTTCGGCGGGGGCTCAAGCCGCGCCGGGTCAAGGTGAACAGCCTCTGGCGCACGCCGATCATCTACGGCGTGCTTGCCTTTCTCACCCTCTCGAGGAGCCACGCTCCCAGTCTCGTCGCGCTGTCCAGCTACGCGCTGGCGACCGTCGCCGGCGGCGCGCTCGGCTGGTTCACCGCCCAGCATGCCGAACTCACGCTCGACAAGGAGAACGGCACGATCATGAGCCAGCCGACCAGGATCGGCACGGCCATCACCGCCGCCGCGTTCATCCTGAAATTCGCGATCGACTTCTACATGAACGGCGCTCCCGGCAACGGTGCTCCGAACCTGCATCCCTTCGCGATCCGCCATGCTGCCGGCATCAACGTCTTTGGCAACGCGTTGTTGCTGCTCGCCGTCGCGCGCACCTTCGGCAACACCGCGCATATGTGGATCCGAACCCGCCCGCTGGTTGAGCTGCTCGCCAAGCACAGGGCCAATTCCACACCGCCCGCACCGCCACCAACGAGCACCTGACATCATGGCCAATGACGAAGAGTGGGTTCAGCGCCTCAACGCCGTGAACCAGGATCGCCTGCCGGGCATGGTCGGCCTGGTGGTGACGCACGCCGAGCGCGGCCTGATGCGCGCCCGCATGGAAGCCAAGGACAAGATCGTCGCGCCCATCGGCTTCCTGTTTGCGCCGGCGATCGTCACCCTGGCCGACACGCTCTGCGCCTATGGCACCGGCGGCTGCCTTCCTGACGGCGCCAACGGCTTCACCACCATCGAGCTCAAGACCAACTTCATGAGCACGGTGCGCGAGGGCAACGTCCTGTGCGAGGCGAAGCTCGTCCACGGCGGCACCACCCAGGTCTGGAACGCCACCATCACAGCGGAATCCACCGGCAAGCTGATGGCGCTCTTCCGCTGCACCCAGGCGGTGCTTTGGCCGAAGTAACCGTCGATGTTCTGCCCTCGATGCGGTCAGACGCTCTCTGTTCGGCCCGACAGGTCCCTAAGTTGCGAAGCTGGTGGGATGGACTTGTCGCGAAGCCTAAGTGAACGGCTGATCGACAGATATGAGAAAGGCGTTCCGCCGCCTCCGGACCGAACCTGGACCTTCAGGTTTGGGGGTAGCTGGTATTGCCCCGGCTGTGGCGTGCGAGCGGAAGAAAATGTGGCGGGCGACGTCCGATGTCCTGCCTGCCAAAGACCTATGTCCGAGTTCCTCTACCAACTGATTGAATTGCATTGGCATGGGCCCACCTGATCTGGACCGCTTGCCCACGCCACCCGCTTTCTATATTGTCCGCCGCCTTCCGGTGGGCACTTGCCCGCCGCCGTTCGCGCGCGCTCCCTTAAGCCGCTGAAAAACAAGGAATTCCATGGCCCGCGTTACCGTTGAAGATTGCGTCGACAAGGTCCCGAACCGGTTCGACCTCGTCCTGATCTCGGCTTTCCGTGCCCGCCAGCTTTCCGGCGGCGCCGAGCCGATGGTCGACCGCGACCGCGACAAGAACCCGGTCGTCGCGCTCCGCGAGATCGCCTCCAAGGACCTGAAGCCGGAAGAGGCCAAGGAGGAGTACATCAAGTCCCTCCAGAAACATGCCGATGTCGACGAGCCGGAAGAGGCGCGTCCCGATACCGACGACCAGCGCGAGGACAGCGCGTTCCGCGCCGTCACCGAGGAAGAGCTGCTGCGTGCGCTCACCTCCGAGGCCCAGCGCCGCGCCGAGCCGCAGCCGGAGCCGGAAGCCGACTACGAAGAGTAGTGGCAACATCGCACCGAATACGCGTCAAAGGGCGGTCCGTCGGGCCGCCCTTTTTCGTCGAGTCTGATTGAATCTCAATGATCTGCACCGAGTCGCTCGAGTGAAACTGCAGAATTGTGGATAATTCCGGACCCGCCCGAACCCGCGACCCGGCGCCGAGGGTATCGCGCGACCATTTTCGGCTTATATTTGTGGCGATGAGCACACACGCCGCGCCTGAGACCCAGGGTGCGGGGCCGGTGGAACCTGCCCCCAGCGCACCGTCAGGTGCGCGCGCAGAGACAAGCGCACCGTCAGGTGCGCGCGCAGAGACAAGCGCACCGGCTCCGGCTGCGACAAAAGCCAAGGCCCGGCGCCTGATGCGCCAGACCGAGCTGGTCGATCGCGTCAAAGCCTACGACCCGGACGCCGACGAGGACCTGCTCAACAAGGCCTACGTCTACGCGATGAAGGCGCACGGCAAGCAGTTCCGAGCCTCGGGCGACCCCTACTTCGCCCACCCGCTCGAGGTCGCCGCCATCCTGACCGACCTCAAGCTCGACGTGGCGACCATCGTCACGGCGTTGCTGCACGACACGATCGAGGACACGCTCGCCACCTACGACGACATCAAGGCGAATTTCGGCGACGAGATCGCCAACCTGGTCGATGGCGTCACAAAGCTCTCCCAACTCGAACTGTTCAGCGAACGCACCAAGCAGGCGGAGAATTTCCGCAAGCTGATGCTCGCCATCACCTCCGACATCCGTGTGCTGCTGGTGAAGCTGGCCGACCGGCTGCACAACATGCGCACGCTCCAGTTCATCCCCAAGCCGGAGAAGCGCCGCCGCATCGCGGAAGAGACCCGCGACATCTACGCCCCGCTGGCCGGCCGCATCGGGATGCAGAACATGCGCGAGGAGCTGGAAGACCTCGCTTTCGCCGAGCTCAACCCGGAAGAGCGCATCTCCATCGTCACGCGTCTCCAGCGGCTCGAAGGCGCCAGCGGCGACCGCATCGGCCGCATCGCCGACCAGATCAAGCGCAAGCTGGCCGAGCACGGCCTCGACGCCTGGGTCTATGGCCGCGCCAAGCGCCCGTTCTCGATCTGGCGCAAACTGCAACTGAAACAGCTCAATTTCGAGGCGCTGTCCGACATCTTCGGCTTCCGCGTCATCGTGCGCACCGAAGACGACTGCTACCGCGCGCTGGGCGTGCTGCACCAGAACTGGCAGATGGTGCCCGACCGCTTCAAGGACTTCATCTCCACGCCCAAGACCAACGGCTACCGCTCCATCCACACGACCGTCATCGGTCCGGAGAAGCAGCGTGTCGAGGTCCAGATCCGCACCCAGGAGATGCACGAGGTCGCGGAACGCGGCGTCGCCGCGCACTGGCGCTACCGCGAGCATGTCCGCTCCGAAGGCGACGAGAACCGCGCCTATGAATGGCTGCGCGACATGGTCGACCTGCTGGAGAGAGACACGGCGGAGGAGTTCCTCGAGAACTCGCGCCTGTCGATGTACCAGGACCAGGTCTTCTGCTTCACGCCCAAGGGCGACCTGATCTCGTTGCCGCGCGGCGCGACGCCGATCGACTTTGCTTACGCGCTGCACACCGACATCGGCAACACGACCGTCGGCGCCAAGGTCAACGGCGTCCATGTTCCGCTGCACACGCCGCTGCGCAACGGCGACCAGGTCGAGATCATCCGCACCAAGGAACAGACGCCGTCGCCGCTCTGGGAGCAGTTCGTCGTCACCGGCCGCGCCCGCGCCGAGATCCGCCGCTTCCTCCGCCACGCCCAGCGCGACGAACACGTGAAGTTCGGCCGGAACATCCTCAAGAAGGTGTTCGAGGACGAGGGCGCCGAACTCACCGAAAAGGCAATCACCAACGTCGCCAAGAAGCTGCACCAGTCAAAGGCCGACGATGTCTATGCCGAGGTCGGCCGCGGCGCCCTTCGCGGCCACGAGGTGCTCGAAGCCGTCTACCCCGAGTTCAAGAAGGACCCCGAGCGCCGCAAGCAGGCCGCCTTTGCCGAGCCGAAGGGCAAAAAGCGTCCGATCTCCATCCGCGGCCTGACCGAGGGCATCTCCTACCACCTGGGCCAGTGCTGCCACCCTCTGCCCGGCGACCGCATCGTCGGCCTGCTGACGCCGGAGGGCGTCGTCATCCACACGATCGACTGCTCCGAGCTGGAGAAGGCGCAGAACACCGACGACTGGCTTGACGTGTCCTGGGGCATGCACGCCGCCGAGGGCGGCCCCTCCGTCGCGCGCGTCCTGGTGCGGGTGAAGAACGCCACGGGCTCGCTGGCCGCGGTGATGAGCGTGATCGCCAACAACGGCGGCAACATCTTCAACATGAAGGTGACCAATCGCAACCCGCTCTATTTCGAGTTCACCGTCGATATCGAAGTGCGCGATCTCGCGCATTTGCAGAACATCCTCGGCGCGCTACGCGTGAACACCGCGGTCGAATCGGTCGACCGCGTGCGCGAGAAGGATGTCTCTGCAGTTGCAGGCTAGAAATCCTGTCATGGCCCGCGAATGCGGGCCACCCAGGTGACGCCGCTCCGCAAGTTGCAGAGTGATCTCGGATCGAAGCGTCGCAGACGGCCAAGCGACAACTGGGTGGCCCGCATTCGCGGGCCATGACAAGGATGGGAAGATGGAAATCGAGAAAGTCCTCAAGGAATTCGAAGGCGCCGGAGCGCTCCTGCGCGGCCATTTCATCCTCACCTCGGGCCTGCACTCCGACGTCTATCTCCAGAAGTCGCTGATCTTCACCGACGCGAAGCGGACGACAAAGCTGATCAGGGCGCTGGCGCAGAAGGTTCGCGAGCAGGTGAAGACACAGCCCACGGCGATCGTCTCCACCGCCGTCGGCGCCATCGTTCCCGGCTACGAGATGGGGCGCCAGCTTGGGCTCCCCGCCTATTTCGTCGAGCGCGTCGACGGCAAATTCCAGCTCCGCCGCAACTTCATGCTGACGAAGAACCAGCCCGTCCTGATCGTCGAAGACATCGTCTCGACCGGCGGCTCGATCAAGGAATGCATCGAGACGGTGCGCGAGGCCGGCGGCAAGCCCGTGGCCGTTGCCGCACTTGTCGACCGCACCGGCGGCAAGGTGAAGTTCGGCATCCCGTTCATCCCGCTGGCGACATGGACCGCAAAGGCGTGGCCCGCCGACAAGCTCCCGCCCCATTTGCGCGACACGCCCGCCGTCAAACCCGGCAGCCGCGGCCTGGCCTAAGCAGCCGGTTGGCATGGCCCGCAACGGCGGGCCATCTGCGCCTTATCGAACGGAATTCGGATCCACGCGCAACCGCAAACCGCTCAACGCACTGATAGCACTCGCTTTCGTTCCCGCATGGCAGAATGTGCGGCGACTTTATCGAACCCCGCCAAACCGGCCTTATATTGTCGGCCATGAAACGCGACCCGAGTCTCACCCTGACACCTGTCATCGCCGCAGCCCTGCGGCGGCGCCCTCGCGCGCGCGCGGGGGAGGGGGTCGAAACGCAAAATTTGAAAAACAATTATGTTGCCGAAGGTCGTGTAACCCGCAGATTTCGTTTGAAGAAGCGCAAGAAAGCGGGCGCCAGGCCCGGCAACCTCAACGCCGTCCAATTCCCACTCAAGACGCCGGAAGATATTGCGCTCTACCGCCGCATCGCCGCCGTGACCAAGACCGCCAAATTCCTGGTGCGCGCCGTCAACCGCGACCTTCGCGCCCGCCGCCAAGAGACCGAGTACCCATGACCCATCTCCGCCTTGGCGTGAACATCGACCATGTGGCGACTGTGCGCGAGGCGCGGGGCGGCGCGTATCCCGATCCCGTCCGCGCCGCGAGGCTCGCCGAAGCCGCGGGCGCCGACGGCATCACCGCGCATCTGCGCGAAGACCGCCGCCACATCTCCGACGACGACATCAATCGCCTCTCGCGCGAGCTGAATATCCCGCTCAATCTCGAGATGGCTGCGACCGACGAGATGCACATCATCGCGCTCAACGCGAAACCCCGCGCCGCTTGCATCGTCCCGGAAAAGCGGGAGGAGATCACCACCGAAGGCGGCCTCGACGCCGCGCGCCAGCACAACCACCTTTCGCCCATCGTGCGCAGCCTCGGCGCTGCCGGTATCCGCGTCTCGCTTTTCGTCGAGCCCGCGCGCGACCAGCTCGACGCTGCGAAGTCGCTTGGCGCCCCGGTGGTCGAATTGCACACGGGCGCTTACGCCAACGCGAGCGGCGCGGAGCAGGACCGCATTCTCGCCCGCCTCACGGAAGCCGCCGCCTATGGCGAAAGCATCGGGCTGGAGATCCATGCCGGCCACGGCCTCACCTTCGACAACGTCAAACCCATCGCCGCCATCCCGCAGATCCGCGAGCTCAACATCGGCCATTTTCTGGTCGGCGAAGCGATCTTCATCGGCCTCGATGCCTCGATCCGCCGCATGCGCGCCCTGATGGACGAAGCCCGCGCATGAGCAACACCACACTGATCTTGCTGATCGCGGTGCAGATCGCGGCGCTGGCCGCAATCTGGTTCGTTCGCCGGCGCCTCGGCCGTAACGCGCTGATCGTCCTCGCCGCTGTCTTCATCATCACCGGCATCGGCATGATCTTCCTGACCGAGTTCGTCTATTCGACCGCCAACACCCGCGCGCTCGACACCGCGCTGAACCTTTCGCGCGCAGGCAGGATCGTGAGCACCGATTTCACCACCGGTCTCTCCGGCCGCTACGACCTGTTCCTGCAAACCGATCACTCGCCCGGCATAGCGGAGTTCGGCTGCCTGACCGGTGATGCCGGCTTCGAGCATCTCTGCCCAAATGGCGATCCCGAACTCGAAGCCGCATGGACGGTGAGCGACCGTGGCAGCGGGATCGCGCGTGGCGGCAGCGATATCGCCGGCTGGCGTGCCCGCCAGGCCGCGCTCGACCCCGCCGAAGCCGCGCACCGGCGCGCCGCCTATCTGGCCGACATGGCCAAGGTCGAGAACCCGTCCGACGCCACGCCGCTTTTCCACTCGCTCGGCGGCTTCGACGCGCAAGGTGGCCACACATACGAACTCGCGCTCGACGTGCGCCGTCCCGCACCGACGCTCGCCGCTGCGCATCCACGCCTCCTGGTCGGCTACAGCGGCACGCAGACCCGCGGCCTTGGCCTTCTCGTGATAGCCTTCTGCCTGATCGGAGTCGCTGGCGGCGCTACCATGATCCTCGTGGTACGGGGCAGACAGGGAAGGGCAGCATGATCATCGGCCTTGGCTCCGACCTCATCGACATCCGCCGCGTCGACAAGTCGATCGAGCGCTTCGGCGAGCGCTTCCTTGGCCGCATCTTCACCCAGACCGAACGCGACAAATCCGACAAGCGCGCCCAGCGCGCCGCGTCCTACGCCAAGCGCTTCGCCGCCAAGGAGGCGTGCTCAAAGGCGCTCGGCACCGGCCTGCGCCGCGGCGTGTTTTGGCGTGACATGGGCGTAATCAACCTGCCTGGCGGCAAGCCGTCGATGAAGCTCACCAACGGCGCTCTCAAGCGCCTCCAGGAGATCACGCCCCCCGGCCACACCGCCCAGATCGACCTCACGATCACGGACGATTTCCCGCTGGCGCAGGCAGTCGTCATTATTTCGGCGGTTCCCGCTGCTAAGCCTTAACCAAATGCTGCCTTGACCTAGCCCTGCGCGTTCCGCAAAAGACCCGCCCCGAAGGCCTGAATATGTCCGAAGACGCCCCCCTGACCGCCGAAACGCCTGCCGACCAGCCGCAGAAGGCGGACAAGCCCAAGAAGAAAGAGGGCGATTCCTGGATCGAGACGATCAAGACGATCTTCTACGCGCTCCTGATCGCGCTGGTGATCCGCACCGTCCTGTTCCAGCCCTTCAACATCCCGTCGGCCTCGATGGAGGCGACGCTTCTGGTCGGCGACTACGTGTTCGTCGAGAAATACGCCTACGGCTACTCCAGGGCGTCGGTGCCTTACATGCTGGCGCCGTTTTCCGGCCGCCTCTTTGGCTCGGCGCCGGAACGCGGCGACGTCGTCGTCTTCAAGATGCCGAACGTGAATTCGCCCGAATACCATTGGGATTACATCAAGCGCGTCATCGGCCTGCCGGGCGACCGGGTGCAGATGATCGGCGGCGTGCTCTATCTGAACGACAAGCCGATCCCGAAAGTGCGCGTCGCCGATTACATCGAGACCGACCCCTACGGCATCACGACCAGGGTCCCGCAATTTCGCGAGACGCTGCCCGGCGGCCGCTCCTATCTCGTGCTCGACCGCGGTATGACTGAAGAGGACGACACCAGGGCGTTCGTCGTGCCGCCCGGCCACTATTTCATGATGGGCGACAACCGCGACAATTCCGACGACAGCCGCATGAGCGTCGGCTATGTTCCGGCCGAAGACCTCGTGGGCCGCGCGAAGCTGCGCTTCTTCTCGGTCGATGACAGCTTCATCTGGTATGAACCTTGGACCTGGCCCGGTGGTATCCGCTATAGCCGCATGTTCACCTTCGTCGAGTGATCTGGAAGAGCGGCTCGGTCACAGATTTGCGGATCGCGATTTGCTGAAGCGCGCGCTGACCCACTCCAGCGCCAACGCGAAGGTGTCGAACGAACGTCTCGAATTCGTCGGTGACCGCGTGCTCGGCCTGATCGTGGCGGAAGACCTTCATCGTCTGTACACGGACGATCCGGAAGGCGCGCTCGCGCTCAAATACAATGCCCTGGTCCGCCAGGAAGCCTGCGCCCGCGCCGCCGAAGCCGCCGGCATCGGCGAACACCTGATCCTCGCGTCGTCGGAATCCCAGAGCGGCGGGCGCCGCAAGGCCGCGATCCTCGCCGGCGCCTGCGAAGCGCTGATCGCTGCGCTCTACTACGACGGCGGTATGATCGCCGCCCGGCGCTTCATCGAATGCTATTGGGCCGATCGATACTCCGAGTTGGGTGAAGACCTGCGGGATGCCAAGACGGCGCTCCAGGAATGGGCTCAGGCGCGCAAGACGACGCCCCTGTACGAGCTTCTGGGCCGCGACGGCCCCGACCACGCGCCGATCTTCGTGGTGCGCGTCTCGCTGAAGGGACATGAGCCCTCGGTCGGCCGCGGCGGCTCCAAGCGCGAAGCGGAACAGGAAGCCGCGCGCAAGATGCTGGAGAAGATCACAGCATGACCCGGCACGCTGGCTTCGCGGCGATCATCGGCGCGCCCAACGCGGGCAAGTCGACGCTCGTCAACGCACTGGTCGGCTCGAAGGTCGCCATCGTCAGCCCCAAGGTGCAGACCACGCGCATGCCGGTGCGCGGCGTCGCGGTGAAGGATGAGACACAGGTCGTGTTCGTCGACACGCCCGGCATCTTCAAGCCGCGCCGCCGCCTCGACCGCGCCATGGTGACCTCCGCCTGGACTCACGCCGGCGACGCCGATGCTCTGGTGCTGCTCGCCGATGCGCAGGAACTGACCGCCAATCCCAAGGGCCGCGCCGCCGACGACACCCACGCGATCATCAAGGCGCTGAAGGACGACGGGCGCAAGGCGGCCCTCGCGCTGAACAAGATCGACGGCATGAAGCGCACCGACCTGCTGCCGCTGGTCCAGGCGCTGACCGCCGAGAACACGTTCGAACAGGTCTTCCTGATCTCCGCGCTGAAAGGCGACGGCGTCGCCGACCTGTTCGCCTGGGTACAGGGCAAAATGCCCGAAGGTCCGTGGCTCTACCCCGAGGAGCAGGCCGCCGACATTCCCTCGCGCCTCCTCGCCGCCGAGATCACGCGCGAGAAGATCTACCTGCGCCTGCACGACGAACTCCCCTACGCCTCGACCGTCGAGAGCGAGAAGTGGGAAGAGCGCAAGGACGGCTCGGTCAGGATCGACCAGACCATCTACGTCCAGCGTGAAGGCCAGAAGGCCATCGTCCTCGGCAAGGGTGGCGCCACGATCAAGATTATCGGCGAACTCGCGCGCAAAGAGATGGAAGAAATCTTCGGCCGCCGCATACACCTCTTCCTCTTCGTGAAGGTCCGCGAGGACTGGGCGGAGAAGAAGGAGCACTACACCGAGATGGGCCTCGAATTCCCGCCGGACGAGTAGGATGGAATGGACCGATGACGCCATCGTCCTCTCCGTGCGCGCCCACGGCGAGAACAGCGCGATCCTCGAAACGCTGACGCACCAGCACGGCCGTCATCTCGGCCTGGTGCGCGGTGGCGCCTCGCGCCGCGTCAAGCCGATGCTCCAGCCCGGCAACACGCTGCACGTCCACTGGCGCGCGCGTCTCAACGAACACCTCGGCAGCTTCACAACGGAAAGTCTCAAGGCGCGCGCCGGCGACATGCTGGACAGCCGCGAAGCACTCGCCGGCCTCAACGCCTTCGCTGCGATCGCCTCTGCCGCGCTCCCCGAACGCGAGAGCCACGCCAGCGTGTTCGAAGCCGGCAACGTCCTGCTTGATGCGATGCAGGACCATGGCATCGACCACTGGGGTGCGCTCTATGTCCGCTGGGAAGCCGGCGTGCTCGATGAGCTCGGTTTCGGCCTCGACCTCAGCCGCTGTGCCGCCACCGGCGCAATCGACAACCTGGTCTACGTGTCACCCCGCACCGGCCGCGCCGTCAGCCGCGACGGCGGCGCCGCCTACAAGGAGCGTCTGTTCGCGCTCCCGCCCTTCCTGCTCGGCACGCAGAACGCCGAGCCCACCGCCGCCGACGTGGCCGCGGGCCTGAAACTCACAGGACATTTCCTGCTCGACCGCGTGCTGATCCCGCACGGCAAGGAAATGCCCGCCGCTCGCACCCGCCTCGACGCTCTGGCGATGCGCGAATCACTTTAGAGAAGCGACATGGCCGACAGCAGAGACAAACCGAAGCAGGACGAAATCCGCACCGAGCCGCTGGGCAAGGCGCTCGCGGAGCGCTACCTCGCCTACGCCCTCTCCACGATCACCATGCGCGCGCTGCCCGACGCGCGCGACGGCCTGAAACCCGTCCACCGACGCATCCTCTACGGCATGCGCCTGCTGCGCCTCGACTCCAACGCCGCGTTCAAGAAGTCGGCCAAGATCGTGGGCGACGTGATGGGTTCGTTCCATCCGCACGGCGACCAGGCCATTTACGACGCGCTCGTTCGCCTGGCCCAGGACTTCGCAACCCGATACCCGCTCGTCGACGGCCAGGGCAATTTCGGCAACATCGACGGCGATAATCCCGCCGCCTACCGCTACACCGAAGCCCGCATGACCGACGTCGCGGGCCTCCTGCTCGAGGGTCTCGACGAAAGCGCCGTCGACTTCCGCCCGAACTATGACGGTCAGGACGAAGAGCCCGTCGTCCTCCCTGCCGCCTTCCCGAACCTGCTCGCCAACGGCAGCTCCGGCATCGCGGTCGGCATGGCGACCTCCATCCCGCCGCACAATGTCGGCGAGCTGTGCGAGGCACTCGTTGCGCTGATCAAGACGCCCAATACCCGCGACAAGACATTGTCCGACATCGTGCGCGGTCCCGACTTCCCGACCGGCGGCATCCTGGTCGACAGTCCGGAAACGATCGCGGAAGCCTACAAGGCCGGCCGCGGTTCCTTCCGCATCCGCGCGAAGTGGAAGAAGGAAGAGGGCGCCCGAGGCGTCTACCAGATCATCGTCACGGAAATCCCGTACCAGGTTCAGAAGTCCAAGCTTATCGAGAACATTGCCGGCCTGCTCGAACAGAAGAAGCTGCCGCTGCTCGACGACGTGCACGATGAATCCGCGGAAGACATCCGTATCGTGCTCACGCCCAAGAGCCGCACGGTCGAAGCCGAAATCCTGATGGAGCAGCTCTTCCGGCTCAGCGACCTGGAATCCCGTTTCCCGCTCAACATGAACGTGCTGGACAACGGCGTCGTCCCGAAGGTGATGAGCCTGAAGGAAACGCTCCAGGCGTTCGTCGATCACCGCCGCGACGTGCTCGAACGGCGCAGCCGGCACCGGCTCGAGAAGATCGCCGGCCGCCTCGAGATCCTCGAGGGCTATCTCGCGGTCTATCTGAACCTCGACAAGGTTATCAAAATCATCCGCGAGGAGGACGAGCCGAAGCCCGTCCTGATGAAGGCGTTCAAGCTCACCGACAACCAGGCCGAGGCCATCCTCAACATGCGCTTGCGCAGTCTGCGCCGGCTGGAGGAGATGGAGATCCGCAAGGAGCACGCGGACCTGACCAGGGAACAGAAGGACCTCAAGAAGCTGCTCGGCTCGGAAGACCTGAAGGACGCGAAGCTGATCGAAGAAGTGAAGGCGATCGATGCGAAGTTCGGCGGCAAGACCGCGATCGGCAAGCGCCGCACCCAGATCGTCGAAGCCAAGCTTCTCGAAAAAATCGAAACGCTGGCGGAAGAAGCGGTCGCGCTCGAAAGCGCCGTCGAGAAAGAACCGATCACGATCGTTCTTTCCGACAAGCTGTGGCTGCGCTCGTACAAGGGCCACATGGAGGAGAACGACAGCGTCAAGTATCGCGAGGGCGACCGCCGCAGGTTCTGGGTCCATGCCCAGACGACGGACAGGTTGATGTTGTTCTCGACCGACGGCCGTTTCTTCACGCTGGATTGCGCCAAGCTCCCCGGCGGACGCGGCAACGGCGAAGCCATTCGCACCTTCATCGACCTGCCGCCCGCCGCCGACGTCGTCGCCGCCTTCCCGCATGTGCCTGGCCGCAAGCTGCTGGTCGCCGCCGAAACCGGCCACGGCTTCATCACCAACGAGGACGAAGCGCTGGCGATGACCAGGAACGGCAAGCGCGTGCTGAATGTGAAGGACGGTTCGTCCGCGCGTGTCTGCGCCTTCCTGAAGTCCGATGCCGACTCCGTCGCCGTGATTGGCGAGAACCATAAACTGCTGATCTTTCCGATCGCCGAAGTGCCGGAGATGGGGCGCGGGCAGGGCGTCTATCTCCAGCGCTACCAGAACGGCGGCCTGCTCGGCGCGACGACCTTCATCTGGAAGGAAGGCCTCAAGGACCCGAACAACCGCACCTTCGGTCCGTCCGATCTCAAGGAGTGGCGTGGTGCGCGCGCGCAGGCCGGTCGCCTGCCGCCGACGGGGTGGGCGCGCAAGGGCACGTTCGGCGAGTAACGCCTACGACTTCAGCGTGCCGTTTTCGTAGGTGCCCTGCTCGGAGATCTTCCCGTTCGGGTCGACTTTCGCACCGATCCCGCTGAGCTGCCCGTTCTTGAACGTGCCTTCCAGGCGCCAGCCGTTCGAGAAGTAGTACACACCGAGCCCGTTATAGGTGCCCGCCGCGAACTGGCCGGAATATCCGTAGCCGCTCGACTTGTCGGCGAACGTCACCACGCCGCGGCCCGAGACCTTGCCCTCGTCGAACTGCCCGGCATAGAGGTCGCCGTTCTTGTACGACAGCGCGCCCACGCCCTGCGCGGTGCTGTTGTAGACCTGCCCGCCATACGTCCCCTCTGCGAGGGTCGCGGTGCCAAGCGACATGCCGTTCGCGTCACTCGTCGATCCGCCGGCCGCCGCCTTCTGCGCCGCAAGTCCGGCATCCGCCTGCGTGCGCGCATCGCGGTCCGCGAGCTCCGCCTTCTGGAGCACCGCCGCCACCGCAGCCGTCGCCGTGCTCATGTCCGTCGCCTTGATGCCCAAGGTCGGCGTGTTGTTCGCGGGCGCCGGGGCCGTTGTGCCGCCGGTGCTGCCGTGCTGGCCTTCGTTGCTCGTATCGGAATTGTTGGCCGGCGTACCGCTACCCGGCGTGCTGTGCGTGGAGGCGGTCGGTTTCGGCGTGGGCTCGGGCGACGGTCCCACAAACGCGCTCACGACATAGATCAGCGCCACGAGCACGACGGCGCCGATCGCCAGGTACCGCCACACCGGATGCGAAGCCGGCGGCACCTTCATCGCCGCAAACGGCGAGGGCGCGGCTGCAGCCCGCGGCGGCACACCGGTGCTGGTTGGTGGCGTAGCACTTGTGCTGGCGGGCGACGGAGGAGGCGGTGAACTCCCCACATTGGGCGCCGGCGCCTTGGCTTGCACCACTGGCTCAGGAGGCGGTGCAACGATCGGAGTCGGCTGAATGACGGGCTCGGCAATGGTTGCGGCAGGTCCGACCGTCGCCGCCGGAACGATTGGCGCTTCCGGCGGATCAACCTTCTCGTAGGAAGGCTCGCCGCCGATGACGTGCTGAAGGCCGCGCATCATGCGCCGGAACTCGACGTGATCTGTCGCGCCACCCCATTGCGTCAGGTCGGCCGTCTGCAACTGGCGGAATCCGGCCGGCGGCCGGACATTCTCCTTCAGGAGCGGCACCAGGATGTTGCGCTGCTGGCCTTCCTCGGCCTCGTCGCGTACGAAGTCCGAGCGAATCGAGTGCTGCGACCAGACCACGACCGTCGCCTTGCAGGTCTGCAATTCGGTCTCGATCGTCTCGCGATAGCGCTTGCCGACCAGGAGATCCCAGTCCCACCAGACCGTGTACCCTTCGCCGGTCAGCGCCTTGGCAAGATTCTCCACCCACTCGCGGTCCTCGCGGGCGTAGGAGATGAAAATATCGGCCATAACGTCCTCTCTGGCCGGGACTTTATGGCAAACGCCCCGCCGTGCAAGGTTCACTCCCTAACTCATCCGGGAGGACGGCCACATGACGTTCCACGACATCCTCTACGCAACCGATGGCGGCGTCGCGACCATCACCATGAACCGGCCCAAATTCCGCAACGCCCTCAGTTACCGGATGCTGGATGAGATCGACGCGGCCTTCACGCTCGCGGGCAAGGACAAGCAGATCCGCTGCGTCGTGATTCGCGGCGCGGGCGGCAACTTCTCGTCAGGTCACGACCTCGGCACGCCGGAGGCGCTCGAATACCGCAAGGCGCTGGGCGTCGAGCCGGGCACGATCGACGCCTACGACCAGTTCAAGCATTACAATCTCGACGTCCACGTCCGCTGGCGCAACTTCCCCAAGCCCACCATCGCCATGGTCGAAGGTTTCTGCATCTATGCCGGCTGGATGACGGCCGCCTGCTGCGACATCGTCTTCGCAGCATCGAACGCCGAATTCCTCGCGGGCTTCGTCGAGTACATGTCGATCCCCTGGGACGTTGGCATCCGCAAGGCCAAGGAGCTCTGCTTCGAGAGCCGCTTCATCTCCGCACAGGAAGCGCATGACTATGGCTTCGTGAACCGCGTGCTGGCGCCCGAAGAGCTTGAGCGCGAGACCTACAACTACGCGCACCGCGTCGCGGAGAATTCGCTCGACGCGCTGCGCTTTGCGAAGATCCAGATGAACAAGGCGCAGGACGCGCAGGGCTTCACCAACGCGCTGGAAGACTCCCTTGGCGACTATCAGGCGATGATGTACCTGCTTGGCAGCGAGCAAATGCGCGTGGACGGCCAGCGCCGTTTGCTCACCGTCGATCTCGCCGTGAAAGGCCGCAAGAAGGAACGCCGCGGCCAAAGCTGACCGCGCGGCAGCGCGCTCCTGACGCATTGCAACGCTTCTGCTACGGTCGCCGGCAAAGCAAAAGCACAGGCGCTCGGGGAGCATATCTTGTCGGATCAGAACACGGCCGTGGCGCCGCGCGCGGTTGGCGGCACGTCGCGCAGCTACATCCTGGTGATGCTGACGCTGGTGTACGTCGTCAATTATCTCGATCGCAACATCCTCAACCAGCTCCTGCCGTCGATCAAAACGGAGTTCAACCTCAGCGACGCCGATCTCGGCTTCCTCAGCGGCACGATGTTCGCCATCCTGTACGCAACGCTCGGCGTGCCGCTCGCCTGGCTGGCCGACCGCGCCAACCGCCGCAACGTCATCGCGTTCTCCATGATGCTGTTCGCCGCCATGACGGTGGTCTCCGCCTATGCGGCGAACTTGGTGCAGCTCGTTTTCGCCCGGATCGGCACCGGCATTGGCGAAGCGGGCACCTCGCCGTCCGTCAACTCCGTCATCTCGGACCTCTATGAGCCGAAGGAAAGGGCAGCGGCGTTGTCCTTCTACGCCACCGGCCTGAACGTCGGCCTGCTGCTCGCCTTCTTCGGCGGGGGCTGGATCGAGCAGCACTTCGGCTGGCGCAACGCCTTCCTTGCCGCCGGCATCCCCGGCCTGATCCTGGCCTTCCTGTTCATCTTTACGGTCCCCGAGCCGAAGCGCGGCCATGTGGAGCAGATCACCGATACGGGCGACACGCCGCATCTCGGTGAAACCCTTGGCTATCTCTTCTCGCAGCGCACCTTTGTATTCATCGCCTTTGGTTGCGCGATGGCCTCGTTCGGCGGCTACGCCGGCACGACCTTCGTGCCCAGCTTCTTCGCGCGCGTCTTCCATCTCGATCCGGAGATGCGCGGCTTCCTGATCGGCGGCCTGTTCGGCGTCGTCGGCGGCATCGGGACCTACTATTCCGGCGTGCTGGCCGACCGGCTCGGCAAGCGCGACGTGCGCTGGAACTTGTGGGTGGTCCTGGTGTTCATCTTCGCCGCGCTGCCGTTCTTCCCGCTCTATTTCCTGTCGAACAACTTCACCGTCGCGGTGGTGTGTTCACTGGTGCCGACGATGAACGGCGCGGCCTACATCGCGCCGTCCTATGCCATGGTCCAAAGCCTGGTGCCGCTCCGCATGCGGGCGCAGGCCGCAGCGATCCTGCTCTTCACGCTGAACATCATAGGCTTCGGCACCGGGCCCTGGCTGGTCGGGCTGGAAAGTGACTATCTCAAGCCGATGTTCGGCGTCGACTCCATCCGCTGGGCGATGCTCTCGACCGCCGTCACCTGGCTGATCGCGGCATGGTGCTTCTGGATGGCGAGCCGCTCGCTCCCCGGTGAGCTCGCCCGCGCCAACCAACCCCGGGCCGAGACCGTCGAGGTCGGCACATGACCAACCGACACTACATCCTGGTGATGGTGACGCTGGTCTTTGTCGTCAACTACCTTGATCGCCAGATCCTCGGCATCCTGCTGCCGCTGATCCAGAAGGAATTCCGCGTCAGCGACACGCAGCTCGGCATCCTCACCGGCCCGGCCTTCGCGCTGATCTACGCGTCGCTGGGCATGCCGTTCGCGGTGATCGCCGACCGCGCCAACCGCCGCAACATCATCGCGCTCTCGCTCGCGATCTTCAGCGCGATGACAGTGGTCTGCAACTTCGTGACCGGTTTCTGGCAGCTCGTCGCCGCCCGCGCCGTGGTGGGTATCGGCGAGGCCGGCACCGGCCCGTCCATCAATTCCATCATCGCCGACCTCTACCCGCCACAGCAGCGCGCCAGCGCGCTCGCCTTCTATTCCGCCGGCCTCAATGTCGGCCTGCTCATCGCCTTCTTCGGCGGCGGCATCATCGCCGGCACGTTCGGCTGGCGTGCGGCATTCCTTGCCTCCGGCATTCCGGGGCTCATCCTCGTCTTCCTGTTCCTTTTCACCGTGCCCGAGCCGCCACGTGGCCACAGCGAAGCGCTCATCGACACCGGCGGTGCACCCGGCTTCATGGCGACCGTGCGCTATCTCTGGGGCCAGCGTTCCTTCCGCTTCCTCTCCCTCGGCACCTCGATGAGCGCCTTCAGCGGCTACGCCGGCCTTGCCTTCGTACCCAGCTTCCTCGCGCGCACGCACCACCTGACGCCGACGCAGATCGGTCTGCTGCTTGCTATCACCACCGGCGTGTTCGGCTACATCGGCACCTTGCTGTCGGGCGTTATCGCCGACCGCGTCGGCAAGAAGGACATCCGCCGCACCATGCTGGTGCCCGTCGTGGCGACGCTTATCGGGCTGCCCTTCGCGCCGTTCTTCTATCTGTCATCGAGCTTGACGGTCGTCATCGCCTCCCTCGCAGTGCCGGCCTTTCTGGGCGCGAGCTATCTCGGCCCCGCCTACGCCGCAACGCAGGGTCTCGTGCCGCTGCGGATGCGTGCCACGGCCGCTGCCGTGCTCCTTTTCATCCTGAACATCGTGGGCTTGAGCTTCGGTCCGCTCTGGGTGGGTGTCGTGAGCGACGCGCTTAAGCCCTCGCTCGGCCCGGATTCGTTGCGCTGGGCCTTGCTATCCAACGTTGTGTTCACGGCGGCAGGCGCGCTCCTGTACTGGCTCTCCAGCCGGACGCTCGACCGCGACATGGCCCGGGTGTCCGGGGAAATTTCGCAATCTGCCACGCAACCAACATAATCCCCGCGGCATTCTTACCGTTAACCGCGGTTGACCCGAACCGGGACAGGCGTGGGGGAGATGCGCTACGGTGAGCGCCCAGGCGGTTCGCGGGTCGGGATGTCGGTGCTTCGCAAATTAAGCATGATTTACCTGCTGTGCGCGCTCCCATTCAGCGCCGCGATCGTGCTCGACCGCAATCCACCCCTGAACCAGGCCAGCCGCAAGGTCGTGGCCGCCGTCCTGGACAGCCTGCGCGACAAGGTCGTGAGGCCGGCTGTCCAGATCGCGCACGCCGGCGTGGCACATATCGTCGCCGCGGTCTCCGTCCCCGAGAAGCCTGCGCCGGCCGCTAGGCCGGTCAGCACTGCTTTGGCCCCGAAGCCGGCGCCCATCGTGATCCCCGCACCCCGGCCGCTGACCGCGCCGGAGCCGACGCTCGCCGCGCCCAGCGCGCCGCCGGCCACGGTCCCCGATCTCCGGATCGCGGACGAATACGGTCCGGCGCCCAGGACGGTGAAGGTCACGCCGCCGCCGAAGCTGGCGCTCGCGCCGCCGCTACGCCCCACGATTGTTCCGCCGCCGGCAGCGCCTTCCGCCGCGGCCTCGTCGCTCGCCCCCGCCGAGCTCGCCCGAGTCACGATGCGGCTCAGGGACAGCCTCACGCGCGAGATGCTCGATAACTTCGGGCTGTTCCTCTACGTGAGCAAAGCCGATGTCGGCCCGTGGTCGCAACGCCTCTATGTCTTCCGGAAGGACGCCGGCGGCAATCTCGCGATGCTCTACAACTGGCCCGCATCCACCGGCCGGGAGAAGGACGAGATCGCACCCAACGGCACGCACCAGCCAAGCTTAACGCCCGAAGGCTATTATCAGATCGATCCGAAGCGGATGTACCGGAACCACTTCTCGGGCCAGTGGCGCGAGCCGATGCCGTACGCGATGTTCTTCAACTGGGAGAATCAGGGCCTTGAGACCGGCCTCGCGATCCACGGCGCCACCGGTCTCGAGCTGAAGCAGCTCGGCACCCGCGCCTCGGCGGGCTGCATCCGCATCGCGCCCGAGAACGCCGCGCTGCTCTTCAAGCTGATCAAGGATCAGTACAAGGGCCTCGCCCCGCGCTTCGCCTACGACCGCCGCACCGCGACCATGAGCAACCAGGGCGTCATGATGCACGACGCCGCCGGCAATCTTCAGATGGCCGACGGCTACAAGGTTCTGGTGTTCGTCGAGAACTTCGGCGGCGAAAACGTCGTCGCCGCGCTCTTCTGACCTCTCCCGTTTACGGGAGAGGTCGAAATCGCGCAGCGGGTGAGGGGAGGCGTTAGCCGCGCCTTACTTCGTAGAGCGCCACCGCCGCCGCGTTTGACACGTTGAGGCTCTCCATCGTCGCGTCGATCGGGACATAGGCCGACACGTCGCAGCTTTCGCGCACCAGACGCCGCACGCCAGCGCCTTCCGAGCCGAGCACCAGCGCGATGTCGCGATTGGGCTCCATCGCCTCGCGCAACGTGGTATCGCCGTCGCCCGCCAGCGCGATGCGCCAGAAGTTCGCCTTGCCGAGATTCTCCATCGCGCGCGCGATGTTCACCTCATATACCAGCGGCACCACGTCGAGCGCGCCCGATGCGGCCTTCGCCAGCACGCCCGACTCCGGCGGCGAGTGCCTGTCCTGCACGACCACCGCCGTCACGCCGAACGCCGCCGCGGTGCGCAGGATCGCGCCCGCATTGTGGGGATCGGTGATCTGATCCATCACCAGCACCACGCGCCGCTTTCCTGGCTCCGCTGCTGCGAGCACGGCGTCGAGGTCAGGACGGGGCAGGGGCTCCACCAGCAGCGCCACGCCCTGGTGCACCGATCCTTCCGGCAGGATTTTCGACACGCCATGCATGTCGGTCAGTTCGTGCCGCACGCGCCCGAGCAGCTTTGCGCCGACATCCTCGGCGGCGCGTTCCGTCAGCACCGCGCGCTTCACGAACCGCTTCGGATTCGCCAGCGCCGCACGCACCGCATGTGTCCCGTAAAGCCACAGGCCGCTCTCCGGCTTCACATGCGGCTTGTGGAACGGCTTGCGTTCCGTCTTGTGCGTCGGCTTGCCGAAGGGCTGCGGCTTGCCGCCAAAAGTCTTGTGATCGGATTTCGCAGCCGCCTGCTTATGCGGCGGCTTACTGAACTTGCGGGCGCGTTCCGGCTTGCGGTCTTGGCGGGGCATGCGCGGCTTATAGGGAATTGCCCTGCGGTTTCACAGGAAATTGGCTTTTCTTTCGCAAAGGGGTAGGTATGCATTCATCATGCATCGCAGCACGCGCCCGAAAACCCGCGCCCGGCCCGCCGTCCGCGGTCTCGCTTCGCGTGCGCTGATCCTGCTGACGCTCGTTGCCTTCACGCTCCAGGGTTTCCTGGTCCAGACCCACATCCACCAGATCACAAACGGCGTCGCGCCCGCCCTCGACGTGTTCGACGGCGTCCCGGCAAAGGGCGACAAGGCGCCGGCCAAGAACTCCGACCAGAACTGCCCACTTTGCCAGCAATTTGCCAGCGCCGGCAGCTTCCTCACGCCGAGCGCCGCGGTGGCGCTGGCGCCGACTCTCTCTGTCTCCGTCATTCAGCTCGCCGTCATCCCTGCGGCGCAGCGCATCGCGATCACGCACATCTGGCGTGGCCGCGCCCCGCCTCACGCCTGATCCGACTGCTATCGAGCTGACGTGCGACACCGCTTTGGCGGGTCGTTCGTTCTAGAGGCGGACCCGCAAGGTTCGCGCCCTCACGGATATTCAGGTGTTCCAATGTCACGCAGCACATTGTTTGCCGGCACGGCAATTCTGCTTTTCCTTCCTGTATCGGCCATTGCGGCCGACGTCGAAACGGTCGAAACCGTTACAGTCACCGCCGCAAGGCTCAACGAGGCCCGCGTCGGGATACAGCCGCAGACCGGCGCTTCAACCTACACCATCACCGACGCCAATATTCAGGCGCAGCCTGGCGGTGACAGCAACCTGCTCAACCAGGTCGTGCTCCAGGCGCCCGGCGTCGCTCAGGACTCCTTCGGACAGCTTCACGTCCGCGGCGAGCACAACGGCCTGCAATATCGCCTCAACGGCATCATCATTCCCGAGGGCATCTCCGTCTTCGGCCAGACGCTCGACCCGCGCTTCGTCGGTTCGCTCAAGCTGATCACCGGCGCGCTGCCGGCGGAGTACGGCCTGAGGACGGCCGGCATCATCGATGTCGAGACCAAGACAGGCTTCCAGAACGGCGGCGATATCTCGATGTATGGCGGCAGCCACAGCGAACTCAATCCGGGCTTCGATTATGGCGGAACGGCTGGGTCGCTCAATTACTTCGCAACGGGCGATTATCTGACCAACACCCGCGGCATCGAATCGCCCGATGGCAGCGTCGATCCGCTTCATGATCGCACCAAGCAATGGCACGGGTTTGGCTTCGTTCAGGACATCCTGGACGCAAACAGTTCGGTGACCGCGATCCTCGGCACGTCGAACGATGTGTTCCAGATACCAAACCGGCATGGCCTGCAACCGTCCGGCATCGGCGGCGTCAACGGCCTCGGCCCGGGCGGCGTGCTTCAGGTCAACGGCCAGTTCCTGTTCCCCAGTGAAAACCTCAACGAAAACCAGCGCGAGATCACCCATTACGGCATCGTCAGCTACCTGCGTTCGATGGGCGATGTTGACGTGCAGGTTTCGGCGTATGGGCGGTATTCCAGCCTGTTCTTCACGCCCGATGCCGTCGGCGACGTGCTCTACAACGGTATCGCGCAAACAGCTTACAAGCGCGACGTCGCCTATGGTCTGCAGGCCGAGGGAGCCTGGCATGCAACCAGCGATCATACCGTGCGTGCCGGGGTGATCTATCAGGCGGACGATCTCACCAGCAACACGTCTTCCCAGGTGCTCGGCGTAGACGCCCTCGGCAACCAGACCTCCGACGTGCCGGTGACCATCGTCGACAACGGGAAGAAGCACGCCTGGAGCTACAGCCTCTATCTTCAGGACGAATGGAAGGTCTTCCCGACGCTCACGCTCAACTATGGCGTGCGATGGGACCAGTTCCAGGCCTTCGATGCGGAAAGCCAGCTCAGCCCACGCGTGAACTTCGTCTGGACACCCACCGACACGACGACGGTGCATGGCGGCTATTCGCGGTATTTCTCGCCGCCGCCTTTCGAGCTCGTCGCTACCACCGACGTCGCCCTGTACGACAACACGACCGCCGCGGCCGACCACACCGACCACACACCGAAGGCCGAGCGCGCTGACTACTACGACGTCGGCATCCAGCAGATCGTCGTGCCGGGACTGACCGTCGGCCTCGACAGCTTCTACAAGTCGTCCCACAACCTGATCGACGAAGGGCAGTTCGGCGCGCCTATCATCCTGACCCCGTTCAACTACCGGACTGGCCGGCAATATGGTGTCGAGCTTTCGGCGAACTTCGACGACGGCGGGCCTTTCACCGGCTATCTCAACGCGGCCTACGAACGCGCGGTCGGCAGACACATCGTGTCGAGTGAGTTCGTGTTTTCTCCAGACGATCTCGCCTACATATCGACCCACTTCATTCCGCTCGATCATCAGCAACTGGGATCGTTTTCGGCCGGTGCCTCGTATCTTTGGCATGACGTACGCTTCTCTGCCGACATGCTGTATGGCACTGGCCTGCGCCGTAGTGGCACAACGCCGAATGGGAACCATGTGCCCGGTTACGTCCAGATCAACCTCGGTGTGTCTCACACGTTTGACTGCTGGGGCAGGGGTCTCACCGCCCGGTTCGACGTGATCAACCTGTTCGACGAGAAGTACGAGATCCGCGATGGAACCGGTGTGGGCGTCGGTGCGCCCCAGTTCGGTCCTCGCCGCGGCTTCTTCTTCGGGCTGAGCCAGGCGCTTTGACCTGACGGCGGGACCGGCCGCCTTTTTGCCCCTATGCCCCGTGGGGCCGTTGTCAAGCAGTCAATTTGCTTGCACGGCCCTTCGGGGTGGGGTTAGCCTTGGGCACAAGCTGTTGTTCGCGGGGCCTTTTTCGGGGTCTGGTCCGCGCTAATATTCTGTTGACAGCTTGCGCGCGTTAGCCAATAACCCCCGGCTCGCGGCCTCCCTCCGAAAGGTATCTCCCCACGTCCGTTCCCAAGGTTCGGACGCGATCAAGTACCGCTCAGAAGTGACGCGCAAGTGCTTGAGTAGAAAAAGAAATCAGGAAGGGTGCCCGAGTGGCTAAAGGGGACGGACTGTAAATCCGTTGGCTACGCCTACGTTGGTTCGAATCCAACCCCTTCCACCACTTTCCGCCGCTGCGGGGCGGATTCCGGTGGAGAACTCCGCGGCAAGCCCTTGGAACGGCTTGGAAGAAGGAAGTCGACGAAGGCGGGTGTAGCTCAATGGTAGAGCAGAAGCCTTCCAAGCTTATGACGAGGGTTCGATTCCCTTCACCCGCTCCAACTTCCGCCCGGCGGAAGTGATGAACAAGAAATTGCATACCCCGCCGCGCCGGCGGGTTCGAAGAACGAAGGAATAGAGATCATGGCGAAGGCCAAATTTGAACGCACGAAGCCGCACTGCAACATCGGCACGATTGGTCATGTCGACCATGGCAAGACGTCGCTGACGGCGGCGATCACGAAGGTTTTGGCGGAGACGGGCGGAGCGACGTTCACGGCGTACGACCAGATCGACAAGGCGCCCGAAGAGAAGGCGCGCGGCATCACCATTTCGACGGCGCATGTCGAGTACGAGACGCAGAACCGCCACTACGCGCATGTCGACTGCCCCGGCCACGCCGACTATGTGAAGAACATGATCACCGGCGCGGCGCAGATGGACGGCGCGATCCTGGTGGTGTCGGCGGCTGACGGCCCGATGCCGCAGACCCGCGAGCACATCCTGCTGGCCCGCCAGG
>JADHVO010000008.1 GCA_016783965.1 Alphaproteobacteria bacterium
CGCGCTGGTTCTGCGCGATGGCGAAGATCGAGCCGTCATCGCGGGCGGATGCGACCTTCAGGCCCGAGTTGATCGCGCTTTGGGTCACAGCAAGCTGCGACTGGGTGGCCGAGAGATACTGGAGCGCTGTGAGAGCGCCCACATTGGTGTTAACACTGAAAGTCATGGAGAGTCTCCGTTCTGGGTTGTGTGGAGCGTTTTGCTTCCACGGGCTTCTGGCCCAGACGGTTCAATGGCAAGCGGCGTGCCGCACCCGATTCACGACTCTCTAACCATCGATTGCGGGGCCTACCGGGAAACTGCGATCCGGTAAAATTTGAACCAAATGCGCGCTATTAGGCATTATTTGCCGTTAACAGGGCAATTTCTGCCGCGGGTGGCAGTTCTTGCCGGATGACGAAAAAGGGCGGCGCCACAGGCACCGCCCTTTTCCCGCTTCTTCAGCCCACGAGGCCGGGAGTCCTCCTCGTCCGGCGGCAGCGCCGCCGGGGCCAAGTCCGCTTAGTGGAAGAGCGACAGGATGGTCTGCGGCGCCTGGTTGGCGATCGCCAGCGCCTGCACGCCGAGCTGCTGCTTGACCTGCAAGGACTGCAGCATGGCGCTTTCCTGCGCCATGTTCGCATCGACCAAATGGCCCAACCCGGCGGTCAGCGTGTCGGACAGCTTCTGAGTGAACGTCGACTGGATCGAGAATTTCTTCGCGCCGGCACTGAGCTTGGCGAGAGCGGCGTTCACGTTCGTCAGCGAGGTCTGGAGCGTCGCGATCAGGGTCGACGCCTTGGTCTGCGTCGAGATGGAGGCTGTGGTCGCGAGAGTGACGATCGAACCCGACAGCGTCAGGTTCTGCGCCGCAGTCGTGATGCGGCGCGTACCGTCCGACGAGGCGAGTGCGGTGATCTGCGCTGTCGAGCCGTTGACGAGGTTGAAGCCGTTGAACTGCGCATTCTTCACGATCGTGCCGATCTGATCGCGCAGGGCGACGAAGTCCTGGTTCAACGCCTGGCGGCTGGCGGTGTCTAGCGAGTGGTCGGAGGCAGCGAGCGCCTTGGTCTTGAGCTGGATCAGAAGATCCGAAATCGACTGTCCCGCGGAAAGCGCAACATCGATCGCAGAGGAGGCGCGGCTGAGACTGTCGGTGACCGCACCGTAGCCAGCAATCGATCCACGCTGGTTCTGCGCAATGGCGTAGGTGGCGCCATCGTCACGAGCGGATGCCACCTTCATTCCCGAGTTGATCGCGTTCTGAGTCGTGGTCAGCTGGGCCTGGGTGCCGTTGAGGTATTGGAGCGCCGTCAGGGCGCCGGTGTTCGTGTTGACGCTAAAGGACATTGATGCTCTCCGTTCTGGTGGGTGACGGCGTTCTGCGCGTCGCGGGGCGGCGAGCCCCGAAACCTGTTCCGCAAGCGGCGTGCCATTTCCGGTAACCCTTTATATCGTTGATTTCCTTGTGAGAATCTCGCGAATTGAAGAACCTCGTTAGGCAAGTTCTGCCGCCGGGCAGAAAAAAAAGCCGGCGCGATTTGGTGCGCCGGCTTTCAAAGGTCGAAATAGGTCCGCGATCAGGCGGCGCCCTGGAGGCCCTGCATGATGGTGCGGTTGATCTCGATCAGGGGATCGAGTGAGGCGCCTTCACGGGTCACCTGCTTGGAGTACTTGGTGATCCACAGCGAGAGCGACACGATCTTGGCGCGCACGTCCTGCGTCAGCGCATTGCGGTCGTCCATACAATCGGCCGCGAGCGTGCGCCACAGCGTGCGATTCCAGTCGAGCGTCTCTGCGAGCGGACCGCCCTTGATCTGACGAGTCTTGGCATCGATCAGAGCGCCGGTGACCTGGCCGAACAGACGGTATTCCGTCTGACGCGGATCTTCAGTAACCCGCAGCGTGTTTTGATAGGCTTTCAGGGTCATAGTTCAGACGTTCCCGTTCGAAGTCGAAGAGTTTGCGGCACGACATCAGTGCCTTGTAGTAGTTGCCGGCCGTGACATCGCGGCTGATCTCGATGCAGGTGCCCAGAATCTGGCGGTTCTGGACGGCGCCCATGAATTCGGTCATGCGCAGTGCAAAATCGTTGTAGTAGTTCTCGTTCTCATCCGGATCGAGATACATCATCATGATCGGCAGATAGACCCGACGCGCCGGCGTGTTGGCATCGGCGGGCTGCATGATGTCCTTCTCTCGCAGGACGCAGGCCTTGTTCTGGATGACCAGGCTGGTGCGCTTGTCGCCGTTGGTCAGCACGGCACCGTTGAGAACGAATTTCTCGCCCGGCTTGAGCGACAGTTTCAGCGGCATCAGCATGCACTCCAGGCGGGGCCACACGCCCCAACGGTTCGCAGCGGAGCCTAGGGGGAAGAGGGTTAACAAAAGCCTTGCGATTTCGTGTTTTTCGTTCACGGCTGGTTAAACACAAATACGCTTGTATTGCGCCGGTTTCGAAGGTTTTTCCCAATGGCGCAGCCCCTTCCCCTTCCCTCTCTCGATTCGCTTTCGGGCGTGGACGCAAAGCTTGAAGCGCTGGCCAAGCTCGAGGCGTTGCAGGAGGAATACGAGGCAGAGGTCGACCGCGCGCGCTCGAACAAGGTGCTTGCCCGCGCCATCAAGGCGTGGCGAAACGGCAAGATCCCGCGTGCCGGCGAGCTCGCGTTGCAGGCAGTCAACATCGACGAGGGCAACGCCAAGGCCTATCACGTGCTGGGAATGGCACTGGAGCGCATGGGCCACATCCACAAGTCGCTCGTCACCTACACGCGTGCCTTCGAGCTGGACCCGGACGACCCCGAACTGCTCATCAATCTCGGGCTGATCGCGTGGAATCTGAAGCAAAACGACGGCGCAGCGCGCATGTTCGCGCACTACATCGCGGCCAAGCCGGATTCGCCCCTGGGCTACAACAACATGGGTTCCATACTTTGCGACATGGGACGTCCCCAGGAGGCGATTCAGACGCTGCGCGAGGCAATCTTCCGCATGCCCCACGAGCCGATTCTGTGGAATTCACTCGCCACGGTGCTGGCCGAAGAAGGCCGCGCCGAAGAAAGCCTCGTCTTCTACGCCGAGGCGGTGCGCCTCGACCCCAGCTTCGCGCGCCTCTATCACAACCTCGGCTACGCTTATGCCCATCTCGGCATGCTGAAGGAGTCGCTGGAAGCCTACGACAACGCGCTCACCCGCGCGGTGGATCCGCAGGAACGGCTGGAGACGGAGCATTCGCGCGCCATCTGCCTAATCGGCAGCGGCATGCTGAAGGAAGGCTTCCGCGAGTTCGAGAAACGCAACAACCCGCGTTTCCGCGCCTTCTTGAGCCACATCACCAAGGCGCCGATGTGGAAGGGCGAAGACCTCAACGGCAAACGGCTGATGGTCGTTGGCGAGCAGGGCCTGGGCGACGAGTTCATGTTCGCAAACATCCTCCCCGATCTGCAACGCGCGGTGGGCGAGAGCGGCAAGCTCCAGATCGCGGTCGATCCGCGGCTGATCGCGCTGTTCCAGCGGTCCTATCCGAAGGCCGATGTCGGCGCCTATGACGACAAGACGGCGATCGATCCGGACGGCAACAAGCCGGTGCGCTTCCTGCCCTTCATCAAGGAGCAGGGCGAGCCGGATGTCTGGTGCCCGATGGGCTCGGCGCTGCAATACCTGCGCAAGGATGTCGCGTCCTTTCCCCACGAGGCATTCCTGACGCCGGATGCGGCGCGCGTGGACACTTTCCGCAAGGCCCTGGCCGAGAAGGGCAGCGGACCGTATGTCGGCATCTGCTGGCGCTCGATGATGCTGGCGGCGAAGCGTGCGAAGTATTATTCGGCGCTCACGATGTGGGAGCCGATCCTCACCACACCGGGCGTGACCTTCGTCAATCTCCAGTATGGCGATGCGGCAGGCGACATTGCCGCGGCCAAGGAGATGTTCGGCATCGATATCCACCAGATGGACGTGGACCTGAAGGACGACATCGACGGTGCGGCGGCGCTGTCGGCGGCGCTGGATCTGGTGATCTCGGCCCCGACGGCAGCGGCGGCGAATGCGGGCGCTATTGGAACGGAAGTCTGGTTCCTGGCGGCCGGCCGTGTATGGCCGCAGCTCGGTACCGACGAGTACCCCTGGTATCGCAAGACGCGCGTGCTAGCGCCGCAGAAGTTCGCCGACTGGAATGCGCTGATGCCGCGCGTCGCCGACGAACTGGCGGCGCTTGCGAAGGCGCGCTAGCTGCCCTTGCGCAGATTTTCTTCGACCGAGATGACGCAGCGCTGGTAGCGGTTTGTGCCGGGCGTGTAGCCGCGGTTGACGCAGAACGTCGCGGCCTGCGGACAGCCGGACGCGGTGCAGCCATTGGGCTGGACGTCGGGCGCGGCATCGCCGAACGGGTCGTCCAATAGCGAGTCGCAGCCGCCCAGGCTGAGCGCCAGGCCGATTGCTGCGAGCACGATGCCGATCCGCATTGTCATCCCCTGCCGCTGCGTGAGCGAAGCAACGAGAATCATAACGCAGGCGCGCGGCATCTGCCTATGCGCGCGATATCCATTTTCGCCTCAGCGCCTGGCGCTGCGCAGGTTCTGGGCGACGGAGATGAGGCAGCGGTCATAGCCTTCCGTACCCGGCTGATAGCCACGCGCCGCGCAGAAGCCGGGCGCCTGTGGACAGCCGGTGGGCGTGCAGCCATTGGCCATCGCGCGCACGGGTGCAGAACCGGACGCGCCAGCGTCGGTCAGGAAGTCGGGCGTGAGGAAGCCGCGCTCGGGACCGCCCACGCGGGCGATGACCTTGTCGGCCATCGACGAGCACCCGCCCGCCAGAAGCGCCAAGCCAAGGATGAGAAGGGTGCGTACGTTCACGGTCCGATGTCCTAGAAGTTCATCGTGAAGTGGACGGCGGCACCGCCGCCGGGCTCCGGATCGACGCTGAGATTGTAGCGGCGGTTCGGATGGTAGCGGGTGACGATGGCATAATTGAAGCCGAAGGACAGCGCGCTGGAGGCCAGCGTGTCGTACCAATGGTTCTTCTTCGCATCGCTCAGCGCATAGCTGACCACGGCGCGGGCGGCATAGGCGAGCACGCCGTACTTCCAGCCATAGCGTTGCCACAGATAGCTGGCCGATGAATCCGCCAGCGCGACGTCGGGCGGCGAGAAGCTGTTGAAGTCGGAATGATCCGGCCGCCGGATGCGGATGGCGGCACGCAAGGCATAGGCCGAACCGACCGTCAGCCCGGCGGCCAAGGCAAACTGGCCGAGCCCCTTCCAGTCGCCATCATGCGCCAGCGAGATGCCGACGGCCGAGACCGGCAATGCGACGAGCAGGATGTTGCCCGCATTGCGGAGCGTCTTACCGCCCGCGGCAGACGCGGGCGACGAGGCCAGCATCGCGGTCAAGCACAGGCAAAGCAGTCCCAGCCGCGGCACGCCCACCCTCTACTCCCCCCTTTTTCCCCACAGTAGGCGTTGCGACGCGCCGTGGCGTCAAGGCGGCCAGCGGCTACTGCTGCTGTTGTTGCTGCTGATGGTAAAGATGCTCGGGCATTGAAGGGGTTGGGCGGGGCGAGCTCATGGGGCGGGCGACGCGCAGGAAATCTTCGTGCCGGACGGGCGCATGGGTGGCTTCCACCGCGACGGAAATCGCCAGCTCGCTGTCGGCGCCGCCCTTGAAGGTGCCGCGCGTCGGCGGAACATCGCAGTAGTCGCGGCCGACCGCGGCGCGGATGTGGCGCTCGCCCGCCATGATGTTGTTGGTGGGATCGAAACCGATCCAGCCGAGGCTCGGCAGATAAGCCTCCACCCAGGCATGCGTGGCGTTGTCGGCGGAACGATCCTGGCAGCTGCCGCGGTGATAAAGATAGCCGGACGCGTAACGGGCCGGGATGCCCCAGCTGCGCGCGATGGCAATCATGATGTGCGCGAAGTCCTGGCACACCCCGCGCTTCTGCTTGAGCGCCACGTCGATGGGCGACTGCGCGTCGGTGACGCCGGGCGTGTATTCGAATGCCTGGTGAAGCGTGGTGTTGAGACGGCGCAGCGCGGCCAGCGGATCGTCTTTCGGTTTGGCCAGATCGTGCGCCACGATGAAAGCGGCGAGCTCCGGCGTCATGCTCGCGAACAGCGACGGTTCCAGCAGGTCGAACTGATCGTCGCTCAGATTGTAGCTGTTATAGCGGCTCCATTCGAGCGGGTCGGCGCCGCCCGGCAGCGGCGGCATCGCGACGATCTCGACCACGGCCTGCGCCTCAATGCGCAGTTCCTCATGCTCGCGCAGCACGTTGAAGTGGTAGACGGCGTTGCCGAGATAATCCGTGTACGCATAGAGCTGGGCGCGCGGATTCGTGACGATCTGGAAGCTTCGCAGCGACTGGGGCCCTTCGGAGCGCGGCTGCATACGCAATTCCATCACGGACTCACGCACCGGCGAGGAGTAGCGGAAGCGCGTGACATGACGGATGGAGTAAAACATCAGAGAACTGTCTCCGCGCCGTAGCTGATGTAGGAGACGTGCACCGCGTCGTGAATCTGCTCGCACTGGCGCGTGATGTCCGCCAGGAAGCCGACGATCGTGCCGCCCATCAGGTCTTCCACCTGGCCGAAATCGACGGCGGCCTTCAACCTGCCGGCGAGCCGCTCGACATTGGCCCGGCGCGCGGGCGGCGCGGCGGGTGCGACGCGCGAGAGCGAGTCCACCACCTGGTCCACCGCGAAGCGCACCGAATGCGGAAATTCGGGGTCGAAGATAAGGAATTGCGCGATCTTCTCCGGCCGGATCGAGGCGGTGTAGGCGCGACTGTATGGCTCGAACGCGCAGCAGAATTTGAGCAGCACCAGCCAGTCGAAATATCTGGGCGAGACGGCGCCGGGCCTGCTGTTGAAATGCAGGTCGAGCAGGTGCGAGATCAACTGGGCGCGCTCGATATACCGGCCGAGCCGGAGGAAGTGGTAACCCTCGTTGTGCGTGAGCGTGGAGAGGATCACGCCGTGCAGCGTGTGAAAATCCTCCAGCGCCTCTCGGAACACGCGCTCGGGCGAATGACGCCAGACGGCGTCAGCGGTCACGGGCTGAAGGCGCAGATAGAGCTTGTTGAGGTGCTCCCACACTTCGGTGGAAAGGTGCTCACGCACCTGGCGGGCGTTGTCCCGCGCAAAGCGGAGCGAGGAGATCAGCGACGACGGGTTGTGGCGGTTAAAGGCCAGCGCCTGGGTGATGCTGAACGCGTCGTGGGCCCTGGGCGCGAATTCCTCGCCGGAGACCGCTTCGACGACGCGATGCCAGGAGGCGTCGGCATCCTCGCGCGTCTGCTCCACCATGGATTCGAGCTTCACGGCGACGAGGCGTGCCGTGTGCTCGCCGCGCTCGAGATAGCGAGCCATCCAGTAAAGGGCGTCTGCAACGCGGCTTAGCATCTATTCGCTCAACACCCAGGTGTCCTTGGACCCGCCGCCCTGTGACGAGTTCACCACCAGACTGCCGCGCTTCAACGCGACGCGGGTCAACGCGCCGGGAACGATGGTCGTCTGCTGCCCGTGCAGGATGAAGGGACGCAGGTCAACGTGGCGGGCTTCGACGCCGCCGTCGACGAAGGTGGGCGCGGTGGAGAGCTGGATCGTCGGCTGGGCGATGTAATTGTCCGGATCGGCCTTGAGTTTCTGTGCGAACTCATCGCGCTCCTTCTGGCTGGCGTGCGGGCCGACCAGCATGCCGTAGCCGCCGCTTTCGCCGACCGCCTTCACCACCAGCTTGTCGAGATTGGCGAGTACGTGGCTCAGCGACTTTTCTTCACGACAGAGAAAGGTTTCGACGTTGTTGAGGATCGGCTCCTCCGAGAGGTAGTAGCGAATGAGGCGCGGGACATAGGCATAGACCGCCTTGTCATCGGCCACGCCGGTGCCCAACGCATTGGCCAGTGTGACGTTGCCGGCGCGATAGGCGTTGAAGAGGCCGGGCACGCCGAGTGAGGAGTCCTCGCGGAAGATCAGCGGATCGATGAAGTCGTCGTCGATCCGGCGGTAGATGACGTCGATGCGCTTCAGGCCCGAGGTCGTGCGGGTGTAGACGACGTTGTCGTTGACGAGAAGGTCGCGGCCTTCAACCAGCTCCACGCCCATCTGGCGCGCGAGGAACGCGTGCTCGAAATAGGCGGAGTTGAAGACGCCGGGCGTCAGCACGGCGATCGATGCCTCTTCATGGAAGGGTGCGAGGCTGCGCAGCGTGTTCAGGAGTTCGTTGGGATAGTGCTCGATCGCGCGCACGCTCATGGACCGGAACACGGCCGGGAATGCGCGGCGAACGACCTCGCGGTTGGCGAGCATGTAGGAAACGCCGGACGGAACGCGGAGGTTGTCCTCCAGCACAACGAAATCGCCCTGCTCGTTTCGGATGAGATCGCTGCCGCACACGTTCACATAGGCGCCGTGCGGCACGGCAAGATCGCGCATCTCGCGGCGGTAGTGCTTTGATCCGTAGATCATCGAGCGCGGCACAACGCCGTCGCGCAAGACCCGCGCGTCGCCGTAGATGTCGCGCAGGAAGAGGTTGAGCGCGGTGATGCGCTGTTTGAGGCCCGCCTCGATCCGCGCCCACTCGTTGCCCGTGACGATGCGTGGCAGCAGATCGGTCGGAATGATCCGTTCGGTCGCCTGGTTGTCGCTGTAGACGGTGAAGGTGATGCCCTGGTGCAGGAAGGTCTGCTCGCAGGCCTGCTGGCGGCGAAGCAACTCGTCCGCCGGGAGCGTGGTGAGGCGGCCGTCGAGCGCGGCATAGTGGGGATGCACGGCGCCGCCGCGGGTGAACATCTCGTCATAAGGCGCGCCGAGCGCGTAGTGCTGGTACGGGGCATCCTTCCCCGGAACGCAGGGATGGCTGGGCAGGTGCTGATCCGGCCCCCCGAAATCCTCCGTATGCGCCAGCGCCTCGTGCTGCATTGCGAAATGATGAGGGGATGACGGGGTAAGCCGTCAAGCCGTTCCGCGGTCAGCGGGATGCGAAGATGCGGTCAAAAGCGCGCAGGCGCTATTGCCTTGCCTTCTTGCCGGTCAGGAATTCGCGCACGTCGCGGGCGGACTGGTTGGGGACTTCCTCCATCGGAATGTGGCCCACCCCTGCATAGATGATGACCTTGGAGCCGGGGATCCCGTCCTTCCAGGTGGCAGCAGTGGCGGCCGGGATCAAATGGTCCTGCTCCCCCCACAAGATAAGGACCGGCATGGTGAGCTTGCCGATGTCCTTCTTGATGGAATCGCGGTCGTAGGGCTCGTTGAAGCGCTCGAAGGTCGCCTGGCGCTCGCCTTCCAGCAACGCCATGTCGGTGTAGAGCTGCACCATCTGATCGGTCAGCACCTTCTTCTGGACGATTGCCTTGTCGAGGCCCTCCTTCACCAGCGGCTTGGGATCGAGATGGGCAAGAAGGGTCTGTGCCCAGCCCATGCGGAGCAGCCGGAACGCGAGCGGGATCTGGTCGCCCTCCTTGCTCGGCATGCCGGCGGCGTCGACCAGGATCAGGTGATCGACGCGGTCGGGATATTGCTCGGCAAAGCGCGCGGCGACGGCGCCGCCCATCGAATTGCCGCCGAGCGTGAACGTCTTGAGCCCCAGCTTGTCGGCGAAAGCTTTGACGAAGTTCACCATGCCCTGGTTGGTGTAATCCTGGTTGTTGGTGGGACCAGTCAGGCCGTGCGCCGGAAGATCGACCGAGATCACACGGAATTCGTCGGACAGCGTTTTGGACCACGGCTCCCAGGTGAACAGCGACGCGTTCGAACCGTGCAGCAAGAGGATCGTCGGGGCGTTCGCGTCGCCGCGGACGCGGTAGTGCGCGCGGGCGGCGTAGTGGAACGGCACCGACGATTCGGCGGCCTGCAACGGCTGTTTCGGAGGATAGGTCAATTCGACGAATTGCGAGGGCGGCGTGGCGTACTTCGCCTCCAGCGTGGCGCGCGGGATGTCCGGCGCGCTCATGTAAAAGAACAGGCCGACAAGCACGGCCAAGATGATGCCGAGGATGATCAGGACGTGGCGCATGACGCTACTCTCTCAGTCAGGATCGTTCGAAATGGCGCGAGCTTATCTAAAGGTAATCGCGCTCGCCTGCATCTGGTTGCATGTTACGAGGCCTTACCTGGATGACCCACCGTTGCGGGCCATGACAATCAAGGGGTTAGAGCTCAGAAGTCCGCGCCCGCCGGACCGGGGTCGTCGGGTGGAGGGGGAAGAGAGACAACGTGGGAGGCGGCGACGGTCGCCGGTCGCTTGTGCGGCACTGCAACCACCGGTTCGACCGTCACCGACGGCGCGGACGGGTGGCGGATGGTCGGCTCGGCAGGCCCGACCGCGCTCCAGTGCAGCGTGTCGAAGCTCGCGCAGGTATTACAGACGGCGGTCCAGTCGTTCTGCGCCGCGCCGCATCGGGTGCAGCGCCATTCGGCGTCGCGCGCCGCGCGGGCGGCACGCGCAAGCCAGATGTGAGCGGAGGTGGCATCGGCGTTCTCGCCTTCCTCGATCTCGGCCATGAGGGCACAGACGCGGGCAGAGGCATGATCGTCGGCCAGCGGCGCGAGGATGCGGCGGGCGGCGGACCAATCCTTGTCGTGCACGGCCTCTTCGGCCTCCAGCACGCGGCTTTCAAAATGGTCGCGGTTCAGGTGCGCGAGGTCGACGAGGCGCTTGACACGCTCATCATGCGTTTCGTCCGGTTTCACGGCGGCATAGACGTCGGCGAGATCGGGATGCGGCGACGTGGCCCAGCAGGCTTCCACAACGCCCTGCGCACGCCAGGCCTTGCCGTCGGCGGCCAGCTTGCGCGCGGCGAGCACGGCGGCGGGCGTAAGGCCCGGATCGAGGGCAAGAGCTTCGGTCGCGTGCTCAAGCGCGGTATGCGCATCGCCGGCGTCGTCTGCATCCTGCGCCTTGGCGGCGAGCAGCACGGCGCGGCGCCGCCTGACCGTGTCGTGATCCAGCATGTGATGATGCGCCATCTGGGTCAGGACCTCACGCGCCTTGTCCCACTGACCGCGGGCCGCTTCGAGATCGAACATCGCGCTCGCGGCCCACGGCACACGCGGGCGCAAGGAATAGGCGCGCTCGGCGAAGACCATTGCCTGGTCGGGCTGCGACTCGCGGGCGGCGAGGAGGAAGAGACCGCGCAAGCCAAGGAACTCCGTCTGCTCATTGCTGAGCATGGCGCGGTAGGCGCTGCGTTGCGCGTTGCCGTCATTGTCGAGCGTGGCCGCCTGCGATTGCAGCAGCAGCGCCAGCGGGTGCATTCCGAGGATGCCGCGGGCGCGCTCGGCATGGCGGCGGGCTTCGTGAAAGTCGCCGGCCGCGACGGCGAGCAGCCCCTGGCTGAGCGAGTCGTTGCCGCGGCGGACACGGCGGGCGTTGAACCAGGCGCCGATGGCGCCGGGACTGGTGAACAGCGTGGTGATGAGGCGCGCAAGCAGGATGACGAGTGCGGTGAACAGCACGCCAAAGCCGATGGCCGCCGGGGCACTCATGTGGATTTCATATTGATCGAGCGTGAAAACGAGCTCGCCCTGGCGGTCGGCGATCCACGCGACCGCACCCGCGATCGCACCGGCGACAACGAGGATAAGAAGCAGCCGCCTCATGGTTGGTTCAGGAACTGCGACAGGCGGGCGGCGAGCAGGACCGTGTCATGCTGGATCGCCTCGCGGGCTTGCGCGGCGGTCAGCCAATCCTGCGCGGAGACACGCGCGGCGCCCTTGAGCGATTTCAGCTCTGTCACCGCACCGTCGAGATCGCCGGCGTCCAGGCGCGCGCCGGCGCGGGCGAGGATGCTTTCGCTGTCCTCACCTTTGCGTTGGCCGGTGCGGCGGATGACGATCAGGTTGTCGATGTTGGCCCAGAGGCGGCCAAGCCAGCTCGTGGCCTTGGCGCGATTCTCCACTTCCAGCGCGCGGGCGGCGACATCGGGAAATTGTTTGGTGAGCATCGCTTGCGTGGGGACGCCGTGCAGGGCGAAAGGGGCCAGTTCGCCGGCTTCTATCGCCGCGGGCATCAGGGCGCGGAAGGTTGCGAGTTCGGACGCGAAGGAGTCTGCGGTGGCACTGGCGCGGACGAGATTGGCGAGCGCAATTTCGGCGGCAGCGCGCTTCATGGTGACGTCGGGCGCGACGTTTTCGAGCCTGGCGACGCGCGCTGCGAGAGCAGCTTCCTGCGAAGTCACGGTGGCGACACGGGCCGGCATGTCGGAGCCCAGCGCGTTGCGTTCCAGCGCGGCGATGCGGAGGTCAAGATCGGTGTGGGTGGAAGAGAGGCGGTGGTCGAGATCGTCGAGGCGCGCCGCAGCCTGCGGATCTGGCGTGCCTTCAAGTTTGCCGACGCGCGCGGCGAGGGCCGCGAGATCGGCGGATGAAGTTGGGCTCAGGCCGCTCGTGCCGCCGCCCTTTTCGAGCACGGCGATGCGGCCCTCATCGGAGGCGAGGCGATCGCGCAGCGAGGTGATGTCGCCCTGCGCGTCGGCGGCGAAGCCGAGCGATTGCGGCTGTGTGCGCGTCAGCTGCCACATGAAGACAACCGTGACGCCGAGCACGACGACGATGCCGATCATCAGCGCGATAACCCCCAGACCCTGGAAGCGGCTCTGCGGCGCGGGGTGAACGATGTGGACCGTGTGCGTGCCGGGCGGTGGAGGCGGCGAGGCGGAATCGGTGGCGCTCATGCGCCGCAGTATTGCCTAACCCAGCGCATCCAGCACAGAGGCCTGATTGGGGTGGGCGGCCACGCGGACTTCGCGGAAGTTGAGCACGGACAGCGGTTTGGCGGCGGCAGGGCTGATGGCGGCGGCGACTATGCGGGCCGCGGCTGGTGTAAGGCCAGCGCGCGTCACGCAGTCGACAAGAGCCTGGGCGCTGCGGGCCGAAAAGATGAGCACGGCGTCGAGCGTCGGGAAAGCGTCGCGGGCGGCTTGCGGCAGGTCGGTGGCGGCCGGGACGTCGTAGAGGACTTCAGTGTGGACGGTGAACCCGGCAGCGATGAGCGCCGCGGCGAGAAGGCCTTCGGCCTCGGCGCCGGTGGCGTGAAGCAGCGGGCCATCGCCCGGCTTGGCGGTAGCCTGCACGGTTTGCGCGAGGGTGTCGGCATTGCCGTCGGCATTGTGGACATCACTGAAGCCGGCATCGCGCGCGGCGTGCGCGGTTTGCGAACCGACGGCGAAAACCGGGAAATCGCGGCGCGAGGTGCGGCGGGCAAAGGCGCGCAGGCCGTTGGCGCTGGTGGCGAGCAAGCCCTGCACGCCGTCGAGATGCAGGGGATGGCCGTCGTGGTAGCGGACTTCCAGCAGCGGGGCGACGACGGGTTCGTGGCCGCGTTCGCGAAGCAGCGCGGCGGTCTCGTTTGCGCTGTCGATCGGACGCGTGACGAGGACGCGCATTACTGCTTCAGCCATTGCGCGACGCGCGGCCTGAGCGCGAGGCCGGCGTCGCGGCCAGCCCTGGGCGCGGCTTCGCGCGGGTTGTTGCCGAGCGCGGTGGTGAAGTGCGCCGTGGCGGCGTCGCTGCCGTCGGGTGACAGGACTTCGCCGCTGAATGTGAGCAGGTCGCCGCTGACGGTCGCGAGGCCAGCGATGGGCGTGCGGCAGGAGCCGTCGAGCGCAGCCTGGAACGCGCGCTCGCAGATCACCGCGATCTCGGTCGGTTCGTGGTTGAGTTGGCCGGTCACCTCGCGGGCGCGCCTGTCGGCCTCGCGGATCTCGATGCCGATGACGCCCTGGGCGAGCGACGGCAGCCACTCCTTCGGCGCAAGGATTTGCGTGGCGCGATTTTGGAGGCCGAGGCGCTTCAGGCCGGCGAGCGCGAGGTAGATCGCATCCACCTCACCGGCATCGAGCTTGCCGAGGCGCGTGTCGACATTGCCGCGCAGAAGAACGACTTCGAGATCGGAGCGATGGCGCAGCACCTGCGCATGGCGGCGCACGGAGCTGGTGCCCACGCGGGCGGCCTTGGGCAATTCGGCCAGCGATCTTGCCTTGTGCGAGAGGAAGGCTTCCGATGGGTCTTCGCGCTCAAGAAAGGCCGATAGCGCAAGGCCGGGCGGCAGATCGGTCGGGACGTCCTTCATCGAATGAACGGCGAGGTCGACCTCTTCTCTCAACAGCGCGTCTTCGAGCTCCTTGACGAAGAGACCCTTGCCACCGGCATCTGCGAGGCTGCGGTCTTGAATCCGGTCGCCGCTGGTTTTCAGAATCACGATCTCGCACGCAGCGCCCCTGGCACGCAGCATGTCGCGCACCATGTTGGCCTGCACCAGCGCCAGCTTGGAGCCGCGGGTTCCGAGACGAAGAGCGCGATTTTGCGACATGGGTCAGAAGGGTCTATGGGACGGGCGCGAAACTATCAAACACGGAAACGCTTTGCGCGCACTGACGGTCCTGGGCATTGAAACGAGCTGCGACGAAACCGCCGCGGCGGTGGTGCGTGGATGCGCGCCGGGGCCGGGCGAGATCCTGTCCAACATCGTGTTCAGCCAGCTCGACGCGCATCGGCCCTATGGCGGCGTGGTGCCGGAGATTGCGGCGCGGGCGCATGTGGAGCGGCTGGACGACATCGTCGCACAAGCCCTGTCCGCGGCGGGCGTGCGGTTGAGCGATCTCGATGCCGTGGCGGCGACGTCGGGCCCGGGGCTGATTGGCGGTGTGATGGTGGGTCTCACCACCGCCAAGGCGCTGGCGCTGGCCGCGGGCAAGCCGCTGGTCGCAGTCAACCACCTGGAGGCGCATGCGCTGACGGCGCGGCTGACGGAAGGCGTGGAATTTCCATTCCTGCTGCTCCTCATCAGCGGCGGGCATTGCCAGCTTCTCGGTGTCGAGGGCATCGGCAAATTCCGGCTCTACGGCACGACCATCGACGACGCCGTGGGCGAGGCGTTCGACAAGGTCGCCAAGCTGCTGGGCCTGCCCTATCCCGGCGGGCCGCGCATCGAGGCGCTGGCGGCGCGGGGCAATGCGAAGGCCTATCCGCTGCCCCGGCCGCTGCGCGGGCGGGAGGGGGCGGACTTCTCGTTTTCCGGGCTCAAAACGGCAGTGCGGCAGGTGGCGGATGGGGCCAACCAGGCCGATCTCGCGGCGTCGTTTCAGCAGGCTGTGGTCGACATCCTGACCGATCGCACCGCCACCGCGATGGAGCGGTTCAAGGTCGAGTTCCCGGACGCTCAGTCGCCGGCGCTCGTGCTGGCCGGTGGGGTGGCAGCCAATGGCGCGATCCGCGGGGCGCTTTCGCAGCTCGGGAGCGCCAACGGATTCTCCATAAAAATACCCCCGCCCAAGCTTTGCACGGACAATGCCGCGATGGTCGCCTGGGCGGGGGTGGAACATGGCCAGCTGGGCTTGTTCGACGGCATTGGGGTATCGCCGAAGGCCCGCTGGCCGCTTGCCGGAACGCCTGCTCGGGGGGAGTAAGGGCGCGCCGGCGAAGCCTTGAATTCCGGTGTCAGGCCGTCGCGAAAGCCGCGAAGGCCAGAACGCCAGCCATCACCAGGATCGCAACCGAAAACAGGCTGGAAACGGCGGCCGCAACAGCAGAATGCTGGGCGGGAACATGGTTCGTGACGTTGGTCATGACTACCTCTCCTTTTTATTGGGCGCCTCGGGCCGGATTGCCCTTCGTCGCCGGTTTCAACTCGTCAGCCCTCTCGCTGACAGGTGGGATATAGGTGCGGTTCCTTTGCTTTCAATGAACGGTTTGAATTTTATTCAGTCTTCAAACGTTGCTATACGACGTGTAGTACATTGAAAGTATTATATATTTGTGCAATGCAGCGTATAGCCATGCATCAAGTGCATGCCGGAGATGAGCCTGGGATGAAGGTCGCCACTTGGAATATCAACTCGGTCCGGCTGCGGGCGAAACTGCTCGCTCGCTTCCTTCGGGAGCACCAGCCGGATGTGGTGGCGCTGCAGGAGACCAAGGTCGAGAACGGACTATTTCCGCGAAAGCCGTTCGAGAAGCTGGGCTATGTCCACCAGGCGATCCACGGGCAGAAGGGCTATCACGGGGTCGCGGTGCTCTCGAAGATTCCGTTCAGGAAAACGGAGACGCAGGACTTCTGCCGCGAGAAGCATGCGCGGCACCTGTGCGTGACGCTTGAGAACGGAGTCGAGCTGCACGACTTCTATGTGCCGGCCGGCGCGGACGTGCCCGACCCGGACGTAAACCCGAAATTCGCGCACAAGTTGAACTTCCTCGGTGAGATGGCGCGGCAGTTCGAGAAGCGCGCCGACCGTAACACGCAACCGGCGATCCTGGTGGGCGACCTGAACGTGGCGCCGCTGGAGCACGACGTGTGGAGTCACAAACAGCTTCTCGACGTGGTGAGCCACACGCCGGTAGAGACGAACCTGCTCGGCGAAGCCAAAGCCGCGTTCGAATGGACCGACGTCACGCGCGAATTCGTGCCGCACGACGAGAAGAGTTATTCGTGGTGGAGCTATCGCGCCGCCGACTGGCAGGCGAGCAATCGCGGCCGGCGGCTGGACCACATCTGGGTGAGCCCGGCACTCAAAGGCGCACTCACCGGCCAAGAGATCGTCAGCAAGATGCGCGGCTGGCAACGCGCTTCAGATCATGTGCCGGTAGTTGCGGAGATCGAGGAGGTTTAAGTCACCGGCGAAAGACGGTTAAACCTGCCACAATGGCGTTGGCGCACGGGCAATGGCATAGATGAGATATGCGCAGGGTTGTTCTTTCGGCTGCGGCTCTCGTGTGCGTGCTGGGCGCCGCAAAAGCCGACCCGGCTTCCGATGCTTTTACCGCCGGTGATTTCGCCGCCGCCGAGCAGGCGTACCAGGCAACACTGGCGGCATCGCCCAATGATGTGGCAGCGCTGACGGGACTGGCGCGGCTGAAACTATACGAGGAAAAGCGCAGCGAAGCGCGCGAGCTGGCGCAGCGTGCGCAGCACCTCGATCCCAGCAATGCGGAGGCGAAACGGGTCCTGCGCGGCGCGAACGTGCGCGATGCTGCATTTGCGCCGGACGTCTGGCGCATCACGATGCCGGCGGACGGTGCGGTGGACGTGTCGCTTATCGTCACCGATCCGCTGCCCGTGGTAGCGGTGACGATCAACGGCGCCCCGCACCTGTTCCTGATCGACACCGGTGCACCGGACATCGTACTGGATAGCCATTTCGCAAATGAGATGGGGCTCAAACCTGACGGCGCGAAAACCGGGACCTTCGCCGGGGGAGCGCAAGCGGCGTTCGAGCATGTCGTGCTGCCGGCGATGGATGTGGGAACTGTGCACGTCGAACAGGTACCTGCCAGCGTGCTGCCGACGCGCGGCATGTCGCAGGATCGCGTCATCGACGGGATCATTGGCACGGGTTTCCTGATGCACTTCCTTCCGACCCTGAATTACGCGGAGGGCATCTTGACGCTTCGCCCGCGCAGCGCCTCTGCCGCGGTCGAAGCGTCTGTCACGGAGGGGCAGGCCGTACCAATGTGGCTGGTGGGCGACCATTTCCTCTTCGTCCGCGGGCATATCGGTGACGGGCCAGAGGCGCTCTACACAATCGATACGGGCCTTGAGGCTGCGGGCGTCCAGGCGAAGCGCGCGACACTGGACGCGGCGCATGTGGCGATCGACGAGACGGCGGTGCAGACCGGCCTTGGCGGCGGCGGAATGGTCCGCTTCATCCCTTTCAAGACAAGCGCCAGCATCGGGGCGGTCACGGTGAACGACCTGAACGGCGTCTATACGCCCGACGGCGACCAGTACGAACTGTTCCAGTTCCAGGTGGCGGGCACGATCTCGCACCAGTTCTTTCGCGGGAAGACCCTGACCTTCGACTTCGACGCGATGAAGATGATCGTGCGCTAGTTGTTGGTCGCAATTGCTCCTACCCGCGCTTGGTCATCACGGCGCGCGTGTTCCGATAGGCGCGATAATTGAAGGTGAAGCCACACATAACCATGTTCACCTTCGTCCCGTCTTCCGACAGCGGCAGGTAGAGCGCGTCGTAATCGGGATAGGGACGGCCGCGCCAGTCGCCGCTGTCGCCGGTGACGCGCATCGGGTGACGCGCGGCACTGGTCCTGCGCAGGATCCAGAGCACGGCATGCGTTTCCTCTTCGGATGCTCCGGCGGCGGCATAGGCTTCTCGCACGGTCAGCCCAGTGGCCTCGGACAGGAAATACTCCGCCACGCGGCTGCCGATCAGGCGGAACCGGAAATCCTCGTTGCCCGGCAGCGCTTCGATGAAGCACAGCCAGCCCAGATGTGTCTTGAGATCGGCGGGATGGATGTCGGCACGAGATGGCATCGGGCGGGTGCCGCGACGGCTGTTCCAGTAGTCGAGGAACGTGTCGAGGATCGGATTGTCGAGTCGCGCGGGGTCTTCCACCACCACAGCGAGAGAGGGCTGGGAATGCATATCTTGAAAAGCCACGCCAAGAATCAGGTGCGGAGCGTGCCTTACCCATTTCGTGGGGGCCACACGGCATGCGTGTGAAGCTCCCCCTGTTTGAGGGGGTCAGGCAGGTTTTTGCGCCGCTGACGGTGTCTTCATCGGGGCGATCATGATGGTGGCGGTGGAGGTGGCGATCACTTTGCCGTCTTCGCGGGCGAGGGTCGCTTCGAGGAAGTTCACCTGCCGGCCACGCTTGAGCACGCGGGCTTCCGCGATGTGGCGGCCGGCGCCACCCTGGTTGAGATAGCTGACCTTCATCTCCAGCGTAGGCGCGATCTCGCCCCACTTCAGGATCACCCCGGCGGCGACGGCAAGAACGTCGTCCATCACGCAGGCGATGGCACCACCATGGAGCGCGCCGAAGCGGTTGAAATGCGGCTCGCCCAGGTCATAGGCGATGCGGACCCAGCCTTCTTCGACATCGACCGCCAGCAGTTCCTGCTTCAGCCACGCGGAGCATGGCGCCTGGCGGCGGAAGATGGCCTGGATGTTGGGCGGGAAATCGTCGGGCTTGGTGGAATCGATGGCGCGGCGCATGGGCTTTGGTCTTCTGCTATAGCGGATGAGGCATCCTGCACGACGCGTTGAGGAACACAAAGTGCGCATCGCTTTCCTGCGCCACGGACCGACCGACTGGAACGAAGAGGGCCGCATCCAGGGACGCATCGACATGCCGCTGAGCGCGGCGGGGCGGGCGAAGATGGCGGGGCTGTCGCCGCCCGCGGGGTTCGAGCAGGCGCGGGCGTTTACCTCGCCACTGGGACGGGCGCGGGAGACAGCCGCGCTGCTGGGCTTTCCCGATGCGATCGCGGATGCGCGGCTGGCCGAGCATCACTGGGGCGAATGGGAAGGCCTGACGCGGGAGGAGATCCTTGCGCGCGACGGCGCAGACTGTTTCGAACGCGCGGGCAGGGCGGCGGACTTCACGCCCAGGGGAGGCGAGAGCACCCGCGACCTGCTGGCGCGGGTGGCGTCATTCATTGTTGATGTTGCGCGCGTTCCGCGCGACGCGGATGTGCCGAAGGAAGGACGCGACGTGATCGCGATCGCGCACCGTGGCGTGTTGCGGAGCGCGTACACGCTGGCGACGGGCTGGGACATGCTGACCCCGATGCCCGCGAAGCTCGATCTGTCGGGCGCGTTGATCCTGGCGGTCGGCGCGGATGGTGTGCCGCGGATCGCGGAGATGAACGTGCCGCTGAGGACGCGCACAACACTCTAAGCGGCAGTCACTTCCAGAACGGCTTGCGTTTGCGGAACTGCTTCCAGCCGTCCATGGCCAGCTTCGTCAGCTCCTTTTCTCGAGCCTGGTGCCAGCCGGAGATGGCACCGGCAGCGAAGCGGAGCTCGGGCGCGGAACCGAGGCGCGCAATCGTGTTGTCGATGCCGTGCACGTCGTTCGCCGCGCCGAACCGATCGAGCAGCCTCTTGAGCGCCTTGATGTAGGGCACGACCTTCTTCTTCGAATAGAGCGGAGCGAAGAACTCCGACGCATAGCGCAGCTTCTTGAGTGCGATGCGCAGGTGGTGCGTGTTGGTGTCGTAGACCTTCTTCACCTTCTTGCTGCGCTTCCTCACCTTGGACCAGTGGTCTTCGAGCGCGGCGGCGGCGGCCTTGGTGATCTTGCGGCCGTCCATCGGAACGGTTTCGGCCGCAGCGGCGACGTCGTTCAGGAAGGCGGCAAAATCCGGGTTCAGCACCTCGCCCAGCGCATCGTCCCACGCCTCGCCGCGCGCATGGCGCAGCGCCTGGTGCAGGGCGGTGAAGGATTCATTGCCGGCGAATTTCTGCGCCACCGGCGCGAGCAGCTCGGCCGCGAAGACGTCGAGCTCGCGCGCCGGGCCGAAGGCACCGGCAATGGCGCGCCCGCGCTTGCTGAGCGCCTTGAGCGACGCGGAGTTGGCGTAGTCGCCAAACGATTTCAGCGCCATCTGAAGACGGCGCAGGCCGACGCGGATCTGATGCACGCCTTCGGGTTCGCGGGCACGGATGGCAGGTGCGTTGCCACCGATCTGGGCGAGGCATTCGAGCACCGTAGCGCGAAACGCTTCCTCCACCGTCATGCGGCGGCGCAGATGGACGCGGCGGGCATGCACGCTGTGCGCCACATGATTGCCCGGTGCGGGACGGTACGTGCGGACAATTGCGACGCGCGGTTCTTCCATGAGGTCCAGGGTTCGGTCGTTCATGTCATCCTCACCGGCAATCCGGCGTTTGCCAATGCCTGTTTTGCCTCAGCCACCGTTGCCTGGCCGAAATGGAAGATAGAGGCAGCAAGCACAGCGCTGGCATGACCGTCGCGCACGCCCGTGACCAGATCGTCCAGGGTTCCGACGCCGCCCGAGGCGATCACCGGAACCGGAACCGCGTCGGCGATGGCGCGCGTGAGCGGAATGTCATAACCCGCCTTGGTGCCGTCGCGATCCATCGAAGTGAGCAGGATTTCGCCGGCGCCGTATTCGACCAGCTTTACCGCATGCGCGACCGCGTCGATGCCGGTGGCGTTGCGGCCGCCATGGGTAAAGACCTCGAAAGGCGGAGCGTTGTGGTTGTGAGCACCCTGCTTGGCGTCGATCGCGGCCACGATGCACTGGGAGCCGAACTTCTCGGCCGCTTCGCGGACGAATTCGGGGCGGCGGACGGCTTCGGTGTTGATCGAGACCTTGTCGGCACCGGCGAGCAGAAGGGCCCGGATGTCTTCGAGCGTGCGCACGCCGCCGCCGACGGTGAGCGGCATGAAGCAGACATCGGCAGTGCGGCGCACGACGTCGAGGATGGTGCCGCGATTCTCGTGACTGGCGGTGATGTCGAGGAAGCAGAGCTCGTCCGCGCCCGCAGCGTCGTAGATCACCGCCTGCTCCACCGGATCGCCGGCATCGCGCAGGGACTCGAAGTTGATGCCCTTGACGACGCGGCCGTCCTTCACATCGAGACAGGGGATGATGCGGACTTTGAGCATCTAGGCTCCGGCAGGCCGCGAACGGCCCTGAATTTCGTTGAACACCCGGCGCACATCCTCGATTCCAAGAAATTGGGGCGTGGGGTCGAGCGACGGCATCCAGCTGCCGAAGGAGTTGGAACGCATTGGCCAGCCGGAATATGCCGGATCGCCGAAGCGGATTGTGCCTCGGCCGTTGCTGCGTTCACGCAGGCTGATCGACGGCAAGCGATCCAACTGGAGCGCCGTGAAATTCCCCCAAGGCCCTGTGCGAGCGATAAGCACTCGGCGGTCGGTGAGGCCATAGGTTGTGTTGCGACGTAACCAGGCGTCTACGATGAAGCGACCGACCGCGATGTAGAGGCCCAACACCGAGAACAAGCCCCCGACGAGCAGAAACGGGAACGGCGGCACGGGCCCGTGGAGCCCGCTTAAGAAGATCGAAAGAGCGAAGCCCGCCCATACGAAGCTGAACGGAACCATGAAGATATCGCGGGACGTGATCAACAAGCCTTGCTGCGGACGCCCCCACCAAAAGAGATGCTCGCCGGGCTGCAAATAGCCGCGAATTTCTTCTTCCATCAGCGGCGCGCTCCGGCGCGGGCCATGGCGGCGATGTTGAAGAGGGCTCTGGCGGTGACGGTTTCGGCGGGGACGGCGGTGGTGCGGGTCAGCGCTTCGGTTTCGAGCAGGAGATCGCAGGCGTCGAGCAGGCGCTGGGTGTCCCAGATGTTCACCTGCTGCTTGAACGAGGCCGTGCGCATGAAGTGGAGCGGCGGACGGAGCTTGCGGATGGCGCCGTCGAGCGTGTCGCCCTTGTCCAGGTCGGACTTGGTGAGCGCGAGCTTCTGGAAATGCGAGAGGCCCATGCGGATGATCTGCGCCGGCGAGGTGCCCGCGACCCAGAGACGTTCCAGCGCGAGATCGAGGGCTTTCAGGTCGCCCTGCCCCGCGGAATCGAGCGCTTCGTCGGCGCGAGCCTCGGCCTCGTCACCCAGCACGGCGCGGACATCTTCCAGCGCCACTTGCTTCTGGCCACGGGCGTAGAGAGCGAGCTTCTCGATCTCGCGGCGCGTGACGCCGCGGTCGGAGCCGAGGCGCGAGGCGGCGTCTTCCAGCGCATCGGGTGCGATGGTGAGGCCTTCAGCCCGCAGCGAGTCGCGGATTACGTCCGGCAGGTCGCGCATGGTGTCGCCATAGCAGGCGATGGCTGCGGCGTTGTCGGCGTTCAGGAACACCTTGGGGAGCGCGGCGGACTTGGCGAGGTCGCCACCTTCGACCACCACCAGCGCGTCGCCGGCCGGATCGTCGAGGAAGCGTTCGAACAGCTTGGCGAGGCTGTTGCCGGCGCCGCGCACCCGCACCACGCGTCGGCCGCCGAGCATCGAGATCGCTGCAGCCTCGTCAAACAGGCGCGCGGGGTCGGACGCGAGCACACTGTCGTCGAGATCAGCGATGAGGAACGGGTCTTTGAGGTCGGGGACGACGGTCTTGATCAGCTTCTCGGCACGCTCGCGCACCAGGCCCTGGTCGGGACCGTAGATCAGCGCCGCCACCATTTCCTTGGGAAAGTGGGCGAGCACGCGCTCGACACCGTTGGATTTGATCTCGGTCATTGGCGCGGTTCTAGCATGAAGCGCGGACGAATCAGTGCTTCGCGAAGAAGACGTTGAGGTCGAGGCGGATGCGTTCGGCGATGTCCTGGGCCGCGCGCTTGTCCGCGTCCTGCTGCGCAGCCAGCGTGCCGTAGTTTGCGTTCGCACCGGACGGCAACACGTTGTACGCCGAAATGCCGGTCTCGCTGCCGGAGGTAACGACCTTGCCGGCCATGTCCGTCAGCGAATAGGTCACCTTCAGGTTGTCGTTATAACGGGTGATGCTGGCGTCGTTCTGGAGCGCGATACCCTGCGTCGACTGCGTCAGGGAAAGCTTGAGCCGGTACTGCGCGCCCCGCGGCGTGCCGGGGCCATCGAGCAGGTCGATCATTTTGTTGCGCAGCTCATAGCCGAGGCGGTCCGGCACCGGCTCGACATAGATGGTCGAGAGCGTCTCCTGCATGCCGCCATCATACAACGGGTGGAAGCCGCACCCGGCGAGCAGAACGGCGAGCAGGGGTGCGGGGCGCTTCATGCGACGATGTTCACGATGCGGTTGGGGACCACAATCACTTTCTTGGGCGTCTTGCCTTCCAGCGCGCGGATCACCGCCTCCTGCTTCAGGGCTTCGGCCTTCACGTCGTCTTCCGGTGCGTTGACAGGCATCGTGATTTCAGCACGACGCTTGCCATTGACCTGAACACCGATAGTGACCGTCTCAGACTTCGTCAGCGCCGCGATGAAGCCGGGCCAGGGCGTGTCGACCACCATCGCGGTGTGGCCGAGCGCTTCCCAGCAGGTCTCGGCAAGGTGCGGCATCATCGGGCCGATCAGCAGCACGATGGCCTCCAATGCCTCGCGACGTACCGCTGCGTCGGCCGTCGCGTTCTGCTGGATGGCGTTGGCCAGGGTGTAGATCTGGGCCACGGCACGGTTGAAGCGCAGATGCGCGAGGTCTTCGGTCACCGCGGCGATGGCCCTGTGCGTGGCCTGGCGCAATTCCAGCGAGGCGTCCGAGATGTCGCCGATCTTCGCGCCCGGCGCCGGCAGGCCCTCGGCCTCGGTCACCAGACGGTGGATGCGGGTGGCGAAGCGCCAGCAGCCTTCGGCGCCCTGCTCAGACCAGTCAGTATCGCGCTCGGGCGGCGAGTCCGACAGCATAAACCAGCGGATCGCGTCGGCGCCGTAGACGTCGATCATGCCCATCGGCGCCACCGTATTCTTCTTGGACTTCGACATCTTCTCCGAATGGCCGACGATCACTTCCGTATCGCTGCCTTTCAGGAATGCCTTTCCCTCGCGCTTCTCCACATCGATCGGCTCGACGAAGTGCGAGCCCTGTGCGCTGCTGTCGGGCACGCTGTAGGTCTCGTGGCAGACCATGCCCTGCGTGAACAGCGCGGCAAACGGTTCGTCGATCGTCGTCCAGTCCGTGTGGTGCAAGCCGCGGGTGAAGAAGCGGGCGTAGAGCAGGTGCAGGATCGCGTGTTCGATGCCGCCGATGTACTGGTCGACCGGCAACCAGTAATTCACCGCCTCGCGGTTCACCGGGTCGGTCGCGGTCGGATCGGCGAAGCGCGCGAAGTACCAGGACGAGTCGACGAAAGTATCCAGCGTGTCCGTCTCGCGCCGCGCGTCGCCGCCGCAGTTCGGGCACTTCACCTTGCTGAAGGTCGGATGCGCGTCGAGCGGGTTGCCCTTCACGTTGAAGTCCAGATCGTCTGGCAGGCGCACCGGCAGATCGCCTTCCGGAACCGGCACCACGCCGCACCTGCCGCAATGGATCATCGGGATCGGACAGCCCCAGGCGCGCTGGCGCGAGGCCAGCCAGTCGCGCAGGCGGTACTGCACCGTGCGCTGGCCCTTGCCTTCGGCTTCCAGGCGGCGGGCAATTTCGGCCTTGGCCGCTTCCACTTCCATCCCGTCGAGGAAGCGCGACTTGAAGATGCGGCCCGGGCCGATATAGGGCTCCTTCGCGACGCTGAACATCTTCGGGTCTTCGCCCTCAGGCAACACCACCGGGATGATCGGCAGGCGATACTTGCTGGCGAAGTCGTGGTCGCGCTGGTCGTGACCGGGGCAGCCGAAGATGGCGCCGGTTCCGTAGCCCATCAGCACGAAGTTCGCGACATAGACCGGCAGCTTCCAGTTCGGATCGAACGGATGCGCCGCAGTCAGGCCGGTGTTGTAGCCGAGTTTCTCCGCTGTCTCGATCTCGGCTTCGGCGGTGCCGGTGCGGCGGCACTCCAAGATGAAATCGCGCAGCTTCGCATCGTTGTTCGCCAGTTCTTCGGTCAGCGGATGATCGGGCGAGATCGCGACGAAGCTCGCGCCGAACAGCGTGTCCGGGCGGGTGGAGAACACCTCCAGCTTCGTCAGGTTCGACAGATCGAACGTGAAGCGCAGGCCTTCGGAACGGCCGATCCAGTTGCGCTGCATGATGCGCACCTTCTCCGGCCAGTTCTCCAGCGTATCGAGCGCGTTCAGCAACTCCTCGGACCAGCGCGTGATGCGGAAGAACCATTGCGAGAGCTTCTTGCGCTCCACCACCGCGCCGGAACGCCAGCCGCGGCCGTCGATCACCTGCTCGTTCGCAAGCACGGTCATGTCGACCGGATCCCAGTTCACATCGGCTTCGCTGCGATAGACCAGACCGTCTTGGTAGAAATCCAGGAACAGCTTCTGCTGGTGCTGATAGTAGCTCGCATCGCAGGTCGCGAATTCGCGTGTCCAGTCGATGGCGAGGCCCAGCGCCTGCAACTCGCTGCGCATGGCGTTGATGTTGTTGTAGGTCCATTCGCGCGGGTTGATACCGGCATTCTTGCCGGCGGCAGCGTTATCGCGCGCCGCGTTCTCCGCCGGCAGGCCGAAGGCGTCCCAGCCCATCGGATGCAGCACGTTGAAACCCTGGGCGCGGCGGAAGCGGGCGATGACGTCGCCCATCGTGTAGTTGCGGACATGGCCCATGTGAATGCGGCCCGACGGATAGGGGAACATCTCGAGCACGTAGCATTTGGGCTTGTCGGAGACGGCGGGCGTCAGGAAGGACTGGGCCGCATTCCAGCGGGCCTGCCACTTCTGTTCAGAGTCCTTGGCGTTGTAGCGCGCCATCGTTGTTCAACCTTGTTCGGTGCCGCTCAGGCGCTGACGCCTCCGGCACGGATCAGGCTACAGCGATTTGCTCGAAAGTTAGCTGCCGCCGCTCGCAAGTCGAAGCTCGCGAGCGCGCGTAAGGATCGCGTCCTCAAGCTTCAGCGACGTGTCATTGGCCACCGGCGCATCCGCCCACACGCCCGTGGGGTCCTTGGTCTGGCGGAAGACCGCGACCTTGATGCCGTCGGCGCGCAGATTGCGGTCGAGGATGTAGACGGTGACCTTCATGCGCTCCGTCGGCGCCTGGGGCGCGGTGTACCAGTCGGTGATGACAACGCCCCCGAACGGATCGGCGCTGGCCAGCGGGATGAACGCCAGGGTGTCGAGCGTCGCGTGCCATAGATAGGAATTAACGCCCAGAGTGCGCGTACCGGAAATCGCGGTCGAGCCGCCGGCGGTCTCCGGCATCGAATTGTCCGAGCTACATCCGGCCAGGATCAGGGCCAGAGCAAACAAAGACAGCATACGCAGACGCATTGGGCCGCTTTCGTTGTGTGACGCCTGGACGGCGCCGTTCGCGCGTCCCCCCTAAGGCTCGGCCTTATAGAGGCAGCCCAAAGACTACGCAACCGGATGGGCAACAGCACGGTTACCGGTGTTTCATTGGCGGTGTCGAAGGATAGGCGACGGGGCGGCGCTGCACGGTAACTGTGCTAAGGAGGCGCCCCGCGCCGGGTTTTGCACGATCGGGGTTTGAACAGGGATGAGAGTTTGGCTTCTCGCGGGGTCCGCGTTTGCGCTTCTGGCAACCGGCTCGCCGGCGTTTGCGGCGTGGGACGACTGGAGCATTTCGCCACTTACCGGCGATGTGGGCGATTTTGCCTATTCGCTGGGCGGACAGGCGCACGGGACCGCGTTCGACGCCAACGAGCCGGGGCATTTCGACCTGCCCCATGCAACCGGCGCCGCGCAGATCAGCGCCAGCGTCCAGCGCGACTATGACAGCGGCCTGTCGCTGGCGCTGAAAGGCCAGTTTTCGATCTACCACGACCATCTGTCTGGCGATAACTACGGCAGCGCCTTCGTCGCCAAGGCGTATCTCCAGGCCCAGACCGGGCTGGGCCGCATCGACGTCGGGATGAACGACGGGGCCGGCTATGCGCTCGCAATCACCGGGCCGGCGGTGAACGGCGAGGTGGCCATCGACAATCCGAAGGCGACGCTCTTCATCGATCCGACGACGCACCGGTCCTTCCAGCGCATTTTCACGCTCAACAGCGCGGTCGAGTCGTCGCTCAACTACGCGAAGGTTTCGTACTACACGCCGCGGCTGTTCGGCGTGCAGCTCGCCATGTCGTTCACGCCGTCGGAAGGAAAGGAGTTTATCCCGTTCCTCAACAACGGTCCGACCGTGCCAAACCGGCAGAAATACATGTGGGAAGGCACGGCGAGCTACTCGGACACGTTCGGACCGGTGACGGTGAGCGCTTATGGCGCGATCATTGTGGGCCATGGCGAGCACAAGACGCCAGGGCATGCGGGTCTGACGGATTGGGGGTTCGGTGCGCAGGCAGACTGGGAGATCGACGACGACTGGAAGCTGTCGGCGGGCGGCGCATATCGCGAGGCGAACACCTATACCTTCAACATCAACGACGCGCGGACGAGCGGCACCACCAACTCGATGCATCTGAGCACCGTGCTGTCCTATGGGCCGTGGTCGCTGGGCGGCGAACTGGGCAACGGTAACGCGGATGGATCGCTTGGGGATCCGACCATCGGTGCGCACGCTTACACCGTGGATGCGGGCTACACGGTGAACTCGAATCTGCAATTCACCGCGGGCTGGCAGAAACTGCACTATGCGCGCAGTGCCGGGACGTTCTTCAACGGCGCACCAGCGATCAACATGGACGCGGTGTTCCTACACGCCGTGCTGAACATCTAAGGCACCAATTGCAGCGATCCCCATGAAGCCATGCAGCAGGCGCGCATTGGCCGGTGTGATGCCGCCGAGCGCGTAAACGGGTCTGCGACCTTGAAGTGCGACGGCATTTGCGCGTGCGGGGCCAAGCGCCTGCGCGCCGGGATGCGATCCCGTCGGAAAAATCGGTGACAGAAAGAGGGCGTCAAACGGTCCGTCGGGCAGCCTGCGATGGGCGGCAGCGGTGATGAGCCAACGGGGATGCAATGCCCGGATGTGCGCTGCATGATGTGCATTTGCTTCGGAGAGATGGATGCCGTCGGCGTCGATCCGGGCAGCGAGTGCCGCGTCGTTTGCGATCAGGAGCAGATGCGGCAGCGCCCGCAACGCGGCCGCAAGTTGCGCCCGGCGCGCGGCGTCGCGGGAGCGCAGCACGATCAGCGAACCGCGCGGCAAGGCTTGTGCTGCCGGAAGCGGATCGGGAAGTCGTTGGTCGTCGGTCATCAGGACCAGCGGCGGCAGCATCCCAGCTTTTCGATGACGCGCGTTGAGGCGGGCCGCGGCGCTTGCTAATTGTCGGCGCGAAAGAGCGGACGCCATGTCGGCTGAAACCATCAACGAGAATCTCTCCGCCATTGTCGCGCGCATCGACGCGGCGCGGAAGGTGGCGATCAGGCCGGCGGCATTCACCACGCTGGTCGCGGTGACCAAAACCCATGGCCGGGACGTGATCGAGCCCGCGCTGATCGCCGGGCACCGCGTGTTCGGCGAGAACCGGGTGCAGGAGGCGCAAGGCAAGTGGCCGGCGCTGCGCAGGGTCTATGACGACATCGAGTTGCACCTGATCGGGCCGCTGCAATCCAACAAGGCGAAGGAGGCGGTAGGGCTGTTCGACGCAATCCACACGCTGGACCGCGCCAAACTGGCGGATGTGCTGCGCGGCGAAATGGACAAGCAGGGCAGAAATCCGTTCCTGTTCATCCAGGTCAACACGGGCGAGGAGCCGCAGAAGGCAGGCGTGCCGCCGCGCGAGGCGGATCAACTAATTGGGTATGCCCGCAAGCTGGGACTGCCACTGAAGGGGCTGATGTGCATTCCGCCGGCGGACGAGGCGCCGGCGCCGCATTTCGCGCTGTTGCAGAAGATCGCGGCGGAGCACGACCTGCCGCTGCTGAGCATGGGCATGTCGGACGACTTCGAGACTGCGATCCGCTTCGGCGCGACGCATGTGCGCGTGGGTTCGGCGATCTTCGGCGAGAGAACGAACCCTTGATGGGCGCGCATCTGACGATGCGCTTATGGGCGAATGGTAATCGTATCACCTGGCGCGAGATAACCGAGCAGTTCGACCAGGTCACATTCGGCCAGTGCAATGCAGCCTTCGGTGGGGCCGTAGTCGGGACGGGCGATGTGCAGGAAGATGGCGCTACCCTTTCCCGCCACCACGGGATCGTCATTGAAGCCAAGCTCGACCGCGATGTCGTAGAGGTGGTCGCTGCGATACAGCGTTTCGGTGCTTGCGCCATAGGGGGTGCGAACCCAGCGGTTGTAGCGGGGGTCGCTCGGGGCATCGCACCACGCGTCGCCCTTGATGATCGGCCACAGCTTGAGCCTGGTACGGGGTGCGAGCACACGGTCGCCGCGGAACATCACCTTGCGAAAGGGCCATGTACCGATGGGTGTGAGCCCATCGCCTTCACGCGCCTTGATACCGATGCCGGAGCGGCCAATGGCGGCGCGGCGCGGGCCACAGCCGAAATCGAGCAGCGCTTCACGGCCGTTGGCCGTGACGATGACGTTCATCAGTGGAGGGTAGCGCGGAGAGCGGGAATTTGCGCGCCCACATTACGCGTGTGTACCAAGGCGGCGCGCTGGTAGGCGCTGGAACCTCGCAGCGTGGCGTCGGCGGTGGTGCCGACCTGGCGCAACGCGCTGAACAGCATGTCCTGGCCGGGGACCACCAGCGTCTCGAGCGAGGCGTCGGCAACGACCGCGGGGGCGCTCAGCGCCGGCGCGTCGGATGCGACCGGGGTCGCGGTCGTGTCAATCGGCGCATTGCTCGCGACCGCAGTACCGGACGCCACGGCCGGCGAAGAGGAGAAGAAGTTCTCGATGCGATCGAGCAGCGAAGGTTCATTATTGGACGCGACGGCTGTGGTCGCCGGAGCTGCGTCCGACGAGCCGCGATCGAACAGATTCATGGCGGTGTCGTAGACGGTATCGCCGAAGCTCTTGCCGGTGATCTTTTCGAAGATGGTATCCGCAACCGAACCTGCGAAGCCTTCGAGGCCGCCATACAGCGTGTCGCCTGCAATCTTCGGAACCGTGTTGATCGTGTCGCCGGTGATGTGGCGGTAGAGCGTGCCGACGATCGGGATATGCTGGAGCGGATTGACCATGTCGATCAGGTCCTTGAACGAAAACCCGACATCGGAGTCATCCTGAGCGGCGGCGGTGGCAGCCGGGAGGGCCTGGATCGGCGTAACGGTAACAGGCGTCATCGCACTCATGCCTTCTTTGGAGCAGGACCCGTGCCAATCCTAAGCGCATGGAATCGTTGAACTTCGTTGAGAGGAGGCGGCAAGTCTTGCCGACGGAACCCGACGCTTAAGGCGATCTACTCAGGCATTCAGAACAAGTGCCCCGCCTTGGCGGCCTTGGTCTGGAGATAGGCACGGTTGTGCTCGTTGTCGGGGAAGGCATGCCTGACACGGGCGACGACCGGGATGCCCGCGGCCTTCAGCGCGGCGACCTTGTCAGGATTGTTGGTCATCAGGCGGACCGATTTGTAGCCCAGCAGTTCGAGCATGCGGGCGGCGATGCCGTATTGGCGCTCGTCGGACTGAAAGCCGAGACGTTCATTGGCGTCGATCGTGTCGTAGCCCTGATCCTGGAGGCGGTAAGCGCGCAGCTTGTTGATCAGGCCGATCCCACGCCCCTCCTGCGCGAGGTAGAGCAGGATGCCGCCGCCAGCCTTCTCGATCGCGGCGATGGCGCCGCGCAACTGGTCGCCGCAATCGCATTTGAGCGAGCCGAGCAGGTCGCCGGTGAAGCACTCTGAATGCAGGCGTGTCAGCACCGGCTTCGCGGTGGGCGGCGCGTTGATGACGATGGCGTAGTGTTCAGGCCCGCCGTCGGCCGGGCGGAAGGAAACAAGCTCGGTCTTCTCCGCACCCTCGAGCGGCACGCGGGCGCGCGCGACCAGCTTCAACGTGCGCACGATCTCATCGTCATAGGCAAGGATGTCGGCGGCGGCGAGCGTGGCGGCCGGGGCGATGTCCGTGCGGGCAATGACCGCCGCCGGCAATAGCCCCGCGAGTTTCGCAAGCTTCACGGACGCGGCATGGGACGCCGGCAGTGCTTCACGCAGCGTGTCGAATGGGCCCTTGATCGGATAGAGGAGATCGTCGGTCGGGTCGGCGACGGCGACAAGTTCATCCAATGACAGGTCGGGCCGCACGGCGATGGTGACGATATCGGGGGTGTAGAGTCTGATTTTCAGCGTGCGTGCGCGTTCATGCGTCAGTACCAGGCGCGGCTTGCGCAACGCCTTCCAGGTCGCGGACGGCAATGTCTCGACGGCGAAGGCGTGCGCGGTTCCGCCGCCCGCCTTGATGGCGACGGGAAGACCACGCCGGAACGCGTCCACCGCACGGATAACACGGTCGACGATGGTGGCGCCGGTCTTGGCTGTACGCTGGCCTTTCATCGCCAAACTGCATACACCGCAGGCGGTTTTCGGGGTAGGCTCGGCACCGCCCTTTGATTTGACCGGACGTAAGCCCGCATGCCCAGCGCCAAGCGCGTTCTTCTCGTCGATGACGACATCATGCTGCGCCAGTCGCTCGCCGAGCAGCTGGCGGCCGAGGGCGCGTTTGCGATCAGCGAAGCCGGCACCGTTGCGGAAGCGCGCGAGAAGGCGAAGGAAGGGCTCTACGAGTTCATGGTCCTCGACGTCAGCCTGCCCGACGGTGATGGGCGGCAGCTTTGCCGTTCGCTCCGCGACAGCGGCGTCACTGCGCCGATCATCCTGCTCACCGCCGCAGACACGGACACCGACACGATCGAGGGGCTCAAGTCGGGCGCCAACGACTACGTCACCAAGCCGTTCCGCTTTGCGGTGCTCATGGCGCGTGTGCATGCGCATCTGCGCAGCCACGGCCAGAGCGAGGAGGCGGTCTATCGTATCGGCCCCTACACCTTCCGGCCCAGCGCCAAGGTTTTGCTGGACGCCCACGACAAGAAGATCCGGCTGACCGAGAAGGAGACCAACATCCTCAAATTCCTCTATCGGTCAGGCGAGACGGTGCCGCGGGAGACCCTGCTGCACGAGGTTTGGGGGTACAATCCGGCGGTCACGACCCACACGCTCGAGACCCACATCTACCGGCTCCGGCAGAAAATCGAGACGAATCCCGGCCAAGCCCGCATCCTGATCACGGAGAGTGGCGGCTACCGTCTGATGCCGTGAGGCGGTGGAAGCCGTTGTTTCGGCTAGGATCTCCGCTAGTTTGTTCCCCTTCCGTCCGCGCAGGTCTGATCCTCAAAATTAGTGTTCGTGCACTAATAATAGGGACACACTATGTGGAAGTTGCGATTAGGACGGGCGCCGGGAGGCGGTGAGCATGCGTAGCAAGAGTTCCATGATGATCGGCGCGGCGGTGGCCTCGATGCTGATCATTCCGGCCGCGGCTGGCGACAACGGCTGGGTCGTGTGGCCTGCGCGGACGGTGCCGGGCACCAATTCGCTGCGCATCGAGCACGTGGTCGGCAATGTGCGGGTGGCCGTCGCCGACGGCCCGATGAAGGTCGAGGCGTCCGGGCAGCGTGACATGATGTCCGGCCTGTCGGTCAAGCCGGACGGCGGCGTGCTGCGCATTTCAGGCAGCGACATGTCGGACGTGTACGTCTGGGACTGGAAGCACTGGTTCGACTTCAGCCACATCCACGAACATGGCGACAAGGAAGGCAAGTTGTACATCAAGGTGACCGTGCCGAAGGGCGCCTCTGTGGCGATCGACAATCTCGTCGGCGACGCGAACGTCGGCGACACCTACGGCCCACTGAGGATGGAGACGACGGCGGGCGACGCGACCGTCGGCAAGGTCACCGAGGCGAAGATCACCCTCGCCGGTTCTGGCAAGACCTCGGTCAACGAAGTGATGGGCGAGCTGCGCATTGAGATCGACGGGTCGGGTCGCGTCACGGTCAACAAAACCGCTTCCGTGCGCGCCGAAATAAACGGGTCTGGTGACACTCAGATTGGAACGGTCATGGGCGGCGCAAATGTCGATATCAATGGCTCGGGTGACTTCAGTGCAAAGTCGGTGCATGGACCGCTGCGCGTAAGCATCGCCGGCTCGGGCAACGTGAAGATCGCGGATGGTTTCGCCGACCCGCTGCGCGTCGACATTATCGGCGCAGGCGATCTCTTCTTCGGCGGCACGGCAAACAACCCGACCATCACTGCGATGGGCTCCGGGAATGTCCACATCAAGAGCTATACCGGCAAGCTGCGTAATGACGGCATGGCCGACGTGATCATCGGTGACCGGGTCTATCCGGCGAACGGCATGGTGCCTCCCGTGCCGCCAATCCCGCCGGTGAACGTGCACGTGCCTGAGATGAACATCCACGTGCCGGCGGTGAACATCCATATTCCGCCGGCGCCGCCCGCTCCTCCGGCGCCGCCAGCGCCGCCGGCCCCGCACTATCATCATCACAGCGATGATGACGACGACGGCGACAACTAGAATCGGGAAGCGCCGTGCGAAACGGCCGGCAACAATGCCGGCCGTTTCGCTTATTCGTGCCGCAGCGCCTCGATAGGATCGAGCTGGGCGGCACGGCGGGCCGGAAAGAACCCGAAAGCGACACCGACGCCCGCCGCGAACAACACGGCAATCAGGACGATGCCGGGATCGAAGATGAACGGCAAAGCAAGCGCGCGGGACAGGGAGTATGCGCCGAGGAGACCCAGGATGATGCCGACGATGCCGCCCGAAGCGGACATCACCACGGCTTCGACCAGGAACTGGAGAAGCACGTCGCGTGCGCGGGCGCCGATGGCGAGGCGGATGCCGATCTCGCGCGTCCGCTCCGTAACAGACACCAGCATGATGTTCATGATGCCGATGCCTCCGACCAGCAGGCTGACCGCCGCCACCGCGGAGAGAAAGGCAGTGAGTATCCCGGTGGTCGAGGCCACCATGTTCGAGATCTCCTGCATGTCGTTGACGGAGAAATCGTCGGCCGCGCCGGGCGAAATGTGGCGGCGGGTGCGCATCAGGTCGGTGATCTGCTGCTTGACGCGGGGGATGTTCGCAGCATCGGCAACGGAGAGCCAGATGACGCTCACCGCGTTGTTGCCGGCAAAGCGGCGCTGCACCGCGTGCAGTGGCATGACGATCAAGTCATCCTGATCCTGGCCGAAATTCGACTTGCCTTTGACCGCGAGCACGCCGATCACCTCGCAGGAGACCTTGTCCATGCGGATGCGCTGGCCGATGGGATCGCTGTCGCCGAAAAGATCTAGCCGGACGGTTTCGCCGAGCAGGCAGACGGCCTTGCCGCCCTTCACCTCGCTGAGCGAGAACTCACGGCCTTCGGCGACCGGCCATTCGCGCGCGACGAAGAACGGATCGGTGGTGCCGGTGAGTTGTGTCGGACGGTTGCGGTTGCCCAGCAAGGCGACGCCGGAGCGTTGAACCTGCGGTGCAACGGCAGCAAGACCCGGTATTTCGCGGGCGATCGCGTCGGCGTCCGATTCCTCGAAGGTCGTGGCGGTGGTGAGCGGGCCGCGGCGAGCGCCGGGGGCGATGAACAGCAGGTTGCGGCCCATCGAAGCGATCTGGCTCGTGACGCTCTGCGTCGCGCCGTTGCCCAGCGTCACCATGGCGATCACCGCGGCAACGCCGATGACGATGCCGAGCGTGGTGAGGCCGGCGCGCAGCAGGTTGTTGCGGATCTCGCGCAGGGCGAGCATGAACGCGTTCATGATCACGGGCGCGGGCCCGTATCGGATTCGATGTGCCCGTCGCGGAAGCGGATCTGCCGCTTGGCGTAGGCGGCGACGTCTTCCTCATGCGTCACGAGCACAATGGTCAGGCCACGCTGGGCGTTGAGCGTCTTCAGCAGCTGCATGATCTCATGCGTCTTGACGCTGTCGAGGTTGCCGGTGGGTTCGTCGGCGAACATCACGGCAGGATTGGTGACGAGCGCGCGCGCAATGGCGACGCGCTGCTGCTGACCGCCGGAGAGTTCGGCGGCGGTGTGATCGGCACGGTCCGCCAGGCCTACCTGCCCCAGCGTCTCCAGCGCCATGCGGTGGCGTTCGGCCCGCGGGATGTGCCGGTAAATCAGGGGCAGCTCGAGATTCTCGATCGCGGTAGTGCGCTTGAGCAGGTTGAAGCCCTGGAACACGAAGCCGAGGTAGTTGCGTCGTAGCAGCGCGAGCTCGTCCCTGCTTAGCTGCGCGATGTTGGTACCCTTGAAGTAGTACTCGCCGCTGGTGGGCGTATCGAGACAACCCAGGATGTTCATGGTCGTGGACTTTCCTGAGCCCGAGGGACCCATGACGGCCACGAACTCGCCATCATAGATGTCGAGATCGATGCCGCGCAGCGCTGCGACCTCGGCCTCGCCCGACCCGTAGATCTTGGTTACGGCGCGAAGGGAGATGGTTGGGTCGGCTGCCACGGATGCCCCTGGATTTCGGTCACGGCGGCGTCGCCGGGCTTGAGATCGCCCGACAACACCACGGTCGAACGGCCGTCGGTCGCACCGAGGCGGATATCATGCGGCTTGAGCGTCTTGCCGTCGTTCGTCCACACGCGCCCCCACGTAACGCCGGCTTCAGGAGCAGGCGGCTGCGGCGCGGCGTTCTTGATCGCATCGGGCGGCACGAAGCGCAGCGCGGTGTTCGGGACAAGCGTGACGTTCTTCAACGTCGTGGCGGCGAGTTCCACCGTCGCTGTCATGCCGGGCTTGAGGAGGCTGTCCTTGTTCGCAACCTCAAGTACGCCCTGGTAGGTGACGACGCCGTTGACCGTCTTGGGCGCGTTGTGAATCGAGATTAGCTTCGCTGCGAACTGGCGTGCCGGATAGGCATCGACGGTGAAGTAGGCGGTCGCGCCTGGCTTGAGCATGCCGACATCCGCTTCGTCGATGTCGACATCCAGTTCCATCTTCGAAAGGTCGGACGCGAGCGTGAACAGAACCGGCGTGGTCATGGCCGCGACGACCGTCTGACCCGCCGAGACCTTGCGGTCGAGCACCACGCCGTCGATCGGCGAATAGATTGTCGCCTTCGAGAGTGTCGTCTCGTTCGAGTTCACCTGTGCGGCGGCGAGGTTCACGGCGGCCACGGCGCGCAGATAGTCGGCATTTGCGGTATCCACCGCCTCGCGCGAGGCCGCGTTGCTTTTCGCGAGCGCCAGCGTGCGGATGCGGGTCTGCGCAGCCTGGGCCAGCGTGGCCTGCGCCTGCGCCAGCGTGGCGCGCGATTGCGCCAACGCGGCCGCGAAGCTCAGCGTGTTGATGCGGGCCAGCACCTGGCCCTTCCGCACACGATCGTTGAAGTCCACAAGGATGCTGTCGATCTTGCCGGAAACCTCGGCGCCGACATCGACCTGGTCCTGCGGCGCGAGCGCGCCGGTGGCGCTGACGGTCAGAGAGAGGTCGGCGCGGATGACGGGAATGCTGTTGTAGGCGACCGGCGCGGCAGCGCCGAACAGAAAACGGCTGCCGATAAGCAGCGCCACGACCAATCCGCCGATCCAAGCCCAATGGACCCTGGTGAACTTGACGCCAGAACCCGCGCTGAGATTGAGCCGGCCAGCAATGCCGCCCGGCTTGGACCCCGTGTCCGGATAACTGTCAGCCAAAGCGCGCAACCCCAATGCCGGACAGACAGGTAGTGATCCGGATGGCCGCGCGCAACGCCCAAAAAGCCGCAAATCTGCGGTTCCGCAGCCGAAAATCCGGCGGCTCCGGCGCGCCGCGGGGTCATGTTTAACGCGCGTTAACCCATGCCTCCTAGAACGGCAATCGATGGCGAAGAAACCCGGCATGGACAAGCGCACCCGCGAACGGATAGCGGCCGTCGCGACCCGCGAAACGCCGCCCACGCCGCCGCCGCCCAAGCCGAAAAAGCGCCGGTCCTGGCCCTATGTCCTGCTGATGCTGGCGGCCTGGGGGGCGATCTTCGGGGCGGTGTTCTGGTCCCATTTCCTCTCCGATCTGCCGGACACCACCAAGCTGCTGGTCAAGAGCACCTCGCACGACGTCACGGTTCTGGACGTGAGCGGCCGGCTGATCGCGCGGCGCGGGCTGACCCAGGGCGATCGCGTCGACGTCTCGCGCCTGCCCGCCTATGTGCCGAACGCCTTCATCGCGATCGAGGACCGCCGCTTCCGCTCGCATTTCGGGCTCGACCCGATCGGGCTGGGCCGTGCCGCGGTCGAGAACATGATTGCCGGCCATGTGCGGCAGGGCGGATCGACGCTGACGCAGCAGCTGGCCAAGAACCTGTTCCTCGATCCCAGCCGCACCTTCGAGCGCAAGATGCAGGAGGCGATGCTCGCCCTGTATCTGGAATCGCGCTACTCGAAGGACCAGATCCTCACCCTCTATCTGAATCGCGTGTATTTCGGCGCCGGCGTGTACGGCATCGAGGCCGCGGCGCAGCGCTTCTTCGGCAAGCATGCCGAGCAACTGACCCTGACCGAGGCCGCGATGCTGGCCGGTTCGGTGAAGGCGCCCGCGAAATACAATCCGCTGGCGGATGCCGACGCCTCGATGGGGCGCGCCACCGTCGTGCTGAAGGCGATGCAGGATTGCGGCTTCATCGACGGCAAGACCGAGACGGAAGCGGAAGCGACGCGCCCACGCATCGTGCGCGGATCGGGCACCCCGGGCTCGGGTTATTTCGCCGATTGGGTGATCAGCCGGCTCAGCGGCTATGTTGGCGACGCCGACGAGTCGCTGGTCGTCGAGACAACCTTCGACCTGGACGCGCAGGCGCAGGCGGAACGTGCGGTGGCGCGCGGGCTGGCTGCGGACGGCGACAAGCTGCATGCCAGCCAGGCGGTGCTGGTGGCGATGACGCCGGATGGCGCGGTGCGCGCTATGGTCGGCGGGCGGTCCTACGAGACAAGTTCGTTCAACCGCGCAACGGATGCGATCCGGCAGCCGGGCTCGGCATTCAAACCGTTTGTGTACCTGGCCGCGTTCGAGCACGGGCACCATCCGGAGGACGTGCTGAACGACGGACCTGTCGATATCCATGGCTGGAAGCCAAGCGACTATGAGGGGCACTTTGAAGGGCCGATCCCGCTGATCCGTGCCTTCGCGAAATCGTCGAACGTGATCGCGGCGCTGCTGACCCAGGAAGTCGGGGCCGGCGTGGTGGCGCGGACAGCGCACCGGCTCGGCATCGCTTCGCCGCTGGAAGCGGTGTCGTCGCTGGCGCTGGGCACCTCGGGCGTGACGCCGCTTGAGCTTACGGCCGCCTATGTACCGTTCGCCAATGGCGGCCGCGGAGCAAACGCCTTCGCGATCGTGCGCATCAAGACGCGCAGTGGGAAGATTCTTTACGAGCATCACTCCTCGGGCATCGGGGAGGTAATCGCACCGGAGCATGCAGAGCAGATGACGCGGCTGATGGTCGAAACGGTGACCACCGGCACAGGCAAGGCGGCGCGATTGGACGACCGGCCGACGGCGGGCAAGACCGGCACGACGCAGGACTTCCACGACGCCTGGTTCGTGGGTTTCACCGCCGACTTGGTGTGCGGCGTTTGGATCGGCAACGACGACAATTCGCCGATGGCGCATGCAACCGGCGGCACGCTGCCCGCGCGGATTTTCCACGCTTTCATGACCGAAGCCGAGTCCGGACTGCCGGTGCGACCACTGGTCGGTTCGCTGGCCGTGGCGGCGGCCGAGCCGGCCACGGATGCGGCAACGGCGCCGGACGGTACACAGCCGCCGGAGGCCGATCCCAACGATCCGGCGCCGGCGGAAAAGAAGCCCGGCACGATCGAGGATCTGATCAGCGGCATCCTCGGCAAGTGAGGCCTTGTCAGCGCCAAGACAGCCGCTTGCGCCCGCGCAAGTGGGAGAGACTACGCTCCGTACCGGTGCAGGGCGGTGCCGTTCTTTCGCAACCAGGCTTGCGGCGATTCAAGGTCGGGAACGATCGCGCGGACCAGGCGCCAGAAGCGCGGACCGTGATTCATCTCCCGCAGATGCGCGACCTCATGCGCCACCACGTAATCGAGCACGGACTGCGGCGCGAAGATCAAGCGCCAGGAATAGCTGATGGTCTTGCCCGTAGAGCAGGAGCCCCAGCGGCTGGCGGTGTCGCGCACGCTGACGCGCCTCACTTTCGCCTCGATCCGCTCGGCGAATTCGCGGCTGCGTTCGTCCAACACGCGACGGGCCTCGCGTTTCAGGAAATCGATCACGCGCCGCTGGGCGTGCTCTGCGCGACCGCCGACATAGATGACGGCCGGCCCGGCATCGCGAGACGCGGTGCCGCGCTCCATCTTCACAATGACGTGCTCCCGGCCGAGGAAGGGGACGACCGCGCCGGGGACGAGTGGAATGGGCTTGGGCACCCGCGCAAGCTGGCGCGCGATCCAGGGCGCCTCGCCGCGCGCGAAATCGAGCGCACGGTCCAAGCCACGGCGCGACGGCGCCACGACGGTCACTTCGCCAGTGGAAGGGTGCACCTTCACGATCAGGCGGCGCGCGCGGGGATTGAGCCGCATTGTCACCTCGACGGGACGCCCGTCGATCTTGAGCAGCTCGCGCCTGACGCGACGGGTTGCCATGACCTTGCGCATGCTGTTCCTTATGCCCGTTTCGATGTGAGATCGATCATGACCTCTCGCCCTCGTTTCCATCTCGCTTTTCCCGTCCGCTCTTTGCGCGAGGCGCGGGCCTTCTATGGAAACCTGCTCGGCTGTCCCGAAGGACGTTCGAGCGACGAATGGGTGGACTTCGATTTCTTCGGCCACCAAATCGTTGCGCATTTAAGCGCGGATGTGCGCGAGGTCCAAGCGCATAATGCTGTGGATGGCGAACAGGTACCCGTGCGTCACTTCGGCGTCATTCTTTCGATGAGCGAGTGGAAAAAGCTTGCAGACAAATTGAAAGGCACAGAAGTTCCGTTCGTTATCGAACCGCAAGTCCGTTTTCAGGGTGAGCCCGGTGAGCAGGCGACGCTGTTCGTAAGCGATCCAAGCGGCAATGCACTCGAGTTCAAGGCTTTCGACGACGAAGGCCGCATTTTCGCGCGCTAATTCGAGGCACGCACTTCCATGAAAGCTGAACGTATCGCGTTGTTTGAAGGTGCTGTGTCGCTTGCACTGATCGCCGGTGCACTGCTGTTTCAATATGTTGGCCACTATCCGCCGTGCGAGATGTGTCATTGGCAGCGCTGGCCGCACATTGCATCGGCTGTGATCGGGCTAGGTGGCGGATTGCTGCTGGCCGGAGGCGTTCTCCCTGGACGGCTGGCGCCGGCGCTTGCCGTGTTGGCGGTGTTGGCCGTAGCGATATCGGGTGCGCTGGGAATATTTCACGCCGGCGTGGAGTGGCATTTCTGGCCGGGACCGACGGCGTGCACGACGGGCTTTCACTACACCGGCGGACCAATCGATCTGAACGCACCGGTGCCGCACTGCGACATCGCGGCATGGCGTCTCTTCGGAATCTCGATGGCGGGATATAATGCGGTCACCTCGCTGGGTGCGGCCGCACTCGGCACCCTGATGCTGGTCCGCAGGACCTGAACGGTTCGCCACGATGAGTCGCAAAGCCCGTCCCGCCAAGCCCGGCACGCAAATGACGCCCGAGATCGAGGCGATGATCCGCGTCGATCACGCCGGTGAATACGGCGCAGTGCGCATCTATGAAGGGCAGCTCGCGGTGCTGGGTGCGCGGGGATCGGCGGCGACCAAGGCGATCGAGCACATGGCCGAGCAGGAGCAGCGGCATCTCAAGACTTTCGACGCGATGGTGAATGAGCGGCAGGTGCGGCCGACGGCGCTGGAGCCGGTATGGCGCGTCGCTGGGTTCGCGCTGGGTGCGGCCACCGCGCTGATGGGCGAGAAGGCGGCGATGGCCTGCACTGCGGCGGTCGAGGAAGTGATCGACCAGCACTATGCGGCGCAGGTGGCGAAGCTGGGCGACAGCGACCCGAAGTTGAAAGAGACGGTCGAGGATTTCCGCGCTGACGAAGTGGCGCATCGCGATGCCGCGTTGGCAATGGGAGCGGAGGAAGCACCGGGCTATCGTTTGTTAAGCGAGGCGATCAAGGCGGGTTGCCGGGTCGCCATCAGGCTCTCCGAGAAGATATGAGCGAAGATCGACACGCCCTGCTCGCGGCGGCGAGCAATCCCCGCCGCGCGACCATGGACGATGCGGCAGTGCTGTCCCGGCTGTTCGCGGCGGCGTTCGCGGCCGACCCGGTGATGAATTGGATTGCGCGGCCCGGCGCGGCGCGGGCGCGAGCCCTGGAGCAGTTCTTCTTCTGGCTGATGCGGACGCGCACGATTCCGTTCGGGGAAGTATGGATGGCGCCTGATGCCAGCGTCTGCGCGGCGTGGCTGCCGCCCGATACGCCGGCGAGTCCGGGCGGTTTCTGGGAACAGATGCGGCTGATGCCGATGTTCGTGCGGCTGTGCGGATTGTCGCGGCTGATGCGCGGATCGGCGATGGGCGATGCGATGGAGAAGCACCATCCGCATGAGCCGCACCACTATCTGGCGTTCGTCGCGGTGGCGCCGCGGCTGCAGGGGCTGGGCCTGGGCGGCGCGATTCTGGAGTCGACGATCAAGCGGATCGACGAGGCGAAGGGCGCAGCGTATCTCGAGAACTCAAACCCAAGGAACGCGCGGCTCTATGAGCGCATGGGCTTTGTCGCCAAGAAGAGCATTTCGCCGCCGGGCGCGCCGCCGCTGATCGCCATGTGGCGTCCGGCGCGGCTGGATTAGGGCTCCAGCTCGCTGTCCCAATAGAGATAGTCGGCCCAGCTTTCGTGCAGGTAGTTGGGCGGGAATTTCCGGCCGTTGCTGCGCAGCTCGGTAATCGTGGGACGGTGCGGCCGGTGCTTGGGGTGCATGCCGATATGTTGCGGCAGGCGCCCACCCTTGAGCAGATTGCAAGGCGCGCAGGCCGTCACGACGTTCTCCCAAGTGGTCCTGCCACCGCGCGAGCGCGGGATGACGTGGTCAAAGGTAAGATCGTCCTCCGAGCCGCAGTACTGACACTCGAACCGGTCGCGCAGGAACAGGTTGAACCGGGTGAAGGCTGGATTGCGCGCAGGCTTGACGTAGGTCTTGAGGGAGACGACGGACGGCAGCCGCATCTCGAAGCTGGGGGAACGGACTGTGCGCTCGTATTCCTCGAGGATGTTCACGCGCTCAAGGAAGACGGCCTTGATGGTGTCCTGCCACGACCACAGCGACAGCGGAAAATAGCTGAGCGGCCGGTGGTCGGCATTGAGCACCAATGCCGGGCAATTGTCGGGAAGCCGCGCGGCTAACACAGGATCGTTCCTTTGGCTGTCACTCCTTTTGTCGGCAGCAGACTAACGGCTATGCGCCCGACCGCCAAGTTGGGGGCGAGAGTATGCGATTCGGCGTGACAGTTGAGTAACGCGCACGGGTTTTCGCGAAAATTCAGGGGACGGACGAACTGATGACGGATTCGCGGCGCCGGAGCAGGCCGCGGAAGGCGGCGCTGAGGAAACCTCCGCCGAGTTCTAAGCCCTGCGGATCGATGCCATGGCCGACCCCGGGTGAGATGTGCCACTGCACCGCCGCACCCGCGCCGCCGAGCATGCCGACGGACGCAAGCATCGCCTGCGCAGGGATCATGGGGTCGTCACTGCCATGCACCATGAGAATGGGCGGTGTGTCGGGCGGCAGAGGCTCAAGCTCGGTGCCGCGGGCGAGCATGCCGGAATAGCCGACGATCGCCGCGGGCTTCACGGGGCGGCGCAGGCCGACCTGGAGCGACATCATGGTGCCCTGCGAGAAGCCGACCAAGGCCAGACGGTCGGGCGGCAGTTCGTGGCGCGCGAGTTCGGCGTCGAGGAAAATGTTGAGTAGGTCGGACGCGGATTCGACGCCGCGCTGCATCTCGCCGGGATCAAGGCGCTGGATCGGAAACCACTGATAGCCGGAGGGTGCGCCGGGCACCGGCTCGGGCGCGTTGGGCGCTGAGAACGCAACGGTGGGAAGCAGACGCTGCCAGCGCGGCGCCAGCCCGATAAGGTCATTACCGTCGGCGCCGTAGCCATGACAGAGCACGACGAGATGGGTGGCAGGACCGCGCGCGGGCGGCAGCCGCGGACCGGAGAGCGTCTTGGAGCCGAGGGCCATGGGGCGGTTGTACCCGCTCGTGTAGGCTTGCGCCATGATCGTCACGCGCTTCGCGCCCAGCCCGACCGGATTGCTGCATCTGGGACACGCGTTCGCCGCCATCACCGCGCATGACATGGCATTCTCCAATTTGGCCGCTCCGCGGCCGGGGCGGTTCTTGTTGCGGATCGAAGACATCGATGCGTCGCGCTGCCGCGAAGAATTCGTGACGGCGATCTACGAGGACCTTTGCTGGCTTGGCCTGGAATGGGACGAGCCCGTGGTGCGGCAGACGGCACGGGGTGATGCGTATCGGGCGGCACTCGCGGCGCTGGATCGGATGGGGCTGGTCTATCCCTGTTTCTGCACGCGCAGGGAGATCGCCGACGAGATCGCGCGCGCGGTAGAGGCGCCGCACGGGCCTGATGGAGCAATCTATCCGGGAACGTGCCGGGGGCTAACGAGGGATGAGCGTGCGCGGCGGATGGCCGCCGGCGTGACGCATACGTTGCGGTTGGACAGTGCAAAGGCGTCGGCGCAGGCGGGTGCAATGACATTCCGCGATCTGAAAGCGGGTGTAGTGGCCGTTGAGCCGACGCTGTTGGGCGACATCGTGCTGGCGCGGAAGGACATGCCGGCGGCCTATCACCTCGCCGTCGTGGTCGACGATGCGCATCAGGGCGTAACGCTGCTGACGCGCGGCGAGGACCTGTTCGCCGCCACGCATGTGCAGCGGCTGTTGCAGGCGCTGCTGGGTTTACCGGAGCCGGAGTACGCGCATCACCGGCTGATCCTCGACGCGAGCGGCAAGAAGTTCTCCAAGCGCGACCACGCCGTGACCTTGCGCAGCCTGCGCGAGAGCGGGGTCACACCATCCGAAATCCGGGCGCGGTTAGGACTTTAGGAAAGCATCGAGCGCGGCGTCGAACGCGGCGGGCTGGTCCAGCATGATGAAGTGGCGCGAATTGTCGATGCGGGTGAGCGTCTTGTGCGGCACAGGTGCGTAAGCGCTGCGGTAGAAGCCGTCCATCGCCGCCGCTGGCGCGCCGTTCGGGATGTTATCGGGATAGAGCAACGTCACTGGCACTCCGATCTTGGCGAGGTCGGAACGCAGGTCGAGTTGCAGATCGTCGGCCGTGGCGCGGTTGACCACGCTTCGGTCGGACAGACTGCCCCAGCCCCTCACCATCGTGCGATCGGCGTCGCTGGTCACCATACTGGCGATCATCTTGTCGATGCCGGGCGCCGGCTGGGTGGACGCGCGGATCACATCGGCCATGGGCTTGAGCGTTTCGGGAGTCGCGGCCGGGCCTGCCATGACCACGCCGAAATACGGCAGCGCATCGACCAGAAGCACCTTCTTGAGGTGATCGCCGTGATGCGCCGCGAGGTAGAGCGTCGTGGTGCCGCCGAGCGAATGGCCGATGACCGTGGCCGGCGTCAGGTGCTGTTCAACCAGGTAGGCGTCGACCGCTTCCGCGGTCGGGATGAGGACATCGCCGGCGGCGTTTGTGCGCACAGGTTCGCCTGCGAAGCCGGCGATCTGGATCAGGTGCAGCCGGTAATGTGCTTTCAGGCGCTCAGCCGTGGCCCTCCAGGTCAGGCGCGACGAGGCAAGGCCGGGGATGAGAACGAGATCGGGCCCTGTGCCCACGATCTCGTCGCTGAAACGGTCGCGGGTGACGAGCGTGGAGTCGGAATACAGCCGGTTCGGATCTTCGGCGGCGCGTGCCGAACCGATGGTGATGCTGGCCGCGAGGATCGCGCCGATGGCAATGTCGATGAAACGGATCATGAGGATGCTCCGGTATTCAGGATGTCTTTCAGGTAAGTCACGTAATCCTCGAAGGCGCGGCGGCCCTGACGGGTGAGACCCACGCGGGTACGAGGTCGCTTGCCGACGAAATCTTTCGCCACCGACGCATAACCGGCACTCTCGAGCGTAGTGATGTGGGCGCCGAGATTGCCTTCGGTGGCGCCGGCGATGTCCTTCAGCTTGACGAATTCCAGCTGTTCGCCGTCGGGCAGAGCTTTGAGCGCAGCCATGATTTTCAAACGGATAGGCTGATGGATGATGGCATCCGGCTGATCGGTCATCAGGCGCTCCGCATCCAGAGGCCGGCGAGGATCAGGCCACCGCCGCCAACCACCGCCATGTAGAGGCTGAAGTGCTGCTGGAGCAGGAAGAATCCGGCGAGCGTAAGCACCGCGATGCCGACTCCAGCAACGATCCAGCGCGCACCCGCCCACAATCCGACGCCGGAATAGGCCGCGGCGGCGAGCAGCGGAACGAAGGCAGCTTGCTGCGCCGGGCTGACTGGCCACATGACGGCGTAGGTCGCCATTATGAAGAGAAACGCGATCGCGACGACGCCGAACGCCTGGATGCCGTTCTTGCGCGAGCCCTTGGGCTGGCGTGCGCCGAGCAGCGTGGTGGCGATCAGGCCCCCGATCAGGCTCGCGATCCAGATGGTGCCGGCGTAATGCGGGAGGAGATCGGTGCCGGTGTAACCGGCCACCCAAACCAAGCCCCAAGTGACGAAATAGGGGCCCGAGTAGCGGTAGCCGAAGGCCTGGCCGCTGCGGCGGCCGACGGTTTCGATGTCGCGCAGGGCGGCTGCAGCTTCATTGGGCGTGAGGGACATGGTTGCCTCGCTCTATCCAGATTACTCTATGCAGTAGAGTTATCTGTTTCAAGGCAGCGGATGGAATTTTTTCGCAAGCTAATTCAATTGGTTGGCTACCAGTCGTTCAGACCAAGGAAATGACCGAAGCCGGCGGACGCCGCCCAGCGGGTCCACTCATTGCGCAAGCGGATGGTCGTGCTGGGGCTTCCCGTCCCCTGTCCGATGCCCAGGATCTGCATCTCGGCACAGCCACGGAACGGGTGGCCGGACGGCGCCGGCAGGTGCGCGTTGTCCCGTTGCAGGCGCACATATTCGCTGTCCTCGATGCCGTCGGAGGCAAGGATGACGGTGGTCGGCATGCCGGCGCAACCGATCGACTGGCTGACGTTGTCGAGGAACGCGAGGATGTTGGTGTAGTCCTGCGGCACCCATTTGCCGCTTCTCACCAGCATCGGCGTGCCAGCGATCAGCTTGTGTATTTCGGCTGCGACGACTTCCGGCCGGTTCCGCGACGAGATCTGGGCGTCGTAATAGAAGTTGTTCGACGTCGCGTCATAGCTGCCGAAGGTGCGTACATGAACCTCGGACGCCATGCCGAGCCCCTTCACGATGTTCGATATGCGCACGGCGACCTTGTCGGCGAAGGCGGCGTTGTCGATCAACGGGTTCGATTTGGAAATGTCGAGTCCGATGATGATACGCCTGGGGGCGATCGCGGCCTCATCGGCGAGCGAAGCCTGAATGATGTCGGCGCGCTGCATCTGCTGCACGGCCAGCGTGCCGCCGCCGATCAGGCCGAAGACCGTGGTCGCCGCAAGGAAAAGCTTCATTCTTAAGCGCGCCTGTCGGCGAGTTGCAGCAGGTGGAGCTGCGCGAACTGCCGCTGGCGGTGGCGATAGTCGCGCGCGATGTGCAGGTTGCGCACATTCTGCTCGATGGTGAGCATGTAGAGCGCCGCCACTGTCGTCACGATGAAGAAGATCACGGAGGCGAACGCCAGCCAGAACCACGAATCCGCCGCTGCGAGGGAGGACGACGACAGCTTGGGCAGCCCGAGCGAGACACCGTCGGACGCCGGCGTCACAGCGGGCGCGGCCGCGGGCCTGCTGGTCGAAAACAGCGCGTCGATGGAGCTGTTGGGGTTGACCGGCGTGCTGTCGATCGGCTGGGTCAGCACGGCCGAGGTGCCCCCCGCCATATTGTTGTAGGCGACGAGATACCCAAGCCCGCCGATCATCACCAGCGCGAACACGAACGCGATCCCGATCATAACATTGCGGCCGACGCGGCCTGTCATCTTCAGGAAGAAATGGATGATAAGGACGGCAAAGATGACTTGGAGGCTTTTGAATACCACGGAGGACTGGAGCGAGGCCGGCACGACCCCAAACTCGTCCGACAGAGCGCGCGTCCACACATCGCCGCGGATGATGTTGTAGTCGACGAACATGGCGAGCAGCGCGACGATGATCGCGACGATGATGGCGAGGACATAAAGCGGCCGGTAATGCGCAACCTGCCTGCTCTTCTCCATGTTGCGCATAATGATGCCGGCGTCATCGCGCTCGGCGATGCTGAGTGGGTCCACCGCGAGTTCTTCTTCGTCTTCTTCCTGGTCGCGGCCGAACCATGAGGCGAAGCGCGAGCTCTGGCGGCGGCGCTGCTCAGCGGCGACGCGCTCGCCGCGGCGGACCCAGTCGGGCCCCCAGCTCGGCGTGTCGATGGGCGTCTTGAGGCGTTCCACGAGCTGGGCTTCGAGGCGGGCGCGGACTTGGGGCGTCATCGCCTGGGCATCAGCCAGCGACCGGGCCTCGCTGTCGAATTCCTCCGGCGAGAGGCCGTGGAAGAGCTCGTGGCTCAGGGCCGTGCGACGCGCGCCGGGCTCGGACTTGCGATAGGTATAGTCGACCATGACAAAATCACCCCCACTGGGCGCGGGCGCGCCGGGATTTCACGGTAAACAAAGTGTTAAGCCAGATCGGGGCCGGATTGCGGCGGAGCGGCCACAAATAGGCAAGTTGATGCACAGAATTTCGTTGGCTGTGATCGCGTGCAGGGGAATTGCGGCGACAGCCAGGGTGGGGAAATGAGTGTAGTTCGCGAGGCGACCGCTTCGGATATCGAGGCCTGTGCCGCGCTGGCGGAAGCGCGGCGGGCTCAGTATGAGCCGTTCGAGCCGATCTTCTGGAAACGGAGGCCTGGGAGCGAGGCGATGAGCAAGGCGTGGTTCACGCATCTGCTTTCCCAACCGGAGCACGTGTTTCTGGTGGCGGAGTGGGCCGGCGCCCCGGTCGGGTTCCTGATCGCCTCGCCGGTGGCGCCACCGCCGGTCTATGACGCCGGACGCACGGCCGTGATCGACGATTTCTGCGTCGAGGACGCAGGCATGTGGCCGAGCGTCGGGCAGCACCTGCTGCGCGAGGCCCGCACCCGGCTCAGGGCGCGCGGCATCCGGCAGATCGTGGTGATCAGTGGGGAGAAGGACGCTGAGAAGAAGGCGTTCCTCGAAAGCGAAAAGCTGTCGCTCGCCAGCACGTGGTGGACGGCGCCGGTCTAGCGCTGCGCCAGTTCGACAAGGCCGTGCATGATCTGGTTGAGATCATAGTCCTTCGGACTGAACACCGCGTCGATGCCGCTGGCCTTCAGCGTGGCCTCGTCCTCGGGCGGGATGATGCCGCCGGCGACCACCTTTACCTCGTCAAGGCCGGCGGCTTTCAGCTTGCCTACGACGTCGCGCGCCAGCGATACGTGCGAGCCCGACAGGATCGAGAGCCCAATCAAGTGCGGCTTCTTCAGCTTGGCTTCGGCAACGATGTCGTCCGGTGAATAGCGGATGCCGTTGTAGATTACGTTCATCCCGGCATCGCGGGCGCGGATGGCAATCTGCTCGGCGCCGTTGGAATGGCCGTCGAGGCCGGGCTTGGCAACCAGGAAGGTGAGCTGGCGTCCGAGCTTCCTCGAGGCGGCCTCCACCTCATCGCGAAGGGCACCGATGCGTTCGTCGTTGCGCGCAGTCGCCTGCGGCGCGACGCCGGTGGGGGCACGGTATTCGCCGAACACCTTGCGCAGGGCACGCGCCCATTCGCCCGTGGTGACGCCGGCCTTGGCGCATTCGATCGAAACCGGCATCAGGTTGGTGTCTTCCTTCGCGGCGCGTTCCAGCGCTGTCAACGCGGCGGTGACCTTCTTCTCGTCGCGTTGCGCGCGCCATGCCTCGAGGCGCGCGATCTGCTCGTGTTCAGCCGATTCATCGACCGAGAGGAAATGGCCGTTGCCGCTGGTCAGCGGCGAGACCTCGGTCTCCTGGTAGGCGTTGACACCGACGCGGATTTCTTCGGACGTCTCGATCGCCTCGACACGCGCGGCGTTAGAGGCGACGAGACGCTCCTTCATGTATTCGAGCGCCGCCTGTGTACCCGTGCCGCCGAAGTCGGCGATGCGCGCCATCTCTTCCTGGATCTGGGTTTTGAGCTGCGCGACCTTTTCGCCGATCACCTTCGAGCCGTCGAAGATGTCGCCGTATTCGAGCATGTCGGTCTCGAACGCGCCGATCTGTTGCAGGCGGAGCGACCATTGCTGGTCCCATGGGCGCGGCAAGCCAAGGGCTTCGTTCCAGGCGGGAAGCTGCACGGCGCGGGCGCGCGCGTTCTTGCTGAGCGTCACGCCCAGCATGCCGAACAGCACGCGATAGACGTTGTTTTCCGGCTGCTGTTCCGTCAGGCCCAGGCTGTTCACCTGTACGCCATAGCGGAAGAGGCGTAGCTTCGGGTCGGCGACGCCGTAGCGATCGCGCGTGATCTGGTCCCACAATTCGCCCATGGCGCGCAGCTTGCAGATCTCGGTGATGAACTTGACGCCCGAGTTGACGAAGAAGCTCATGCGGCCCACGGCCTTGGGGAATTCCTCCGGCGGGATGGCGCCGCGCGCCTTGGCGGCGTCGAGCACGGAGACGGCGGTGGCCAGCGCGAACGCCGCTTCCTCCACCGCGTCGGCGCCGGCTTCCTGCAAGTGATAGGAGCAGAAGTTGATCGGATTCCACTTCGGCAACTCGGCCGTGGTGAAGGCGATGGTGTCGGTGGTGAGACGCAGGGCCGGCGCGGGCGGGAAGATATAGGTGCCGCGTGCGAGGTACTCCTTCACAATATCGTTCTGCGTCGTGCCGGTGAGCGAGGCACGCGGCGCGCCCTGCTCATCCGCCACCGCGACGTACAACGCGAGCAGCCAGGCGGCCGGCGCGTTGATCGTCATCGAGGTGTTCATTTTGTCGAGCGGAATGCCGTCGAACAGCGCCCGCATGTCGCCGATATGGGAGATCGGCACGCCCACCTTGCCGACCTCACCCTTGGCCAGCGCATCGTCGCTGTCGTAGCCGGTCTGGGTTGGCAGATCGAAAGCAACGGAGAGGCCGGTCTGCCCTTTGGCCAAGTTGGTCCGGTAAAGCGCATTTGACGCCGCGGCGCTTGAATGGCCGGCATAGGTGCGGAAAATCCAGGGCTTGTCGCGAGACATCGAATTCGACTGTTCGGCGTTTAATTGCGAGTGGCGGAGCTTATAAGAAATTTTGTGCACCGCAAAAGGTGCGGGAGATCGAGATGAAGAGGCAGATTTTGGCGGCGATCGCTGCGGGGTTGCTGATGACGGCGGCGGCGCCGGCCGTGCTTCCGCCGGCGCTGGAGTGGAAGAAGGAGATCGGCGAAGCGAACGAGGATTGGGCGAAGAAGCCACACGCCATCCTGAAGATCCAGGACGCCGCCTATCTGGGCGAGGGGCAGAGCGCGACCCTGACAGGCGCTAGGGGCAAGCCGGCGACCTACAAATGGGTGCCGGGCAAGCAGCAGGACGGCATCCTGTGGGTCACGTACAGCAAAGGCCAGATGAGCGGATCGATGCACGGCAAGCCACTCGACAACAAGGCACTGTCGGCCAGCCTGCCGATTGACACCAACCTCGACATCCAGGGGTTCCCGACGCAGGTGAGCGCAGGCGTGATGGGCGTGCGGGTGCTGATCTACAACCAGTTGCGCACCGATGCGCTGAACTTCAAGGGCGTGGATTACTTCCCGTACGATCCGACGTACCGCGTGACCGCGACGTTCAAGCCGGACCCGAAATTGCCTCCGCGCGTATTCCGCACCTCCCGCGGAACGGACAAGCAGTTCTTCCATGCGGGCGATGCGACGTTTGTGCTGCGCGGCAAGACGTTCACCCTGCCCTTCTATGCCGGCGACCATGATCCCAAGAAGATCACTGACGCGTCGGCATTCTTCATGGACGATCTGACGGGGCATGGAACCTATGGCGCGGGGCGTTATGTCGATATGTCGAACTTCGGGGCTTTCCCGCCCAAGACGGTAACCATCGATTTCAACTTCGCCTACAACCCGAACTGTGCGCGCTCTGCCTACTTCACCTGTCCGGTGTCGACGGATTCGATCGCGATGGCGGTGCGCGCCGGCGAGAAGGATCCGCACGCGGCGCATTGAACGCGCCGGAACGGAGGCGCAAGCTCGTTTGGAGCTGAGCGATAGTTCAGGCGGGGGATCATGCGGACATTCGGATGGGTGGCCAGCGCGGCGGCACTGGCGTTGTCGGCAAGCGTTGCATTCGCCGAGCCCTTGCCGACGGGCGATCCGGTGGCGCTCGGGTTTGATCCCGCGAAACTGAAGGCGTTGGACGTCACGATGGACCGCGCCGTGGATGGCGGCGAGGTTGCCGGCGTGCTCACGATGGTCGCGCGCCACGGCAAGGTCGTGGACGTGCACATGTACGGCAACAAACACACCGCCGGCGATCCGGTCACGCGCGACACGATTTTTCGGATGTATTCGCAGACCAAGCCGCTGGTCGGCGTGGCGATGATGATCCTGTACGAGAAAGGACTGTGGAAGCTGGACGATCCGGTGACCAAGTTCATCCCGGAGTTCGCGCATCTGAAGGTGCTGAAGGCCGACGGCACGCTGGAGGACGCCGTGCGGCCACCGAACATGCGGGAGCTGATGACGCATTCTGCCGGCTTCGGCTACGGCCTGCGCACCGGCAATCCGGTGGACGATGCGTTCCGCGAGAAGAAGGTTCTCCAGTCCAACGGCCTGAAAGAGATGGTCGACAAGATCGCGACCATCCCATTGCTGTTTCAGCCAGGCACGAAATGGTCGTACTCGGCGGCCGTCGATATCCAGGGCTACATCGTCGAGAAGTTGTCGGGGCAGAGCCTCGGTGATTTCATGCGCGACAACATCTTCAGGCCGCTGGGAATGAAGGACACGGGTTTCTATGTGCCGGAAGCGGACGCGGCGAGGCTGTCCGGCGTCTTCGTGTCCAACCAGATGACCGGCAACAAGCTGTATGAGATTCCGTCGACCTTGCCGAACATGCGGGACTTCACCAAGCCGCCGCCGATGGATTCGGGCGGGGGCGGATCGGTGTCGACCGCCGATGACTACGCGCTGTTCTGTCAGACGATCCTGAACAAGGGCGAACTGTACGGTGTGCGCATCCTGAAACCCGAGACCGTGGCGTTGATGGAGCAGAACCAACTCGAGAACACGGTGCAGATCTCGGCGGCGCCCGGGGGACACAACGTCGGCGGCGATGCGCTGGGTTTCGGCCTCGATTTCGCCGTATCGCTCGATCCCGCGAAGATGAGCTCGCCGCAAGGTGCAGGCTCGATCTGGTGGGGCGGCGCGGCGGGGACGTGGTTCTGGATCGATCCGAAGAACGATCTGTTCTTCCTGGGCATGATCCAGCGGTTCGGCAGCGGCGTCGCGGACAACGAAGGCTTGGGGCCGGCGTCGATCAGACTCACCTATGGCGCGCTGACAAATCCGGAGAAATAGCACTGCTCAGGCGTTGTGCGTGCCGTCGGCGTAACCACCGCCGATGCGCGTCCCTGGCGCGAACAGGCCGACGCCGGGAACGAAGTTCACTTCGAGCCGTGTACCGTCAGGGTCTTCGAACAGGACCGAATAATAGCCGGGGGCGAAATTGTCCTGTTGCGGACGGTGCACGATGTGCGCGCCGATGTCGGTGAGCATTGCATGCACCCTGTCGACATCCTCGCGCGAGCGGGCGCGCCAGCAGTGATGATGCAGGCCAACCGTGCCCTGCTCGAAGCGCTTGCCGGTGTGTTCCGGCTTGGCGGCTTCGATGCCGAAGCCGGTGCGACCGCCGACGCAGTAAAACACGCCCGGGGCATCGGCGACGACACGCAGACCGAGAAACGGGAGAAGCCTGCCGTAGAACGCCCGCGCCTTGGCGAAGTCGCCGGTGCAGATGAAAGTGTGCGCGACGCCATTGATCTCGATCATCTGCCCTGCCCAACATTGCTGTGATGAAAGCTTGCGCTATCGTCTCGGCCAACAACAACGGGGCGTGCGCTGAAATCCAAGATTCCTTCTCGCGAGGACCGGCAGAAAGCTGCCAAGCGGGCAGCGCTACGCGCGCTCAAGAAGGCGCAGCGCGCGGCTGACGCGGCGGGCGTGAAGCTGTCGGATTGGGAGGGCGAGTTCATTGCCTCGGTCTCCGAACGGGTGGAGAAGTACGGCCGCGCCTTCCGCGACGCCGAAAAGGGCAACCTGGGTTCGTCGCTCTCCACGCGGCAGGCCGTCAAGCTCAAGGAAATCGTGGGGAAAGCCGCAGGCAAGCGGCCTTGGGGGCGCAAACCGGGTGGCCTTAGAAAGTAACTTTATTGCTCAATGTGGCTTCCACGCACAGCAATAGTGTGAAAATTCTGTTGCATCGCAGCAGAGATGAAGGCCTACTTCGCCGCCAATGAGCAGCCGCAAAAAGGCTGCCTTAGGGGAAAAGGGATCTCTCGCATGTCACAGCCCGCCGAGGCGAAGCCGCAACTCGCCGTCTACAAAGATCTCTACGAGATCGGCGAAATCCCGCCGCTCGGCCACGTGCCGTCGAAGATGTATGCGTGGGCGATCCGCAAGGACCGGCACGGCGAGCCGGAGAAATCGTTCCAGATCGAGGTGCTGCCGACCTGGCAGCTCGATTCGCATGACGTGCTCGTCCTCGTGATGGCGGCGGGCGTCAACTACAACGGAGTATGGGCGGGGCTGGGCACGCCGATCTCGCCCATGGATGCGCACAAGAACCCCTTCCACATCGCCGGGTCCGACGCGGCAGGTATCGTGTGGGCGGTGGGATCCAAGGTCACGCGCTGGAAGGTCGGCGACGAGGTCGTGGTCCATTGCAACCAGGACGACGGCGACGACGAGGAGTGCAATGGCGGCGACCCGATGTTTTCGCCCAGCCAGCGCATCTGGGGCTATGAGACGCCCGACGGATCCTTTGCGCAGTTCTGCCGCGTGCAGGACCGCCAGCTCATGGAGCGGCCGAAGCACCTGACCTGGGAAGAATCGGCCTGCTATACGCTCACCCTCGCCACGACCTACCGCATGTTCTTCGGCCATCGCCCGCACATCCTGCGGCCGGGCCACAACGTGCTGGTGTGGGGTGCATCGGGCGGCCTGGGCTCGTTCGCGGTGCAGCTTTGCGCGGTCAGCGGCGCGAACGCGATCGGCGTGATCAGCGACGAGAGCAAGCGCGAATTCGTTCTAAGCCTTGGCGCGAAGGGCGTCATCAATCGCAAAGACTTCAAGTGCTGGGGTGCAATGCCCCAGGTCGGCACGCCGGAATACGACTCATGGCTCAAAGAGGCGCGCAAGTTTGGCAAGGCGATCTGGGACATCACCGGCAAGGGCAACGACGTCGACATGGTGTTCGAACATCCGGGCGAGTCGACCTTTCCGGTGTCCTGCCTGGTCGTGAAGCGCGGCGGCATGGTGGTGTTCTGCGCCGGCACGTCCGGCTACAACATCACTTTCGACGCGCGCTATGTGTGGATGCGCCAGAAGCGCATTCAGGGCTCGCATTTCGCGAACCTGTTGCAGGCGTCGCAGGCGAATCGGCTGGTCGTGGAGCGGCGCATCGATCCCTGCATGTCGGAAGTATTCGCCTGGCAGGATATCCCGCGCGCCCACACCAAGATGTGGAAGAACGAGCACCTGCCCGGCAACATGGCCGTGCTGGTGAACGCGCAGCGTCCGGGCCTTCGCACATACGAGGACGTGCTGGAAGCGCAGAAGGAGCGCTAAAACGCACGGATCGCGAGCCAGATCAGCGCCGCTGCGGTCGGATAGAAGGTCAGCACAAGCCCGAAGGCGCGCGCCCAGGGCGCGACGAGATAGCCGATCCAGAAGGTGGCGCGGCCCGTCGCGAAGAAGATCGCGAGCAGCGGAATCAGGCCGAGTTTCTCATGCGGCAGCGCAAGCGCGAGACCGCTCCAAGCGATGGCTGCGAGCACCGTCTGCTCCAGCGTGTTCTGGTTGTAGCGCAGGTTGATCTGGAGGCCAGGCGATTGCGGCACACGCGAGCCGTCGATCGCGTCTTCGATGAAGAAGCGGCGGCTGGCTGTCATTGCGACGCCGGCAAACAGGCAAAGCGCGGGCGCAAGCATCCAGCGCGCCGCAAAGGCAAGGCGCGCGGCCTCGTCATCGCCCGGTGGTGTCGGAAACCGCAACGCGACGCCGGAGCCATAGAGCAGCAAGAGCACGAGCACGCCGGCCGCGATGCCCGCGGCGACAAGAAACTGCTTGCGGAGCATGGCAATGCCTCCGGCGCGGACGATACGTCCGGCCCGCGGCCGTGGCCAAGGCTATCTGCGAACGGATCGGGCCTAAAATGGACGGTGCCCTTTGTTGGTCGGTTGGGCTAGCGTCACCGCGGAGCATGGGGACAAGACGATGAGAGCCTTCCTGCTGGCGGCTGCGATGGCCGCGTTGTGCGTGACGCCTGCCTTCGCCGGCGAAGGTGACGGCGATACCGATGACAACTGCCCGGCGCTGTCGACAGTGAGCCAGGCCAATGACGGCCAGTGCGTTAGCGTCGCAGTGGGCGGCACCCTGTCACTCGCACTGAGGACGAATGGCGGCATTCCCTACCGCTGGGTCGTGACCAGCGACGGGTCGCCGAACTTGTCCGTGGACCAGGGATCGCAGCAGGCGGCGACGCCGGGCCTGCTCGGCGGCGCCGCGACCATGACCTACACGTTCACTGCCGAGCAGGCGGGCAGCGCGGTGATCACCGCCGAGCTTCAATCCGTCACGAGCGGCGCGGCGAACCAGAGCGTGTCGATCACCGTGCACGTGACCGAGTAGCTTTGCCGTTGGCTTGCATGGACGCGATGCCGCAAGACCGGCGCCCATGGTGCGCGGCGGCAAAGGGTCCGCTAAGGTTTCGGCAGCGAAACCTTCAAAGTGCGTGACCATGTTGTCGATCACCGTTCCCCATCTTCTGGCCAAGTGCGACGAAGCCGTTCTCACGGCCGAGGGCTTCCTGATCGCCGCCAAGAATGCGGTCGCCGACAAGGTGATGGCGGACGGCAAGATTTCGTCCAAGGCGCTCGACCGGGAGCAGCGCGCAACGCACGGGCTGGCGTGGCTGGCCACCTATGTCGAGGCCCTACGCCAGATGGCGCGTTGGGGCCGGCATCTGGAGCACGAGAAGAAGCTCGGCGGGATCGAGCAGACCCTGCTGCTTGCCGCTTTCGCGGAATACCTGCCGCAGATCGTCGGGGGCATACCGATGAGTCAGAACGAGATCGCGCGGCCCTACGATTTCGGACTGGACGACACAGATACGGGCGCGTTCTGGACAGATGCGGTGCGCGAACTGACGACGCTGGGGCAGCGGCCGGAGGTGCGCGAAGCCATCGCTGACTACATGGCGAAGCACCAGGGCGCCATGTTCATCGGCGAGCCGGGGCTCGACGACACGATGAGCATGATCCGCGAACAGTTCTTCCGCTTTGCGCAGGAGAAGGTGACGCCGTTTGCGCATCAATGGCACCTGAAGGATGAACTGATCCCGATCGAGGTGGTGAACGAGCTGTCGGCACTGGGCGTGTTCGGGCTGACGGTGCCAGAGAATTACGGCGGCGCCGGATTGTCGAAGACCGCGATGTGCGTGGTGTCCGAGGAGCTGTCGCGCGGCCATATCGGCGTGGGCTCACTGGCGACCCGGTCCGAGATCGCGGCGGAGCTTATCCTGAACGGGGGTACGAAGGAGCAGAAGGAGCACTGGCTGCCGCTGATCGCGAGCGGCGCGAAGTTGCCGACGGCGGTGTTCACCGAACCGGCGGGCGGGTCGGACGTCGCGGCGCTGAAGACGCGCGGCGCGAAGGATGGCGACGTCTACAAGATCACCGGCAACAAGACCTGGATCACGCATGCGGCACGTGCCGATGTGATGACCCTGCTGGTGCGCACGAATTCGGCGCCGGGATACCGCGGACTTTCCATGTTCCTGGCGGAGAAGCCGCGCGGCACGGAGAGCGAGATCTTCCCGGCCAAGGGCATGAGTGGCGGCGAGATCAGGGTGCTCGGCTATCGCGGCATGAAGGAATACGAGATCGGCTTCGACGGCTTCGAGGTACCCGCGGCCAATCTGCTTGGTCTAGAAGAGGGCCAGGGTTTCAAGCAGCTGATGCAGACCTTCGAATCGGCGCGCATCCAGACCGCAGCACGCGCGGTCGGCGTAGCGCTGTGCGCCATGGACCTTGGCCTCCGGTATGCGGTCGAGCGGACGCAGTTCGGCCGGCCGCTGATCGAGTTTCCGCGCGTGCGTGATAAGCTCGCAATGATGGCGGTCGAAATCACCGTCACACGGCAGCTTTCCTATTACGCGGCGCGCGAGAAGGACGAGGGACGGCGCTGCGACCTGGAAGCAGGCATGGCCAAGCTGCTGGGAGCGCGCGTCGCGTGGTCTTGCGCAGACAATGCGCTTCAGATCCACGGCGGCAACGGCTTTGCGCTGGAGTATCCAATCAGCCGTGTGCTGTGCGATGCGCGCATCCTGAACATCTTCGAGGGCGCGGCTGAGATCCAGTCCAACGTGATCGCGCGGCGCCTGTTGGAAGACCGTGCCAACTGAAACGCGCGAGCCGAAGCCGGACTGGCATGCTGTGCCGGGCGCTTTGCGTACGACGATCGACGCGATCTGCGGTGAGCCGATCGTTTCAGCGGAAACGGTGTGGGGTGGCTTTGGCCCGACCGCGTCCTTCGCGCTGACCACGGCAAGTGGTGCACGCTTCTTCTGCAAGGGCGCACATCCGGGCAACACGAAGGAGGGGCACGCCGCGGTGCTACGCGAGGTGGAGAACCTACGGACGTTTCCCGAACTGAGGCGATTTGGTGCCGACCTTCGCGGATTGGCGGGGGGCGACGGCTGGCACTTGATGGTGTTGGAACATGTGCCGCGGGTCACGAGCGTGCCACCGTGGACGCTCGACGCCACAGAGAGGGTCGTGGCGTTGGTGGCCGATTTTCATCGCTCTACGCCGACGCGCGCAGAAGCAATCCTGCATGATCGCTGGTCATCGGACCTGATCGCCAAGGCGCAGAACTGGCACACGCTGTTGGAAAAAGCGGATGTGCGGGAAGGATTCCTGGCGCTGTTCGCAGATGGCGCGGCCGCAGCACGTTGGCTGGACGACACGGAACTCGAACAGCTTGTGAGGCTCAAGAACAAGAGCGCAGGAATTGGCGGACCGCGCGGTTGGACGCATATGGACATCCGCTCCGACAACTTGATCCTTGCGGATGGCAGAGTGGCGCTAATCGATTGGCCGGTTCTGTCATTCGGGCCGCAGTTGCTGGATATCGCGTTCTTCGTGCCAAGCCTGGAGGGCCAGGGTGGGTTGTGCTGTGCCGATGGCTTGCGGCTCTACGAGGAACGGGCTGGGCATTATTTCGAGGCAGAGGATATCGCTATCGCCGCGTCGATCGTGGCTGGTTTCTTTGCGGCGCGTGCCGGGCAGCCTGAGATCGCGGCATTGCCGCGACTGCGCTGGATTCAGAAGCTGCAGCTCTTTCCTGCGCTCGACTTCCTGAGCGACATGCTTGGCGTCGATCGGCCGCCGCTGCCTAAGCCGTTCCCGGCGTGATAGAGAACCCCAGACCGATCAGGACGAAGGACATGCCGCGCGAACCCCATGCCATCGATAGACTGTTCGCGACCATCGCGAGCCGCAAGGGCGGCGATCCATCCAAGTCCTATACCGCACTGCTTCTGAAAGAGGGGGCCGCGAAGTGCGCCAAGAAGTTCGGCGAGGAGGCGGTCGAGGTCGTGCTGGCAGCAGTCGCGAAGGACAAGAAATCACTGGCCGCCGAATCGGCGGACGTGCTCTATCACCTGCTGGTGGTGTGGGCGGCGTGCGGCATCACTCCCGACGCCGTGTACGCGGCGCTGAAAGCGCGCGAGGGCCAGTCGGGTCTTGCCGAGAGAGCAGCCCGCAAAAGAAAGAAGTAGCACGACCGCTACTTCTATTGTTCGGAATCGTCAGCCATCTGCTTTACGAGATCGAGAACACGCTTCCTGAGCTTGGGGTCCTTGATCTTCATGAAGGCCAGGCTGAGCTGAAGGCCTTCGCCGCTGGAGACGAACTCCATGACCGGCGGCGATGCCTCGCTTTCCGAAAAGCCACTGGCGGCCTGGGCTGCGGCACCCTCATAGAAATAGTCGATAGGAACGCCGAGAATTCGCGCCACCTCGAAGAGTCGGCCGGCGCCGATGCGATTGACTCCCTTCTCGTACTTTTGAATCTGCTGAAAGGTGAGGCCGAGCAGCTCGCCGAGTCGCTCTTGGCTCATGCCTATCAGCATGCGTCTAAGGCGAACGCGATTGCCCACCTGGGCATCGATGGGATTAGCTTGTTTCTTGGGCACGGGACTACACAACGCTCCGTTGAACTTCGACCATGTTGCGCACCGCAGCGGCAAACGTCCGAAAGTTGTGCGCGGTACACAACCGACTTTAACGGCGTGAAGTCAGCCAAGACAATGCCGCGCACAGTGCGAGCATAGCGGCAAACCCCCAGTCCCCAATTTGAGAAAAAGGTGTCGGGGATAAGCTTTGCGGCAGCCCAGCGTCCGCAATACCGGTTTGGTTCAAATCCAACGAAGCTATGACACGGCCGACAGGATCGATCATGGCCGATATGCCTGTGTTGGCGGCGCGCGCCACGGGTAGACCTTCTTCGATCGCGCGCACGCGTGCTGTGAGCAGATGCTGGCGCGGGCCGGCCCACGGCCCAAACCACGAATCATCGGTAACGTTCACCAACCAATGAGGCCGTGGCTCGCCGGTCACAGCACCCGGAAAGAGGATTTCGTAGCAGATGAGCGGGCCGGCGTCGGGTGCCCCCGGGATGTGCACCGTGTGCGGACCATCGCCGGCGGAGAAGCTACCGGGCATTCCGACCAGCTTCTTGATGCCGAGCGCTGTCAGCAGTGGCTCAAGCGGGAGGTATTCGCCGAATGGAACGAGGTGGAATTTGTCGTAGACGTCAAGCAACTGGCCACCATTGGCGAAGACGTAGAGGCTGTTAAACACATGACGTCCGCCCGCATCGACCACCAGCCGCTGATTGCCGGTAATGAGTACCCTGCGGTTCGTCAGAATTGTAATCTGATCGAGCGCGTCGAGCGCCCGCTGCAAGAGAACCGGCGGAGCGGCTTCCGGCCAGATAATGATGTTGGGCCGCACGGGGGCGGGCCGTTCGCTCAGATCCATCAGCGTGGCCCAGTTCTTCGGTACAAGAGCGCGGACGAATTTGAGCTCCTGCGGGACGTTCGGCTGGACCAAGCGGACGTGGACATTGTCGACGAAAACCGTGGGCGACGTCTGGAGCCGGATGACGCCGCCGAGCCAGACTGCGACGAACAGCGCCGCCATCACGGCGGGAAGCAGAGGACGCGCGGGGCGCGCGAACATCTCCGATAGAGCGCACCCGAACAAAACAGTCAGCAACGACAAGCCATAGGCGCCGGCAAGGGCGGCGGTCTGCAGAATGGCCAGCGAAGCGCCCCAGCCATAAGCAGGAAGGTCCCACGGCAAGCCAGTGAGGACGTGTCCGCGCAGCCATTCGGCAACCGCGTAACTGATGGTCAGCACGAAAACGCGCGACACCCCGGGCTTCCAGAAATACATCGCCGCGGCGCTGGCTGCGGATGGGAACAGCGCCAAGCCGCCGGGAAAGAACAGCGCCGCGAACGGAATCTGCCAGGCGTGCTCCACCGGATCAACGAGAAAGGGATAGAAGATCCAATGCATGCCGGTGGCGAACTGGCCGAAGCCGAAAGCCCAGCCGATGAGCGCGGCGCGACGGTTCGGGCGTGCGTGCTGTGCGGCGCCATCGAGCAGCGGCACCAGCGCGGCGAAGCCCAGAAGCATCAGCGGAAACAAGTTGAACGGCGCGAAACCCAATGCCGAGGCTGCGCCCGCGGCTATGGCGGCCAAAAATGCGCGCCAGCCGGACAAGCCGCGCACCATGTCACCGATGCGCGACAACGCGGATGTCACGCGGGTCTCTCGGTCGCGACGCGGACCGGTGCCGGTTTGGGCAGTTCGCGGATACGCAGACGTTTCACGCGGCGAGCATCGGCTTCCAGCACTTCGAACTCGTAGCCCGCCGGATGCGTGACGATCTCGCCCCGCTGCGGCACGCGGCCAAGCAGGGAGAAGACGAGGCCGCCAAGCGTGTCGATGCCATCCGCACCCGTAGCGAGATCGATGCCGGTCTGTTCCTTGAATTCCTCGAGATCGGTGCGGGCGTCGGCGGACCAGATGCCGGGCTCGAGCTTCTTGACCTGCTGCACGTCTTCGTCGTGCTCATCGGCGATATCACCGACGATCTCCTCGATCACATCCTCGATGGAGACGAGCCCGTCAGTGCCGCCATACTCGTCGATCACCAGCGCGAGATGAGTGTGCGCGGTCTGCATCTTCAGCAACAGGTCAAGCAGAGGCATGGATGGCGGGACGAACAGGAGCGGGCGCTTGAACTGCGAGACCGGGCCGTTCTTCCAGCGGAAACCGCCGTCGGGTTGTGTTTCAGCCTGCGTGAGTACGTCCTTGATATGGATGACGCCGGTCGGATCGTCGAGCGTCTCGCGGTAGAGCGGAAGACGGGAATGCTGCGCCTCCCGGATCAGCGCGAAGAAATCCGGGAGGCCCATATTTTCTTCCGCAGCGATGATGTCGGCGCGCGGGATCATCACATCCTTTACCCGAAGTTCGCCAAAGCGGAGCAGGTTGGAGAGCATCGTCCGTTCGGCCGCGGACAGATCGGGACTGTTGCGCTCACTTTCCTCGATCGCCTCCTCGATGGTCTCGCGTATCTGGGCGGAGGAATCGCTGCCGCGCATGAACGCGGCAAGACGCGTGAAGAGCGATTGCGGTTTGTCGCCGCCGTTGGTGGCGTCCACCATCTACGCTCCCTCCTCCGCGTAGGGATCGGCGATCCCTAGCTGAGCGAGAATTTTGGTTTCCAGTGCCTCCATGAGGTTCGCCTTACGCTGCGTCACATGGTCGAAGCCCAGGAGATGCAGAACGCCGTGGATCACGAGATGCGCAGTGTGGTCGACCAGTCGCTTGTCACCGGCTCTGGCTTCCTTCCCCATCACGCCATAGGCGAGCACGACGTCGCCGAGATAGTCGTCGGCCGCCGCCGGCGCCGCAGGGAAGGACAGCACGTTGGTCGCCTTGCTTGTCCCCCGGAAATCATGATTGAGCGCCTTCATCTGCCTGTCGCCGGTCAGCAGGATGGTCAGCGAGGCATTGCGCGGCGCCTTCCCCGCCTTCAGTGCGCGGGTGACGGCGTCGGTCACGCGCGCAGAAAGTCCGCGGACCTTGCGCCAACGGGGATCGGTAAGCTGAATCTCCAGGGAAAAACTCACGGGCCGTGCTTTTGCGCGTCGACTTTATTATAGGCGGCGACGATCCGGGTGACGAGGGCGTGGCGCACCACGTCCTTTTCTGAAAAACGAGCGATTGCAGCGCCTTCCACGCCATCGAGTATGCGCAACGCATCGTTGAGGCCGTCGGCGCGGCCACCGGGAAGATCGCTTTGCGACGGGTCGCCGGTCACCACCATGCGGCTGTCTTCGCCCAGGCGAGTCAGGAACATCTTCATCTGCGCCGGGGTCACGTTCTGGGCCTCGTCAAGGATGCAGAAGGCGCGCGCCAACGTGCGGCCGCGCATGAACGCGAGCGGCGCGACCTCGATGATACCCTTTTCCATCAAGGTTTCGGTGCGTTCGCCAAGGACGTCGAACAGCGCATCGTAGAGCGGCCGCAGATAAGGATCGACCTTCTCCTTCATATCGCCGGGCAGGAAGCCGAGGCGCTCACCGGCCTCGATCGCCGGACGCGAGAGAATCAGACGCTCAACCTGGCGCGTATGCAGCAGGTGTGCGCCAAACGCGGCGGCGAGATACGTCTTACCGGTTCCGGCGGGGCCGATGCCGAACACCAGCGGATGCGTTCGCATCAGATCAAGATAGGCGGCCTGGGCGGGCGAACGGGCCTGCGTGCGCTTGGACGTGGCGGTGCGGATTTCGGCGGAGCCGAAACTGTTGCCGACGGGGGCCGAGGCTTTCTCGTTGGCGAAGCGGATTTCGCTGTCGATGTCGGCGGTGGTTGCGTCGCCACCGCCTTCCAGACGTGCGTAGAGGGCGCGCAGCACGGACGCGGCGCGGTCGCGCATGTCGAGTGGGCCTTCTATAGAGACGAGATTTCCGCGCGTGTCGATGCGAACGCCGAGGCGGCTCTCGACATGGACGAAGTTGCGCTCATGCCCGCCTGCCAGCGCCATCAGGAGCTTGTTGTCAGAAAACTCCAGCGTGACGCTCTCTTTCGCCGCGCGATTCTTCTTCGCGGGACTCAATGCGCGAGCACCTTTTTGCGTGCAGGGACGAACGAGCCCTTGAGGCTGTTCGGGAAGACGCCGTCGACGCGGATGGAGCGGATTTCGCCGATGAGATGCGCGGCGTCGTCGACATGCACGGACTGCAGGTATGGGCTGCGGCCGATGGCCTGGCTCGCGTGGCGGCCGGGCTTTTCGAACAGCACGTCCAGGGTGCGGCCGGCGAGCGACTGCTTGAATCCATCCTGCTGTTCCAGCAGCAGCATGTTCAGGGTTTGCAGGCGCGCATCCTTCACCTCCTCCGGAATTTGCCTGCGCGCCGCGGCCGCCGGTGTTCCGGGGCGCGGCGAGTATTTGAACGAGAAGGCCGACGCAAAAGTCACGTCGCGAACAAGCTGGAGCGTCGCCTCGAAATCCCTGTCGGTCTCACCCGGGAAGCCGACGATGAAATCGGACGACAGCGCGAGATCGGGGCGCGCATGCCGGATGCGCCGCACCAGGTCGCGATAGTGATCGCCGGTGTGCTGGCGGTTCATCGCGTCGAGGATCTTGTTCGAGCCCGACTGCACCGGCAGATGGAGGTACGGCATCAGCGCTTCCAAATCGCCATGGGCGGCGATCAGGTCATCCGACATGTCACGCGGATGGCTGGTGGTGTAGCGGATGCGGGCGAGGCCTTCGACGCGCGACAGGCGATCGCACAGCCGCGCCAGCGACCATGGCTTGCCGTCCGGGCCCTCGCCGTTGAAGGCATTGACGTTCTGGCCGAGCAGCGTGATCTCACGCACGCCGCGCGCCACCATACGGCGGGCTTCGTCTTCGATGGCCAGGATCGGACGCGAGTACTCGCTGCCGCGTGTATAGGGCACGACGCAGAAGGTGCAGAACTTGTCGCAACCTTCCTGCACGGTGAGGAAGGCAGTGACGCCTTCCGTCGCTATCTCCTTCGGTAGCGCGTCGAACTTCTCGAGTGCGGGGAAGTCGGTTTCGAGCGCGTGGCCGCCCCGGCGCGCGATCTTCGCGATCATCTCGGGGAGGCGATGATAGCTCTGTGGACCAACGACGATGTCGACCTGCGGCGCTCGCGCGATGATCTCTGCGCCCTCTGCCTGCGCGGTACAGCCGGCAACGGCGATGGTCATCTGCCGCTCATCCTTGAGCTTCTTCAGGCGCCCGAGTTCGGAATAGACCTTCTCCGATGCCTTCTCGCGGATGTGACAGGTGTTGAGGATCACCATGTCAGCGTCTTCCGCGACCTCTGTCGGGCCGTAGCCGATCGGCGCCAGCAACTCCGCCATGCGAGCGGAATCGTAGACGTTCATCTGGCAGCCGTAGGTCTTGATGAGGAGCTTCTTCATGGGGCGCGGGGTATACCCTCAGGCGAGCGCTGGCGCCAGCGCGGGCGCGACCACGGGCTGTGCGGCTGGCGCTTCCGCCGGTGTGGGGCCTTGGAAACCGGCCAGTTTTCGGGTCTGACCGCGGCGAACAATGGCTTCCGCCTTCGCGGCGAGCGCCTTGCGACCCCCGACGTCGTCCACCGTCATCGGCGAGTGAAATTCGACGATCACGTCCAGCGGACCGGTAAGCAGTGCTTCAAACAAATGAGGCACCAGGTCCATATCGCCATACCAGGCATAGAGCGGCCGGTTCTCCCGTCCCATCGGAATGCCGTAGAGGCCGACATAAGCGGTGGAGACCGGTTGGACCTTCACGGCGCGGGTCCCGCCCTTGCCGTCGTCGACGCGCGCCTCCGAGGCGCCCATCAACGCGGACTTGAACGGCAGCACCGCATTGCCGTCATTCGACGTGCCTTCGGGAAACAAAACCAGCGTGTCGCCCGCGAGCAATCGGTCACGGATCTGGTCGCGCGCCTCGCCGGTGGCCTGGCGCCGCTGGCGCTCGACGTAGACGGTGCGTTGCAGGTTCGCGAGGGTGGAGAAGAACGGCCATGTCGCGACCTCCGACTTCGCGACGAATGACAACGGCGTCAGCGCCGAGAAGATCACGATGTCGAGCCAGGAGGTGTGGTTGGCGACGATCAGCATGCCCTCATCCGTCACGGGCTTGCCGATGACGGTCATGCGGATGCCGAACAGCTTGGCCATGAAGCGGTGATAGCGCCACGGGAAGGTGCGGGCCGCCTGTCGCTTGAAGCGCACGTTCAGCATCTGGTACGGCATGAAGACAAGCGTGACGACAAGGAAGACGGCGATGATGCCGTAGGCCCGCAACGTCTGCATCAGCGTGGCTTCTTGCTGCCCTTCGGCACGCCGTACAACTCCAGGCGATGGTCGACGAGTTCGAAGCCGAGTTCCTCGGCGACGCGACGCTGAAGCTTCTCGATATCCTCGTTGCGGAACTCGATGACGCTGCCGGTCTGCACATCGATCAGGTGATCGTGGTGCGATTCCGGCACCTCCTCATAGCGAGAGCGGCCATCGCGGAAATCGTGGCGCTCCAGGATGCCCGCATCCTCGAACAACTTCACCGTACGATAGACGGTGGCGATGGACATGTGCGGGTCCAGCGCAGAGGCGCGCCTGTAGAGCTCTTCTGCGTCGGGGTGATCGGCGGCTTCCGACAACACGCGCGCGATGACGCGGCGCTGTTCCGTCATTCGCAAACCCTTTTCGGCGCAGAGTTTTTCGATCCGCGTCACGCATATCCCCGACTGGCCATGGCGAGGATTTTACCCAGACGGGGTGGTTTTCCCAAGGGGCGAAAGCGGAAGATTGCTGCGGAGGATCAGGGCGTCTTCGGGGCTCGAACCAGGCCGGGCGTAGTATCCTTTGCGGCGCCCAGCTTCTGCAAAGCCGAGGCTGGTGTAGAGCGCGCGAGCGGCGGCATTGTCCAGAGCGACCTCAAGGAACATGGCCGCCGCGCCGGATTGTTGCGCCTGACTCGCAGCTTCGGTGACGAGTGCACGGCCGAGGCCGTGGCGGCGCGCGGTGGGCGTCACGGCGAGCGTGAGGATTTCCGCTTCGTCTGCTGTGGCGCGCGCGAGGATGAAACCATCGTCGGACGAAATGGCGAACGTACCTGGGATGGCGAGCAGGTCGGCAAGCGCGCGGGCATCCCACGCATCCGCGAAACAGGCAGCATGGAGCGCGGCGAGCGGCCCGAGATTGGCGTTCAGCGGCAAGCGGCGGACGCTCATCGCCGCGCCGGCAGCTTGGCGTCGGGGGCGCGCAGATAGAGCGGTTTGGGCGCCACGTCCGTTGCGGGCGCATGTGCGGCCAGCTTCGCCACCCAGACCGCATCGGGCTGTGTAACCGAGGACATCCGTGCATGCGGCACAGCCATATGCACCGCGGGCGCGGCGGTGCCGGCAAGCGCGAAGTCGTCGCGGATCGACGTGAGGCGGAGCAGGGCGTCATTGAAAGTGAGGACTTCGGGCGCCGAAGCGTGCTCACCCGTGATCTCGAGATAAACCTCTCCGCGGCGAGCGTCGTGGATGGCAGCGGTGGTTTTGCAACCGGTTTCGGCCATTGCCTGCGCGGCCATCGCGGACAGCGTAGTGACGCCGACCAGCGGCTTGCCCAGGGCGATGCGCAGGCCGCGCGCGAAGGCGAGGCCGACACGCTGGCCGGTAAACGTGCCAGGGCCCGTGGTGACCGCGAGGCGATCAAGCGCGGCGAAGGAGAGCTTCGCTTCCGTCATCACCTCCTGCACCATCGGTGCGAGGCGTTCGGCGTGGCCGCGTTCCATCGGCTCGAAGCGATGCGCCAGAACTATGCCGTCGTCGAGGACAGCGACTGAGCAGGCGCCGAGCGCGGTATCGACGGCGAGCAGCTTCACGTCAGACGATCTTGCAGGCTTCGTCGAAGCTGAGCCGCGGGCTTCGCTCGAACACGCCGGAAGGGTCGCCGTAACCCAGGCCGCAGATGAAGTTAGACTTTACCTTGGTGCCCGCGAAGAACTCTTCGTCGACCTTGGCATTGTTGAAGCCGGACATCGGACCGCAATCGAGGCCGACGGCACGAGCTGCAATGATAAAATAGCCGCCTTGTAGCGAACCGTTGCGAAAGGCCGTGTGCTCGGCATGGCCGGGATCGGCGAACCAGGTCTTCGCCGTCTGGTCGTGCGGGAAGAGCTTGGGCAGCAATTCCGGGAACGCCACGTCGAAGCCGATGATCGCAGTGGCGGGCGCGGTCAGCACCTTTTGGCGGTTGCCCGGCGAGCAGAGCCTCGCAAGACGCTGCTTCGAGTTGTCCGTCGTGCAGAACACGATGCGGGCCGGCGAGCAGTTGGCGCTGGTCGGACCCCAGCGCATCAGATCGTAGATCGCCATCAGCATCGCCGTACTGACGGGTTTGTCCTGCCACTTGTTCTGGGTGCGGGCAGCGCGGAACAGGGTGTCCAGCGATTCGTCGTTGACGGCGTGATGATTCATGAGAGAACAGGCTCGGCGTTCGATTTCGCCAGCGAGCTTACACCGCTTCGACCGCGTTCACTTCAGGTACGTAGTGGCGCAGCATATTCTCGATGCCGTTCTTGAGCGTCATCGTGGACGAAGGACAGCCCGCACACGAACCCTGGAGGTGGAGGTAGACGATTCCGGCGCCGCCGTCGAAGCCCTTGTAGATGATATCGCCACCGTCCTGCGCCACAGCGGGGCGGACGCGGGTGTCGATCAACTCCTTGATCTGGGAGATCACCTCGGGGTCGCCGTCTTCCCCAAAGGACTGGTCGTCCGTCTCTTCGACCGAGCCGGTCATCAGCGGCAGGCCCTTGGTGAAGTGCTCCATGATGGCGCCGAGGATGGCCGGCTTCAGATGCTTCCAGTCGCCGTCGCGCCTGGTGACGGAGATGAAGTCGGAGCCGAAGAACACGCGGGAGACGTCCGGGATCTGGAACAGCGCGGCGGCCAATGGCGAGCGCGCGCCGGCCTCGGCGGTCGGGAAGTCCGCGACATCTCCTTCGCCCATCACGGGGCGGCCAGGAAGGAATTTGAGGGTTGCCGGGTTCGGCGTCGATTCGGTCTGGATAAACATTGGGCGGTCTCCGTCGCGCTGTATGTGGACCCTCAGGCGCGGCGGATCAAGGTTTAGGGTATCCCTCAGAAATCCGAAGTTATCCCATTCTTCTCCCAATCGCCGTAGCGGGTGGGTTCGGGGCCTTTTGGGCCGCCGAGTTCCGGCGGCATGTGCCGGGCGGCGCGGTGCTTGCGGCGTTCTTCGGCTTCGGCAGCGGCGCGTTCGCCCGCCTCGCGGATGCGGGCGGCGATCTCGGTCTTGGTCAGTTTCTTCGGTTTCATGTCGGGCACGGGTGGAGCATACATCAATGCGTCATGAGCAACACGCGGAACACATCCACGGTCGCAGAAGGGTTACCGGCGCGCGCGGCGGCGTTGCAGGCGCTCGGCGATGTGCTGCGCAAGCGGCGGCCGCTGGATGTTGCGCTGGAGGCGACACTGAATCTGCCGCCACGCGATGCTGGTTTCGCACGAGCGATCGCCAGCGAGACGTTGCGGCGATTCGGGCAGATCGAGGCGCTGGTCCGACACTTCGTGCCGAAGACGCCGGCGCCGCACAAGTCGGGGCCGACGCTGGAGATCCTGTTCGCGGGGACGTGCGAGCTGCTGTTCCTGAACGTGCCAGCGCATGCGGCGGTGGATGCGGCGAACCGGCTGGCGCAGGCCGACAGCAAGGCGGTGCATTTCAAGTCGCTGATCAATGCGGTGCTGCGGCGGGTGTCGCGGGAAGGCGCAGCGATTCTAGCGGAGCAGGACGCGGCGGTGCTGAACACGCCGGACTGGCTGTGGCTGCGGTGGTCGGATGCCTATGGCGAGACCATCACGCGCAAGATCGCGGAGGCGCACGCGGTGCCGGCGCCGGTGGACATCGTGCTGAAAGGCGACGGGCCTGCGCCAGAGGGCGAGCGGCTGTTCGGGGATGTCGTGCGGCTGTGCGAGGCCGGGCGGGTGGATGCGCTGCGGGGATTCGACGAGGGCGCGTGGTGGGTGCAGGACGCGGCGGCGACTTTGCCGGCGCATTTGCTGGGCGCTGTGCGTGGACAGCGGGTGATCGACCTGTGCGCGGCGCCGGGCGGCAAGACGATGCAGCTCGCGGCGGCTGGCGGGGTTGTCACGTCGGTCGATCGTGAGCCGGAACGGATTGCGCGGGTGCGGGAGAACCTGGCGCGGACGAAGCTGGAGGCGACGGTGGTCGAGGCGGATGTGCGCGACTTCAGGCCGGGGGAACCGGCGCCGTTCGTGCTGCTGGATGCGCCGTGCACGGCGACGGGCACGATACGGCGGCATCCAGATCTGCCGTGGATCAAGGGCGCGTCGGACGTGACGCTGTGCGAGCAGGGCGCGAGCGAATTGCTGGATGCGGCGGCGGAGATGGTGGCGCCGGGCGGGACGCTCGTGTTTGCGGTGTGCTCGCTGGAGCCGGAGGAAGGTGTGGGCCAGGCCGACGCATTCCTTCAGCGCAACAAGCAATTCGCGCGGGCGAAGATCACGGCCCACGATGTATTCGGCATGACCGAGCTGATCAGCGCCGAGGGCGATCTGCGCACACTGCCCTGCCACCTCGCCGACAAGGGCGGGATGGATGGGTTCTTCGCGGCGCGGTTCAGGCGCTCATAGCCGACCCAGCGCGTACGCCACGGCGAGGTAGATCTTGCCGGTGTCGGCGCTGAGCATTGTTGAGGTGAGCAGGCCGCCGCCGTCGCCTTCCTTCGCGCGCACCAATAGAGCTTCGAACTCGCCGATATAGGCGTTGGCGGCGTCGCGGAACTTGGCATCCTCGCGGTAGAGCGTCGCGATGCGGTTTACCGTGTCGTCGTCGATGCTCTCCGCCAGGCGGCGCGCGAAGACCGAGCGGTCGCCGGCGAGGTAGTTGCGCCATTCCTCTTCGCCGGGCGGCACGGCGCCGGTGATGCCGTCCAGATCGACGGCCATGTCGGCGAGCGCGGCTTCCAGCGCACCCATCGCGGCGGCGGAAGTGGGTTTCAGATCCTTCTGTTCGCTGTGCTCGACGGCGGCGAGAAGCTTGCGCATCTCCCACGGCTTGCCGGGCTCGTTCGGTGCGGACGAGCCTTCGGGGCGCGGTTTGCGCGGGCGCTGGGTCAGGCGCTTGGCCATGCCGAGCAGGCCTTCGGGCTCCGGCGCTTCGGGTAGCGGCGGTTCGTCGGGCTTGCGCGGCGTGGTGCGGCCAGCGCTGCGCGCATGGATGGTCGAAAGCGTGCGGGCGGAGAGATCAAGGATGGTCTCGGTCTCGGAGCGAACCATGTCGCGCACGCGCGTCGCTTCCTGTTTCGCGATGCCGGGGAGCGTGAGCAGATGCTTCTGCACGTCGTCCACCGTCTTTGCCAGTGTGGTGCGGATATCGGTGGCCTGGGCGCCGAGCTCGCCAGCGGTGCGCAGCAGGCGCTCGCATTCCGCCATCGCTTCGCCGACCAGGGCGCGGGCGTTGGTCTTGGCTTCGTTGGCCGTTTCGCCGATCAGGGTCTGCGCGCCGGCGTTCGCTTCCTGGAGTGCGTTGATCATGTTGCCGAGCGAGGCGTTGGCGGCGTCGGACGCTTCCTTCAGCTTCTCCGCCTCGCGCATGAAATTGTTGGTGAGCTGCGTCGCGCGCGCCGAGGCGTTCGCCATGATGAGTTCGAGATGGCGTTCGGCGCTGCCGGTGACGGTCTCGAACTTCTGCGCCTCGCCGCCCAGCGCCTGGATCGCCTGCTCCATCGAGGAACGTTCCTTCGACAGGGCGAGTTCGAACGAGGCGCTTTCTTCCTTCAGCCGCCCCATCAACTCGTTCATGCCGGTGCGGTGGCGTTCCTGGCGGCCGAGCACGAATTCGGCGCGCGCCATCGCGGCGTCGGCGACGGCTTCGATGCGCTTGGCCTGACGGTCGAGCTCGACCGCGGCGGCATGCGGCGCGTCGGCGGCGGCGCTGGCGGAGGCGCGGAAGCCCGCGGCCTGGGTATCGAGCGTGGTGCCAGCGGTCTTGAGCGCGGATTCCGCCGACTCGATCGACGACTTCAACTGCGCGGCGCGGCCGGCGACGGTTTCCGCGGCGCGCGCGGCTGCGTCGCTCAAGGAACCGGCGACCGCTTCGATGCGCTCACGTTCGGCGGTCAGGCGCGAGGCGACGGCCTCGCCGCGCACGTCGGCGCGGGCACCGGCTTCATCCAGCGCGGCAATCTGGTTTTCCAAAACAGACTCCAGCGCGCGCAAGCGGGCGAAGGCGCCGTCGAGGCCGGCGTTCAGCGCGTCGAGCTCGCGGCGCACGGCGCGGCCGAGACGTGCGGCGGTACGTGAGGCGGTTTCGTCCGCCGCGAACAGACGATCGGTTGCATCGGCGAGGACGGTGGCGGAATGCGCCATCTGCTGCGCGCGGGCCAGCGCCCAGGCGGCGGCGACGAACAGCATCGGCGGGATGAAGGTGGCGGCGATGAAAAGCGCCATCTCCTGCACGTCGAGGCCGGCGAGACCCCTGGGCCCGAAATAGCCCCACAGCCAGGCCGTCGAGGCGCCGATCCAGAAGGCGCCGATGACGATCGCGAAGATGACGGCGGCTTGGCCGAATTTCGGCTCCGGCCGGCGCGTGACGCCCGCTTCGGCTTCCGCCAGCGGCTCCGCCGTCTGGAGCAGCACAGGCTGGCTGCGTTCCTGTCCGATGGTGGCCATTCCGCCCCTCGAGAAAATCTGTTCGACGCGTCAGCATTTTAACCATCAAAGATTCATGACGCGAGAGGCCCAAACTGTGTTCCCACACACAGTTCCCACACACAGCAACGCCGCCCCGTGTGCAGCGGGACGGCGTTGCCGGACATGAGCGAGACCGCTCGCCGACAGGGGCGCACTCAAGCGCGCCCTCAGCGGACGTCTATCGACTCTCCTGTCGCCGCAGCCATTTCGGTTCTCCATCCCTTTCAGAAGACTTGGCCCACCGGGTTAGCTCGCGCCGCTTGTTCAGCGACGGCCATGCCCGGTTAGAGGGCTTCTCAGGTGTCTTGAGACGGTCCGAGGGCGACACGAGCTGGCGCCCTGGCTTGTCTGTACTCGCGTGGGGGTCTTGCCTTTTAGGGCAAGCCCCTGATTTCCCAGCGCTTCATGTGCGCACCCCTTGTTATCATTGTCCTACTCTGGGGTAAATAGGGAACGATTCCGTCTGTTCAAGCATATTTCTGGAATTATTTCTGACAGATTGTCAGAGCGCCGAAGCGGGGGCGGACCATCAAATGTCAAAGTCGCGGCTGCCAATTGGTTTTTTATTGAGGATACGGCTGGGGGGGAACTGAATCGGCTGCATATCTCTTAATGGCAGCGGCAAGGGGAACACGGTGAGCGACATGTCCAAGGACACCATCCCAAGAGGAACCGAATCCCGGCTGGGGGCCGTCGCGCGGCGGCTGGAAGCAATTGTCCCGCTCTCGCAAGCCGACCGCGAGGTGCTGGGCCGGCTGCCGCACAGCGGAGAATTCCCCGCGGGGCATGAATTGATCGCGCTGGGCAGCGTGCTGATCGCGCCGAAGTTCCTGCTCTCGGGCTGGGCATGCCTGAGCCGGAACCTGACCGACGGGCGGCGGCAAATCGTCGACCTGTTCGTACCGGGCGACCTGGTCGGCTATTGCTCGCGCTCGCTGCCGGCGCGGGGGGCTTACCATCTCATCGCAGATGGGCGCTGCGCAGACGCCGCACATCTGAGAGAGCTTCAGTTCCGGGGCGATCTGCCGGACGGCTTGCGGACGTGTCTGCGCCGCATCGAGGACGAACAGCAGGCGCGGCTGGTGGATCACATCGTGCGGCTGGGCAGCATGTACTCTCACGAACGGTTCGCGCAACTGGTACAGGACCTGCATCGCCGGCTGGACCGCGTGGGCATGGTCACCGCCGACAGCTTCGCGGTGCCGCTGACACAGGAGATGCTGGGGGATATGCTGGGCATGAGCGCGGTGCATGTGAACCGCACGGTGCAGGTTTTCCGGCGCGAGAAGATTCTGAAGACCTCACCAGGCCGCTGGCAGATCCTGGACCATGACAGGCTCGGGTTGTTTGCCTCCGGCGAGCACGGCCGCCTCGGGACGATCCACGTAGCGTAGCAGGCACACGATGGCCAGGTTCTTCTTCAATTTCCGGCAGGGCGAACGATACACGGTCGACGATTCCGAGGGTGTGGAGTTTCGGGATTCCGGGGAGGCCTATCTCGGCGCCTTCAAGGCAGCGCAACAAATGTGGAGCGAGCTGCTGTCGCAGCGGCAGGACCCGCTGCTCTGCGCCTTCGAGATCATCGACGGCGGCGGGAACAGCCTGTTCATCCTGCCGTTCAGCGAGGTGCTGGACGCCTGCCGTGGACGCGCCAGCGTTGCGGGCGGCGCGATGCCGCTGCCGGCCCTGCTGCAGGCGCTGGAATCGCGCCGCATCGCGCAACAATCCATGCGCGAGGTGGCGCAGGCCCTGGACAGTGCGCGTGCAACGCTGAAGGAGACCATGATCCTTCTCAAGCGGGTCAACCGCATTCTCGACGAGCCATAGGCCCCGCCCGAGTCGCCGGACAAGCTCCGAACCCAGCTTCCGCGATGTGGCTCAAGGCCTATCTTCAGGGAAAGCGCGCCCTCACGAATGATCGCGTTGAGCCGAATAGTGCCACGCAGGCGGAACCACCCAATTGTCGGCCCGCATGGCTTCGTCCATCGCCTCGCGCGAAGCCAGTATCAACTTGCGGGTGCGGCGGATTGTACGTCTCGCGTCAGCAATGGCTTCGCGCATCGACCCAAGAACCTGACGATCAGACACCCGGTTCATAGTGCGCCTCCCGCGAGGAGCGGGAGCGCGGGCATCGTCCGAATGGATGTCCCTGAGGTCTCTCAAGCGCCGGCTGCCCATGAAGAATCGCCAGCGACCATCAATCCTATCGCATCATCGCGCAGGCGGCGAATCTCGGAAAACCCCGCCCAGCCGCCTGGGCCCGTCCGTCAGAAAAGGCGCCGAACCGGAAGATGACCGGTCCATTTGTTGGCAGTGTCCAACCTCGTTCCCCACAATCAGGCCGAAGCCGGGATACCCGGATTTCAGGACAGCACCACAGCACACCGCTAAAATCGAGCTCGATTCTCTTGCGAGGCAGCATGTCCGACAGCCCGGAATCTCCGTCGAACGACCGGACGCCGATCGTCGGCATCGGCGCGTCGGCTGGCGGCATCAAGGCGCTGACCACGTTCTTCGAGAACATTCCGGCCGACGTGCAGGCCGCCTTCGTTGTCATCGTGCACCTGGACCCCGAAGCGCGCAGCGAGCTGCCGCGCATCCTCCAGGCACGCAGCCACCTGACCGTCATGCAGGTGGTCGAGCGGAACGAGCTGAAGGCGGGCTGCATCTATGTCATCGCGCCCGACCGGCAGTTGCGCATCACCGATCACGAAATCGCGGCCATTCCGTTCGACGAGCCGCGCGGCCGGCGCGCGCCGATCGACCTGTTCTTCCGCTCGCTGGCGGAGCAGCACGGCGACGGCTTCGCGGTGGTGCTGTCGGGTGCGGGCTCCGACGGCGCCGCCGGCGTGACAGCGATCAAGGAGCACGGCGGCATCGTGCTGGTGCAATCGCCGGACGAGGCGGAATATCCGTCGATGCCGCGCAGCGCCATCGCGACGGAAGCGGCGGATTTCGTGCTGCCGGCGCGGCAGCTGGCGGAGCGGCTGGTCGAGCTGATCAGCACCAAGCCGCAGGCGGCGCTGCCGCAAAGCAAGGTCGACGAGGACGAGCAGCTGCGGCGCATCCTGGCGCATCTGCGCGTGCGCACGAGCCACGATTTCTCGCTCTACAAACGCTCCACGATCCTGCGCCGCATCCTTCGCCGCATGCAGGTGGCGCGCAAGGAGACGCTGGAAGAGTATTTCCATTACCTGCGCGAGACCGCCGACGAGCCGCAGGCGCTGCTGAGCGATCTGCTGATCTCGGTCACGACGTTCTTCCGCGATGCCAAGGCGTTCGACTCGCTCCAGCGCAACGCGATCGCGCACCTGTTTGCGAAGAGCCGCGAGGATGGCGGGACGCTGCGCGTGTGGGTGGCGGGCTGCGCGACGGGCGAAGAAGCCTACTCCATCGCGATGCTCTTGCTGGAAGAGGCGGCGCTGCATGACAGCCGGCCGGAGATCCAGGTGTTCGGATCGGACATGGATGCGCGCGGCCTGGCGATCGCGCGCGAGGGCCGCTATCCGGTCGCGATCGAGGCAGACCTGAGCGAGGAGCGGCTGCGCCGCTTCTTCACGCGCGACGGCGAGTATTACCGGGTGAAGCGCGAGCTGCGCGACACCGTGCTGTTCGCGAGCCACAGCGTGCTGAAGGACCCGCCATTCTCGCGCGTCGACCTGATCTCCTGCCGCAACCTGCTGATCTATCTCGACCGCGAATTGCAGCAGCAGGTGCTGGCAACCCTGCACTATGCACTGAACCCGGACGGCTATCTGTTCCTCGGTTCATCCGAGAGCGCGGAGACGCCGAACGCGCTGTTCCGCACCATCGACCGCGACGCGCGGCTGTACCAGTCGACCGGGCGGCATCCGGACCGGCTGCCATCGCTGCCACGACTGTCGGGGATCCTGGCGGGACCGGAGTCGTTCTTCCCGAGCCCATCCCCCACGCCCGTCAGTGCGCGCGCGGCGCAGGCGGCGCATCGCGAAGCGCTGGAGGCGCTGTCGCCGCCGAGCATCCTGGTCGACGCATCGTTCCGGGCGCTGCATCTGTCGGAGACCGCGGGGCGCTACCTGCTGCCGTCGGGCGGGCCGCTGACCACGGACGTGACGGACCTGGTGCGGCCCGAGCTGCGGTTCGAACTGCGCTCCGCGTTGCACCGCGCGTTCGAGCGCGGGGAGAAGACGCTGTCGGGCGCGATCTCCGTGCGCTTCAACGGGCATCCGGTGCGGGTCTATCTGCACGTCAAGCCGATCGTCGAGAGCGAGGCAGAGCCGCGGCGCACACTGATCCTGTTCGTCGAGGGCGAGGAGCACGAGGCGCTGTCGATGGAGGCCGGTCCCGACGACCAGGCGAACGGCGAGGCGATGCATCGGCTCAGGCAGGAGCTGGAGCTGGCGCAATCGCGCCTGCGCACCATGCGCGAAGAATCGGAAGCGGCCAACGAGGAGCTGCGCGCGGCAAACGAGGAGCTGCAATCGATCAACGAGGAATACCGATCGACGGCGGAGGAACTGGAAACGAGCAAGGAAGAACTCCAGTCGATCAACGAGGAGCTCCAGACCGTCAACAGCGAGCTGAAGCTGAAGCTGGAGACGGTGTCGCGCGCCAACAGCGATCTGCAGAACCTGATGGCGGCGACGGATTTCGCGACGCTGTTCCTGGACCCGGGGCTGCGCATCAAGCGCTTCACGCCGAAGCTGGCGGAGCTGTTCAACATCACGCCGGGCGACGTGGGCCGTCCGATCACCGACTTCACCCACCAGCTCGACTATGACGGGCTGCCCGGCGATGCGAGCAAGGTGCTGAACGACCTGTCGCCGATCGAGCGCGAGATCCGAAGCCGCAGGGACGGCTGGTACCTCGTGCGGTTCCGGCCCTATCGCACGGTGGACGACAAGATCGACGGCATCGTGGTGACGTTCATCGACGTGACCGAGCGGCGGCGCATGGAGGACGCCCTTGCGAGCAGCCAGCGGCAGTTGAAGGACGAGCGCATCCTGGGGCACGCGCGCGTGCCGATCCTGATCTGGGACTTCGACACCGGCCTGGTTGCGCAGTGGAACCGCGGCTGCGAGGAGCTGTATGGCTTCAGCCGCGAGGACGCGATCGGCCACAGCATCGAGACGCTGCTGCACCCGCAGCCGGAGGGCGCGGATTTCGCGGCGCTGAAGGCGCAGCTGGCGAACAAGGGCGTGTGGAACGGGCGGCTGACGCAGCGGACGAAGAGGGGCGAGAACGTCGAGGCTGCCTGCCGCCTCGAACTCATCCAGGACGGGCGGCGCGTGGTGCTCCAGATCGAGCAGCGGCCCGCCTAGGCCGGCTCGCGCGGCGCGGGTTCTTCAGGGTGCAGCCAGTCGGATTCGGTCAGCGCTCTTACGGCGGCTTCGCGCCGGGATGCCTCGTGCGACGCGGCGCGCCAGAGATCGGCCGCGGCGGCATTGCCGTTGATGTGGTGCCGCTCCGCGATGCGGCGGCAGAGGTCGGAGCGTTCGTTGAGCGTGCGCAGCACCGACGCGTTCCCGTTCTCCAGCACGTCCAGCTGGCCGGCCGCCAGGACCTCGGCCGTCATCGCGTGCCCGATATGGCACTGGAAGCGCGTGAGCGTCCCCAGAACTTCCTCCCGCATGGCGCCGCCGCACTCCGGACAGGTCTGGGCGACGGGCGGTTCGAACGGTTGCTGCTGCGGCAAGGCGACGACGCCGCGCGCACGGGGCTTGGTTGCGGCGGAATCCCGGCAGAACAGGATGATCTGCCGGGCGATCTCCGAAAGCGGCAGGCAGAAATCGACGGCGACGTTCTCCAGCGCACTGCGCGGCATGCCGGGCGCTTCCGCCGAGGTCGGGTCCTGCACGATGGCCCTGCCGCCGCGCCGTTTGATCTCGAACAGGCCGGCGGTGCCGTCGTTGAGGCGGCCGGTCAGGACCACGCCGATGGCATCCGGGCCGTAGGCTTCGGCAACCGCGCGGAAGAGCGGGTCGATGGCGGGCCGGGCATAGTTCTCGCGCGGGCCGTGCGACAGCTCCATCCGGCCATCGACAAGCAGCAGGTGGCGGTCGTGCGGCGCGACATAGATGCGGCCGGGTGCGATGCGCTCATTGTTTTCCGCGTGCGATGCGGGAAGCGGGCCGGCGGCGGTGAGGAGGGACGGGAGGGAACTCGGCTCCGCACCGGTGTGCAGGACCACCAGCACGGCACAAGGAAAATCGGCGGGCAGGCCCGAGGCCACTTTCCGCAACGCGCCCACGCCGCCCTGGGACGCGCCGATCGCGACGATTTTGGGCATATCGTTCCTTGGCCCCGGTCAGGCAACGCACCGGGGCCAAGGAAGGGTCCGGGTTGGTAGCTTGCCTGGCGCGCCATCTCACACAGGACATGTCGCGCGATCAGCCGGACATCGCGGTTCATGTTCATGCAGAGCGAGAACTCGTTCCGAACGTGGGCGGTTGAAACCATCGTTCTACTGCCGCGTTCATTACGGCGCGGCAGGATGTTGAACTGGGGCAGTAAAGAAAGGTGCCCTATGAAAAGGTTTCACGCTGCACTTGGAATGAGTTCGCTTCTCGCACTTGCTGCGGGCGCAACCCTGATGGTGCCAACGGTCTCCCGCGCCGACGTTGTCCAAACCTACGTCGCCTGCAATTCGTACGGCGAATGCTGGCGGGTGCATAAGGTGTATGCCTACGGCGAAAGCACGCCGATCACCTACTACAACTCCGACTGGTATGAGGCGCATCAGCACGATGTGCATGTTCGCTGGCTTTCCGACCCAGACGACGACCGGGGATATTACGACCGGGACGCCCATTGGCACCCGGATCCGGGCGCGCGCGCCGTTGAGGGCGGTGCGGTGGGCGCCGGCATCGGCGCGGCGATCGGGTGTCTCGTGACGATTCCGGTTGGGTGCGCGCCGGGCGCCGCGGTTGGTGCGGCCGTTGGTGGCGGGGTAGGCGCTGTTGGCGGTGCAGCCTCCACACCACGTCCTCACGACTAATCCAAGCTTGTGGCTCCACCGCGCTTCGCGCGGTGGAGAAGCACGCCGGCGGTGCTAGTCGTTGAGTTCCAGCCCCTTCATGTCGCCGGCTTTGCGCCATTCTTCGAGGAGCGCGTTGAAGGCGTTGATCCCGGGGGTGTAGGTGCCGCCGGCGAGGCCCGTGCCGGCATTGCCCTCGTTGTTGTAGTAGCCGGGCGTGCAGGCATCGAGATAGGCGCGGTTGTTGATCTGGACCGACTGGATCAGCTTCACCCACTCGTCCTGGGCTTCCTGCGTCGGCTGCACCGTCGATTTCTGGCGCGCCTGGGTCTGGGCAATGATGTAGGCGATGTGTTTCGCCTGGTCGTCGAACATCGCGGTCATGTTCACGCTGAGCGCGTTCTGCGAGATGCCGATGTAGAACCAGTTCGGGAAGCCGCGCGTCGAGAAGCCGTGCAGCGTCCGGAAGCCGTCCTTGAAATGGGTGAACAGCGAGGTGCCGTTCTCGCCGTTGATCTCGATCCCGAGACGGCGCTTGAAGTCGGCCGTGATCTCGAAGCCGGTCGAGTAGATGATGCAGTCGACTTCATACTCCTTGCCGTTTGCGACGACGCCTTTCTTCGTGATGCGCTCCACGCCCCTGGCCTCGCTGACGTCGACCAGTTCGACGTTCGGGCGGTTGAAGGTGGGGAGGTACTCGTCGTTGAAGGTGGGGCGCTTGCAGAACTGGCGGTACCAGGGCTTGAGCGCCTCGGCCGCCGCCTTGTCTTCGGTCACCGTGTCGTCGACGCGCTGGCGGATCTGGTTCATCTTCCTGAAGTCGGCCGTCTCCATGATCGCGGCCATTTCCTGCGGCGTGAGCGGCGAATCGGTGCTGGATTTCGGGATCGCCATCACGGTGCGGAAGATGCTGGTCCAGCCGTCGTTCACGAGGTCTTCGGTGTAGGGCTGGCCGGTCAGGATGCCGGCGAAGTTCTCGCGCCGCGCGCGCTGCCAGCCGGGCTGGAGCGTCTTGGCCCATTCGTAATCCGTCGGCTTGTTGCCGCGCAGGTCGACCGAGGACGGCGTGCGCTGGAAGACGTAGAGCTGCCGGGACCACTTGCCGAGTGCAGGCACGCACTGGATGGCAGTGGCGCCGGTGCCGATGATGGCGACGCGCTTGTCGGTGAGCTTCGTCAGTTCGCCGTTCGTGTCGCCGCCGGTATAGCCGTAGTCCCAGCGCGAGGTATGGAAGGTGTGGCCTTCGAAATCCTCGATGCCCGGGATGCCGGGCAGCTTCGGGCGCGTCGCGGTTCCGAGCGCCATGACGATGAACTTCGCCTTCATCCGGTCGCCGTGGTTGGTCGAGACGATCCAGCGCTTCGACGGCGCATCCCAGTCGACCGAGGTCACGCGGGTCTGGAACACCGTGATGTCGTAGAGGCCGTATTCGCGGCCGATGCGCTGTGAGTGCTCGAAGATCTCGGTGACGTAGGAGTATTTCTCCTTCGGGATGTAGCCGAGCTCCTCGAGCAGCGGCAGGTAGCAGTAGGATTCGATATCGCACTGTGCGCCGGGGTAGCGGTTCCAGTACCAGGTGCCGCCGAAGTCTCCACCGGCCTCAATGATGCGGACGTCCTTGACGCCCGCTTCGTGCAGGCGTGCGCCGGCGAGCAGGCCCGAAAAGCCGCCGCCGATGACAATGACGTCCTTCTCGTCGTTGATGGGCGCGCGGGTGTAGCCGGGCGCGACGTAGGGATCGTGATCGTTGTAGTGAGCGAAGCGGCCGGACATAGCGATGTACTGGTCGGCGCCGTCCGGGCGCAGGCGCTTGTCACGCTCGGCGCGGTATTTGTCGCGCAGGGCGTCGGGATCGAATCCGAGTTCGGTGGTGTCGCTCATGTCGCTCCTCAGCCCTGTCTTCGTGGGGGACGGGAAAATTATTGGAGCGCGTTCTAATTTTGGCAAGCGTGCACGAACGCGGCCGCTGCGTAAGGTTTCCTCGCAACCGTCACACGTATCAGGCGGCGGCCGGCATTGCGGCCTGGTAGGCGCCGCGCAGTTCCTTGAAGAGGGTGAAGGGAAATTTGATCGGCACGCCTTCCAGCGCGGCGGCCAGCATCTCGAGATGGGCTTCGAACCCGGCCGCGGTGCGGGGCGCGTCCTCGGACGCCGGGATCGAGACGGTCAGGGTGAGGCGCGTGCCACCGGGCGCGATGGCGTTCTCGAAACGGAGCGGGCGCTGCGGTTGGCCGGGGCTGCTCCAGGAATATTCGAGCACGAAGGGGATCTGGAGCGCGGCCACGGTGCTGTCGATGACGATGCCGCTGTCGGCGAAATCCAGCTTGGCGGCGCCGCCGATGCGCTGCTCGATCTTGCCGGGCGCCAGCCATTCGGCGAGGCGGGCGGGCTTGGTGAGCCGTTCCCAGATCTGCCCCGGCGCGCAGGGGAAGACCCGTTCGATCCGGATCTCGTGGCGATCGTGCCTGGAAATAATGCGCCCGCGTATCGCTGGTTGCCCGGTCAAGGTCGATTCCCCCATAGAAAACTGGGCGGATAGTGCGGACGCGGGCGCGGGGTTTTCTTGATCTGAATCAACGCATGGGCGCAACGTAATGGAGGTAGCGATAGGCGGTGCGGAAGCCGGCGCGTTCGTAAAGCGCGATGGCGGGTTCGTTGGCGTGGTCGACCTGCAGGTAGAGGCGGCGCGCGCCGCGTTGCCTTGCCCAATGCGCGATGGCATCGAGGACGCGCCGGCCGTGGCCCTGCCGGCGTGCCGGCGGCGTGGTTCGCATGACGAAGACGCTGGCCCAGGCGCCGGTGCAGACGGAGGCGCCGCAGGCAACGGCTTTGCGGTTATGGGTCGCGACGACGAGCGCTTTCGGATGTTCGACGCGGGCCAGCGCGGTGAGGCGTTCGTTTCCGTCTTCGATGGAGTGCGAGCCTTCTCGCGTGAGGTGTTCGAAGTCGGCCGTGGCGTGATCGAAGATCGCGGTGCCTCTCGGTGCGGCGATGTCCGCAATGTCGGCGATCATCAGCAGCGTGTCGGATTTCGGCGTGTATCCGCGCGCGCCCAATGCCGCTTCCAGCTCGGGCGGATCGTTGGCGGGGGAGATGTGGAAGAGCGGCGGCAGATGGCGCGCGCGATAGGCGGCCTCGGCGGCCTCGATGCTGCGGATGAGGTCTGTGCCGGTATAGTTAAGCGCGGATACAGAATTCAGGCGGGAGGAATGGCCCTCGCCGAACCTGAGCAGCCAGCCATCCAGGCGGCTTGTTTCGCGCGGCGGCCACGCGGCTTCGGCGTGCGGCTCGATCTCGGCCGCCAATCTCTTAACGGAGTGTTGACCGGCGTCCGGCATGATCGCCTGTCCGTCTCTCAGGTGGCACATGACGTGGGATGCCAACACCATTGTCGATCTTGATCACCTCGCACGGTACACGGGCGGCGATCGCGCGATCAACGCGGAGGTCATGCGCCTGTTCGACGTGCAGGCGACAGACCTTGTGGGCCGGCTGAACGCCATCCTGGACGCGCGCGACGCGAAATCGTGGAAGGACGTGACGCACACGCTGAAGGGCGCGGCGCGCGGCATCGGCGCGTTCGGCCTGGGCGATGCGGCGGCCTATCTCGAGCCGATGGACCTGAAGGACCGGCCGCTTGCGGAAAGCGGCATCGTGCTCTTGAAGCAGCATTCCGACGCGGTGCAGGCCTTCATCCGCCGCTATCTGGCGGCGGCCTGAACCTTCCGGTCGAACATCTCGAATTCGTGCGCGATGCAGCGGTCGATCAGCGTCCGCCACACCGGCTCGGCGATTGCGAGGCTTAGACCCGCGGTCTTCGCGGCCGCGACGACCTTGCCGATGACATCGTCGATGCGAGCCTGGTCGTGGACCACGGCGCGGCTGGTTTTGATCTCAGCGGCGCGTTCGATATAGGTCTGGCGCTCGGCCAGCAGGGCGACGAGGGCCAAGTCCAGCCGGTCAATCTCCGCGCGCAACTCTGTCATGTTCCGGCAGCGGGAAGCGGGATTTGTCACGGCGTTCCAGCCCTTTAACGCACGCAATAGATAGGCGCTTGGTTTCCATTGTGCGCTGCGGCACATTCGCGGGCTTTCAAGTTCTTGGGCTTGAAACTGTTGTGGGCCAGCCCATTTCCACATAATAGGTGCGCTGGTTTTCCAACTCATACAAAAACGGACTGTGGAATAGCTCATGAGTACGCCTATCGAGACCGATGTCGCCATCATCGGAGCAGGCCCCATCGGCCTGTTCGCGGTGTTCGAGCTGGGGCTGCTCGATCTCAAATGCCACCTGGTCGACATCCTTGACCGGCCGGGCGGGCAGTGCACGGAGCTCTATCCGGAGAAGCCGATCTATGACATCCCGGGTCTGCCGATCGTCACGGGGCAGGAGCTGACCAACAAGCTCCTGGAGCAGATCAAGCCGTTCGGCGCGCAGTATCATTTCGGAGAGATGGCGCAGGCGCTCAAGAAGCTGCCCGACGGCAAGTGGAAGCTGACGACCGATGCCGGCACCGAGATCGTCGCGCCGGTGATCGTGATCGCCGCCGGCGGCGGCAGCTTCGTGCCGAAGCGTCCACCGGTGCCGGGCATCGAGGCGTTCGAGAACAAGGGCAACGGCGTCGGCGTGCACTATGCCGTGCGCAAGATGGAGACGTTCCGCGGCAAGAACGTGCTGATCGCCGGCGGCGGCGATAGTGCCCTCGACTGGACCATCAACCTGGCGCCGATCGCCAAGAGCCTGACGCTGGTGCATCACCGCGACGGCTTCCGCGCCGCGCAACACAGCGTCAACCAGATGCGCGAGCTGGAGAAGGAGGGGAAGGTCAAGTTCCACGTCGCCAGCGTGAAGCAGCTGCTTGGCGATGAGAACGGCAACCTGATGGGCGTGACTTTGTCCGGCGCCGACAAGAAGGAGTGGACCCACGAAACCGATGCGTTCCTGCCGTTCTTCGGCCTGACCATCAAGCTGGGCCCCATCGCGGAGTTCGGGCTGAACCTGCACGAGAACCTGATCCCGGTGGATACGGCGAAGTTCGAGAGCTCGACGCCCGGCATCTTCGCCATCGGCGACATCAATAGCTATGCCGGCAAGCTAAAGCTGATCCTGTCGGGCTTCCACGAGGCGGCGCTGATGGCGCAGGCCGCGTTCCACGTCTGCCGCCCGAACGAGAAGCTGCGCTTCCAGTACACGACGTCCTCGTCCAATCTCCAGAAGAAGCTGGGAGTCACCGCGTGATGCTTCGAGGCTCGCTTCGCTCGCACCTCAGCATGACGGAGATCTGACAATGAAAATCGTAGCCACCGACCGCGTCGGGAAAGAGCACGTCGTCGAGGGCCGCGACGGCTGGAGCGTGATGGAGATTCTGCGCGACGCGGGCCTGCCCATCGCGGCGGAATGCGGCGGGGCGTGCGCCTGCGCCACCTGCCACGTCTATGTCGAAGACGGCTGGTACGAGAAACTGTCGCCGCCATCGGACGCGGAGATCGACATGCTGGACATGGCACTGGCGGTCGAGCCGGGCCGGTCGCGCCTCTCCTGCCAGATCGTCTGCAAGAACGAGATCGACGGCATCAAGGTCACCGTCGCGCCGGAGTAGCGCGCCGGCTTCGAAAGAACTCCGTTCCCGCTGATTAGGGTGCTACGCTTTTCCAGACGGAGAGCGATCATGGGTTTCTATAGCCGCCATATCCTTCCGCGCCTGCTCGATTCGGCGATGTCGGCGAAGCCGATTTCTTATCAGCGCCGGAAAGTCGTGCCGCGCGCCGAAGGGCGCGTGCTCGAGGTGGGGTTCGGGGCGGGGCATAACCTGCCCTACTACGATGCCTCCAAGGTCGATCGCATCTGGGCGCTGGAGCCGGCGGCGGAAATGCGGGCGCGCGCCGGCGAGCGGGCTTCGAAGACGGAGATCCCGCTGGAGTTCCTGGGCCTGCCGGGCGAGCAGATTCCGCTCGACAACGACAGCGCCGACACGGTGCTGATCACCTACACGATGTGCACCATCCCGGACGTGATGAAGGCACTGGGCGAGATGCGGCGGGTGATGAAGCCCAGCGGCCACATGATCTTCTGCGAGCACGGCGAAGCGCCGGATGCAAGCGTGCAGCGCTGGCAAAGGCGGATCACGCCGGTATGGAAGGCGATCGGCGGCGGCTGCCATGTGGGGCGGCCGATCCCCAAGCTGATCCAGGATGCCGGCTTCCGCGTAGAGGACATGGAGACCATGTACCTGCCCGGCACGCCGCGCTTTGCCGGGTTCAACTATTGGGGAAGCGCCGCGAAGGCCTGAACCGGCGGCGCTTTACGGAGAGCGAGCCATGGAGCATCCAACGACGGTCGTGCCCGGCCGGATGACGGCGCGGTTCGACAAGCCGGTCGTGCTGTTCCTGATTGGAGCGCGGTTCAACAAGCTATGGCAATTCCCGCGCTTCCTCTGGTTCGCGCGCACGATGCCGTCGCTGCTGGCGGAGCTGGAGAAAAAGCCGGAGGCCGGCCTTCTGTGGTACCGGCAGTGGATTTCCTATCCCAACATCATGGTGCAGCAGTACTGGAAGAGCTTCGATCACCTGCTCGCCTATTCGCACGACAGAGGCGCGCTGCATCAACCCGCGCTCAGCCGCTACATGCGCGAGATGCAGAATGAGCCGGCGGTGGGCATCTGGCACGAGACCTATCTGATCGAGCCGGGCCGCTATGAATGTATTTACGGCAACATGCCGCCGTTTGGGCTGGGCGCCGCCAGCAACATCGTGAAAGCGGAAGGCCGCCTGGCGGCAGCGAAAGAACGCTTCGCCGCCTAGTCGGATTTCGCACTAGCCCACCCCACGCGAACGTGACGACGCGGGCGCATGACGCGCTTGTGACGCCGCGCGCGGCTCCCTTAGGTTTCGACCGCATTGATCGAGGGGATCTGCATGCTCAGCCGCCGTTCCGTCCTGAAATCGGGTGCCGCCAGCGCCGCAGCGCTCGCGCTCACAACGCCGGGCTTCGCTGCCGACGCGGCACCGTCGAAGAAGCTGAACAAGCTGTTCGACACCTTCATCAGTGAGAACCTGGACCTGTCGCCGACGTTTGCGACCTCGCTGGGCGTCGACAAGGGACCGCGCGCGAAACAGAAATACGAGCTGGACGAGGCCTCGCTGGCGGCGATCAAGAAGGGGCAGGACCTTCAGGCCAGCCAGTTGCGGCGGCTTCGGGCGTTCGACCGCGCCAGCGTGCCGGCGAGCGATCAGCTCACCTATGACATCGTGCTGTTCAACCTGAAGAACGCGGTCGCCGACAACGAGAAGTTCGCCTATGCGGGCGGGGGCGCGGGTGCGCCCTACATCATCAGCCAGAAGAACGGGCTTTATTCGAACACGCCCTCCTTCCTCGACAACCAGCACACCATCGAAACCAAGGAAGATGCCGACGCGTACCTTTCGCGTCTCGAGCAGTTCGGACCGCGGCTGGACGATGAGGCCGATGTGGTGCGCCACGACGTTGGGCTGGGCGTGATCCCGCCGGACTTTGCGCTGACGGGCGCGGTGAAGCAGATCAAGCTGCTGCGCGGGCAGCCCGCGGACAGCGCGTCGATGACGATGTCGCTGGTGCGGCGCACGGGCGAGAAGAACATCCCCGGCGACTGGAAGACGCCGGCGGCGAAAATCCTGAACGAGAAGGTGTATCCGGCGCTGGACCGGCAGGTCGCGCTGCTGGAGGGGCTGCTGCCTAAGTCGGTACACGATGCGGGCGTGTGGCGGCTACCCAAGGGCGACGAGTATTACCACGAGAGCGTGCTGTTCTGGACGACGTCGACCATGACGCCGGCGGAGATCCACCAGACCGGCCTGGACATCATCAAGGACCACTCCGCCAAGATCGACGCGATCATGCGCCAACACGGCATGACGACGGGCACGGTCGGCGAGCGCCTGCGCGGGATGTATTCCGATCCCGCGATGCTCTACGCCAACACCGACGCGGCGAAGGAGCAGCTGATCGCCGACCTGAACGTGAAGGTGAAGGCGGTGCGGGCGCGGCTGCCGGACTATTTCGGCGTGCTGCCCAAGGCCGAGGTGGTGATCAAGCGCGTGCCGAAGGAGATCGAGGCGGGCCAGGCCGGCGGCTATTACAACGCGCCGTCGCTCGATGGAAAGGTGCCGGGCATCTACTGGATCAACCTGCGCGACACGGCGGAGCAGCCGCGCTGGCTGCTGCCGACGCTGACCTACCACGAGGCGATTCCGGGGCATCACCTGCAACTGTCGATCCAGCGCGAGGCGAAGATGCCGCTGATCCGGCGGCTGTCGTATTTCTCGTCGTACATCGAAGGCTGGGCGCTGTATGCCGAGCAGCTGGCGGACGAGATGGGCATGTATGCCGACGATCCGATCGGCAAGATCGGGCAGCTGCACGACGCCATGTTCCGCGCGGTGCGCCTGGTGGTCGACACCGGCATGCACGCGATGAAGTGGAGCCGCGAGCAGGCGATCAAGTTCTACGTCGACGCGCTGGGCGATACGGAGAGCGCCACAATCACCGAGATCGAGCGCTATGCGGTGACGCCGGGACAGGCCTGCGGCTACATGCTGGGCAAGCTGACGTTCCTCGCCGCGCGCAAGAAGGCGCAGGATGCGCTGGGCGCGAAGTTCGACATCAAGAGCTTCCACGACGCCATGCTGGTGGGCGGCGCGGTGCCGCTCGCAATGATCGACACGATGGCGGACGCTTATATTGCCGGCCGAAGGACCGGCTAGGCCCCCTCCGCCTCGTGGTTTGCGCCGCAGATCTGTGCGTGCCTACCGAGGGAACGTGACCGCTTCGATCTTGTTGCCGTCCGGGTCGAAGATGAAGGCACCGTAGTAGGTCGTCATTGCGGCTTGCCGCGGACCCGGAGCGCCGGCATCGGCGCCGCCATGCGCGAGCGCGGCGGCGTGGAAGGCGCGGACATTGTCCTCGCTCCTGGTGCGCAGGCAGATGTGAATGCCGGCCGTCGCCGGCTGCGGCGCGAGGCCTTCGCGCAGGTTGATCCAGAATTCGGGATAGGCCTTGCCGAAGCCGACGGTGCGCTCGCGCGTGACGAGCTTCGTGAGCCCAAGCGGCGCGAGCACCGCTTCGTAGAATGCGGCGCTGCGCGCAAGGTCGGCGACCGCAACGGAGACGTGGTCGATCATTCGCCGGGCTTGAGGCTGGTGCCCCAGGCAAGGATCTCGGCGGCGTTGATGCCGAGCTTGTCGCGGGTGTCCTGGCCCTTCATGGAATGCACATCGGCGGCCATCGCGGCACCCTGGCCCGGGAAGACGCGGACGATGCCGGTCCACTCCGCGGGCGCGCCCTTGAAGACGCCCTGCGCCGTGAAGAGATAGAAGGGCTGGCCGTTGGCGTCGCGCTGCTTCACGCGCGACGTGATGGTGAAGGCGCCCTTGGGATAGCGGTCGGCGAGGATGCCCTCGGCAAGGCTTTCCGCGAAACCGTCGGTGTTGGCGATGAGGTCGGTCAGCTTGTGCCAGTTGACGGTGCGCTCACCCGTGGCATCGGCCGACGCCGCGGTGAACTTGAACAGGACGAAGGTGTTGGTATCGGTTACCAGTTCCTTGTCGACGGTCCAGGCCGAGGCGGCCTGCCCCATGTCGATGTGGAACTGCTTGTTGGGCGACGTGTAGGCGCACAACCCGAAGAACAACGCGGCCGCAACCGCGACCTGACTCGACCTCATCTGCGCTTCCCCCTTTTTTCTCCCCCTCCGCCTTCGCGCCCGACGGCGCTACGGCACCTCCACACCTTTTAGTTTGCTACCGACTCATGAGCTGGTATTCGCCGCCTTTCTCGATGCCGCGCTTATAGGCGGGGCGTGCGTGCATGCGGGCGCGGTACTTGACGAGCTCCGGATAGGGTTCAAGGCGCGCGCCCGCGGCCTCGCAAACGAACAGGAGCTGGATGTCGGCGCCGGTGAGATCGTTGCCGACGAAGAAGTTGCGGCCCTTGATACCGGCCTCCATGTACGAGAGGTGGTTGGCGATCTCGGAGTCGACGCGCGGCTTCAGCGCCGCGGCGGCGTCGCCGAGCATGCCGGTGTAAAGCGCCAACAGGAGCGGCAGCATCGCCGAACCCTCGGCGTAGTGAATCCACTCGATGTAGCGCCAGTAGTCGTCGGTGCCCGCCTTCGGCTTGAAGCGGCCCTTGCCGTAGGTGTCGATCAGGTATTCGACCTCGGCACCCGACTCCGCGATGGTCTTGCCGTTGTCGGTCAGCACCGGCGACTTGCCGAGCGGATGCACCTTCTTCAGCTCCGGCGGCGCCAGCGGCACGGGCGTGCCGCGCTGGTACTTCACGATCTCATACGGAACGCCGATCTCCTCCAGCAGCCAGAGGATGCGCTGCGAGCGCGAGTTGTTGAGGTGGTGGACCTGGATCGTCATGGCCTGCCTTTTTGGGATGTTCTAGCGCATTGCACCGTTACTGAGCCCTTCGCGCAAGGTCATACGTTGCTGGCGATGCCACCGCATGTGTCAGACGCCAGCCCGAATCCATTAGTCGCGCGGCGTTGCCGCCCACATAAACTCCCCGAACGTTCGCGAAAGCCGCTCTGATCGCTCGCTCGAACCGCCCCAACAGCCTCATGCCTGGACGCGAGTCCCTCCATGCCGTCGCAACCCGGCCAGCGATCAGAACCTGATCTAGCCAAATGCCTCCCGGATGAAGCACAACCGTGTTGTGGTTGGCCAATTGATCAAAGACCAATTTTCGGCCTACCACCGTATCGATCTGGCGCGGGACAATTGCGAGCGCACTTGGCGCTACAAGGAAGCAACGGCTGGTAACGTGCGCACCGCTGCTCGCCCGTTCCAGACCCGGTATTGTGGATGCAGACGCGAACGTGCAGCCCTCAGCCGCGTCGCCAAACTGAACATATTGAAGCAACTCAACACGCTCGACTGCTTCGCAGACCTGCAAAAGGTCGTCCTGCGCCGCGAAGAAGTGCACGCGAGCTTACCGGTTCAGCTCGCGCATGGCGTTGTCGAGGCCGCCGAGCGTCAGCGGGAACATGCGGTTCTGCATGAGCTGCTGGAACAGCGCGATCGACGGCGTGTATTCCCAGTGCTTCTCCGCCACCGGGTTCAGCCACACGCAGTGCTCGAACATGTTGGTCACTCGGTCCATCCACACGGCGCCGGGTTCTTCGTTCCAGTGCTCGACGCTGCCGCCCGGATAGGTGACCTCGTACGGGCTCATGGTCGCGTCGCCGACGAAGATGATCTTGTAGTCGCGGCCGTATTTGTTGAGCACGTCCCAGGTGTTGAGCTTCTCGTTGTGGCGGCGGCGGTTGTCCTTCCACACCGCCTCATAGAGGCAGTTGTGGAAGTAGTAGAAGTCCATGTGCTTGAACTCGGTCTTGGCCGCGCTGAACAGCTCTTCGCAGAGCTTTATGTGCGCGTCCATCGAACCGCCGATATCGAAGAACAGGAGCACCTTCACGGTGTTGTGCCGCTCCGGCACCAGGTGCAGGTCGAGATAGCCCTTGTTGGCGGTGTCCTTGATCGTGCCGTCGATATCGAGCTCGGTTTCGGCGCCCTGGCGGGCCCATTTGCGCAGGCGGCGCAGCGCCACCTTGATGTTGCGGGTGCCGAGTTCGACCGTGTCGTCGAGGTTCTTGTATTCGCGCTTGTCCCAGACCTTGATCGCCTTGCCGTGGCGCGACTTGTCCTGGCCGATGCGCACGCCTTCGGGGTTGTAGCCGCCGTTGCCATAAGGCGACGTGCCGCCGGTGCCGATGGCCTTGTTGCCCTTTTCGTGGCGCTTCTTCTGTTCCTCCATGCGTGCTTTAAGCTGTTCGATCAGCTTGTCCCAGCCGCCAGCCTTCTCGATCGCCTTCTTCTCCTCGTCGGTGAGGAATTTCTCGGTCAGCGCCTTCAGCCACTCTTCCGGGATCTGGGCGATGATGGAGGCGTCGAGGCCTTCGAGGCCCTTGAAGACATGGCCGAACACGCGGTCGAAGCGGTCGAGGTGACGCTCGTCCTTCACCAGCGCGGTGCGCGAAAGGAAGTAGAACTCCTCGATCTTCATGTCGATGACGTCCTTGTCCAGGGCGTCCATCAGCGCGAGGTATTCCTTGAGCGTGACAGGGATCTTGGCGGCGCGAAGCTCGTCAAAGAACTGGAAGAACATGGGCGAACCTTCCGGGCAGGCGAATAGCGGTTGCCCGAAAGTGTACGCGCGGGCGGCGGAGGGGCCAAGACCCCGCAAAACAGCTGAAAAGCTGCGTCAATGGGGCGTCGCGGGCGGCGGCGTGATGTGCGTTGCCGGAGCGGCAGGCGCGGGCGGCGTGGTACCTGCGGCGACCGGGGCCGCGATCACCGGAGCGGTTGGCGGCGGGAGCTTGGCGATGTGAACCAGGGCCTCGGTGTAAACGGCGTTCAGAAAGTCGCGCTGTTTTTCGTCATCGCGCGGGGTGGCGAATTCGACCGTCGCCTCGATCGCCCATTCGCCGACCGTGCCGGTGGAGAACAGGATGCGGTAGTGCAGCGTCTCCAGCGCCGCGGTTTCGTACGTTCGATAATAGACGGGGATCTTGTTGACGCCTTCGCCGATGCCGATCGTCTGCTCGCCGATGATCTTGCCGCCGATGCCCTCCTGCTCGGTGAACTCGGCCGCGAGCGCCTGTTTGGCGTCGTAAGGCCCCTTGAGCGGGGTCAGCGTGATCGTGCCGTAGACCCCGTCGATCGCGGAGTAGGCGCAGAAGTCGGCGCCGGTGGAGGGATTGCGCTCACCAAAGGCGTCGCGCTCGAAATGACCGATGAAGAGCGGGCAGACAAAGCCCGAGGCGACATGGAGCTTGGCCTGGTCGTTGCCGGTGTCCTTGAAGGCATCGATATCGGTGGTCTGGGCAAAAGCCGGGGCAAGAGCGAAAACGGTTGCGCCCAGGAAGTAACCGAACGATCTCAGCGACATGGACGCTTACTTGTTCGCAATCTGTTTCTGGCACAGAATATAAGAATGAGCGGCCCGACCGACAACCTTGTCCTTGAGCACCTGCATTATCTGCGATCCGGGATCGACGAAATGCGTCTGGAGATCAAGGACATGAAGACGCGCATTTCCTTGTCGAAGGACATCTCGGCAGCCTGCAAGGACAGTACGCTCTTATCGCCACACGCATTGATCGGGTCGACGAGCGGCTTGAGCGCATAGAACGCCGGGTCGGCCTGATCGAAGCCTAAATCGATAATTGAAGCAGAAGCCCCGCTTGCGCGGGCCTTTGCGTTGTCTAGTTGCGGCTTTCGCGCCTGGCGAGGAAGGCGAGGCGTTCGAAGAGGTGGACGTCCTGCTCGTTCTTGAGCAGCGCGCCGTGAAGCGGCGGGATCAGCTTGGTCGGATCCTTCTCCTTCAGCGCCTCCGGCGGGATGTCCTCGTTCATCAGGAGCTTCAGCCAGTCGAGCAGCTCCGACGTCGAGGGCTTCTTCTTGAGGCCCGGCACGTCGCGGATCTGGTAGAAGACGTTCAGCGCTTCCGACACCAGCTTCTGCTTGATGTTGGGATAGTGCACGTCGACGATCTTCTGCATCGTGTCGCGCTCGGGGAACTTGATGTAGTGGAAGAAGCAGCGGCGCAGGAACGCATCCGGCAGCTCCTTCTCGTTGTTCGAGGTGATGAGGATGATCGGGCGCTGCGCCGCCTTGATCGTCTCGCCGGTCTCGTAGACGAAGAACTCCATGCGGTCGAGCTCGAGCAGCAGGTCGTTCGGGAATTCAATGTCGGCCTTGTCGATCTCGTCGATCAGCAGCACCGGGCGGCCCTTCATCTCGAAGGCGTCCCACAGCTTGCCCTTCTTGATGTAATTCTTGACGTCCTTCACGCGCTCATCGCCGAGCTGGCTGTCACGCAGGCGGGTCACCGCGTCGTATTCGTAGAGGCCCTGGATCGCCTTGGTGGTGGACTTCACGTGCCAGGTGATCAGCGGCGCCTTCATGGCGTCGGCGACCTGGAAGGCGAGTTCGGTCTTGCCGGTGCCGGGCTCGCCCTTGATGAGCAGCGGACGTTCCAGCGTGATGGCCGCGTTCACGGCGATCTTCAGATCGTCCGTCGCGACATATTTGTCGGTTCCCTCGAAACGCGTCCTTGCGGCCATGATCTCTCTCGTTGGAAATAGCGGTATGGCCAAGCGTAGGTGGCGGGGGAGAATGGCGCAAGTGTGCCTCGCAGCGCGGTTTTGCGGCTAAAGTGGCGCGATGAGCGGATCACCACGCAGCCAGAACGCCGCGCTGTTCACGCAGGTCGTCGGCCTGATCAACCGGGGGTCGCTGGGCGGCGCGGAGCAGATGCTGACGCAGGTGCTGGGCCGTATGCCGAACGACTTGGATGGTCTGCAGCTGCTGGGACTGGTGCGGGCGAAGCAGGGGCGCACGCAGGAGGCGGAGACGCTTTACCGGCGCTCGCTCGCGCTCGATCCGAAGCAGCCGCATGTGAACATCAACCTGGGCACGCTGCTGACCGCCACGGGGCGCGCGGCCGAAGCGATCCCGCTGCTTCGCCCGCTGGTGCGGGCGCAGCCGAACAATGCCGATGCGCTGGTCGCGCTGGGCCAGGCCCAACAGGTAGCGGGTGAGACCGATTTCGCCGAGCGTCACCTGCGGGCGGCCTGGAAGCTTCGGCCGGACGACGCTGCCATCGCGCTGAACCTGGGCAGCCTGTGCAACGAGGCCGGACGCCCGGAAGACGGCGAGGCGGTGTTGCGCACGGCGCTGGCACGGCCGGCATCGCCGCAGATGCGCGCGGCGCTGGAGCACAATCTGGGCGTGGCGCTGAAGCTCCAGGGCCGGTGGGAGGAGGCGCTGGCGGCGTTCGACGACGCGTTGAAACTGGCGCCCGACCTGCCGTTTGCCGACGCCAATCGCGCGGGCGTGCTGGCGCACCTGAAGCGCGAGGATGAGGCCGTCGCCGGTTATCGGCGCGCGCTTGCGAAGAATCCGCTGCACATGGCGGCGCATCAGGAGCTGAACGCCCTGCTCTATCGCGGCGGACGCGACGACGAATTCCTGGCGTCGTTCGACGATGCGGAAAGGAAGCTCGGGCCTTCGCCGGCGCTCTGGATGGGCAAAGCGGCATTCCTGAACCGGACGGAGCGTTTCGACGAAGCGCGCGCGCTGTTCGAGCAGGCGGCGAAGACGCAGCCGGAAAATCCGGAACCTCTGAACGGCCTCGCACTGGCGCTGGCCGGCGCCGGACGATTGAATGAAGCGGTGGGCGCCTATGAGCGGTCACTGCGGCTGCGGCCGGAGGATGTACCGACGCGCGTCAATCTCGCCGGCGTGCTGCTGCGCCTTGGCGAGGGTGCGAAGGCACTTACGCTCACCGAAGCGGCAAGCGCGACAGCGCCGCTCGACCAGGCGGCGCTGGCGATGCACGAACTGGCGCTGCGGATCAATCGGGATCCGCGCGCCGACATGCTCGCGAACTACGACCGGCATGTGCAGGTGTTCGAGCTGGATCTGCCGGGCGGCTTCAACGCCGAACTGAACGGCTGGCTCGACGCGCTGCACGGCGATGCGCGCGAGCATGTCGACCAGACGCTGCGGCATGGGACGCAGACGATGGAGCCGCTGTTCAACAGCAGACATGGCCTAATCGCGGCGTTGCAGGCGAAAATCGACGATGCGGTCACTGCATACATTGCGCGCATGGACGATGACGGGGAACATCCGCTGTCATCGCGGCGGAGCAAGGGCTTTCGTTTCACCGGATCGTGGTCATCGCGGCTGCACGACCAGGGCTTCCACACCAATCACATCCATCCGAAGGGATGGATCAGTTCCGTCTATTACGTGGCGGTGCCCGATTCTGTGGAGGACGGACAGCAGGGCTGGCTCAAGTTCGGCGAGCCGAGTTTCGCCACGCCGATGAACGACGCGATCCGCCGCGTGGTGAAGCCCGCGCCGGCGCGGCTGGTGCTGTTCCCGTCTTACATGTGGCACGGCACGGTGCCGTTCCGGTCGCAGGCGGCGCGAACCACCATCGCCTTTGACGCGGTTCCTGCCTAAGGTTCAGCGGGCCGGCGTTTAGCGGCTGGGGTGGGCGCGCGATGCGCCGCGGACATTGTCGGGGCCGATGGCTGTCGCTCACGTCTATACGGTTGCGTTCCAGGGGATCGAGGCGCGCGAGGTCGATGTGCAGGTGCACATCGCCGAAGGCGGCCAGCAGGCTTTCAACATCGTTGGTCTTGGCGACAAGGCGGTGAACGAAAGCAAGGAGCGCGTGCGCGCCGCGCTGGCCGCCATCGGGCTTTCGCTGCCGTACCAGCGCATCACCGTGAACCTGGCGCCGGCGGACCTGCCAAAGGAAGGAAGCCACTACGATCTGCCGATCGCCCTCGGTCTCATGGCGGCGATGGGCGTGCTGCCGGCGGGCGAGCTGGCGCACTACACGGCGCTGGGCGAGCTGTCGCTGGATGCACAGATAACGTCGGTGGCCGGCGTGCTGCCCGCAGCGATCGCAGCGAGCGAGGCGGAGCGCGGGCTGATCTGCCCGGCGGCTTGCGGACCGGAAGCGGCGTGGGCGGGAAAGATCGAGATCATCGCGGCGCCGTCGCTGATATCGCTCGTCAATCACATGAAGGGCGTGTCGGTGCTGAATGCGCCGGTGCCGAAGCTTGCCAACGACGCCGTGAACGCACCCGATCTGCGCGACGTGAAGGGGCAGGAGACGGCGAAGCGCGCGCTCGAGGTCGTGGCGGCGGGCGGGCACAACCTGCTGATGATCGGGCCGCCGGGCGCCGGCAAGTCGATGCTGGCGGCGCGGCTGCCGGGCTTGCTGCCGCCGCTGGATGCGCGCGAGGCGCTGGAGCTGTCGATGGTGCAGTCGCTGGCCGGTGAACTGGCGGACGGCGCGATCTCACGCAGGCGTCCGTTCCGCAATCCGCATCATTCGGCATCGATGGCCGCACTGACCGGTGGCGGACTTCGGGTGAAGCCGGGTGAGGTGTCGATGGCGCATCTGGGTGTGCTGTTCCTGGATGAGCTGCCGGAATTCCCGGCATTAGGTAGCAACGTTCCAAGCCCCTAGACTTGAAACATTGTTGCTCAATGCCTTGGGAGTTCCAAGGTATGGACCAGCATGAAGCAGTAATTTACAAATTTCCCATGTCGGAGACTGCTATCGCACTTGCCAAGACAGATGAGGCAGGTGCGGTTCCCCTTGCTGCGCTAGAGTCATCGAAGTCTGACGGTCGTGAATTTCTCGCCGCGACCCAGCGCAATCTGACCTTAGAAGAAGCCGCATCCGCTGCTGGCATCCAATGGTTCCAGTATGAAATACGGCGGCTGGATCGAGAGGCTGCGCCTCTCAACGGCGCAATCGAACCGGGCAGCACTGTCTATGCCGATGAAGCTGCGCATTGGGACGTGATGCACGCGCGGTACGAAACCAAGCGGATCAATCACAGCGAAGCCTATAGCGACGGCGCTGGCACTTCGACCAATCAGGTCGAAAGCTTTTTCAGCCGTCTCCGTCGCGCTGAGATCGGCACGCACCATCACATCGCTGGTCCGTACCTCGCGGCATACGCGGCAGAAATGGACTGGCGCGAAGATGCGCGCCGCCTGAGCAACGGCACGCAATACCTAATGGTCGTGAAGGCTGCGGCGGCGCACCCGATCAGCCGCCAGTGGAAGGGCTACTGGCAGCGCCGGCGCCCTTGATAACTTCGTTCGCATACCCCATTTTTTGTGCATCTTGGTAACAAATATTCTTGACTTTTCGGAATAGTATGATCTCGGAAAAGATGATTCTTGCGCCTTTCGTATCTGAGCTGTATGCTAACGCGTGCCTTCCGGACACTGTTCGTTCCTTTGTCAAGAGAACGAGATGAGAACGAAGGCGACTATTAGAGAGTCATAATGACTCGTTGGAAAGTGCGCCTGATGGGTATGTATCTGAATCGATTTCTTGCCAAGTTTATGGGCCAGCGGCCCCGGCTTGGGCGCAGCGGATCGGCTGAGATCGTCGGCATTCCTGCCGAGGGTGGCTACTACACCATCCGTAGCCAGGATTTGCCGGGCTTCCGTCTGATGCTGACTCCGGAACAGGCAAACGATATTGCCCAAATGGCTGAGGCGCTTAAGCCCGCTTTGGCGGCATATCTGCACGCGTACATTGCGGCCCAAGATCACGATGACATGCAACGCGATCTCAAGGCGCAGATTACAAGCGCGAGACTGCCAAGCGCAAAGGGCGGCCTGAGTGCAGTTGCGGAACTCTGCTAAGCATATTAGACGCGTCGGATGGGTAGCAAAGGCACGATAATGATTGGTTTCTCCGACGCGCCAAATTGTACTCGCGTGTGGGAGCAGCACGTGGAAGACGCCATCAAATCCGCCAAGACTAAGAAGTAACTAGCGGACAAGCTCCCACACAAACTCCTGCCCCGCCCCCGGCATTGACCGGACCAGCCCGCGCTTCTTGGACCAGTGTTTCAGGTTCGCTACCGTGCGCTTCATCATGAGGCGGCACAGTGCCTTGTCGTTCGTATCCAGCCCGCGCGCCTTCATGATGGCCTCGCACACCGTGGTCGTCCTGAGCGGTGCTGTGGCCGTGCGCAGGGTGTCCAAGATCACGCGCCCGGTGTCGCCATGCACGTCCGTTAGAACTTGCGGTACGCGACGCGGGCCTAGCTCGCCAAGGTTCACGTCCGGGTCGAACTGCTTCAACGTCGCCTCGACGTGATCAAGGTCGATCACCGCCTGACGGAGATCGGCTTGAAGCGACTCAATATGGGTGGCCAGTTTCACTCGCTGGTCTTTAAGAGCGGAAACAACGTGCGTGTCAGCCATGCGAGACTCCTTTTAGAAGTGCTTCACATAGGCGATGGCGAAACCGAATTCCTTGGAACGTTGCTACCTAATGCCGGGAATTCCAGCGCGGCGTGCTCGACTCGCTGCGCCAGCCGATCGAGACCGGCGAGGCGGTGGTGGCGCGGGCGAACGCGCATGTGCGCTTTCCGGCGCGGTTTCAACTGGTCGCTGCGATGAACCCTTGCCGATGCGGCTATCTGACCGATCCGGGGCAGGCGTGCGGACGCGCGCCGAAATGTGCGGTCGATTACCAGTCGAGGATTTCCGGCCCGCTGTTCGACCGGATTGACGTGCACGTCGAGGTCGCTGGCGTGTCAGCGGCGGACCTGTCGCTGCCGCCGCCGGCAGAGGGCAGTGCGCAAGTGGCGGCGCGGGTGGCGAAGGCGCGCGACATCCAGAGGGCGCGCTATGACGGCAAGGGCATCCGCACCAACGCCGAAGCGGAAGGCGAACTGCTGGAAGCCGTGGCGGGACCGGACGACGTGGGGCGACGACTGCTGACCGATGCGGCAGAGACGATGCGGCTGACGGCCCGCGGCTATCACCGCGTGTTGCGCGTGGCGCGCACCATCGCCGATCTGGCGGCGGCCGAGCGCGTGCTGCGGCCGCACATAGCGGAAGCGCTGTCCTACCGGCGCATCAGCCAGGCGAACGGATAAAGTAACCACACTTAGAACTGCCACTTCCTGGCCCTGTTGCCATCCGCCGTCAGACCCGCCGGACGTAGAGCGTACGATCGAAGCGGTAGAGCGGAGCCACGCCCCCATCGGCGCGCCGGCCAGCGGCGAGGACCATCACGATGCGCGCCGGTCCGGGAAGTCCCAGGAGGCGTTTCACGCGCGGCTCGTCGAATCCTTCCATTGGGCAGCTGTCGAACCCCGCCGCACGGAGTGCGAGCATCAGGTTTTGACAGGCAAGCGCCGTCGTCCGCGTCGCCCAGAGCGTTTGGCCCGCGCGGCCGGCATCGAAGCGCCAACTGATCGTGAACAGGCCAATCGCCCAGAGGATGAAACGCTTCAACGGGCCGAGTATGTGAAACGGCCCATCCTGGAAGATCATCGGGATTATGAAGCGGTACTTCGCGCGCAGCGCGACACGGACATCTTCGGGAAGATGCATGCCTGGGGCATCGCTTTCGATCGCAGCCTGCATCAGCCGCCGACCCATGCGCCAGAAGTCGGGCCGCGCCACCGCCACGATCAGATGCGGCGCTTCGCGCGCCGGCAATTGGTTCAAACAGAGAATCCGCAACCGTGCCAATTTGGCGGGATCGCGGACCTCAATGAACTGCCAGGGCTCCAGGTTGTGCGAGTTCGGCGCGAGCAGAGCAAGGTCGAGACACTTGTCCAGCACCTCATCGGGGATCGCATCTGGCTGGTAGGCGCGCACCGATCGGCGGGTGCGCGCGACCCTGGCGAAGGCCTCGAAGTCGCAGGCGAGCGGATCTGCCGTGGTCATCATTTCAGGGTCGCGACATAGGCGTACAGGTCGGCGAGGTCCCTGTTCGAATAAGCAGCGAATGACGGCATCTTGCTGCCTTTCACGCCGTCGATGACCGTGCTGAGCACGCCCTGCGGCTGATAGATGCTGATCGTGTAGGACCAGCCGCTCTTGGACTGGTGGCACTGCGAGCAGGTTTTTTCATAGATAGCCTCACCCCGCACCGGATCGCCCTTCAGTGCGAGCACTGCATCCGCCCTGGGATCTCGGGGCCCGCAGCCAGATAGACAAAGGGCGAAGAGTGCACAACGGACGAGTACAGCAGCTCGAGGCACCGCAACCTCTCTCATCTTTGTTGCATGATACTTACGTCGTATGTATAGATAGACATACGACGTAAGTTGTCAAGGGAGGAGATTGAAATGGCCGAGGGGCACGAAACCGGGGTCCGCGATTTCCTGGCTCAAAAGCGCATCGCCGTTGCGGGCGTCTCCCGCGAGCAAAGCCGCCATCCCGTGGGCAATATGATTTTTCGACGACTGAAGGCCGCCGGCCACATCGTCTTTGCCGTCAATCCGCAGATGGAGACCTTCGAGGATGAGCGGTGCTACCCCAATCTGCAGTCCATTCCGGGCGGGGCCGACGGAGTGGTCATCGCGACGCGGCCGGAGGTCACCGAGCAAATCGTGCGCGACTGCGTTCAAGCCGGCGTGACACGGGTGTGGATGCACCAGTCCATGTCGAAAGGATCCAGCGTTTCGTCCGCAGCCGTCGCGTTCTGTCGCCAGAACGGCATTGGAGTCATTCCCGGCGGCTGCCCGATGATGTTTGGCGACGGTGTCGACTTCGGACACGCATGTATGCGGTGGATCATGAAGCTAAACGGCCAGCTGCCACGCTAGCATGGGCGCGCGCACCAAACGCAAAAGGACCGTTGGCCGCCGCAAGCGCTTGACGCGCGATGTCATTCTCGAAGCGGCGCTCGAAATTCTGACGGCGGAAGGCGTTCCCGCACTCACCATGCGCCGATTGGCGCAGAGGCTGGGGGTAGAGGCGATGTCGCTCTACAATCATATTGCGGACAAGCGCGACGTGCTCAATGGCGTCGTGACTCTGGTCATCTCCCGGATCGAGATCCCGGACCCGGCATTGCCGTGGCCGAGCCGGCTGGAGGCGGCAATGCTTGGCCTATACAAGGCGCTCGCCGCCCACCCGCAGGTCGTGATGCTCCTCGCCTCCGACCAGGCGACTCCGCAGGATTTGCCCGTACTTTCCCGGGTTGAGGCAGTCATCGACATCATGCGCGATGCCGGTCTGTCGCCCGCGCAACAGGTGAGCGCCTTCCGCGGTATGCTCGCTGTCTGCTTCGGCCTGGTAATGAACCACACGCTGGGTCTTTCAGTCTCCCATTCGGATGCCCTCGCTCATTTCGCCCAGTGGGACCCGCGCCGGCTTATGTTACCGGAGCTGCCCAGTCTTTCCGGCCTGGCGCCCCAGTTCCTAAAGACGACCGCAACCGACGATTTGCGTTTCATGATCGAAGGTTTCCTGAAGGCTCTGGGTGCCCAGCCGAGCGTCAAGTCCGACCTCGACGGCCCCAGGATTTGACCCGTTGGAGAGCGGCTCGCGATCGAGGCGGAAAAGTTCCGCAACGCCGGGCCGCGCCAGCCCTACCGGCGGGTGGCCATTGGCCGCCGCATCAGCCTGGCCATCGCGTCGATATCAGCCTGCGCAGCGGACGCGGCACGGCGTTCGATGCTGCGGAAGCGGCGGATCAGGGATTTGCCAAGCGGCGTGAGCGCGGCGCCGCCGCCTTTCGCGCCGCCCGTTGTGCGGGCGATGACAGGCGCGCCGAACAGCTTCTCGATCTCCTGCAACAGGAGCCAGGCGCGACGGTAGCTCATCTTCATTGCAGCGGCGGCCTTGCGGATCGAACCGGTGGCGGCGATCTGCTCCAGCAGCGCGGCCTTGCCCGGGCCGAACTGGCCTGAAGGCTCGAAGCGGATGCGGATGAAGAACGCTGGCATGCGGGCCGAGCATGCCACCACGCGGCGGACGCGCAAGGTCCTGTCATTGACGCGTCATGTGCGAGCCGTGATATTCATCTGGACATCACGGGAGCCTCCCATGAACCGCAGATTCTTTCTCGCGCTCGGCATTGCCGCAGCGCTGCTTGGGGCGCAGGCGGCGGGGGCTGCGGGGATTACGGTCTTTGCCGCGGCCTCGCTGACCGACGCGCTGAACGAAGTCGGCAAGGCGTACAAGGCCAAGACCGGCAACGACGTAGTGTTCTCGTTTGCCGCATCGTCGGCGCTGGCCAAGCAGATCGAGGCCTCGGGCGGCGCGGATGCGTTCGTGTCGGCCGACAACGACTGGATGGACTATCTCGACAAGAAGGGGCTGATCGCGGCGGGCTCGCGCAGGAACCTGCTCGGGAATCATCTGGTGCTGATCGCGCCGGTAGCCGACAATCCGGCGATCACCATCGCGCCGAAGTTCGACCTGGCCGGCGCACTGCACGGCGGCAAGCTCTCGGTCGCCGATCCGGCGTCCGTGCCGGCGGGCAAATATGCGAAAGCGGCGCTGACGGCACTGGGCGTGTGGGACTCAGTCGCAGGCAAGCTGGTGCCCGCCGAGAATGTGCGCGTGGCGCTGTCCTACGTTTCGCGCGGTGAGGCGCCACTCGGCATTGTCTACACCACCGATGCGATGAGCGATCACGGCGTGCACATCGTCGGTACCTTCCCCGAGAACACCCATGCGCCCATCGTCTACCCCGTAGGACTGGTGAAGGACGGCAAGCCCGAAGCCAAGGCGTTCGTCGCCTTCCTGAGCGGTCCGGAAGCCAAAGCGATCTTCGAGAAGGGGGGCTTCACAATCCTGAGGTAGCCGCGGTTCAGCGGAAGACCTCGATGTCCGGCGGCGGGACACGGCGGCGCGTCTGCTCCACGCGGAACGCGAAGAAGAAGGCGTGCATATAGGCCGCCCACCAGATGAGCTGCACGATGATGCCGGCTCCGCCGGTGCTGACCACGCCCATGACCTTCTCAAGTGTCCATAACAGCATCGCAGCGATCATCGCCCAGCGGTGGCCGAAATGGATAAAGAGACCGCAGCCGAGCATCAGTCCGGCGTCGACGAATGCATAGGCATCCACACCGGCAAAGTTGAACGCCGCGAAAAGGACAGTGATCGTCGCGCTGAGGAGAAGGCAAAGGAAGGATATGCCGCGCATCGACTGCCAGAGCCGCAGGGTCTTGTATTCGTAGACCTGGCGGTCGAGTTCATCTTGGTCGACCCGCCACCATAACAGCCAATCGTACGATGCGTTCCGCTTCGGCTTTGGACGGTCGGGATGGAAGGTTTCGGTCATCATGCGGTCCTGGGCTTGAGATAGGCCGCGATAGCAAGGCCGGCCACCAGGAATGCGACAACCGTCACGAATATCTGCGTCAGCGTGTATGTGAGTGGAAAGGCGTACCAGTTCCAGTAGGGCACGTTGGTGACGATCGCGCCGATCGCGCCCACCACGGTCACGAAGCCCACGCGCGGTAGGTAACCGGCGAGCGCGGTCTGCGCGAGGAGCCAGGCCGCGAGGATCGCCTCCACCAACTCGGTCGCGAATTCGACGATCAGATTCGAGGGCTGCATGCTGGTCGGCGATTTCGGGTTGTAGACGAGGAAACCGCCGGGCGCCGTTGCCGCCGAGGCGCTGGCGTTCGCATTCATCGGGAAGAGGAACAGGCCGCCCTTGTTGCCGATTGACGAGGCGAGATTGTCGACGGTGACACTCTCGTTCGGCAGCGTGCTGACGCCGGCCGTGCCGAGTGGCGTCGCGACATGCGCGATCGACGACCAGATGTACATGGCGACGCCGCCAAGAAGCCCGGCGATGAAAATGCGGAGCATGATGATTCCCCAAATGCGCTCGCGACGATGCTACCGCGACGTGCGGCATGGTGCGTTGCGAAATTCGCACCGCTTGGCTAGGCCACCGCCATGCCGTAATCGTTGTCCGGGCTCGCGGGGGACGTTCATGGACACGCCAAAGCGCCGGATCTTCCGGCCGATCCATCTGCTGTTGCTGATCCCCTATGTCGCGATGCTGTGGGTCGGGTCCTACAACCGGCTGGCGCCGGACCTGGCCGGCATTCCCTTCTTCTACTGGTACCAGATGCTGTGGATCGTCCTGGGCGTTGCCGTAATGCTTCCGGTCTATTTTGCGGACGAGCGTGACGAGGCGTCGCGCAAATGAACCCCACCGCTGTCACGATCTTCGTCGCCCTGTTCCTGCTGGTGACGGTGCTGGGGTTTGTCGCGGCGCGCTGGCGCCGGGGCGATCTCAACCAGTTGAGCGAATGGGGCCTGGGCGGGCGACGCTTCGGCACTGTCGTCACCTGGTTCCTGCTGGGCGGCGATCTGTACACCGCCTACACCTTCATCGCGGTGCCGGCGGTGCTGTTCGGCGCGGGCGCGAGCGGGTTTTTCGCGGTGCCGTACACGATCCTGGTCTATCCGATCGTGTACGCGATCTATCCGCGGCTGTGGTCGGTGGCGCGGGCCAAGGGATATGTCACCGCAGCGGATTTCGTGCGCGGCCGGTTTGGCAACGGCACGCTGGCGCTGGCTGTGGCGGTGACGGGCATCGTGGCGACCATGCCGTACATTGCGTTGCAGTTGGTCGGCATGGAGGTGGCCATCGCGGGACTCGGCATCAGGATGGACGTCCCCGTGCCGGGGATCGGCGTGGTGCACGACCTGCCGCTCTTGATCGCCTTCGTGGTGCTGGCGGTCTACACCTACAACAGCGGCCTCAGGGCACCCGCGCTGATCGCGCTCGTGAAGGACGCCCTGCTCTACATCGTGGTGATCGCGGCGGTGATCATCATTCCGGTCGAGCTGGGCGGCTTCGGCAGGATTTTCGCAGCCGCGGATCCCAAGACGGTGATCCTGGCGGCGCCGACGGCCGCGAGCCTCGGGCCGCAGGCGGCCTACGCGACGCTGGCGCTGGGGTCGACGCTGGCGCTGTTCCTCTATCCGCACGCGGTGACGGGGTTGCTGAGCTCGGCGAGCAGGCATGTGGTTCGGCGCAACGCGGTGATCCTGCCGGCCTATTCGTTCGCGCTGGGACTGATCGCGCTGCTCGGCACCATGGCGGTGGCGGCGGGCGTGAAGTCGATGCCGCAGTTCGCGGAAGGATTCAAGGCATTCGGCAACCAGTATGCGGTCCCGGCGCTGTTCGTGCATGCCTTCCCGTCATGGTTCGTGGGCGTGGCTTTCGCGGCGATCGCGATCGGCGCGCTGGTGCCGGCAGCAATCATGTCGATTGCCTGCGCCAACCTTTTCACGCGCAACATCTGGAAGGAGTATGTCAATCCGGCGGTGTCGCCGTCCGGTGAGGCGACGGTGGCGAAGCTGGCGTCGCTGGTGGTGAAGGCCGGCGCGCTGTTCTTCATCATCGACCTGCCCACGAAGTATGCGATCAACCTGCAGCTTTTGGGCGGCGTCCTGATCATCCAGACGCTCCCGTCGGTCATCTTCGGCCTGTACACCAACAAGCTGAACCCCTGGGCGCTGCTGATGGGCTGGATCGCGGGAATCGGCAGTGGCGTCTGGATGACCTATGGCGCAGGCTTTACGATCACCACGGTCGTGCCGATAAAGCTCTTCGGATATGCGGTCCCCTGTTATGCAGCAGTGTCGTCGCTGATCCTGAATATCGTCGTGAGCGCGGTGTTCAGCTGGCTGTTCAATGCCGTCCTGCGCACGCCGCCGAGCGATGCAACGATGGAGGCCGATTACGCATGAGATACGCCCTTCTGATCGCCGCAGCTTTCATAGCTGCACCCGCGTTCGCCGCGACCTCGCCGAAGGTCGACACATCCGGCGCGACGTCCTGCTCGGTCGGCGGCTATCTCACCGACAAAGATCCCAAGGGCACCAATGTGCGCAGCGGGCCGAGCGCGACCGCACCTGTCATCGGGCACCTGCCGCCGGAAACCGTCGACCGCAGCGCGGGCGACAGTTTTGCGGTGGAGTTCACGATCATCGGCTCGAAGAACGGCTGGATGCTGATCAAGGATGCGAAAACCGGTCAGTACGGCGACAAGCCGGAAAAGACCGTGTACGCCGGTCCCGGGTGGATTTCCGGCGCGCTGGTCGGCTTCACGATCGGCACCAGCAGCCTGCGCAGCGGACCGTCCAGCACCGACAAGCCGATTGCAAAGCTGTCGGACCGGGACAAGGGCTACGGCCCCGACTCCTTCGTGGTGAAGCGCGTCTATGAATGCCGCGGCAGCGCGGTCGATGTGACGATCGTGCTGGTCACCGATCCAAAAGCCAAGCCGATCCGTGGCTGGTCGCGACATGTGTGCAGCAACCAGGTCACGACCTGCGATACGGGCGGCGAGGACTAGCCGAAGCGGCCGGTGATGTACTGCTCGGTCTGCTTCTTCTCGGGCGCGGTGAAGATCTTCTCCGTCGGGCCGTACTCGATGAGCTCGCCGAGATACATGAACGCCGTGAAGTCGGAGGCGCGCGACGCCTGCTGCATGTTGTGGGTCACGATCACGATCGTGTAGTCGGCGCTGAGTTCGTCGATCAGCTCCTCGATCTTGGCGGTCGAGATCGGGTCGAGGGCCGAGCAGGGTTCGTCGAGCAGGATCACTTCCGGGCGGGTCGCCACGGTGCGCGCGATGCAAAGACGCTGCTGCTGGCCGCCGGAGAGCGAGAGGCCCGAATTCTTGAGCTTGTCCTTGACCTCGGTCCACAGCGCGGCGCGTTGCAGCGCGTCCTCGATGCGGCCATCGAGCTCCGACTTGGGCATGCGCTCATAGAGCTTAATGCCGAAGGCGATGTTGTCGTAGATCGTCATCGGAAACGGCGTGGGCTTCTGGAACACCATGCCGACGCGCGAGCGCAGCAGGTTGGTGTCGATCCGGCTGGAGAGGATGTTCTCACCGTCGAGGTTCACCTCGCCCTCGGCGCGCTGGTTGGGATAGAGCTCGTAGATGCGGTTCAGGATGCGCAGCAGGGTGGACTTGCCGCAGCCGGACGGGCCGATGAACGCCGTGACCTTGCGCTCCATCAGCGGCACGGTAACGTTCTTCAGGCCCTTGAACGAGCCGTAATAGAACGACAGGTTCTTGATGTCGACTTTCGGCTTGTCCGCTACGGTCGCGTCCATCGTCAGTGCTTTCTGGGTTCAAGCAACCGGGCGAAGATGCTGAGAATCAGCACGGTTGCGGTAATGAGGAGGGCACCTGCCCAGGCGAGGTGGTGCCAGTCCTCGTAAGGCGACATGGCGAACTGGAAGATGACGGCCGGCAGGCTCGCCATCGGCTGGGTCATGTCGGTGTTCATGAACGAGCTGTTGAGCGCCGTGAACAGCAGCGGCGCCGTTTCACCGGAGATGCGCGCGACGGCAAGCAGCACGCCGGTGACGATGCCGGCACGCGCGGCACGCCAGGTGACGGCGCGGATGATGTTGCTGCGCGGCGCACCCAGCGCCGCCGCCGCCTCCCGCAGGCCGTTGGGGACCAGCAGGAGCATGTTCTCGGTGGTGCGCACGACGACCGGGATCACGATCACCATCAGAGATACCGCACCGGCCCAGCCCGAGAAGCCATGCAGCGGTGCCACCAGGATCTCGTAGACGAAGAGGCCGGTGACAATGGACGGGGCGCTGAGAAGGATATCGTTGACGAAGCGCACGAAAAAGGCGAGGCGGCCGTAACGGCCATATTCGGCGAGATAGGTGCCCGCGAGCAGGCCCAGCGGCGTGCCGCCGAGCACCGCGACGACACTCATCAGCACGCTGCCGACGATGGCGTTGATCAGGCCGCCATCCTCGCCCGGCGGCGGCGTGATCTCGGTGAAAACCTTCGGATTGATCGCCGAGAAGCCGTTGTAGAACAGCGAATATAGGATCAGCGCCAGCCAGATGAGGCCGAATCCTGCGGCGCCGACCGAGAGGAAGAGGAAGAAGCGGTTCGCGAGTTTGCGGCGGGCGATCAGGCCCTGGTTCTTGCCATTCCGGGCCATGGGCTAGGTCCCTGCGCGGCGTTCGAGCGCGCGCAGCATGAGCTGGGCGGAGGCGAGAACGATAAAGGTGATGGCGAACAGCAGCAGGCCCATATAGATGAGGGACGGCGCATAGAGATCGCCCAGCGCCTCCGTGAATTCATTCGCAATGGTCGCGGAAATCGTGGTGCCCGGCGCAAACAGCGAATTCGGCAGGTGGTGCGCGTTGCCGATCACGAAGGTGACGGCCATCGTCTCGCCCAGAGCGCGGCCCAGCGCGAGCATCGCGCCGCCGACGACACCGGCACGCGCAAAGGGCAGCACGACGCGCCACATGACTTCCCAGGTGGTGCAGCCGAGACCATAGGCCGCCTCCTTCAGCATTGATGGGACGGTCTCAAACACGTCGCGCGTGACCGCCGAGATGTACGGCAGCACCATGATCGACAGGATGAGCGCGGCGGTGAAGATGCCGATGCCGTAGGGAGGACCGGCGAAGATGTCTTGCAGGATGGGGACGTCGGCGAAGGTATCGACAACCCAGATCTGCACGTGCTCCTGGAACCAGGGTGCGAACACGAACAGGCCCCAGATGCCGTAGATGATCGACGGGACGGCGGCCAGCAGCTCGACCGCGATGCCAATGGGGCGCCGCAGGAAGCGCGGGCAGATCTCGGTCAGGAAGATCGCGATGCCGATGCCGACCGGCACGGCGATGAACATGGCGAGGAACGACGTAACGAGCGTCCCGAATATCGCCGGCAGCGCGCCGAACTTCTCGGTCACCGCGTTCCACTTGTCGGTCCAGATGAACGGCAGGCCGAACGCGTTGATCGCCGGCATGGCGCCGATCACCAGGGAGATGATCACGCCGGCGAAGATGCCGAGCACGATCAGCGCGGCGGCAAGCGTAAGGATCCGGAAGCGCAGGTCGCGGGCGCCGCCCTTGGCGATCGCGGTGGCTCTTTCAGGGACGCTGATCATCTGCTCGCGGAGCGCTATGTCGGCCATGGGTCGCAATGCCAGTCGGAAAGAGGGCAGTTGCCCAAGCGTTTCCCCGCCCTTTGAACCACCAAGACCCATCCCACCGGCCTTGCGCGCAAGGACCATCACAGTTTTGCAAAGCTTTTGTGACGGACAGCCTGCCGCCGTGTCCGTTGATCTAAACCCTTGAAATAATGAAGGAACCGCGCGGCGAAGTGCCGCGCGGTTGCTCATCCTGGGCCGGTTGCTTAGCGACCCGCGGTCACGACGACATCGAAGCTGTCACCTGCTGTATTGGTGACCGTCCAGTGCTCCCCAATGGGGTGCACCGACAGCGGCGAGCAACTTTCGGTCGGGGGGCTGGAACCCGCCTGCTGGGTCAGGCAGAGCGTGGCTCCGCTGTCCTTTGTCGCCCACTTGCCCGGAATGTCCATCGGCTTGCCGTCCTGGCCCGTGACCCGAGTGATGTAGGTGCCGTCGGCATTGAACAGCAAAGCTGCTGTCGCGCCGGTCTTCGTGTTCTTGCTGGTGACCGTGTTGGCATAGGTGGTGGCCATCGGATCGTCGGCCGCCAGAGCCATGCTCGTGCAGAGTGCGAACGCCCCCCCGAGCACAAGTGTCGTAAATCGCATCGATCTTTCTCCCCTTCTTAACGAACCACGCAGTGATTACGCCCGCCACAAGCTTGACGGACTGGCGACGAGATTAACCTTTTACGAACCTTGCCGGAACTGTTCCCTTTAAAGCTTTCGGTAGGTGGTCCAAGCCTAGTCTTCGCTGGGTTTCCTTGGAAATAGCTGCTCGTGCGCACCCTTCGCACAGTCCTGGGACTGATCGCGTTCGTCATGCTGATCGTGGCGTTCGGCGACGTTGCGCTTCACAACCGCTTCACCCTGATGCCGCCGTGGCAGTTCACGGTGCTGGTAGTGAGCGTGCTGGGCTTCCTGCTCCATGAGTTCATCGTGGCGCGGCAGCGCGTCGAGGTGCTGGACCGCCAGGCCGCGCAGCTCAAATCCGCCGGCCATAGGCTCGAGCAATCGCTCCAGGCGGCCGCGGCGTTCAACGCACGGCTCAACCAGTCAGAGGCGCGTTACAAGGCACTGGTCGATGCGCAGGGCGACGCCATCTTCCGCCGCGCACCCGACAGCCGCCTGACCTACGGCAACGACGCGTTCTTCAAGCTGTTTGGACTGAATTCGCAGCGCGCCGTCGGCCAACCCTTCGCGACGGAACTTCACCCTTCCAGCCGTGCGCCGATCTTTGGCAGCTTCGCGGGCCTGGAATCGGGCCGCAATCGCGTGCGCTACGACCAGCACGTGCGCACGGCCTATGGCTGGCGCTGGATGGCCTGGGAAGACTACGCGGTGCGCGACGCGCATGGCCGCCTGGTCGAGGTGCAGAGCGTCGGGCGCGACATCACCGAACGTAAGGCACTGGAGGACGCGATCACCGAGGCGCGCGACAAGGCGGAAGCCGGAAGCCGCGCGAAGTCGGGCTTCCTTGCGACCATGAGCCACGAGATCCGCACGCCGATGAACGGCGTGCTGGGCATGGCACGCCTGCTCCAGGAAACCGAGCTTCGCCCCGAACAGCGCACCTATGTCGAGGCGATCCGCAAGTCGGGCGAAGCGCTGCTGAGCCTCATCGGCGACATCCTCGACTTCTCCAAGATCGAGGCCGGCAGCTTCACGCCCGAGGACGACGAGGTCGAGCTGCGCCCGCTGGTCGAGGCGGTGGTCGAACTCTGCTGCCCGCGCGCACACGACAAGGCCATCGAGATCATCGCCGCGGTCGATGCCGGCGTGCCGTCCGTCATCCGCAGCGACAGCCTGCGCCTGCGCCAGGTGCTGACCAATCTGGTCGGCAATGCCGTGAAGTTCACCGAGAAAGGCGGCGTCCTGGTGCATGCCTACATCGCCCAGGCCAACCACCGTCATTATGTCCGCTTCGACGTGCGCGACACTGGCGTCGGCGTGCCTACGGAAAAGCGCGGCGAGATCTTCAACGAATTCGTCCAGGCGGATTCGAGTCATGCCCGCAAGTTCGGAGGCACGGGTCTGGGGCTCGCCATCTCCAAGAAACTCGTGGAAGGCATGGGCGGCGAGATCGGCATCACCGAAGCCCCCGGCGGCGGCAGCCAGTTCTGGTTCACGATCCCCGCGGTCGTCGTGCGCGCGGCGCCGGAAGACACGCGGCTGCTGGAGGGCCGAACTATCGCGATCGTCACGCGCAACCCGATCCTCCGCGAGGGCCTCTCCGCCCAGGTCGGCGCTGCCGGCGGCGCGGTGAGGGACATCCGCGACGCGTTCGGACCGAAGCCCGATCTCGTGATCGTCGATGCCGGTACCGATCCCCATCCGGCGCCACCCGGCGACCCGGTGAGAGGCGTTCCCTCCCTCGTACTGCTGACCCCCGCCGCGCGATCGCAACTCGGGGTGCTGCGCGAGATGGGCTTTGCAGGTTATCTTATGAAGCCGGTGCGGCAGTCGTCGCTGGTCGAGCGTATCCGGATGTCGCGCTGCCACGTGCCGGCGCGGCCAGAGCCGGAAACCGATACGACGCCGCCGATTCCGAACATGTGGGCGCCGATCGCGGCATTCGTACAAGCGGCTGAGCCGGAAGCCGCCTTCAGCGGATCGCTCAACATCCTGCTAGCCGAGGACAATCCGATCAACGCGCTGTTGACCCGCGAGCTGCTCAGGCGCCGCGGACACAAGGTGACCGAAGTTACCGATGGCGGCGCGGCGGTGAAGGCGATGGAGAACGGCGGGTTCGACATCGTGCTGACCGACATCCACATGCCGGGGATGGACGGCATCGAGGCGACGAGGGCGATCCGAGCCTTCGAGGCCGCCAATGGCCGGCGGCGCACGCCCATCGTGGCGCTGACCGCCGATGCGCTCGAGACCGGCAAGCGTGGCTGCAAGGAGGCCGGCATGGACGGCTTCCTCACCAAGCCGATCGAGCCCGCGCAGCTGGACAGAATGTTCAATATCCTCTTCCCATCGGCGGCCGCCCTGAACAATGCTGCGGCGTGAGCCGTGGCGAGGGGCTGACGCGTTGGCAACCCGCCCTTGCAAGGACGCTGGCCTGGATGGTTCCCTGACCAAACCCACCGAATCTTGCGCAGCTGGATAAAATGTTCCCGACCTTACCCCCGCATGGCGTGACGGCACGCACAGTGGCCGTATGAACACCACACAGAACGACGCCGCGCATGGGACGCGAGCCGCAATCGCGTCTTACCTGAAGCCCCGTTCCGCCACCATGCTGGTGCTCGGCGCGTCGTGCGGGCTGCCGCTGCTGACAATCTCGAACGTGCTGAGCCTGTGGCTGACAGACGGCGGCGCTTCCATGACCGAAATCGGGCTGTTCGCGTACACGCTCCTGCCCTACTCGTTCAAATTCGTATGGGCGCCGCTGCTGGATCAGGTGCGCCTCCCCGTCCTTCACGACCTGCTGGGCAAGCGTCGTTCCTGGATGCTGGTAGCCCAGCTCGGCATTCTCCTTGCCTTCATTGGATTATCGCTGAGCGACCCGCACACACAACTGATGCAGATTGCACTGTTCGCGCTGCTTCTGGGCTTCAGCGGTGCGAGTCAGGACATCTCGGTGGACGCGTGGCGCATCGAAATCGCCCCAGCCGAAGAGCAAGGTACGATGCTCGGGGCCTACCAGCTCGGTTATCGGCTGACGGCTCTCGCGACGGCGGCGCTGGCGCCATATGTCGCCCAGATCGTCTCGTGGCATGCCAGCCTGGTCTTTCTCGGGTGCCTGACCTTTCTCGGCATGGCAGCTGCGCTGCTTGCGGGGCGACCGTCCGAGCGCGATGCTGGCGACGAGGCCCGGGCAGCAGAGAAGCAGCTTCAACTGTCGGGCGGAGCGGGTGCAACGATCGGTTGGCTCTACGGTGCCGCGATCGCACCCTTTGTCGACTTCTTCCGCAACCATCGCTGGACCGGCCTGCTCATCCTTGCGTTCATCGGCGCCTATCGCCTGCCCGACTTCATCATGGGCACCGTGGCGCGGCCGATGTATCGGCAGAGCTTCTCCCTGATCGAGATCGGCACGATGTCGGGCTTGATCGGAGTATGGGTGACTATCGCCGGCGCCTTGATCGGTGGCTTCGTCGTGTTCCGTTTTGGCGTCATGCGTGCCCTGTTGGCCGGACTGATCGCAGTGGTCGCTGGCAACCTCTGCTACGCGCTGCTGGCCGCCAGTGGTCACAATATCGTCATGTTCGCGACTGCGATCGGGGTTGAGAACATCGCTGCGGGGTTCGCTGGCACTGCGCTGCTCGCTTACATGTCGAGCCTGACAAGCAAGGCATTCACCGCGACGCAGTACGCGCTGTTCAGCTCCTTCTATGCCTTGCCCGGAAAGTTGCTCGGCGGGCTTTCCGGAATTTTCGTGGATTGGTTCACCAGCCATCGCCACCTGTTTGACGGGTTCATCCCGGCATTGGGCGCCCTGCCAGACAAGGTCGTCGGCTTTGTGCCGTTCTTCGTCTCAACCGCGCTGGCGGGCGTGCCGGCGCTGGTTCTTTTCCTGATTCTGATGCGGCTGCATGGCTTCGGCGCACCGTCAGCGAAAGGCTAGGCGACCGCTTGGTTGCCGGTGATCGTGGAGTTCCTTGTGCTGCCGCACATTCACGCCCGCCGGGACAAGGTTACGGCGATTGCAACGATGTGACTGGCTGGTTTGCTTGGGCTTAGGCCGATCTGGTAAAATGGAGAATAGGGAGCGGGCCAGCTGGCTCCGGAGCAGTCGGCGCCCCAACCCAAGGATCTGTTCGCTTGGTCAACATCCACGAGCCTGGCTCTCTCGAGGGCCGACTTGAGCAGTGGCCAGTGCTAGCGACGGCCGGTGCCCTGGAAGTGCGCCTGGCGGAGACGGAGGCGGAAGTCGAGCAGGCGCAGCGCCTGCGCTATCACGTCTTCTATGAAGAGATGGCGGCGGTGCCGTCACCGGAGATGCGCGACGCGCGCCGGGATTTCGACAAGTTCGACGAGGTCTGCGACCATCTTCTGGTGGTGGACCGTTCCGCGCACGATGAAGACGGGCAACCGCTGGTCGTTGGCACCTATCGTTTGACGCGCGACGTGGACGCGGCGCGCGCAGGCGGCTTCTACACCGCGGGCGAGTTCGACATGTCGCGGATGCTGAAGGCGTTCGCGGGGCAGAAGCTGCTGGAGCTGGGACGTTCCTGCGTGCTCAAGACCTATCGCAACCGCACCACGACCATGCAGCTTCTGTGGAAGGGGCTGATGGCCTATGTCGCGCGCTTCGACATCGACCTGATGTTCGGTTGCGCGTCGTTCCCGGGCATAGATCCGGACGCGCTGGCGATGCCGTTGTCCTATCTGCACCACTATGCCGCGATGCCGGAGGACGTGAAGGTTTCAGCGCGGCCTGAACTATATGTCTCCATGGCGCGCATCCCGAAGGACGCGATCGACCAGAAGGAGGGCATGCGGACCTTGCCGCCGCTGTTGAAGGGTTACCTGCGCGCGGGCTGCCGCATCGGTGACGGCGCGGTGATCGACCGCCAGTTCTCGACCACCGACGTGTTCATCTATTTCCCCATGTCGGGCCTCGACCCGCGCTACAAGAGCCGCTTCGGCCTCACCAGCTAGGCCGCGGGACCTGCGACCAGCTCGGTCTTGGGATGCAGCACGTCGTGCATCCGCCGCTGCAACCGTTCCTGCAAGGTCTCGCGGTCGAGGACGTCTTCGAGGATCGCGACATAGTCTGCCTTGGTTGCGCCGTCGGTGGTCATGAGGCTGTCGGCCGGCATGGGCAGATCACCGTATTCATCGACCATGATGTCGCCATGCCGCAGCTGGTAGCGCCAGTGGATGGCGCGAACCGTGTGCCGTGGATCAGTGGTGCGCTCGATCCCGGCGATAACCCAGTCGAACTTGCCGCTCATCAGCGCCTCCTCTCTCCAAATCGGACTTGGGGAGGCGGGCGCCCTGATTCAAGGGGCCGGATCAGCCCCTCTTCCGCCGTTCGATGGCGTCCCATATGAGCTTGGCGATGTCGGCGCCGCCGAAGCGGCGGACTTCGTGGATGCCGGTGGGCGAGGTCACGTTGATCTCGGTCAGGTAGTCGCCGATCACGTCGATGCCGGTGAAGATCAGGCCGCGCTTTTTGAGTTCCGGCCCAATGGTGGCGCAGATGTGCTTCTCACGGTCGGTGAGCGTGGTGGCCTCGGGGCGGCCGCCGACATGCATGTTGGAACGCGCCTCGCCCGCCGCCGGCACGCGGTTGATCGCGCCGGCGAACTCGCCGTCGACGAGGATGATGCGCTTGTCGCCTTTGCGCACCTCCGGCACGTAGCGCTGCACGATCACCGGCTCGCGGTAGAACTGGGTGAACATCTCGAGCAGGGAGCCCAGATTCTCGTCGTCCGGCTTGACGCGGAACACACCGGCGCCGCCATTGCCGTAGAGCGGCTTGACGATGATGTCCCTGTGCGCGGCGCGGAAGGAGTCGATGTCGCGGCGGTCGGAAGTGATGAGCGTCGGCGGCATCAGGTCTTCGAACTGGGTGACGAAGATCTTCTCGGGCGCGTTGCGCACGCTGGCTGGGTCGTTCACCACCAGGGTCCTGGGATGAATGTTCTCCAGGATGTGCGTGGCCGTGATGTAGGCCATGTCGAACGGCGGGTCCTGGCGCATCAGGACGACGTCGGCCTGGCTGAGGTCGTAACGATGGACTTCGCCGAGCGTGAAATGATCGCCCTTGGTGGCGCGCACGCTCAGCGAACGGACATGCGCAGTGACCTTACCTTCGCGGAACGTCAGATCGCGCGGGCCGTAATAGAGAAGCGTGTCACCGCGGGATTGCGCCTCAAGCGCCAGGGCAAAGGTCGAGTCGCCGTTGATGTCGATCTTTTCGATCGGGTCCATCTGGATCGCGACGGTGAGGGCCATTCGTGAAGCTCCTAGTTCAGGCGGCGCTTGATGTTGGCGAGCGAGAGCGATGCTTCGTTGTGCAGCGGCTCGCCCGGCCGCGCGATTTCGAGGCAGCGTTGGTAGGAGTTGCGCGCCGCACCGAGTGCGCCCAGCGCCTCGTTGATGCGGGCGCTGTCGAACCACAGGTCGGGACGGCGCGGAGCGATCAGGATCATGCGGTGCGTCACTTCCAGGGCGCGGTCGGGCTTGCCGTTCTCCAGCGCGCGAATCTTCAGATTGTTCTCCAGCCTGAGCAATACGTCGGTATCGCTGACCGGCTGTGCAAGCCCTGCATCGACGCCACGCAGCTCGGCCGGCATGTGCTCGCGATCCACAACCATGCCGCTGTTGAACGGATCGATGGTGAGGTCGTCGTGGCGGTGGGTGACGCGGATGACGAAATGGCCCTGCGTGTTGAGACCCTCGGCCTTCATTCCCGCGGCACGCGCGGCGTGCATGTAGAGGATGCCGAGCGCCACCGGCAGCCCGCGGCGGCGGTCGATCACATCGACCAGATTGGCGTTCTTGGGGTCGTTGTAATTCTGGCCGCGCTCACCCTCATAGCCGAGGCGATCGTGCATCAGGCTCGCAAGGATGCGGGCGCCATCGGCGACGCGCACGATCATCGGCGTTTCGCGGCGCATGTCGTTCTCGATACCGGCGAGATGCGCGAAATAGGGATCGAGCGATGCCTGCTTGTGGTCGAGGATTCCGAGCATCACCGCGGCGCGCGCGATGTCGTGCGGACCCTCGCCGGATTCGCCGATACGGCGCAGATAGTCGAGCGGGTCGTTCTTGCTCATGGCCGGAAGGCGTCACGGATGTGACGCGGGATGGCGCGCGGCGAGACGGTGACGATGTCGAAACGCATCGGGCTTTGTGCCAACACCGGCTTGCCCGCGATGAACAGCGAGGCGGCGCGGGCGATGCGCTGCTGCTGGCGCGGAGCGACGGATTCAAGCGCGGCGCGGGTTTCGGCACGGGCCTTCACTTCGATGAAACAGAGGACTCCGCGGGGGCTTTTGGCGACCAGATCTATTTCGCCGGCATGGGTGCGCACGCGGCGGCCGAGGATGCGGTAACCCTTGAGGCGCAACAACAATGCGGCCAGCGCTTCGCTGCTACGGCCGCGCTTTTCCGCATCCTGCTTCTTTAATTGTCGCGCGGCCTGACGCGAACCGGCTTCCACTTCGCGGGGCCGCGCCTTGTTTGGGGTGAACCGATCAGCCATCGGACTTCTTTTCCAGCGCGCGTTCGTACACCTCCTTGCGGTTGATGCCGAGCGCTTCGGCGATCATCTCCGATGCCGCCTTCACCGGCATGAACGGGAGCGCGTGGGTGAGCATCGCGTCAACGCGCGCGAAGTCCGTTCCCGAATCCTGCGGCGGGCCGATCAGAATGGTGACCTCGCCTTTCGGCGGCGGTTCTTCGGCATAGCGGGGCGCCAGTGTCGCCAGCGTGCCGCGGCGAACTTCCTCGTGCAGCTTGGTGAGTTCGCGGGTCACCGCAACGGCACGATCGCCCAGGACCTCCAGCATCTGCGCCAGCGACTCCGCGAGTCGTTGCGCCGACTCGAAGAAGACCAGGGTGGCGCGGATCGCCTTCAGGTCCGTCAGAACAGAGGCGCGCTCGCCTGCCTTGGGCGGAAGGAACCCGGCGAACAGGAAGCGGTCGGTCGGCAGGCCGGCCAGCGCCAATGCCGTCAGGGTCGCGGACGCGCCGGGAATGGCGTGAACGGGGATGCCTTCCGCCAGCGCCTCGCGCACCAGCTTGTAGCCGGGGTCACTCACCAGCGGGGTGCCAGCGTCGCTGACCAGCGCGATCCTGGCGCCATGCTTCAGCCGGGCGATCAGCTTCGGCCGCTCCCGCGCGCCGTTGTGGTCGTTGTAGGCGGTCAGCGGCTTGGAGATGCCGTAGATGCTCAGGAGCTTGGACGTGACGCGGGTATCCTCTGCCGCAATCGCGTCACAGCCGGTCAGTACATCCAGCGCCCGCAAGGTGATGTCCCGCGCGTTGCCAATGGGAGTCGCCGTCACGTAAAGGCCGGGGGACAGGTCTGCCTCGCCACCGGATTTACGGAATGCGCCCAAAGCCTTAGGTTCGCCTTGCCCTGGAGGTCTCAATGCCCTTTGCATCCCTGTCCACCACCCGCCCCAAGCGGGCGTGCCTTTTTGCCATCGCCGCGCTCGCTGCGATAGCGCTGAGCGGATGCGCAACCCAGACGGCAACGCCCGTAGGACCGCAGGCACCGGCAGTGGCACCGGGCACGCAGCCCGGGCACCCGCTGACCGAGAACAAGCCCACGTTCCTGAACCTGCCGAACATCCCGACCGACCATACGCCGGTGCGGGTGGGCGTGATCCTGCCCTTCAACTCCGGCACCCCAGCGGTGAAGGCGCTTGCGGCGGCGATGCTCAAATCGGCGCAGCTCGCGATGTACGACTCCGGCAACAAGGACATGATCATCATGACCGCCGACGAGGGCGCCACGGCCGAGAGCGCTGCGGCGGCGGCGGTTCACCTGCTGGAACAGGGCGCCGAGATCATCGTCGGCCCGCTCTATGCGCAATCGGTGCGCGCCATCGCCGCCGAAACGCGCGACCGCGGTGTGCCGGTGCTGTCGTTCTCGACCGACCGCAGCGTGGCGGGCGACGGAATCTACCTGCTGGGCTTCCTGCCCGAGGCCGAGACCGATCGCGTGGTGAGCTACGCCATCGCGCACGGCCATCACAAGATCGCGGCACTGGTGCCCAGCACGGCGTATGGCGACGTGACCCTTGGCGCACTGCGCGACACGGTGAAAGCCGACAATGGCGAGGTGGGCGACGTGGTGCGCTTCCCCGCGACGGTGGACGGCATCATCGCCCCGGCGACACAAGCCGCACATCCGGGCGATGCCGACGCGCTGTTCCTGCCGCAGGGCGGCGCGATCCTTCGTGCGGGCGCGCCGGCTCTGGGCACCGCCGGACTGAACAAGGACAAGGTGAAACTGCTCGGAACTGGCCAGTGGAACGAGGCAGCGAACAGCGAAGCGCCGACGCTGTATGGTGCCTGGTTCGCGGCGCCCGATCCCAAGGACGATGCGCGTTTCGCGGACAAGTATCGCGGCGCGTTCGGAAGCAATCCGCCGCCGCTGGCAGGACTGGCCTATGATGCCGTGTCGCTGGTGGCGAAATTGGCGGAGAAGGGCGAGCCCTATAAGCGGTTCACGCGGCAGGCGTTGGCCGATCCGAACGGCTTCGCCGGCGTCGACGGCATCTTTCGCTTCTCAAGTGACGGCACGGCGGAGCGCGGACTGGCGATCCTGTCGGTCGGCGCGGACGGCTTCCACGTCGAGGACCCGGCGCCGACGACGTTCGTGAAGCCGGGCAGCTAATCGGCCAAAGCGGCGATCACGCTGTTCAAAAGCAGGCGCCCACGCGGCGTCGCGACGAGGCGGCTGCCTTCGAGGCGGACGAGGCCGTCCTCTTGTAGAAGCGCGATGTGCCTGGGGTTCGGCGCTGTGCCCCAGCGCGCCTTATAGGCCGCGAGATCGAGCCCTTCTGCCAGCCGCAGGTTCATCAGCAGATGTTCGCGCGCGGCGTCTTCGGTCCAGATTTCCGTTTGCTCGATCAGGCCGTGGCCTTGCCTGCTCACGATGTCGCGCCAGCGTTCCGGGAGGCGTTCGGTCTGGGTGGCGATGCGCTTGCCGCCGAGGTCGAGGCGGCCATGGGCGCCGGGGCCGACGCCCGCATAGGAGCCGTAGCGCCAGTAGAGAAGGTTGTGACGCGCCTCGCTGCCGGGCTTTGCGTGGTTGGAGATTTCGTAGGCGGGGCGGCCGGCGGCTTCGCTCATCTCCTGTGTCAGTTCGAAAAGTCCCGCGGCGCGGTCTTCGTCCGGAATGTGCAGCGCGCCGGTCTTGTAGAGCGTGGCGAACGGCGTCGCAGGTTCGATGGTCAGCTGGTAAAGCGAGAGGTGGTCGGTGCCGAAAGCAAGAGCCTCGGTCAGTTCGGCGCGCCATTGGTCGAGCGACTGATCGGGGCGGGCATAGATCAGGTCGAGCGACACGCGGTCGAAGATGCGCATCGCCAGCGCCAGAGCTTCCTTCGCTTCAGCGACGTTGTGCAGACGTCCGAGCATCTTGAGGTCGGCGTCGTTCAGAGCCTGCACGCCCAGCGACAGACGATTGACTCCGGCGGCGCGGTAATCGGCGAAGCGCGTGGCGTCGGCGCTGGCGGGGTTGGATTCGAGTGTGACTTCAACGTCGTTTGCGGTGCGCCACAGGCGCGCGATGGTGTCGAGCGTCCGGGCGACACTCGTGCCCTGCATCAGCGACGGCGTGCCGCCACCGAAGAAAACCGTCTCGACGATGGGGCGAGCGGCACCTTGCTGTTCGGCGGTCCATTCCAGCTCGCGCACGACGGCGTCGATCCAGCCGCTTTCGTCGATCTGGGTGCGGACGTGGCTGTTGAAATCGCAATAGGGGCACTTGGCCGCGCAGAACGGCCAATGCACATAGATGCCGAACCCGGTCATTCGCGTGCGCTCGCCACCACACTGTTGTCACGGCCCGCGACTGCGGGCCGCCCAGGTGACGTCGCGATGCCTGCGCAGAACCGTGGCGCACCAACTGGGTGGCCCGCAGTCGCGGGCCATAACAGTGAGGAGGTTGAGGGGTTGCACATCACCGTTCGAAAATATCGCTCGCGGTCAGTTTCTGGAATGCGCGCGTGCGGTGGTTCATCGCGAGTTTCTTTGCCGGATCCATCTCGCCGAAGGTCAGCGTCTCGCCATTTGGCACGAAGATCGGGTCGTAGCCGAAGCCGTTGGTGCCGCGCGGCGGGAAGGTCAGGTGGCCGTGGACCTCGCCCTGGAAGATGCGCGGCTCTTCGTGCGGCAACGCCAGCGCCAGCGCGCTGACGAAATAGGCGGAAGGATCGGTGGCGCCCTTCTCTTTCAACTCCCGCTCAACGCGGGCCATGGCGACGTAGAAATCCTTGCCGGGACCAGCCCAGCGGGCGGAGTAGATGCCGGGCTCGCCGCCGAGCGCGTTCACCACCAGGCCTGAGTCATCGGCCAAGGCCATGTGGCCGCAACGGTCCGCGACCCAGCGCGCCTTCAGCGCGGCGTTGCCGGCGAAGGTGGTTTCGGTCTCCTCCGGCTCTTCGATATCGATATCGTTCGCGCCGAACACATGCAGGTTGAAGGGCGCGAGCAGCTCGACGATCTCGCGCACCTTGCCCTTGTTGTGGCTGGCGACGACCAGCGTGTCGCGCGGGCGAAGCTTCATCAAATGACCGGCTGCGAGCGCGCCGCGTGCTCGCGGGTAATGACATCGAGCTCGGCGCGGATGTTCAGGAGATGGCCTTCGACCGACAGCGTGTGCGCGGCGCCGCGCGGCACCTCGCCGGTACGGAAATGATGCGCGGCAACCCGTGCATGGGCCGCCAGCTTCTCGGCTTCAGCGACGATCGTATCGAGGCGCTTCGCCTGATCCTGCATACTCATCCGATGGCCTTCTTCTGCAATTCGACCAGTTCGCCGATGCCCTTGCGCGCGAGGTGCAGCATCTGGGCGAATTCGGCGTCGCTGAACGGCGCGCCCTCGGCGGTGCCCTGGATTTCGACCAGACCGCCCTTTCCCGTCAGTACGAAATTGGCGTCAGTCTCGGCCGAGGAGTCCTCGTCGTAGTCGAGATCGAGCACCGGTGTGCCCTTCCAGATGCCGCACGACACGGCGGCGACGTGATCCTTGATCGCGGGCCTGGTGACCATGCCGGTCTTCTGCATGAAGCCGATGCACTGGTGGAGCGCGACGAAGCCGCCGGTGATGGACGCCGTCCGCGTGCCGCCGTCGGCCTGGAGAACGTCGCAGTCGATGACGATCTGGCGTTCGCCCAGCGCGGTCATGTCGACCACGGCGCGCAGGCTGCGGCCGACCAGGCGCTGAATCTCCTGCGTGCGGCCGGACTGCTTGCCCTGGGCCGCTTCGCGCCGCATGCGCTCATGGGTGGAGCGGGGCAGCATGCCGTATTCCGCCGTGACCCAGCCCTTGCCGGTGCCGCGCAGGAAACCGGGGGCGGTCTCCTCAAGGCTGGCCGTGACCAGCACATGGGTGTCGCCGAATTTGACCAGGCACGACCCCTCGGCGTGCCTGGAAAAGCCGGGTTCGAGGGTCACGGTGCGCATCTGGTCGTTGGCGCGCTTGGATGGGCGCATCTTTGTTTGCCTTGAAGTTTTGGGCGTCCGCCGTTACCTAGCGGCTTTGCTGCAACAGGTGCAAATACCGGTTCGCGACCGGTATAATAGCATAACAGTATCAAAGGTTTAGACGGCGAGTGGATCAGGCATCAGCCCGCGCATTGAACGCCATCCTGGGCGAGCGGCCCAAGGAGGTGTTCCGTCATCTCGTGGAGGCGTTCCTCGCCTCCGGCGAGCCGGTGGGATCTCGCACGCTCAGCCAGCGCCTGCCGCTGACCCTGTCGCCGGCCTCGATCCGCAATGTGATGGCCGATCTGGAGCATATGGGCCTGCTCTATGCGCCTCACACGTCCGCCGGGCGGGCGCCGACCGAGAAGGGGCTGCGCCTGTTCGTGGACGGGCTGCTGGAGGTGGGCGAGCTGGCGCCGGACGAGCGCGTCGCCATCGAGGCACGCATGACCGGCAGCGGGCGCGGGCTGGAGGATGTGCTGACCCAGGCGACCTCGCTGCTGTCGGGCCTGTCGAACTGCGCCGGTCTGGTCGTGTCGACCAAGCAGGATTCGCTGCTGAAGCATGTCGAATTCACGGCCATCACGCCGAACAAGGCGCTGGTGGTGATGGTGAGCGAGGACGGCCAGGTCGAGAACCGCATCATCGACACCCCGTTGGGCCTGCCCGCATCGGCGCTGGTGGAGGCGTCGAACTACCTGAACGCACGGCTGCGCGGGCGCACGCTGGACGTGGCGCGCGCCGAGATCCTGGAAGAACTGATTGGCGAGCGTGCCGAGCTGGATGCGCTGACGGCGAAGATCGTGGCCGAGGGGCTGGCGACCCTGTCGAGCGCAGGCGATGCGCGCCACACGCTGATCGTGCGCGGCACCTCGCATCTGCTCGACAGTGTGGAAGCCCAGGCCGACATCGAGCGGGTGCGCACCCTGTTCGAGGACATCGAGCGCAAGAACGACCTGATCCAGCTTCTGGAGCTGGCAAAGCAGGGTGACGGCGTTCGCATCTTCATCGGTTCGGAGAACCGGTTGTTCAGCCTGTCCGGTTCGTCCATCGTGGCCGCGCCTTATGCCAATTCGCAGGGCAAGATCGTCGGCGTGATCGGCGTTCTGGGCCCTACCCGCCTCAACTATGGCCGTATCATTCCGATGGTCGACCATACCGCCAAAGTCGTCGGCCGATTGCTCGGCTGACGCGTTTTAGGAAGAACCATGAGCGATTTCGAAGACGAAGAGATACCGCAGGTTGACCCTGGCCAGCCGCACCCGGCCGACGTCATCCAGAAGCTGAACGAAGAGAACGTGGAGCTGAAGGACCGCGTGCTGCGCGCCCTTGCCGAGACCGAGAACGTGCGCCGCCGCGGCGAGCAGGAGCGCAAGAACGCCGCCGACTATGCCGTGACGCGGTTCGCGCGCGACATGCTGGAGATTGCGGACAATTTCGCCCGGGCGCTGAGCCATGTGCCGCGCGACGTGCTGGCGGCCTCCGATCCCGCGATCAAGGCCGTGATCGAGGGCGTGGAAGCCACCGAGCGCCAGCTGATGAGCACTCTCGGCAAGCATGGCGTGAAGCAGATCGAGACCGACGGCGCCAAATTCGACCCCAACCTGCACCAGGCGGTCGCCGAGGTTCCGGGCGAGGGCAAGCCGGCGGGCGCAATCGTGAACGTCGTGCAGTCGGGCTACACCATCGCCGACCGCCTGCTCAGGCCGGCGATGGTAACGGTCGCGCGCAAGGATTCCGCGACGCCGGGCATCGACACAAAGGTCTGACCCCCCACCCGAAACTCGCTTCGCGAATTTCGGCTTCCCCACAAGGGGAGGCGATGGGCTATGCTTGGCCGATGAGCGAAGCGCCCGTAGCCATTGCCACGCCGCCCAGCCATCGCGGCCTGCCGTTCGAGCATGCGATCTTCGTGCTGTCGCCGTTCGGGCTGCTGCCCACGACGCTCCTTCTGTTCATCGCGATGTTCGGCAGCTTCGTGGCCATCGCGTCCGCCGAGGGCGTGACGATCGTGCGGCATGACGGGTTCACCTTCTCCGACGCGGGATGGCCGGCGCTGGTGCTGTCGCTGCTGTGTTGCACAGCGCTGGCGATGCAACGCTATGCAAGAACGGCGGAGGCACGCGAGGCGCCGAACTATGCCCGCATCCTGAGCGGCGGCACGACAAGCGCGCTGGCCATCACGACGGCTGTTTCGAGCGAGGCGCGACTCGGGCGCGCGACGCTGATGGGTGTGGCTTTCGGGGCCATGCTGAGCGTCGCAATCCGGGTGGCGGAATACCACGAGGGACACACGATTCCGCCGGGTGCGATGGCGTGGTTCGCGCTGGCGACGACGCTGCTGGCCGTGCTGTTCGCACGCGGCGCGGAGCAGACGCGCGCCGGCGGCCGGGCCTATGCCGGCGTGTTGCATTCGGAGCTGACAATCGACCTGTTGCGCACCGACACGCTGTCGGTACTCGGGCGGTCGGCGGCGCGGCATTCGCTCATCTGGTTCGTGATCAGCGGCGTGGCGTGCCTGTTCTTCGTGCGCGGCGACCTGAACTGGCTGACGATCCTGCTGATCGCGGGCTGCGCGACGATGGGCATTACGATGTTCGCCGCATCGATGGGCCGCATCCATCATCAGATCGTGCAGGCCAAGATGGCGGAGCTGGAGAACATACGCTGCCGCATCGATGCGCTGCGCAACAAGCTGCATGAGGACGCGTTTGCTTCCGCGAGCCTGCACGGCCTCCTCGCGTACGAGAAGCGGGTGCAGGAAGCGCAGGAATGGCCGTTCGACCAGACCACGCTGGCGCGGGTGGCGGCCTCGACCCTGATCCTCACAGTGCCGTGGTTCGGGCAGGCGATTGCCGCATATGTGGTAGATCACCTCGGCCGTTTCGCGGGCTGAGCGCCGCGCGCTAGAGTGCCTAAATGAGCGATATTCGTGTTGTTGTGGTGGCGGGCGCCGGCGGGCGCATGGGACAGGCGATTCTGCGCGCCGTGAGCGAGACGCCGGGCATGGTGGTGTCGGGCGCGCTGGAGCGGCCGGGGCATCCGGACCTGGGCGCCGATGCCGGCACCCTGGCGGGACTGAAAGAACTCGGCGTGAAGCTGAGCGACGATCCGTTGCCGCTGCTGGCCAAGGCGCAGGCGCTGATCGATTTCACCACGCCGTCGACAACGGTGGCGCTGGCCGAGCTGTCGGCGCAGGCGCGCATCGTGCATGTGATCGGCACGACGGGCCTCACCGGCGACGACAACGCGAAGATCCGCGCCGCCGCGCGGCATGCGGTGGTCGTGAAGTCCGGCAATTTCAGCCTGGGCATCAACCTGCTGGCGAAGCTGGTCAAGGAAGCGGCAACGGCGCTGCCGAGCTATGACGTCGAGATCGTCGAGATGCATCACCGCCGGAAGGTCGATGCGCCGAGCGGCACCGCGCTGATGCTGGGCGAAGCGGCGGCGGCGGGCCGCGGGATTTCTCTTGCCGATCATTCCGACCGCGGCCGCGATGGACAAACGGGTGCGCGCAAGGACGGTGTGATCGGCTTTGCGGCGCTGCGCGGCGGCACGGTGATCGGCGAGCACTCGGTCATCCTGGCCGGCCCGAACGAGCGCATCGTGCTCAGCCATTCCGCCGAAGATCGCGCGATGTTCGCCCAGGGCGCGGTCGCGGCGGCGAAGTGGGGCCAGGGCAAGAAGCCCGGCCTCTACGCAATGGCGGATGTTCTTGCGTCGGCATAGAGATGCTGACCCACGAGCAACGCTACGAGAAAGCCTGGGCCGATCTTCGGCTGCGAGGTCGCACAATCCTCATCGCACTTGCAGTTTTTGTCCTTGGCACGCCCGCGCTCGCCTTGATCTTGGGCAATTCCTATCCGACCGCCACGTTCATTCTCATCGGACTCGGAGCAGCGGTGCTTTTCGGTGCTCTGCTAAGTCGCTCAGCGTTTCCCTGCCCGCGATGCGGCAAGTGGTTCTTTCTGGCAAACCCGCTCGCGCGAAGGTGCATGCATTGCGACTTGCCGATCAACGCGCCGTATCAGGCAGGACAATTCTCAGGCTGACGCCGCCTGTTGCGCTCGTCCGACGCGCCTGCTCGACCGCGAGCATCGCGCGCTTGCGGTCGAGGCCCCAGTGGTAGCCGGTCATCGCGCCGCTGGTGCCGATCACGCGGTGGCACGGGATGATCCAGGCGAGCGGGTTCTTGCCGACCGCGGCGCCCGCGGCGCGTGAGGCCGACGCGTTGCCGGCGAGTTCCGCGACGGCACGATAGGTCGTCATGCGGCCTTCGGGGATCGCGAGCAGCGCTTCCCACACCTTGATCTGCCACGGGGTGCCGAGCAGGTGCAGCCGCAGCTCCTCGCGCGAGGCGGCGGGGTTGAAGATGCGCGTGGCGAACTTCTGTGTGCGCTCCGGCGCGTGCGTGAACGTCGCGCGCGGCCAGCGGGCCTTCATGTCGGCGAGCGCCTTCTTCTCGTCACCCTCGTCCGCGAAGGCGATGCCGCAGACGCCCTTGGCCGTCGCCATCACCAGCGCCGAGCCGAACGGGCATGGATGGAAGCCGTAGTCGATCGCAACACCATCGCCGCCCCTGGCGTAGTCGCCTGGCGTCATCGCCTCGATCTTGAGGCAGAGGTCGTGCAGCCGCGACGGGCCGGAGAGCCCGGCATCGAGCGCGGTGTCGAGCAGGCTGCTGCCCGCCTTCAGCCCGCCCTTGGCGTGGCCGAGCGTCAGATGCGCCACGAAGTTCTTGGGGCTGACGCCGACATAGCGGCTGAACAGGCGCTGGAAGTGGAAGGGCGAAAGCCCCACCGCATCCGCGGCATCCTCCAGGGTCGGCTGGTCGAGATAGTTGGCCGAGAGGAACCGGATCGCCCGGCCCATCTTCCGCCAATTGGCGTCGTTTTCGTCGAAAGAGATCACGTTGGTCATGACCCGAAGATGGGATGTTCTAGCTCCGGCTTCGACCCGTTTCTTGCGGGCCCTAACCGACTGTTTCACGAGCGGTTTTCAACGCGATTTTCAGCCTTCCCGCAAACTTCGCGCGTTCTTCCGGCGCCATAAATTGGGCGATGCGGAGGAATTTGCCGTGGCTCCACAGCGTGAGCTGGCTTTGGTGTTCGGGTGGGTCATCCATTTCGATCCGGACCCAGTAGGGATTGAAGGTCCAGGCGCGCAGGGGCTTCTTCGGGAAGCGGCGCTCGACCGAGAGCTCCGACGGCGTGAGCACAATGTGCTCCTCGCGTTTCGCGGCAATGGTGCTGGCGCGGAACGCCCAGCCCAACAGCACGACGTCCAGCCCCATGAACGGCGCGATCGGCCAGGCGCCCTTGAACACGAAGTAGGCGACGAAGAGCAGGTTGACGAAGGCAACGGCCGCCAGGATGCGAAGAAGAATCTTCGGCGGCAGCGGCGGGCTTGGCCGCAGCACCTGATCGAGCAGGATCTCGCTTTGCGCGGTCATGATGGTGGAATACTTGCGCGGCCCGGACGTTCCCGCAACAGTGCAGAACATGCCGCGCGCCTTCACCAAAGCCGAGACCGAAGAGTTCTTCGCGCGGCTGAAAAAGCACATTCCACACCCGAAAACCGAGCTGGAATCGGTCAATCCCTACACCCTGCTGGTGGCGGTGGTGCTGTCGGCGCAGGCGACGGACAAGGGCGTGAACAAGGCCACCGAACCCCTGTTCAAGACCGTCGACACGCCAGAGAAGATGGTCGCGCTGGGCGAGGCGAAGCTGCGCGACGCGATCAAGACCATCGGCCTCTATCGCACCAAGGCGAAGAACGTCATCGCGCTGTCGAAGATCCTGATCGAGAAGCACGGCGGGAAGGTGCCGCGCACGCGCGAGGAGCTACAGGAGCTGCCCGGCGCCGGACGCAAGACGGCGAACGTGGTGCTGAACGTCGCCTTCGGCCAACCAACCATCGCGGTCGATACGCACATCTTCCGCGTCTGCAACCGCACCAATCTGGCGCCGGGCAAGGATGTGCTGGCCGTGGAGCTAAAGCTCGAGAAGGTGGTGCCGGAGCACTACAAGCTGCATGCGCACCACTGGCTGATCCTGCACGGGCGCTACACGTGCATCGCGAGGAAGCCGCTGTGCCCGACCTGCGTGGTGCGCGACCTCTGCCGGTTCAGGGACAAGACGAAAGAGGGCGAGGTTTTGCGGAAGCCGCGCTAGCTCACCCGCGCGTGCAAGGCATCCAGGCAGGCCTGGTCGGCGGCCATGTTGCTGGGATGCGGCGTGGTCTCGACGTGCCACACAGCGGTGTCCGTGTCGCGCGTGTAGAGGAAGAAGAACACCTTGCAGCCATTGCTTGCGTCGTAGCGCCAGATGGTGCCGTTGCCGTCCTTGCGAATGAAGGCGGGCTGGCCATAGAAGCCGCGGAGCTGGGCCTCGTGCAGGCCGGTGGTTCCCGACGGCTCGCCCGGCGGGGGCGCTTCGGGCAGACGGACGTTGGCCGGCGGCGCGGTGGTGCACGCCGCGGCAAGGGCAAAAAGGGCCAGGACAGAGGCGATTTTCTTCATGGTGCGTCCATGTGCTGAAGCCGCTTGAACAGGTGTGCCATCAAAGCGGCGCCAAAAAAAGGCGCGATCAGGTCAATGCCGGGAATCACGGTTAGCACGGCGATAAGCAAGCCTGCACCGTAGATCTTGCCGGCGTGGCGGCGCCGGAGCGCATCGCTCTGCTGGCGCGATAGATGGCGGAGCGAGGCTAGCTCAAAGAACTCGCGGCCGAACAGCCAGCCATTGGCGAGCACCGTCGCGACCTCGGAAAGGCCCGGTATGCCGACATCGACCGGCAACAGCGCGACATTGATCAGCAGGGCAATGCCAACCAAGCGGAACATCTCGCCGATGCCGGTGGCGACGGGGGTTCCCGGCGCCTTCGGATCGTTGGGATAAAAATATGCGTCGACCTTCGCGGCCACGCGGTCCATGAACAGCGAGCCTACCATCGCCGCGACCGGCGCCCCCAACAGGAACACGGCGAGGATCAGGATGAGCGGTGTCGCGATCTCGAGGAAGGTGTTGATCTGCGGATAGCCGGCGATCGGCGGCATGTGGAACAAGAGATACTCGATGCCGGCGAACAGCGCGACGAACAGGATTGCGGTCAGGACCAGCGTCCAGAACACCAGCCCGACGAAGCGCCGGTCGAACAGCGTGGCGAAAGCGCGCCCGACGCTTGCGAACATCGCGATGATCCTCTAACGCAAGGTCCCGTTTATAGCGGGGTTCTCACGTGGCGCACACTTTCGACGTAGCAGGCCTTGGCAACGCCATTGTGGACGTTCTGGCGCCGGTCTCAGAGCAATTCCTGCTCGACCATTCGATCGCCAAGGGCGCGATGACGCTGGTGGACGAGCACCGCGCCACCACCTTGCACGCCGCGCTGGGCGAGACTGTGGAAGTGGCGGGCGGATCGGCCGCCAACACGATGGCGGGGTTTGCCTCGCTGGGCGGCAAGGGCGTCTATCTGGGCAAGGTCAAGCAGGACCGGCTGGGCGAGGCCTTCCGCGCCTCAATGAAGGACACCGGCGTGCACTACACGACGGGCATGGCGAAGGACGGGCCGTCGACGGCGCTGTGCGTGATCGCGGTGACACCGGACGAGCAGCGCAGCATGAGCACCTATCTGGGCGCGGCGCGGGAATTCTCCGAAGCCGATGTCAACGCGGACGAGATCGCGGCGTCGGCGATCCTCTACATCGAAGGCTATATGTGGGACGCGCCGTCGGCCAAGGCCGCCTGCATCAAGGCGATGGACGTGGCGCACAAAGCCGGCACTAAGGTCGCGTTCACGATGTCCGACCCGTTCCTGATCGGCCGCTACGGCGACGAGTTCCGCGCCATGATGCCGAAGCTGGACATCGTGTTCGCCAACGAGGAAGAGGCGAAAGCACTGTTCGAGGTCGATGCGTTCGACGACATCCTGCAAAAGGCGCGCGGCTGGAATGGCATCGCGGCGCTCACCCGATCGGAGAAGGGTTGCGTGATCGCCAGCAAGGGCGAGGTGCACGTGATCGACGCGTGGCCGGGCGTAAGGGTGCGCGACACGACCGGCGCCGGCGACCAGTTCGCGGCCGGGTTTCTGTACGGGCTGACACATGACATGGGCTACGCAAGGAGTGGCCGGCTGGCGGGATTGTGCGCGGCGGAAGTGATCTCCCACTACGGCGCGCGGCCGGAAGTGAACCTGCGCAAGCTGGCGGCAGACAACGCCCTGATCTAGTCCGCGCAGAGCCGCCATCGTGAAGCATTTATGACTTGATCTGACGCAAAACACTGCGCGCGGACATCTGCGCACAGTTTCCTCGTGATATGAGACGCGCGGTGCGGGATGTACTCCGATCTTTCGACGCTCGCAGTATCGCCGGCAGCGCCGCCGAAGGCGACGTCCGAGCAGCCTCCCCCCGTCAAGCTCGAGGCGCGACACATCACCTTCCGCTATGCGGACACCGTTGCACTGACGGACGTGTCGGTGCCGCTCTATGCCAATCGCACGACCGCATTCATGGGACCGTCGGGTTGCGGAAAGTCGACCCTGTTGCGCGTCTTCAATCGTATGCACGACCTTTATCCCGACCAGCAGGTCGACGGCGAGGTGTTGCTCGACGGGCAGAACATTCTCCGCCCGGAGATCGACGTGAATCTCGTTCGCTCGCGGATCGGCATGGTGTTCCAGAAGCCGCTGCCGTTTCCGATGACGATCTACGACAACGTCGCCTTCGGCGTCCGCCTCTACAGGCAGGTACGGCGGGCCGACATGGACGCGCTTGTGGAGCAGGCCCTTCGGCACGCGGCGCTATGGGACGAAGTGAAGGACATTCTTTCCCAAAGCGGGCTTGCTCTGTCCGGAGGCCAGCAGCAGCGGCTATGCATCGCGCGCGCCATCGCGGTAAAGCCTGACGTCCTTCTGCTGGACGAACCATGCTCGGCGCTCGATCCGCGTTCCACGGCGCTGATCGAGGAGACGATGGATCGTCTGAAGCAGCGCTACACGATCGCCATCGTCACCCACAATTTGCAGCAGGCGAACCGCGTGTCGGACTACGCCGCCTTCATGTACCTGGGCGAAATGGTGGAGTTCGGGCCGTCGGGCCGGATTTTTGCCAACCCCGGCAAGGAGCGCACCCGGAAATTCGTCACAGGCCGGTTCGGGTGAGCCCATGACCCTTGAGAAGACAAAAATCATCGGCGAGCTCGGCGACGAGTCGCTCCTGCTGCCCAAGCGCATCGCCGGCGCGCTGGCGGCCAATGCCCGGATCAAGTTCGCGCTAAGCTGGCTGCAGGCCGCCGAGCAGAAGGGCCTCGGCGGCACCGCGCTCGCCACCGATTGCCTTGACGCGGAGCGCGGTCTTGCCGGCCTCGGTGACGATCCGCTGTACGCCGCGCCGGAAGTGTTGCGGGCGTGCGATGGTACCGAAGTCGTGCACAGCGGCGCCATCGTAGAGCGCCTCAAGCAAGATGTTTCGGAGATGTGCGACGCGATCGCCGCGAGCGCGAGCGCCGGCGCGATCGCCAGCCCCACCGCCGAGGCGTTTCGGCACCGCGAGGAGGCACTGCTCGCGGCCGTGCATGTCGCGGACGACCGAATTCCCCCGGGCTTCGTCAGGCAGCTGTCGCGTCCGCCGGCCGACGGCCATGACACTGTGCACGGGCTCGTCATGGACATGCACAAGGCGATCAACACGATCGCGGCAAGCGTGTCGGAGGAGAATCTCGCCGGCGCGCAGGTCCATCATCTGGGCAACAACGGCGACCGCGAACGCGTTCTCTCGTTCATGCGGGGCCTGAACCGCACGGCGCCGCTCAAATTCGACCACCCCGGCCTTTCCACCAACGCGATGCGCGCGGGTGCGCGGCTGGTCATCCAGAACGACATCGGCACCACCGACGCACATGTGCTCCTCGTGTATGTCGAGGGAATGCGTCTGTCCGTCACCTACAGCGACATTCACCTCGCCCGACTCGAGTTCTTCTGCCGCCGATTGAAAGAACTCGCCTGGACGGTGTCGAACCGGCGCGCACCCAACTTTGAAGAAGAAATGTTCTACGTCGCGACCGGGCAGATGGAAGCGAAAGATGCCCCCGCACTCGACCGCGCCCTGGAGCGGCTGGGTGCGGCGCTTGTGTTCCTCATCGACTGGAACAAGGCACGCAAGAGCCTTCGACGCCTCGTGCCGAAGGCAGATGCCATCGCCATTCTGGACTGGGCTGCGGAGCACGAGGTCGGGCATCGCGGTTATCTGGAGGCCGGCGGCGATGCACTGATCCTGGACTTGCTGGAGACCGTGTCCAAGGCCACGGGCGGCTTTCATGCCTCGTTGCAAAGCGCGGTCGGCCGGGACGGCGCGGTCGAATTCCTGCGCGAAGCGTTGCGGATCGCGAGCGACGATTTGCGGAACGGACGCTCGACCGTCGCGGTGCGCGACCGGCTGCGCGCCGAACTGCTAGCGCGCGTGGCCTCGATCACCGACCGGATCATCGAGGTGGCCCTCGATCACGCGGCGTTGACGCTCGATCTCGCGAATTTGACGCGGCGCTCACTGCTGGCCGGGCGGCCGGCAGGCAAGGACATTGTGGCCCGTGCCAAGGCCTGGGAGTTGGAGGCGGACAGGCAGGTCACGCACATCCGCGAGCTTTGTGGCGACGGAAAGGAACGGGCCTGGCGGCAGATCGCCTCCCTGGCCGACGACGCGGCGGACAATTTCGAGGACACGGTGTTCCGGCTGCAATTCCTTTCGGCGAGTCTCGCCAAGGACGTCCAATCCGAGCTGATGCGGTTGTCCGAACACTCGGTTGCTGCGGTCAAGGAGTACGTTCGCTTGCTGAGCGCCATGCGCAATGTGCATCGGGGCGCCTCGCGGCAGGACATGCGCAACTTCCTCGAACGCATCGAGAAGCTGCACGACGAAGAGCACGCTACCGACGAGGCCGAGCGCGCCGTGTTCTCCGGCCTGATGGGCGCGCGGGTGGATGCGAAAGCACTGAATCTCGTCACGTCGATAGCAGGAGGCCTGGAGGAATCAGCAGACGCGCTGCTGCGGACGGCTCGCCTCATTTACGACCATGCGCTGGGAGAGTGGTTTGCAGCCTGACGCGATCCACAGCATAGGACCGGGCTGTGCGCCACCGCCGGTGGAAGCGCGCATGCTTCTTGGCAACAAGGCGTTCAACCTCGCGCGGCTCGCGGCGGAAGGCTTTCAGGTGCCGCCGGCTTTCGTACTGCCGACAACGATGTGCGCGCGCTGGATCACCGATGGACCACCACCGCTTGACGAGTTTCGTGGACTTGTCACCGCCGCCCTGAGCCGCCTGGAGAGCGTGAGCCGCGTCCGTTTCGGTGACACGCACACGCCGCTGCTGGTGTCCGTTCGCTCTGGCGCACCTGCGTCGATGCCGGGCATGCTCGACACCGTGCTCAATGTCGGGTTGACGAGTTCGACCATGGCTGGGCTCATTGAAATGACCGGGAACCCGCACCTTGCATGGGACTGCTATCTGCGGCTCATCGAGTCGTATGCGGGCGCGGTACGAAGCATCGAAGCACGGGTGTTCCGGGATACGGCGGCGAAAAAGCTCAAGGCACTCGGTACAACCACTCTGCGCGACCTCGACACGCTGGCACTTCGCGGCATGGTTTCCGACTACCTCGATGTCTATGCAGATGCTGCCGGCGAGCCTTTCCCCCAAGACCCGTTCGCGCAGCTGCTGGCAGCGATCGACGCCGTATTCCGCTCCTGGAATTCGGCGCGTGCCCGATCCTATCGCCGCATCAACAGACTCGAAGGCCTTCCGGGGACCGCGGTCGCGGTCCAGCGGATGGTCTTCGGCAATGCCGGCCCGCGGTCGGGCGCGGGCGTGGGTTTTACCCGCGACCCGGCAACCGGAGACAGGCGGTTGTACCTCGACTTTGCGTTCGATGCGCAGGGCGAGGATGTCGTGTCCGGGCGCTGTCCCGTGGCAGGTACGAACGATATCGAGCGCCTTCTGCCGGATGTTGCACGCGCATTAGAGCACTTGGCGGAACGCCTGGAGCAGGTTTTCCGCGATGCCCAGGACTTCGAATTCACAGTCGAGGAAGGCGTCCTGTGGCTGCTTCAGACGCGCGATGCCAAACGGTCGAACTGGGCCGGGTTGAGGATCGCCATTGACCTTGCTCGCGAGGAGCTGATCACGAGGGAAGAAGCACTGCGCCGCGTCACCGATCTGGACCTCGCGCACCTCGCGCGACGGTCGCTTGCGGGGGCAAACGGCACGCCGATCGCGAGTGGCGTAGCGGCTGGTATCGGTGTCGTTGCGGGAGCCGTCGTGTTTTCCGTCGAAGCGGCCCGGGAGGAGGCGCGACTGGGCCGCAGGGTCATTCTTGTGCGCGACGACATTGCCACCGACGACATTGACGGCATCATGAGCGCCGAAGGCGTGCTGACGGCACGCGGCGGCCGGACCAGCCATGCGGCCGTCGTGGCGCGAGAATTCGGCAAGGTGGCGATCGTCGGATGTCCAGCGCTTGCGTTTTCGGCGGACGGCAAGAGTTGCGTGATCGGCGGCCGGCGGCTGAGCAGCGGAGACATCATCACGCTCGATGGCGATAGCGGGCATGTCTACGTCGGCGCGATGAGCGTCGTTGAGACGCGGCCCGAAGCCGAGCTCCTCCTGATCGAAACATGGAAGAAGGCTACGACGATACAGCCCGCCTAGCTGTGCCCAGCAGACCGTGGCTGGCGGCGCGGATTCCAGCGTCTCGAAAGCTGCCTCATCGCCCCTTGCGCAGATAGATGTACATCGCGCCCGCGCCGCCGTGCTTCTTGTGCGCGGGCCGTGTGCCGGCGATCATGCCGGCGAAATCTCGCTCGTTCAGCCAGCGCGGCACCGCGGCTTTCAGGACACCGCGTGAGCGCTCGTGCAGTTCCATGTCGAAGGGTGCATCTTCGGGCTGCGGCCTGCCCTTGCCGGTGACCACCAGCACGAGCTTGTGCCGCCGCGCCATGGCGCCCCTGAGAAAGGTCAGCAGCGTGCGGTAGGCCACGCTTTCGGTCAGGCCGTGGAGGTCGAGCCGCGCGTCGGGCTCGAGCTGGCCGCGACGCAGGCGTTCCTCGGTGTTGCCGTCGATCCCCGTGCCGCCTTCGACCATGCGGGCGGATGCCTTCGGTTGCGGCAGGTCCAGCGCCGATTTCAGCAAGGGACGCGATTCCGCGAAAGTCTTGGCGAACAGGTCACGCTCTTCTTGCGTGGTGGTGCGGCGGCTCATGCGGCGAGTTTCGGCTTCAGACCCTTCGGCAGCAAGACATAGAAACGCGCATTCGCCTTCATGCCGCCGGCCGTCTGCTCGGCGTTCGGACCGAAGCCGAAGAAAATGTCGGCGCGCGCCGCGCCGCGGATCGCGCCGCCGGTATCCTGGGCGATGAACAGGCTGACGAGGCTGTCGCCGGTGATGAACACCGGCAGGCCGAACGGATGGATGCGGTTGTCGATGGCGATGCTGGCGCGCGGGGTCAGCGCCACGCCGCCCGAGCCTTCCGGGCCGAGCGCGGGATCGCCGACCGGCTTTTCGTCGAAGAAGATGAAGGAGGCATCGGTCTCCATCACCTTCTGCGCATCGTCGGGATGATCCTTCAGCCAGGCGCGGATCACCTGCATCGACATGCCTTCGCGCGGCACGCCGAATTTGCGGATCAGCACGCGGCCGATGGGCGTGTAGGGATGGCCGTTCTGCGCCGCATAGGTCACGCGCACGGTCGAACCGTCATCGAGCCGCACGCGGCCGGAGCCCTGGATGTGCAGGAAGAACACCGATACCGGGTCGTCGCAGTAGAAAAGGACGCGGGTCTTCTCAGGCGGCCTGGCGTCGATCTGCGCGCGTGTCTGGAACGGCACGAGTTTGCGCCCGTTGAGGCGGCCAGCGATGGTCTCGCCCTTCCACTCGGGCCGGAAGGCGCCGAGGTCGATGGTGATGAGATCCTCCGGCATGCCGTAAACCGGGGTCTGGAACTGCGCATGGCGCCGGCGGCTACCGGAGAGCAGCGGTTCGTAATAGCCGGTGACGAGTCCCTCGTCCGAACCGACGGCATGGGGGGTGAAGTCCTGTTCGAAGAAGGCGCGAGCGTTCTTCGCGACGAAAGCGCCACCGCAGGCCCCGCGCCAGTCATCCGCCGTGCCGGCATACGCCATTGGCGCGTTCGACGGCAGGCCAAGAATCTTCACGCAGGAGCGGCGGAAGGCAGAGAGCGCCGCGGAGAGGTCGGCGTCCTTCCAGCCCGGCACATCTTCGAAACCGGTGGCTATGAGTCTCAACGGTCCTTCTTCGACGCCGGTCACCGGCGCGCGGAAGAATTTCCACCATACACCGAACACGGCGGCGGCAAGCAATACGAAGACAAATGCGATCAGCAGGGCGCGGCGCACCCTCAAAACCTAGGGCATCCCGCCCGAGGTCGCCACCAGCAGCCAATTGGGGTCCCGGGCACGGACGTCGCGGGTGAAGGTCCACACGTCCGTCACGTCGCGCACCGACTTGGTGTCCCCATCGACGACCTGACCGTCAGCGCCGTGGGTGACAGAAATGAACTGGGCGCCGATGGCGACGGTAATCTCGGCCGCGCGGTTCTTGAGCGCGGCATGGACGATCTTCGTATCCTTGAAGCCGACGAAGGTGAATTCGACCGCCTGCCTCGCCTGCTCGCGGCCGGCGATCACCTGTTCGAAGGCGGCATAGACCTCGCTCGAGAGCAACGGCTTCAGCGCGGCGCGATCGCCGCGGGCGAAAGCGGTGACAATGATCTCATAGGCGGCACGGCTGCCGGCCACGAAGTGATCGGCATCGAAGTCACGGTCGGCGAGCTTGATGTCGAACAGACCGCGTGCGACAGGATCGGCCGGGCGGTCGGCGATCTGCTCCGCCCGCGTCGGGAGCGCGATAACGTTGTCCTTGGCGGTATCGCGGGGCGCGTTGACAGGCACGCGCGGATCAGGCGGCGGCGCCTCGTGTCCCGTGCGACGGCCCAGCACCGTGTACAGCCGGAACAGAATCACGCCGGCGATCAACGCGAGCACAAAAATTTCAATCAGTTGCGGGTCCATCGTCAAACCTTCGCGGCTGCGCCCTCCGCCTTCTTCCAATTCTAGACCCCGCCAGCGAAGGGGTCCAGCAACCGTTAACGCATAAGAGGCCACTTCGCAGCTAACGCTGCCTCCCCCGCAAATGCGCTCACGCGCATGCGTGGGGCGGACTGTTCATCGTTCGAAGCTGGCTTGCCTTGTCACAGGCTCGCGATCCGTGGTACCCGCCGCGACCAATTCGCATTTCCAAAGGACACCTGATGAGCAGCACCGGCATGCCGCCGCCCGCGGACAACGGCCAGGCCAACGCCCCGCGCGTCCAGATGGTTACGCAGTATGTGAAGGATCTCTCCTTCGAGAATCCCGGTGCGCCAACGCAGCTCAACGCCCGCCCCAACATCGAGCTTGGCGTCGATCTGTCAGCGCGCCAGATGGAAGGCACGCTGTTCGAAGTGGTGATGAAGCTGACGGTCAATGCCAAGGCGCCGGACGGCAGCGACAAGTCCGTGTTCCTGGTCGAGCTCGCCTATGCTGGCCTGTTCCAGATCCAGAACGTGCCGCAGGAAGTGATCCAGCAGGTTCTCCTGGTAGACGGGCCGCATCTGCTGTTCCCGTTCGCGCGTCGGGTCATTTCCGACGTCGTGCGCGACGGCGGGATGCCACCACTGATGATCGAACCCATCGACTTCCTCGGTCTCTATCGCTCGCGCGCCGCCCAGATGCAGCAGCAGGGAACGGCCTAAGCGGCCGCTGCCATTATCAGCGCCCACAGCGATTTCTCGCCGAGCTCCTTGGCGACGAAGTCCGCATGGGCCGCGCGTTCGCCGGCGGTGACGCGCTGCGGCAGCGGCACCGGGCGAATGCGCGCGACGCGGATTTCCGCCACCTGTGCAATGGCGATGGGGTCGAGCGACAGCTTCTTCTGCCGCCCGCCGACCAGCTCGAGATAGACCTGCGCCGTCAATTCGGCGTCGAGCAGCGCCCCGTGCTTGGTGCGCGCCGTCAGGTCGATGGCGAAGCGTTTGCAGAGTTCGTCCAGCGAGTAGCGTGCGCCCGGGAGCTTGTTCTTGGCGATCTCGACCGTATCGATGGCACGGGCATAGGGAAGCGGCGGACGGCCGACGCGGTGCAGCTCCGAGTTCATGAACTTGAGATCGAAGCTGGCGTTGTGGATCACCAGCGGCGCATCGCCGATGAAATCCAACAGCTCTTCCACGATCTCGGCGAATTTGGGCTTGTCGGCCAGGAATTCGTCGGTCAGGCCGTGGATGCGCTGCGACTCCACCGGCACCAGACGTTCGGGATGCAGGTAGAACTGCCTCGATGCGCCCGTCGGCAAGTGGTCGACCAACTCGACGACTCCGATCTCGACGATGCGGTGGCCGTCGGCCGGCTCGAAGCCCGTCGTTTCGGTATCCAGAACGATTTCACGCATACTGCCTAGATATTCCCGGCCTTCAGGCGGTCGCGCAGATTCGCGACGATCATCTTCACCTGGTCGAAGGCATGCTCCAGCCCCATATCCGTGACAACCACAAAATGGGCTTTTGCACGCTTTTCTTCATCCGGCAACTGGCGCGAATGCAGGTATTCGAACTTCTCCGCCGTCATGCCAGGACGCGCCAGGACGCGCTCACGCTGGACATGGGCCGGCGCGCTGACCACGACAACCACGTCCATGTTGCCTTCACCCCTGGTCTCGAACAGGAGCGGAATGTCGAACACGATCATGTCGTGGCCGACAGTTTCGGCGAGGAACCTCGCCCGCTCCTTGGCCATCAGCGGATAGACGATGGATTGGAGCTTCTGGGTCGCCTCGTGATTGCCTGTGACGTGTTTCGACAGCTCGGCGCGGTCGATGGCGCCGTCCTTCACCACGCCTTCGAATGCGGCGCCCAGTGGTTCGACCGCGGCGCCGTCGCGCTGGTAAAGCCGATGCACGGCCGCATCGGCGTCATAGACCGGGATGCCCAGCTTCTGGAACATCTTCGAAGTTTCGGACTTGCCCATACCGATGGAGCCGGTCAGCCCGATGTGCAGCGGTTTCCTATCGGCCACGCAGGGCCTCCTCGAGATGGGCGCGCAAGGCTGGTGTAACCGTGGGCCTTACGCCAAAGAACGCTTCAAACGCCGGCACGCCCTGGTGCATCAGCATCCCCAAACCATCCACAGTGCGAAGCCCGGCTGTGCGTGCACTCCGAAGCAGCGGAGTTTCGAGTGGAGTGTAGACGATGTCGCAGACCGCGGCGTCCTTGGGCAGGGCGGAGAGATTGAGGCTGAGCGATGGCGCACCCTTCATGCCCGCACTGGTCGTGTGGATGACGATCGCAGAACCGGACGCAGCCTTGGCCCATTCGCTGTCGTCGAGCACGAGCAGTTTCGGTGACACCTCTTTCGCCAGCGCGGCCGCGAGTTGTTCGGCGCGAGAGCGCGTGCGATTGAGGATGCGGATCTCGCTGGCACCGAGATCATGCAACGCTACCACGCCGGCACGCGCTGCACCGCCTGCACCCAACAGCACGGCCGGTTTGCTGCGCGTGAAGTCGGCGCCGAGGTTCTCGCGCAGCGATGCGGCCAAGCCCGTGGCGTCGGTGTTGCGACCCTCGATGCGGCCGTCTTCATGGAAGATCAGCAGGTTCACAGCCCCGGCGGCATGCGCCGCGAGGTCTAGGGTGTGCGCCAGCGCAAAGGCAGCTTCCTTGTGCGGGATGGTGACGCTGGAGCCCTTGAACCCGGCTTTCATCAGGCCGCGCACTACGGTGGAGAAGTCCTCGGGTTTTACCGGCAGCGGCACCAGCGCGCCATCGATGCCCAGTTCGTTCAGCCAGAAGCCGTGCAGGCGCGGCGAGAAGGCCTGGCTCACAGGCCAGCCCATGATGCCCGCAATCCTGGCAGCGCCGGTAAGGTTCATTTCGGTATCACGCCCTGTTTGCGCAACTCGGCCAGCAGCGGCAGGAGCGGCAGGCCCAGGATCGAAAAGTAGTCGCCAGTGATGCGGTGGAAAAGCTGCACACCGAGCCCCTCGAGCTTGTAGCAGCCGACGGCGGAGAGGATCGAGGTTCCCTCGGTCTTCAGATAGCGCTCCAGGAACGCATCCGAGAAATGCCGCATCCACAGCTCCGCGCTTTCACCGTGCCGCCAGAGGATCTTGTTGTCATGCGCCAGGGTGAGACCACCGATGAGCCGGTGCTCCTTGCCGCGGAGGCGCGCCAGCAGCACACGTGCCGCGGCGATGTCCTGGCTCTTGCTGACCAGCTCGCCGTCGAAGAGCAGCGTCTGGTCGCCGCCGAGCACCAGTGCCTTGGGATGGGCCTGCGACACGCTGAGCGCCTTTGCATCGGCCAGCGCGCCGGCGATCTTGTCGAGGGGAGTGTGTTGACGCAGCAAGGTATCCTTGAGGATCGTTTCGTCGATCGTGCTGGGAACCACCGTGAACGGCACGCCGGCTGCGGCGAGGACACGGCTCCGGGATTTGCTGCTGGAAGCAAGAATGATGTTCATGCCGATTCCGGCTGCTCCGCGCGGTCTGCCAGCAGGTTGATCACCGCCGCTGCCGTTTCTTCCACGGACCGGCGCGACACATCGATGACCGGCCAGTCGTTCTGTTCGAAGAGACGCCGCGTGTTGGTGACTTCCGCACGCACTGCTTCGACGTCGACGTAATGGGTGTCTCGCGCCTCTCCCATCGTCGCGAGGCGGTTGCGCCGGACCTGGATCAGCCGGTCGGGAGATGCCCACAATCCGACCACAAGGGATTTCTTCGCCGCGGCAAGCTCGACGGGCGCCGGCATGCCTGGAACCAGTGGCACATTTGCGGCGCGGATACCGCGCATCGCGAGGTACACACAGGTCGGTGTCTTGGAAGTGCGGCTGGCCCCGGTAAGGATGACTTCAGCCTCGTCGATGGTGTCGAGGCTCTGACCGTCGTCGTGGGCAATAGTGAAGTTGAGCGCCTCGATCCGTTGAAGATATTTCTGATCGACATCGTGCTGACCGCCGGGACGATGAGTTTCCGCGACACCGCCAAGGAACTGGCTCATCGCGGCAATCGGCGGACCAAGCACGTCATAGGTCGGCACCGGAATCGCGTTGCAGGCCTTGAGGAGAGTCTCGCGCAGCTCCGGGTTCACCAATGTGAAGAACACAAGGCCGGGCTCCGCCTTGATGTGCTCGATAGCGCGTTGAAGTTGCCTGGAGCTGCGCACCAGCGCGTAAAAGTGTTCGTTCACCACCACACCCTCAAACTGCGCAAGGGCAGCACGAGCGATGGCATTCAGCGTCTCGCCCGTGGCATCGGATACGAGATGAACGTGGAACTGGTTGCTCACAGAGTCATGCCCTTTTTATCCACCCACGCTGTTCGAATCTGCGAAAGGCCCATCGGCAAGTGTATGCATGTTGGCTTAAGGTCGACGATACCGGTTTTGTCACCAAGTGCCAGCATTGCAGCTGGTCGCAGGGCCAAGGCGCAGATACTTGAGTCTGCTGAAATTTGCGCCTAGAGGCATGAGTGACCCACGGAGTCGTCCACACCTCACAACCCCAGCATCATCTTCAGAATCTTAGAATCTAAGATTCTTTGTTTAGAAGAATGCGTCTTAGCGGATCGTACGTGAAGATCGCTGTTGTCCTCTTCAATCTAGGCGGGCCGGACTCGTTGCGGGCGGTGGAGCCGTTTCTGCTTAACTTGTTTTCGGATCCTGCGATTTTACCCGTGCCTAGGCTGGTGCGTGGCACGTTGGGGCGAGTGATTGCAGGCCGGCGCGCGCCGGTGGCGCGCAAGATCTACGCAAAGATGGGCGGACGCTCGCCCATCGTGGAAGAGACACGCGCGCAGGGAGATGCTTTGGATAAAGTATTGGCGCAGCGAGGTGTGCGGTCGAAGAGCTTTATCGCGATGCGCTACTGGCATCCGTTCAGCAATGAGACCGTGGATGCGGTGAAGGCGTGGGAGCCGGATCGCGTGGTGATGCTGCCGCTCTATCCGCAGTTCTCGATGACCACGACGGCATCGTCATTTGATGATTGGCATCGAGCGGCGTGTGAAGCGGACTTGGACGTACCGACGGCTCGGGTGTGTTGTTATCCGGATGCAGGAGGTTTCGTGGATGCAACGGCGGCACTTATCAAACACACGCTCGCAAGCCGCCGGCCGGATATGGACTATCGGTTGCTGCTATCGGCCCATGGATTGCCCAAGCGGATCGTGGCGAGGGGCGACCCGTACCAGTGGCAAGTGGAACGGTCCGCGCGCGCGATTGTGGATGCGCTGGGGATAAACGATCTGGACTGGCAGGTTTGCTACCAGAGCCGCGTTGGACCGCTGGAATGGATCGGGCCGGCAACGGATGCCGAGATCGAACGGGCGGGGCGGGAAGGGAAGGGAGTGGTCATTGCCCCGATCGCCTTCGTATCGGAGCATTCGGAGACCCTGGTAGAGCTGGATATTGAGTATGCAGAGCTGGCAAAGAGGGTTGGCACTCTGCACTACCTGAGGGTGCCGACGGTGAGCGCCCACCCGCTGTTCATTGACGCACTGGCCGATTTGGTGGTGCGCGCGAAAGACGCTACAGGTACAGTGAACTTGCGAACCGTTCGCATCTGTCCGGCGGATTGCAAGGGCTGTATCTGCAAGGGGTAAGCGATGAATTCCGCCGTGATGTTCCTGTCGAACTACATCGACTGGATCAAGGCCTTCCATGTCATGGCGGTAATTGCGTGGATGGCCGGCATGCTCTACCTGCCGCGGCTGTTCGTCTACCACACCGAAGTGGCAGTGGGTTCACCGGAATCCGAGATGCTCAAGCAGATGGAGCATCGGCTGCTCAGGATCATCGTCAATCCCTCCATGATAGCGGTGTGGATCCTGGGCCTGACGCTGGCCTGGGTGACGGGGGCGTATGAGGACACGTGGTTCCAGATCAAGTTCGTGCTGGTCGTGCTCATGAGTGGGCTGCACGGCTTCTTCGCGAGCACCGTGAAGCGTTTTGCGAGGGACGCAAACACGCGTTCTACCCGCTTCTACCGCATCATCAACGAGGTTCCGTTTCTGCTGATCATCGGGATCGTGATCATGGTCATCGTCCAGCCGTTTGGTTGAAGTTTTAATGGTTGGGGCTTGACGGAGGTTTGCAACCTCCCCAAATCACGCGTATAAGTCCCGTGTTCCCCTTGGCACGCATCGGCGCCCATGCGGCACCGGACCCGGCTAGAAAGCCGGCGCGGGCCAGAAAACTCCGACAACACGCTGGCAGTTGGCGCATTTCCACTTCAGCCAGGCGGACCAACACCCCCAATGCATTTCAGGTGTAATTCACAATGACCATCCAAGACGGCCTGCAAACGATGAAGTTGCAGGACCTCAAATCCAAATCGCCGACCGATCTTCTGGCGTTCGCCGAAGAGCTCGAGATCGAGAACGCGTCGTCCATGCGCAAGCAGGACATGCTGTTCGCGATCCTGAAGGAGCTTGCCGAACGCGACGTCGAGATCATGGGCCAGGGCGTCGTCGAGACGTTGCAGGACGGCTTCGGCTTCCTCCGCTCGCCGGAATCGAACTACCTCGCCGGACCGGACGACATCTATGTCAGCCCGTCGCAGATCCGCCGCTTCGGCCTGCGCACTGGCGACACTGTCGAGGGCCCAATCCGTTCGCCCAAGGACGGCGAGCGCTATTTTGCGCTCCTCAAAGTCTCCACCATCAATTTCGAGGATCCCGAGAAGATCAAGCACAAGGTCCACTTCGACAACCTGACGCCGCTCTATCCGACGCGGTGGCTGAACATGGAATTGAAGGACCCGACCATCAAGGACAAGACGGGCCGCGTCATCGACATTGTTGCGCCGCAGGGCATGGGCCAGCGCGCGTTGATCACCGCGCAGCCGCGCACCGGCAAGACGGTCATCCTCCAAAATATCGCGCGCGCCATCAGCGCCAATCATCCCGAGTGCTATCTGATCGTCCTTCTGATCGACGAGCGTCCGGAAGAAGTGACCGACATGCAGCGCTCGGTGAAGGGCGAGGTGATTTCCTCGACCTTCGACGAGCCGGCGACCCGCCATGTGCAGGTTGCGGAAATGGTGATCGAGAAGGCCAAACGCCTGGTCGAGCACAAGCGCGACGTCGTGATCCTGCTCGATTCGATTACCCGTCTGGGGCGCGCGTACAACACCGTCGTCCCTTCGTCAGGCAAGGTGCTGACCGGCGGCGTGGACGCCAACGCACTCCAGCGCCCCAAGCGCTTCTTCGGCGCGGCGCGCAACATCGAGGAAGGCGGCTCGCTGACGATCATCGCCACCGCGCTGATCGACACCGGCAGCCGCATGGACGAGGTCATCTTCGAAGAGTTCAAGGGCACGGGTAACTCCGAAATCATCCTGGACCGCAAGGTGGCGGACAAACGCGTTTTCCCGGCGATCGACATCCTCAAGTCCGGCACCCGCAAGGACGACCTGTTGCTCGACAAGGGCACGCTGGCCAAGACGTATGTGCTGCGCCGCATCCTGTCGCCGATGGGCACGATCGACGCGATCGAATTCCTGCTCGACAAGCTGCGTTCGGCGAAGAACAACGCGGATTTCTTCGACAGCATGAACACGTAAGCGGGCACAGCCCGTGAAGCTGGTGCTGCTGCACAGTCCGCTGGTCGGGCCGGCCACGTGGATGGCCGTCGCGCCGCTGCTACGGGCGCGCGGCCACGATGTGGCGGTGCCCGATCTTACGCCCATTATGGCGGAGGATGGGCCTTACTACCGGGCACTTGCGGAAGCCGCGGCGGCGGCGATCGCGGACCCGGCTATCGTGGTCGTGCATAGCGGTGCCGGCGCGGTGGTGCCTGTTGTCGGCGCTCTTGCGGCAGTGAAGGCTGTGGTGTTCGTGGATGCGCTGCTGCCGCATCCGGGTGAGAGCTGGTTCGGCGGCGTGCCCGAACAGCTGGGCACGCGGCTTAAGGCGCTCTCCAAGGACGGAAAACTTCCACCCTGGCACGCGTGGTGGCCGAAAGGCGCCATGGAGCGGTTGCTGCCGGAGCGCGGTCTGGGCACGGCCTTCCTCTCCGCGCAGCAGGAACTTCCGCTCGCATATTTCGAGGAACCGGCGCCCGAGATTCCGCTGACGACGCCGAGCGCGTATCTGCGGCTGAGCGAGGCGTATGACGCCGAAGCCGACGCCGCAGAGAGTGCCGAATGGCCGGTGCTGCGGCTCAATCTGCATCACCTGGCGATGTTGTCGCATCCGCAGCCCGTCGCGGATGCGATCCTGCTGCTGGCCGGACAGCTCTAAGGAGAAAGAGCCGCCGCGAGGCGCTCGCAGCGGCCAGCTTTTTGACCCGAAGAGCGTGTCTACACGCCGTGCAGTGCGTGTTCGTCCTCGTGGTGTTCGACTTCCTCGATCTCCTCGTTCTCGGCGCCCTGTTCACCCAGGTAATCCATCGCCGCGAGGATAATGCCCGAGACCAGGAAGACTCCGTGCAGCATCATCAGCCACTCGAGGTTCGGCTTGTCGACCTGTTCGATCGACATGAAGCTCTTCAGCAGATGGATCACGGAGATCGCGATGATGGAGGCGATCAGCTTGAGCTTCATGTTGGAGAAGTCGACCTTGCCCATCCAGACCGGCTTGTCCGGATTCCCCTCGAGATCGAGCTTGGAAACGAAGTTCTCGTAGCCGGCGAAGATCACCATGAGCGTCAGGTTGCCGGCGAGCGTCATGTCGATCAGCGTCAGGAGCCAGAGGACGACGGTGTTCTCTTCCAGCTCGAGCGTGATGACCTTGGATGTCTCGTCAGCGACTTCCTTGCCGAAGGTGATGAGCAGCACGACCATGGCGACGACGAGGCCGACGTAGAACGGCGCCATCAGCCAGCGCATCCGGAACAATGTCTGCTCGAAGATTTCTTCGAAGCTCTTGCCGCCCATAGATCCCCCAAGCGGTTGATTCGTGGGGTCAGTAAACTGGGATTTGCCTGCGGATTGAAGGTACTGCTCCAAAAAAGTGCGCCGCCGTTGACCGCTCCGGCCGGCTGTCGGACACTTCGCCTCAGCGTTACCGAAGGGATCTGTTCATGACCGAGCATCCGGCTGACCGCGCGCAGTTCAAGGCGATGGCCGACAGCACCCAGGACGACTGGATGAAGATCGCGGCCGCGTCTGCTGCCTTCAACAGGGACCTGCCCAACCGCGTACTGGCGCATCTGAAGATGCTGAAGGGCGATTGCGGCGGCTTTGCCGTGGACCGCCTCGAACATTCATTGCAGTCGGCGACGCTGGCCCATCGCGACGGGATGGACGAGGAGTATGTCGTGTGCGCGCTGATGCACGACATCGGCGATATCCTGGCGTCGGCGAGCCATGCGGAACTCGGCGCCACGATCATGCGGCCCTATGTGGCGGAGAAGAACTACTGGATGATGGCGCATCACGGCATCTTCCAGGGTTACTATTTCTTCCATTACCTGGGGCTTGACCGGAACATGCGGGACCAGTTCCGCGGTCATGCTTACTTTGAGTACACGGCGCGGTTTTGTGCGCGGCACGACCAGAATGCGTTCGATCCGGCCTACGACACCATGCCGCTAGAAGCGTTCGAGCCGATGGTGCAGCGCGTGATGGCGCGGCCGAAGAACACGATCTATCTGCGACCCGAGCAAAAGGCCACGGCGGAGTAGCTACGGCAGCAGCACGGTCGCGCCCATGGTGGCGCGGCTGTGCAGTGCCTCGTGCGCCTTGCGAGCCTCGCTCAGCCTGAAGCGCTGGTGCACCGCCACCTTGACGGCGCCGCTGGCTATCACCGCGAAGAGATCGGCGGCGGTTTCCTGAAGCTCCTGCGCGTTGCGGGTATAGCTCGCAAGCGTGGGACGCGTCACGTAGAGCGAGCCCTTTGCCGAGAGGATGCCTAGCTCGAACGCGGGCACTGCGCCGGAGGAGTTGCCGAAGCTGACCAGCATGCCGCGCACTGCAAGCGCGTCGAGCGAGGCCGGAAACGTGTCCTTGCCGATTGAGTCATAGACCACCGGCACGCCCTGCCCGCCCGTCAGTTCGCGGACCTGCTTCACCCAACCAGGATCGCGCGAGTTGAGCACATGGGCGCAGCCGTTTTCCCTGGCCAAGGCGACCTTGTCGTCGGAGCCTACGGTGCCTATCACAGTAGCGCCGAGATGCTTGGCCCACTGACAGGCGATCAGGCCGACGCCCCCGGCGGCGGAGTGGAACAGGATGGTCTGGCCCGCATGCACCGGAAAGGTGCGCTTCAGCAGATACTGGGCGGTCATGCCTTTCAGCATCGCGGCGGCGGCGGTCTCGTCACTGACGCCCGATGGAATTTTGACCAGGCGGTCGGCTGGGATGTTGTTCGCCTCCGAATAGGCGCCCATTGCGCCCGCATAGGCAACGCGGTCGCCGGGCGCGAGGGTGCTGACGCCCGGCCCGATGCTTTCCACCACGCCTGCAGCCTCGCTACCCAGGCCCGAGGGCAAGGGCAGCTTGTAGAGGCCGCTGCGGTGATAGGTGTCGATGAAGTTCACGCCGATGACCGTATGCTTCACCCGCGCCTGGCCCGGGCCCGGTGGGGGCAGCGCGACGTCGACGTATTCCAGGACCTCCGGACCACCGGTCTTCTCGAAGCGGATGGCTTTCATGGGTCTTCTCCCGCTGGGGCTGGCGGGGATTCGACCACTTTCGACCGGAGCGTCAACCACGTTCCGCGCAAGGGTGTTGAGCGCGGATCAGGCGGCTGAGCGCGTGCCTTCGATGTCGGCGATCTGGGCATTCAGCGCTCGCTGGAAGGCCGAACGTGCTTCGCCGCGCTTCTTATAGGCAACGAGGTTCGGCGTGGCGTCGAGGAAGTTGGTGCCGTTCAGGATGCGCAGCACTGTGATCATCAAAAGATCGCCCGCGGTGAACCGGGCGTCGAGCCAGTCCTTGCTGCCGAGTGCCTTGGACAGCGCGTGCAGTCGGCCCTTCATCTGCTCCTCGAGGCTCGGCTTGCGCAGCTTCGCCCATTCCTCATTGGCAAAGAAGATGTTGATGCTGGCGTATTGCTGGATGACGACTTCCATCGTGTTCAGGGCACAGAGCAGCCATTGCGTCGCACGCGCGCGGCCTGCGGGGTCTTTCGGGAGCAGCACATCGCTCGTCTCGCCGATATGCAGCACGATGGCGCCGCTCTCGAACATGTGCAGACCGTCCTCGTGGATCGCGGGCACCTGGCCGAAGGGTTGCCAGTCGGTGACATAGGGCTCGGATTTCTGTTCGCCCTGGCCAAGCAACTTGGTGGTGTAGGGAATGCCGGCCTCCTCCAATGCCCAGCGCACGCGGAGATCGCGCACCTGCCCTCTGGCGAAATCCGGAATGGACTTGAAAGCGGAAAGCTGAATCGTCATCGCGGTTCTCCTAGAGGTTCGTGAGGTAGATTTCTTCGGCGTCGAACAACGACTGCCAACCCTTGATGTGGCTATCACGCGTGTCGACCCTGGCGAAGGGCGACTGGTGGAAGGTCTGGATGGTGCGGCCGTTGTCTTCGCGGAAGTCGACAGTAATCAACGTCTGATCTTTCGGCTGTTCGGGGTGGTCGGCCCAGGCAAAGGTGAAGACGAGCCGCTTGTTGCGCTCGATTTCACGATACTCGCCGGTCATCCAGGAATTCATCGTTGGACTTTTGATATGGGCGCGCCACTTTCCGCCGGTGCGAAAATCGTGTTCGAAGGCCGTGCAAACGAAGTCCTTCGGTCCCCACCATTTTATGCGCTGGTCGCGGTCTTCCCAGATGCGGAACACGAGAGCCGCGGGCGCGTCGAAAGTGCGCTGGATTAGAAGCTCGTTGTCGGCGATCGGTCGGCTGTCAGTTCTTGTTGCCATTGCGGGTCCTCGTCAGTTCCTTCAGCAGGTCATCCATCTTGTCGAAGCTGCCTTCCCAGAAGCGGCGGTAGTGCGCGAGCCACGCATCAACCTGCTTGAGTGGTCCAGCTTCGAGGGTGCGCGGGCGCCATTGCGCCTTCTGGCCGCGCGAGATCAGGCCGGCGGATTCCAGCACCTTCAGATGGCGCGAGACAGCCTGGAGCGAGATGTCGAACGGCTCGGCCAGCTCGTTGACCGTTGCCTCGCCCTGCGACAGGCGTGCGAGCAGCGCGCGGCGCGTCGGGTCGGCAAGGGCGGAGAAGGTGGTGGAGAGTTGGTCCATATTCAATCTATGCGTTTATTAACGTATCAATTGAATAATAGGGAAGCTGCGGCTTTTCAAGTCCTCCCTTCGGGTTATCGGGCCGCTGTCGATGGCCACGGTCCCTGCGGTCGCCGAAAGCGTGCCGAGGAGGAACCCGGCAAGCGCGACGACGAGTTTCATGGGTCTCCCGACCGTTCAACGCGGCGGGATGTCGATTCCGGCTCAGCTCAGATGCTGGCGGAAGAACGTCGCGGTGCGGCCATTGGCGAGATCGGCGCAGGCCTTGTCGTAATGCGCCCCGCCCTTGCGCGCGAAGGCATGGTTCATCTCCGGGTACGAATGGATCGCCACCAGGGGATTGCCCTTCAGGCCGTCCTTGATCTGCTTCTGTGCTGGAGGCGGAACGTATTCATCCTTTTCCGCGATGTGGAGCATGAGCGGTTTCCTGATCGCCGGCGCTTCGCTCAGCTTGTCCTGGATATTCACGCCGTAGAATCCGACAGAGGCGTCCGCGTCTGTGCGCGTCGCGGTGAGAAACGCGAGCAATCCGCCCAGACAGTAGCCCACCGCACCGACCTTGCCGGTGCAACCGGTGACGCTGTGGCGCAGATAGCCAATGGTGTTCTGGATGTCCTTGACGCCGGCGTCCTGGTCGAAGCGGCCCATGAGGTCGAAGGCGCGCTTCCACTCCGCGTCGGTCCGGTCGGTCAGCTGGACGCCGGGCTCAAGCCGCCAGAACAGGTCGGGGCAGAGTGCGAAATAGCCGCGCGAGGCGTAGTCTTCCGCGATGTCTCGCATGATCTTGTTGACGCCGAAGATCTCCTGGATGACGACGACGCCGGGGCCGCGGCCCGAAGCCGGCGAGGCAAGATAGGCTGTGAATTCGCCATCCGGACTCGACTTGATCTTCAGCTCTTGGCCAGCCATGCACGTTCTCCCGGACATCTGCCGGGGAGGTTAGCGGCTGGATGTGGCGCAAGCCACTACTGCGGCTGGCCGCCACCCGCGGGACGCTGCGGCAACTGGAGCATCTGGCTCAGCGTCACCGGATTGGTGATCGGCGCGGAGACCTGGCCGCGCTGCACGACATACGCCGTCGGCTGGCCGTTCTGCATGCCCTTGCCCTGCATCGGGTGGCCGGCCGGGAACGTGTCCTCCGGGGGCACCACCGTCAGGAACCGGTTGGGCAGCGCCCTGCCCCAAATCGCGTTCACGAGCTCATGCGTTTTGGGATTGGCGAGCGGTCCGACCACCACGAGGTGAAGCTGCGTCATCGCGAACTCGAAGCCCGAATAATAGGAGCCCATCGAGATGAAGGCGCGCTGCGCTTCTCCGGAAAATGCATTCACCAGCGTGTTAATGCGGTCGGCGTATTGCTGGTCGCCGGTCGCCATCATCAGGCGCGCAAGGACCTGGATCATCATGCCGTTGGCGGAAGGGCCGTTCTGGTCGAACACCATCCGTGCACGGACGATAAGCGGCTCGGCATCGTCTGAGGTGTAGAGGTAACCGCCCTGGCCCGCATCCCAGAAGTGCTCGTTGAGCGTGGCGACCCATTTCTGCGCCTGGGTGAGGAAGCGCTTTTCGTGCGTCACCTCGTGGAGGGCGAGCGCGGCGCGCGCCATGTGCGAATAGTCCTCGGCGAAGCCGCGCGGCCCGCGCTTGCCGCCGATCCAGCTGTGGTGAAGCTTGTCGCCGTCGCCCAGCACCTTCACCACGTAGTCGAAGGCGGCGATCGCGGCCTGCACCCAGTCCGCGCGCTGCATCGCGGCGCCCGCATTGGCCAGCGCGGTGATCACGAGGCCATTGGCGTCGGCCAGGATCTTGTCGTCCCGCTTGGGCGGCACGCGCTCCTGCCGCGCTGCGAGCAGCAGGCCACGTTGCTTGGCGAGCAAGGCTTCGTCGGCATCGGACTGCGGGAACGGCGCCGCCGAGCCCAGGCGCTGGAGGATGTTCTTGCCGAGATAGTTGCCGTCGCGCTGGACGTTGTAGACCGTCTTGAACTTGGCGACGAAGGTGCCCATCAGCGCCGCGTCGATCTCCGGTTCGGTCCAGAGGTAGTACTTGCCCTCCTCGCCCTCGGAGTCGGCGTCGATGCTGGCCGCGAAGGCGTCGCCGGTCTTCATGTCGCGCAGCAGGAACTCGACCTGCTCGTTGATGCGCGCGGTGCAGAGCGCGTTGCGGTTGAACTGCCAGATGCTGGTCATGATGTCGAGGATCGTGCCCTGGTCGTTCAGCTGCTTCTCCCAGTGCGGGATGAGCCAGCGTTCGTCCTGGCAGTAGCGCGCAAAGCCGCCGCCGATATGGTCCCACAAGCCGCCGAGCAGCATGTTGTCGAGTGCGGTAGAGGCCAGGGTGATGAATTGCGGCATGCCGGTGCGCAGGAAGGCGCGCCACAGGCAGTCGAGCAGCTGGGCCTGCGGGAATTTCATCTGGCCGATCGCGCCGCCGAAGAAGACGTCGAAGCGCTGGCCGATGCGCACCGCCGCGCTGTCGAGGGTGCCGGAATCAAGCTGGCCGCGCATGTCGCGGTGCCAGAGATTGTTGAGTTCGCGCACCACACTCTCGGTCGCGGTTTGTACCGTCTCGGGCGTGTTGCGATAGGATTCGAGAACGCTGGTCATCACCTGCATTGTCGGCGGCGACATGCCGGCACGCTCTTCCTTCGGGAAGTAGGTGCCGACAACGAACGGAACCTGCTTCGGCGTGAGGAAAGCGGTGAGCGGCCAGCCGCCGGCGTGGCCCATCAGGTTGGCGGAGGCCTGGTAGATCTGGTCGACGTCGGGACGCTCTTCGCGGTCGACGAGGATGTTCACGAAGTTCTGGTTCATGAAAGCGGCGATGGCCGGGTCCTGGAAGCTCTCGCGCTGCATCTGGTGGCACCAGTGGCAGGCGGTGTAGCCGATGCAGAGAAAGATCGGCTTGCCCGAGGTTTCCGCGACCGCGAGCGCCTCGCCGCCCCACGGATGCCAATCGACCGGGTCATCCTTGTGCGCGAGCAGAAAGGGGCTGGATTCGGCGGCGAGGCGGTTCATGGCGTCTTTCCGATGCACGCGGCCATTACGCTCGTCATCGAGCGAGGCCACATTGCTTTTGTTGGCTTGATCGGGGGAAGCTTCTAGCGGGGGTGCGCGCCGCTCACAAGCGCCCAGAAATTAACGGGTTATTGCGATGAAGATGAACATCCAGATCGACATGACGCCCAAGGAGGCTCGCGAATTCCTGGGCCTGCCGGATGTCTCCAAGGCGCAGGAGCGCATGATGGCGGAGATCGAAAAGCGCATGAAAGCGGCGATCGACGTGAACGATCCGGAAGCGATGATGCGCGCCTGGATGCCGCTGGGCGGCGCTGGCCTGGAGCAGTTCCAGAAATTCATGTTCGACAGCGCCCGCGCGGTGGCGAGCGGCATGGCGGGCCGCAAGGACGCGGACAAAGCGAAATCGTGACCGATACGATTTACGCGCTTTCGTCGGCGCCGGGACGCGCCGGCGTGGCGGTGGTGCGCGTGTCGGGCCCGGGCGCGATGGGGGCCGTTGTTCGCCTTGCTGGCACGGCGCCTGAGCCGCGCAAGGCTGTCGTGCGGGAGCTGCTGGATGACGCGCGCAAGCCCATCGACCAGGCAATGGTGCTCTGGATGCCGGGGCCTCACAGCTTCACGGGCGAGGACGTGGCCGAATTCCAGGTGCACGGCGGCCGCGCGACTATCGATGCGTTGCTGAAGGAGATCGGCAAGGCGGAGGATACACGACCAGCGGAGCCCGGTGAGTTCACGCGCCGCGCGGTGGAGAACGGGAAGCTCGACCTGACGCAGGCCGAAGCGGTGATGGATCTGGTCGACGCGGATACCGAGGCGCAGCGCCGTCAGGCGCTCCGGCAATACGGGGGCGCGCTGGGGCGGCTTTACGATGGCTGGCGGGACCGGCTGGTGAAAGCGCTGGCGTGGGCCGAGGCCGAAATCGACTTTGCCGACGAGGATTTGCCCGGAGAATTGATCGAGCGATCTCAATTGGAAGTAATTGATATAATTGGACAAATTAGCTTACACGTGAACGATGGGCGGCGCGGAGAGGTGATACGCGAAGGCGTGAAACTTGCGGTCATCGGGCCGCCCAACGCGGGCAAGAGCTCGCTGATAAACGCCTTGGCGAAACGTGACGTCGCCATCGTGCATGAAACTGCGGGCACGACCCGCGACGTGATCGAAGTGGTGCTGGATATCGACGGCGTGCCCGTGGTGGTGATCGACACAGCGGGGCTGCGTGAAACCGGCGATCCGGTGGAGCAGGAGGGCGTACGCCGCGCTCTGGCCCGCGCGGAGGAAGCGGACGCGATTTTGCTTCTGGTCGACAGTAGCGCCGAGAATCCATTCGCGGGCTTGGCCGACGATGCACGCGACAAGGCGGCGCTTGTCATCTGGAACAAGTGCGACCTGGCGGGTGAGCGGCCGGCGGGTGAGGATTTGCTGCTGGTTTCGCTCAAGAGCGGGCAGGGCTGGGACATGCTGATGCTCGCAGTCTCGAAGATTGTTGCTGCCAAGGCGGATCGCGCGAATGAGGCGCCGGTTATCACCCGTGCCCGCCATCGGCATGCTCTGGAAGAGGCGGCGGCGGCGCTGCGCCGCTCGTTGGCGGCGCCGGGGCCCGAGCTGTTCGCTGAGGATGTGAGATTGGCAGTGCGGGCTATCGGCCGGATCACGGGCCGGGTTGATGTCGAGGAGCTGCTCGACGTGGTCTTCCGGGACTTCTGCATCGGCAAATGAGCCTCTGCCTCAAGTCGCGGAAAGATGTTTCACGTGAAACATGGCGCCACGCTTGAGGCGGAAAGCCCCCTGCCCTAAAGACCCGCACATGGATCGGGTCGACGTTGTTGTCATCGGCGGCGGGCACGCGGGCTGCGAGGCCGCGGCAGCGTCGGCGCGCCTCGGCGCCCGTACCGTGCTTCTGACGCACAAGCTTGAGACGATCGGCGAGATGTCCTGCAATCCTGCAATCGGCGGGGTCGGCAAGGGGCATCTGGTCCGCGAGATCGACGCCATGGATGGCATGATGGGCCGCGTGGCGGACGCGGCCGGCATCCAGTTTCGTCTGCTCAACAGGCGCAAGGGTCCCGCCGTGCGCGGACCGCGCGCCCAGGCTGATCGCAAGCTCTATCGGCAGGCGATGCAGGCTGCGCTCGGACTTCAACCGAACCTGGCGGTTCTGGCCGCAGCTGCCGAAGACCTGCTGATTGAGGATGGCCGGGTGGCAGGCGTGATCACGGCGGATAGCCGGACGATCCGCTGCGGCGCCGTGGTGCTGACCACCGGCACCTTCCTGCGTGGCCTCATTCATATCGGCGAGAGGAAGATTCCGGCCGGCCGTGTCGGTGACCAGCCCGCGATCGGACTGTCAGATAAGCTATATTCCATGGGCTTTTCGATGGGCCGGTTGAAGACGGGGACCCCTCCACGGCTCGACGGCAAGACGATCGATTGGGCGTCATTGGAGGTGCAGCGCGGCGATGATCCGCCCATCCCGTTCAGCTTCCTGACTCGCGCGATCACCACGCCGCAAACCGTCTGTCACATCACCCGCACGACCTCTCAGACCCACGATATCATTCGCGCCAACCTGCATCGCGCCCCTATTTATTCCGGCCAGATCGAGTCGACCGGGCCGCGCTACTGCCCCTCCATTGAGGACAAGGTCGTCCGCTTCGCCGCCCGCGACAGCCATCAGATCTTCCTCGAGCCCGAGGGCTTGGACGATGACACCGTCTATCCCAATGGGATCTCTACCTCGTTGCCGGAAGATGTGCAGCTCGCACTGCTGGCCACGATCCTGGGTCTGGAAAACGTCGCGGTGAAGCGGCCCGGTTATGCGATCGAATACGACTATGTCGATCCGCGCGAACTGAAGCCTAGCTTGGAGACCAAGAAGACGTCGGGATTGTTCCTGGCGGGACAGATCAACGGCACCACGGGATACGAGGAAGCTGCCGCTCAGGGGCTGATGGCCGGGTTGAATGCGGCGCGGTCGGTCGGCGGATCGGATGCGGTCGTTCTGGACCGGGCCGCGGCCTATATTGGCGTGCTGATCGACGATCTGGTGACCAAGGGCGTCAGTGAGCCGTACCGCATGTTCACCTCGCGCGCCGAGTACCGGCTGACCCTGCGGGCGGACAACGCCGATCAGCGGCTTACGCCGATCGGAGAGCGAGTAGGGGTCGTAGGGAGCGCCCGAGCCACTGTTTTTGCTGAGAAAATGGCGCGTCTCGACGCCGCGCGGGCGGCTATGCGGTCGCTGAATCTGACGCCCAACGAGGCTCAGAAGCATGGCCTTTTCGTCCGTCTGGATGGCGTGAGGCGGACCGCAATGGATCTGCTGAGCTTGCCCGACAGCGATCTGCCGAAGCTGGCATCGATCTGGCCTGAGATCGGCGGATTCGGGGCAGACATCATCGAGCAGCTTGAGGTCGACAGCCAGTATGCCGGCTACCTGGACCGCCAGGACGCCGACATTCTCGCATTTCGCAAGGACGAGGGGATGAAGCTGCCCGAGGCCATCGACTACCGCTCTATCACGGGGCTCTCGACTGAATGCGCCGTCAAACTCGGCCGCGTCCGTCCGGCGACCCTCGGGCAGGCGGCGCGCATTGACGGCGTGACGCCGGCCGCGCTCACGCTGGTTCTGGCGCATGTCCGATCCGCCAAGCGCGCCTGAGCCCTTCGGCCCCGAAGAGTTCGCGGCCAGAACCAATGTTTCACGTGAAACATTGGCTCGACTGAAGGCCTATGTCGGCCTGCTGCAAGACTGGAACCAACACCACAACCTGGTGTCGAAAAACTCGATGGCCGACGTCTGGCGGCGTCATGTCTGGGATTCGGCCCAGCTTGCCCACTATGTTCCAGCGTACGCAAAAACGTTGGCCGATCTGGGAAGCGGCGCAGGATTTCCGGGTCTGGTGCTGGCGGAACTGCTCCGGGGCAGGGCAGATGTCATCCTCTACGAATCCATCCGCAAGAAGGCCGATTTTCTGGAGGCCGCCGCCCGGCGCATGGGGCTCAGCGTCGGCATCCGCAACGCGCGGATTGAGGCCGAAGAGCACGCCCCGGTGGATGTGGTCACGGCCCGCGCGCTGGCTCCTGTCGAGAAGCTGCTCGGCTATGCACAGCAAATGGCGGGAAAACACACGATCTGCCTGTTTCTGAAGGGTCAATCCCTAGCGGCCGAATTGACCGAGGCCGGTAAATCTTGGAGGATGAAAGCTCTCCAGCACCCGAGCGCGACCGACCCTTCGGGCGTCATTCTGGAGGTCCGGGAGTTCCGCCATGTCCACCAACCCCGCCGGTAGGCCGCGCATCCTCGTCGTCGCCAACCAGAAGGGCGGTGTTGGCAAGACAACCACGGCGATCAACCTGGGCACCGCGCTGGCCGCAGTCGGCGAACCGACCTTGGTGATTGACCTCGACCCCCAGGGCAATGCGTCGACCGGGCTGGGCATCGCGCGGTCGGAGCGCAAGCTCACCACCTACGAGATCCTCATGAACGAAGCGACGATCGCCGAGGCGGTGACGCCGACCCGCATCCCTCGCCTGTCCCTGGTGCCGGCCACGGTCGACCTGTCGGGCGCCGAGCTCGAGCTGATCGACACGCCGCGACGCAACTTCATCCTGAAGGACGCACTAGCGCAATATTCCGCACACGGAACATCTCCATTTTCTTACATCCTGATCGATTGCCCGCCGTCGCTCACGCTGCTCACGGTGAACGCGATGGCCGCGGCCGATGCGGTGATCGTGCCGCTGCAATGTGAGTTCTTCGCGCTCGAAGGTCTGTCGCAGTTGCTGAAGACGATCGACCTGGTGAAGGCGAACCTGAACCCGGAGCTCGAAATCCAGGGCATCGTCCTCACCATGTACGACAAACGCAACAAGCTCTCCGAACAGGTCGAGGCCGACGTGCGCGAGAACATGGGCGACAAGGTCTATCGCACCACCATTCCCAGAAACGTGCGTATTTCCGAGGCTCCGAGCCACGGGCTGCCCGCGTTGGTTTACGATCTGCGCTGCCCGGGCTCACAAGCTTACATCAAGCTCGCCGGTGAACTCATCGCGCGCGAGCGTCACCAAGTAGCGGCATAATCATGGCTCCTGAAGAACGTCATCGCGGCCTGGGCCGCGGCCTCTCGGCTCTCATCGGCGAGGAATCGGCGCCGACACGCGGCGAGACCGCGCGTGCGACGCACAAGCTGCCGGTCGCATTCCTGAAGCCGAACAAATTCCAGCCGCGCAAGCGCTTCGCCGAAGAAGACCTGCACGACCTTGCCGAGTCGGTGAAGGAGAAGGGCGTGCTCCAGCCCATCCTGGTCCGGCCGGTGAAGGGTCAGGCCAACGCCTACGAGATCGTGGCTGGCGAGCGCCGCTGGCGCGCCGCCCAGATGGCCAAGCTGCATGACGTGCCGGTGGTGGTGAGGGAGATGAGCGACGTCGAGTCGCTCGAGATCGCCATCATCGAGAACGTCCAGCGCGCCGACCTGAACGCAATCGAGGAGGCGGCCGCTTATTACGAGCTGATGGACCGCTTCAAATACACACAGGAGCAGGTCGCCAAAGAGGTCGGCAAGAGCCGCCCCCATATCGCCAATACGCTTCGCCTGCTGACCCTGCCGGAAGGGGTCCGCGCGATGATCCGGGACGGCAAGCTGACCGCCGGCCACGCTCGCACCCTGATCGGGCGGCACGACGCCGAGGTGCGGGCGAAGGAGATTGTGGAGGGCCTCCTGAGCGTCCGCGAGGCTGAACAGCGTTCGGGAATCCACAAATCGTCCAAAAGAAAGGTTGCACTGACCGACCCGAACACGCGGGCGTTAGAAGTCAATGTTTCCAGTGCCTTGGGCTTGAAGGTTCAAGTTATCCACAAAGGCTCCAAAGGCGGCGAAGTGAGAATCGCTTACAAAACATTGGAGCAGCTCGACGAGATCAACCGCCGTCTGAGCAAACACTGATATCCCATTTAACCCGTTGAATATTAAGGATGATATGACGATTTGGTAAACGGCTAAACACCGTTCGCCAATACTAGGGCTTGTACCGGATCGATGCGACCATCATAGAGGGCCCGACCGATCACCACACCTTCAATGTTCGGTTCCTCGGCTGCTTTCAGCCGCTCAATGTCAGTTATGGAGCCGACGCCGCCAGACGCGATGACTGGGATTTTTACCGCCCGTGCCAGCGCCGCCGTTGCGGTCACATTCACCCCTTGGAGCAGGCCGTCACCGTCCACGTCGGTGAACAGGATGGCGGCGACTCCGGCGTCCTCGAACCGGCGGCCCAGATCGGCAGGTGTGAGGTCGGACACCTCGGCCCAGCCCTCGGTCGCAACCCTGCCGCCCACCGCGTCCGCGCCCACCACGACCCTGCCGGGGTGGGCGCGCGCAGCCTCCTTCACGAAGGCTGGGTTCTTCAGGGCGGCGGTCCCCAGGATCACCCGGGTGATTCCGGCCGCCAGCCACGCATCGACCGCCGCCATGTCCCGGATGCCGCCGCCGAGCTGGATGGGCAGGCTGATCGCCTCACGGACGGCGCGAATAGCCTCGCCGTTCACCGACTTGCCGTCGAATGCGCCGTTCAGGTCGACGCAGTGCAACCATCTGAACCCAGAGCTCTCGAACTTGCGCGCCTGCGCGGCGGGGTCGTCGTTGAACACCGTCGCCTGATCCATCAGCCCCTTCTTGAGGCGCACGCAGCGGCCATCTTTCAGGTCAATTGCGGGAAACAGGATCACGGGCGCCATTCCAGGAAATTGCCGAGCAGGGTCAGGCCGAGGGCCTGGCTCTTCTCGGGGTGGAATTGCACGCCGACCAGATTGTCGCGCGCTACCGCCGCGGTCACCGGCCCGCCGTAGTCCGTGCGCGCCAATACATCGACCTCGCGCGCACAGCTCATTGCAAAGGAGTGCACGAAATAGGCGTTTCCGTTCGCCGGCAGGTTTGTCATTACCCGATGCGCACGCGTGATGGCGAGGTCGTTCCAGCCGATTTGCGGGATCTTCAGTCCGGGATCGCTCGGCGTCACCTTCACCACCTCGCCGTCGATCCAGCCCAGGCCCGCATGATCGCCGAACTCGCGTCCGACGCGCGCCATCAGCTGCATGCCGACGCAGATGCCGAGGAACGGCACGCCGCGCGCGATGACCGCATCGTTCAGCACCGCCACCATGCCGGGCACGGCCGACAAGCCGTTCATGCAGTCGGCGAACGCGCCGACGCCCGGCAGCACGATGCGCTCCGCCTTCGCAACGACGCCGGCGTCGGCGGTGACGATCACGTCCTGGCCGGTGCCGCGCTCGCCCGCGACGCGAGCGAGCGCCTTCTCCGCCGAACGAAGGTTGCCGGAGCCGTAATCCACGATCGCCACAACCGGGGGCATTTGTCGACCTGCACGAGGACGCCGCGCGAACCGCCGCGCTCGCGTCCCTTTAGCGCAAACGCCTTGCAAGTAGAACTAGGGATTGCAGCCGGAATAGAGCGAGTAGCTCGCCGATGGGCGAAGTCGGACCCCGTTGATGGCCACGTCCCGAAACTCCGGCGCCACAACCTGCATCTTTCCGGCGCGCAGAGCCTCGACCATGCCGGGGCACGAACTGTTGAAAGTGCCGATCGATCTCCACTTGCCGTCCGGGCGGCGCGCATAGACCGTCGCAGACAGGTAGGCGACGTCCCCGTCCGTCAGGATGACCTCGTCGCCCCTGTCGCCGAAGATGTCGGCCAGAAACGCATCGCATTTCGCAGTAGCCTGGGTCAGACAAGACACGACCACGTCCTCAGAATGGCTCCAATCCTGGGTCATGAAGCTCGCCGGCAGCGCGCTTCCCCTGGGATAGACCGTGATCGTCTTGGCAAGATCGGCCTTCGCCGGGGACGGGGGCGAAACGTACGTGCCGGTCAGGGCCTGCTTGATGAGATCGCGTACCTTGGCCGTGTCCTTGCCGAAATCGGCGGTGGCCAACTCAGCCAGGGCCTGCCGCCCGTAGCGGCCGCCCTCCGCTTGCAGATAATTGAAGTCGAAATGCGAGGGGCTCACCGCCCCACTCCTGAGGCGCGCGACCTGGCTGCTGACGGAAAGGCGTGCCGGGTCGGCAATGGGCGTGAAGAGCCCGAGCAGGATGCCCAGCACCAGGAAGGCGGCCGCGACATTCACGCGCGCCAGTAACGCCATCCAGACGCCTCCACCGAGCGACAGGAGCGCGGCCGCGGCATAGCCCAGGGCGTAGGCAAGGGCGACGAGCGTGGTAGCAGCCGTCAGCACGCGGTCGGTCGTCCAGCCATACTGGTCGACGCGCAGCCACAACGCATAGGCCGCGATCAGCACGAACGGCACCAGCACCAGCGCGGCCGCGAACTCCGACCAGCGCATAACCGGGGCGCGGTTGTGTTCCGGATCGCCGTCCTGGAACGCGGCGTTGATCAGGATTACCAGTACGCCGGCAGCGGTGAGAAGCAGCCCCGCGGCGCTCTTGGTTGCCCATAGCGGTTGCAGCCCCGTGAAGGGCAGACTGAGCGTGAAACCAACCGCGATAAGCACCATCAGCGGCAACAGCCAGGAGAGCAGGGTGTGCGCTACGGTCCGCACGCCCGCGATGAGCCGCGAACGAACGTCGGTGGCATGCAACGCCGCGGCGACGGCCAGCGTGCTGGCGGGGATTGCGAACCACGGCTTCTCGATCAGGTCCTCGATGAAATGCAGGTTGATCAGGTTGAACAGGAACGCGCCCAGCCACAGCACACCCCAGAACACGCCGACAAACACGGCGGAAAGCAGGAGCTGGATTTCCAGTTTCCAAGCGACCTCGAAATAGGCGCTGTAGCGCGCCACGTATTTGCGCTCGGCATCCGCGGCGGTGATCAGCGATTGCGCGATGAACAAGCCGACGATGGTGAAAGCGACCAGCGTGAACGTCATGTCGCCATTGCCGCTCGGCGCCGTGGCGCCGGTCGAATCCCATTGCCGCCATATGTCGAACCAGCCCAGCAGCGCGAGGATCGCGGCCGCGGCGATTGCCCAAAGGCCCAAGGTAAGCGGCCGCATCGTGCCAACCGCCTGGATGAATAGCAGCGGCACAAAGACGAACACCATCAGGAGCGGCGCCATCCAGTACGCGTTCGTGGACGGCCAGACATGATGGTCGACGGCGAGATAGATCAGGTAGAGCGCGACACCCTGGACGAAGCCGACGATCAGGCGCGCGCCGCCCAGCGCATTGTGATCCGCCGCCGGCGGCTCATCCGGTGTGACGCCCGTCCCGGTGCTGGTCATGATGCGCGCCCCAAATCCCGCCCGGGATCATAGGCGCAATTGCGGCTGATCTGCGTCGGTCAGGTTTGGCGCCAGGCGGCCAACATGACGTTAACGACCAGTACGGCCAGGCTTCCCAGCAGAAGCACGGCCGCGGCCACGAGCGGCGCGGCAAACCACGCGGCCGCCGCTGCCAGCGCCACGACGGCAAGCGCGCCAAGCGACAGCCGTGCGTCGCCCGCAAACATGGAAAACAGCTCGGCAAAGACCTCCGCCAGAACGCTCATGCGGCTGCTCCTGCCAGGCGGCGCGCGCTCATCGCGCTGAGTGCGGCCGTCGCCAGGAACAGCAGACCGATCCCCAACAGCGCCAGGTCGCCGCCCGGCCAATCCACGCCCAGCCCTTCGCCCGTCCAGAACACGCCGAAGGTGGACAGCATCACGCCGACCGCAAATTTCAGGGTGTTCTCCGGCACTTTGGACAATGGCCGGTGCACCACGACGCCGATGGCGAGCACGGCGAGACAGGCCGCCAGCGCGCCCGCACTGGCCGGTATCAGAAGCCCGCGTCCGGCGCCCACCGCAATGACGATGAACACGACCTCAAGGCCTTCCAGAAGCACCGCCTTGTAAGCCGTCATGCCGGCAATCCAGTCGCGAGACGCCTGATGCCGCGCCACCTCGGCCCCCAGCTCGGCCTTCTCGCGTGCGAAGATCGCGTCCTCATCATGCAGCGCCATGATGCCGGCCGCCCGCAGGGTCGCCTTGCGCAGCCAGCCCAGCCCGAACAGTAGCAGCAGGATGCCGATAACGATCTGCAGGACGTGCAGCGGGATACGGTCGAGCAGCGGCCCGAGTGCGAGCACGATCGCGGCCAGCGTGCCCAGCGCCGCAATCGTGCCAGTGATCGCCGGACGCCAGCCCCGCAACGCCACGACGGCCAGAACGATGGTCAGCGCTTCGACGACCTCGACCAGGGAGGCGAGGAAGGCCGAACTGATGGCAGGGGCCGCCGTGGACCACTCAAGCATGATGTTCCGCAAGCTGGATGACGCGGGACGTTAGCCCAGTTTCGCCGGCCATGCCGCTTCTTTCAAATGTCGCACCCGGGCAAACGGCGGGCCGTTAGACCACGCGCCGGATCGTGACGTCGCGCTCTTCCGGCGACTTCTTCCAGAAGAACAGCAGGTAGAACACGCCCAGCACAAGGATCCAGATCGCGCCGTTGAGCATGACGGCCGTCGCCGTTCCCAGCCAACTGTCATAGAGCGCGAGATAACGCTGCGTGAGGATTCCGGGGTGTTGCGTTTCCCGCAGCTGGTCTAGCACGGTGACCTTTATGTTGGTCTCGAACAGCATCTCGCTCAGGAACAGCGCCATGCCGACCACGTAGGCGATGAAGGCCATGATCTTCATCATGATGTTGGCCTGGTTCAGAAAGTAATAGATCGCCACGATCATCGCGAAGTTGATCGTGATCATCTGGGTGAAATACCCGATCTCCACCGCCGTGATGGCGCGCGCGAGATTGAAGAGATCGCTTTCGCTCACGGATCAACCCCCGAACTTCGCAAGTGCGTCGTGAAAAAAGGCCTGTGCCTCGGCCCTGGCTTCCGGTGCCGCCGGGCGCGGCCCTGCTTCAAAGATGTCGCGCGCGGCCGAGAGCTCTGCATCAACAAAAGCGGCGACCAATGCCGGCAGCTCTCCCGAGCCAAGCTCCCGCGTGACCGCCTTGCGCGCAATCAGATCCTCCACCAGCGTCAGAAGCTCCGCCGGTGCATCGCAGCCTCGAAGGAGAGTCTGGAAGTGCATCGGTGCGACCGCTTCGGCGGGATGACAGCGCAGCCAGCGAAGCGCCGCTGCCGGCCGCAGCGCGTAGAACAGCTTCTTGAGCGGAATCTGCGTCCCGTCGGCGAAGTAGGCGCGTCGCTGCCGCTCGCCGAGATGCAGATAGTGGCGCCCGACCAGCCGCCGGTCCGCGAGCCGAGCGGCGAGCGCATGAAAGTCGGCGCGGAACGCGGCGTCTGCTACGTAGATGATCGGCGATGTCAGCCATTCAATCACCACGGCATTGCCCTTGAGCAGCAGGCGCAGGGCCTTTGTGACATCCCAGCCATTGACGTCGAACGTCTTGTCGAGCGGCGTCTCGATCACGTCACGCATTGGGAAGAGCGATAGGTAATCCTCGCGCCGCCGCACATAGATGAACCGGCAGTCGTAATCGCTGTCGGGCGACGGAAAGCCCCAGGCCCGGCTGCCGCTCTCGATGGCCAAAGGAATGGCGACGCGATGCTCGCATCTTACGGCATCCAACCGCGCGTCGATCACCGCGACGGTCGCAGGGTTCATCGACTCCGGGATGCTGCGCAGCGTCATATCCGATGCTGTGCGCAGCACCGGAAGGAAAGCAAGCGCCTAATCCTGATCCATTTTCAGGGCGGCGATGAAGGCTTCCTGGGGGATGTCGACCTTGCCGAACTGGCGCATCTTCTTCTTGCCCTCTTTCTGCTTGTCGAGGAGCTTGCGCTTGCGGCTGATGTCGCCGCCGTAGCACTTGGCCGTCACGTCCTTGCGCAGGGCGCTCAGCGTTTCGCGGGCGATGATCTTGCCGCCGATCGCCGCCTGGATCGGGATCACGAACATGTGGCGCGGGATCAGCTCTTTCAGCTTCTCGCACATCGCGCGCCCGCGGCCTTCGGCGCGCTGCTTGTTCACGATCATCGACAGCGCGTCGACCGGATCGCCGTTGACAAGGATCGACATCTTGACGAGGTCGCCCTCTTCGTAACCTTCGATGTGATAGTCAAAGCTGGCGTAGCCGCGCGACACCGACTTCAGCCGGTCGTAGAAATCGAACACCACCTCGTTCAGCGGCAAATGATAGACCACCATCGCGCGGTTGCCGGCATAGGTGAGCTCCACCTGCCGTCCGCGGCGGTCCTCGCACAGCTTCAGCACGGCGCCGAGATAATCGTCTGGCACCAGGATCGTCGCCTTGATCCAGGGCTCCTCGATCTTCTCGATCTTCATCACGTCCGGCATGTCAGCCGGGTTGTGCAGTTCCATCGTGGAGCCGTCGGTCAAATGGATCTTGTAGATGACGCTCGGGGCGGTCGCGATCAGGTCGAGGTTGAATTCGCGCTCCAGCCGCTCCTGGATGATCTCGAGATGCAGCAGGCCGAGGAAGCCGCAGCGGAAGCCGAAGCCCAGCGCCGCGCTGGTCTCCATCTCATAGGTGAAGCTGGCGTCGTTCAGATGCAGCTTGCCGAGGCCATTGCGCAGGTCTTCGAACTGCGCCGCGTCCACCGGGAACAGCCCGCAGAACACCACCTGCTGTGCCGGCTTGAAGCCCGGCAGGGCGGTCGCCGTGCCGCGCTTCTCGTCGGTGATGGTGTCGCCGACCTGGGTATCGGCCACCTGCTTGATCTGCGCCGTGAGGAAGCCGACCTCGCCCGGACCGAGCGAGTCGACATTCACCTTCTTGGGCGTGAATACGCCGACCTGCTCGATCTGGTAGTAGGCGTCCGCATTCATCATGCGAATCTTCTGCCCCTTCTTCAGCTCGCCATCGATGATGCGGACGAGCACGACCACGCCGAGATAGGCGTCGTACCAGCTGTCGATCAGCAAGGCCTTCAACGGCGCGTTGATGTCGCCCTTGGGCGCAGGTAGGCGGGTGACGATCGCTTCCAGCACCTGGTCGATGTTGAGGCCGGTCTTGGCTGAGATCGGAACCGCTTCCGACGCGTCGATGCCGATCACGTCCTCGATCTGCTGGCGGATGCGCTCGGGCTCGGCGGCGGGCAGGTCGATCTTGTTGAGGACCGGCACGATCTCCAGGTTCGCGTCCATCGCCTGATAGACGTTGGCGAGCGTCTGGGCTTCCACGCCCTGGCTCGCGTCCACCACCAAAAGCGCGCCTTCGCACGCGGCGAGACAGCGGCTGACCTCGTAGCCGAAGTCCACATGGCCTGGCGTGTCCATCAGGTTCAGGGTGTAGGTCTCGCCGTCCTTCGCCTGGTATTGCAGGCGCACGGTCTGGGCCTTGATGGTGATGCCGCGCTCGCGCTCGATATCCATCGAGTCGAGGATCTGGTCCTTCATCTCGCGGGAGGACAGCGCGCCGGTGAACTGGATCAGGCGGTCGGCCAGCGTCGATTTGCCGTGGTCGATGTGCGCCACGATCGAGAAATTGCGGATTTTGGATAGATCGGCGGTCATTGGGCCCTTTGGCCTATCGCTTCGCTACGTGAGGCCGTTTGAGGGCCGGGGGTATAGCGGCGGGCGGACGCCCGGTCCACACCCTGTTGCGGCGCGGCCGATACCGTTAACATTGGCGCAGGAATTGGCGGCTTTCTGGGGTTCTGACGGGCCAAATGGGGCGCAGATTTGTGACGGCAGCTGTCGTGCTGGCTGCCCTGGTCATGACCGCCCCGGTGCGGGCCGATATCAGCGACTTCTTCGGCATCTGGAGCAATGCGGAAACCGACGCCAGCGGCGTTGCGCGGTTCGTCGCGGCACCTGTCGAACGGCGGCGGGCGAGGACTGTCGGCCTTACGATCCCGAGCAGGTGCGCGTCACCTACACCGAAAGTGACTGGCAGTTCGCCGACTTCGCATATCGCCTGCTGCGCTTCGGCCCGCACCGAACGGCGGCGCTCGCGGCGGTGATCCTCGGCTATTATCACTTCGACGAGCAGTGCGTGATCACGCGCCCCAACATCTTGATGACCTACCGGAATTGCAAGGCGCAATACTGGCTCTCGCAATAGCGCCCCCGCATCATTAGGTTCGCCCCATGGCACGGCATCATCCCGTCCGGCGCGGCGGCAATCCGCGACAGGCGCTCGGCGAGTTGTGGCCGGGGCAGTCGGTGGCGCTGCTCAAGGCGCTCCACATCCTGACGCGCGAAGGCGCGATCAACGCGGATTCGAGGCGCAAGCTGAAACAGGTCTTGCACCTGGCGCAGCTCATCAAGCCCGCCATCGACGCGGCGTTCGCGGAGAAGGAACAGCCGGTGCTGGCCGACCTCGGCGCCGGCAAATCCTATCTCGGCTTCATCCTCTACGACCTGTATTTCGCCAGGCAGGGCCGCGGCACCGTCTATGGTGTCGAAGCGCGTCACGATCTGATCGAGACCTCGAAAAAGATTGCGGCTGAGAGCGGTTTCACCCGCATGCGTTTCCTCGAAAGCGCCATCGCGGATGCCCGATTGCCCGACGGCAGGGCCGACATCGTCACCGCGCTGCACGCCTGCGACACGGCGACGGACGAGGCGATCCAGTTCGCCCTCCGGCATGACGCGAAATTCATAGCGCTGGTGCCGTGCTGTCAGGCGGAAGTCGCCGCCGCGCTGGAAGGGTCGAAGAAGCCCGAACGCCAGCTCTGGCGCCACCCGATCCAGCGCCGCGAGTTCGGCGCGCACCTGACCAACGTGATGCGCGGCCTGTTCCTCGAAGCCCACGGCTACAAGGTCCGCGTGACGGAGCTGACGGGCCTGGAACATTCGCTGAAGAATGAGTTCATCTTCGCCGAACGCCACCAGCTCACGAACAGCGCTGCGAAAGCCGAATACCAGCACCTCGCCGACCAGTTCGGCGTCGCACCGAAACTGCTGCCCATCGCCTAGACCGTCTCGCGCAGTACCGATGTACCGTCTGCGGTATGATAGAATGGCTCGCCGTTTTCGGTAGCGTTGATTGTCCAAGCGATCACGAATGAGTCTTCTGCGGACCTGACTTCAAGCCGTGTATCGATACGGACCGACCAACCTGGCCGTTCGAACGCGATGCGATAGCTCTTTGCCGCCCAACCCTGCCAGTCTTCGTCAATCAGCAGATCGAAACGCGACGTTATGAAGTAATCCGTCCCGCCCAGGTTGTGCGCGGCCGTTGTCGAAGTGCGTATCGATGCGGGTGAGGGGCGGTCCCATGCGACGGGCTCCCGCTGCGGATCGATCCATTGCAGCGCTCCAGGCCGTCGTGCCGCTCTGGTCTGCGGTGGCGCAAAGATAGGCGTTGGCCGGTGCGATGGCGCGAGCGTTGGGATCACGAGACGAACGTCGCGCACAAGGATGTTCGTTTCACCCGGCGGAGGCCAGAACGTCGGCCCGCCATCAGCATAGAGGACCAGCTCGACGCGGTGTCCAGCGCGTAAGCGCCACGCAGTGGCTTGCAGCGGAAACGCGACGGCGACATCGTCGCCTTCGCGCACCAGCGTCGCGCCGGTTGTCATACGCGCCCAGCCAGTCCGATCACCATATTCAACCAGGCGGGCGACAATCTGGCCGAAGCGGCCTTTCACACGCGCACGCAAATGCACGATGGGGACGCCTGCGATCTCGACATCCTGTGCCCGGGCACTGCCGGCCAAGAAATAGGTGCCGAAGCGCGCATCCGTGCCGGCCTCGAAGGTTGACGGGACGTCCTCGTAGAGGTCAGTCGGGAGCTCGGGCGGGAGCTTCGGAAGATTCTTGAGTCTCTGCCAGCCGGGCGCGCTGGCGCGCAGTTCGAGGGGGGCGGTCCTTCGCCGATCATCTCGACGGCATGCCATGTACCGCCAACCATTTTCTTCTCGTCATCCGGCGCGCCGATCCAGATCCGCAGCGGCGCCTCGGCCAGCGCACCGGTATCGACGCCCTTCATGTGATGATCGAACCAGCGGATCGCTTCGTGTAGAAAGCCGATGCGCGGGCCGCGCGACGCGAGGTCGGGCGGGGTGTGCTCCCATGGGCCGATGATGGTGCGCACCGGCCCGCGCCAGGCGCTTGCGATGCGCAGAACGGACGTCGCGTATTTGTCGGCGAAACCGCTGTAGAGCAGCAGTGGGGTGTCGCCATCGAGGGGCGCGGCCTTCCCCGTCCAATACGCATCGTGCCGCTGGTGCTTCAGCCATTCGATGATCCAGGGCCTGTTGGCTACGAGCCGCGCTTTCCACTCGGCGCGCCAGTCGCCCTTGAAGATCGCGGGATCGGGCGGCAGTGCGTTGAACATCAGCATCACCCCGGCCCAATCGATATGGCCGGTGTAGAGCGCGCCACCCAAGTAGTGAATGTCGGTCAGCCAGCCATCCTCGGAGACTCCGCCCAGCGCCATCGCTTTCAGTGCCGGCGGCTTATGCGCGGCGGCGCGCAACGCGCTGAACGCGGCCCACGATAATCCGATCAACGCCACTTGTCCGTCGCACCAGTCGTGTGCGGCGGCCCAGGCGATGGCTTCGACGAGATCGTTGATCTCCTGCGGCAGGTACTCGTCGTGCAGCAGGCCGGTGGAGTTGCCCGAGCCCGAAATGTCGATCGCCAGCGCGGCATAGCCGTTCTGCGCATAGACCGGCAGCTGCGACTCCATCAACGGCGCGAACAGGTCGCTGACGCGATAGGGCGAATAGTCGATCACCGCCGGATGCCGCCCCTCCTTCGGCCGCCACAGCCGCGCATGCAGCGTGCGCCCGCCGCTGACGGGAATGGAGATGGTCTGCTCTACGATTGCCATCACGCGAGCAGCTCGAGTGCCTTGGCGAGGATCGGGTCGTCGCCCCGCGCCGTCGCGAGATCGACCAGGTGTGGCGGCACCCACTTCTGGCGCGGCGTGCCGTCGAGGTGATAGAGTCGTTCGACCGGAAAGGTCATGCCGATCTGGCTCTTCGGCAGTAGGAATTGCCTCGTCGCGCCGCACAGCCCTGCCATGCGGGTGCCGACCACGATGGCGCGCTTCATGCCGTCCAACCCGATGGTCATTCCTTCGCCCATGCTGCCGGTCCAGCGGCTGCACAACACCGCCATCGGCAGTGTCACCGTCGTGCCGCGCGCACGCACCCAACGGGTGTAGCCATCCTTCGGAAAACTGCGGCGCCGTCCGGGCAGGAAGCCGCGCTGGTAGCCCGGTCGGCCCTTGATGAAGCGGCCAAGGATCGGTTCCGCCACATCCGTGTTGCCACCACTTGGCGTATTGCGCAGGTCGAGAACGACTGCCTTCGCGCCGTCGAGGTGATCGAGCGCCTTGTCCACCTCCGCCACAAGCCCGGAGTCGCCCAGGCTGTTCTCCACCCTCAACACCGCAACCGCGCCATGATGCGTGGTCGTCAGCAGCGTATCTGATGGCTGCCGTTCAAACGGTGCCAGCACAATGTGTTTCTTGCCTTTCAGCGTGAAATCGCGCGGCTTGTTGTGCGTGCCGGCGAGCAGGACGCGCAGGGCGTAGTCGTTCGCCTCCGGATCGGGCGCGTTCAGCGCACGGGGCATCGCAGCGGCGACGGCCTCATCAACCGGGTCGTCTCCGATCGCGATGACGGTATCGCCCGCGCGTACGCCGGCCTCGGCGCACGCACTGCCGGGCCGCACCGCTTCGATCACTGCGTTGCCGTCGTGGAAAGCGGCCCAAAGCTCGGTGCCTGTCGGCACGAGCTGCGGCGAGGCGGCGTTGTTGACGTTCGCCTCGATGTGATGGTCGTGCAGCTCGGCGATCAGCCGCTCGAGTGCGCCCAGGAATGCGTGCGGCTCGCACACCGCTTGTGCTTCGGCGATGTAGATCGCGCGGAGCTTCGCGATATCTATATGGCGATCCGGCAGATAAGCGTAGTGCTCCTCGACTTGGTCGATGAGCCAGCGCATGTCCGCCGCATTGTCGACCGCATCACGGCACTGGCCCGCATACGCGGGAAACGGAAGCGTCGCGGCCATCATCGCGCCCAGGAGTGTTCTGCGATCCATGCCGCAGGTTATTCCAGTCGCGGCCCACCAGATCAAACAGCGTCAGATCAAACGCAGCTTCGGCGTCGGCAGTTGGGGCGGTGTCTGCGACAGCTCGCCCCTTTCAAATTCTGCCGCCCACGCTTCGTACGATTCGGTCGAGCCTGCACGGGTGTGGAAGTAGATCCGCTGCGCCAGCGCCTTGGCGGGGCCGGTCATCAGGAACGCATTGATCATGCCGTTCGGCGGCGCCAGATCGAGCAGCCGGCGCAGCAAAAGCTTGGCGCGATAGCGCGGCAATTCCTTCGCCAGTGCGCCCACCGGATGCGCGCCGCGGTCGGCCAGGTAGTCCGACACCAGCAGCGCCGCGCGGCGCCCGAAATGCAGCGCAGTATGGATGCCGCCGCCCGTCACCGGCGACACCGTGCCGGCCGCGTCGCCGATCAGCATCACGCGGTTGGTGCCGATATGCTTCAGCGTGCCGCCGGCGGGGATCAGGCCGCTGCGCCGAGAGGTCACGCGGATGTCGCGGATGTCGCACACGGTTTTCAGCCGCAGGAGGAGCTCGCCCAGGTCCGGTTTCGCGGGCCGCCGCGCCGCCACGCCGATCTGCGTCACCTCCACGCCTGGTACGGCCCAGGCGATGTAGCCCGGCGCGATCTTGCTGTCGGCGAAGCAATGCAGGAAGCGCGGGTCCAGCGCGTCCAGCGGCTCGCATTCGATCTCCAGTCCCGCAAGGAAATGTGTATTGCGCGACAGGCCGAAGTTCTCTGCCACCCTGGAGCGCGCGCCGTCGGCGCCGATCAAGAAGCTCGCATGCAGACCGAGATCGGGCAAGGCAACGCCGCGCGCGTGCTCCACTGCCGTCTCGAACCTGCGGCCATAGAGCAGGGTGGCGCCAGCACGTTCGGCCTCGGACGCCAGCCAGCGCATCACGCTGGTCGTATCGGTCGCCTGGAAAAAGTAGCCGGGGGCGGTGAAATCGGCGAAGCGGTCGTTCGGGGCATACAGGCGCACGCCGCGTACCTTGCGCATATGGCGCGCCGGCAGATCGAAATCATCGCTCGCTTCCTTCACCACGATGCCGGTGGTGCGCATGCGCGCGCCCGGGTCGTCCTTGGCGTCGATGACCGCGACCTTCAGGCCCTTCAGCGCCGCGGTACGTGCGCAGGCGAGACCCGCGAAGCTTCCGCCCACGATGATCAGATCGTACCGCTGGATCATGACGTCCTCCCCGAGGGAGGAAGTCTTGTACTCCGTTTTGGCCGGAATGTGACGGTGGCCTAGGTGCGCAGCACCGCACCCGTCGCCTTGGCTACCGCCGCCACGATTTTTGCCGCCAGGGCATCGATCTCCTGATCCGTCAGGGTCTTGTCCCTGGGCTGAATTCGCACGGAAATCGCCAGCGACTTCTTCCCCGCCGGCACACCCTTGCCTTCGTAAACGTCAAAGACGGCGGTCGTTTCGATCAGGTTGCGATCGACAGCCTTCGCCGCGCGCAGCACCTCGTCGGCGGTGACGGTCGTCTCCACCACGAAGGCGAAGTCGCGCTCGACCGCCTGGAAGGACGAGGGCGCGAAGGTCGGCCGCGCCTTGCTCTTCGCGGCTTTGGGTTCCGGGATCGCATCCATGAACACTTCGAAAGCGGCGATGGGGCCTTTCAGATCAAATGCGGCCAGGATCTTCGGATGCAGCTCGCCGAACGCCGCCAGCACTTTCGGTCCCAGCGCCAGGGTGCCGGAGCGGCCCGGGTGGTACCACGCCGGCGCGCCGGCTTTAATCGGCGCAGTCATCTTCGCGCCCATCGCGGTCTCCAGAACGGCCAGCATGTCCGCCTTGGCGTCGAAGACGTCCGGCAGGTGGCCGGACTTCATCCAGTCCTTGGCGCCTTCGCCCAGCCGGAGGCCTGCCGCGACGGTCGTCTGCGCTTCCGGCATGCCGCTTAGGAACTGAGCACCGATCTCGAACAGCATCAGGTCGTTGAAGCCGCGCGCCGCATTGCGCTGCGCCGCCGTCAGCAGGGAGGGCAGCACGCTCGGCCGCAGGGCATCGAGGTCGGCGGCGATCGGATTGTCCACTTGCCGTGCGTCGTCACCGCCGCCGAACAGCTTCGCCTGTTCGCGGGAGATGAACGAGAAGGTGATCGTCTCGTTGAACCCGCGTGACGCGAGCTCGCGGCGCACGGTCCGCACGCGCCGCTGCGCCGGCGTCAGCACGGGCTTGGCGACCGCATGCATGCGCTCCATCGGCGCCGAGGCGACCTTGTTCAGGCCGTAGATGCGCACGACCTCTTCCACCAGATCGGCCGAGATGGCGATGTCGCTGCGCCACGACGGCGGCGACACCTTAAGCATCGCGCCCGCGTCTTCGACGGTGAAGCCCAGCCGCTTCAGGATCGCGATCTGCTCGTCCTTCGGCACGTCGATGCCTCCGAGGCGCAGCACGTGCTGCGGATCGAAATCGATGGTGCGTTTCCATGCGGGTGGCGCACCGGCGACCACGAGCTCCGACGGCTCGCCGCCGCAGAAGTTCAGGATCATCTTCGTCGCCAGCTCCACCCCCGGCAGCACGAACTCGGGATCGACGCCGCGCTCGAAGCGATAGCGTGCGTCCGATACGATGCCCAGCTTGCGTCCCGTGCGCGCAACGGAGATCGGATCGAACAGCGCCGATTCCACGAACACGTCGGTCGTCGCGTCGGTGCAGGAGGTATCCTCGCCACCCATCACGCCGCCGATGCCTTGCGCGCCCGCATCGTCCGCGATGACAACCACGGTTGGATCGAGCGTGTAGGTCTTGCCGTCCAGCGCCCGCAGGGTCTCGCCGTCCTTTGCGAGCCGGGCGCGCAGATCACCTCTCACCTTCGCCGCGTCGTAGACATGCAGCGGGCGGCCGCGGTCCAGCGAAATGAAGTTGGTCACGTCGACCAGCGCTGAGATCGGCCGCAGGCCAACGGCCTTCAGCCAATCGCGCAACCACATTGGTGACGGCCCGTTCTTCACGCCGCGGATCAGTCGCCCCGCGAACACCGGCGCATGCTCCGTTTCCACATGCGTCTTGATCGGCGAGGCGAACTTGCCGGGTACCGGCGACAGATCGCCCTGGCGCAACCGGCCGAGGCCCGACGCTGCCAGATCGCGCGCGATGCCGTACACCGCGGTGCAATCGCCGCGGTTGGGTGTCAGCGAGATGTCGATCACGGGATCGGTGAGGCCCAGCGCGACCGCCGCCTTGTCGCCGACCTTTGCGTCGGCCGGGAGCTCGATGATGCCTTCATGGTCATCGCCCAGCAGCAACTCGCGCGCCGAGCACATCATGCCGCGGGATTCGACGCCGCGGATGGTTCCGATCTTCAGCGCCTCGCCGGTCACAGGAATCACTGTGCCGGGCTTCGCGAGCACCACCTTGATCCCCGCACGCGCGTTCGGCGCACCGCAGACGATCTGTAATGGTGCGCCGTCACCGGCATTGACCATGCACAGCCGCAGCTTATCGGCGTTGGGATGCTTCTCGGCGGTGATAATTTCGGCGACGGTGAAATCCTTCAGCCGCGCGCCCGCATCCTCCACCGACTCCACCTCGAGCCCAATCGAGGTGAGCTTCTCGGCAATCGTGTCGACGTCGGCGTCGGTATCCAGCGGCGCCTTCAGCCAGGAGAGGGTGAACTTCATCGGCTCAACCCTCCATCCAGCGTCGGCAGGTCGAGCGCGGCGAAGCCGAAATGGCGCAGCCAGCGCACGTCGCTTTCGAAGAACGAGCGGATGTCCGGCGCGCCGTATTTCAGCATCGCCATCCGGTCCAGACCGAAGCCGAAGGCGAAGCCCTGGTACTTCTTTGAGTCGATGCCGCACATCTCGAGCACGTTGGGGTGCACCATCCCGCTGCCGCCCAGCTCCAGCCAGTCATTGCCGGTGCCGAAGGCAATCTTGCCGGGCACGGACCGGTCGCAGCGCATGTCCCATTCGACCGACGGCTCGGTGAACGGGAAGAAGCTGGGTCGCGCGCGCAGGGTGACGTTCTCGATCTCGAAGAACGCCTTGCAGAACTCCTCGACCACCCATTTTAGATTGCCCAGATGCGTCTTCTCGTCGATCACTAGCGCTTCCAGCTGGTGGAACATTGGCGAATGCGTCGCGTCGCTGTCCACGCGATAGGTGCGGCCGGGCACGATCACACGGATCGGCGGCTTCTGCTTCAGCATGGTGCGCACCTGCACCGGCGAGGTGTGCGTGCGCAGCACGTGGCGCGAGCCGTCTGCCTGCTTCGCGATGTAGAACGTGTCGTGCATCTCGCGCGCGGGATGATCCGGCGGGATGTTCAGCTTGGTGAAATTGTAGTCGTCGTATTCGACGTCCGGCCCTTCGGCCACCGCGAAGCCCAGGTCGGCGAAGATCGCCGCGATTTCGTCAAGTACCTGGCTGACGGGATGGATAGTGCCGTCCGACTCGGGCCGGGGCGGCAGGGTGACGTCGACCTTCTCGTTGCTTAGCCGCGCGTTCAGTGCGGCTTCGCTCAGTGCCGCCTTGCGCTCGGCAATCGCGGTGGTGACCCTGTCGCGCAGGCCGTTGAACAGAGGGCCGTTCGCCTTGCGCTCGTCGGGCGTCATGCCGCCCAGCGTCTTCAAGAGTTCGCTGATCGAACCCTTCTTGCCCAGCGCGGCCACGCGCGCGGCTTCGAGGGCGGCCTCATCCGCCGCGGATGAGATCGCGCTCAGCGTCTCGCGTTCGAGTGTCTGTATGTCGCTCATCTGAAATCCCTGATCGAAGAGGCTTGGAACACGGGCCTCGGCATTTGCCAAGACCCGCGCCGGCTCCGATGGGATTTGGATTTAGTGCGCGGGGGCGTTGGCCGCGGCCTGATCCACCAGAGCCTTGAAGGCGCCGGGCTCGTGGATGGCGAGATCGGAGAGGACCTTGCGGTCGATCTCGATGCCCGCCTTCTGGAGCCCGCTGATAAATCGGCTGTAGGTCAGACCGTGTTCGCGGCAGCCGGCGTTGATGCGCTGGATCCAGAGCGCCCGGAAATTGCGCTTCTTCTCCTTGCGGCCGATGTAGTTGTGCTGAAGCGAACGGTCGACGGCGGCGTTGGCCGTCGTGATGTTGTTCTTGCGGCGGCCATAGAAGCCCTTGGCGGCCTTGAAGACCTTCTTGCGGCGGGCGTGGCTGGGTACGGCGCGGGGAGCACGTGACATGGCTTAGAACCCTCCGCCATACGGCATCCAGCGCTTCACGCGCCGCGTCTCGGAATCCGAGAGCAGGGCGGTGCCGCGCAGGTCGCGGGTGCGGGCCGGCGAGTTGTTGATCAGCCGGTGGCGCTTGCCAACCTGGTGGGTCTTGATCTTGCCGTTCGCGGTGATTTTGAAGCGCTTTTTGGCGCCCGACTTGGTCTTCATCTTGGGCATTTTGCGGTCTCCTGTAGGCCGTTTCGGCCGGTCGCTTTGCGAGCGGCCAAGGCATGCCCTGCCCGGCTGCTCTCGAAAGAGCGGGCGTCTTATAGGGACGGGTCCCTTAATGCAAGGCACCGGGCAGATTCAAGGCGACCTGTCATCCTTCATGGCGAATAAGAACCTGATATTGTTCCACTTATTTGCGGGGTCGGCCTCGCATTCCCGCGCCCGCAAGCTTGTTGGGGACAAGGCCGCGGACTAGCCTTGCCGGGCAGCACGCAGGACGCCTGAATGTTCAAGGAATTCCGCACCTTCATCGTGCGCGGCAACGTGGTCGACCTTGCGGTCGGTATCATGATCGGCGCCGCCTTCACCGCCATCGTCAACTCGCTGGTGAAGGACATTCTGACGCCGCCGATCGGCATCCTGCTGGGCGGGCTCGACCTCTCGAACTTCTTCCTGGTGATCAAGGGAGATCGGGCGGTCCAGACGCTGAAGCAGGCAACCGACACGGGCGCGGTGACGCTCAACTACGGCCTGTTCATCAACGCCGTGCTGAACTTCCTGATCATCGCCTTCGTGCTCTTTCTGGTGGTGCGCCAGATCAATCGCATGAAGGCGCCCGAGGCGCCGAAGCCGCCGGCCGAGACGCCGGAAGACATCCTGCTGTTGCGCGAGATCCGTGACCAGCTGAAGGCCCGCAATTCGTAACTTTGGGGCCGCCCGGTCGAATTAGGGGCGACGCCACAACAAGGAGAACAACATGGCCGACAAGACCGACTCCGAATGGAAATCCGAGCTGACCCCGGCCCAATACGCGGTGCTGCGCCAGTGCGGCACCGAGCCGCCGGGCTCCAGCCCGCTCAACTATGAAAAGCGCGCCGGCGAGTTCAACTGCGCCGGCTGCGGCGCCGAGCTGTTCGACAGCAAGACCAAGTACGAAAGCGGCTCCGGCTGGCCAAGCTTCTACGAAGCCAAGCCCGGCGCGGTGAACATCAAGGCCGATCGCAGCCACGGCATGGTGCGCGATGAGGTGACCTGTGCGGCGTGCGGCGGCCATCTGGGGCACGTCTTCCCGGACGGCCCGCGCGAGACGACGGGTCTGCGCTACTGCATGAACGGCACCGCGCTGAAGTTCGAGCCGAAGTGACAACGTTCGAAGGCGCGCGCCCGTCCGGGACCAAAGCCGAGATCTACCGCGAGCTGAAGCTCATGGCGGAAGGGTTGTTCCATGGCGAGCGTGATGCCATTGCCAATGCCGCCAACCTCGCGGCACTGCTCTGGATGGGATTGGCCGACCTGAACTGGGCCGGGTTCTACTTCAAGCGAGGGCGCGGCCTGGTGCTCGGCCCCTTCCATGGCCGCCCGGCGTGTGTACGCATCGAAATGGGCAGGGGCGTATGCGGCACGGCCGCCCAAACGCGCGAAACGCAGGTCGTGCCCGACGTGCATATGTTCCCCGGCCACATCGCGTGCGATGCTGCCTCGCAGTCGGAGATCGTGATCCCGCTGGTCAGGGACGGCGCCCTCGTCGGTGTGCTTGATCTCGACAGCCCGGTGAAGGGCCGTTTCGACGACGAGGATCACAAGGGATTGGAGGCGCTCGCCGTGCTATGGCTGGCGGCGAGCGATCCGCTCTAGGGTGAGCTAAGGCTCTTCGCCCGCAGCGTGGCCCTTGGCCTCTTCCTCGGCCGCCGCCAATTCCTTGCCTTCGGGGCCTTCAAGCGCCGCTTCTGCCTTGTGGCCCATCGCCGGGATGTCGGACTTGTGGGCGTGGACGAAGCTTTCCTGTGCCTTGCCGAACCGATGCGCCGCCTTGTAGTTGCCCTCGCCAAATTCCTTGCTGGCGCTGCGCGAGCTCTTCACCGCAGTCTTCTTCACGGCTTTCTTCGCTGGGGTCTTCTTGGCGCTGGCTCTCTTCGGCGCCTTCTTCGCGGACTTTGTCACGCGCTTGGCTGCCTTCTTCTTCGCCGGAGCGCGGCGCGCCGCCTTCGCGAGCTTCCTCTTGGCCTTCCTGGCCGGTGCCTTCTTTGCTTTCTTCGCCTTCTTCTTCGCCGCCATACGGCCTCTCCTCAGTTGGCTCCACGCGAATCGCGTGAACGGTCTGACAAACTGTTCGTTCCGTTTGTGGAAGTTAAGTGAAGGACGGCGATCAAAGCGAGTCCAGCGAAGAGTGATGCGGTGCCAAGGAAGATCGCGCCGCGCACATCGTCATCTGCCACGACGAACGAGGCCGCGAAGGGACCGAGCGCACCCGCGAGGACCTGCGTGCTGCCGCTCAGCACCGCCGCGCGGCGAGAGGGGTCGGCCTCGATCGTCATCGGCACCAGGAAGGGCGCCAGCAGCACGCCGACAAAGCCGCCTAACGCATTGGCCGAAACGAACGCCCAGGCCGGCGGGTGCAGCAGGAAGACGATCCATGACGCCACATAGAGGACGGTCGCGACCACAAACACCGTGAAATAGCGGACATGCCCGGAGATCGCCGTGGCGGTGGCGCCCCCCGCGATTTGTGCCGCCAGCGAAATCCACACCGCCGCCCGGGCGACGTCCGCCGACAATCCCGCCTCGTGCGCCAGCGGCTGGAGATAGATGCCGACCGTGCCGCTGCCGGCGATGAAGATGAGGGTCGCGAACAGGGCGAACAAGCCGCGCGGCGGCGGCGCGCCGCCGGCTGCCTCCCCGTTGGTCAGCGCCGCGTACCGGGACGGGACAAACGGCGCCAGCGCGAGGCCGCACAGCGCCGTGACCGCCAGTCCAAGGAAGCCGCCGTCAGCGCCGAATCTCGGGAGAACCCATTGCGCGAAGATCAGGGCGATCACCATCTGGCTGGCGGTCAGGGCGGTGAAAAAGATGGCGGCCCAGCGTTCGGGCGTCGCAGTGCGGGCGATCATGCCAATGGCGATCCAGAGCATGATGCCTTCGGGCACGCCGGCAACGGTCCGAACCACGATGACAGTGGTGCCGGCGGCGTGGACTGTTGCGAAATCGGCAGCCGCCAGCATCGCCGCCGCAGCGCCAGCGATCCACTTCAGATGCCGCGGCGGCAACAGGATACCGGCCGCCGCGGTCGAAAGGCCCATCGACAGTGCTTCGAAGGTCGCCGTCAGGCCGATGCCGGACGCGGACAACCGTCCCTCATCCGCCAGCGATCCCAATACCGCGGGCAGGACACCGGCGAGCAAGAGCGAAACGATACCGATCCCGAGCGCCGCGAACGCCTCCCGAAGCGGCAGGTCGGGCCCAACGGCGTCGTGGACCAAAGTGGAATGCGGGGGCTCTTCGATAGCTCCGGCGTCAGACACGCAGCGGCGCCAGCAGATCGGCGGCGCGGTTCACCAGAACGGAGAAATGGCCCTCGTCTTCGTAGAAGGTGGCGGTGCAGTTGCGCAGGGTTCGTGCCATGCGCCGCGCGGGCGCGACCGGCATGATCCGGTCCTCGTCGCCGTGCCAAAGGAACAGGCGGGGCCGGGTGATATCGCGGATGTCGAAGCCCCAGGGCTGCACCAGACGCTCGATCTCGGCCCGGTTGCCGGCCCCGTTCTGACGCGCGGTCTCCAGCATGGTGCGCAGCAGGATCGCCCGCATCTCGGGGATCTGCATCAGGTGCAGGTCCTCGCCGCCCAGCCACATCGCAACCCGCTGCATGCGGGCCTGCACCGCTTCCTCGCTGGGCCGTGCGTCCGGGCGGAACTGCATCAGCCGCTTGCGCAGATAGTTCGGGAAGCGCGCCGCGGCCCACCACAGGAGCCGCCGCACCCGCGGTCCCGCCCGCTTGGCGACGTCCGGCGTCGGCACGGCGCTCACCAGGGAGCACGCGGTGACGCGATCGGGATACTCGTAGGCGCAGGCGAGCGCATAGGGGCCGCCGGCCGACATGCCCTGCACCGCGAATTTTTCGATGCCGAGGATGTCGGCCACCTCGGCCACGTCGTGCGGCCAGTTGCGCAACCGGTCGCCGTCCTGCGGATCGGAATAGCCGATACCCGGCCGGTCGAGCCCGATCACGCGGACGCCAAGCCGTTTCGCCGCTTCCTCCAGCATTAGGGATTCGACGCGCGAAGAGCCGTGACCGTGGAAATGGAACACGACCGGCCCGCCGCCCACACCGAGGTCGAGGTACGACAGCCTGCGCCCGTCCTTCAGCGTCAGCGTCAGGGCGGCCTCGTGGAATCCGGCGTCACCCATCGGCGAGCTTCGTGTTGATCGTGTTGCCGGTCTTGAGCGCCAGCGTCACCGGCGTGCGCTCGGCGATGTCCGCCATGCGGGCGCGCTGCTCGGCGTCGAGCGGCCCGCCGAGGTGGAGCATGCGCTCGATGCGGAAGGCTGCGTCGTCGCGGTAATATTCGAGTTCGACCGACACCGCCGTCAGCGGCCAGTTCTTGCGCTCCGCATACATGCGCAGCGTGATCGTGGTGCAGGCGGCAAGCCCGGCCAGCACATAGCCGAACGGCGTCGGGCCTGCATCGGCGCCGCCTTCATGCGGACCTTCATCCGCGATCAGGTCGTGATGTCCGGTGCGCAGCGTCGCGCGATACTTCGCGTCCGCCAGTTGCACTTTTCCGGTGGCGCGGGCGACCAGCCGCGTCCCGCCCTTCGATTCGCTCATGGCGGCCTTTTACATCAAGGGCCGTCGACTGCGATACCTTTCGCACGCAGAAGCGCGGGAACACCCTCTGGGCCGACCAGGTGGGCGATACCGACAGCGACGAAGAAGGTCCGGTTCTCGCGCAGCATATCCTTAATCTGTTCCGCCCATGCCTTGTTGCGGTCGACCAGCCGTCCCCACGCATCGGGATAGTCGTGCAATCCGGTGGAAACCAGCGTCGCGGAAGTCGAGACGTCGCCCTTCAGCCAGGCGTCGACAAAGTGCTGCTCGCGCTCCGCCTGGTTCGGGAAATCGGCCAGCACGGCGCTGAACTTGCCGATATCGCCGTCCGGGTTGGCGCCGGCCAGGAACTCCATCTGCTGGCGGGTCGTGTCGAGGTAGCGGATGTCCTTGCCGCCATGGGCCGCGAAATAGTGCGCATAGCCCTCCGGCGTATTTTCGGCGGAATAGTTCCGGCGATACATGGCCTGCACCGTCAGCACTACCTCGGCGAGCCAGGGCTGCTTCTGATCCAGTGCGCTGGCCTGCATCCCGGCCATCTCCAGCGCACGTGCATAGTCCCGCTTGCCGGTGTCGTCGAGCAGCCCGGTCAGCGTTTGTCCGTCGGGCAGGAGGCCGCGGTGATAGATGAAGCGGGTTTCCTCGCGATGCTCATCCACGCCGGTCGGCACCTCGAACACGAAGCTGTCGGACGACGCCATCGCCTTTTCGAGCGTATCGTTGTGCCACTCGGTGCCGCGCGGCAGCAGGTGAAGCGAACTCACCAGATAGGCGGTACCGCCCTTCGGTTCATGGACGGTCCAGTAAGCGGGCGTTGCCTGCGCGCCAACGACGGCCGCGGCCACGGTGAGCGCCGCGAAGATGATCCGAAGCATGTGCATCCCTGTCACGGCTCGATGCGCCAGACGATGTGCTCGCCGTGGCGCTCGACCGCTATCTTCAATGCGCGATTATGCACCGCCAGCATGCCGGTCCATAGCGCGTTCCAGGCATCGAACATCGCGTGTGCATTGGTGACGCCGTACATCAATCGGAAGCCTGTTTGGGTGACCGTGCCGCCGTCGATCTGCACGGCTTCGCCTTGTGACGCGGCAAGCGCGCCGAGCATTCGCGCGAAGTCCGATGCGCTGTGTCCACCGACGCCGAGCAGGCTTGCGCACTCGTCGTAGTACTGAAGCCCGATCAGCCGCGCGGTGCGGCCGACAAGATGTGCGGCCTCCTCCGCGCCGAAAAGTTCCACCATCGACGGCAGCATGGAGCGCACATATTCCATCGCATAGGACCGTTCGACCTTCAGCAGCCGTTCTTCCGGCCAACTCGCGGAGTCGAGCGCCGGGGCCCTGGCGGGATCGAATGGCGGCGCGTGCTCGTGATGCACGAAGCGCACGCGTTCGTCCGGCGCGATGTCCTTGTCGTACTCGATGTAATAACCCTCGAGCCCCGGATCGCCGTTCACCGTCTCGCCGGTGCAGACGAAGCCAAGCCGCGGATTGCCCAGCGTCACGCCGTTGTGACCATGCCAGCCATGGAGCATCGCCTCGTTGACCTCGCGCGGGATCCCGCAGATCGCGGCGCCCGACCAGATCCAGCGCGGCGGTGGATAGCGCACCCACGCCTTCCTGTCGCTCTCCGGCATGTACTCGGTCTTCACGCCGCCCAGCGCGTTGGAGAAGTAGTGGTACTGCGCACATTTGACGGCATCGGGAAGATGATCGAGGCCGAGCTTGGTCAGTCCGTCGCGGAATTTCTCCAGATGCTGGCGGCGGAAATGAGTGAAGACGAAGCGACGCGCGGCCTCGGCGTCCTTCTGCGTGACCAGCGTCAGCACCAGGCCGGTCATCAGTGCGTTATAGAGTCTCGAGACCGCCTTGTAGCCGGAAGGCGTCCCGCTCACGGCAGGACCGACACGCGTGTGATCGTGATCGGCGTCACCGGGAAGATCGTGCCACCCATCGGGCCGCCGTCCTTGACGGGCACCTCCGCGATCTTGTCGACCACGTCCATGCCGTCGGCGATTTGCGCGAATACCGTGAAGCCCGTCGCGGTGCCGGTGTCGCTCGCCTGGTGATCCAGCGACGCGTTGTCGGCCATGTTGATGAAGAACTCGGCCTGGGTGCTGGTGGCGCCATCGCCATGCGCCATCGCCACGGTGCCGCGCAGGTTCTTCAGCCCGTTGTTGGATTCCGAGACGATGCCGTCATGCACGCTGCGGCCTTTGCCGGTGGCGTCGAAGCTGCCCATCTGCACCACGAAGCCCTTCATCACCCGATAGATGCAGGTTCCGTCGAAATGCCGCTCGCGCACATAGCGCAGGAAGTTCTTCACGGTCACCGGCGCCCGCACCTCGTCCAGCTGGAGCGTGAAATCGCCCATCGAGGTCTGGATCATCACCCTGGGCCCGGTCATCGGCGGATTCCCAGGCGTCGCCGGCGCTTCTGCGGAGGGCGCCGGCGTGGCCGGCGCTGGCGTCTCATCGGCGAGCGCGGCGGTCGAGAAAAGACAGGCTGCAAAAGCAGTTAGGAGAACCGCACGCACGACAGGCTCCGGGAATGGCCGCCCCTATATGCCGCAACGATATTGGCAGGAAAATGTGTCGGCCAGATTGGGTGTGATCGGTTTCTTGGCCTCACCGCGTCGATCCGGCAACAGGGCGACGGCGGCGTTCCGCAGTGGGTTGGCAGGGCTGCGCAATGCCGCCCCAAATGTACTGCGCGCGGCGCATTTGGGTTGGGGGGCGGCAAATGTGCCGCGCGCCAAAGAGCTGGCGCACCCGACAGGATTCGAACCTGTGACCTTCGCCTTCGGAGGGCGACACTCTATCCAGCTGAGCTACGGGTGCGTGTGAGGCGCTCTATACCCTGAGCCGACGGCCCGGGGCAAACCCGCGCCTTACGCCAGAGCCGCCAGCGCGGAATTCACCACCTCGTTGGCATGGCCCCATACCATGCGTTTCCACTCGGCGGTGTCGGGATAGAAGGCGTCGCGCAGTTCCAGGCGGATCTCGGTGGCCTTCGGGTTTTTCTCCCGACCCGGCGCGAAGCAGTGCAGCCAGTTGTCCTTGCGCAGCGCGTTGAACACAGTGCGGGTGTCGCGGGTGCCGACCTCCAGCGCCGCGAAGGTGAGTTCGACGCCCTTCAGCCACGTCGCCACCGCCTTGTCGATCGTGCCCGACAGCGGCGCGGAGACTGACTCGCCCGCTTCGCTCGACGCCACGCGGTCGCCCCACATCGCCTTCGCCCGCTTGTAGGGTGCGCTGCCCGGCAGGTCCTCGGTGATCATCTCGCCGGCGCCGAACATGCCAAGGCCGGTATGGAAGTCGATCGCGATCAGCTGCTTCACGTGCTTGAGGGATTCCGTGAACACGTCCTTGAGCATCTTGAGCGACCACGCCTCGCGCGCGCCGCCGTAATAGACACCGTCGGGATATTTGTACTGGCCCTTGGAGATCGCCTCCTGGAGCGCGAAGGCTCCGTGCGCCTTCAGGAACTCGACCAGCCTGCCGTTCGCCCTGTGCATGGACTCGTCGGAGATGTCGCGCGGCGAAATCTCCGCGTGCAGGTCGTCATAGGGTGCGTTCGGGGGCGGGTTCGCGAAATCGATGCAGTTGCGATTGATGTCGGCATTGTCCTCGTTGACGCGCCGGTCCCAGGAGAAGCCGTAGGGGTTGAGCGCGTGCAACAGAACGATCTTGGTATCCTTCGGCACGCGGGCCGCGAGACCCTCACGCATCAGCCCCGTCTGCACGCCGGAACCGAAATAGCCCTCCACGCCATGCGTTGCCGACACCAGCAGCAGCGCCTTCTTCGCGGCGCGCGGCCCGATCACCGCGGTGTCGAGGAACAGCGGCTTGCCGTCGCGTCCCTGCACTTGCGGATGCACGCGGGCTATGACGTCGATGTCGGCTTTCTCGCAGGCGGCGATGAATTCGTGGCGGCCCTGGCGGTAGTCGGCGGGAAAATGGTTTTCGGGGTTCATGGCGGCTAGTCTAGCGGGGTTCGTGGAAATCGGAATGACACTTGCTCATGCCTTGACGGAGTTGCGCTCGCGCCCAATTGGCGCCTTGACAGAGGCGCGAGCGCGGAAAACCGGTTACCGCGCGCACCCGATCGCGCGGTCGAACGCGCATTACAGCGAACCGCTGGTCGATGTCCGCACGCTGGGGATCGCGGGCGAGAATTACTATTTCTCCAGTCGCAACCCGCCCTATTGGGCCCCCATCACGGGGTCGGTGCCGGACCTGAAGGTCCGGCAGTCCGTGGCCGCGATGCTGTCGCGCGTGAACGCGCGGCTGAAACCGATGGGGCTGGAGCTGTTCGTGTTCGACGCCTGGCGCCCGAAAGCTGTGCAGGCCTATTTCCACGACGTCTGGATGCCGGCGGAGCTGAAGCGCCGCCGGCCGGAACTTGCAGGCGCGGCTCTCACCCGCGAGGTCGAGACTTACTGGGCCGCGCCCAGCGTCGACGAGAACTCGCCCGCGCCGCATGCGACGGGCGCTGCGGTCGATCTCACGCTGCGCTGGATCGGGGGCGAGCAATTGTGGATGGGTTCGATCTTCGACGACGCCACGGCGCTCGCGCATCGCGATCGGTTCGAGACGTTGCGCGACGACGCGCTGTCGTTCTCCGACGAAGAGGCGCGTGCCAACCGCCGCTTGCTGCACTGGGTGATGACCGAGGAAGGTTTCGCAGGCTTGCCTGACGAATGGTGGCACTTCTCCTGGGGCGATCAGATGTGGGCGAAGCTGACCGGCGTGCCGGCCGCGCACTACGGCCTCGCGCGTGAGTGAGCGCAAACCGTTCGATCTTGAAGCGTACGCGCGCAGCGTCGCGACCGCCCCCTGCTTCATCTGCGAACTGGTAAAAGGCAACCCGGATTTCGCGCATCATGTGATCGCGCAGGACGAAGATACCATCATCTTCCTCAACAAGTATCCGACCCTGCGCGGCTATACGCTGGTGTGTCCGAAGGCGCATCGCGAGGACCTCGCCGAAGAGCTGTCACCCAACGAATATCTGCGCCTGCAATCGCACGTGCACCGTGTCTCGCGTGCACTGAAGACGGTGTTCGACGCCGAACGGATCTACGTCCTTTCGCTGGGTAGCCAGCAGGCGAACAAGCACCTGCACTTCCACGTCGCACCTTTGCCCAAGGGCGTGCCGCTGGCACAGCAGCAATATCAGGCGCTGATGGCCGAGAACGGCGTTCTGCAAATCCCGGACGAAGAGATGGCAGCGATCGCTCGCGACATCAGCGCGGCCTACGCGGCGCGGACCTAGCGCAGGATCTGGCGGAACGCCCCGTCCCAGTCGGCGCCGGGCGGGTTGTCTTTGAAGTACTCGATGCGGGCGAGGTGCAGGTCGTAAAGCTTCTGGCTCGCACCCGACAACTGGCGGCACTGCTCGATCAGGCCCTGTGCCTTCTCCCATTGTTGGGTGCGCAGCGACTGGAAGATGTGGTCGTGAAAGGTGAGCAGGGCGCGGAATTTGGGCGAGGCGCGCATCACCGGGCTACCCAGCATCGCGTACAGCTTCACCGGTTCCTCGTGCGCTCCGGCCGCGATGTAATCGACTTCCAAAAAGGCGAAGCCGCGTTCCGCCGCCTTGCGTGTGTCCTCGGTCACGATTACCGCCGGGCCGTATTGCGCCGACAATTGCTGCACGCGGCTCGCCACCACGGCGCAGTCGCCGGTCACCGAATAGGCGGTGCGGCCATGCGCGCCAAAGCCACCGGCAATCGCCTGGCTTGTCGACACGCCGATGCCGACTTCAACCGGCGGGAACGCGACGCCGTCATTGCGGCGCTCATGCGTGACGACCTCGTTGATCTTCGCCAGCGTCTCCATCATCGCGTTGGCCGCTTCGCAGGCGTGGATGGCGTGCTCGGGATCGTCCAGCGGCGCGTTCCAGAACGCGCTGAAGCCGTCTGCGGTAAGCCGGTCGATGGTGCCGCCGCGCGCCAGCGCCACATCCATCAGCGGCACCAGCACGCGCTGCATCAGCCGCGTGAAGGCGGCGGGATCGTCCTTGAAGGTTTCGGCCAGGCCGCCGAAATCGCGCACGCCGGCGCGCAGATAGGTGACGGTACGGCTGACGCCGTCGAGCTGGAGCAGCTCGGGCCTGCGCGCGATCTGCTCGATCGTCGCCGCCGGAAGCGAGTCGGCAAAGGCCTCGCGCACCCGCATCCGTGCATTCCGCACGGCGTTGGCGCGCACCAGGGCGCCGGTCGCGAAGGTTATGGCAAGCGCCAGACTCGGGCTCAGGCCGTCCAGCAGCACGCGGTCGGCGGCATAGAGGCGCCAGGAGAGGAAACCGAGAAGTGCGACGCTCGCGGCGAGGAACAGCCCCGACCAAAGCACGCCGAACCGGACAAAAAGAAAGATCATCGCCGCGCCGAACAGCGCCAGGCAGATCAGCTCGGCCTCGATCGAAGAGCTGGGGCGACGCAGCGGCGTGTCGGTGAGGAGATTCTCAAGCGACTCGGCATAAACTGATGCGATGTCGCGTGGGCCGTCCGGCGTCTCCAGCGTGGCGCCCGGTGGCCCCAATATGACCACCGCATTATCGAGCCGCGCGGCGGCGACCTTGCCGTCGGCCAGCGCAGCGGCGGAGATACGCCGCTCGACGCGATCGCCGGAATAGGCGATCCAGATCGATCCGTCCGGTGCGGTCGGTACGTCGGCGTTCTCCACCGGCACCGAAGCAATCCCGGGCAGTGCGCCGATCAGCCCGGTGTCACCGTCGTCGCTCTTGAGCGCGAGCTGCTTCTGGTCGGCCAGCACGCGCAGCATTTCTGCCGCCAGCGACGGCACCGGAAGATTGTTCAGCCGGAAGGCCAGCGGCATACGCCGCACTTTGCCGTCCGTGTCGAAACGGAGATTGAGCGCACCGATGCCGAGACTGTTGCGTTCGACCGCAGGTATGGCGCCCTCGGCCTGCGCGAACTGTGGCACGTGGCCGGACGGGTCCCTGTTCCCCGTAAAGCGCAGCGGCGCGCGGATCGCCGGGCGATGTCCGTTCTCGGCGCCCAGCGTGAAGCCGGTAACGGCTGCCAGCGAAGACAAAGAAGCGGCGAGCGTCTCGTCCGGCCCGTTCATCTGCGCCAGCGCCGTTCGCACTGCGTCGTAATCGGCACCGGTCGGGATTTGCGACAGCAGACTCTTCGGTGTCGCCGGATCGGCGGTCTCCAGCGGGAAAGCGAACACCACCATCGCCGCGTGGGCGTTCTTCAGGTCGCGCACGAGCGCGGCCAGCGTCGCGTGTGGCCACGGCCACGGGCCGAACCGCTCAAGGCTCGCCTTGTCGACGTCGAGCGTGCGCACGGCGAAGCCCGCGCGCGGCTTTGTGTCCTGATAGGCGCGCGGCAGGGCGTGCTGATAGCCATCGAACAGGATGCCGCGCAGGCGCGTCGCTACCGTGCCGGCATCGCTCGCCAGCAGTGCCAGCAGGATTACCAGCACCGCGGCGGGAATCGCCCACGTCGCGATCGCCTTGCCCTGCGCGCTCATCGACAGACCATGAAATGAACCGTGTGCCGTGACATTGCGAAAGTTTTGCGCGCCCGCAACTCGGGGACTGTGCGGACGCTTGACCCCCGAGAGAGCATGACGATGGCGTGAAGCGGATGTGAAAGAAAGAGATAACTTATTGAATAATATTAGGTTCTACGACAGGGTATTTTTGGTGACGCACGTGTCATTTTCACTTGCTCTGAAAATACAGCGGCGTATCCTTATCGCAAAGCCACAACGGTGCGCGTCAGGGAGTGAGCACATGGATAACATCACCAAGGATCCGACCTACAACGCGGTCGATCCGCACGACTTTCCGGCGATGCTGGATACCAAGCGGTACGGCGAGCGATCGACCGCCTTCGACAAGATCATCAGTGCCACGCACGACCATTTCTGGGATCCGCTCGACAAGAAGTACATCGACTTCGACGCGCCCTACGACATCACGAAAGACTACATCGTCAATCCGAACCTGAACGGCGATCTGAAGACCGCGATCGGCGACAAGCTGGACGAAGGCCAGAAGGTCAAGCTCGCGAACCTCGACACGCTGTGGTCGATGTCGTCGATCCTGCACGGTGAACAGGGCGCGCTGTCGCTGTCGGCCTCACTCTGCCACATCCTGCGCGATCCGGGCGCGCAGGAATACGCCGCCAACCAGACGCGCGAGGAAGCGCGCCATGTCACGGCGTTCTCCAAATACATCCACGCCCGCTGGGGCGCGCCCGCGCCCGTCGGCCCCGCGCTCGGAAACCTGCTGAACGAGCTGGTTTCGTCGCCGCTCGTCTGGAAGAAACTGGTCGGCATGCAGATGCTGATCGAAGGCCTTGCCATGGGCGCCTTCGCCTCGCTCTACAAGGAGGCGCGCGACCCGCTGCTGCGCCAGACCTGTCAGCTCGTGATGACGGACGAGGCCTTCCACCACAAGTTCGGAAAGATCTGGGCCGACCGCACGATCCCGCATCTGTCGAAGAGCGAGCACGAGCAGATCGAGGACTGGGCGGCGCAGGTGTTCCAGGTGCTGCTCTACAATCTGGGTTCGCCGGACCAGAAGCCGTGGATCTACGAGGCCGTCGGCCTCGACCCGGCGTGGTGCCAGGCCGCGGTGATGGAAGCGATCACCGACGCCGATATCCGCGCCGACATGCAGGACGCGACCAACATCTTCCGCGTGCTCATCAAGACGCTGCTCAAGGCCGGTATCATCACCGACCGCACCAAGCCGGTGTATGCCGCCTATATCGACATGCAGGAGCTCTACAACGAGGGCGACCGCATGGTGGGCGACGACATCGCGGAGGAGGGCATCAAGTACCTGCTCGGCCTCAACGGCGGCACCCAGCTCGGCCGCTCCCTGCTCGCCGCCGAATAACGCGGTACACAATTCGATTTGCCGAAAGGGCGGGCCGCAAGGTCCGCCCTATTTTTTGCTGCGCGCGACGCCTGGTCCGGGCCGGCTAGACCCGTAGTTCGTGCCCGTTGAGCCGATAGATTTCGAGCAATCGGTCGAGTGTAATCCCCTCGCGCGCCTCGACGGCCAACGGATGATCCGTTGGTTCCAGTTCGATTAGTGGCCGCTGCCTCCGATCTTGTGGGCGAACCTGGCATTTCAGGTTCAGCGTCGTCGGCTCGTAACCCTTCAAAGAGTTAGAGAACCAGCCGAACCACGATCCGGCGTCGCCATAAGCCCCACTGTCGAAGCCTTCGAGATAGAGATCGAAATTCTTGCGCGAAAGCGTTGACCAGACCCCGTAGCCGAATTTCTCGCCATTCGGTGCGCCGACGATGGGAAGCAGCAGGACACAACGCGCGAAGAAGTGTTCGTCATGAAGGACGCAAAAATCCTCGGATAGAAAATGCGTGGAATGCTGAGCTTCCGAGTTCGGCCTGATGTCGTCCTCACCGTCGGGCCAAGCCTCAGGGCGCACGCAGCCAAGGTCAAAAATCCCTTCGTGGGGATTGTTGCAACGTCCGCAAAACCATTTTCCCTGCGTCAGGCGCTCCCATCGCGGGTCTTTTCCGAGGGAAATATCGCCCCATGCCATGTGGTCTGCCGAGTTGAAGTCGCCAGTGGGTTTGATGATACGCTCCCACCATGACAACCACAAAGATCGGCGAGTTCGTCACCGTCGAGCGGGACGGCGCCATCGCGACCGTCACGATGGACCGCGGCGACGGGCGCAATGCACTGTCGCGCCAACTCATCCTTGAAATGACGGAAACCGCGCGGTGCTTCGCCGACGATCTCGAGACCCAGGCCGTCATCATCACCGGCAAAGGCGCCTTCACGGCTGGTGCGGACCTGAAAGACCCCGCCATGGCGCGTTGGCAGGCGAACGGGCTGCTCGCGCGCCGGCACATGACGCGCATCGGTCCCGATCTCTGCGACGCCTGGGAGAAGGTGGAGCAGGTCACCATCTGCGCCATCGAGAAATTCTGCATCGGCGGTGGCGGTGCGCTCGCCGCGGCCTGCGACTTCCGCATCATGGGCAGGAGTGCGCACATGCGCCTCCCGGAAATCCCGCTCGGCATGAACATGAGCTGGCACGCGGTACCGCGGCTCGTTTCGCTGATCGGTCCCTCGCGCACCAAACAGTTCGTGATCTTCGGCGAACGCGTCGAGGCCGAGCTGGCGCTCGCCTGGGGCCTCGCCGACGAGGTTGTGCCCGACGGCGAAGCCCTCGCTGCGGCGCGGCGCTGGGCCCAGAAGGTGGCGAAGCTTCCGCCCAATGCGGTGCGCATGTCCAAGCAGGGCGTCAACGCCGCCGCCAATGCGCTGCATGCCGCCACGACGTTCATGGACCTCGATCAGTACGCACTCGCCACCACCAGCGAAGACTATCGCGAGGCGATCAAGGCATTCCTCGAAAAGCGCGAACCGAAGTTTACCGGACGCTGACGGGCGCCTGCGTGGCAAGGGCGGCCGCCGGCCCAGTTGCAAGCTCGGCGCGCATGCCAATGCGCCGGTCGAACCCGCGTCCCCCGGCTGTTATCTCTCCAATTTGACCGCTATTTCGTGATCCGCATAGCCACTTGTGCCAGCAGCACCTTGGCGCCCTTGCGGCCCAGCGCACGGTCGGCACAGCCCTGAAGGCGGTCGGCAATGATCGTCACGTCCGGCTGGCGGTCGGCGCGGACCGCTGTGGTCGCGAAGCTCATCATGTTGCGGAGGAAGGCGTCGTACAGCACCGGCATCGAATGCTCCGCCTCGCCGCGCAGCTTGGCATCCGGCACGTCCAGCCCGATACCCAGCATCAGCATCCCCACCGGCCGATCGCCGTCCAGGATGGTCGCATAGAGGGGATCGACTTCCAGATAGCTCTCCGACTGCGTCAGCTTGTGCTTCGGCTTCTTGTTACTCTTGTCGTTGCCGTCGCCTTCACCGGCATGCGCCGGCATGGCAAACGACAGGGCCAGACAAAGCGCGGCAAGGACGCGGGCGGATCGCATGACAGCTCTCGAACGTTCCCGCCGAACCTAGTCCACCGCGTGTAAAGCCTTTGTTGACGTTACCTCGCCCGGAGCCCCCATGATCCGTCGTCCCGCCCTGATGCTGACCGCCACTCTTGCGCTCTGTGCCGCCGCCGCGCTGGCCGCCGACCTGCCGGGCCAGAAATTCAACATACAGATCAATGATTTGCCAAAGCCCTATGCTACGCCCGGCATAGCCAATTCCTCGATCCACATCGCTCGGCCGGATGGCGTGCTGCCCAAGGCGCCGCCGGGGTTCAGGGTCGAGGTATATGCCTCCGGCCTCACCAATCCGCGCTGGATGGTCGTCGCGCCCAACGGCGACGTGCTTCTCGCCGAGCCAAACAAGGGGCAGATCACCCTGCTGCGCGAGACCGGCGGCAAGGTCGCGGCGTCCGCGTTCGCCGATGGTTTCAGGACCCCGCACGGTCTGGCGCTGACCAAGGACGCGCTCTACGTCGGCGACCTGATGGGCGTATGGCGTATTCCCTACAAGCCTGGTGACACCGAGGCCGGCCCGCGCACGAAGGTTACGAGCGCAAAGGACCTCTCGCCCGTCGGCAATCACGTCACGCGCGATCTCGCGATCGATTCCAGGGGCACGATTTATGTCGGCATCGGTAGTGCCAGCAACGTGGGCGAAGACGCGCCGACCCGCGCAACGGTGCAGACGATAGCGCCCGACGGATCGCTCAAGCCCTTCGCCACCGGCCTGCGCAACGCCGTCGGCATGGCATTTTATCCGGGTACGGATAATCTTTTCGTGACGGTGAATGAACGCGACGGCCTGGGTGACGGACTCGTCCCCGACTACCTGACGCATGTGCAGCCGGGCGGCTTCTACGGCTGGCCCTACGCTTATCTTGGCCAGCATCCCGATCCCGACTACGGCGTCAAGCGCCCCGACATGGTCGCGAAGGCGATCATGCCGGATCTCCTGTTCCGCTCGCATTCGGCGCCATTGGGTCTGGTGTTCTATGAAGGCAGCCAATTTCCGGCCGAGTACAAGGGCGATGCCTTCGTAGCGCTGCACGGCTCGTGGAATTCCGGCATGCCCACCGGCTACAAGGTCGTGCGCGTGCGCTTCAAGGGCGGCAAGCCGGTCGGCGGCTATGAGAACTTCGTCACCGGCTTCTGGGACGGAACGTCCAAACCCGGCGAGCCTGCTCGCGTCTGGGGCCGCCCCGCCGGCCTCGCCGTCGCGAAGGACGGCAGCCTCCTGATCGCCGACGACGGCGGCAAGGTCGTCTGGCGGGTGAGTTACAGCGGTGGGAAATGACGCGCTGGCTTGCCGAGCCGTAGCTGCGCGAAGGTGGTTCGGTTCGCCTTCGCCTGTTGGCTACGGCGCGACAGCCTCGCTGCTGCGCAGCGAAGCCTGGTGGAGCTGAGCGGAATCGAACCGCTGGCCTCCTCATTGCGAACGAGGCGCTCTCCCAACTGAGCTACAGCCCCGAACCACGCATTCCGCGCTGGGCCACCCGGCGCGGGCGGGTATGTAGTGAGGGGGCAGCAATGGTGTCAAGCGACGCTTGGAAACGCATCCCCCAGCCGCTAAAAGCGGGCTCCCTTAGCGATCCTGGGCCAAAGGAACCGACGCCCTTCGATGTCCGTAGCTCTCATAGACGCCTTGTCATGGCTGGTCGGCGCTGTGCTGGATCTCGCCTGGTTCCTGGTCATCGCCGCCGTGGTGGCGAGCTGGCTGATCGCTTTCGGCGTGCTCAACATGCAAAACCAGGTCGTGCGCCAGATCGTGCGCACGCTGGAGGGGCTGACCGAACCGGTGTTCCGTCCGGTCCGCCGCATCATCCCGCCCATCGGCGGTCTCGACTTGTCGCCCATCGTGGTGCTGCTGGCCATTGGCGTGCTGCAGGTCTTCTTCGACCGCCTGTTCGCTTCACTCATCGTCCACGCGATGTGATGGCCAGGCTGCGCAATCGCGGCGACGGTCTCTCCTTCCAGGTTCGCCTGACGCCGCGCGGCGGCCGTGACGCCGTCGAAGGCTGGATCGCGGGAAGCGATCTGCTCAAGGCGCGCGTCGCTGCGATCCCGGAGGACGGCAAGGCCAACGCCGCCCTGATCGCCCTGCTGGCCAAGACGCTGGGCGTCGCCAAATCTACCATCCGAATCGCGAACGGCGAGACCGCGCGCGTGAAGACCATCCTCATCGAGCCTGCAGCGCCGTCGCTTGGCGCACGGCTGGAAGCCATTGGAGAGTGCGGATGACCGCCATCATCATCGACGGAAAAGCCGTTGCCGCGAAGGTGCGCGAGCGCGTTGTTGCCGCCACCGCGAAGCTGAAGGCCGAACACGGCATCGTGCCGGGCCTCGCCACCGTGCTTGTCGGCAACGATCCGGCCAGCGAGATCTACATTCGCAACAAGGGCAAGACGGCCAAGGCGGTGGGCTTCAACTCCTTCCACGACTCGCTGCCCGGCGACGCCAGCGAGGCGACGGTGCTGGCGAAGGTGAAGGCGCTGAACGCCGACAAGTCTGTACACGGAATTCTGGTCCAGATGCCGTTGCCCAGGCAGGTGCGCGACGACGCGGTGCTGGACACGCTCGATCCCGCCAAGGATGTCGACGCGCTGACGCCCTACAATGCGGGTCTGTTGCTCAGCGGCCGCGCCCATCTGGTGTCGTGCACGCCGGCCGGCGTGATGATGCTGCTCAAGGAATATGTCGGTGACGTCGCGGGGATGGAAGCCTTGGTGATCGGCCGCTCGCTGCTGTTCGGCAAGCCGGCCGCTCAGCTTCTTCTTGCTGCGAATGCGACCGTGACGATGGCGCATTCGCGCACCCGCGATCTCAAGGAAGTCTGCCGCCGTGCCGACATCCTGGTCGCGGCCATCGGCAAGCCAAATTTCGTGCCGGGCGATTGGGTGAAACCGGGCGCAGTGGTGCTGGACGTAGGCATCAACCGCATCGATGCAGGTGAAGGCAGGACGAAGGTCGTTGGCGACGTCGCCTACGACGATGCCGCAAGAGTCGCGCGCGCGATCACGCCGGTGCCGGGCGGTGTCGGCGCCATGACCATCGTCAATCTGATGCGCAACACGCTGATCGCCGCGACCGCCATCCACGGCCTGCCGCCGCTCGACATCTAGGTCTTCTCGCGCAGCTCTTGGGCCAGCTTGTCCGGACCGATCGCGGTGTCGTCCCAGTAGCCGATGAACTTGCCGTCCGGCCCCATCAGGAAGATCACGCTGGAGTGATCCATCCCGTAATTGCCGCCGTCCAGCGGATGCTTCGTGAAGTATACACGGTAGTCGCCCGCCACCTTGCCGATGGTCTTGACGTCGCCGGTCAGTCCGACGAATTGCGGCCCGAAGGCGCGCACATAGGCTTTCATCCGCGCTGACGTATCGCGCTCGGGATCGATGGTGATGAAGATCGGCACGATGCGCGCCCCCTTGGGGTCGACCTTCGCCAGCGCGTCACCCATCAGTGCCAGGGTCGTCGGACACACATCCGGACAATACGAGTAACCGAAATAGATGAGCATGTAGCGGCCGCGAAAATCCGCCGATGACCGCTTGCGCCCGTCCTGGTCGATCAGCGTGAATGGCCCGCCGATGCTGGGCGTACCTTCGCTCACCACGCGGCCAAGTCCCGGCAAACCATCGCTCGCCTGCCAGATGTAATACCCGAGCACCAGCGCCATGATCAGCGCGACCGGCAGAAGGACCAGCGGCAGGCGGCGGGACATCGGGCTCGCAACGTTGAACGGAACGGCACGCCGATTGATACTGCGGCCAGCACCGCCTCCGGAAGCGGCAAACGGACACATGAGCGAAGTCAACGACGTCACCGCCGCCGAGCAGGTTCCTCCCCGCATGCGCGTCTTCACTGCCGGGCCGCCGTCCGCCGCCCGCGGCCGGGTGCGCCTGCGTACGCTGTCGAACCTGCGCTGGCTGGCGGTTGGCGGCCAGTCGGCGGCGATCTTCCTGGTCTATTTCGGCTTCGGCTATTCGCTACCGCTCGCGCTCAGCGCCGGCGTGGTCGCGGCCGCGGCCGCGTTGAACGTGGTACTGGCGCTGCTCTATCCGGCCAGCCACCGCCTGACCAACCGCGAGGCGACGATCTATCTCGCCTTCGACGTGCTCCAGATGGCAGCGCTGCTGTATCTGACGGGCGGCATCACCAATCCTTTTGCCCTGATGTTCATCGCACCGGTGGTGATCGCGGCGGCAACGCTCAACCTCGGCAACACGCTCATCCTCGCGGCCATTGCTTTCACATCGGTGTCGCTGATCTCCGTTTTCCACGATCCGCTACCCTGGCCGGTCGGCGAGAAGCTGTTGCTCCCGACGCTCTACCAGGCTGGCATCTGGGCATCGCTGGTGATCGGCATCGGCTTCACCTCAATCTATGCCTGGCGCATCGCGTCGGAAGGTGCGCGCATGTCGGCCGGTCTTGCCGCAACGCAGCTGGCACTGTCGCGCGAGCATCGGCTGGCATCGCTCGGTGCGCTGGCCACGGCAGCGGCGCACGAGCTCGGCACGCCGCTCGGCACGATCGCCGTCGTCTCGCGCGAACTGGAACGGGCGCTGCCCATGGGCTCGCCCGAAGCCGAAGATGCCCGGCTTCTGCGCGAACAGGCTGAGCGGTGCCGCGCCATTCTCGCCCGCCTCGCCAATCCGGAAGAGGCGACGCTGGGCGCCACCGCGCGACTGCCGCTGGGCGCATTCCTGGAAGACATCGTCGAGCCCTATCGCGGTGACGACCTCGCCATCACCATCACGCTCATGCCTGAGGTCGAGGGCATGACACCGCCGCAGGTTTGGCGCGCGCCGGAGCTGCTGCACGGCCTCGGCAATATCATCGAGAACGCGTCGGACTTCGCAGAAGCACACATTCGCGTTACCGCCCGCTGGAATGCGAGCCGCCTGCTGATTTCCGTGGAGGATGACGGCCCCGGCTTCGCACCGGAGATCTTCGAGCGCATCGGCGAGCCTTATATCACCTCGCGTCCGGGACACTACGCACTCGGCGACACAGAGATCGGGCCTACCGGCACGCTCGACAAGCATGAGGGCATGGGCCTCGGCTTCTTTATCGCCAAGACGCTGCTGGAGCAGACCGGCGCGACGGTCAGCGCGGTCAACCCGGACTCCGGCGGCGCGCGTGTCAGCGCGATCTGGCCGCGCGGCACCATCGACGGTGAGGGCCCCCCCGGCCGCGGCGAGGGTTAGCCGTTCTGGGCTCTGCTCTCTGGGAGAAATGCTGTCCAAGCAGGGGTTTACCACAGTCACGTTTCTGTTGTGGTAGCTGGGACTGGGGTATATGAACGCGCCCGGATTGAAGCGCTCCCTCAGCGCCAAGAGGACCTGATGACTGCCGAAGATAAGACGTTGCTGTTGGTCGAGGACGACCGCCCCCTGCGCGAGCGCCTCGCGCGCGCGATGGAAGCGCGCGGTTTCGCTGTGACGATCGCGGAAAGCGTTGCGGAGGGTAAGGCGAGGGCCAAGGAAGCGCCGCCCGCTTACGCGGTGGTGGATCTCAAGCTCGACGACGGCAATGGTCTTGACGTGGTGGAAACGCTGCATGTCGTGCGCCCCGAGAGCCGCGTGGTCGTGCTGACCGGCTTCGGCAACATCGCCACCGCTGTCGCGGCGGTGAAGTATGGCGCCATCGACTACCTGCCGAAGCCCGCCGATGCGGACGACATCCTGGCCGCGCTGTTGGCGCAGCCCGGGTCCAAGCCCAAGCCGCCCGAAAATCCGATGTCGGCCGACCGCGTGCGCTGGGAGCACATCCAGCGGGTCTATGAGCTGTGCGGTCACAACGTGTCGGAAACGGCGCGGCGGCTGAACATGCACCGCCGCACGCTCCAGCGCATCCTGGCCAAGCGCAGCCCGCGCTAGCGCGCTTTCTTCTTTCTGCTGACTTTCTGCGCCTCGAGAACCGCGAGACGCTGCTTCAGCAGCGCGCGCATGGTCTTCGCGTCGAGCGCCGATAGCCGCGCCAGCAGGCCCTTGTAACTCTTCCAGTGGTCGGTGATGTAGAACAGGTGCGGCTCAGCCGCGATCATCGCGTCGCGCTCCTCGAAGGAGTCGAGCTTGAACTGCACCGTATCCGGCTCGCGTGTGCCGATCCGCACGAAGTAGTCGTCGCCGATGCGGATTTCCGGGCCGCCCTGCGAATGTCGCTCGAACGCACCATCGAATGACAGTGCGATCTTGCGCGCCTGCGCCGCGGTCAGACTCATTTCCTTTTCTTGGCGTTCTTAGTCTTGGGCGCCGATATGGCCGCCGCCTCTTCCACTGCCTTCAGCAGTTTCTTTGGCGCGACCGCCTGCCAGCGGCGTTCCAGTATCCGCCGCAGCATCGTCTTGTCGATCGCAGAGATGCGCACCAGCACCGACGGATAGTTCTTGTAGTGGTCGGTGATGAAATAGGTCTTCGGGTCCATCTCCAGAAGGCTGTCGCGCTCGTCGATGGAATCCACGATCCACACCAGCGAATCGTCCTCGCTGCGCAGGCGCGTAAAGAACTTCTTCTCGATCTTGAACGCGGGCGAGCCGTAGGACGTGCTTTCGATCGCGCCGGGAAAGCTCAGCGCGACCTTCTTCAGGTCAGCCTTGGTAATCGGCATCTTCGGGCACAGTCAGTTGGGTGGTTCCGGCGAGGTCGAGAAGCACCGACAGCCGCTCGGCCGCCACCTTGGCGAAGCGCAGCGTAACGGCCTTGCGCCGGCTGGCGTGCACCGGCGCCGGCACCGCGGGCCGCACGATCGCGCCGCCATAGCGGTCGGCGACGATCAGCCCGGTGTTCGGCGGCACGTGCTCGTCGGGAAAATCGGGCGGGATCGCGAAGTAGAAGTGCTCGCAGAACTCCAGGTATTCCGGCCACTTCATGTCGCCTTTGAGGTCCGCCAGCGCCACCTTGATCTCCGCACCCAAGAGCGTGCCGTCGGCCCCCAGCGCCGCCACGTCCAGCCGCCGCCCATTCGCCAGCGTGAACTCCAGGATCGGCGAAAAGCCCTGCTGGATCAGCATCCGGCTGACCCCGCGCGCCACATCCGCCGCCGTCTGGCTCGAGCAAAGAAAACCCATGCCCGATTGGAACATTTAAGGAACGAACGAGTCAATCGCTTAAAGCAGCCGTTCGTAGAAGCCGCCGAAGGTCTTCGCCTTGTCGACCAGATGGATCTCCAGGATCCAGTGGCGCTCGTTGCCTTCCTTGTCGGGATCGCGCATGCGGCTCTTGTTTCCACGTTCGATCATCCGGCCCTCGCGGCCGAGCGGCGCGTGCGGAAATCTGCCGTGGATCGTGTGCCCGGCAATCACCCCGCCGAACAGCCAGCCGGCGTCCTCCGCGGTCCTGCAGGCATACGCGTAAAGCCCTTCCGCCGTGATGTCCGGCGTCGCGCGGTAGTGCGCGGCGACCAAATCGAACAGCCGCGGCAGGTCGGCGACCAGCCGGTTCTTCGCCGGATCGCCGCCCATGGCATAGGTGCGGCCGAGGTCGGCCTCCCAGTCTTCCAGCACGGGGCCAAGGTCGAGATAGACCGTGTCTTCCGGGCCGATCGTATGCACCGGCGGATCGTCGTAGAAGGTGCATACCGTGTTTGGCCCTGAACGCACGATGCGCTTGTGCCAGTGCGCCTTCACGCCGAACTTGTTCCGCGCGAAGGCGTTGATCTCGTCGTTCAGTTCGTCCTCGCGCCTGCCGGGGCGGATCAGCCCCGCACGCTCGATGGCATCGAACAGGGCAAGGCCCCTGGCCTCGGCCTCTTCCAGCTTCGCGCGGCGCTCATTCATGACCGCGACACTATCAGCAGCAGCGAGCCGTGGAAGGTAGGCCGCGCGCGTAGCCCGCCGTACTTTTTGTCCCAGCTCCCATCGTCCAGATCGCGCTTCAGGTTGCGCTCGAATCGCGCGATCGCTTCGGCATCGACGAAGCTCCACGCCGAGCAGGCCCGCCGCGCACGGGGTTCGAGCAGCATCTCGGGCCGGCCGTAATACGCTTCATTGAATCCGTCCGCGCAGTCCAGCGGAATCGGCACGTTCGTAACCGCGATCTCGCCGCCCAGCACTTCCCGGAACGCGGACACCGGCGGATAGCGCCGCGCCTCGGTCGCGATCACCTCCGGCGCATATTCGGCGAGCCAAAAGCGGCCCAGTGCATCCGGATCGCCGCTGATGATCGCCATCGGACCGCGCGTCACCCGCCGCATCTCGCGCATGCCGGCACCGCGAGATCGGGCCATTGATGCACAGAGAACGTCGTCATCGCCGCGTCGAACGATTTGCCTGCGAAGGGCAGCTTCTCCGCCACCGCGTCCACCGCACGCGGCAGGTGCGCCGGCCGCTGCGCCCGCATCGCTGCCGACGGCTCGACCGCCGTCACTTCGCGGTCGACCGGCTCATACGATCCGGCGCCAGCGCCGACATTCAGCACCGTCTTCGCATCGCCCAGCGCCGCGTGGATGAAAGCCGCAATGCGCGGATCAGGCCGGCGGAACACGGCATAGCCCGAACCAATCGCGCCATAATTCGCGTCACCGGCACTGCCATCGCTGAAGCGTTCGCTCATAGCCGCACTAAAGCAAACGGGCGGCGCTTGCGCACCGCCCGTCAAAACACATCAGTGATGTGTCGCTTATTCCGCCGCGAGCAGCGTGTTGCCCTTGTTGCGGTCGGCGAAGTTGATGGTCTGGAGGTACCTGATGCCCTCTTCGGCGATGTCGTCGCCTACCATCCGCTCGCCTTCGTTCTTCAGCTCGTCCATGTCGACATACATGCCGTAGAACGCCTTGGTGCGCTCGGTGATGATGCCGGCGTTGAGCAGCGTCTTGATGAGGACGCGGAAGATGTTGGCCGACTGCTTCATGCCCTCGCGGCGGTCGGCGTCGGTAAAGGCTTCCATGATTGCGGCGCGGGCGTCCTGCCAGTCGATGCCGACCGAGTCATAGACGACCTGCATCTGCTCGGCATTGACCAGGTTGAACAGCAGCGTCTGGAAGCACTGTGCCGCCCAGTCCTCGACCAGGTTCTGCTCTTCCGTCGACAGCTTCGGGATCGTGCGGTCGGCCCAGATCTTGCCGAACTTGTGGTGGAAGGCCTCGTCGGTCATCACCAGCTGGCAGAGCTTGCGCAGCAGCGGATCCTGCGCGTTCTGGTACAGTGTCGCGAAGGCGCCCATGGCAAGGCCCTCGACCAGCATCTGCATGCCGACGATCTTCTTGTAGACCTCCGGCGCGCCGACCATCTCGGTCAGCAGGGTCTGCAAGGTCGCACCGCACGGCAGCGGCGTGCCCCAGCGCTCCTTGATATAGGCGGCGAAGGCAGTGACGTGGCGCGCTTCCTCGCGCGTCTGGTTGGCGGCGTACTCTTGCGCGCCCGGATCCTTCAGGATGTGGCAGAGCGACGCCGACAGCGCGAGCGCGCCCTGCTCGCCATGCAGGATGGCGGAGAGCTGCCAACGCGTGGATTCGTTGGCGAACTTGATCTTCTGCTCGGCCGTCATCTTGTCGCCGATGCGGGTGTGGAACACCGGGAAGAAGTTCGCAGGAAGGATGGTCTCCTTCGTCGTGTCGAACGGCTGCTGGAAGTCGATGTACTTCTTGTCCAGCGGATCCCAGAAATGGTCGTGCGTCGCAGAGATGATCTTGTCGAACGCCGTCGTGCGCTTGCCATAGCGCTGCGGGTCCAGCATCGCCGGGAAGTCGTCGGGTGCGGCCGCGTCATAGGCATTGTCTTTGGTGATCTGGACCATGGTGATACTCCGCAACCTGTGGAGCGCCGCCCATCCGGCTCTGCGCTCGGGACTTCTTGGGACGCCCATCTTCACCTTGGCACCGCCTTGTCTCGGACTGGCTCGGGTGCCTAGCCACGGTGCAAGAGCGATGCCTTGGAAGAATGACGGCATCGTCACCCTATAACGGCGAGTTCTGAAAAGTCAATAAAAGTGACACTCGCGTCAGTTTCGTGACGCGATCAGCGCCTTTCGCTCAGCGAGCCTTTGGTGGAGGCGACGCCGCCCTCCAGCCGCTCGTCCGGTGTCACAGCCTGGCGCAAGGCGCGTGCGAGGCCTTTGAAGCAGCTCTCGACGATGTGGTGGCTGTTCTCGGCATAGAGATTTTCAACATGCACGCAGATGCCCGCGTTCTGCGCGAAGGCCTGGAACCACTCCTTGAACAGCTCGGTGTCCATCTCGCCCAGCTTCGGCTTGGGGATGTTCACACGCCAGATCAGGTACGGCCGGTTCGACACGTCAATCGCGACGCGCGTCAGGCACTCGTCCATCGGAATGAGCGCGGACCCGAAGCGCGTTATGCCCGAGAAATCGCCCAGCGCCTTCTTCACCGCCTGGCCGATCACAATGCCGGTGTCTTCGGTCGTGTGATGATAGTCGACATGCAGGTCACCCTGCGCGCGCACCTTCAGGTCGATCATGGAATGGCGGCCGAAGCTCTCCAGCATGTGATCGAGGAAGCCGATACCCGTGTCGATGTCGGTCTCGCCCGAGCCGTCGATGTCGAGCGAGACGATGATCTCCGTCTCCCGGGTCTTGCGTTCTACTGTGGCGGTACGCATGGCGGTGAATCTCCTGCGCCGTCCCTTTAGCGCAAAGCGCCCGGAAAGTCGTTAATTCATCGGCAGGCGGAAGATTCGCGTTGCGGGCTGCATCCCCGCGGTGCCCATCAGCACGAACGCGCCGGTCGCGGCATTGGCGTTGAAGGCCAGACGGCTGTTGCCATTGGCGATGGGCGGTTTGAACCAGCCGAAGTCCGTCGCGAATTCGTCGTCGCACAGGCAGCGCGCGCACGCCACGCGGCCCGCGCTGTCGATCGGGCGCGGTCGCCAGCCAATGCCGGTGCGGTCCAGCTGCGACTCGAAATGATTGGCCACGCACACCGACGCGCCCTCCAGCGGCCGGATGCCCGCGGCGTCTTCGCTCCGTTCGATGACGCAGCCTTCATCAGCGTGCACGCCCGACAGGATGAAGATCGCGGGCACCGCCAGCCGCGTCTTGGTCAGCATCCCCTTTGCAGCGGCGTAGTCCGGCGCGGTCTCCAGCACCTGCCGCAGCAGGTGCGCCGGCGGCATCCCGATGCCGGCGCGGACCGCGAGGCGGTTCTTCACCCAGTCGCCCACCATGCCGCGTTTGTGCATCCGCATCGGTGCCTGGTTGATCGCGCACGCAAATCGCCCCGGCGCGAAACCATTGAAGCTGCCAGCCAGACCGGGCCAGGTGACGTTGTAGAAGTTGCCCGCACCACCGGATTGCAGCGCCACCACCATGTGACTGCCGAGGTCGGGAAAGCCCCAGTCCAGCACGCGATGCATGGTCGGCCCGTCCTCGGCGCGCCATACGCCGGACGTGCAGCCCCATTCGAAGATGGCGTTGAGGAAATAGACACCCCGGATCCCGAGCTGCGCCGCCATCGCGTCGATTTCGTCCAGGTGCGGATTGTCGGTGCGCGCCAGCCACGCACGCGAAGCACGGTCGCCCGCCGGCATCAGCGCCGCAGCCGCCGCGCGGGACGCAAACCCAAACGTGTTGACCGCCGCGCTAGCCAGCGCCAGCGCCGTGCCTTCGTGCGCCTTGAGCAGGTCGAGTGGCGTGCCGCCGCGTAGGTCGCAGAATGGGATCGGCGGCAATTCGCTCATCGCGCCGGCTTGCCCTGCCAGTTCCCGTACATCGGATTGGCCAGCAGGAAGAAGCGCGTGCCGAAGCCATCGTCGCCCGCATACTTTTGATCCATCGGCCGCACGATGCGTCCCTTCTTGTCCAGAACCGGGAAGTCCGTGATCTGGTCGCCCAGCCACATCACGCCCACGGCTTTCAGGGCCAGCAGTGCGCCACGCCATCGCGTGGTCTTGTCGTCCAAGCCGTTGCTGCGGCCAACCTCATAATCGAACCAGATTCCGGCTTTTTTGAGCGTGTCGCGCGTGATGCTGTCCTGGTCGGCGTCGCGGTTGGTCACGATGGCGACCAATCCACCCATGCGATGCACGGCATTGGTGAACGCCGCCGCGCCCGGAACATCGATCGCAAGCTTTGCGCTCACCCAGCTGCGCCAGCGCGCGTCGCCGAAATCGTTGCCGCACATGCTGCGCTCGCGCTCGAACAGCGAGTTGTCCAGCACCGTCTCATCCGCATCCAGCGTCACCATCCACCGGTTGCGGCGGTGCGTCCGCGCGACGACGTGCGCCGCCGCAAGTGCGTCCGCGTACAGATTCACCGACAACCGGCAATATTCCAGCGAATCCCGGAACCAGTGCGTCGCCGTCGGTTGCGCCTTGCCGGCCGGCGCGGTGCATTGCCACGGATCGGCATCGCCGGCAGCCGGTGGCGATACCATCTCCACCCTTGCAAGCCGCGCCTGGCAATCATACGTGATGCCCGCGGCGCTTGCCGGTTGGACGCAGAGCGCCCCGGCCCATAGGCTGATCGCAAGCACGAAATTCCGCATGCCCGGGCTTCCCAATCTTGCCCGCGCAGCATAGGTGACGGACTCATGACAGCCAAAGAGAAATACCGATGACGACCATCCTGTCGGTACGCAAGAACGGCAAGGTGGTCATCGCGGGCGACGGTCAGGTGACCGCTGGCGCCACCATCATGAAGGCGAATGCGCGCAAGGTGCGCCGCCTTGGCAAGGGCAACGTGATCATCGGCTTCGCCGGCGCTACCGCCGATGCGTTTGCCCTGTCCGAGCGGCTTGAGAGCAAGATCGAGCAGCATCCCGGCAATCTGACGCGTGCCTGCGTCGAGCTCGCAAAGGACTGGCGCACCGACCGCTCGCTGCGCCGTCTCGAAGCCATGATGGCGGTCGCCGACGCCAGGACCTCGCTCATTCTCTCGGGCACCGGCGATGTGGTCGAACCGGAATCCGGGCTGATCGGCATCGGTTCGGGCGGTCCCTATGCGCTCGCTGCCGCGCGCGCCCTGGCCGATCAGGACCTGCCGGCGGAGGAGGTCGCCCGCCGCGCCATGAAGATCGCGGCCGACATTTGCGTCTACACCAACGAGAACATCGTCATCGAAAGCCTCGATACCGAATGAGTGCGTCCTTCACGCCGCGCGAGATCGTTTCCGAGCTCGACCGCTTCATTGTCGGCCAACACGACGCCAAGCGCGCCGTCGCCATTGCACTGCGCAATCGCTGGCGGCGCCAGCAGCTGACGCCCGACCTGCGCGAGGAAGTGCTGCCCAAGAACATCCTGATGATCGGGCCGACCGGCGTCGGCAAGACCGAGATTTCGCGCCGCCTCGCCAGGCTCGCGCAGGCGCCCTTCATCAAGGTCGAGGCGACCAAGTTCACCGAGGTGGGCTATGTCGGCCGCGACGTCGAACAGATCGTGCGCGACCTGATCGAGGTCGGTATCGCTATGGTGCGCGCGCAGAAGCGGCGCGATGTCGAAGCCCAGGCCGAGGCCCGCGCCGAGGAGCGCATTTTAGACGCGCTGGTCGGCAATTCGTCGACTGCGACGCGCGAAAGCTTCCGCAAATCGCTGCGTCAGGGCGAACTCGACAAGAAAGAGGTCGAGCTGGAGATGAAGGACGCCGGCGGCAACCCGCTCGGCAGCATCTTCGACATCCCGGGTATGGGCAATTCGCAGGTCTCGATGGTCAACCTGTCGGACATGCTGGGCAAGGCGCTGGGCGGCAAGGGCAAGAAGCGCCGCATGACCGTCGCCGACGCACACGCACCGCTGGTCGCCGAAGAGGCCGACAAGCTGCTCGACGAAGACGCCGTTGTGCGCGAGGCGATCCACACGGTGGAGAACCACGGCATCGTCTTCCTGGATGAGATCGACAAGATCTGCGCCCGCAGCGAATTCCGCGGTGGTGGCGACGTCTCCCGCGAGGGGGTGCAGCGCGATCTGCTGCCGCTGATCGAAGGCACTACCGTTGCCACCAAGCATGGCCAGGTGAAGACCGACCACATCCTGTTCATCGCCTCCGGCGCCTTCCACACCGCAAAGCCGTCGGACCTGCTGCCCGAACTTCAGGGCCGCCTGCCGATCCGGGTGGAACTCAAGGCGCTCAACCGCGACGACTTCCGCCGCATCCTGACCGAACCGGAGGCCAGTCTGATTAAGCAATACGTCGCGCTGATGCAGACCGAAGGCGTGACGCTGGAAGTGACCGGCGACGGCATCGACGCCATCGCCGACGTCGCGGCACTGGTGAACGCAAGCGTCGAGAACATCGGCGCCCGCCGCCTCCAGACCATCATGGAGCGCGTGCTCGACGATGCGAGCTTCAACGCCAGCGAAAAGACCGGCGAGAAGATCGTGGTCGACGCCGCCTACGTCCACAGCCGCGTCGATGACCTCGCCAAGGACCAGGACTTGTCGCGGTTTATACTTTGAAGGCCGGCGCGTTTCGGCGCGTGGACAAGCCTCATTCGGTGATATAACTACGAAGCGGGCTACGCGCCTGCGACACACCAAATGAGGATATCAGGTGAAGCAGCTTCTCAAGCGGGCATTCGGAAGCATGGGCCTTGAGATTCGCCGCATCACCCGCCCCGATGCGGCGTACACCAATTTGCCTGATCGCAATCTTTACCGTCCCCTGTTTTCGCCGTGGTACTCAAGTCAGTCCCAGGCGCTCTATGCGATTGCCGCTCCACGGACCTTGGTCTCAGAAGACCGTTGCTATGTCCTTGCGACGCTACTGCGCCAGGCGCTCCACCTTCCGGGCGACATTTTCGAATGCGGCGTCTATCGCGGCGGCACAGCCGCGATGATCGCCAGGATCCTGCGCGATGCCAGGTCCGACAAGAAGCTCTATCTCTTCGACACGTTCGAGGGCATGCCCGAGACCGACCCGGCTCGTGATCTTCACCGGGCCGGAGACTTTTCCGACACGACGGCCACAGCCGTGGCCAAATTCGTCAACGCGCCTGACATTGCCGTCCTTCGCAAGGGTTTCATCCCCGATACCTTTGCCGGCTTGGAGGATCGTCAAGTCGCGTTTGCGCACATCGATGTCGACATCTATCGCTCCATATTGGACTCGCTCGCGTTCATCTGGCCCCGGTTGTCGCCCAGTGGCTTCGTCGTCTTCGACGATTACGGCTTTCCAAGCTGTCCGGGCGCGCGCGCAGCGGTGGATGAATTCTTCGCCGACAAGAACGTGGAGCCTCTTTGCTTGCAAACCGGTCAAGCCGTGGTGTCCAAGCTGGTCTAAGGTGATGCCTGCGCACCATCTCTGACCGCGCGCGATTGACGACTTACTGAACGCCGGGCGCGCCGGGCGGCATGTGGTCGAACATGAGCTTGTTCGGATCGATGTGCGCCCAGGGCTGCGCCGACTTCACATAGATCGCGCCGCCGACCTTGAGCCAGCTCGGATCGTCCAGCGTTCCGGCCTTCACCACCCAGATCGCACCGCCCGGCGGCTCGCTGAACAGCGGTGTGCCGCAGGTCTCGCAGAAAGCGCGCGTGACGTCGGTTCCGGAGTCGCCCTTCACGCTGAACCGCCGCGGCGTGCCCTTGGTTAGCTTGAACGCCGCCGCCGGAACCACAACGGCGGTGGTGTGGCTTCCTCCGGATGCGTACTGGCAGTCGCGGCAGTGGCAGTCCATCACGGCGATCGGTTCGGCGGAAACCTCGTACCGTACCGCGCCGCACCGGCATCCGCCTTCAAAAGGTGCAACCATGGCCCATGATCTCCCGAAAAATCGGCACCGACACTCTATTCCGCGCCCCGCACCCGTCGCCAGTTGACCCCGCGACCGTTTGTTGCAAAAAGCAGCCCCGCCCGGTTGGGTATCGTCCAAGAGGTTCGAAGACATGGCGCGTCAGAACTACCTTTTCACGTCCGAGAGCGTGTCCGAAGGCCATCCGGACAAGGTCAGCGACCGCATCTCCGATGAAGTGGTGGATCTGTTCTTCCGTGAAGGTCCCAAGAGCGGCCTCAGCGAGTGGGATATCCGCGCCGCCTGCGAAACGCTGTGCACCACCAACCGCGTCGTGATCGCGGGCGAGACGCGCGGTCCGAAGCACATCGGTCCCGCCGAAGTCGAAGAAGTCGCGCGCCAGGCGATCAAGGCCATCGGCTACGAACAGGAAGGCTTCCACTGGAAGAACGCCAGGGTCGAGGTGCTGCTGCACGCGCAGTCCGCGCACATCGCGCAGGGCGTCGACGCGTCGGGCAACAAGGACGAAGGCGCCGGCGACCAGGGCATCATGTTCGGCTACGCCTGCACCGAGACGCCGGCGCTGATGCCGGCGCCGCTGTTCTACAGCCACAAGATCCTCAAGCTGCTCGCCGATGCGCGCCATGCCGGCAAGGAGCCGGCACTCCAGCCCGACGCCAAGAGCCAGGTCACGCTGCGCTACGAGAACGGCAAGCCGGTTGAAGCGACGCAGATCGTTCTTTCGACCCAGCACACCAGCGAAGACCAGACCTCCTCAGACATCCGCAAGGTCGTCGAGCCCTACATCCGTCAGGCGCTGCCGAAGGAATGGGTCAACGACAAGACGGTGTGGCACATCAATCCGACCGGCGCGTTCGTGATCGGCGGACCGGACGGCGACTGCGGTCTCACCGGCCGCAAGATCATCGTCGACACCTACGGCGGCGCGGCCCCGCATGGCGGTGGCGCGTTCTCCGGCAAGGATCCGACCAAGGTCGACCGCTCGGCCGCGTACGCCGCACGCTATCTCGCGAAGAACGTCGTGGCGTCGGGCGTTGCCGACCGCTGCACGATCCAGCTCTCCTACGCGATCGGCGTCGCCGAGCCGCTGTCGGTCTATGTCGACCTGCACGGCACGGGCAAGGTCGATGAGGCGAAGCTCGAGAAGATCCTCCCCGAGCTGATGAGCCTCAAGCCGCGCGGCATCCGCACGCATCTTGGCCTGAACAAGCCGATCTATGCGCGCACGTCGTCGTACGGCCACTTTGGCCGCGAGCCGGACGCGCAGGGCGGCTTCTCCTGGGAAAAGACCGACCTCGCCGACGCGATCAAGCGCGCGTTCTAATGCTTCGAGGCTCCGCGTTCCGCGGAGCACCTCAACATGACGACGTTGAGATGCGTCATCCTGAGGTGCGAGCGAAGCGAGCCTCGAAGGATGTCTGACGACCAGCACGCCGGGCGCAAACGACGCCAGATCTACGGACGCCGCAAAGGCCCGGCGCTTTCCGCGCATCAGACGATGCTGCGCGAAACGCTGCTGCCGAAGCTGTTGCTGCGTCCGGAAGCGGGCTGTGATCCGAAAGCCTATTTCGACTCCGTCGACGATGTCTGGCTCGAAGTCGGCTACGGCGCCGGCGAACATCTGCTGTGGCAAGCGAAAGCCAACCGGCGCACCGGCCTGATCGGTGCCGAGCCCTACATTTCCGGCACCGCAAAGCTGCTCTCCAAGCTGGAGCACGAGACGCTGGCGAACATCCGCCTCTACGAAGACGATGCGCGCGACATCATCGATGCGCTCCCCAACGCCACCATCGGCCGCTTCTTCCTCCTGTTCCCCGATCCCTGGCCGAAGACACGCCATCACAAGCGCCGCTTCCTCCAGATGGCGATGCTCGACCATCTCGCGCGCATCCTAAAGCCCGGCGCAGAACTGCGCTTTGCCAGCGACGACGCGGGCTATCTCGCCTACGCCCTGGAGCGCCTGATGGCGCACCCCGCGTTCGCATGGACCGCCGCCGGCCCCTCCGACTGGAAGACCCGCACTGCCGACTGGCCGCAAACCCGCTACGAAGCGAAGGAGTTGCATGGCCCGCCATGTTTTCTCCGCTTTGTCCGGGCTGATACAATGCCCGTATGAGCATGCCTCACGACGAAGACGACCGGCCGCCGCCCTTTCCATGGGGCGACTATGCCACCGTCATCCTGGCGGCGATCTTTTCTCTAACCGGCCTTTACCTCATTTTCGGCCCGTCGCCCTTCGCCGGCATCAAGATCGCGCCTCACACTGTGCCACCCGCGCAAAGCCAGCCCGCGTCACAGGAAGTCACGATCGGCCTCGGCAAAGGCAGCACGATCCATCCCAAGCCCGCGCCGCCCGCGAAGCCGCAATAAATCCGGCCCTTGGCTTGAAATCGGCCCTCTCAAAGCGTACATAGCCGCCATCCCAGACAACAGAACGTACTGTTGTGTGGCGTTCCGAAAGGATCGCCGCGCGGGAAGAGCCGTTCTTTCTGGAGTTCCGCGTCCTGATCACTGCCATGGCCCATCTGGAGCCGATCATCGGACCCGCCGTGGAAGCGGCCGGGTTCCGGCTCGTGCGCCTGCGCCTGATGGGCGGCCACATCAAGACGCTCCAGATCATGGCGGAGCGGCCCGACGGCACGATGAACGTCGACGATTGCGCGCAGCTCAGCCGCGCGCTGCTCGACTTCATCGAAAAGGAGAACCCGCTCGAAGGCGACTTCGAGCTCGAAGTCTCCTCGCCCGGTATCGACCGCCCGCTGACGCGTCTCACCGACTATGCGCGCTGGGCCGGCCACGAAGCCAAGCTGGAACTGTTCGCTCCGATCGCGAGCGTTGGCGAGAGCCAGAGCGACCAACCAAACAAAGCCCGGAAGCGTTTCCGCGGCAAGCTTCTGGGCCTCGATGGACAGGACGTCACAATCGAATCGCAGGGTCAGCGCTACGCCATCCCCTTCAGGGGCATCGCGGAAGCGAAGCTGGTGCTGACCGACGCGCTGATCGCTGAAGACCTCAAGGCGCGCAAGCGCACGCAGACACAGGATTAAGCCCGCGCGCGCTGCGCGCAAGACGGATTAAGGGACGCGCGAGCGTCAGAAGGAGAGAGAAGTATCATGGCCATTGCCGCAAACCGCACCGAGCTTCTGCAGATCGCGGATGCCGTTGCGCGCGACAAGTCGATCGACAAGTCCGTCGTGCTCACCGCGATGGAAGAGGCGATGCAGCGCGCCGCCAAGGCCCATTACGGCTCCGAGAACGAGATCAAGGTCGAGATCGACCCCAAGACCGGCGAGACGCACGTCTCGCGCTATCTCCACGTCGTCGAGCAGGTCGAGAACGACAAAACCGAGATCAGCCTCGTCGACGCGCAGGCCCGCAACCCCTCCGCCATGGTCGGCGACATCATTGCCGAGACGCTGCCGCCGGTCGATTTCAACCGCATCAACGCGCAGAACGCCAAGCAGGTCATCGTGCAGAAGGTGCGCGACGCCGAACGTGAGCGCCAGTACGACGAGTACAAGGACCGCATCGGCGAGATCGTGCACGGCATCGTCAAGCGCTCGGAATTCGGTTCGGTCGTCGTCGACCTCGGCCGCGCCGAAGGCGTGGTGCGCCGCGACGAGATGATCCCGCGCGAGCAATTCCGCACCGGCGACCGCATCCGCGCCTATATCTACGACGTGCGCCGCGAAACCCGTGGCCCGCAGATTTTCCTCTCGCGTAGCCACCCGCAGTTCATGGTGCGCCTGTTCGCGCAGGAAGTGCCGGAAATCTACGACGGCATCATCGAGATCCGCGCCGTGGCGCGCGATCCCGGAAGCCGCGCCAAGATCGCGGTGATCTCCAAGGATTCGAGCATCGATCCGGTTGGCGCCTGTGTCGGCATGCGCGGCGTGCGCGTGCAGGCGGTGGTCGGCGAGCTTCAGGGCGAACGCATCGACATCATCCCGTGGAACGGCGAAGCGGCGACCTTCATCGTCAACGCGCTGGCGCCGGCGGAAGTCAGCAAGGTCGTGCTCGACGAAGACACGCATCGCGTCGAAGTCGTGGTCCCGGACGAGCAGCTCTCGCTCGCCATCGGCCGCCGCGGCCAGAACGTGCGCCTGGCGTCGCAGCTCACCGGCTGGCAGATCGACATCCTGACCGAGGCGGAAGAATCGGAGCGCCGCCAGAAGGAATTCGCCCAACGCACCCAGCTCTTCATGGAATCGCTGGACGTCGACGAGACGGTGGCCCAGTTGCTCGCGTCCGAAGGCTTTGCGACCGTCGAGGACGTGGCCTATGTGCCGCTCAACGAGCTCGGCGCCGTCGAGGGCTTCGACGAGGAGACCGCCCAGGAACTCCAGACCCGCGCTCTCGAATTCATCGAGGCGAAGAACAAGGAGATGGACGACAAGCGCAAGGACCTCGGCGTCGACGACGCGGTGCTTGAGGTCGAAGGCGTGACGCCTGCGATGGCAGTCGCGCTCGGCCAGCACGACATCAAGTCGCTCGAGGATCTGGCAGGCTGCGCCACCGACGATCTGCTGGGCTACTACGAGTCCAACAAGGACAAGGAGCGCGTGCGCGTTCCGGGCGCGCTGGAGGGCTTCAACCTGACCAGCGAAGACGCCAACGCCATCATCATGAAGGCCCGCGTCAAGGCGGGCTGGATCGAGGCGCCGGTGGAAGAAGAAGCCCCCGCCGAAGAGGAAGCGACGGAGGAATAAGAGGCTTGGGACTGGCCGCTGCCATCCGCGCGAAAGACGAAGACGCGATGCTGCGCGAACGCCGCTGCATCGTGAGTGGCGAGACTCTGCCGGAAGACAGGCTCGTCCGCTTCGTCGTTTCGCCCGACGGCGAGGTCGTGCCGGACATCGGTGCGATCCTTCCCGGCCGCGGCATCTGGGTCGAGGCGTCGGCCAAGGCCCTCGCCGCAGCGCTCAAGAAGAATCTTTTCGCCAGGGCCGCGAAAGCGCAGGTGAAAGTTGCCGCCGACATCGCCGCAAACGTCGAGCGGCAGCTCGTCGCGCGCATGCAGGCCGATCTCGGCATGGCGCGGCGCTCCGGCCAGCTTCTGCTCGGCTTCGACACGGTGACGGGCGAGATCAAGTCGCAATCCGCGCCCGCTCTTTTGATAGAGGCGTCCGATGGCGCCGCCGACGGCAAGCGCAAGGTGTTCGCGGCGGCCCATGCGCGCGGCCTGAAAATCGAGACGATTGAGTGCCTTACCTCACGGGAATTGGGCGTGGCCGTGGGGCGCGAGAATGTGATACATGCAGCCCTCAAATCCGGGCGGCTCCAGGAACGGCTGCGCTTCGACGGCAAAAGGCTGTCGGGGTTCCGCTCCGTTCCTTCTGCCGCTCCTGAAAGCGACGAATGACCGATACGAACGACACCAAGAAGTCTGGCCGCGCGCCGCTGACGCTCAAGAAGGTCGAAACCTCGACTGTGAAGCAGAGCTTCAGCCACGGCCGCACCAAGGCCGTCGTGGTGGAGAAGAAGCGCACACTGGGCCCCACGCCGCCGCCGGCGAAGCCCGTCGCGGCTCCGACGAAGCCGGCCGCTCCGGCCCCCACGCCAGCGCCGGCTGCCGCCGCACCGGCGGCGCCTCCGCGCGGCGTCGTGCTGCGCCAGCTGACGGATGAAGAAAAAGCGCGCCGCGGCGCCGCTCTGGCCGACGCGCGCGTGCACGAGGAAGAAGCCCGCAAGCGCGCGGAAGAAGAAGCGCGCCGCCGCGCGGAAGAAGAAGAGCGTCTGCGTACCGAGCGCGAGGCCGCACTCCGCCGCAAGGCCGAGGAAGACGCGCGCAAGAAGGCGGAAGACGAAGCGCGCAAGCACGCCGACGAAGAAGTCGCGCGCCGCGAGAAACCGGCCGCGGCCGGCGGTCAGCCTGCCGCCGCGCCCGCGACTGCTACACCGGCGGGGGCGCCGGGTGCCGCCCGCCATCGCCGCCCGGTGGAGGAAGAGGAAGAAGAGGAAGCAACCGCCAAGAAGGGCGCCAAGCCCGGTGCCGCTGCGAAGCCCGCGGCTGCGCCCAAGAAGGTCGGCGACGACAACCGCCGCCGCGGCAAGCTTACCGTCACCCGTGCATTGTCCGATGACGACGAGCGCGTGCGCTCGGTCGCGTCGTTCCGCCGCCACCTCCAGCGTGTCAAGGGCGCGCCGTCCGCGCCGGCCGGCCCGGCCGGTCCGCGCGAGGTGACGATCCCGGAGACGATCACCGTCGCCGAGCTTGCCAACCGCATGGCCCGCCGCTCCGTCGACATCATCAAGGTGCTGATGAAGAACGGCCACATGGCCACGGTGAACGACACGATCGACGCCGACACCGCCGAGCTGGTCGCCGCCGAATACGGTCACACGGTCAGGCGCGTCGCGGAATCCGACGTGCTCGAAGGTCTCAAGGGCGGCGCCGACGATGCGGAGCACATGCTGCCCCGACCGCCGGTCGTCACGGTCATGGGTCATGTCGACCACGGAAAAACCTCGCTGCTCGATGCCATGCGCAAGACCAACGTCGTATCCGGTGAGGCCGGCGGCATCACCCAGCACATCGGCGCCTATCAGGTGCAGACGCGGGGCGGTCACAAGATCACCTTCCTCGACACGCCGGGCCACGCCGCGTTCACCGCGATGCGCGGCCGCGGCGCCAAGGTCACCGACATCGTCATCCTGGTGGTGGCGGCCGACGACGGCGTCATGCCGCAGACGGTTGAAGCCATCTCGCACGCCAAGGCGGCGCATGTTCCGATCATCGTGGCGGTGAACAAGATCGACAAGGGCTCGGCCGACGCGATGCGGGTGAAGACCGAGCTGCTCCAGCACGAGATCCAGGTCGAAGAGCTGGGCGGCGACACGCTCGCCGTCGACGTCTCGGCAACCAAGGGTACCAACCTCGACAAGCTCGAGGAAGCGATCATGCTCCAGGCGGAGGTGCTCGACCTCAAGGCCAACCCCGACCGCACGGCGGAAGGCGCAGTGATCGAGGCCAAGCTCGACCGCGGCCGCGGCCCGGTGGCGACCGTGCTTGTCCAGCGCGGCACGCTGCATGTCGGCGACATCGTCGTCGCGGGTACGGAGTGGGGCCGCGTGCGTCTGCTCCAGAACGACCGCGGCGAGACGGTCCAGAGCGCCGGTCCCGCGACCCCGATCGAAGTGCTCGGCCTGTCGGGTACGCCGGACGCCGGCGACGAAATGGTGGTCGTGGAGAACGAGGCCCGCGCCCGCGAGGTCACCGAGTACCGTGACCGCAAGCGCCGCGAGGCGCGCCAGGCCTCGTCCTCGCGCCAGACGCTGGACCAGTTGCTCAAGACGCGCGATGTGGGCGAGAAGCGCTTGCTGCCGCTGGTGCTGAAGTCTGACGTGCAGGGTTCGTCGGAAGCGATCCAGGGCGCACTCAACAAGATGGGCACCGACGAGGTCGGCGTGCAGATCCTGCAGTCCGGCGTCGGCGGCATCACCGAAAGCGACATCATCCTGGCGCACGCCAGCGGTGCCGCGGTGATCGGCTTCAACGTCCGCGCCGACAAGCTCGCGCGCGAACGCGCCAAGCGCGACGGCGTCGAGATCCGCTACTACAACATCATCTACAACGTCGTGGATGACGTGAAGGCGGTCCTCTCCGGCATGCTGGCGCCGGAGGTGCGTGAGAAGTTTCTGGGCAATGCCGAGATCCTGGAGGTGTTCGACATCTCCAAGGTCGGCAAGGTTGCAGGCTGCCGCGTGACCGAAGGCGTGGTTCGCCGTGGCGCCAAGGTGCGCCTTATCCGCGACAACGTCGTGGTACACGAGGGTGATCTGTCGACCTTGAAGCGCTTCAAGGACGAGGTGCGCGAGGTCCAGACAGGCCAGGAGTGCGGCATGGCCTTCGCGAACTACCAGGACATGAAGAAGGGCGACGTCATCGAATGCTTCGAGGTCGAGACCATCCAGCGCGCGCTGTGACGGTCTTCTCCTGGATCCTTCGATATCGTCGTTAGCTCATGAGCCAACCCGCCGCCCCGCAATCAGGGCCGGTTCTGACCGCCGTCAGCGCCGCCCTTCAGCGCGGCGATCACGCCACGGCCATGCGCCTCTCCGAGGACGCCGTGCGCAATGGCACCAACGATCCGGGCCTTTTGGTGCTGGCCGGCCAGGGTCGGCTCCAGATGGGCAAGCCGCGGGACGCGTTGGCGGTGCTGTCGCGGGCCCATGAGCTGGCGCCGGACAATCCGGAGGTGCTGAACACGCTGGGCGTCTGCCTCAGCCAACTGGGTCTTCACCGCGATGCTGCGTCGCTGCTCGAAAAGGCGGCAGGCATCGCGCCCGAGATGCCGCACATTCATCTGCATCTTGCGACGGCGCTGGAAGATCTGGGTGAGCTGCGCCGCGCGCAGGCCGCGCTGGAAGAAGCGGCGCGCCGCCGCCCGAACTACACGCTGGCGCTGTCGCGCCTTGCTGGCCTGCACGCGCGCCGCGGCGAATTCGACAAGGCGCGAAAATACGCCGAGCACACGCTGCGCTTCGAGAACGTGCCGGGCGCCACCATCGCTCTCGCCATGGCGGAGTTCGCCGACGGCAAGCTTGAGGCCACGCGCTGGCGCATCAGGCCTCTGGCCGACGACGCGCGGGCCGGGCCGGTCAACCAGTTCATTGCGCTGGGCATCATGGGCGACGTGCTCGACGCGGAAGGCAGGACGGCGGACGCCTTCGCCGCCTACAGCAAGGCCCGCGAAATCCTGCGTGCCCATGTCGCGCCGCACTTCACGGCGGAGGAGAGTGCGATCGACCGCATCCGCCGCCTCACCGCCTATTTCCGCGTGGCCCCGGTCGAGCCTTGGCGCGCACAGGCCGGTACCGCCGGCAGCAACAAGCCCGTGCATGTCTTTCTCGTCGGGTTCCCGCGCTCCGGCACCACGCTGCTCGAACAGGCGCTCGCCAGCCATGGCGATATCCGCACCATGGAAGAGGTCGACTGCCTCGGCGACGCGGTCGGCGAATACTTCTATGCGCAGGACGGTATGGAGCGTTTCGCTGCACTGGGTGAAGCCGATCTCGCGAAGCTGCGCGAAGATTATTGGGCGCGCGTCGCCGCCGCCGGCGTTCAGGCCGACCGCCGCATCTTCATCGACAAGATGCCGCTCAACTCCGTGCACCAGGGCCTGATCGCGCGGTTGTTCCCCGGTGCGAAAATCCTCTTCGCGTTGCGCGACCCGCGCGACGTGATCCTGTCCTGCTTCCGCCGCCGCCTTGTGATGAGCGCCCACATGTTCGAGCTGTCGACGTTCGAAGGCGCTACCGCCTTTTACGACGCGGTGATGACGCTGGCGCAGTTCTACCGCGACAGGCTGGGTTTTCCGACGCTCGACATCCGCCACGAAGACATGGTCGCCGATTTCGACGGTCAGATGCGCCGCGTCTGCGACTTCCTGGGTGTTCCGTTCGACGGTGCGATGCGCGACTTTGCAGCGCATGCCCGTGACCGCGACATCAAGACCCCCAGCGCGCACCAGATCGCCCGCGGCCTCAACAGCGAAGGCGCCGGCCAATGGAAGAAGTACCGCGATCAGTTCGCGCCGGTGCTGCCGGTTCTCAATCCCTGGGCTGAACGCTTCGGCTACGAGGTTTGACGATGTCGCGCCACCGTTCTCCGCAATCCGACCGCAACGGTCCCACCCAGCGCCAGCTTCGCGTCGGCGAGATGCTGCGCCATGCCCTGGCCGAGATCCTGCGCCGCGGCGAGATCCGCGATCCCGACCTGACCGGTGTGTCGGTCACCATCACGCAGGTGAAGCCGTCGCCCGACATGCGCCACGCCACAGTGTTCTGCGAGCCGCTGGGCGGCAGGAACGCGAAGCAGGTGATTGCCGCGCTCAACAAGCACAAGGGCTTCCTCCGCGGCGAGCTCGGCCACGCCATCACCATGAAGTTTACCCCCGATCTTCGCTTCGTCGAAGATGAGTCCTTCGCCGAGGCGGAGAAGATCGAATCTATTCTCAAATCGTCCCGCGTCCGGCGCGACCTGGGCGTGCCGGACGAAGAGGCTGGCGAGGACTGACCGTCCCATTCCTGGCCTGACCTGCGGCCCGCGCCTTGCTTCGTAGAGCGGCATGACCACGCTCGATGTCTCGATCTCGCCCGCCAAGCCGAAGCGCACTGCCGCGTCGCCGTTTTATGTCCTGCGCCGGCTGGCGAATAAGGAAAAGCTGGACAAGGTGTTCGTCGAACGGCTCACCGAGCCGCTTCACCTCAACCTGCTGTCTGTACTCGTGTCCCTCTTCGGGACATACCGGATGAAGGTCGCCTTCGATCTCATCGTCCGCCAGCAATACGCTTTCCCGATCCTGTACGCGGCCGATGCCGCCAGGCGGCACGGCTACAGGCAGGTGACCCTGGTTGAGCTTGGTGTCGCCTCGGGCGCCGGCCTGCTCAACATGTGCCGCATCGCTGAGCGCACCACCGCCGCAACCGGCATCGAATTCCGCATTGTCGGCTTCGACGGCGGCAAGGGCATGCCGGAAGCGGTCGACCATCGCGACCTGCCCGAGCACTTCCAGCTCGGCGATTTCCCGATGATGGATTTCGCGGGCCTGAAACGTGCGCTGCCGTCCAATGCCGAGCTGATCCTGGGCGATGTCGCTGAAACCGCGCCGGCCTTCGCGCAGACATTGACCAGGGAGGCGCCGCTCGGCTTCGTCGCCGTCGACGTGGACTATTACTCTGCCGCCAAGGCCGCGATGCCGATCCTTCTGGGCGCGGCCGAGAATTACCTGCCGATCGTGCCGGTCTACCTCGACGACATCGGCGTCGACGGGTCCAACCCTTGGAACGGCGAGTTGCTGGCGGTCTCCGAGTTCAACGCCGAGAACGCGCTGCGCAAGATCGCACCCTTCACGCTGCTGCGCTCGCGCCGCATTTTCAAGAACACGCAATGGATCGACCGCATGTTCGCGGCCCATATCCACGATCACCCCTATCGCTCGCCGGCGCACAAGCGCGCCACGAAATGGGTGATCGGCAACGAGTACCTGAAATAGCGGATTGCCTTTCTCGCCATCGCGGGGCAGAAGCCCGCGCCATGGCACGCCGCAAGAAGGGCCAGCCCGTCCACGGCTGGGTGATCGTCGACAAGCCGCAGGGCGTAACTTCGACCCAGGTCGTGGGTGCGGTGCGGCGGATCTTCGACGCCCAGAAGGCGGGCCATGCTGGCACCCTCGATCCCATGGCGACCGGCGTCCTCGCGGTCGCGCTGGGCGAGGCGACCAAGACCGTCCCCTTCGCGATGGACGCCGACAAGACCTACCGGTTTACCGCCCACTGGGGCGAAGCCCGCGACACTGACGATGCCGAGGGTCGGGTGACCGCCACTTCGGACGTCCGGCCGACCCGCGAGCAGATCGAAGCCATGCTCCCCCGTTTCACCGGGGAGTTGACCCAGACCCCGCCCGCCTACTCGGCGATCAAGGTCCAGGGTGAACGCGCCTACGACCTCGCCCGCGAAGGGGAGGCGGTCGAACTGGCCCCGCGCAACGTCGAGGTCTACGAGGCCCGGCTGGTGGAAATCCCCGATCCCGACCATGCCGTGTTCGAAATCCTTTGTGGCAAAGGTACTTACGTGCGGGCCTGGGTCCGTGACCTCGCTCTGGCGCTGGGCACGGTCGGCCACGTCTCCCAGCTCCGCCGCACCCGGGTGGGCGCCTTTGAAGAGAAAGATTCTTGCCCTCTAGCAATGGAGGGGTCTTCTATGCATATTCCCGCCGCTTTTGAGCACTTGAGGCCCATTGCGACCGCGCTGGACGGCATCCCGGCGTTGGCCGTCACGGGCCCGGATGCAGTCCGTCTTCGCAGCGGCAATCCGATCCTGATCCGGGCGAACCAGTTCGCACGGATCGCGGAAAGCCAACCCGAAGGGGACGATCTTCAGGGGCTCTCGGTTTACCTCCACACAACGGAAGGCGAGCCGGTGGCACTGGCCGAATTCGCGCAGGGCGAGCTTCGGCCTTTCCGTGTTTTCAACCTGTAAGGGACCCGACGCCGCACATGATCACCGCAGAACGCAAGAAAGAAGTCGTTGCCCAGTACGCCACCAAGGAAGGCGACACCGGTTCGCCGGAAGTCCAGGTAGCGGTGCTGTCGGAGCGCATCAACAACCTCACCGAACACTTCAAGACGCACGCGAAGGATCACCATTCGCGCCGCGGTTTGATCGCGATGGTGCAGACCCGCCGCAAGCTTCTTGACTACGTCAAGAAGACCGACGCCAAGCGCTACAACTCGCTGATCGAACGCCTGGGCCTGCGCCGCTGAGCGGAAAGGGTCCATCAAGCAGAAGAATTCGCGTGAGTCCGCGATGGTCGCGGGCTCGCGTGTTTGCACGTCTGAGCGGCATGGGCCGGGAAGGCGTATTCGCACGCTAGGCAATGAGGCCGCCGTGCAATGCCGCCTCGCAATACGGCGACGGCATACGAAGAAAGAAGACGAAGATGTTTACCGTACATAAGGAAACGTTCGAATGGGGCGGCAGAACGCTGACGCTCGAAACCGGCAGGATCGCGCGCCAGGCTGACGGCGCCGTTCTTGCCACCTATGGCGAGACCGTCGTGCTGGCCACCGTGGTCAGCGAGCACGCGCCGCGCGAGGGCCGGGATTTCTTCCCGCTCACTGTCAACTACCAGGAGAAGTACTACGCCGCCGGCAAGATTCCGGGCGGGTACTTCAAGCGTGAGCGTGCTCCGACCGAGCGCGAGACGCTGATCTCCCGGCTCACCGACCGCCCGATCCGCCCGCTCTTCGCCGAAGGCTACAAGAACGAGACGCTGGTCGCGGTGCAGGTCATCAGCCACGACATGGAGAACGATCCCGACGTCGTCGGCATGGTTGCGGCGTCCGCAGCGCTGACGATCTCGGGCGTGCCGTTCATGGGCCCGCTCGGCGCGGCCCGCGTCGGCTACTTCGACGGCGCCTACAAGCTCAATCCGCCGATCGACGAGATGGCGAACTCCAAGCTCGATCTCGTGGTTGCCGGCACCCGCGACGCGGTGATGATGGTGGAATCCGAGGCGCAGGAGCTCTCGGAAGCCGTCATGCTCGGCGCCGTGATGTTTGGCCACAAGGAGATGCAGGCCGCGATCGACGCGGTCATCCGCCTGGCCGAGAAGGCCGCGAAGGATCCGCGTCCGGTTCCGGAAGACAAGCACGCTGCCCTGCGCAACACGCTCAAGGCAGAGGCTGGTCCCGAACTGGCACCGGCGTTCCAGATCGTGGCCAAGCATGAGCGCCGCGACGCCATCGCCGCGATCCGCAAGAAATACGCCGAGAAGTATGTGGGCGAAGGCGACGGCAAGGTTGCCGCCAACACCTACTCCGACCTGATGCACGATGTGGAAGCTCATGTCATGCGCAACGCGGTGCTCGACACCAAGAAGCGCATCGACGGCCGCGACCTCGTCACGGTGCGTCCGATCGTGGCGGAAGTCGGCGTCCTGCCGCGCACGCACGGCTCGGCCCTCTTCACTCGCGGCGAGACGCAGGCCCTCGTGGTCACGACGCTCGGCACGGCGGAAGACGAGCAGTTCATGGATCAGCTGGAAGGCACCATCAAGCAGAACTTCATGCTCCACTACAACATGCCGCCTTACGCGGTCGGCGAAGTGGGCCGCATGGGTGCGCCGGGCCGCCGCGAAGTCGGCCACGGCAAGCTGGCGTGGCGCGCGATCCATCCGATGCTGCCGACCAAGGAGCAGTTCCCCTACACCCTGCGCGTGGTGTCCGAGATCACCGAGTCCAACGGCTCCTCGTCGATGGCGTCGGTCTGCGGCGCGTCGCTGTCGCTGATGGACGCGGGCGTTCCGATCAAGAAGCCGACCGCCGGCATCGCGATGGGATTGATCCTCGAAGGCCAGCGCTATGCAGTCCTGTCGGACATCCTGGGTGACGAAGATCATCTGGGCGACATGGACTTCAAGGTCGCCGGGACCGAAGACGGCATCACCGCGCTCCAGATGGACATCAAGATCGCCGGCATCTCGGAAGAGATCATGCGCGTCGCTCTCGATCAGGCCAGGAACGGCCGCCATCACATCCTGGGCGAGATGAACAAGGCGCTGACCGGTGCCCGCGCCGAGCTCGGCGAGCACGCCCCGCGCATCGAGCAGATCAAGATCCCGACCGACAAGATCCGCGAAGTGATCGGCTCGGGCGGCAAGGTGATCCGCGAGATCGTCGAGAAGACCGGCGCCAAGATCAACATCGAGGACGACGGCACGGTGAAGATCGCCTCTGCCGACGGCGATTCGATCAAGGCCGCGCTCAAGTGGATCAAGGGCATCGTGGCCGAGCCCGAGGTCGGCGAGATCTATGACGGCAAGATCGTCAAGGTCATGGACTTTGGCGCCTTCGTCAACTTCTTCGGTCCCAAGGACGGCCTGGTGCACGTGTCGGAGCTCGCTCCGCAGCGCGTGAACAAACCCTCCGACGTGGTCAAGGAAGGCCAGGCCGTGAAGGTCAAGCTCCTGGGCTTCGACGACCGCGGCAAGGTCCGCCTGTCGATGAAGCAGGTTGATCAGGCGACCGGCGAAGACCTCTCCAAGAAGGCGAAGGAAGCCAAGGCCGCCGAAGCGACTCCCGCGCAGTAGGTTTCGCATAAGGAATAAGAGCCGTCCGCGGGCGACCACGGGCGGCTTTTTCTTTACGGTGCCGTCATGCTCCACCTCGCACCCGGCCAAAGTTGGATCGATCTTCTCATCTTCATCGACGCCGTGGCCGTGATGCCGGCGCTGTCGGTGATGAACGGCCGCAGGCTGGGCGCCGATCCCGCCGGTTCTCTGGTGCCGCGTTATTGGCGCACCATGATTCGCGGCTGGTTGTCTGCGGCATTGGTCCTCGCGGCTTGGATCGGCCTCCACCGCAACTACGCGGCCATTGGCCTCGATATCCCGGTTGGCGAATACGGCCTGTACGGCCTGCTCCTGGTGGCAGCGGCGGCGATCGGGCTCGGCGTCGTGCATCTGAACATCGGCTGGGTCGTCACGCCGAAGCGCTATCCCGAACTGCGCGCCCAGATGCGCGAGATCAAGATCCTGCCGCGCACCACCGGCGAGATGCTGGTCTTTGTCGGCGTCGCGCTCACGGCGGGGCTGTGGGAAGAGCTGATGTATCGCGGCTTCCTCATCTGGTTCATCGCCCCGTACACCGGCATCATTGTGGCCATCGTGCTCTCCAGCCTGATCTTCGGCCTCGGCCATGGATACCAGGGCCCCAGGGGCATTGCGCGCACGTTTGTCCTCGGCGCCTTGTTCGCCATCGCCTATGTCTGCACGCAAAGCCTGTGGTGGATTATGGCGGCGCATGCGCTGGTCGATCTGTGGGGCGGCACGCTCGGCTGGCGCGTGCTGCGCATGCCGGAGGCACGGCCTGCACAGGCTTGAGGCAACCGTCACAAACACCGCGGCATCAAAGCCACGCGCGGAAACCATCGCGCGCGAATGATGGTTAACCGCCGCTAGCTACGCTTGTGCCCCAAACCTCTGCTGGATAGCGTGCCCGAATTGGGGCGTAAGTGCACATGTTCGTCGTTCTGCGATTGATAAGCCTGATCCTCGTCGTCTCGGCGCTGATGCTGCTTGGCGCGGACGCCGTCACATCGCTCGAGAACGGCGGCAAGATCACCGTCCGCTCGCTCGATCAGGTGTGGGCGCTGTTCGACAATCACGGCAACCCCGCGTTCCACGCCTGGTGCGCCGCGCATTTCTGGCCGGTGGTGAACGCCGGCATCAACGCCGTGACGGGCCTGCCGGGTTGGGCCGCCACGGGCGTGCCCGGCATCGTCCTCGCGTTTCTGTTCGGGCGCCGCGTCGCCGACGCCGCCTAGCGGTTCGCGCCGGGCACCCAAAGCACGTCGCGCTTGCCGCTGTCATTGGCGAGGCGTGCCGCCACGAACAGGTGATCCGAAAGCCGGTTGATGTAGCGGATCGCCGCGCCGCTCACCTTTTCGATACCCGCGAGTTCCGTCATCATCCGTTCCGCGCGCCGCACCACCGTGCGCGCCTGGTGCAGATGCGCCGCGACCGGCGTTCCGCCCGGCAGGACGAACGAGTCGAGTGGCTTCAACGCCGCGTTCATCGTATCGATCTCGCGCTCCAGCCGCTCCACCTGCGAGTCGATGATGCGCAGCCGCCCCTCGCCGCGGCGCCCGTCTTCGGGCACTGCCAGATCGGCACCGAGATCGAACAGGTCGTTCTGGATACGGCTCAGCACGGCGTCCATTTCGTCCACCGCGTGCAGCCGCGCCAGGCCGAGCACCGCGTTCGCCTCGTCGACAGTTCCGTAAGCTGCGACCCGCAGATCGTGCTTCGGGCGGCGCGAGCCGTCGCCCAGCGCGGTTTCGCCCTTGTCCCCGGTTTTCGTGTAGATGCGATTCAACGTGACCATGCTGCCAAAATACCCTGTGCATGCTCAGGGGGATAGCGCAAAGCCTTGGAATCTGCGGGTTGCAGCCTAGATAAGGAGGCCTATTATCCGCGCGCTTTCACTCTGAACCGCAGCCAGACCATGCCGATTGAAGCCCCCGAAGTCATTGAAGTCGACGACACCCGCGTGAAATGCGACGGCTCGGGCGGGGCGCTCGGCCATCCGCGCGTCTATCTGGAGATGGGCGACGAGGGCTTTGTCGAATGCCCGTACTGCGATCGCAAATTCGTGCTCAGGGCCGGGGCGCACCATCATTGAGCAAAGCCGCCAAAGCAGAACCTGGCAAAAGCCTCAAGAAGGGTGATCACCTCTATCTCGTCGACGGGTCGGGCTATCTCTTCCGCGCCTACCACGCGCTGCCCCCGCTGACCCGCAAGTCCGACGGCCTGCCGGTCGGCGCCGTCAGCGGCTACTGCAACATGCTGTGGAAGCTGCTGGAGGACATGAAGGGCTGGGAAACGCCCACGCACTTCGCCGTCATCTTCGACAAGTCTGAAGTGACGTTCCGCAACGAGATCTATCCGCAATACAAGGCGCATCGCCCGCCGATGCCGGAGGACCTGATCCCGCAGTTCCCGCTGGTGCGCGACGCGACACGCGCTTTCGGCGTTGCTTGCATCGAAGAGAGCGGCTTCGAAGCCGACGACCTGATCGCCACCTATACCCGCGAGGCCAAGGAAGCGGGCGCGCGGGTCACCATCGTCTCGTCCGACAAGGACCTGATGCAGCTTGTCGAGGACGGCGTGGTCCAGCTCCTCGACACCATGAAGAACAAGCGCATCGGCAGCGCCGAGGTGCTCGAGCGCTTCGGTGTCACGCCCGACAAGGTCGTGCAGGTCCAGGCGCTGGCCGGCGACAGCGTCGACAACGTGCCCGGCGTTCCCGGTATCGGCGTAAAGACCGCGGCCGAATTGCTCGCCACCTATGGCGACCTCGAAACGCTGCTTCAGCGCGCGGGCGAGATCAAACAGCCGAAGCGCCGCGAAACGCTGATCAACAACGCCGAGAACGCGCGCATCTCGCTGAAGCTGGTGACGCTCGACGCCAACGCCAGGCTCAGCGTCCCGATCACCGATCTCACGGTGCAGCAGCCGGAACCCGGCACGCTGATCCCGTTCCTGAAGGTGATGGAGTTCTCCGCGCTCATGAAGCGCGTGGCGGCAAGATTCGAGATCGAGAACACCGACGACATCAAGGCCGCCGCCGATCCGGCGCAGCGCAAGCTTGCATCGCCGCAGGATATCGAACCGCTGCCGGTCGACGCGAAAGAACCGCTCCCCGCAGACAAGGCGGTCGTCGTCACCACCGAACCCGGCGCGATCCATGACGAGGACGCTGTTCGCGCCCGGATCGTCCACGACAGGTACGAAACCATTGCTACCGCAGCACGGCTCGATCACTGGATCAAGCGCGCGCGTGAAACCGGTAGGCTTTCGATCGACCTCGAAACGACGTCGCTCGATGCCATGCAGGCCAAGCTCTGCGGTATCGCCCTGTGCGTCGCACCGAACGAGGCCTGCTATCTCCCCACCGGTCATAGCGCGTCCGGCGGCCTCTTGGGCGACAACGAAAAAACCGCTCAGCTTTCGGAAGCCGACGTTCTTGCCAGGCTGAAGCCGCTGCTGGAAGACCGCGCGATCCTGAAGATCGCGCAGAACATGAAGTACGACTACCTCGTGTTCCTTCAGCGCGGTATCCGGGTCGCGCCGTTCGACGACACGATGCTGATTCACTACGTGCTCGACGGCGGCTTGCGCGCCCACGGCATGGACGAACTTTCGACCGAGCACTTGAACCACACGCCGATCTCGTACCAGGACGTCACCGGCAAGGGCAAAGACAAGAAAACCTTTGACGAGGTCCCCGTGGTGGACGCCACACGCTACGCCGCCGAGGATGCCGACATCGCTCTTCGCCTGCACGCTATCCTCAAGCCGCGTCTCGCGAGGCAGGGCAAGGTCAGCGTCTACGAAACGCTGGAGCGCCCGCTGGTCCCTGTGTTGTGCGACATGGAGCGCGAGGGGATCATGATCGATCCTGGCCTGCTGCGCCGCCTCTCCAACGATTTTGCGAAGACCCAGTCCGGGCTCGAGAAGGAGGTGTTCAAGGTTGCCGGCGGCGAGATCAATCTCGGTTCGCCCAAGCAGCTCGGCGATTTCTTCTTCGGCACGCTCAAGCTGCCCGGTGGCCGCAAGACCAAGACCGGCGCCTGGTCCACCGACGCCGACGTGCTGGAAGAGATCGCGGCCCAGGGCCACGACATCGCGAACAAGGTGCTCGAGTGGCGCCAGCTCTCCAAGCTGCGCGGCACCTACACCGATGCGCTGCCGACCTATGTGAACCCGACCACCGGCCGCGTGCATACTTCTTTCCAGATGGCCGCGGCGGCAACCGGCCGCCTCGCCTCGACCGATCCCAATCTTCAGAACATCCCGATCCGCACCGAAGAAGGCCGCCGCATCCGCCAGGCGTTCATTGCGCCGGAAGGGTTCAAGCTCCTCTCCGCCGACTACAGCCAGATCGAGCTGCGCCTGTTCGCGCATATCGCCGACATCCCGCAGCTCAAGAAGGCCTTCGCCGAAGAGCAGGACATCCACGCCATGACGGCATCGGAAATGTTCGGCGTGCCCGTGAAGGGCATGCCGCGCGAGATTCGCTCCCGCGCCAAGGCCATCAATTTCGGCATCATCTACGGCATCTCGGCGTTCGGCCTGTCGAACCAGCTCGGCATCGCGCGCAGCGAGGCGGACGACTACATCAAGAAATACTTCCAGCGCTTCCCCGGCATCCGCGACTACATGGAGACGACCAAGGCCTTCGCGCGCAAGAACGGCTATGTCGAAACCCTGTTCGGTCGCCGCGTTCACATCCGCGAAATCACCTCGTCCAACCCCGGCCATCGCGGCGGGGCCGAGCGTGCCGCCATCAATGCGCCGATCCAGGGCAGCGCCGCCGACGTCATCCGCCGCGCCATGGTGCGCATCCCCGATGCGCTGAAACAGAAGAAGCTCAAGGCACGCATGCTGCTCCAGGTGCACGATGAACTTGTGTTCGAAGTCGCCGACAAGGAGATCGACGCACTCGCAAAACTCACCAAGCAGGTGATGGAGAAGGCGCCGCTTCCCGCAGTGCAGCTCAGCGTGCCGCTGACTGTCGACGCCCGCGCCGCCGAGAACTGGGACGCCGCCCATTAGCCGCTCTCGCCTCCTCGCCGCGCTCGCGATCCTTATCGCCTTGGTGCTCGATATTGCGGTCAAGAGCCTGTTTCTCGCGCGTGTAGCCGTATGGGACGGCAAGGTCGTCATTCCCGGCCTGCTCGACCTGCATTACGCCTGGAACCACGGCGTGTCGTTCAGCCTCTTCTGGCAGAACAGCAGCTTTGGCAGCGTTGCGCTGGCCGCCGTGCTCAGCCTCATCATAATCGGCATGGCGGTCGCCGCGTTTCGCACGAACAAGCCGATTCTCGCCACCTCGCTCGGCCTGATTGTCGGGGGCGCACTCGGCAACGTCGCCGACCGCTACCAGCATGGCGGGGTGTTCGATTTTCTGGTCGTGCGGCTGGGCGCGCATCCACTGTTCATCTGCAACAGTGCCGACATTCTCATTTCGCTCGGCGTCTTGCTCCTGTCGTGGGACGCTTTCTTTGTGAAGCCTGACTAGGCTGGAATTCGAATTCCACCAGGAACACGCGCTCGCCGCTGCCGTGCTTCGCGGTCTTGAGCAGGTCGGCCAGGCCGTTGAACCCGGAGTCGCGCGCCATCTTCGGCGTGATGTCCCGGATCTCGATTTCGGTCATCGCGGTCACCAGGATGCGGCCGCCTTCCATGGCATAGATGCCGCCGACCTTTACGTGCGGCCGTTGCCAGATGCGGATCGACGTCGTGATCTCGCCGCGCCGGATTGGCTCGCGCAGCTTCTCGATGAAGTGCATGCGTCGGCCTCATGTAGCGAAGCGATAGGCCTGGGATATGCAAAGCATGCCACGGCGTGATTCACGCCGCGATGGATCTGAGGCCCGTCTCCGCGTTGATGCCCGCCTTGCCCAGCGTTTCCATCAGCGTGGCCATCGCCGCATCCGGTGACGGCGCGGGGTTCCCCTGGTTCGCGGCCTGCGCGATGTAGCCTGTCAGGAATCCCGGCCGGCCCAGATAACCCACGACCATGTCGCGAGCCCTGGCGGACAGCTTGCCTTCGGTCAGCATGTTGCCGGTCATGAGGCGCAGGACCGTCGTCGCCTTGTCGGCGGCGCTTGTCGGCTTGCCCTCGATCGATTCAAGCACCTTGGCGCGGATTTCGACGAGATTCGCGATGCGGTCCAGGTGATTCGCGAGCTCCTGCCGCTGTGCATCGGGGAGGCCGGTGCGGCGAAGACGCGCCTGCAACTGCGCCAGGCGCTGAATCCGTGCCAGCGGCGGCGTCTTGGCGTTGAGGAAGTGGGTTTCGAAATTCGCGGCGGTGACCAGCGGCAGCACAAAGGTGCCAAGATGCCGCTTGTTCTCGATGCCGATGACGTTGTCCTCGACGAACAGCAGCCGTTCCAGCTTTTCATCGGGCGCGGCGCCATCCATGTACTGGCCCAGCGTTTCATGCGTGACCAGCCGCCTGGAGCGCAGCGTGAATGCGGCCACGAGGTCCTCGTGGCTCATGTACTTGCCGACGCCCAGGACGACGCGGTTCGCGATCCGGCGCAGCGTCCTGAACTCGTCTTCGAGTGAGTTTGGGCACAGCCGCTTGCTGCTCCTGAACTCGGCCATGATGCGGTTGGCGATCGCGGTGCGCGCCTCGGGCATGTCGTCGTCGGCGAAGTGCTTGGTTAGCGCCAGCAGTCCCGCCCGGTTCTGGCCGTCCGCCGGCTCCTGGCCGAGGAACAGGAGCACCAGGCTCGTCAGCGCCTGTCCCAGATCTTCCTTGGCCCCGATCAGTTCGTGCAGCGCTGCCGACCCCGCCAGCACCTCGGCAATCATCGCATCCACCGAGCCCAGCAATAGAAGCGCACCCTTGCCGTCCGCCGGCACTTCCCCGGTGAGCTCGAGCAAGCGGAACACCTTGTCGTCCCAGCCCTTCGCGTCCTTCAGGTGCCTCGCAATCGCGCCGTTCAGCACATAGGCGCCGTCTGGCTGCTCGGCCAGCCTGGTTGCCAGCGGACCGAAGGCGCCCGGCTTCACGTGCGGAAATACGTTGTTGCGCTCGTCGCGGTAAACGCGGTTGAACGCCTTGGTGACCAGCTCCAGGAGCGACTTGATGATCGACTGGACGGGCTGGCTCGTCGACGAGGCCTGGGCCACGGCGACCTTCTGGATCGCGTGCTGCAAGAGCGTGCCCGTGGCCTCCAGCTTTTCAAGCAGGTCGGCGCGCACGGACAGTTCGCTGATCGTCACCAGGTTGCGCGCAAGGAAGTCGGGGATCAGGCGCATCATGGTGGCGCGCGCGTGATACGAATACAGGTCTTCCGGCTTGAAGCAGGGCAGGGCGTGCGGCGCGTCTTCCTGCGCCGGCGCCAGCTTCATCCGATTGTGACCGTCCTCGAGGATCTTCAGCGACAGGAAATCGCCCGTCTCGTCGTTGTAGGTCTCCTTCACGACCTTCACGCCGGTCGCCTGGTCGTTCGCCATAAGGCTCTGGGCGAAATCGATGGCCGACTGGCGCTCGTTGCACACGTCAATCATCGTCCAGCCGCCCTTGGCGCCCTTGCGTGAGAAAACCTCGTAGTGGACCGACTGCGCCATCGCACCCCGGTGCGTAAAACTCCGCTCAGGGAAAGTATGTAGGCGCGCGAATTAAGTCGCGGTTAAGCCTGTCAAGAAAGCGCCGTGATGGTCGGATTTTGCCCGCACAGGGCGCAGGCCGGGTCCTTTTGAAACCGCACCGTGCGGAAGCGCGTGCCCAAGGCGTCGAAAATCAGGAACCTTCCGGCCATCGACTCACCGGCGCCCGTGATCTCTTTGATCACCTCGAGCGCCTGGAGCGTGCCCATGACGCCCGCTGCGGCGCCCAACACGCCGGTCTCCGAGCAATTGGCGACCGTACCGGATGGCGGCGGCTCGGGAAACAGACAGCGATAGCAGGGACAGTTCGGTTCATGCGCCTTGTAGGTCGAAAGCTGCCCGTCGAATTCGGTGACCGCCGCGCTCACCAGCGTTTTTCCGGCGAAATAGCAGGCGTCGTTGACCAGGAACCGCGTGGCGAAATTGTCCGAGCCGTCGGCCACGATGTCGTAGCCACCAATGATCCCCATCGCGTTTTCGGCGGTCAGCCGCACAGGATGCAGCTCGACGGTCACGCACGGATTGATCGCATTCGCTGCATCGCGGGCCGAAAGCGTTTTCGGACGCCCGACATCCCTGGTCGTGTGTACGATCTGCCGTTGCAGGTTCGACAGGCTCACCTCATCAAAGTCCACGATCCCGATTTTGCCCACGCCCGCCGCCGCCAGGTACAGGATTGCCGGGCTGCCCAGCCCGCCGGCGCCGACCACCAGCACCCGGCCCTTCGACAGCTTCGCCTGGCCGGTGCCGCCCACTTCCCGCAGCACAATGTGGCGGGCATAACGTTCAAGGTCTTCGTCGGACAGGGCCATGTTTCATCCTATCTGGGATAGGAGCAGCCAACGGCCAAGTGGCACTCCGTCACTTCGGTGATTGTTACCGGTGTCATTTGCAACATTTTGAAATCTTGGGACTTTTTCTCAGGAAGCGCGGCAGTCCCGCGTTGCTGACAGGGCGGCCAAGCTCTATTTTGACGCCAAAATTGGTCTGGTCGCTCATGCTAAGCGGACCGGCTCGGGGTTTGTTTTTCATCAGAGGAATTGGAATGTCGAACGACGCGGCCTACGGCCTCGAGAAGCAGGGCTTTCGCAAACTGAAGTCCGTCCGCTGGAACCTGACCCCGGCTGAGCTCTATGAGATCGCTATCGCCCGCGGCGAGGGCAAGATCGCCAAGGACGGTCCTTTGGTCGTGCTGACCGGCGAGCACACCGGCCGCTCGGCCTCCGACAAGTTCGTTGTGCGCGACGAGCACACCGACAACCAGGTCTGGTGGGACAACAACAAGGCGATGACGCCGGCTCATTTCGACGCGCTCCACGCCGACATGGTGAAACATGCCGAGGGCATGGAGCTGTTTGCCAAGGACCTGTTCGGCGGTGCCGACCTCAGCCACCGTCTGCCGGTGCGCATCGTCACCGAGTATGCGTGGCACTCGCTGTTCGTTCACCAGCTCCTGATCCGTCCGGCGGCCGATCAGCTTAAGGGCTTCAACCCGGAATTCACCATCGTCGACTTGCCGAGCTTCGAGGCCAATCCGGCCAGGCACGGGTGCGCGTCCAAGACGGTCATCGCGGTCAACTTCACCAAGAAGATCATCCTGATCGGCGGCACGTCCTATGCCGGCGAGATGAAGAAGTCCGTCTTCACGATCATGAACTACCTGCTGCCGGCCAAGCGGGTGATGTCGATGCACTGCTCCGCCAATGTCGGCAAGGACGGCAAGAGCGCGATCTTCTTCGGCCTCTCCGGTACCGGCAAGACCACGCTGTCGGCCGACGCTTCGCGCACGCTCGTGGGCGATGACGAGCACGGCTGGTCCGAACACGGCGTATTCAATATCGAGGGCGGCTGCTACGCCAAGGTGATCAAGCTCAGCCGCGAGGCCGAGCCCGAGATTTTCTCGACCACCGAACGCTTCGGCACGGTGCTCGAGAACGTGGTGATGGACGATGCCACGCGCCTGCTCGATCTCGACAGCGCGAAGTTTGCTGAGAACACTCGCGCCGCCTATCCGATCGACTTCATTCCCAACGCCTCGGAAACCGGCCGCGCGGGCCACCCGAAGAACGTCATCATGCTGACGGCCGATGCCTTCGGCGTGCTGCCGCCGATCGCGAAGCTCACGCCGAGCCAGGCGATGTACCACTTTCTCTCCGGCTTCACGGCCAAGGTCGCGGGTACTGAGAAGGGCATCGGCAAGGAGCCGCAGCCGACGTTCTCCACCTGCTTCGGCGCACCCTTCATGCCGCGCCACCCGAGCGAATACGGCAACCTGCTGCGCGACCTGATCGGTCAGCACCAGGCGGATTGCTGGCTGGTCAATACCGGCTGGACGGGCGGCGCCTTCGGTACCGGCTCGCGCATGCCGATCAAGGCCACCCGCGCGCTGCTCAACGCCGCGCTCGACGGCAGTCTCGCGAACGCCGAGATGCGCATCGATCCGAATTTCCGCTTCCGCGTGCCGGTGTCGGTGCCTGGCGTCGACAGCAAGATCCTGAACCCGCGTGACACCTGGGCCGACAAGGCCGCCTACGACGCGCAGGCCCGGAAGCTGGTCCGCATGTTCCGCGAGAACTTCCAGAAATTCGAGGCGCACGTCGGCAAGGATGTGCTCGAAGCCGCGCCCGCACTGGCAGAGGCGGCAGAGTAACGCCAGTTTCATCGTTGCTGGAAGCATGCTAGAGCGCCACGATTGCGGCTGCGCGCGACGCCTTTGTCTAGGCGATTCTCAGGGCAACAGGCGCATCGATGTCTTGAGGGCGCGGGCGTATGGGTGACGATATGGGGCAGAGTGCGTTTGCAACGCGACAAGTAGCTGATGATGGCCATAGACGGTCGTCGCTGCGTAACTTTGCGCATCGATTTGGCTTGACTTGGCTCTCAGCGATCTGGGGTCCGTCGGTGTTCGCGTTCCGGACCGGCCACTTCCGCAGCGCGCTCGCCGGCCGTGCCATGGACCGTAGCGGCAAGCCGTTACCTTGGTACACATATCCGGCCATTCGCTATCTTTCGCAGTTCGATTTCTCAGACGCTTCTGTGCTCGAGTTCGGCGGGGGCCAGTCTACGTTTTGGTGGAGCGCTCGCGCGAAGGAAGTCACCGTGTTCGATGCCTACAAGCCGTGGGTTGAGAAACTCCGCGCCAGCGTGTCGCCGAATGTCGAAGTAAACCATATGAAGCGCTCCTCCGACGTTGCTGCGATGCTGGAGGGCAAGAAATTTGATGTGATCGTCGTGGATTCCGGCACCGAAGAGGACCCTTATGGCGGCCGGTTCGATAATATGGTCGCGGCGATGTCGCACGTTGTGGACGGTGGCTTCATCGTGGTGGACAATTCAACCGATGACTATTGCTGGAAGGGCAGCGAGGTCGCCGCCGCCCAGGGATGGAATCGAGTCGACTTCATCGGTTTCGGCCCAGGCGGCGTCACGGAATACGGGACCTCGGTTTATTTCAAGGCATTCCCGCGCCTGCTTCAGCCGCGCGACGTGCCGACGGCAATATTGACGGCTTGAGTCTGCAGCCGCGTCGTCGATCGATTGAAACCTGAACCGGATGAAGCGCCGCGCCGGCGACATACCTGCGATCGCTGGGCAACCGCGATGCTTCTCCGCTCCGCGAGCCTATCGCTGCCGGCTGCGCCCGCGCTGGCCGAGGCTGCCGAATAAACGCGATTTCCGGAAAACGAATGACAAGGGGCTGCGCTTCACCCTAGGCGTGGCCCCAAGTCTTGATGGGTTGACGGCGATAGACCCAGATGTACCCGGGCGGCAGGTTGCGCCACACGAACGCGGCGCGCCGCGCCATGATCTCGCGCGACTCCGGAATCGCCGGCGTGCCGCGATAGGATACCTGGATGAACGGTCCACCCAGCCGCACGCGCGCCAACGCGTCCTCAATCACTTCATACCGCGCTTCAATCGGGAAATTGATCAGCGGCAGGCCGGATACCACGGCGGTGTAACTGCGACGCGGCGTACCCAGCACGCGCGCGAGGTTCATCGCGTCGCCCTGCAAGACATAAAGGCCCGGGAAGCGCCCGCTCAGGAGGTCCGCGAAACCCGGATCGTACTCGATGGCCACGATCCGCGACGCCGGAATGCCGCGCGCAATGATCGCCTTTGTGATCGCACCGGTACCGGGACCAAGCTCCAGCACCTGTCCGTCATTTGAGGGAATCTGTGCCGCGATGGCCTGTGCCATCGCCGGACTGGAAGGCAGAAGCGCAGACACCCTGGCCGGGTGGTCGATCAGTGCGCGCAGAAATTCGAGCCTTTCGTAGAATCCGCCAAACTGCGGCGCTCGCGCACGCGAAGGCAGGGCCGTGGCGTCGGATAGCAATCGCATGACAGGGGAATGCGCCGGAAGCCTAGGCGTTCCCACTCTTAACGGCGGCGATACACCCACACCCGCGCCGGTGGCACGTTCAGCAGGATGAAAGCAGCCTGTGTCACCGTCACCCCGGCTGGCGGCGGCACGGGTGCGCGCAGGCGGTAAGAGAATTGGATGAACGGTGCGCCGGGCCGAAGCCGCTCCAATATGTCGGCCAGCAGCTTCTGGCGCAGCGCCATGGGGAAGTTCACCAGCGGCATGCTCGACAGGATCGCGGCGAAACCTGTCTTCGGCCCGTCGCCAAGCGTCTTCTCCAGATCGAACGCGTCGCCGTTGATCACATGCACGTCGGGATAGCGCGTGGCGACCATCGCGGCGAAGTCGCGGTCATACTCCACGGCCGTGATGCGGTCCGCCGCGATGCCGCGCGCCAGCATCGCCGCTGTCACGACGCCGGTGCCGGGCCCCAACTCCAGGATCGGCCCATCAGCGTTCGGCGGAACCTGCGCGGCCATCGCGCGGCTCAGGCCGGGACCGGATGGCGCCACCGCGCCGGTGTACACCGGCCTTGCGATCAGGCGCCCAAGGAACCGCAATGTATCTGACATGATGCTCCGTCGTGCAGGCGCGGCGGGAAGGCGGCGCTCTTGACCCCTCTCTCTACCCGCCGGACCATGGGCCGTCGAGGTTGGGGGATGCCATGCACCGGATGACCTTTGCCCTGGCCATCACGGCCCTGCTGCTTGTCGCGCCGGCTGCCTGGCCATTCGGAACGGTGCGTGGTCTGGGCCAGAATGCCGAGCACGAGCGCATCACGCGCCACGCGCTGGGCTGCGGCCTCCTCACCGACGCGGCTAACTGCTTCGAGGCCAAGTCGCTCGAGGAACTCGCAGGCGGCAACGACGATTTCGGCGCCGTCGGCATCCCAGATCGCGGTGAGCTCATCACCGTAAACAAGGCGCATTGCGACAGCGGCGACTGGCTCGACATCCCCGGCTACCCGCATGCGCAAAGCGAGGGGCAGGCCGCGCTCGAAGCCTGCCGCGCCTGGATGCATCAGAAGCTCGACGAGGCGATCGCCGACGCCGCCGCGCTGGTCGACCGCGACGGCAATCTGCGCTCCGACCAGGTGAAGGCGTCCTGTGTCTTTGTCGGCCAGGTGAAAGGCAAGGCCAAGTGCAACGTGATCGAGGATCTCGGCATCCTGCTGCATGCCTCGGAGGACTTCTATTCGCACACGAACTGGGTCGATCAGCCCGACTCTACCCAACCCATCGGCGTCGAGAACCCGCCCGGCCTCAAAAGGCGCGGCCGCGCACCCTTCATCGACCTGCGATACGACAATCCGTTTCCGCCCGGCCTGATCTCCGGCTGCTATGAAAAGCCGCCGGAGGAGAAGCATTGCAACTACGGCCCCGGCGACAGCCTGCACCGCGTCAAGCACCTTGTCGTGAACAAGGACTACGGCACCATCGACCCGGCGATCGGCGGCGGCACCACCCGCCGTGGCAGCCACGACGACAATTTCGCGCACGCCATAGAGGCTGCGATCGACGACACGCGCGACAAGTGGCTGACCTTCCGCGAGCGCCTGACGCAGGCGTATGGCGCACGGACCGGCGCCCTGATGGCCTGCGCCATCAGCCATGACGATCCCGTCGCGGATTGCCATAGTTGAGGCATGCCGCTCACAGCCATATCGATTGAAGGTTACCGCTCGGTCCGCCGTCTCTACCTGCCGATCGGAGACCTGTCAGTGTTTGTCGGCAGCAACGGCGTAGGCAAGACGAATCTCTACAACGCGCTCGCCCTTCTGCGTGCCGCCGCTGAAGGAACAATCACCCGCGCCATCGCGCAGGAAGGCGGCGTTGGATCGTCACGCATTCGGAGTCACTGGCGGATACGTTACGCGTCGAAGCCGGCGCCATGCCACGGCGCGTCGTCAAGAAGGATGGCGAAACGATCCTCGAGGGCCAGAAGGCCTCGGGTGAATTCCGCGATGACGAAAACGACTAGTTTCTTGTCTCGGAACCGAAGAAGCTCTTCGCCTTTTTCAGCCAGCCTTCCGTCTCCGGATGGCAGCCGGCTTCGTTGAGCTTCTCGAACTCCTTGAGCAGCTCTTTCTGCTTCTTGTTGAGCTTGACCGGCGTCTCCACTGCAACCTCGACATAGAGATCGCCGTGCAGCCCGCCGCCGCGCAGCACCGGCATGCCCTTGCCGCGCATGCGGAACTGGCGGCCGGTCTGGGTGCCTTCTGGGATGGTCACCTTGGCCTTGCCGCCATCCAGGGTCGGCACGTCGATCGCGCCGCCCAGCGACGCGGTGACGAAAGACACCGGCGCACGGCAATAGAGGTCGTGGCCCTCGCGGTTGAACATCTCGTGCGCTCGGACCGACACGAAAATGTAGAGATCGCCCGCCGGACCGCCGTTCATGCCGGCCTGGCCTTCGCCGGAGAGACGGATACGGGTGCCTTCCTCGACGCCGGCCGGGATGTCGACCGACAGCGTGCGTTCCTTCTGGATATGGCCGGAACCCTTGCACGGCTTGCAGGGATGCTTGATCACGCGCCCGGTGCCGCGGCAGCCCGGACAGGTGCGCTCGATGGTGAAGAAACCCTGCTGCGCCCGCACCTTGCCGATACCGGAACAGGTCGTGCATTGCTCGGGCTTGTGGCCCGGCTCCGAGCCGGTTCCGCCGCAGGTTTCACAGGCGACCGCCGTCGGAACCTTGATCTGCGCGTTGCGGCCCTTGAACGACTCTTCCAGCGTGACCTCGAGATTGTAGCGAAGATCGCCGCCGCGGTTCTGGCGGCGCGCCCGGCGCCCGCCCATGAACTCCCCGAACAGGTCGTCGAACACGTCCGTGAAGGACGATGCGAAATCGAAACCGGACGGACCGCGCCCGCCCATGCCGTTCTCGAATGCGGCGTGACCGAAGCGGTCGTAGGCGGCGCGCTTCTGATCGTCCTTCAGGACGTCATACGCCTCGCTGATTTCCTTGAATTTGACCTCGGCAGTGTGGTCCCCGGGATTGCGGTCAGGGTGGCATTCCATCGCCAGCTTGCGGTAACTGGCCTTCAGCTCGGCAACACCCGCGCCCTTCTGGCATCCGAGAACTTCGTAATAACACCGCTTCGACATGGCGCGCTTGTAAACCCAGCCTCGTTAAAAAAGAGCCCGGCGTCGTTTGGAACGCCAGGCCCCGCTTGTTGAGAGCGCGTTATGCGCCCTTCTTGTCGTTGTCGTCGACCTCGGAGAACTCCGCATCGACAACACCGTCGTCTGATTTCGGCGCGCCGCCGGCGCCGGCCTCGCCGCCAGCCGACTGCTGCGCCTTGTACATCGCCTCGCCCAGCTTCATCGAAGCCTGCGCAAGGGTCTGCGTCTTCGCCTTGATGTCGTCGGCGTTGTCGCCCTTGATCGCTTCCTTCAGCGAGGCAATCGCATTCTCGATGCTGGTGCGTTCAGCCGTGTCGACCTTGTCGCCGTGCTCCGACAGCGCCTTCTCGGTCGAGTGAACAAGCGCGTCGGCCTGGTTCTTGGCCTCCACCGCCTCGCGGCGCTTCTTGTCCTCGCCCGCATGGGCCTCGGCTTCCTTGACCATCTTCTGGATGTCGGCGTCCGACAGACCACCAGAGGCCTGGATGCGGATCTGCTGTTCCTTGTTGGTCGCCTTGTCCTTCGCGGTGACGCTCACGATGCCGTTGGCGTCGATGTCGAAGGTGACTTCCACCTGCGGCACGCCACGCGGCGCCGGCGGAATGCCCATCAGGTCGAACTGGCCCAGCAGCTTGTTGTCGGCCGCCATTTCACGCTCGCCTTGGAAGACGCGGATGGTCACGGCGGTCTGGTTGTCCTCAGCCGTCGAGAAGATCTGCGACTTCTTGGTCGGGATCGTGGTGTTGCGATCGATCAGGCGGGTGAACACGCCGCCCAGCGTCTCGATGCCCAGTGACAGCGGGGTCACATCGAGCAGCAGAACGTCCTTCACTTCGCCCTTCAGCACGCCGCCTTGGATCGCGGCGCCGATGGCGACCACTTCGTCCGGGTTGACGCCCTTGTGCGGCTCCTTGCCGAACAGCTGCTTCACGACTTCCTGCACCTTCGGCATGCGGGTCATGCCGCCGACCAGGATCACCTCGTCGATCTGGTTCGCAGAAACGCCGGCGTCTTTCAGCGCGGCCTTCACCGGGCCGACCGTCTTCTGAATCAGGTCGTCGACCAGCGCTTCCAGCTTGGCGCGCGTGATCTTGATGTTCAGGTGCTTGGGGCCCGACGCGTCGGCCGTGATGAACGGCAGGTTCACCTCGGTCTGCTGCGTGGAGGAAAGCTCGATCTTCGCCTTCTCCGCCGCGTCCTTCAGGCGCTGGAGCGCCAGGCGGTCGGCGCGCAGGTCGATGCCGTTCTCCTTCTTGAACTCGTCGGCCAGGTAGCCCACGACGCGCTGGTCGAAGTCTTCACCGCCCAGGAACGTGTCGCCGTTGGTGGACTTCACCTCGAACACGCCGTCGCCGATTTCCAGCACCGACACGTCGAACGTGCCGCCGCCCAGGTCGTATACCGCGATCGTGCCCGACGATTTCTTGTCGAGGCCATAGGCCAGCGCGGCCGCCGTCGGCTCGTTGATGATGCGCAGGACTTCGAGGCCCGCGATCTTGCCGGCGTCTTTGGTGGCCTGGCGCTGCGCGTCGTTGAAGTACGCCGGGACAGTGATGACCGCCTGCGTGACTTTCTCGCCGAGATGCGCCTCGGCGGTTTCCTTCATCTTCTGAAGGATGAATGCGCTGATCTCGGACGGGGAGAACTTCTTGTTCTCGCGACCCATCGTCCAGGCGTCGCCGTTGTCCGCCTTCACGATCTTGTACGGCACCATGCCGATGTCCTTCTGGGTCATCGGATCGTCGAACCGGCGCCCGATCAGGCGCTTGATCGCGAAGAAGGTGAATTCGGGGTTGGTGACCGCCTGGCGCTTGGCCGGCTGGCCAACGAGGCGTTCGCCGTCCTGGGCGAAGGCCACAATGGAGGGCGTGGTACGCGCGCCTTCCGCATTCTCGATGACTTTGGGGGTCGTGCCCTCCATGACCGCGACGCACGAGTTGGTCGTGCCGAGGTCGATACCGATAACTTTAGCCATGTGTACTTTCCTTACCTTTGGCGGACGGGTTCCTGGCCTTCAACGAAGCGCCCTCCGGGCCGTCCCCTGAAAATCCCCGAAAAAGCCTTGGAAATGGCCCTTTGGGAGTCAGGGGCTATATAGGGACGGCATACCGGCACGGCAAGACCGCTGCGGCACCTGATTCGACGCCCGATATAGCCATCCAAACCCCATCCCGAAACCCCAAAACCACCACAGTTCCTTGGATTTTCGCCATACGGAGGGCCAATCCAATGTTAACCCCGGGAGCCCTAGCATCGGCCGATGGTGGCGCGGCTGGGCGTGCTGCCGGTTGAGTGCGTTTGCGTGCAGGCCATCATCGAAGCCTTGAGCCGCGCCGGAATTGCAGCGGCCACCATCGGGGAGAACCGCCAACTGGTGGCGGCGAACCAGCGCCTGCGCGAACTCCTCGGGCTTGCGGCCGATGAATTGATCGGCACCGACATCGGTGCCGTGCTGGCCACCAAAGCGGCGGAGGTTGCGACAGTGGGCATGTCGGCCGTCTATCGCTTCGCGGAGACCGCGGACGCGTCATGGTACCGGCTCGATCTTCGCTCGGTCGAGAACAGCCACCTGGGCGTGCTCACCGACGTTGGCCCCCAGTACGAGGCGCGCACCACGATCCGCGAATACAACCTGGCGCGCGACCGCCTGCTGCTCGACGGCAAGATCGGCACCTGGCGCTACGATCCCGACGCGGAGCTCTATTACTTCTCATCCGAACTGAACCTCGGCCATCCCGGCGCCGGCTCCGCCGTGCCAGTGCCGCTGCTTCAACTGCTGCAACATCCCGACGACAAGGATCGGGACACCGAGATCCGCGAGCGCATCACGCGCGAAGGCGGCACCGACAACGCCGAGATGCGCTACCGCCAGGCGGACGGAAGCTGGACGCATCTCAATGTGTATTACCGCTCGGGTCGCCAACGTCCATCAGGCCGCTACGAGATGTTCGGCATCAGCCAGGACGTCACGGCCATCGCCTTGGCGCGCGACGAGGCCCACCGCCTGTCCGCCCAACTCACCGACGCGCTACGCCGTGCCGACTACGCCAACCGCACCAAAACCGAGTTCCTGGCGAACATGAGCCACGAGCTGCGCACGCCGCTGAATGCCATCCTCGGCTTCTCCGAGGTGATCGAACGGCAGATGTTCGGTCCGGTGCAGGACAAATATGTCGGCTACGCGCACGACATCTATCGCAGCGGCCAGCACCTGCTGGCATTGGTCAATGACGTCCTCGACCTCGCCAAGCTGGAGGCCGGCAAACTCGAGCTGCGCGAGAGCGAGATTTCGCTGAGCGCGATGATCGACGACTGCCTGGCGCTGGTGCGCGGCCGCGCCGACGCCGGCAGGCTCCGCCTCTCGCGCACCATCGCGCTGCACGCCACCGTGCTCCGCGGCGATAGCCGCGCACTGAAGCAGATCCTGCTGAATTTCCTCTCCAACGCAGTGAAGTTCACGCCCGAGGGCGGCTCGGTCTCCGTCAGCACCGCTCTCGAACCCGATGGCGCGCTCTGCCTGTCGGTGAAGGATAGCGGCATCGGCATGACGCCGTCCGGCATCGCGATTGCTCTGTCGCCCTTCGGCCAGATCGACTCGCACCTCGCGCGCAAGCACCAGGGCACAGGCCTCGGCCTTCCCATCTGCAAATCGCTGATGGAGCTTCACGGCGGCACCATCACGATTGAAAGCGAGCCCAACCTCGGCACCACCCTGACCGCCCGCTTCCCAGCGGAGCGCGCGATGCATTCGGCTACGCAGGCTACCGCATCCTAGGCGTTACCGGCTGGCATGATCTTCCAGCACTGAGGCGATGCAGGCGGTGACTTTCTTCGCCGTCGGGATGTGCAGGAATTCGTTGGGGCCGTGCGCATTGGAGTGCGGGCCGAGCACGCCGGTCACCACGAACTGCGTTCCGGGGAATTTCTCGCCCAGCATGCCCATGAACGGGATCGAGCCGCCTTCGCCCATGAACGCCACGGGCTTGCCGAACGCCGCCTCGCTCGCCTTGTTCAGCGCCGTCTCAAGCCAGGGCGCAAGGCTCGGCGCGTTCCAGCCGGATTGGCCGTCCTCGGCGTCGAACTCGACCTCGGCGTCATAGGGCGCCTTCTCTTCCAGCGCGCTCTTGATGGCCATCGTGGCTTTCATCGCGTCGCAGGTCGGCGGCAGGCGCATCGACAGCTTCGCGGTCGTGTAGGGCAGAAGCACATTGCCGCCGTTCTCCGGCAGCGGATATCCCTCCATCGCGGTGACCGCAAGCTGCGGCCGCCAGGTGCGGTTCAGGATCAGCTCGGTCACGTCCCCCACCATCGGCTTGGTCGAACCGGCCAGGGGCATCTTGGTGTAGACCTCGTCACCCAGGATTTTCGCCGCCGCGCGCGCCTGCTCCATGCGATCCGGCGGTATCTGCACGAACAGCTCGTCCAGCTTGATCTGGCCGGTCGCCTCGTCCTCGATGCGTGAGATCAGGCCGCGCGCGATGCGGAACGATGACGGCACCACGCCGCTGGCATCGCCCGAATGCACGCCTTCGGTCAGCACCCGAACCTTGAGCTGCCCCATCGCGATGCCGCGCAGCGATGTCGTGAGCCAGAGCTGGTCGTAGTTCCCGCACCCGCTGTCGAGGCACACCACCAGGTCCGGCGTGCCGATCCGCGGCGCCAGGTGATCGATGTAGTAGGGCAGGTCGTAGGATCCCGACTCCTCGCACGCCTCGATGCAGATCACGCAGCGCGCATGCTTCTTCTTCTCCTCGCGCAGCGAAAGGATCGCCGCCAGCGAGGCGAACATGGCATAGCCGTCGTCCGCGCCGCCGCGCCCGAACAGCTTGTCGTCCTTCATCACCGGCACCCACGGCCCGGTGCCCTCGGCCCAGCCCGCCATCTCCGGCTGCTTGTCGAGATGACCGTAGAGCAGCACCGTGCCCTTCGCGTCACCCGGAATCTCGATGAAGATCAGTGGCGTGCGCTTGGGCAGCCGCACCACTTCGAGCGTTGCGCCCTCGATATGGCCGATGCGCCGCCGCGCCCAGTTCTCGAACAGCGCCACCGCGCGCTCCATGTGCCCATGCGCCTCCCAGGCCGGATCGAAGTGCGGCGACTTGTTCGGGATGCGGATGTAGTCGGTGAGCGTGGGCAGGATGTCGTCCTCCCACATGGTCTCGATGAACTTGGAAACGGACATGGTTCGGGGCTCGCTTCGCTCGCACCTCACCATGACGCAATTCCCCGCTTGCGTCATCCTGAGGTGCGAGCGAAGCGAGCCGAAGGATCAAAGCGCCGCGATCACCGCCGAGTTGTAGATCTCGCTCATCTTGGCGCCCAGGGGTGCGATCTGCACCGGCTTCTCCAGGCCGATCAGCAGCGGGCCCATCATGGTGACGTTGCCGAGCTGCGACAATAGCCGTGTCGAGATCGCGGCCGAATGGATCGCCGGCATGATCAGCACATTCGCCGTGTCGGTCAGGCGGCAGAAGGGATAGTTGAGCATCCGCTCGCGATCCAGCGCCACGTCCACCGCGATTTCGCCGTCGTATTCGAAGTCGACGCGCCGCTGGTCGAGGATGTGCACTGCTTCCACGATGCGCTCCGACCGCTCCGAACGCGGGAAGCCGAAGGTCGAGGACGCGAGCATCGCCACGCGCGGCGTGAAGCCGAAGCGCCGCGCCACGCCCGCTGCTTGCACCGCGATGTCGGCAAGCTCCTCGCTGGTCGGCATCTCGTGCACCGACGTGTCGGCGACGAACACGATGCGGCCCTTGGCAAAGATGATCACCACGCCGATCGGCCGCTCGCCCTTGGGTGGATCGAGCACCAGCCGCACGTCGTTCAGCGCCTGGGCATAGTTGCGCGTCACGCCGGTCACCATCGCGTCTGCATCGCCCTTCATCAGCATCGACGCGGCATAGACGTTGCGATCGTTCGTCACCATGCGTACCGCGTCGCGATGGAGCGTGCCGCGCCGTTGCAGGCGCTTGTAGAGATATTCGATATAAGGCTGCGCTTCCTGTGCCGAATGCGGCACGCGGATCTCGAGCGAATGCTCCTCGACGCCGGCGCGGCGGATGCCACTCTTGATGATCTCTTCGCGGCCCACCAGGATCGCCTTGCCGAGGCCCGAGTTCTGGAATGCCGCGGCAGCGCGGATGACGGATTCTTCTTCGCCTTCTGCGAACACCACGCGCTTCGGATTGCCGCGCACGCTGGACGTGATGCGCTGGAACAGCGCCGCCGAGGGATCGAGGCGCGCCGAAAGCTGGAAGGAATAGGCGTCCAGGTCGGCAATCTCGCGCCGCGCAACGCCGGTCTTGATCGCGGCTTCCGCCACCGCACGCGATACCCTCGAGATCAGGCGCGGGTCGAACGGCACCGGGATGATGTACTCCGGCCCGTATTCCGGCCGCGCGCCGCGATAGGCTGCGGCCACTTCGTCCGGCACGTCTTCACGCGCCAGCTCGGCGAGAGCATGCGCCGCGGCGATCTTCATCGCCTCGTTGATGGTCTTGGCGCGCACGTCCAGCGCGCCGCGGAAGATGTACGGGAAGCCCAGGACGTTGTTGACTTGGTTGGGATAGTCGCTGCGTCCCGTGGCAACGATCGCGTCGGAGCGCACCGCCTTCACGTCCTCCGGCGTGATCTCAGGATCGGGATTGGCCATCGCGAAGATGATCGGCGCCTTGCGCATCGAAGCGACCATCTCCTGCGTCACGGCGCCCTTGACCGAAAGGCCCAGGAACACGTCGGAGCCCTTCATCGCGTCTTCCAGCGTGCGCTTGTCGGTGTCGATCGCGTGCGCGCTCTTCCACTGGTTCATGCCGGTGGCGCGGCCCCGGTAGATCACACCCTTGGTATCGCACAGCACGGCATTTGCACTCGGCAGGCCCATGGCTTTCAGCAGCTCCAGGCACGCGATGCCGGCCGCGCCGGCGCCGTTCACCACCACCCGCGTGTCTGCCAGCGAGCGCCCAGTCAGATGCAGGGCGTTGATGATGCCCGCGGCGGAGATGATGGCGGTGCCGTGCTGGTCGTCATGGAACACCGGAATGTCCATCAGCTCGCGGAGCTTCTCCTCGATCACGAAGCAGTCCGGCGCCTTGATGTCCTCAAGATTGATTCCGCCGAAGCTTGGACCCAGATAGCGCACAGCCGCGATGAATGCGTCCACATCCGAGGTGTCGACTTCGAGATCGATGGAGTCCACGTCGGCGAAGCGCTTGAACAGCACCGCCTTGCCTTCCATCACTGGCTTGGACGCCAGCGCGCCCAGATCGCCCAGGCCGAGAATCGCGGTGCCGTTGGAGATCACGGCCACCAGATTGCCCTTCGCCGTGTAGTCATAGGCAAGGTCCGCGTTCTCCGCGATCGCCTCCACCGGCACCGCCACGCCCGGCGAATAGGCCAGCGACAGGTCGCGCTGCGTCGCCATCGGCTTGGTGGGCGTGATCTCTAGCTTGCCGGGCTTGTTGCCGGCGTGAAACGCCAGAGCTTCGTCACGTGTGAAGGAGGGTCGTCTGATACCGGACATGCGCTCAACCAAAGAACCAATCCACAGAATATCCCCTTTTGCCGCCTCGCATTTCAACCTCTGAACGCGTGCGGCGTTTGCGACATGATAAGGTCAGCGCCATGCATGTCCGGGTGACGGAAACACAACAGTTCGAAGGGACTAGCGCGCCCACGCCGGTGGTGCCGCCCGACGCAACGCCCATGATGGCGCAGTACCTGGAGACCAAGGCCGCCCATTCCGATTACCTGCTGTTCTACCGCATGGGCGATTTCTATGAGTTGTTTTTCGACGATGCGGTACGCGCATCCGAGGCGCTGGACATCGCGCTCACCAAGCGCGGCAAGCATATGGGACGGGACATCGCGATGTGCGGTGTCCCGGTTCACGCGGCGGAAGCCTACCTCGAGAAACTGATTCGCAAGGGCTTCCGCGTCGCCGTCTGCGAACAAATGGAAGACCCTGCCGAGGCCAAGAAGCGCGGCTCGAAGTCCGTCGTGAAGCGCGACGTCATCCGCCTGGTGACGCCGGGGACATTGACGGAAGACTCGCTGCTGGAAGCCCGCGCGTCGAACACGCTCGCGGCGCTCGGCCGCGCCGGCAACAGCTTCGCCATCGCCGCGTGCGACATTTCCACCGGTGCCTTCACGGTTGCACCCGTCGAGGAAGCAGAGATCGCCACCGAACTCGCTCGCGTCGGCCCGCGCGAGCTGCTGGTGCCCGACGCGCTGCTTGCCAACGAACTGCTCGCGCCGGCGCTGAAGTCACTCGGCCCCGCGCTCTCGCCGCTGCCCTCGATCAAGTTCGACTCCGGCGCCGGCGAACGCGCGCTCAAGGCGCACTACAAGGTGCAGAGTCTCGACGGCTTCGGCGGCTTCGGCCGCGCCGAGCTCTCGGCCGCCGGCGCGCTGATCGCCTACTTGGAGCTGACGCAGAAGGGCAGGATTCCCGCGCTGCTCACGCTGCGCAGGGAATCGCCGCGCGCCTTCATGGGTATCGACGCCGCGACGCGCCGCAACCTCGAACTGACCGAAACACTCTCCGGCGAACGCCGCGGTTCGCTGCTGTCGGTGATCGACCGCACCGTCACCGCCGCCGGCGCGCGCGAACTCGCCGCCCGCATCGCCGCGCCGCTCACGGATGTGAAAGCGATCGCCGAACGCCATGACGCGGTCGCCTTTTTCGCCGCCGATTCCGAACTGCGCCGCACCCTGCGCGATGATCTGAAACAGGCGCCCGACATCGCCCGCGCGCTCGCCCGCATTTCGGTGGCGCGCGGCGGCCCGCGCGACCTCGCCAATCTGCGTGACGGCATCCGCTGTGCCCGCCACCTGCGCGGCAAGCTGAAGCTCGACGATCCGCTGAAGCCGGCGCCCGGTGAAGTGCGCGCCGCATACCGCGACCTGGTCGAAGGCATCGCCGGCGTCTCGCGCCTGACCGAACGTCTCGAAGCGCTGCTGGTGGTGGAGCCGCCCTTTCTCGCCCGCGATGGCGGCTTCATCGCCGCCGGCGTGCATCCGCCGCTCGACGAGGTGCGCAAGCTGCGCGACGAATCCCGCCGTGTTATCGCGGGCCTGGAAGCGAAGTACCGCACCGATTCGGGCGTCAACCAGCTCCGCATCAAGCACAACGGCGTGCTCGGCTATTTCATCGAGGTGACGCCCCAGCACGGCGACAAGCTGCAGGAGGGCGCCAACCGCATGCTCTTCCGCCACCGCCAGACCACCGGCAGCGCCGTCCGCTTCACCACCGACGAACTCGCGACGCTGGCCACGCGCATCAGCCAGGCTGCCGATCAGGCGTTGGCACTGGAAAAAGAACTCTTCGACCTGATGTGCGGCCTCGCCCTCGAATGCGCCGCCGCGCTCAACCGCATCGCCACTGCGCTCGCCATTATCGACGTCACCACCGCGCTGGGCGAACTCGCCATCGCCGCCCGCCACGCGCGCCCGAAGATCGACGACAGCGCCGCCTTCAAGATCGAACGCGGCCGCCATCCGGTGGTCGAGGCCGCGCTCGCCGGCGACCACGCCCATCCCTTCGTGCCCAACGATTGCGATCTGTCGCCCGGCGGCATCGGGCGCCTGTGGCTCGTCACCGGCCCGAACATGGCGGGCAAGTCGACCTTTCTGCGCCAGAACGCGCTGATCGCGATCCTCGCCCAGGCCGGCGCCTTCGTGCCGGCGGACGCCGCGCATATCGGCATCGTCGACCGCCTGTTCTCCAGAGTCGGCGCGGGCGACGATCTCGCCGCCGGCCGTTCCACTTTCATGGTCGAGATGGTGGAGACCGCCGCGATCCTGAACCAGGCGACGCCGCGCTCGCTGGTGATCCTGGACGAGATCGGCCGCGGCACCGCCACATTCGACGGCCTCGCCATCGCATGGGCGACCGCCGAGCACCTGCACGAGAAGAACAAATCCCGTGCCCTGTTCGCGACGCACTATCACGAGATGACCGCGCTGTCGGAGCGTCTGAAGTCGCTCGCCTGCGTGACCATGCGCGTGCGCGAATGGAACGACAGCATCGTCTTCCTGCATGAGGTCGCGCCCGGCGCCGCCGACCGCTCCTACGGCATCCACGTCGCCAAGCTCGCCGGCCTTCCCGCCGCGGTCGTCGCCCGCGCCGAGGATGTGCTGAAAGCCCTCGAAGAAGGCCGCGAAGGCCACAAACCGCTAGCCCGCATCGACGACCTCCCGCTCTTCGCGGCGAACGCGCCCGCGCCCGCCGCCGCGAAAAAGAACCAACTCGAAGAAGCCGTAAGAGCCATCGAACCCGATGCGCTAACACCCAAGCAGGCGCTGGAGCTGATCTATCAGCTGAAGGCCATCAAGCCGTGATCGAGACAGATCGTCTCCTGATCCGTCCCTTCCGTGACGAAGACCGCGTGCCATTCGCCGCGATGCATGCCGATCCCGAGGTCATGTGGGATTACGAGCGCCTGTTCGACCGCGCCGAGTGCGACGCGCGCATCGCCCGCTATGATGACTTCTATCGCCGCCTCGGCTTCGGCCGCTTCCCGGTGCTCGACAAGCGCGATGGCGTGTTCCTCGGCTACTGCGGCATCATGCCGACACCCGACGATCATCCGATGGCGCCGGCGGTCGAGATCGGCTGGCGCTTCACGCGCAAATCATGGGGCCACGGCTACGCGACCGAATCCGCCCGCGCCTGCCTCGATCATGGCTTCAACCAGTGCGGCCTGACGGAAGTGCTGAGCTACACCCGCAACGACAACACGCGGTCCGAGAACGTGATGAAGCGCCTCGGCCTCACCTTCCTGCACGACCGGAGCTGGACGCACGCCGGGCATCCCTACGTGGTCTACATTGCCCGCCGTTAAGCCATCGTCACGACGACCGCGCCGCGTTTCGTCGCGACCAGCGTGTGCTCGTACTGCACCGTTGCATGCCCGCCGTTCGCGAACAGCGTCCACGGATCGCCGCCCTCGATCGCCAGAAGCGATCCCGTCGACAGGAACGGCTCGATCGTGAACACCAGCCCGTCATGGATGCGCCGCCTGTCGCCGGGCTCGTACCACGTCGGGATGTGCCCCGGCTCTTCGTGCAGTGCGCCGCCCACGCCGTGGCTCGCCAGGTTGCGGATCAGCGTGTAGCGGTTCTTGTCCGCAAACGACTGCACGGCACGCCCGATCTCGTTCAATCGTCCACCCGCCTTCACCGCCTTGATGCCGGTCCACATCGCGCGCTTCCCGTCGCGGCACAGTCGCTCGATCTTCTCCTGCACCGGCGGCATCGCGAAGCTCCCGCCCGTGTCCGCGAAGAACCCGTCGATATCCGCCGACATGTCGATGTTCACCAGGTCGCCGGCCTTCAGCACCTGCTCGCCCGGAATCCCGTGCGCCACCGCCGGCGACACCGAGATGCAGGTTGCGCCCGGAAAACCGTAGGTCGATTCCGGCGCCGGCCGCGCGCCTTCCTTTTCCAGCAGCGCCCGCCCGATGCCGTCCAGCTCGCGCGTCGTCATGCCCGGCTCCATGGCCTTCGCCATGGCCTGCATCGTTGCCGCCACCACGCGCCCTGCGCGCTTCAGCTTCTCGAGCTGCTCGTGCCGTTCGATCGTCATCCGACGCACCCTTGCCGTTGCGTCCACCATGGTGTCAGCATCCGCCGCCATGAGCGAGACCCTCGATCGCCCACGCAAGTTCCTGGTCGTCGTCGACAAGTCGCCGGAGTGCAAGGTGGCGATCCGCTTCGCCGCGCGCCGCGCCCAGCACACGGGCGGCCGCGTCACGCTGCTCTGCGTCGCCCAGCCGGCCAGCTTCCAGCAATGGCGCGGTGTCGAAGAGATCATGCAGGACGAGGCGCGGCAGGAGGCCGAAAGCCTGATCTATGCCGCCGCCAAGACCGTCAACGAACTCGCCGGCATCATCCCGGAACTGGTCGTCACCCTCGGCCGCCCCGCAGAAGCGCTCCTGGAGCTGATCAAGTCCGACAAGGACATGTCGATCCTGGTGCTCGCTGCCGGCACCTCGAAAGAAGGCCCCGGCCCGCTGGTCTCGCTGTTCACGACCGGCGTCCAGTCCATCCCGGTGACCATCGTTCCCGGCAATTTCAGCGAAGAGAAGATCGACCAACTCGCATGATACAACCGCAGGTTGCGCAATTGCGATCGATCTCTCTCACTCAGGCGGTTTAGCTGTCCTTCGCCGCGCCGGTCTGCCAGACGTGCCCGTACGGGTCGGTGAACATCGCGAACCGGTCGCCCCAGAACATGTCCTGCGGTTCCTGCGTTACGGTCGCGCCCATGCTCTTGGCCTTCGCCACCAGGGCGTCGACGTCCTTGGCGCGATCCATGCCGACGAACACCGACGACAGCGCGGGTTTGCCGCCCTGGTTCATGAAGTCATCGCTCAGGAACACCGATCCGCCGCGGAAGTCGAACGAGCAGTGCATGATCCGCTTGCCGTCCTCGGCCACCATGCGGCGCGTTTCCTTGGCATCGAACAATTTGATGTAAAAGTCCGCCGCTTCCGCTCCGCGTCCGCCGGCGATCGTGAGATAGGGAACCACGCTCATCGTCTGCACTCCCTTGTTGAAGGTCACAGTCTAGCAACGTCCAAGACTTGCACGTGACAGCAGCCGGGCCGATATAGGGGCCGAAAGCGCAAGGGGTTCCGGTTATGTGGGATTTCAGCCTGGGCCGCGCCATTGCCATGGTGTTGCAGACATTCCCGTATGTCGTGCTGCGCGTCATCGTCTACCTCGGCATCGCGGTCGCCTATGTGCTGACGGTCGGCGTTGGCGGCGCGCTCGGCTGGGGCTTCGGCCATCTGGGTAGCGATCCGGGCTCGCCTGCGGGCGGCGCGTTCTGGGGCGGGGCGATCGGCTTCGGCCTCCTCAGCGGTGCGCTGTATTTCGCCCGCGAATACATCCTCTACCTGATGAAGGCCGCGCACATCGCGGTGCTGGTGGAGGTCTACGACAACAAACCGATCCCCGCGGGCCAGAACCAGATCGCCTATGGCGCCAACTTCGTGAAGACGCACTTTGCGGAATCCTCGATCCTCTTCGGCGTCGATCAGCTGATCAAGGGCGTGCTCCGCTCGCTGTTCGGCACCATCAACTTCTTCAGCTCGTTCCTGCCGATCCCGGCGCTGCAACAGCTCATCCGGATCGCGGAAGCCTTCATCAGGATGTCGCTGACGTACGTGGACGAGATCATCCTCGCCTACCTCATCCGCACCCAGACGAAGAACCCCTGGGGCACCGCGCGCGACGGCGTCGTCCTGTTCGCGCAGAACTACATGCACTTCCTCAAGAACGCGGCATGGCTCAGCGTTTTCATGTGGGGTCTCACCGCCGTTCTCTTCTTCGTGCTGCTGGCCCCCATCGGCGCGGCCGTCGCGATCTTCCACAGCGGCCTCTCGTTCTGGGGCTTCGCGCTGGCACTGGTGTTCGCCGTCGCGATCAAGAAGGCGATCATGGAGCCTATCGCCATCGCCGCCCTGATGCAGGTCTATTTCAAGGAGATCGAGGGCCAGGTGCCCAATCCCGAATGGATCGCGCGCCTCGACCAGATCTCGTCCAAGTTCCGTGACCTGGCGCAGAAGGCTGCGGGCTGGGTGCCCGGCCCGGCCGTTCCGCCAGCCTCGCCCGCCCCGGCCGCACCCCCGGTGCAACCGGCATGAGCGGCAGCATCGTCGTCGGCATCGCGGTCTTCGTCGTCTTCTGCATCCTGTGTGCCGGTCTCTACACGCTCTTTAAGGGCGGTGAGGTCTCCGCCACATGGTCCAACCGCCTGATGCGCTACCGCATCGCCGCCCAGTTCGTGGCGATCATCATCATCATGCTGGTGCTGTTCTTGGCCCGCGGCTGAGCTTTAGGGGCCGCGGTCCCACATCATATCGCCGTGGGAATCGAACAAGACGGCGTAGTCTTTGTCGGGCATTTCAAAGCCCACAATCGCAAGCTGCTGTTCTGCCAGGTCGACAGCGTGGGACGGGCTGTCAGCCATCAACACCCACTCCGACACAAGCGCGAAAATCCACTTGTCGGGATCGGAACGGCGATATTTCTTCAGAAAGAAACACAGCATCAAGGAACACTACTCCAAGATCGGCGCAACTTTCCGTCAGTGCGACATGCTATACGCGAAAGGGTCTTGCGAGACCCGCGCCGCCGTGCTGTTAGAAACCGCTATGACCGGCAAGACGCTCTACGACAAGATCTGGGACGCTCATCTGGTGCACGAAGCGCCGGGCGAGTCCTCCGTCCTCTATATCGACCGTCACCTCGTCCATGAGGTAACGAGCCCGCAGGCGTTCGAAGGCCTGCGCAACGCGCACCGCAACGCGCGCCGTCCCGATCTCGCGCTCGCCGTCGCCGATCACAACGTGCCGACCAGGGATCGCGACAAGGGCATCGCCGACCCGGAATCGCGCGAGCAGATCGCCACGCTCGAAAAGAACGCAAGGGATTTCGGCATCGACTATCTGGCGATGGACGACATCCGCCAGGGGATCGTCCACATCGTGGGTCCGGAGCAGGGCTTCACGCTCCCGGGCACCACCGTCGTCTGCGGCGACAGCCACACCTCTACGCATGGCGCGTTCGGCGCGCTCGCCTTCGGCATCGGTACCTCGGACGTTGAGCATGTGCTCGCGACCCAGACCTTGCTCATGCCCAAGTCGCACAACATGCGCGTCAGCGTGAACGGCAAGCTGCCCATCGGCGTCACCGCCAAGGACATCGCGCTCGCGATCATCGCCAGGATCGGCACCGCAGGCGGCACCGGCTACGTCATCGAATATGCGGGCGACGCGATCACCGGCCTTTCAATGGAAGGCCGCATGACCCTCTGCAACATGACGATCGAGGCGGGCGCCCGCGCCGGCCTCATCGCGCCGGACGAAAAGACCTTCGCCTATGTCGCCGGCAAGCCGCGCAGCCCCAAGGGCGCCGCGTTCGAACACGCGGTGATGTTCTGGCGGACGCTCAAGTCCGATCCCGACGCGAAATTCGATGCCGAGATCGTCCTCAACGCCGCCGACATCGTGCCGATGGTCACCTGGGGCACCTCGCCCGAGCAGGCGCTGCCCGTCACCGCCAACGTACCCGATCCCGCCGCGATCCACGACCCCAGCCACCGCGCCAGCGTCGAACGCGCGCTGCATTACATGGGCCTCGAACCCGGTGTTGCACTGAAGGATGTGAAGGTCGACCGCGTCTTCATCGGCTCCTGCACCAATGGCCGAATCGAAGACCTGCGCGCCGCCGCCGCGATCGCACAGGGCCGCAAGGTTGCGCCGCACGTCAACGCGATGGTCGTTCCCGGCTCCGGTCTGGTGAAAGCTCAGGCGGAAGAAGAGGGCCTTGACGAGATATTCCTCGCCGCCGGCTTCGAATGGCGCGACCCGGGCTGCTCGATGTGTCTCGCAATGAACGCCGACAAGCTCGAGCCCGGCGAGCGCTGTGCCTCCACCTCGAACCGAAATTTCGAGGGCCGCCAGGGTCGCGGCGGCCGCACGCATCTCGTCTCGCCCGCCATGGCCGCCGCCGCGGCCATCGCCGGCCATCTGACAGATGTTCGGGAATATCAATAGCTTGCCGTGTCTACCAAGGACTGGTAGAAATCTACCTTGGCGAGGTAGACATGGGTTTGAACATCAAGAAGCCGTCCACAGAGGCGGCTATCCGCGAGTTGGCTGCACGGACTGGGGAGAGCCTCACCGACGCTGTTGAGAGCGCCGTGCTGGAGAAGCTTGATCAACTCCGCGCCGCAGCACAGCCCGACACATTCGGCGCGATGCTGGCCCGCCTTCGCCCGCTACAGGCCGCGCTGAAGGCAAAGCAGATCGATCCGGCCGACAGTCGGACCGGTGCGGAATTGGCCGACGATCTCTACGACGAGCATGGCCTGCCGAAATGATTGTTCTCGATGCCTCGGCGGTCATCGCAATCCTCAATCAGGAATCCAACTTCGAGGCACTTATCCGGCGCCTTGTCACCGAGCCGCAGCGTTGCATCTCGCCCGTATCGGCGCTCGAAGTGACGATGGTCTTGAGCAGGCGCTACGTCGACCCGGCGCAGGAAGCGGACGCCTATTTTCGCCAGGAAAATATTGCGATCGATCCCATCGATGGGACACGCGCGGAATGGGCGCAGTATGCATTTCAACGATTCGGGCGCGGCCGTCATCCGGCGAGGCTGAGCCTGGGGGACTGCTTTTCGTACGCAGCGGCAAAAGCGCTGGACGCTCCTCTGCTCTACGTCGGAAACAATTTTGCACAAACCGATTTGCGTGCGGCTTGAGAGTGCCAGCCGATGCAAAACGCGTTCCCCATTCTTCGACACGCCCGGGATGAGGCCTTTCTTCACCCCGCACTCTGAGTTCGTCGAAAGGCGAGCTCTTATTTGAACTCCGCCGCCCAGCGCGGCGTCAGGTACTTGCGGAACACGCTCACCGGCACCGCCAGCTTCACGTCGCCGATCACATGCGGCCAAGCCTCGCCCGCGCCGTACAGCAGCACGATGCCGTTCGCTTTTGTGACGCCCTTCTCATGTGTCAGCGCATAATGACCCAGGTGCGCCGAATCCTTGCCGATGCCCTCATCCGCCGTGCCGGGGTCAGTCGGCCCGTCGCCCTGCTTGTTCGACCAAGCCAGGAACGTGCGCCGTGCCGACGCGGCAATGGCCGCAATCGCCGCCGGCGCCTGGCCCTTCACGAACAGATCGTCCAGCGGTACCGCACGGCTCGCCGTCTTGTCCCACACGATGCTGTCGAACGCCGCGTTGGGATGCGCGCCGCCCTCGTCGATGAAGCTGTAGCCGGAGACGCTCAACACATCGGCGCTCTCGAACGTCACGCGCCACTGCCTATCCAGCGCATAGCCGTGGAAGAACTCCGGCATGTCCTTCTTGTCGGAGACGGCCTGGCTGGTGAGCTCATCCGAATCCTTCTTCCACCGCCGGAAGATCTCCGCCTTCAGTGGCGCGACCGCCATCGCCACCGCGGGCACGCGCAGGCGTATTTCGTAGGCGTCGGTCTTCGTCTTCCTGTCGTAGTCCCCCGCGGCAAGCGCCGGAACAACAACCAGACAGAGCACGGCGGCAACCACGAGACGCTTCATGCAAAGTCCCCCTAGAAGAAGCTGACCGGATCGACGTCCACCGCGATACGCACCTTGTTGGACAATTTCACGGCAGACAGCCATTCGCGCAGATAGGCCTGCACGTCGATGCCACGCTCCGCCTGCACCAGAAGGCGTTCGCGCGTCATGCCGCGCAGCAGGTGATAGAACGCCGGCGTCGGACCCCAGATCTTCACGCCCTTCGCCGCCGGCGCAGCCTTCGCCAGCATCTTGCCCGCCTCGACAACCGCTTCGCTGTCCGCGCCCGACACGATGACGGCCGCCAGCCGCCCGAACGGCGGCGCCGCGGCACGCTCGCGATATTGCCGCTCCTGCTCATAAAAGGAGTCGCGATCGCCGCTCGCCAGGGCCTTCATCACCATGTCGCCAGGATTGCGCGTCTGCATCAGCACAAGGCCCGGCTTCTCCGCCCGCCCCGCGCGCCCGGCCACCTGGTGCAGCAATTGGAACGTCCGCTCCCGCGCGCGCAGATCGCCGTCCGACCCGCCCAGGTCGGCATCGATCACGCCTACCAGTGTCAGCTGCGGAAAGTGATGCCCCTTTGCCACGATCTGTGTACCGATCAGCACGTCGATCTCGTGTTTCGCCATCGCCCGGATCGCCGCCTGCGTCTCCTGCGGCCCATGCATCGTGTCGCTCGAAGCAATCGCCACCCGCGCATCCGGAAACACCGCGGCGAATTCCTCCGCCACGCGTTCCACGCCCGGCCCACACGCGATCAACGTGCCTTCAGCCTCGCACGCCGGGCACTTGGTCGGCAGTCCGGTCTCGTACCCGCACTGGTGACACATCAGCCGCTTGCGATAGCGGTGCTCCACCAGCCACGACGAGCAGTCGCGGCAGGTCATCTTGTGCCCGCAGCTTTGGCACAGGGTCATCGGCGCATAGCCGCGCCGGTTCAGAAACAGCATCGCCTGCTCGCCCGCCGCCAGCGTCGCGGCGATCGCATCGCGCAGCGGCTGCGACAGCCACGTTCCCGCCTCCACCTTCTCGTGTCGCAGGTCGACCAGCCGCGTCTCCGGCAACACCGCCGCGCCATGCCTTCGCGGCAGTTTCAGGTGCGCATACCGCCCGCTCACCGCGTTGACGTAGCTCTCCAGCGACGGCGTCGCGCTCGCCAGAACGATGGGGCACTTCTCCGATCGCGCCCGCACCACCGCCATGTCGCGCGCGTGGTAGATGATGCCGTCTTCCTGCTTGTAGGCCTGCTCGTGCTCCTCATCGACCACGATCAGGCCCAGCTCGCGATAGGGCAGGAACAGCGACGACCGCGCCCCCACCACCACCTGCGCCTCGCCGCTCATCACCGCGCGATAGGTGCGCGTCCGCTCTTTCGCTGAAAGATCGGAATGCCACTCCGCGGGGCGGCAGCCGAACCGCGCAGCGAACCGCTCCAGGAACTGCACCGTCAGCGCGATCTCCGGCAGCAGGATCAGCACCTGCTTGCCGCGGCGCAGCGCCTCTGCCACCGCTTCGAAATACACCTCGGTCTTGCCCGAGCCCGTCACGCCATCCAGCAGTGCGACAGCGAACTTCTGTGCCCGCACGTCCGCGATCAGCGCATCCGCCGCCGCGCGCTGCGCCGCGTTCAGCTCGGCCGCCGCACTTTCCGCGTCCGGTTGCGGGAAAGCCGCGAACTCCGGCAGCGTGGTTTCGGCCAGCGCACCGCACTCGATCAGCCCGCGCACCACGCCGCTCGAAACATTTGCTTCCTGCGCCAGGCCGGGAACACTGCGCGCCAGCCCGTCGTCGGCGACCGCCAAAGCCCGCTCGCGCGCCGGCGTCACCCGCGCCGGCGTCACGCCGCTCCGTGCATATGCAACACGAAGCACCGGCGGATCGAACGCCCGCGCGCTGCGCAGCACCATCGACAGGATCATGCCCGGCGGCGACAGCGTGTATTGCGCCACCCAGTCCACGAAATCGCACAAATTCGAAGGCAGCGCCGGAAACCCTTCCAGCGGCGTGGCCTCTTTCAGCCGGTTGTCGCCGACCGCGCCTTCCGCCGCACCCCACACCACGCCCAGATAATCGCGGGGCCCCAGCGGCGTCGAAACCAGCAGGCCCCGCGAAGCGTTGGTACCCTTAGGCAGCTTGTAGTCATAGGCGCCGGCCAATGCCAAAGGCAGCAGTACTCCCGCCCGTGGCGCGGGCTCGAACAACAAATCCCCGGCCGAAGTACCGGCAGAAGGTCTCAACGTCGCAGTCTTCATGCGGTACACTTGTTATGATGATTCTGCCCGGTCAACCCCAGAAGGCACCATGAAGTTCTTTCTCGATACGGCAGATCCCAGGGAAATCGCCAAGCTCGCGGAAACCGGGCTTGTGGATGGCGTTACCACCAACCCGTCGCTGGCGGCGAAGACAGGCCTCGACTATGTCGAGGCGCTCCAGGAAATCTGCAAGACGGTGAAGGGTCCGGTCAGCGCCGAGGTCCTCGCCACCGACACCGACGGCATGATCAAGGAAGGCAAACGCTTCGCGAAGATCGCCAAGAACATCGCCATCAAGGTTCCGATGACGTGGGACGGCATGAAGGCCTGCCGCGTGCTCAGCGGCGAGAACCTGATGGTCAACGTCACGCTCTGCTTTTCCGCGGTGCAGGCGCTGGTAGCCGCGAAGGCGGGCGCGACCTTCATCTCGCCGTTCATCGGCCGCCTCGACGATGCGGGCCAGGACGGCCTGACGCTGATCCGCGAGATCCGCGCCATCTACGACAATTTCGACTACCAGACGCAGATCCTCGCCGCCTCGATCCGCAGCGTGCCGCATGTGCGCGACAGTGCGATCGCCGGCGCCGACGTGGCGACGATCCCGAGCGACATTTTCCAGAAGATGATCTCGCATCCATTGACGGACAAAGGGCTGGCGGCATTCATCGCGGATGCGAAGAAGGCCGGCGTCCGCATAAGGGACGAATGAGCGAACAGGCGAAATCCCTTCCGGCGGCGGAGGCTGCGGCGGAAGCGGTAAAGGCCTACATCAAGCTGAACCGCGCGACGCTCGCGTCGGACGGCGAACTGCTTGCGCTGCTGCTTCCCGAACGCACCGACATCGGCGACACGCGCGACTTCCAGCGTTTCGTGATCGACAGGCTGACGGCGGAGAATGCGCGGCTGAAGGCCGAACGCGACGCGCTCGCCGGTCACAACTCATCGTCCGTCCGCATGGGCGAGGGCGTGCGAAAATTCGTGCTCGACCTGATCGATGCGCGCAGCTTCTCCGAGGCCATCCACATCGTCATCGCCGCCGCGCCGGCCTTCGGCGCCGACCGCGCCGCGATCTGCGTGGAAGGCGAGCGCGGCGCGATGAAGACCGGCACCGACGGCGTGCGGCTCATCCCCAACGGCACCACCGAGGCCGTGCTTGGCCGCGATGGCACCGGCGCGATCCTGTCGGCCGGCGGCGAATTGCTGCTGGGGCAGGGCGCCGCCGGCTACAAGAGTGTCTCCGTCTTCCGCGTGAAGATCGGTCGCGACGCGCCCGCCGCGCTGTTCGTGCTCGGCGCTCTGAAGGAAGCGGCGTTCGAGGACGAAGGCATCGCCACCGACCTGCGCTTCGCCGCGCGCGCCTTGGAACGGGCGATCCGCGCATGGCTCGATCTGCCCAAGATCTGAAGAAGGACTGGATGGCGATGCTTGCGCACGAAAAGCGCGCGAGTCCGCACACCCTGCGCGCCTATGGCGACGACATGGACCGCTTCCTCGAATTCCTGCACGGCCATGTCGGCGGCAGCGTGAATGAGCGCGCGCTGGGCAGGCTGGTGCCCGCCGACATCCGTGCCTTCATCACCGTCCGCCGCCAGGAAGGCCTCGGAGCCAAGGGGGTGCAGCGCGCCCTCGCTGCGGTGCGCAGCTTCTTCCGCTATCTGGCGCGCGAGAACATCCTGGACAGCGCCGCCGCCCGCAACACCCGCACCCCGCGCATCCGCCGCGGCCTCCCGCGCCCGCTGAGCGAAGCCGACGCGTCCCGCGCGATCGAAGTCGCCGGCGAACACAATGTCGAATGGCTCGCCCTGCGCGACACCGCGCTGCTGACCTTGTTGTACGGCGCGGGCCTGCGCATCTCCGAAGCCCTGAGCCTGAAACGCCGCGACGTTCCGCTCTCGTCATCCCTCACCATCCTCGGCAAAGGCAACAAGGAACGCGTCATCCCGCTGATCGACGCCGTGCGCGAGTCGATTGCCGCCTACGAAAAGGAAATCCCCTTCACCGGAGCCAAGGACTCGCCACTCTTCCTCTCGCGCCGGGGAAAACCCATGAGCGCACGCGAAGCCCAACTCCTGATGCAGAAACTGCGCGGAGCCCTGGGCCTGAGCGACCGCGCCACCCCCCACGCCCTGCGCCACTCCTTCGCCACGCACCTTTTGGCAAACGGCGGAGACCTGCGCGCCGTCCAGGAACTCCTCGGCCACGCCTCGTTATCGACAACCCAGACCTACACCGAAATCGACACCCGCAAACTCATGGAAGTCTACGAAAAGGCGCACCCGCGTGGTTGAGCTCGTCAGTCGTCGTCCAGCACGATCTCGAAATGCACCCCGCTGTTCGCGCGATCTTCGATAAATTGCCAAGCATGAAGATATCTATCGGCGACAGGCGGATAGGAGGGACTGGTGTAATCCCAGCTGTCGGCGGCAGATGGCTTTATCCAGTCTGGAGTTACAATCGCGCCGTCGATTCCCACAAGTGGTAAGCCGTATTTCATAGCGTCTTTAACGACAGCCAGGGCGTGTTCGGGAAGAAACCAATAGGTTCCGTCCCGCAGGGTCGCCATCGCGATCAGTCCCGGGTGGATGTTCTTCATGTTCGGAAACTAAGCCGAGCGTTTGCGGGCAGGACGTGGGATCGCTGGCGGCTTCCGGCGTGCCACCAGGTTATGCGCCGCCTGAATGGCGCCTCGCTCCATGGCGGCGACCAATTTGCCACGCTTCTCTCGGGGCAAGCTGTCCCACGCACTTTTGGCCGGGGCTGACAGTCTTAGCGAGATTACGGCCTTTGGGTTCTCCACGCGCGGCCGCCCCCGAGCCGCTTTAATCGCCGCGACCATTCCCGGATCGACGTCCGCCATCGGCTTCATCTTGGCGAAGATCTCCGCGGTGATCTGCGGTGCATCGTCATCGTTATTCGTCACTTTCCTAGCCATAGCTTTCCTTCACTTTCCGTGGCTCGGCGCAGGCTGATAACGCGCCGCTCCGTTTTCGTCGTCGAGTAGACGAGGACGACAAGAATCCCGCGCATGAGTCCGATTGCAATGAACCGAGGCTCGGCATAACGGAATTTCGGATCTGTTCTGCCTCTGGTGTCTTCCGCCACAAGGGCCGTTTCGGTGTCAAAGTCGGCGACATGAGCGAAGTCCAGGCCGTGTTTGGCGAGATTGGACTGTCGCTTTCTCTCGTCCCACGTCAGCCTCACCCGCATTGGATATTCGTAATACGAAAAATCGTATGTGTCAATTTCTCGTATTACGAAATTCGAGCCTAAATCGCGTCCCTCACATCTTCATGCCCGTGCGCGGTGATCCGTCCGCCGTGCCAGGCGCGTGCGAGCCAGAGCGAGAACAGCACCGACACCACGCCCATCGCGGCCATCAGTAGATAGGTCCGCCCGCCATATGCCGCATAGATCGGGCCGGCGGCGTACGTCGCCAAGCCCATGATCACGCCGTTGCTCACGACCGAGTAGAGGCTCTGCGCCGTCGCCGCCAGGCGCGGCGGCACGGCCTGCGCCATGAAATACATCGCGCCGATATGCGCCATCGCGAAGGTCGCGACGTGGCCGAACTGCACGATCACAACGAACGGCAGCGGCGGATCGAACGCCAGCACGGTCCAGCGCAGCACGCAGCCGATCCCGCCGAACAGCAGCAGTCGCGTCACGCCGAGGGCGCGCACCGCCCGCAGCGACACCGACAGCAGCAACGCCTCGCCGATGATCCCCAGCGGCCACAGCGCCCCGATCAGCGTGCCGCTGTACCCCAGCGCGCGCCAATGCAGTCCGCCATAGGCATAATAAAAGGCGTGGCTCCCCTGGTCGAAGCTCGCCGCCAGCAGGAACACCAGGAACGCGCGCGATTGCAGAAGCTCGCGCGCCTCCGCCAGCGTCGCCCGCAGCTTGATGCCCAATTGTCCGCGCCCATGCCCCTTCGGCGGCGCCGGCAGCCAGATCACGGCCGCCATCGCGCCCGCGGTCGAAACCGCCAGCCACGGCGCCAGCACGACCATCCCCCATTGCGAGATCGCCAGCCCCGACAGGAAATTCGTCGCCGCGAACACCGACGAATTCCACAACCGCACGCGGCCGTAGTCGAAGCCGTAGCGTTGCGCGAGCCGCACGCTCACACTTTCCATCAGCGGCCCATACGAACTGCCCGCCACGTTTGCCAAAATCGCCACGACGAACAGCTCGAACGGCGTGAAAACAAAACTCAGGCCGGTGTAACCCACCAGCTGCGCGGCCATCAGCCAGATCATCATGCTGCGCCTGTCGTTGCGTGCGTCCGCGACGATCGCGGTCAGCGGCGGGATGACCACCCGCAGCAGCATGCCGATGGACAGCAGCAACCCGATCTGCGCCGGGCTCAGTCCCTTGTACGCCAGCCACGCGCCGAAGAACGGCGTGTAGATGCCGCCACCAAGCCCGGAAAAGGCCCAGGCAATGGAAAGACGGAATGCGGCCGGCGACGATTGCGCCTGGGTGGGTTCGGAGGACAACGTGGACGCTCTCAGCACAGCTCCATATCAAACCACTCCCCACGCGTCATTGCCCGGCTTGTCCGGGCGACCCAATTTCGTCGGCGAACCGAAATTGGGTCGCCCGCATAAAGCGGGCGATGACGACTTGGATTGTTCGAGAACGCCTACGGTCCGAGTTGAACAAGGCGGCGGGCGGCCAAAGCTTTGAGGATAGCCCATATACGCTTCTGCGCCTCCGCCGCGCCATGGTCCTCGGCGTATATCTGCGCCTCGGTCAAGAGCCGCCGCAGGGCGTAGTTGTTCGCGTTCAGCACGGAGATGCGCAGCGACTCGTCCCTGCTCTTCGCCGCATCGCTCAGCTTCGTCTTCAGCGCCGCATCGCCAACACCGCCAGCCAGTTCGCCGAACAGCTTTCGCATGTCCTCGTTCTCGGTGTGCCGGATGTCCGCACCGCGCTCATATTCCTTGGCCGACAGCGTCATCATCATGCCGATCAGGCCCATCTGGCCCTGCGCGAACGCCGCGCCGTGCTCGGTGATGCCGCCCATCAGGCGCGCCAGGCTCAGTTGCAGGATCGTCGGGACTTCGGGGCTCATGCGGTTCAAGCTCCCAGTTTCTGCGCCAGGATGTGGTTGTGGAACGCCAGCGTGTACCAGCCACTGAACGCGTTGATCGGATCGGTGTTGCGCCCTTCCGCATATTCGCGCGCCGCCGAAATCCAGATCGCCGCGCCCTTGAAGCTCGCGAAGATCTCCCACCAGTGCAGCGCCTTCGGATCGGCCTTCAGCCCGCTCGCCTTCTCCCAGATCGCCAAGGCCTCGTCGCGCGGCAGCATGCCGCCCACAAGCGGATTGCCGCCCGACCATAGCGGATCGATCGCCCAGCCCAGATCCTCCAGCGGATCGCCCAGATGCGACATCTCCCAGTCCAGGATCGCGCGGATATCGCCATTGCCGTCGAACAGGAAATTTCCCGCGCGATAATCGCCGTGCACAACGCTGATCTTCTGCGCCGGCGGCGGCGGGTTCTTCTTCAGCCAGCGGATCGCGGCGCGCACGATCGGCTGCGGCTCGATCTCGTCCTCATTGACCACCTTCTCCCAGCGCGCGATCTCATGCATCGCCACGTCATGGATGTCGGTCTCGCCTTCGAAATCGCCCAGGCCCACGTCGCGCGGATCGGCCGCCGCGATCTTGCCCATCACGGTGAAGAACTGCTGCCCGATCTTCGCGGCATGCGCGCCGAACGGATCAGGCGACAGGATCGAGCCCGCCTGGCAATCCTCGACCTCCTCCATGATGAAGAACGGCCGCTCCAGCGGCGCGGCGTCCAGCTCCAGCGCGATCGGCTCCGGCACCGGAAGGCCCAGCCCGTGGAACGCCTCATAGGCACGATATTCCGTCGTGCGCTCCGTCTCGATCAGGCTCGCGGGCGGATCGCGCCTGAGGATCAGCCCACGATCGCGTCCCGCATAGCGCGCGCGAAAGCGATAGGTCTCGCGCGACGCCCCGCCCGGAATCCGCGCCAGGTTCGCGACCTCAAGGTCGGGCGCCCCAAGGCGCTTGCGCAGATATGTCTGAAGCCGTTCGGAAAGATCGCTCATTTGTGCGGATCGAAAATGCCCGTCAGACCATGCGGCTCATACGCGCCGATCGCAAGCTGCTCCAACACTCCGGTGCCCGACGTGTTTACGTTCGGTCCTGTCAGTCTGGCCGAGCAGATTGCCTGGATGTGCTGGAACTGGAAGTCGTTCTCGTTCACCTCTGCCGTCTTGTAGGAGTCGTATCCGACCTTCAGGTCCGCCCCCTGGAAGCGGCCATGGCCCCACTCCGGGTGGCCGTAGCCGATGCCCGACATGTAGAAGTTGAATTTCGGCGTCAGCTCGGCTCGCCACTCGCCGCCCTTGACGTCGCGCGTCTCGATCACGGCGCTCTTGGCGTGCCGCGTGCCGGGCTTGTAGTCGATGGTCGACCAGCAGGCCGCCATGTGCTCGGGCTTGCTCTCGCCCGTGCCGCCGATCACCGACGCCGTGTTCCACGGCTTGCCGTCGGCGTCGGCATTGATGTGATACAGCATGAACTTGTCGGGGAAGTTCAGTGGCGACCACAGCCAGTAGAATTGCGGCAGCCGCGGTGGCGCCACCGGCTGCGGATTCTGCAAGCCCACTGGCCTGACGCCCCACGACCGGTCGCGCGTGCCCACGATCCGGTCACGCTTCAACTCGACCCGCTTGCCCGCAACCTCGATCCAGCCCTCATACGACCCGTTCTGCGTCAGCCGGGTGTAATCCATGAACGTCGACGGCCCCTGGCGATAGGTGAAGCGCGGCTCCTCGACCGGCAACGCGCGCGCATGGAACGTGATGTCGGCGCGGATGCCGTGCTCGTTCTTGTCGGCCGTCACGCGCAGCGTCTGCAACGGCTCGATCACCTGCACGGCCAGCGGCCCCACCGTCGTGTTCATCCGCTCCATGTGCAGGATCTTGCTGGCACGCAGATTGTGCTGCACCCCGTCATGGATCACCGACAGCGAGGCATCCATGATGTTCAGGTGCGGATAGACGCCCAGCGCCACCGCGAAGAAGATGTCCCCCTCCGGCGAATAGCCGTTGAAGAAGTAGCGGTCGTAGAAGTTGCGGTCGGTCCCCGCCGTGGCAATGGGTTCCGGAAGCTGGTGCACCGGATAGTCGTCGGCCTTGGTCAGCATGGCGTTCACACTGTTGGGTTGGCGGCCAGCATGGCCTTCCGCGCCGCCGTCCGGCAACGAAAAACCCGCCATTTCCGCAAGGGAAATGGCGGTTGCACCTTGATGGCTAGATTGATATCTAGCGCCCTCTTCGGGCGGCCGCGTTGCCGCACCGACCGGAAAGCCGCCTTAGCTCAGCCGGTAGAGCACATCATTCGTAATGATGGGGTCGCGTGTTCGAGTCACGCAGGCGGCACCAGCCTTCCAAGGCGATCCGGAGGCATCTTAGCCACGGAATATGCACGGGCCAAGCACTCCCATTGCGATTGCTATGGCGGTTTACGCAATGGGTACCGCGGGTATTGGACCTAAATTGTTTAAGATCTCTGTTGCCAACTTCTCCGTAGATGCGATCACGTAAGTGGTCCGCTTCTTCGGTGTTAAATAGTGTTTCGCCGAGGGTCGCCGTCGTCACATGCATGCGATCTAATTTGAAAATTTTGGCCCACTTCTTGAGCGCTATGTAAGCTGCTGGCACGAAGTCAGGTGGCACTTGGCCGTATAGTTCCATGGCGGCGTCCACCCCGTGCGTGCAAGACCCCGAGGGAAACCCGATCCAACTCTGGCAGCCTGCGGTGCCAACAGGCTCCCGATGACCTTTCAATTCCAGCCAGCCGACCAAACGGTATAGAGCCGGCCACATTCCGATAGGCCGCTTGGCGCGTAAGAGGCGTCCAAGATTCAATGGGATCGGAACGATCCGCCCGATCCCATTGGCTGGTCATGTTCTAGTACCAATCGCGGTCGTGATCGAAATGATGATGGCGATACCACCAGTAACGCCAATGCCAGTCGCGGTCGCCATAGCCACGCCCCTCGTGATCGTCCCAACGCCGATCATGACCATAGTGGTAGCGGTCCCCGGCATCGTCGCGGTTCCAGTCGCCGCCCCGACCGCGATCCCCATCATCACCGCGGTCGTAGTAGCCGTCGTGCCAGCCGTAGTCGTGGGCGGAAGCGGGTTCCGCGGCGAGTGTGGCAGAGCCCAAAACGGCAGCCAACGCCGTGATCTTAAGTACCCTTGAAACCGATAGCATGAACGTTGTCTCCTTCAGCGCATGAGCACCGGCAGAGTGCGCAATGGGACCTGAACGCAGACTTGTTCAGCTGTTCATCTCATATTCATCGGCAAATCCACCACGAACAGCAGCATGCTGTTCCTCTCGTGCACGAACCCGGGCCGGGCAAAGCCGTATCCGACCCTACATCTTCTGCGCCACTGCGTAGATCACGTTTGTCTCGACTGACATCGTGCCGCTCTCCCGCAGCCTCTTGAGGTTCGCGGCTCTGACGTGGGCCTTTTCTCTGTCGCTCAGCTGGTCGAGCGTCCAGCGGTAACCCGACCCGAGCACTATGGTCCACCAGTCCTCGGCAGACTGAAGCGGTTGCCGGCCGTCTTCCGGGGTGATTTCGGCGCCTTCGATTCCGCTCTCCGTCAGAAGCGATCGCATGGCGTCTGGTCGGGTGATGCGCTCCCAGGGATTGACGTCCGGGACAAGATCAGGGCGGAACTCCTTCACCGCCAGCCAGAACGCCTGCGAGCCAGGCTCGAACATGCGCGGCCCCCAGGTAGTGATGGCGAGCTTTCCGCCGGGCCGCAGCACGCGCCACAGTTCGCGAACCTCCGCGATCATGTCGGTCACGAAGAAGATCGAGAACACCGAGATCACCGCATCGAACGAAGCATCCTCATAGGAAAGCGCCGTCATGTCGGCGCGATGAAAGGCGACGTTTTGGAGATTTTCAGCGACGCTTTTCGATCGCGCGATAGCGAGCAGCCGCTCCGCTAGGTCGATCCCGATGACTCGCCCCTGCGGTCCAACATTGATCGCGGCCGGTATCGCGGAAGCGCCGCTACCGCAGCCGACATCTAGCACCGACGATCCTGGTGCGAGCGCGAGCCTTTCGACGGTACGTCGGCCGTAACGGTTCCAGAACGCAAGCGGGCCGTCATCGAAGTGATCCGCGGCCGCGTTATAAGTCGCCTCTGCTTTCAACTTGGTTGGGTCGCTGACCGGATCCATTGGCAGATCCTCCATGTCGCCGCGCGAGAGCCCTTCGGCGTCAGCGCGACTTTGGGTGAGGGTGCAGCCGTCGAAACGTGGTCACCATGTCCGGCGCACCCGCGACGCCCAGCGTCTCGAACATCTTGCCGATCGCGCCGCGATGCGAGGCGCCGTGGGTGATGACATGCGCGAGGATGTCTCCCCTCGACATGCGGCCTTCGTCACCGTCGCTAACATAGGTGAAGGTGATGACCTCGTTGAGCTCCGGTTCTGAGATCTGCGCCGCGTATCGCAGGTACCAGTTGTCGGTCTCCGAAACCCGCGCGGCAAGGTCGTCGAGTGTCGGCACCGCGCGGGCGACCACGGCTATGTCCTCGACTTCGGCTGATTCAAGGCGGGCCCTGAATATCCGGTCCACGATCGTGATGTGATCAAAGGTAAGCAAGATAGTAGCCCAACTCAGGCGATCGAGGTCCTTCGGCGCCGCGCGCAGCGCGGAAAGCAGTTCCGTGTTGCACCAGGCCTTGTGCCCGAAAAGCGAAATCAGGAAGGCGTTAGACATGGAAAGCTCCTGTCTTTTGGCGCAAACGCCACTGCCAAGTCTGGCAGCAGCCTAATCTGACGGCAAATCGGCACGGGTCGTTAGTTCGGCCGTCAGATCTTCCAATTCCTTAGCCGCCTCCTCCAACTTTTCCGCGTAGCCCGGCAGATCGGTAGTCCGCGCAAATTCGCGTAAGTGCTGCGCCATGTCGTGTATCGCCCGAACCTCGCTATTCGTTCGGCTCGTCTCAGGCCGCCCAGCTCGAATTGAATGTTCCGGTCGACAACATTTTGGAGCATAGTCTGCTCCTAGTGGCATCAATATTCGCCGAGGGGCGCGATGATTGGATCGCTACTGAAGCAGTACAAGTGGTTGCTGGCAGCACTGGGCGCGATTTCACTCGCGGCGCTTATCGCATTTCTCATTCGTCATCAGGCTGGCTTGAACAGCGCGCATCCGGCGCCACCGCCACCTTCGAACGACGTCGTCTCAGTGGTGCCGAGCACAGCGACGGCGACACCGGCATCCACGCCGTCCGCGGGCGGCAGCGCGATCATTCAAGGCGACGTCAGCGACCGCGACCTGGCGACGAGCAATGGCGACGTGCACATCCGGACAGGCGACGGCCTCTATTACGACTTTCAGGTCGTCGGAGAATTCGTCGCTCTGAAATCCGTGACGGACGGTCTTGAGGTGCAGCTGCGGCAGGCGCCGTGGCGCGAAACCTCCAGAACAATCAGCACAAACATAGCCGCCGCGATGAATGTCGCCGGCGATCGGGTTGGCGTCTATACGCGACGAAATGACCGTCTATACATCAACGGCCGTCCGACCACTGTCGACGGGCCGCGGATGACCCTGCCGAAAGGCGGAGAGGTCGACGTAAACGGCGACGAGATTACGATCATTTGGCCAGATCTCACGGAAGTGAAGATCGACGTTGTTGGCGACTACCTCAACCTGTCCGTCGACCTCGCTCCGCAACGCGCCGGCAAGGTCGTTGGCCTGTTCGGCAACTTTGACCGCAATCTGACGAACGACATGGCGGTGAGAGGCGGGGGGCAGATTGCGGTCTGGGACCCGGCGACCGGCAAGCCGATCCCGGTTGACGTGCGGAACCAGCTTTATCGCATCTACGGCAACAGCTGGCGCATCCGGCAATCGGAGTCGCTGTTCGATTACGATCCGGGCCAGAGCACCGCGACATGGACCGATCTCAACTTCCCTTACGCACCCCTGTCGCTGAGCGCAGCGGCCCGGTCCCACGCACTTGCCGTTTGCAAGCAGGCGGGCATCACGGACGACCGGTTACTCGCAAACTGTATTCTTGATATTGCCGAGACCGGTGATGAAAGCTTCGCCCAGAGCGCGCTCAAGGTTCAGTCCGATCTGAAGCTGCGGCCCGGCTTCGAATGCACTGTCATTGCGGGCCACGGCTCGCGCTGCACGGAATACGCGCCGTCGCTTCCGAACAGCCGCGTAGGGGCCGTGTTCTCGATAAGCGTCGAGACGGAAGACGGCGACCGCCGTCAGGTCGAGGTGTTCAGCTGCAGCCGTATCGATATCCAGCACCGCGCCTCCTGCAAGTTCAGGACGAAGGGCAGCGTTTTCGCGGGCGCGGCGACGGTTTCGCGCTACATGCTCGCAACGGGCACCATGCATGAAGAAAAGGGCGAGATGCGTTCGGAATAGCACACGCCGGCGCGGATAAGCCGGCATTGGGGGGCATATGGCCGATTCCTCACCGTCTTTGGTTCGCGGGCGGCTTGCGCTGATCGCTGTTCTGGGGGGACTGGGCTTTTACGGCCTGTTCGCTCTCGTGGCGGCCATGAACGCGTCGCAGTCACAGGCGGCCCCACCTCAGATCGACGGCGACTGGCGGCTGGAGGGCGATGCGTCGGGTCGGGTCATGATCCTCAAGCAGAACAAGGATCACCTCACCGGAAAGGTGGTCTGGAAGAATGGCGGCACGAGCTTCCTCGTCGACGGCACGATCTCGAACGCGGGCGAGGTGAAACTCAAAGTGACACTGGACAGGAGCGACAACACCGATCCCAAAGTGACCAAGGAAATCTGGGATGCGGCCGTCGACTCGCGCAAGTCCAAGGACGGGATGCTCCCACTCACAACTGCGAGCACGCTGCGCCTGGATGCCTCGGCAGGAGAGCTCAGCGGGGACCGGCCGGTCGTCGAAATCGATCACACGGGCGACAAGTTCAATACCATCAAAGAGTCCACCGTTGCTGCCCGCTTTACCCACATCACGAACTATGCCCAGCGCTGCCGAGCGGAGATGGGCAGAATTCCGCCCTTCAGCTGTCTCGATGGCACCATTCTGAAGATCACCGTACACGGCAAGGAGACGCATTCGCATGTCGCCGCATGCGACCGTCCCGTACAGCTCAATATCGACTCCGACGGGCATCAGGGCCAATGCGTGCCCTATTCGCGGCTGCTTCGCCTGCACAACGAAGACCACGACAAGGTCGTGACGGTCGCGATATGCCGCAAGTATACGGACTCTGACAGCAGGGGTGCTTCGGACCCTGGCTTCGACGACATCGCGATGGTCTCCCACGACCCGGACACCGGCAACACCTGTTACTTCCAGAGCGAACCGGGCGTTCGCAAAGACGCATCACACGTCCCGAGCCCGACCGATGACGATGCGAGCCGTATCTGGGAACCGCGACAGCCGGCCGAGGGCGGCTTTGGTCCGGCGGGCGTGAGGTGCAACAAGTGTCATAGCGCCGGGCCCTTCATATGGTCGCCCTATGTCGCCCAGGTCGGCAACGTCGACGAGTGGGATCCGCTCGGCGAGTGGAACTCAAATTTCGACGATATGTTCGGTGTGCGCGCGGTCACCTTTGAGGTCGGCGCCAAGAACAATTGCCGGGAGTGTCACCGCATCGGTAACGGCGACAATTGCCGCATATTCGATCCCGGGTACACGACGACGCCCAAGAAATTTTCCACGGCTCCTAACGAGTATTGGATGCCGCTCGACTTGGAGTCCCATAACGTTCCCTACGACGCCACAAAAATGGCCGCGTGGCGCAAGGACTTCACTGCGTCTATGGCTCAGATCGCGCGATGCTGTAAGAACCCCGGCGCCACCGAATGCAATGCGACTGCACACTGAGCCGGGCAATCGCAAATCAATCGGTAGGGAGAACGCAAGGAAAAGGAAACGCACGTGCAGGAAACAACCGCACCCCTGTGGTCGACCAGCGTTGATCGCAAACCGTCAACCCGTCATGCTGCATGGCTTAAGTTCAGCCCTTGGGTCCGCTGTGCGGTTTTCTGCTCTAGCAGTTTGCATGGTGCTCGCGGCCTGCAACAACGCATCTACCGGACCAGCCGTTAAACCGACCACTCCCGCGAGACCGGCATACACTATCGGTCCGTCGCCCCCATTAACCTGAGACTGGGGCCACCTTCCATGAACGCGATGAGGTCGGACATCCGGTAGCGCACGCTCCTCCCCACACGAAGGTAAAGGGGGCCGATCCCCCGCTGGCGCCACTCTTCCAAGGTTCTGTTCGAGAAGACGCTTTGGCCGTCATGACATCCGCCAGCGACAAATTCTGCTGAACGCGCGTTCACAATGCGGGAATAACCACAACCTGCACTCGCGTTGAACACTATGCGGATAGTGTTCAGCGCCCTGGCGTTTAGGTCTCAGAGTGAACGCGTGCCACTGGAAGAACCCCGTTCAGGGGAATTCTCCGAATTCGCGGTATTCTGCCAGCGTGTCGGGAATCTGATATCCGTAACTGGCTTACGGGCAAGTCAAATGCAGCTTGGTGGTCTCGTAGGCGCTCGCGCCCACCGAGTTCGATTTCGTCGGGCCGTCGTCGGAACAGGTCCACTCGACGGACAGGTCCTTCATGCAGCCATAAGCGGGATCGGGATGGTTGACCTCAGCTCCGGTCAACGCACACTCGTTTCGGCCGTTGCAGAGGCCCCCCACCTGGCTCGTCACATTGCCCTGCGGCGCACGGCAATTCGCGCCGAGCGTGGCGAGCTTGACGTGGATGCCGGTGCTGGCCTCCGTGCCGTCCGGTGGAGGCGGGGCGATGCATTGCAGCTCCACCATGCGCCCGCGAATGCTCGCGATCTCGCGGCCCGCCGCGTCACGCTCTGGAATTGCGTGCAATGCAGCTTCGAGGCGCTCCTCAATCTGACTCGCAAGATTAATAAGACACCAGTTGGGATTGTCTGTGCACGGCGTGCGTCCCAAATGCCGCAAGCGTGCCCACTCGACGTCAGCCTTGATCTTGTCTCGGTTGGAGAAATACCTGTTCAGAGCTGCGTGCGCCGTGCGAAGGCGTGATATCTCTTCGTCCGACGCATAACTCGCATATTGCCGTTCGAGCGGCGCGAGCCGCGCCTGGTTGTTGGCGCAGCGCGCCTCGCGGTCTTCTGCCGACATGTCGGCGGCGACTGCGGGAAGCAGAACACCCGTGAGCACAACAGCCAGTCCGATAGATTTGAGCTTGAGCACGGGTTCCCCGATCACTGTGCCTCTGTTCCTCACTATAGTTAGATACAATAGCGGGAGCAATATTCCCTCACCTCGTGCTCCTTTCGACTCAGCGGCTAGAAGTCAGCCCTGCCACATTCGCTCAGCTAGGTGCCGTTCCTCTTCGCCAAGTGCTTCGGTATAGACAATCGTGCTATCGAGGCGGGCATGCCCAAGCCAACGTTTTAGTATGCCGAGCGGGACACTTGCCTGGACGGCCCCCTTGACTCCGAATGCATGCCGCAACGCCTTTGGCATCGAAATCGAGGCTGGTAAATCTGCTGCGGAACATAGCGCCGCGGATGCGGCGACCGCGAGTGGTGCCCAAGGCTCTCGCCGTGCGCAGCCGTTATCAGGAAATACAGAAAGAAATGGCTCAGCTTCGCAGCCGTATGATCGAGCTCGGATGCACCGAGCCCACCGTTGACACTGCGCCTGCGGCGACAGGCATTCATGTAACGACAGCGACGCTCGGAGCCAATTGTCACGCAATTCAGGGCAACGTCGCAAACATGTGCAATGGTCGAAACACCTGCGAGCTGACTGGCGCTGATGTAAACCACCCCGATCCAGCGTTCGGGTGCATGAAGGATTTGTCGGTCGAATGGACCTGTTCTGTTGACGGCCCAGCGAAATCGAGTTCGGTGCCTGCGTCGGCGTACGAGACGGTGAAGCTGAGGCTCAGTTGCCCCTAAGTGACCGAGCGAACTTGGCGCCGCGCCATCTTCACACGTGTCGAACCGTCGAGCGGACCGTAACATCGACCAGAAATTCGTCTCTGGACTCGACAGGCGTCCGTACAGCGCTGCCGCCGTGGTCTGTCGTGGATAAGACACCAGGGACCAAGACTGACACCCTACGCGTGTCTCACGAGTCAGCTCCATTCCGGTGCGTCATGGTGCTCGAACCGGTCCACGCCGATCCTATGAGGCGTACGCGCGATCACGACGACCGGCGCGACAGGCCCTTCCGGCGACCATCGCTGATCGACCAGTTCGGCTCACCCTCTCCATGACATGCGAACTGCAACCGTGACCCTCGCCTGTGACGGCCAAGAAGCGCGCAAAAAACAAAATGCGCAGTGATATTCTTACAATATCAAGAGCTTCCGGCACCGCCATCTGCGGCGACGCCAATATTCTGTTTCGCGTCGCGCGCTTCACTGAAGTCTCGCTCCATCGCAGTTTTTCCTAATTCTCGCAATCTGCCCGCTTTAACGGGTGCTCCTTGTTCAGCGCAACCTGAAGCGCCGCCGGCAATTTCAAGGTAAATTGCGGTCAATGGAATGACATGGCGAGCGCGCGCGCTCGCCATGTCGCTGTCGCGCAAGGGGGCGAGATGGCAGAGCCATACCTGGGTGAGACTCGGCAATTTGCCTTCGGCAAAGTCCCCGGGCGTTGGCCGATGGCAGTCTTCTTTCCATCCAGCAAAATCAGGGTCTATTTTCACTCCTCGGCAATCGCTATGGCGGCGATGGCCGAAAGACGTTTGCGCTGCCCGATTTGCGCGGCCGCGTTCCGGTCGGCGTAGGCAAGGACCGGCAAAAATGCGGCCAACAGCTTGTGCAGAGCTATGAGCAGCTATGAGCCATCATCAATTTCGTTCGTAATGATGGGGTCGCATGTTCGAGTCACGCAGGCGGCACCACTCTCCAAGTCTCTCGGGAGTATCTTGGCCACGCAATACGCGGACCAAGGACTCTAGCGGTCACAATTTGTCGACCGCGGTTCACAACGCCGCTTCTCGCCGAACACCCCCTCGCTAAGTTGGCGAGCGAAACGCTTGCGCCGGTATCATCGCGTTCGAGCGCGGGCGATCCGCACGATGGCTAAGCTTCGCGCCAGGAAATTCTGGTCGCCGGCCCGCTCGCCGCGTAGCCGTCTCCGCCTTCTCACTGACAAACCCGGAACTGTTGCCCTTGGAAGGGCATCCCTGAGTTGACATTTTGAACAGTTATGTTCAAAATAGTACAATGATGGGTACACAACCAATTCCCCTGGGCAGGCCCAGTCGCGCACGCAGCCGCATCTACGGCGCAGCGCTGCGTCTCTTTGCGGAAAACGGCGGAAATGCGATCTCGGTGAGTGACCTTGCCGACGCTGCAGGAATCGCGCGCGGCACGATTTACAACAACATGGATGACCCCCGGAATTTGCTCGGCGAGGTTGCCGCGGCACTGTCTCGGGAAATGCTGGCGCGAACCGAGGCGACCATGATGGGCGTCGCCGATCCGGTAGAACGGATCGCCACCGGGCTTCGCCTGTTCGTGCGGCGCGCGCACGAAGATCATGACTGGGGCCGGTTCATGGTGCAATTCACGCTGAGCCACGCCGTGTTGCGGGGGGTGATGCGGGAGCCGCCAACCCGCGACGTGGCGCAGGCCATTGAAGCCGGTCGATTTAGGATTGTCGCGGCACAAGTACCGGCCTTCGTCTCGATGCTCACGGGCACTGCAATTGCGGCGATGAACACGGTTGTCCGTGGCGAGCAGACATGGCGCGACGCGGGAAGCAATGCGGCGGAGATGCTGTTGCGCGGGGCGGGTCTGCCTTCCGCGGAGGCGCGTCGCATCGCGCGAAGCGAACTACCGCCGCTCGCCGACGAGCAGACAGCGGCAAAATCGAGGAAACGGAGAGTCGCATGAGCACGATAAAGATCGAAGACATTGCGCATGTGCGCTTCGGTGCGCCCAACCTGGAGGAGATGAAAGCCTTCCTGACCGAGTTTGGGTTGATCCAGGTTCCTTCCGGTGATGGCGTGATATACGCCCGCGGCGCGGGGCCTCAGCCTTTCCTGCACGCCACATGTTCAGGCGAGCCCGGACTCCGTGCCGTCGGGTTTCGCGCGGGGAGCGTTACGGATCTTGAACGTCTGGCTGCCAGCGAAGGTACCGCGGTCGAACGATCGAACGCGCCCGGTGGTGGGTTCGTTGTTACCCTCACCGATCCGGACGGTTTTCAAATCGAAGTCGTAGCGGCGCAGGACCCGGCGCCCCTTGTGCCGCTTGCAGGCGAACCGGTTGGTAACAATGCCCGGACCAAGGCCCGTCTTCGGTCGCCCCTACGGCTAACGGAAGGGCCGGCGCACGTGGTTCGCCTCGGCCACGCCGTTCTCGAAGTCAGGGATTTCCGGACTTCGGAAGCTTGGTACAAATCGCGCTTCGGGTTTATCACTTCCGACGAGATCGAGGCCGCGCCCGGCGTCGCGATCGGAGCGTTCTTGCGCTGTGATCGGGGCGAGACGCCGACAGATCATCATACGCTGTTCCTTCTCCAGTCTCCCGGTGCCCCGCGTTTCAATCACGCGGCGTTCGAGGTGGCCAACTTTGACGACCTGATGCTGGGGCACACCCATCTGAAGCGCGCAAAGCGCACGCCCGCATGGGGCGTTGGTCGCCACATTCTCGGCAGCCAGATATTCGACTACTGGAAGGACCCGTGGGGCCACGAATTGGAGCACTGGACCGACGGCGATCTCTTTGCCGCCGCCGACGGTTCGCACAAGTCGACGCTTCAGGAATTGCTGGGCGTTCAATGGGGACCTCTCCATCCGATGATGGCGGGGGCCGGGCAATGAAGCTCGCCACGTTTGATCAAGGGAGCGGGCCACAGACGGGCGTCGTCGTCGATGGTGATGTGGTTGCAACGGGGTTACCGGGTGCAATGCCCGAACTCATCGCCGACTGGGCGCTTCTGCGCGGTCAGGCCGAACGCGCGGCGGCCACCGGAGAACGCCATCCGCTGAAAGCAGTCCGCCTGCTCGCGCCGGTCCTGCGGCCGGGCAAGATCTTCGCGATCGGGCTCAACTACGCCGATCATATTGCCGAAAGCAAAACCGAAGTACCGAAGCATCAGGTCTGGTTCACCAAGGCGGCCACGTCGGTCAACGGACCCTTCGCTCCAATTCTGATCGCGAGAGAAGGCCGGTTCGTCGACTACGAAGTGGAGCTCGTCGCTATCATCGGCAAGCGCGGCCGCAACATCCCGAGGGCAGACGCGGCCTCGCATGTGTTTGGCTATTGTGTCGGCAATGATGTGACCGAGCGTATGTGGCAGCACCGTACGCCGCAATGGAGTCTCGGCAAATCGTTCGACACGCATGCCCCGATCGGACCCTGGATCGTTACCGCCGACGAGATTGGCGACCCGCACGCCTTGGGCATCCGATGCTTTGTTAACGGCGAGAAACGGCAGGATTCGAATACCAAAAACCTGGTCTTCGATATCTGGGATCAGATCGAGCACCTTTCCCAGGCCATGACGTTGGAGCCGGGCGACCTCATTTTCACCGGCACCCCGGGCGGGGTGGGCGCAGCCATGGAGCCGCGACAGTTTCTCAAGCCCGGCGACATTGTGCGCTGTGAAATCGATCGGATCGGTGCGATCGAAGCGACGCTCGTTTCGGAAGTCTGACGATGGCTGAAGTGATCGATTGCGATGTGCTGGTCGTGGGCGCTGGACCCACAGGAGTGACGCTCGGATTGCTCCTCGCGCGAGGGGGACTGACGACCTTCGTGGTCGATAAGGCGCCGGATATTTACCCGTTGCCGCGCGCCGCCCACATTGATCACGAGATCATGCGCCTCTTGCAGGAGCTGGGTGTCGCGGCGCAAGTCGCCGCGACGTGCCGAACGGCCAGTCGCTACGATTTCCTGACGGCGAGAGGCGAAATCCTCCTGCGTTTTGAAGGCATCGATCGGGTGGGCCCGGGCGGGTGGCCGGCAAGCAACATGATCCATCAACCTTCACTGGAAGCCATTCTTCGGACCGCTGCCGATAAGCAGCCGCAATTTCAGCTTCGCACGAGCTGGAATTGGAAATCGTATCGCAGCGATGCTGGCGCAGTCGTCAGCACTATCGCTGTGCCGGATGGCGAGCGAGAAGTCCGTTCGAAATACCTGGTGGGCGCCGACGGGGCCCGCAGTCCGGTTCGGACAGCGGCAGAAATCGAGATGGAGGACCTGGGTTTCGACGAGGAGTGGCTCGTGATCGACGCGCTCGTTCATGACGCCGAGCGCCTTCCGGAGGTGAACCTGCAGATCTGCGATCCGGACCGGCCGACCACATGTGTTCTGATGGGATCGGGACGCCACCGTTGGGAGTTCATGCTGAAGCCGCACGAAACGGCGGATGACCTGCTCCCCGACGACGTTATCGCAAGGCTGTTGAAACCGTGGAATGTGGACGGCGCGATTACTCTCGAGCGTAAGGCGGTCTACCGCTTCAATGCCAAGGTCGCGAAGCACTGGCGAAAGGGTCGAATTCTCCTCGCTGGCGACGCGGCGCATCTCACGCCGCCCTTTGCCGGGCAAGGGCTATGCTCCGGCATGCGTGACGCTGCGAACCTCGCATGGAAGCTCATTGCTGTTTCGCGAAACGCCGATGATTCGATTCTCGACACCTATCAAACCGAACGCGAAGCGCACGTTCGGCCAATCATTTCCCTTGCGATGATGATGGGGCGCACAGTGTGCATCGCTGACCCGGCCGCCGCCAGAGCCCGCGATGAGCAAATGCTCGCGGCACGCGCTGCCGGATCCGCGCCCGATGGCGCGGTCAGCAATCCACCCCTCGGTCCCGGGATAATGATGTTAGGCTGCTCCGAGGCCGGCAGTTACTTTCCGCAGGTTGTCGCAGCCGATGGAACGCGCCTCGACGACATCCTGGGCTCGGGAGCATGGCTCATTGGCCGCGGCGCTGGCGGCACGCCTCGGCGGACAGCGCTCAAATCAATCGACCTCGCGGAGCCGCGCCTCGCCCCGTTTGGATCTCAGCTCGACACTTGGCTGGCGAAGCACAACGCCGACGCCGTTCTGGTTAGACCGGATCGCTATGTTTTCGGCACCGGTGCTCCTGAAAGTCTGATGCGGGCCTGGCTAGACCTGGCGCTATGAGGTCTTGGTTCAGGACGCGGTCCATTACCGCACTTTAATGTTGCCACCGACGGCACCCTTTCCCGTAAACCGTTGCCTGGATGAGGGTTCCTCGCCGCGCAGCGATTTGAATTTGAGGATGGCCCGTTCGCTTGAGCAGCCTTGGCGTGCCTCCGGGCGGTAGACGGCACATCCGCAGAGGGCTTCAATTAGCCAGCTTGGCCACGGGGGGCACGATGATCACGCGCAATCGACTTCTGGCTGCAACGGCTCTGGCGGCCGTTCTGGCAAGCACCTCTGCAACCGCAAGTACGACGGGTTGGTACCTGGGCCTCGGTGTCGGTTACGACCATCTCAATCCCGTTCACATGTCATCGACGTTTCCGTTTTCGATCGACGTGGATCACCAGGATAATGTGATCGTCGTCGGCAGCGTCGGCTACAAGTTCGACAGTGGCCTGCGCATCGAAAACGAAATCGGTTACAGCACGCACGACGTGAGCGGTCTGCTGCATGTCGAGGGCAGCACCGACGTAAAATCCGATCTCGTCAATTTCATCTATGACTTTCCGTTATCCGATTTGTGGACCGTGTCGCTGGGTGCCGGCGTCGGCATTGCGAATGTAGGCGAACACATGGAGTCCACGACTTTCCCCGGAGTTTTCTTCGCGCATGGCTCGCACACCGTGTTTCAATGGCAGGCGATCGGCGGAATCGACTACTCCCTGTCGGACGATCTGGAGTTGTTCGCGGACTATCGTTTCCGCTCGGCCGAAGTCGATCACGACTATTTCTCCAGCTTCGTCGCTTTCGATCCGGTCCATGTCTATCAGGTTCAGGAACATGTCGGGCTGGTCGGACTCCGCTGGTATCTGGAGACGCCACCACCACCTCCTCCACCGCCGCCGCCACCGCCACCTCCTCCACCGCCACCTCCGCCCGCACCGGTGACGACGTTCATCGTCTTCTTCGACTTCGACCAGTCGAACCTCACCCCGCAAGCACAAGCGATCGTTGCCAATGCTGTTCGCGTCGCGAAGGCCAATGGCTTCGTGAAGGTGCTCATCACGGGACACACCGATACGGTCGGTTCCGACGCCTACAATCAGGGGCTGTCAATCCAGCGCGCCGACGCGGTCAAGGACGAGATGGTGCGGGAAGGAATGGACGGATCGACCATCGGCATCGAAGGCAAGTCGTTCCACGATCTGCTGGTCCCGACAGGCCCGGGCGTGCGCGAGCCGCAGAACCGCCGCGCCGTTATCGATCTCGGGGGCTGAGGACCGCGTTACAAGTGGTTTGATCGACGGTCGAACGCCACGCCGATCACGGGCCGGCGAGGCAAGAGAGCCACGTCGCACCGGTCTTTCCCAAACGGAAGCCGCGCAAGGCCGCGCTGCAGCATCCCTTCCGCACATCCACACGGGGGCGCATCATGCATGCCTGCCATTCAGGAGAGTGCACGATGGATTTCGACATCCCGAAGGATCTTCAGGCCTATCTCGACGAGCTCGACCGCTTCATCGAGAAGGAGATCATGCCGATCCAGAACCGCGACGATAACATCCGGTTCTTCGATCATCGCCGCGAGCATGCGCGCACCGACTGGGACCATGGCGGCGTACCGCGCGCCGATTGGGAAGCGCTGCTGGGTGAGGCCCGCAAGAAGGCCGACGAGGCCGGCCATCTCCGCTTCGCCTGGCCGAAGGAATATGGCGGCAAGGGCGGCTCGCAGCTCTGGATGGCCGTGATCCGCGAGCATCTCGCGTCCAAGGGCCTCGGCCTCTTCAACGATCTTCAGACCGAACACTCGATCGTCGGCAACAATCCCTTCATCGTCATGTTCAAGGAATTCGCCACGCCGGAGCAGTTCAAGCGCTACGGCGACGATATCCAGAACGGCCGCCTGCGCACCGCGTTCGGCCTCACCGAACCGAACCACGGCTCCGACGCCACCTTCATGGAGACGACCGGCACACCGGAGATCCGCGACAACCGCAAGGGCTGGCGCATCCACGGCTCCAAGATGTGGACCAGCGGCATGCACCACGCGAACTACATCATGACCTTCGCGCGCACGGGCGGGAAGGACGGCGACGCGAGCGGCATCACCTGCTTCATCGTGCCGGCGGACGATCCGGGCGTGAAGATCGAGGAGTATCTCTGGACCTTCAACATGCCGACCGATCATCCGCGCGTGTCGCTCACCAATGTCTGGATTCCGGAGGACAGCTACTGGGGCGAGATCGGCGGCGGCCTCGCCATCGGCCAGAGCTTCGTGCACCAGAACCGCATCCGCCAGGCGGCCTCGTCGCTCGGCGCCGCGGTCTACTGCATCCAGGAAAGCGTGAAGTACGCGCGCCTGCGCAAGCCGTTCGGCGAGGCGCTGGCGCGCAACCAGGCCATCCAGTGGCCGCTGGTCGAGCTGCACACCCAGGCCGAGGCGCTGCGCCTCCTCATCCGCAAGACGGCGTGGGAGATGGACCGCATGCCGCACAAGCAGATCGAGAAGGAGATCTCCGACAAGGTCAGCATGTGCAACTACTGGGGCAACCGTCTCTGTTGCGAAGCCGCCGACCGCGCGATGCAGACCCATGGCGGCCTCGGCTATTCGCGCCACAAGCCGTTCGAGCACATCTACCGCCACCACCGCCGCTATCGCATCACCGAAGGCTCGGAGGAGATCCAGATGCGCAAGGTCGCCGCCTTCCTGTTCGGCTACCTCGGCCCCAAGCGCAAGGCCTTCACCGAGATGGAAAAGAAGTACGACGAAGCCCGCGCCAGCGGCCTCAACGACCGCGAAATCGGGATTTAGGGACCGCCAGCGCACCACCCACCTCACCATGGCCGGGCTTGACCCGGCCACCCAGCGCGCCCGCGTCCGCGGGCGCCGAGGTGCGGCGCGCAGCGCCAGCGATTTCACGCGGAGACGCGGAGGACGCGGAGTGGAGCGATGACCTCCGCGATCTCCGCGCCTCCGCGTGAGTCATTGGCGCGCGGACGCGCGCCTTTCTGGGTGGCCGGGTCAAGCCCGGCCATGGTGAGGGGAGGGTAATAATTAGAACACGTTTCACTTTTCCCCGAAACGCAGCTAGCGTTTCCCAGATGAACAGGCAGGAGCGAACATGAGCGCGGAACGGCGATCGCTGGAAACCCTCCCGCCCCGCGACTGGCCCACCGCCGCCCGCACGCTGGAAGACGACGGCGTGGTCTTCCTCAAATCCGCGCTCGGCCCGACCGACCTCGCCCTGATCGAACAGGAATTCGCCCACAGCGTCGCCCACCCCACGCCCAAGGCCGTCAACTTCTACCCGTCCGAGAACGCCACCTTCTTCGAAGACACCGGCCAGCGCATGCTGCCCATGGTGCGCGCCACCGGCATCGACGCGATGGTCGCCGCCCTCTTCGGCGAGCCCGACCTCTGGTACATGGGCGAGCAGCTGTTCCTGAAAGAGAACGGCTTCTCCCGCCGCACGCCCTGGCACCAGGACACGTCCTACCTGCGCATGATGGGCTCGCAGCTCGTCGCCTGCTGGGTGACGCTCGACCCGCTGCCCAGGGAGCATTGCCTCGAATTCGTCCGCGGCTCGCACAAGGGCACGCTCTACAACGGCTCGGCGTTCGCGGCGCATGACGACACCGCGCCGCTTTACAAGGACTCGAAGCTGCCGCGCCTGCCCGACATCCAGAAGCATCGCGCCGATTTCGACATCCTCGCCTGGGACATGGAGCCCGGCGACCTCATCGTCTTCCATCTCGGCATGCTGCATGGCGGCGCCGGCACCGTGCCCGGCATGCGCCGGCGCACCGTGTCGCTGCGCTTCATGGGCCCCAACGTGGTGTTCGACGGCCGCCCGCGCGACAACGTCGGAGCGCAGGAAGGCAACGACGCCGCCCTCGCCGCCGTCTACGGCGCCCTAAAACACGGCGACCCCTTGAGCCGCGTGATGGGGCAGAAGATTTAGGGCAGCAGAGTGGCGTAGCAGGGCGACATAAAGGGGGTTAGAGCCGAGTGATTGAGGGCCCTAAGCAGCGTCAGAAAGCCATCCGTTCTTCTTCAGCACAGAATAAGCGAGCTCAATCTGTCTCGGTGTCATTTGGCGCTTACGGTCGTTCCACGCATAGACCTTGTTCGTAAGCTCATCCAGCGAAGTTGTTCTTTCATGCTTCGCAATCCAGTGCACCGTGGCTAACAGTTCCAGCCCGAAGGGCGTCTCAAAGCCTTTTACGAGCTGCGTCACGCGCTCGAAACGCCGGCGCGTGTCATCCTTAGTGTCAAGGAAATGATCGGCATCACGCGCTGCTCCCGGAATTATTTCAAGCTCCTTGTCGGGAGCATCGCCGCCGTCCGCGTAGCCAGAAATAAAATGGCCCTCTATCGCGGTCAGCACATGCCGAAGGTTCTCAGCATATGGCCCATATTGAGCCTTAGTGAAGCGAAGCTTGAGACCTTCGCCCGCCTCTTGCATGAAATACATAAGCTTGTGGGCTTCGAGCAGAGTGACATAGGGCTCGAGGAGAGCATCCACGTACTTCTGGAGTAGAACAATTAGTGCAGCGCGTCCCGTGGTCATAGACGGGACGTCTTTCGATTTTGAGGTGGTTCGGGCATCGAATTTTGCGTTTGGCTCGAACACCACTGCTTTCACGTCTGGGAGTTCGCTCATCGCGTCAAGGATAAGTGGCTTGACGTCCCTCCAATCCAATCCTCCCAAGCCGCTGCCCAACGGAGGAATTGCGATCGAACGAATGCGCCGTGTCCTGATCTCCTTCACCAAGGCTTTCAGACCAGAAACGATGTCTTCGATATGACTCTTTCCTCTCCAATGCCGTTTTGTTGGAAAGTTGATGATGTAGCGTGGGTTCGACAACTGGTTCGTCTCGTGAACGAACATTCTTCCCGGCTGTACCAGGTTGTGGTTGCAAGCCTTCTCGTATTCTTCGTAGTTGGCGGGAAAGGCCTTTCTGAATTGCAGCGCAATTCCGCGACCCATTATGCCGACGCAATTTACAGTGTTGATGAGCGCTTCGGCATCTTCGGCAATGATGTTTCCAGTCTTCAGCTCGATCATCGCGGCGCCCTCAGTAGTACCAATCTGGCTTGATTTCGACGCGTGGCTTGTGTGGCGCGTTTTGCAACGCGTCTTGTACTCGGCCGTATGTTTCTCTGGAGACAACGCCCACTCTCTCCACCAGGGACCAAGGGAACAACTCTTCGATCAAAAATTCGGCCTGCTTCCCATCTCTCGCGGCACCCGCCCAGTTGCGCGCTGCGACAGACTCCCAATTGATTTCGTGAAGGTTGGCGACGTTGTTGCGAAACTCCGTGTATGCAGCCCCCGCGTTCGAAAGTGAAAATGCCCAGCGCCGCTGAGAAGCGTTCGCCCAAGCAATTGTGCCGTGCAGATCAGCCTCAAGATGCACGATCGGGCCTTGCCCTCCTCTGTAAGCGACGTTCTCGTGATTCCCCTTGTGCATGATGTACAACATGATCGATCTAGAACAAAAATAGAACGGCACGCAACCGCCTACCATAAGCCCTGGGTGACAACTAACTGGCAGCATCAGCCGGCGTTCTTTGATCTGCCCCATTTCCGATGCTTTGCGCCGGTCCCCCTTGGGCGATCATCGCAACATCGGACCGCAGCCCGTTTGCAATAATCGACGGGAGATTATCCACAGCTGAGATGTGGTAGATTTTGGGCGCTGCTGGAACCGGCATTCGATAGGATCACGCGAATCGCGCTGCATCGTGTGCCATTCGCGTCGTCATTACGAATGCGATTAGATTCAATCCACTAGACAACCGCGTCGAGACCAAGAGGCGGCCTGACAATCTGTCAGAAATAATTCTGGAAATAGGCTTGAACGGACGGAATCGTTCCCTATTTACCCCGGAGTAGGACAACGATAACAAGGGGTGCGCACATGAAGCGCTGGGAAATCAGGGACTTGCCCTAACAGGCAAGCTCCCACGCGAGTACAGACAAGCCAGGGCGCCAGCTCGTGTCGCCCTCGGACCGGCTTTGAGACACAGCGCCCGCCGCGACCCACCTCCGCCCCAACCAACGGGCGGCCAGGAGGTCCCCGCAACAGGCCAAGTCTTGGAATGGGGCGGAGAACCGAAACGGCTGCGGCGACATGAGAGTCGAAAGACGTCCGCTGAGGGCGCGCTTGACTGCGCCCCTCAGGCGAGCGGTCTCGCTCATGTCCGGCAAAGCCGCTCTGGTGCACCCAGGGCGGCTTTGTCGTTTTGGCGCAGTCTCCTTCGGGGCTCGCTCCGCTCGCACCTCAGGATGACGAGTGATATGCGTCATCCTGAGGTGTGAGCCGAAGGCGAGCCCCGAAGGATGGATGGATGAAAGTCACGCTCCAGAAGCAGGAAAATCTCAGCGGCGACCCGTCCGTCGCGACGCAGGGCTTCGGCCGCGTCAGCCACGAGCCGGCGCCCATGTTCGATCCCGTCCGCGAGATCGACGCGGCCTGCGCCTTCTTCGACGCCCACGGCTATGTCGTCCTGTCGGACTGCCTCGACGCGGGCGAGATCGCGCATCTCAACGGCTTCTGCGACCGCACCCAGGCCGAACGCCCGCTGGCCTGGGGTCTGGGCGACAAGCGCAAGCCGCATCACCGGAACCAGGGCCTGATCTACTCGCAGCCGCTGCTCGATTATCCGGAGCTCGACCGCTACACCCGCCACCCGCGCTCCTATCCGGTGGTCTGCCGCCTTCTGGGCGGCGAGCAGCATGCGCGGTTCTCGGAGTTCAACTTCCGCGAAACGCCGGAAGGCGCCGGCCCCGGCGCGATGAACTTCCACCACGACGCCGTGGTCGCGGACCGGTTCAACCGCACGCCCTACGGCCCGCCCGACTGGCTTTGCGCGATTCATTATCTGACCGACGTCGAACCCGGCGCGCCCTGCTTCTGCGTCGTGCCGGACAGCAAGCGCCAGCCGTCGCTGAAGGCGGCGCACGACGCGCTCGGCAATCGCTACGCAGAGGTGCCGATCCGCGGCCCGGCCGGCACCTGCGTGCTCTACGACACCGCGACCTATCACACCCGCCTCGATGGCGACGGCGAGAAGATGCGCCGCACCTGGCATCAGTACTACGCCCGCGGCGGCTGGCTGCGCAGCGCGTTGCCCGAGACGAGCCGCTACGTCCGCCCGCCAAGCCCCGTGCTCACCGACTGGAATCTGTTCCCGGAGCGGCTCGCGATGAGCGCCGATCCGAAGACGCGGCTGTTCTTCTCGCACTGGAACACCGCGCAGGGCGAATGGGCCGCCAGCGGCTTCGATCCGGATGTGCGCAAGGCAATGCCGCGCGGCGAGCAATAAACAAAACGAGGGAGAGACGAATGGCCATCAGTTTCTATGAAGCGAGCGTCGCGAATTACCTGCAAACGCTGGGCGCCATGACCGGCGTGCTCGCCAAGGGCGCCGCGCATTGCCAGGAAAAGGGCATCGACCCGCAGAAGGTCGTCGACACGCGGCTCGCGCCCGACATGCTGCCCTTCAGCTTCCAGATCTTCTCCGTCGTGCACCACTCGCAGGGCGCGCTCGAAGGCATTAAGAGCGGCACGTTCCGCCCGCCCGGCGCGCGCGATCCGCACAGCTATGCGCAGCTCCAGGCGCTGGTCGCCGAAACGCTGGCGGCGCTGAAGGACAAGACGCCCGCCGACGTGAACGCGCTGGAAGGCAAGGACCTGGTGTTCGAGATCGGCAAGATGCAGATGCCCTTCACCGCGACGGGTTTCCTGTTCTCGTTCTCGCTGCCCAACTTCTATTTCCACGCCACCACGGCCTACGACATCCTGCGCTCCAATGGCGTCCCGCTCGGCAAGCGCGACTTCATGGGCGCGATGCGGATGAAGACGTAGCGGCATCCCGCACGGACAGACTGTCTCGCCTGCGGCCCTCCAGGTTGGCAGGCGCGCCCTGCTGTGCATGATGGGTGGCATACCGCCATTTCGAAGGATGCCTACATGCCGCAACGCATGCTGCCGGAACCGACGCCTGAAACCCGCCATTTCTGGGAAGGCTGCGCCGCTGGCGAACTCCGTCTCCAGCGCTGCGCCCATTGCGCCGGCAAGAGCTATTTCCCACCGCGTCCCTTCTGCCCCGGTTGCGGCAGCCGCGAGGTCGAGTCCTACAAGGCCAGCGGTAAAGGGGTGCTCTGGTCCTACGTCATCAACATGCGCCCGCGCCCCGACATGGGGACTGAGCCCTACGCCATCGCGGTGGTCCAGCTCGCCGAAGGCCCACGCATGATGACCAACATCGTCAACTGCCCGCAGACGCCGGAAGCACTCCAGCTCGACATGCCGCTGAAGGTCTCGTTCAGCAAGCAGAACGACACGATCACGCTTCCCCTGTTCGAACCCGCTTAAGTCACGAGCCCACAGATGAAACAGAAATCCATCGCGGTGGTCGGCGCCGCGGAAACCACGAAGATGGGCAGAATTCCGGACCTCTCCGTCATCGGCCTGCACGCCGATGCCGCGCTGAACGCCATGAAGGACGCCGGGCTGAAGCCTTCCGATATCGACGGCGTCGCCACCGCCGGCGCCAGCCCGACGGAGCTCGCGCACTACCTCGGCATCACGCCCACCTATGCCGACGGCACCTCTGTCGGCGGCTGCTCCTTCATGCTGCATGTCCGCCATGCCGCGGCCGCGATCAACGAAGGCCTGTGCAGGACGGTGCTGATCACCCACGGCGAATCCGGCCGCTCGCGGGTCGGCGTCGGTGGCCGCTTCGGCGGCGGTGGCGGCTCCAGCCTCAACGGCCAGTTCGAGATGCCCTACGGCCCCTCCGGCCCGCCGACCATGTTCACGATTCCGGTGCTGCGCTACCTCAAGACCTACAATCTGTCGGTCGAGGACCTTGCCTGGGTCTCGGTGATCCAGCGCGAGTGGGCGGCGAAGAACCCACGCGCCAGTTTCAGGGACCCGATCACCGTCGACGACGTGCTCAACTCGCCGATGATCGCGTGGCCGTTCCGCATGCTGATGTGCTGCCTCGTCACCGATGGCGGCGGCGCGCTGATCCTCACCTCCGCCGACCGCGCCAGGGATTTCCCGCAGAAGCCGGTCTACGTGCTTGGCACCGGCGAAAGCGTCGAGACCCAGATGGTCAGCCAGATGGAGGACTTCACCTCGTCCAAGGCCTTCCGCGTCAGCGGGAAGAAGGCGTTCGCCGAGGCCGGCATCAAGCACAGCGACGTCGACCACCTGATGATCTACGACGCCTTTGCCCACCTGCCGCTCTACGGCCTGGAAGACCTCGGCTTCTGCAAGCCGGGCGAGGCGGCGGCCTTCGTCAAGGAACGCAACACCGCGATCGGCGGCAAGCTGCCGCTCAACACCAATGGCGGCGGCCTCTCCTACATGCACTCCGGCATGTACGGCATGTACGCCTTGCAGGAGAGCGTGCGTCAGATGCGCGGCATTGCGCCGGCCCAGGTGCCGGGCGCGAAGATCAGCGTCTGCCACGGCGTCGGCGGCATGTTCGCGGCATCCGGCACGATCGTCTTCTCGAACGAGAAGAGCTGACGCAGGGAAAAGCGGTGCCTCGGCGAATTCTCCGTCTCGGAGATCGGGCTAGTAGCCGCCGAAATCGAATCCGGCGCGGTACAGTGCCGCGACCGTGCGTTCGATATAGATGTACGCGTTTCGTGTGCCTTCCAGGCTTGATTCCACGGCCAGACGCTCGCGCGGCACAATCAGGCCCTTGTTGCCCACGCGCACCGCACTGCCGTTCTTGACCATCTTGTTGGCATAGCGGCGCACCGTCTCATAGGGAACGCGCAGCGATGTGGCGACGGCATGCACGGTCACGGGCCGCCGCGCGTCGTCGGGCGGCAACTCCGTCAGCGCGCCGTATTTCAGGTTGTCGTTCGATACGGTGATATGATGGACGTTGTTCGTCCAGACCGTCGTGAAGATCAGTGCGTAGAGGAAGTCGCTGTCGTGCAGACGACCCAACAGATCGACGCCGTGCATGACCATCTCTCCCAGGACGCGTGTCACCGCGCGCGAATTCGCCATCGGCTGGCCTTCGGGCGGCAGCGGCACCGTTTGTGGCAGCCGATGGCGATAGGGCGTGAAGTCGAAACCGGCGCGCCTCAGTTCGGTCACGAACCGCAACAGGCTATGATAGTTCGCGCGCATGGCGGCGCGATGCGCGTCACCGCCGATGACCGCGGCAGGTACGATGAGCCCCTTGGGGCCTACCCGTTGGCAACGCCCTTCCTTCAGCAGAGTGTGTACGTAGCGGCGCACGGTTTCGTATGGAATGCGCAGCGCGTTTGAAATTGCCATGACGCTCACAGGCTGCCTCATCTCATCCGGCACCACAGTGTCGAATGCCGCGAATTTCTGGTTTGCAGCGACTGAGTCCGTGATGTGCTTGACATTGGCGGTCCACATCGCGGTGTAGACCAGTGCCTTGATCAGGTCGTCGTCGGCCAGGGAGGCCATGCTGTCGAGCGTACGCAGGAAGAACTCGTTGCCTACCCGCAGGATGGCGCGGACGTTGGCGGGCAGCGCCAGTGTGACGTGCGCGACCTCGTGTGTGCGCGTACCATGCAGCTTTTTATGTTCCGTCATCGACAATCCCCAGAATAGGGATCATGCGCCTACATGGCGGCGAAGTAACTGCACTTTCTTGGTGCGGCTGCCGGGCACTCAGCCACCGAGCCCAACAGCGCCCGCTTTGGCCAGCCGCCTAACGTTTTCGTCATCAAAGCCCAGTTCCCGCAGGATGTCGCCGCTGTGCTGGCCGACGCACGGCGCATGGCGCGGGGGGATGTGCGGGGCGTCCGCGACCCGGACCGGGCTGTCGATCGTCCGCAAGCCTGGCTCATCGTCGAATTCCGGCAGGAAGCCGTTGGCAGCGACTTGCGGACAGTCGAAATGATCTTCGGGTTGCGAGATCGGCCCGACCGTCACGCCGGCGTCAAGGAACTTTCTCCGCCAATGTTCCCAGTCTTCGCTGGCGAATATGTCTTCCATCGCCCGCACGATGGCTTCGGCGTTCTCGTGCCGCGCCTGTGCCGTCGCAAAGCGCGGATCGTTCTCCCATGCTTCCCTGCCGATCACTTGGAGCAGCAGGGGCCACTCGCGGACCTGATTCACCATCGAGAACATGAACCACCGATCGTCCTTGCAGCGATACAGCTCGAGCAACGCGCTTCTTTGATAGCGCGCCGCCCGTGGCTGGAACCTTGCGCCCACCAGTGCCGCTTGCATGAAGCAGCCATTTGACCACAGCCCGTTGGCAAGCAGCGAGGTCGACACCATCCCGCCCTTGCCGGTGATGCTGCGGCGGTAGAGCCCGGTCATGATCGCGGCATAGAGCGACACCGCGGTCGGATGATCGCCCATTGCCGGGATAGACCGCGCCGGCTCCGACTCCGCCGTTGGACGCACTGCATGCATCAGCCCCGACCGCGCCCACCATGCGGTGGAATCATACCCTGTGCGGTCCTTCTCAGGGCCTTCCTCGCCGTATGGTGTGAGCGAGGCGTAGATGATGCGGTCGTTGAGAGACAGGATGTCGGCGGGGCGAAGCTTCAGCCGGTCCCGGATCGGCCCCGGAAAGTTGGTTACGAACACGTCGGCCTTCTTGACCAGCGTGCGCAGAATTTCCTGCGCCGCCTCCTGCTTCAGATCCAGCGCCAGGCTTTCCTTGTTGCGGTTGTCCAGCATCCAGTAGTAGTCGCGCTCGCTCAGCGGCGTGCCCGGCAAATGGATGAGCTGGCGATAGGAATCGCCGATCTCCGGGGGTTCAATCTTGATCACGCGCGCACCGAAATCCGACATGATGGTTGCCGCCGCGGGCCCGGCGACAAAGCTCGCGCAATCCAGCACCAGCAAATTCCTGAACAGCGGCTCGGTCATTTGGGCTCCGTTGGGTCGGTCGCCTGTGCAACGTCCGCGGGCGCAAACAGGGAAGCGGCGGCAAGAGCGCTCGACACGCGTTTCATCATTTCCTCAGCGTTTGAATCGCACGGGAATGCCACGCGCGGCGAAGCTCGCGTCCAGGGCATCCAGATCGATCATTCCCGTCGGGTTCGCCCTCGACGGCGAATTGTGCAGATACGGCGCTCGCTCGCGCCGCCACACGCCGAGCAGGCGCCGCAGCTCCGGCAAGGGTGCTGCGTGATCGTCGACATGGATCGACAGATCGGGGAAGTCCTCGGTCGAGATCAGCATCATCGCGGCGGATTGCCGACCTCGCCGGTCGCCGCCGGCCGCCTCGCCGGCTTCCAGCGCTGCCATCATCCGCTCGGGCAGCGGCAGCGACGGATCGGCCTTGAAACCACCCAGAGTCGCCTGCGCCACGCTGTCGTTGCTGAGCATGTTGCCGGCTACGCTCACGAACGGTTCGCCGACGCTTCCGCACCATTCGACACAGTGCCGGCCTGTCCACGCTGCGAACCGTCCCTTGCGATCGACGCAATGCAGCTGCCGCAGCTCGCGCCCTTCATCTCCTGCGACCGCCGTTTCGATCGCCAGTTTCGGAGAAAGCCCCCGCGCCAGCGCATCCAGCACCACCGGCGCCAGGTAGCGGTTGGTCAACGATTGCGTCCCCACCGCCCCCACGCCTGCGCGGACGAAAGGCACGAACGAGCCCGAAGCGAACGCCTTGGTGGCCACGGCGGCGCCGAAGGAGCCCACGGCCTTGTCATAGGCGACGATTGACCAAGTCATGCACGCATTTAGCGTCACGGCCCGCGCAAGTTGCAAGCCATGCTGCGCCGCAGCGCATGTCCTATTCGACTCGCGTCATTGCCGCACCTAGGATCAAAGATAAAGCACAGGGAGGTAGCCATGGGGGAATATCTCAGCGCCTTGGAGCAAGCGACTGCGGAGGCGTGGTCGACGCCGCTCAATCAGCTGGACGTGTCGAAGGCGCACCGGTTCGCGACCAACACGCATTGGCCGTTCTTTGACCGCCTGCGCAAGGACGCACCGGTTCACTACTGCGCCGAAAGCATGCACGGCCCCTACTGGTCGGTGACCAAGTTCAACGACATCGTGGCCGTCGACGCCAACCACCAGGTGTTCTCGTCGCAGGACAACATCGTCATCGGCGACAATCCGCCCGAATTCGCGCCACCCATGTTCATCGCTGCCGACCCTCCGGTGCACGATGTCCAACGCCGCGCGGCGTCGCCGGCCGTCGGTCCCCAGCGCCTTGGGGAGCTTGAATCGCTGATCCGCTCTCGTGTCGGCAGCATCCTCGATGGCCTGCCGCGGAACGAGACCTTCGACTGGGTGCCCGCCGTCTCCATCGAGCTTACGACCCAGATGCTGGCGACGCTGTTCGATTTTCCCTGGGAGGACCGGCATCTCCTCCCGTACTGGTCGGACGCGACGACGTCCTCCGAAACGGTCGGTAACACCTCGCTGACGAGAGAGCGTCGCCAGGAAATCCTGATGGAGTGCCTCGGCTACTTCTCCCGGCTGTGGCAGGAGCGGCAAGCCGCGCCGCCAAAGTTCGATTTCATATCGCTGCTCGCGCACGACCCGGCGACCCGCAACATGATCGACAATCCGATCGAGTTCTTAGGCAACCTGATGCTGCTGATCGTTGGCGGCAATGACACCACGCGCAATTCGATCTCCGGCGGCCTGCTTGCGCTCAACCAAAATCCGGCCGAGTACGAAAAGCTGCGTCACAATCCGGATCTCGCCGCCAACATGGTGTCGGAGATCATCCGCTACGTCACCCCGCTTGCGCACATGCGCCGTACGGCACTCGCCGACGTCGAATTCCGCGGCCACAAGATCAGGAAGGGCGACCGCGTCGTCATGTGGTACGTGTCCGGCAATCGCGACGACGAGGTGATCGACAATCCCAACGCCTTCATCATCGATCGTGACCGTGCCCGCCATCACGTCTCGTTCGGGTTCGGCATCCATCGCTGCATGGGCAACCGCGTCGCAGAGATGCAGCTCCGCATCCTGTGGGAAGAGATCATGAAGCGTTTTCCCCGGATCGACGTGGTAGGTGAGCCGGTGCGGCTCGAATCCAATTTCGTCCTCGGCATCACGTCCCTGCCGGTGCGCATCCCGGCCTAGGCCGGCGCACCTGCCCGCACATAGTCGTCGACGTCGCGCAGCAGGCCGTCCCACGCTGCACTCATCTCCGGCGTCCAGGCGTCGTCCAGCACCTCGCGCACAGTCGCCGCGACCACGCCAAAGAATGTGCGAAAGATGTCGGGCGGCACGCCGTATTCCGTGTGCACCACGACCGAGGTCTGGATCAGATGCTCGGCGTAAAGCCGTTCGCCCACGAAATCCAGGATTGCTTCGAATACGCGCGCGAGCATCTCGCCTCTGATCTGCCCGGTCCGGTCGCGCCAGAACAGCGCCTCCATCTGCGGCTGCCCGGCGAACAGACGCGCGTACACCAGCGGTGTCAGGTCGCCCGCGCGCTCCGCCGCCTCCTCCAGGCTGGCCTCGATCAGTTCGCGATCATCAGGATCGGTCATGGCCCGATCTTATCCGGCAATGTTAGTCTGGCGACAGAAAACTATGGGAGAGAGCGGTAATGAACGGCGCCGAGAGCCTTGTGCGCACGCTGGTGTCATCGGGCGTGGAGGTCTGTTTCTCCAATCCCGGCACGTCGGAGATGCATTTCGTTGCCGCGCTTGACCGCGTGCCCGGCATGCGCGCCGTGCTGGCCCTGTTCGAGGGCGCCGTCACGGGCATGGCGGACGGCTACGGCCGCATGGCGGAAAAGCCTGCCTGCACTCTGCTGCATCTGGGTCCCGGACTCGCCAACGGCCTTGCCAATCTGCACAACGCGCGGCGGGCGGCCACGCCGATCGTGAACATCGTGGGCGACCACGCGACCTATCACGCGCAATACGACGCGCCGCTTGCTTCCGACATTGCCGGTTTCGCGCGACCGGTCTCCGCCTGGGTGCACTCCTCGCCCACCGCGCTCACAGTCGCGGCTGACGGCGCGCGTGCGGTACAGGCCGCGCTGCAGCCTCCGGGGCAAATCGCGACGCTCATCCTACCCGCCGATACCGCATGGAACGACGCCGAAGGTGAAGCCCCGGCGCTGCCGCGCCCGGAGCCGTCGCGGGTCTCGGACGAAGCCGTCTATCGCGCCGTCGCCGCGCTCCGCAACGGCAAGAAGACGACCGTCGTGATTCGCGGTGCTGCGTTGAAAGAGCGCGGGCTCACAGCCGCAGGCCGCATCGCGGCCAAGTCCGGTGCTCGCATCGCCTGCGACACATTCACGGCGCGGATTCAACGCGGCGCGGGCCGCGTGATGCTCCAGCGCATTCCATATTTCGCGGAGCAGATCGTCGAATTCTTCCAGGATACCGAACAGCTCGTCATCGTCGGTTCCAAGCCGCCCGTCTCGTTCTTCGCTTACCCCGGCAAACCAAGTTGGGGCCTGCCGCAAGATGCGACCATCCACTATCTCGCGCACGCGCATGAAGACGGCGTCGGCGCGCTCGAGGCCCTTGCTGACGCGCTTGGCGCGCCGAAGGAGTCAGCGCACATCGCGGCGTTCAGGAAGCCGGACGGCATTGAGGACAAGTTCAACCAGTTCACGATCGGCCAGGCGATCGCGCGCCATCTTCCCGAGGGCGCCATCATCTCCGACGAAGGCGCCACGTCCGGTGCGGGCACCTCGGTTGCTACCGCCACCGCCGCGCCGCACGACCATCTGGGGCTTACCGGCGGTTCCATCGGTCAGGGCCTGCCCGTGGCCACCGGCGCGGCGGTCGCGGCGCCACACCGCAAGGTCGTCTGCATCCACGGCGACGGCGGCGCCATGTACACGCTTCAAGCGTTGTGGACGCAGGCGCGCGAGAAGCTGGACGTCACGACGGTGATCTTCGCCAACCGCTCCTACGCCATCCTCAATATTGAGCTCGCGCGCGTCGGGGCCGGAAATCCGGGGCCCAAGGCGCTCTCCATGCTCGACCTGCACAACCCCAATCTTGACTGGGTGCAGCTGGCTCAAGGCATGGGTGTCGAGGCCTCGCGCGCCACGACAATCCGGGATTTCGAATCCCAGTTCGAAGCCGCGATGAAACAGCGTGGCCCGCGCCTGATCGAGGCAGTTCTCTAGCCCGTTACCTCAACACCACGTCACCGCTTGTGGACACGCACCGCGATCGCCTTCTTGGGGCCGCCGTCGGACCCGCTGGTGCAGGCGCGACACGCGTTTCCACTATGGCAACAGGGAGAAAAATCTCGTGGCGGACCGGACCGATTGTTACGTTTGGCCTATAGACGTGCTGTGTTTTGGAGGCCAGATTCCGCCGGACGGGGAGCAGCGACATGGATAAGCCGGTGGGCGAGTTGGAATTCTGGCGCGAGGGTGCGAGCGCGTTGATGCCGATGGTCGTGGCGCTGCGCCGCGATATTCACAAATTTCCCGAACTCGGCCTGCACCTGCCGGAAACGACGCGCCGGGTTAAAGAAGGCCTCGCCGGTCTCGATGTCGAGATCGCGGAAAGCACCGCGACGACGAGCCTGGTCGTCACGCTGAAAGGTGCGACCCAGGGTCCGACCATCCTCCTGCGCGGCGACATGGATGCCCTGCCGATGCCGGAAGATACCGATCTCGAGTTCAAGTCGGTGAACGAAGGCCGGATGCACGCTTGCGGTCACGACTCCCACACCGCGATGCTGGTCGGTGCCGTGCACCTCCTGCACCGGCACCGCGAGAAACTGAACGGCAACGTCAAGTTCTTCTTCCAAACTGGCGAGGAAGGCCATGCCGGCGCTCTCAGGGTGATCGAGGAAGGCATGCTCGCCGCGGCGCCCGTCCCGAACGCGGCCTTCGCCATTCACATTTCGCCCAACATTCCGACCGGCGTCATCGCGTCGCGGCCGGGCCCGCTGATGGCCGCGACGGATACGATCCATATTGAAATCGTCGGCAAGGGCGGCCACGCGTCCCAGCCGCAGTACACACTCGACCCGATTCCGGTCGCCTGCGAGATCGTCACAGCGCTGCAAAGCCTGGTCACACGCAAGATCGAGGCCTTCGATCCTGTCGTGCTGTCGATCACCAAGATCGAGGGCGGCACGACGCAGAACGTGATCCCGGAAAGCGCCAGGCTGCTCGGAACGCTGCGCAGCTTCTCGGAGAAGAGTCGCAGCAAGGCCCGCGACGGAATCGAGCGGATCGCCGATCACATCGCCCGGGCGCATGGTCTCGAAGCAAAGATCAATCTCGTCCCGGGCTATCCCGTCACCGTCAACGATTCGGGGTTCGTCGATTTCGCCGAGCGCGTCGGACGGGACCTTCTGGGCGAGAAGGGCTTCATGCGCATGCCGGCGCCGATCATGGGAGCGGAGGACTTCTCCTACGTGCTCCAGCACATGCCGGGCGCGATGGTGTTTCTTGGCGTGGCGCCGGACGGCGTTTCGCACCACCACGCGCACGCCTGTCATTCCAACCGCATGACGATGGACGAGGCCGCGATGGCCAATGGCATCGCCATGCACGCCGCGATCGCACATCGCTATCTCGGCGGTGCCGCGGACTGAGCCAACACACCAAGGGGATCCAAGACATGTCGGAAAATCCGGCGCTGGAAGCGCACGAACACCTCGAACACGCCGAGCACGCGGAACATGAACACGATCCATTCATCTCATATGTCGCGATCACGGTCGCCGCGCTCGCCGTGCTGGCAGCGGGTGCCGGCAGCCTCGAGACCATGGAGGGCGAGGGCTCGCTCGGCGCCACCAGCGAGGCGGTGCTGATGCAGGATCGGGCGACCGACACCTGGAACGAATTCCAGGCTGACTCGATCAAGAAGCACCTCTACACCGTCGCGTCGAAGTCTACGACAGATGCGGCCAACATCGCCTACTACAAGAAGCAGGCGAAAGAGTACGGCGAGACGCAGAACAAGTTGCACAAGGACGCCGAAGACCGAGAGAAAGAACGTGATGACCTGCTGAAGGAAAGTGCGCACCACGAAGAGCGTCACAAGTGGCTGACCGGCTCGGCGACGCTGTTCGAGATTGGCATCGCGCTCTCCACCGTGGCGATCATCACCAGGCGCAGCTATTTGTGGTACGGCGCGCTGCTGTTCGGCGCGGTCGGCGTCGGCCTTCTGGCGTTCACCTACGCTGTGGTCTAGTGCAGCACTGTTGATGCGGGCAGTTGCAGCCGGCTGCCGCCTTCGACCTTCGGCTCGAAGGTGTCGGCAGGGTATTGGATCCTGTAGGCCTTGCCGACGCTCGCGATAATGTCGTCGAACCTGGCGTGCGGGTTTTTGCGCAGCGCGTCCAGGATGAAATAGCTGAACGCCGTGAAGCGCGACGGGCCGCTCCCGATCCGCTTCGCTGCATCCGGGGGCGCATCGGCCACGATCAGCGGCGTCGTCTGGTCCGAAGCCGAAGCGAAGAAGGCGACATAGTTCTTGGGCCAGTCCCTGTCGCGCGGCGACGGCCCGAACGCGGGCGGTGGGTCTTTCGGCGCAGGGATGAGTGGATGCGCTGCCGGCCGTGCCGCATAGCTCAGATCACTCATCGCCGCCATGCTGGGCTTTTTCCTCAGCAGCAGCGCGTCATAGGTCATCGTGTCCGAGTGGCAGGAATCGAAGATCAGCCAGATGAAGCCCGCATGTTTCGCCAGTGTCTTCAGATGCGGCGCGATATCGTGGTCGACCAGTGCGTTGCGGAATGGTCCCTCGGGATCGCTCGCCGGTCTGGGGCCGGCGTCGCCCGGCAGGAATACTTCGTCCAGGTTGTCGGGCTTCGGCGGATCCCATGGCATCGCGCGCTGCTGACTGCCATGCCCGGCCAGCACGATCACGACGTCGTCTTTGCCTGGCGTGGCGGCCAGCCTCTTCTCAAGATCGCCCAGAGCCTTTTGTATGTTCGCGCGCGTCGGCGCACCCACGTGTGGATCGGATTTGGCCCATTTGACGTCGCCCGCATCCATCCCCTCCGACAGCACGGTGATGTCGGTGAAGCCCTGGGCCCTCAGATAGTCGTGCCACAGGAGCACCGAATTGCGTGGCCCCTGGAACAGCGTCACGCCAGGCAAAGTCTCGTAATCCTCGACGCCAACCAGGATCGCATGCTTTGCGATTCGCGGTGCGGGAGCCTCACCAGCCAGCGCAAGCGCAGCGCACGCTGCCAGGACAGATAGCCACCGCATCAGTAGCAGTAATACTCTTGCCAGCAGTACGGCGGTGCGTCCTGCGTGCAGTAGTCCTGGTAGGAGCATGTCGCCTGGGTGCTGCGGACATTGCGCATTTCCGCGTTGATGGCGGTCAACAACGACGCATCGCTGCTCGCGGCATATATCTTCGCGAGCTTTAGCAGCTCCAGCGGGTCGTAGGTCGCGACGGGCTTGCCGGTGCGATGATCCTGCGAACCGCTCATCTTCACCACATTCGCCTTCAGCCCATTGATGATGTGCGCCGCCGCCAGCAGCGTGGCAGCGTCATGGTTCGCCATGCCATACTCGGCCATCGTCGCCGCAAGGTGTGCGCGTGCCAGATTGCCGGGTGGCGGCGTTATTTCCTTTGCGCTTGCCGCAAGCGGAACAAGTACGACCAGGCTCGCAATGGCCGCCGCTAAGCGTTTGCTGATCGGCATGGGCGCCCCTTCTCAAGGACCGCGCGAAATTGAGTCCCGATGAAGCTTCGCGCCTCGCACGCCGCGCCGCAATTCATTTCATGCAGGGAAATTGGGCCCTTTCGCCAAAATTCCGCCACGCTTCGGTGGCGTCGGTGGAGCGAACATTACGATGTGCACGGACGAAAGCGGCTGCCGCTCGGCACCGCGCGTCACGCGGCGCGCGCCCGGGCCTGCTCGCGCCGGTACATCAGGATGCCGACGGGAATTGTAGCAAGATAGATCGCCATCCCGACGATCATTGTCGCCCAGGGCCAGGTGATCAGCGACGCGGCGATTAATCCGACGAAGCCCCACACCAGAAGCCGATACTGCCGGCCTGGCGTCATGTACTTGATCGACGGTGTCGGCAGCCGGCTCACCATCAGGCTGGCGGAGATCGCGATCATCGCGCCGCTGACCAGCGGCTCGTTGAACTGCGCCCTGCCGAACTGAAAGCTTAACAGCAGCGGCAGGATCAGCAGGCCTGCGGCAGCCGGCGTCGGCAGGCCTGTGAAATAGGGATTGTGCTCTGACGATCCTTCGTCACGCACGCTTTGCACGTTGAACCGCGCAAGGCGAATGGCGGAGCAGGTACAGAAGATCAGGGCTGCGACCCAGCCCGCTGCGCCCATGCGCGACAGGCTCCACATATAGACCAGCACACCCGGCGCCACGCCGAAGCTCACAAGGTCGGCCAGCGAGTCGAGCTGCGCGCCAAACCGCGTGTCCGCGCCCAGGAACCGCGCAGCGCGCCCGTCCAGCATGTCAAAGACCATCGCGAAGATGATCGCCAGCACTGCGGCGTTCCACTGCGCATCTATCGCGAATTTGATGGCGGTAATGCCGCTGCAGAGCCCCATCAGCGTCAGAACGCTGGGCACGACGCGGCCCACCGAAAGCTCTTCCAGCCGTTCGGCCATCCGCCGGGGATCGATCCTGCGATACGCCAAGAAGGTGCGTCCTAAAATTCGGCCAGGACGGTTTCGCCGGCCACTGTCACAGAACCGTCTTGTATTAGAATTTTCGAGCGCGCGGGTAAATAGACATCCAGCCGGCTCCCAAAACGGATCATCCCGTAGCGCGCACCGCGTTCCACAGAGTCGCCTTGTTTCAGGTTGCAGACGATGCGGCGCGCCACCAATCCGGCGATCTGCACCACCACAATATCGTCTTCCGGCAACGCACTGCCGCGCGGACGCAGGCGGATCGACATGCGTTCATTGTGCACGCTCGCCTTGTCGAACGATGCGTTGAAGAACCTGCCGGGCCTGTAGGCCAGCGCCTCAACGGTCCCCGAAAGCGGCATTCGGTTCACGTGCACGTTGAACACGTCCATGAAGATGGAGAGACGCCGCCGCGGTTCCGTTCCAAGCCCGAGCTCCTCCGGCGGAACCGCCTCGACCGTCGGCAACAACTTTCCGTCGGCGGGGCTCACCAGCTTCGTCTCAGCCTGCGGTGGCGTGCGTTCGGGATCACGGAAGAACGCGATGCACCAGATCGTCAGCGGCAGGAAGGCGAGTGCCGCCCATGGCGACGGGAAGTACAATGCCGCATTGATCGCGGCGAAGATCGCGATGAACGGCCAGCCTTCACGGTGAATCGGAATTCGCACGCGCTTATCCTAGCGTCCCGCCAAGAAAGAGGGGCGGCGCGAAAACGCACCGCCCCCTAAATGCATGCTTGCGCGAAATTAAGCGCGGGTGCCGGAGAAGGGGAAGGAACCGAACGCACCGGCCTTCGCGTTTCCCGAAATCTTGTCGCCATCGACCGTGCCGGAGAACTCCAGCGTGATCGGCATGGGCTGCGTAATGTTGACCGACCAGGAGACGTTGTTGCCGTCCACCTTGCCGTTCGCGATCGCCATGCTGTTGCCGCGGGCCGACTGCGTGCCGGTCAGCGTGCCACCGGAGGCCTTGAGCTCAAGCTCCGCCGGCTGCGCGCCCATAGGCGATTGAAGCGTGATGTTGTACTTGCCATCGACGGACATGAGTGTCCTCCCTTTGAGATGCCGCGCATCTAAGAGAGCCTTAACGTTCCGCGCAAGGCTTTGGTGACGATAACGTCATGGAAAGCGCAATCACGCCAAAAATCCCTTCCGGATCAACCCTTAAGCGGCACCGGCAGCGAGCTCCTGCCGACTGTTGTGCGCGTCAGCATGTGACGTTTCGCGAACAGTCCCTCCGGGTCGCGCGTCTGCTCGCGCGAGTTCTCCCACACGCCATGGCTGGCATACCACGTGAGCAGCAACAACCGCCCGGCGCCCTCGCGTACATCGGCGGCCGTGGCTTCCGCCGAGAACAGGCCGAAGATCTGCGTGTCGTAGCTTCCCTCGAAATTTGTCCATGCCCGGTTCGACAGCGACACGAAGTCGCTCACGCTATCGGCATCCACCGTGAACCAGCGATGCACATAGATTCCGCCGGCTTTCAGCACCTCGCCATCCGCCGGGCGCACCGTCGGTGTGAGCTTCTCCGGGTGCATGGTGTTCACACCCGGCGCCTGGTCCAGCTCGCGCAAACGATCGCGGCCGCCGCTCTCCGGCCAGCGCAAGAGCAACACCGCCTCGTTCGATCCGAAGCCGAGCTGTGGCTGGAATAGGCCCAACACTTCGCCGCCGGCGCTCGCCATCTTCGGCATCGTGCCGCGCACGTGCGCCGCGAAGTCCGCCCAGGCCTGCCGTCCACGCGCCAGGTTGAACGTCAGATAATCGTAATGCGCGGGCATTGAAACCTCCGCTTCATCGTTCCCCGGTTATCAGCCAGCGCCCAGTCCGCGCCCAACTCATCACCGCGCGCTCTTCATACGCCCGATTGTCCTCCGGCGTCAGCAGATCCTTTCGGCTTCCCTTGGTGCCGGCGAAGGTGGTGGCGTGACCTTGCCATACCCCGCCGCCCAGCGGCGCCGCGCCGCATGCACTAGGTCGCGCGCGACTTCCCCGCAACTACGACATCGCCTTGAACTCGTTCCGGGCATCTGAATCGAAGCGATTTCTCTGCATCTCGCGCGTCTGCCTGCCACGCGATCGCCGCTCCACTGCTCCACATGATTTTCCCTTCGCGACACATCTTGGCGGTGCGCAGTTCAGTCCCGTAGACTTCGACAAGCGACACTGGGAGCGAACGCCGCCATGCAATCCCGCGAAGTTCATTTGGTGCGGCGGCCGGACGGCATGCCCCGGCCATCCGACTTTGAAATCCGTGAGGTCGCGCTGTCCGAACCCGCGGACGGCCAGGTCTTGGTCAAGAATGTTTATCTCTCGATAGATCCCGCCACGCGTCCGCGCCTCACCCGCGGCCAGGAACTCAACGTGGTCATGGGCGGCTTCGCGCTCGGCCGCGTGGTCAAATCTCGCACACCCAACTTGAAGGAAGGCGACATCGTTCGCGGCGCATTCGGCTATCGCGAGGCCTATGTCACCGACGCAAGGTACGTCGGCAGGGTCGACATCGATCCAAAGCTCCCGCTCGCGATCTACATGAGCGTGATGGGTGGCGCCGGCTTCGTCGCCTATGGCGGTCTGCTCGAGATCGGCAAGATGAAGTCCGGTGAGCAGGTGTTCGTGTCCACCGCCGCCGGCTCGGTCGGCTCGCTCGCTGCGCAAATCGCCAGGCTCAAGGGCTGCACCGTCATCGGCTCGACCGGCAGCGATGACAAGGTCGCGTGGCTGCAAAGCCTCGGCCTCGACGCGGTGATCAACTACAAGAAGGAACCGATCCGCGAGGCGCTCGACAAGGCGGCGCCGAAAGGCATTGACGTCTATTTCGACAATGTCGGCGGCGACCATCTGGAAGCGGCGCTACGCAAAATGAATAGCCTCGGCCGCATAGCGGTTTGCGGCATGATCTCCACCTACAACGATCAGCAGATCGGCGTGCGCAATCTCAGCCTGATCATCTACGGCCGCATCAACATCCGCGGCTTCGTCACCACCGACTTCCCGCACCTGCTGCCGCAGTTCAACGAGGAGATGACCGGCTGGCTGCGCGACGGGAAGATCAAGTATCAGGAGACGTACTTCGACGGTATCGACAACGCCCCCGCCGCGCTGATCGGCATGCTGAACGGCGAGAACACAGGAAAGACGCTGGTGCGTTTAGGCTGACGTGTACGTGCCCGCTTGCCAGGTCTCGAATGCGCCAAGAAGGGCGCTGATGTGCTCGCCGTCTTCCGAAACGGGAAGCACCATCACTTCGATCTCCAGATGCTCCTTGCCGGGAAGGCTGGCGCGCAGGGGGCCGGCCCGCATTGGTCCCTTCGTCGCCACCGCGCCTGCGAAGAAGCGACTCATTCCATCATAGAATGGCGTACCCAGCAGCGCGGAAAGCTTGATGCCCGCGTGTGCCTTGCCCATGAACTGGACGACGCGGTCGCCCGCGAAGCTGAAGCGGAAGTCGCTCCCCGCCACTTCCATGATGAAGGTCCAGGGCATTGTCGTGCGCAACCGGGCCGGCGTGATCTGGCCACGTTTCGGTCCGACAGCCTCGCCCTTCAACTCATGCCACAGGGCGTAAATGGCCTTCAGCTTGTCGCTGATCAGCTGCCCGGCAAACTCGTTGGCACTATCGCTCATACGCGCGGACGCGGTGGTCCGCGCCGTTCCCTCTGCAAATGTGGAGGCCGCGATTCTTCGCTCGAAGCAAATCGCAAGAAGAGTGTTAGCAGGAACGACATCTAATCTGGTGTGGCAGAACGTCCCGCACAAGCCGGATGATTAGGTAGAACTACCTAATCAATTCTCGAGCATCACCTTGCACTGGTGCGATGGCTTGCGCAGCGCCTCGAACGCTGCGGGCAGGGCGTCCAGCGCGACAATGTCAGTGACCATATGGGCGACGTCTACGCGGTCCTGCGCGATCATCGCGATCACATAGTCGAAGTCCGCGGGCCGATAGCCGAGCACGAATTGCAGCTCGAGCTCCTTCATGATGCCCATCAAGGGCATGATGGTATCGGGCTGCTGGCAAACACCGGCGACCACGATGCGGCTGCTGCGCGGCGCTTCGTTCATCACGTTCATCAGCATCCCGGGCACGCCGACACATTCGAAAATCACATCCGGCCCCTTGCCCGCGATCTTCTCCACCTGGCCGAGCAGAGGCTGCGAGGGGTCGATCGCGTCGGTGGCGCCGAACCGCGCCGCCATCTGTTTGCGGATCTCCGCCTTTTCGCTGACGATCACGTGCCGTGCGCCGAGGAACCTGGCCCACAACATGGTCGCAAGGCCGACGGGTCCGGCGCCGATCACCAGCACGGTTGCGCCACGCGCCATCTTTGCCATGTCCACCGCGTGCAGGCCCACAGCCAGCGGTTCGACCATTGCGCCTTCGCGGAAGCTCACGCACTCGGGCAGCTTGTAACCTTGGCTCCCGCCGATGCGCACGAACTCGGCGTAAGCTCCATGCGCTTGGCCCAATCCAACTGGCATGGCCTTCGCGCACATCCCACGGCCCGTCCAATTGAGGCACGGCGTGGCGTCGCCGCAGCAGATCATGGGAAAGCCGGTGACGCGGTCGCCCGGCTTCCATAGGTGCTTCACCGCGTTGCCAACCTCGAGCACCTCGCCGGCGAATTCGTGCCCCATCACCGAGCCCGCGGGCAGCGGCATGATCGTGCCCGGTTCGGTCATGTGCAGGTCTGAACCGCAGATGCCGCAGTTCTTCACCCTCAGGATGATGTCGGTCGGCTTCGGTGTGGGCGCATCGATGTCCTCGATCACCAGCGGCTTGGACAGTTCCTTGAACACGGCGGCGCGCATGTGATCTCCGGCCTTTTTTCGCTGCGTAGACGCGGCACGTTATGCCATGTTTCGCGTCTGGCAAGTGGAGGTACGGATGATCGACACTTACGCTACGGCGCGCTCGATGCTGGCGAACCTGAAGGCGAAGAAGGTCAGTGCGCGCGAGTTGCTTGCCGCGCACATCGCGCAGAACGACAGGATCGCAAAGAAGATCAACGCCGTCACCGAGACCGATATCCCGCGCGCCGAGAAAGATGCCGATGCGATAGACGCTGCACGCGCCAGGGGCGAACCGCTCGGCCCGCTGGCCGGTCTTCCACTGACCATCAAGGACGGCTTCGACGTCGAGAACATGCCGGCCTGGAGTGGTAATCCCGCGCTCAAGGATCGTCCGAAGAACGTCCCCGATGCCACCGTTGTCGCGGACACGCGGAAGGCCGGAGCGGTCATCTGGGCCAAGACCAATGTGCCGTTCATGCTCAGCGACATCCAGAGCTACAACGCCATCCACGGCACGACCAACAATCCGTACGACGTGACGAAGGTCCCGGGCGGTTCGTCCGGCGGCGCGGCTGCGGCGCTCGCCACCGGCGTCACGCCGCTGGAGATCGGCTCCGACATCGGCGGCTCGCTGCGTCATCCTGCCAATTTCTGCGGTATCAGTTCGCTCAAGCCCACCTGGGGCGCGCTCAGCGGCCGCGGCCATGTCCCACCGGTCGCATATTACGAATGCGACCTCGGCGTATATGGCCCGATGGCGCGCAACGTCGATGACCTGAAACTGCTCTGGAGCATTCTGAATCACTCGGCCGAACAGCCGCGCCGCGACATCAAAGGTTCGCGCGTCGCCATCTGGAACGAGGAGGCCACCTGGCCGCTCGCCCGCGACGTGAAGGCTGGTACCGAACGCGCCGGCGAAGCACTCGCGAAAGCCGGTGTTCATGTCGAACATGCCAAGCCCGACATCGACGGCGCTTATTTGATGGACTTCTACCTCACTATCCTTACCTCGATCATTGGTGCGGGTCTGCCGTCCGCGCTGCTCGACGCGTGGGAAGCACAGCGTCCTCAGGACAGGAAACTCGCCGCGCAGGGCGACCGCGGCGCGGGCTATCGCCTCGCCGCCACCGCCTCGGCCCGCGACGTCTATGCCGCGAACGTCAAGCAGCAGGCATACAAGGACAAGCTCGCTGACTTCTTCATGCGCTACGACGCCATCGTCATGCCCATCTCGATGGTCACCGCCTTCCCGCACAATCAGGAAGTCGCTTTCAACGACCGCGTCCTCGATCTCGACGGCAAACAGGTGCCCTACAGCGGCATCCTGAACTGGATCTCACCGGCCACCGCCCTGCACGCGCCCGCACTCGCCGTGCCGGCCGGGCAGGCCGCCGCTGGGTTGCCGGTCGGCGTGCAGGTCGTCGGGCCATGGCACGGTGAAGACCGCCTCTTCGACTTCGCCGCGGCGATCGAGGACGGTCTCGGCGGCTTCAAACGCCCGCCGCTTTGATCTCCATCAACGACCAGGCGTCGGACCCGCTGCCGTGTTTGGCGAAGAGGGCCCGTGCGCGTGACGATAGGTAAAGAACGTACCGCACGACGAACACACGGCGCTGTGGCATAAACCGCGCAGAATATTTGGGGAGTTGCGCCATGACCATCAAACTCAAGAACGGCATCTTTCTCGCGCCCTTTCATCCGGTCGATGAAGATCCGACGCTCTGCCTTCACCGCGATCTCGAACTGCTCGAACATCTCGATCGTCTCGGTTACGAAGAGGCCTGGGTCGGTGAGCATCACTCCGCCGGGTACGAGATCATCGCGTCGCCCGAAGTGTTCATCGCCGCCGCCGCGGAGCGCACCAAGCGCATCATGCTGGGCTCCGGCGTGATCTCACTGCCGTATCACAACCCGCTGATGGCGGCGAACCGCGTGATCCAGCTCGATCACCAGACGCGCGGCCGATTCATGTTCGGCGTCGGCCCGGGCCTCTTGCCGTCGGACGCCTTCGCCATGGGCATCGATCCGTCCACGCAGCGCGACCGCATGGTCGAAGCGATCGAAGTGATCCTGCGTCTCTTCAAGGGCGAGCGCGTCACGCACAAATCCGACTGGTTCACGTTGGTTGACGCCACTTGCCAGCTGCGTCCCTACACCTGGCCGCATCCCGAGATCGCGGTTGCCTCTTCGGTCACACCGTCGGGTGGCAAGCTCGCGGGCAAGCACGGCTTCGGCATGCTCTGCGTCGCGGCCACGCAGGAAGGCGGCTATGACGCGCTGGGCATCAACTGGAAGATCGCCAACGAAGTCGCGGCCGAGAACGGCAAGGCCATGGATCCTGCGCGTCTGCGCCTCGTCGGCCCCGTGCACATCGCCGAGACGCGTCAGGAAGCCTATGACAACGTCAAGTTCGGCCTCGAGAAGTGGCAGAGCTATTTTAGCGGCATCAGTGCCGTCGCCGGCCGCGAGGCCACGCAGGGGATGTCAGTCGAGGACCAGGTGAAGAGCGGTGCGCTCGTTATCGGCACGCCCGACGACGCCATCGCTCAGATCCGCCGGCTCCAGGCCAAGCAGGGCGAGTTCGGAGTGTTCCTCCAGCTCGCGCACAACTGGGCGAACTTCGAGAACACCAAGAAGAGCTATGAGCTGTGGCAACGCCACGTGACTCCGGTGATCAACAAGGCGAACGAAGCACGCGAGACCGCCTTCGACTGGGCGCGCGACAACAAGGAGCGCTTCATCGGCGCCGCGATGGGTGCCGCGATGCAGACCATCCAGAAGCACCACGAAGAACAGGCCAAGAAGGCGACCAAGGCGGCGGAGTAGCGCCCGCGCGCGCAACGCACAAGCGCGGGGAGGTGTCATGCAAACTGATGACACCTCCCTGCTGCGTTTCCGGCTATGCTCGCCGGCATGAACCCGCATCGCATCGTCGGCGGCTGTCATTGCGGCAACATCTCATTCGTGTTCGACGCGTCCGCGCCGCTGGAACAGCTCGGACTGCGCGCCTGCCAATGCACCTTCTGCCGGTCGCACGGGGCGCGCACGACCTCCGATCCGAACGGAACCTTTGCCATCACTGTCCGCGATGATGCGAAGCTCCAGCGCTACCGCTTCGGCCTCAACACCGCCGACTTTCTGATCTGCCGCGAATGCGGCGCCTTCATCGGCGCGTTGATGGAGGAAGCGGGCAGACGCTTCATCACCGTCAACGCCAACACCTTCCAGCCGCCACCGGCCTACGAAATTCCCGGCGTGGCGTACGATTTCGGCGGCGAGAACGTCTCCGGCCGCACCGCCCGCCGCGCCGCCAGATGGACGCCGGTTACGGAGTTCCGCATATGAGCAAGGCTCTCGTCATCATCGATGTCCAGAAGGGCATGTGGGCACCCGGCTTCGCGCCCTACGACGACGAGGGTGTCCTCGCGCGCATCGCCGGTCTCATCGCCAAGGCGCGCGCCGCGGGTGTGCCCATCATGTATGTGCAGCATCACGGAAAGGACGAACCCAACCATCCGCTCAAACCCGGTCTTCCTGGCTATCCCTTCCATGACGCCATCGCCCCGCATGCCGGCGATGACGTGACCGTGAAGACGAAGTCCAGCGCCTTCCACCACACCGATCTTGACGCCAAGCTTAGGGCGCGCGGCATCGATCATCTCGTGATCACCGGCATGCAGTCGGAGTTCTGCGTCAACTCCGCAATCCGCGGCGCCTATGAGCGCGACTACAGGATCACGCTTGTTTCCGACGCGCATTCGACGGGCGATCTCGGTCCTGCGAAGGCGAAAGACATCATCGCCCTTCAGAACACCATCAGCCGCGACTTTGCGGAAGTGAAACCGGCAAGCGAAATCTCGTTCATTTGACAACTGTCCTGCCGGGCCGCAGCGCGCTATCATCGACCAAACAGGGGGCGCGCGTGGAGCAATTGTCCATCGGGGCAACAGTCGCTGCGACCTACGCCTTCACGTTCCGCCGTTATCTGCGAATTCTCGGCGTCACCTGGTTTCCGTCGGCTCTGACGGCGATCGCCTCCGTGTGGCTCTTCTTTCCTCTGATGGGCAGGTTTGTTGCCGCCACCGCGGCGCGCAATCCGGCGGTATTGATGGCGAGCGTCGGTCCCCTCTTGCTGGCCGAAGCGCTGGTCCTTCTGGTTGCGCTCATGATTGGTGTCGGTGTTACCCGGCTCGCGCTTGGCCGGCCGCTGCGCTGGCCGTTTTTCTTCTTCACGCTGGGTGCAGACTTCTGGCGGCTCCTCCTGGCAGGCGTCCTGCTCGCGCTGCTCATGTTCGTGCTGCTTGTTGTTGCAAGTATCGTGCTGGGCATTGTCGTAGGCTTGCTCACGACTGCAATTCCAACCGGTTCGAATCCTGCCGCCAGCGCAACGCGGTTCGCGCCGGTCGTCGTCGGCGGCGTGTACGGCGCGATGCTCTTTCTCATGGTGCGGTTCGGCATGCTGCTGCCATCGGTCGTAATTGCGGAACAGCGCTTCGGCCTTGGCCGAAGCTGGGCCGCATCGCGCGGCAATTTTTGGCGCCTGTTGGCTGTGCTGGTCGCGACGCTGTTGCCGTTCATCATGATTGGCGCACTTCAGGTGGTTCTGTCCCGCGGGATGGCGGTCGCGTCGTCGGAGGCTACGCAGCTGGCCTGGAGCCAGCATTTCATCGGTCTGTTGAGCGCCTATCCTTACATCTACGTGCCGGCGGTGATTGTCATTTCGCCGATCTACTACGGGTTGTTCTTCGGGTCCGGCGCCTTCGCCTATCAGGCGCTGGTGCCGACGCAAGGCGCCCAGGTGGCTGATGTCTTCTGATCGGCTCAAAAATGCGCCTTGATTGTCACGGAGACCGTGCCAGAGTCCGGGTTCTTGTCAGGGGGAATTTCATGAAAGCTCGCATCTTCGCGCTGGCGCTCGTGGTCGCCGCCATTCCGGCCGCCGCGCAGGCCATGACCTACAGCGCCATAGCGCTGTCGGCGTCGACTGGCGCCTATGGCTATGCCTACGACCAGGGAAGCCAGGGCCACGCCAACCGTGTGGCGCTCGACAATTGTGCAGACCGCGCGGACGGCGCCGATGATTGCCGTATCGTGCAGTGGACTCGCGGCGCTTATTGCGCGGCGCTGGTGCTGCACCACACCGACGGCTCCTCCGTCGGATGGGGTGCGGGCTCGGCGCGGTACGAGGACGAGGCCAAGGCGATCGCATGGCGTGAGTGCCGGGCAAACAACAACGGCCACTGCGACGAGCTCGCGGCCACCGTCTGCTCGCACTGATACGTCAGATTTTTTTGCTGCCCGCAATGACGTCGGCGTAATCCGCCGGCGTCAGCGGGACGTACTGACCGCGCGCATGGTCCAGCCAGTAGAGCGGATCGCGGGTCGCGTCGGGATCGAAACCCTCTTTTACCAAGTCCACCTTGCGCTGTTTGAACGTGCCGGTGATCTCCAGCTCCGGTAACAGCCTCACGAAGACCGGCTGCGCATACGACGGCAGATTGCGCGCGATCGCAGGTGCCAGCGAGGCGATATCGAAGCCCGAACCGGTCACCAGCGCTGCCATGCCTGCGCGCCCGTCCTGCCCCGGCACGCCAACGCCATAGACATTCGCTTCCTTCACGCCGGGCACGACACTCAGCGCCTCCGACACTTCGCTGGTTGCCACATTCTCGCCCTTCCAGCGAAATGTGTCGCCGATACGGTCGACGAAATAGAAATAACCGTCGGCATCGCGCCGCATCAGGTCGCCGGTGCGAAACCAGCGGTCACCCTTTGCGAACACGTCCGCCAGGACCTTCTTCTGCGTGTCCGACGCCTGGGTGTAGCCGTCGAAGGTCTTGCCCGGTGCGTTGTCGATCTTGCCGATGCATTCGCCCACTTCGCCGTCGGCGCATTCGACGCAGCAGCCATCGCTACCGCGGATCGGCTCCTCTTTCTCGACATCGAACTTCACGATCCGCGTCGTGAAGATGCCGCGCATGTAGGACGGCACACGCCCAACCGCGCCAGGAGTGCCGTCATAGTTCAGCATCGAAACATTGCCTTCGGTGGCCCCGTAGAACTCCACGATCTTCGGAATCGCGAAGCGTTCCTGGAAGTTCTTCCAGATCTCGGGTCGCAGCCCGTTGCCGGTGATTGTGCGGATCTTGTGGTCGCGCTCATATTTCGTGGGCGGCGCGTTCAGCAGATAGCGGCACAATTCGCCGATGTACTGGAAGATCGTTGCGTCATACCGGTGCACGTCCTCCCAGAACTCGTGCACCGAGAACTTGCGCTTCATGATCACGGCGCCGCCGGTCAGAAGCCCCATTCCGACCGCGCACACGCCGCCCGCCGAATGGTACAGCGGCAGCACGTTGTAAATGCGGTCGGTTGCCTTGACATTCAGCCCGCCGACGAAGCCGTGCATCATGAACAGCATGCGCAAATGGCTGAAGTTCGACGCCTTCGGCAAGCCGGTCGTGCCGGATGTGTAGATGTAAAAGGCCTTGTCCTTGCAAGTGATGCCGGTGCGCCAGGCCTTGTCCGCCGGCGCACCGCCTGCTGCAGCGCACGCCGCATCGAAGTCCGGCAGGCCTGGGCAGGTCCCGCCCGCGCACCACGCGGCGGGCCGTGGCTCGAGCAGCGGCGCGGCTTCCCCATAGGTCGCCGCCAGCTCTGCACCGACAATCGCCAGCTTCGCGCCGGCTATCGAAATCGAATGCGCCAGCGGTGTGCCGCGCAGATTGGTGTTGATCAGGGCCACGACCGCGCCGGCCTTCAGCAGCCCCAGCCAGGTCATCACGTATTCCGGCCTGTTCTCCATCAGGAGCGCTACGACATCGCCGCGCATCACGCCGTTACCCTTCGCCCAATGCGCCACCCGGTCCGCGCCGGCGTTCAGGGCGCGAAAGGTCATCGTCCGGTCGAGAAAATAGAACGCCACCGCGTCGGGTATCTCGCGCGCCCGCGCCTCGACCTCGTCGACGATGGTGTGCGGGCTGTCCGGCTTCACCGCGCGCAGGCCGATGAGCGTGCGTGCGATTGCTGCGATATAAGTGGACTCGCGCTTCAGCGCGGCAGCCAGACCCATGATGCCCGTGACAGCAATAAACCTTCCAACGCTAGTCTTTCACGGTTAACGATCCGGAAACCATGCCCGAACCGCTCGATCTTCGCGGCCTTAAGTGCCCGCTTCCTGCGCTGATGACGCGCCGTGCGCTGGCCCGTGCGCCCATTGGTCTAGAGATCGAGGTCACAGCCGATGATCCGATGGCCGCGGTCGACATCCCGCACATGTGCCACCAGGAAGGCCTCACCGTCGTCAGCCAGGCCAAAGAGGGCCAGGTTATCCGTCTCGTGATCCGTCGTTAGGGAGCTAGGGCGATGCAGGCGCTGGCGGCATGGCCTTCGGGCCGATATGCGCGATTACATCGGCCGCGTTCAGCGCATGTGGGTCGGCCTTTGCCTGGGCCGGCGTCAGCATGACGATTTCCGCATAGGCCTCGTATCGTGTGCGCGGGATCGGATTGTCCATCCAGTACGGATCCCATGGGTCGTACAGCCAGCTCCGGTGATACCAGCCGAAGCCGCCATGCCAGAACGGTCCCCAATAGGGGTATCCGCCGAATGTGGAGGTGTAGGTCGTCTTCGCTTCGGTATCGCGCTGGTCGAAGGCGAACCATTCATAGCCCGCATTCTTGGTCACCTCGGCCGCTCGCAGGAGCAGAAAGTTCTCGACGGTTTCGCGCTGCGTCGCCGAATTGCCCTGGAAGGTGACCCGATACCGATTCCCGGCCAGCTGTTGGTCAGCGTAACCGGTGCCGTGCGGTCCTTCGGCCGGCTGATAGGGCGTTGTCGTGGTGCAAGCCGCCAGCAGCAGCGCGAGTGTTGTACACGCTAAATAATTGAATTTCATAGAAGTTCTCCGGCCCACTCACGTAACTATTCTACCACATCCCGAGTTCCCGCACGGCTGTTCTGCATTCTTTGCAGTTTATAACTGACTGTTCAGTTAGTAATTTTCGGCTATGGACACCGCCCAAACCCCCGAACCACTACGCTGGACGCGCCGCAAACAGGCCCGCCCCGGCGAAATCCTCGATGCCGCTATGAAGGTGTTTGCCGAAAAGGGTTTCGCCGCGGCCCGGATGGAGGACATCGCCAAACGCGCCGGCGTCACCAAGGGAACGATCTACCTCTACTTCGAGAACAAGGAGACGGTGTTCAAGCAGCTGGTTCGCGAGGCGGTCGGCAACACCATCGCCACCGTTACCGCCGATGTCGCCTCGTACGAGGGTTCGGCCAGGTTTCTCCTGCGCATGGTGCTGACGACCATGAGCACCATGCTGATCGACAGCGACAAGGTTGTGCTGCCCAAGATCGTCATCGCCGAGAGCGCAAACTTCCCCTGGCTCGCCGATTTCTATCGCTTCGAAGTCATCGAGCGGGGGCTCGGCCTGATCGTTTCCCTCATCCAGCGCGGCATCGACCGCGGCGAATTCCGCCCGCTGCCGCCCGAACACGTTGCCCGCATCTTCATCGCGCCGATGCTTCTGAGCGCTATCTGGCGTGTGACCTTCGCCCATCTCGATCCGCTGCCTTACGACCACAAGGCGCTTATCGCCACGCATCTCGACATCCTTTTCCGCGGCCTTGCGCCCGATGGAGCCGCGCCATGAAGCGCTTCGCGTCCGTTCTTCTCCTGCTGTTGGCCGCTTGTGGCCAGAACGAGGATCATCCCTGGCTGGGGTATGCCGAGGGCGAGGACGCCTTCATTGCCGCGCCGCAGGCCGGCTGGCTGGCGCATGTGAACGTACACCGCGGCGACCAGGTGAAGACCGGCGATGTTCTCTTCACGCTCGACAATTCCAATCAGACCGCGACCCGCGACCAGGCCGAAGCGGCCATCGCGCTCGCGGAAAAGCAGCGCGCCGCCGCCGAAGCAAATCTTGCGCTGGCGCAGAAAGAGCTCGTGCGCCAGGCAAACCTGCTGCGCCTCAATGCGGGCACCAAGCAGGCCTATGACGTTGCGAAGGCGAACTACGACGCGAACGTCGCCCAGGTCGGACAGATCGACGCCCAGATCGCCAATGCGCGCGCTGGCTTGAGCGGTGCCGCCTACCAGCTCGCCCAACGCGACGTCACATCGCGTACCACCGGCCGCGTCGAAGATGTCTACTTCCGCACGGGTGAGTACGCACCGGCGATGACGCCGGTCGTCTCCGTGCTGCCGCCCGAAAACGTCTACGTCCGCTTCTTCGTGCCGGAAACCGAGTTCGCGCATGTGAAGCTCGGCCAGCGCGTCTCCATCAAATGCGACGGCTGCGCCCATAACATCGCTGCAACCGTCACCTTCATTGCCCAACAGGAGGAGTTCACCCCACCGGTGATCTTCTCCCAGGACAATCGCGCGAAGCTGGTCTTCAAGATCGAAGCCCGCGCCCCGGGCGGCTTGCGTCTCAACCCCGGTCAGCCGGTTGAAGTGCGGCCGCTCTGATGTCCAACGGCGAACTCGCCATCGATGTCCACGGCCTGACCAAGCGCTTCGGCACCAAGGTCGCGGTCAACCGCGCCGACATCCAGGTGCCGGTCGGGGAGGTCTGGGGCTTCCTTGGCCCCAACGGCTCGGGCAAGACCACAACCATCCGCATGCTCTGCGGCCTGCTGCGTGCCGACGAAGGCAGCGGCACCGTGCTCGGTTTCGATTTCCGCGCACAGCCCGAACAGATCAAGCGCGAGGTCGGCTACATGACGCAGAGGTTCTCCTTCTGGGAGGACCTTTCCATCCGAGAGAACCTCGAATTCGTCGCCCGCGTCTACGGCCTGCCGAACGTGAAGGAAGTCGTCACCGCGCAAATCGAACGGCTGGGCCTAATCAAGCGGCAGGACCAGCTTGCGGGTGATCTCTCCGGCGGCTGGAAACAGCGCCTTGCGCTTGCCGCCTGCATGCTGCACCAGCCGAAGATGCTGTTGCTCGACGAACCAACCGCCGGCGTCGATCCGAAGGCGCGCCGCGATTTTTGGGACGAGATCCACCGCCTCTCCGACGAAGGCCTCACCGTCCTCGTCTCGACACACTACATGGACGAAGCCGAACGCTGCGACCGCATCGTCTATATCAACCTCGGCGACATCGTCGCGCGCGGCACGGTTGCCGGCGTCATCGAGCAATCCGGCCTGCACACCTTCGTGGTGCAAGGCGAGGGCGCACGCGCTCTCGCGCCACAGCTCCACGGAAAGCCCGGCGTCGACTTTGTGGCGTTCTTCGGCGCCGCGCTGCATGTCAGCGGTAGGGACCCAGCCAAGCTCAAGGCCGCTCTCGAGCCCTTCGCGCAGCAAAAGGGCCTCACGATCCAAGAATCGAAACCCAGCCTTGAAGACGTCTTCATCCAGCTCCAGGAAAAGGGCAGGGGAGCGTACGCATGAGAGCTCCCACCGCTCCCGCGAGGCGCCTCCCGCGCTTCTCCCTCCGCCGCATCGCCGCCGTCCTCGGCAAAGAGTTCATCCAGATGCGTCGCGACCGGGTGACCTTCGCGCTGATCCTCGGTGTGCCGCTGATGCAGCTCCTGCTGTTCGGTTTTGCGATCAACAATGATCCCAAGCACCTTCCCACTGCCGTCTCGATCTCCGATCCGGGCGCCTTCTCCGACTCGATCGTCGCCGCGCTCAACACCTCGGGCTATTTCGACGTGGTCAGCGCCACCAACTCGCCGGAGACAGCGCGCCGTCTCCTCGCCGAAGGCAAGGTGTCCTTCGTGGTCGAGATTCCCGCGAACTTCTCCCGCGACCTGGTGCGCGGCACCAATCCCGAATTGCTGATCCAGGCCGACGCCACCGACCCGGCCTCGTCCTCGAACGCCGTCGGCGCGCTTGGCGAACTCGCGACCGACGCTTTGCGTGACGATCTCATCGGCCCGCTCGCCGTGCGTGCGCCGCAGAGACCGTCCTTCACGGCCGTGATCCATCGCCTCTACAATCCGGAGATCATCACCCAGTGGAACATCGTGCCGGGCCTGCTCGGCATCATCCTCACCATGACCATGGTGCTGATGACTTCGATGGCGCTCACTCGCGAGCGCGAGCGCGGCACCTACGAGAACCTGCTCGCCATGCCGACCACGCCTGTCGAGATCATGATCGGCAAGATCCTGCCCAATATTGTTGTGGGTCTAATCCAGGCTGTGATCGTGCTGCTGGCGGCCAAGTTCATCTTCAAGGTGCCGATGATCGGCTCGCTGCCGCTGCTGTTCGGCGTGCTCGTCATCTTCATCGCCGCCAATCTGGCCGTTGGCTATACGTTCTCGACGATCGCCGAGAGCCAGCTTCAGGCCATGCAAATGATGGTCTTCTTCCTCTTGCCGGCGATCCTCTTGTCCGGCTTCGCCTTTCCCTTCCGCGGCATGCCGGTCTGGGCGCAATGGGTGGGGGAAGTCCTGCCCGTAACGCACTTCCTGCGCGTGGTCCGCGGCATCCTGCTCCAGGGCAATGGCGCGGCTGAAATCTGGCCCGACGTCTGGCCGCTTCTGCTCTTCATGTTCGGGATGATGACAGTGGCGCTCTTGCGCTTCCGCCGCACCCTCGATTAGAGACCCCACGCCCGGGCGGGGGTTGCTAAAGCTAACCGCTCGTTACAAATTCCCGGGCAATTGCACCCCCGGTCAATCGGGGCGTTTCCTTCGGGTTTGAGTGGGGTCCAAACGCTTCGCATGGCCGGCTTGTCCATCCTTTTGCAATGCCTGCTGGCCTGCGTGCTGGTGGTGATTGCGGCTCTCTCGATCCAGCTCGTTGTGCTGTGCTTCTTCCGGCTGTACCGCCAGCCGCCGCGCGTCCGCTTGCCAGTTCTTCCCGACGAAGCTCTGCCGCGCGTGCTCGTGCAGCTTCCGGTTTGTGACGAGGGCCCGCTCGCGGTGCGCGTCGCCGCTGCGGCCGCGCGGCTGGATTGGCCGTCCGACAAGCTTGAGATCCAGGTGCTCGACGATGGCCGCCGCGGTGACCCTTCCGAGGTGGTGCGCAATGTTATGAGCGTCGTGCCCGAAGGCGTGAACCTGAAGGTGATGCGCCGCAACGACCGCAGCGGCTTCAAGGCCGGCAATCTCGCCTTCGGCCTGCTGCATTCGGATGCGCCTTATGTCGCGATCTTCGACGCCGATTTCGTGCCGCCTACCGATTTCCTCCGCCGTACCGTACCGGCACTGATCGGCGATCAGCGCTTGGCCTATGCCCAGGCGCGCTGGGGGCACGCCAACCGCACCAAGAACTGGCTGACGCGGGCGCAGGGCATGCTGCTGGACGCGCATTTCTCGGTTGAGCAGGAAGCACGCTTCCGGGGCGGGCTGCCGATGTCGTTCAACGGCACCGCCGGCGTGTGGAGCCGCAAGGCCATCGACGATGGCGGCGGCTGGACCGGCGACACCCTGACCGAAGACCTCGATCTCTCCATGCGCTGCGCGATGAAGGGCTGGCGCACCGTGCTGATGGGTAACGTGGAAGTGCCGGGCGAGCTCCCCGAAACGGCCGCCGCGTGGCGGGCGCAGCAGGCGCGCTGGACCAAGGGCCATGCGCAGACCGCCCGCAAGCTGCTGCCGCCGATCTGGACGTCCGACATGCCGCTCTGGAAGAAGGTCGCGATGACCCTCCAGATGATCCAGTTCGCCTTCTATACCCTGGCATTCCTGAGCGCAGTCATCAGCCTGACGCTCATGTACATGGGGGTGACCTACATCGCGTCGGTGTCGGCGCTGGGGCTGTCGGTGTCCGCTTTGGGCCTCATTGCCTCGACTTCGTATCTGTACCTGGGTCAGGTCATGCTCGGCCGGGAACGGCTTCCGTGCATCGCCCGCTCGATCGGGCTGGCCGTCGTCTTTCCCTCCGGCCTGATCCTCGCGAATACACGTGCGACGTATGAGGCTTTCTTTTCCACAGCCATGCATTTCCACCGTACGTTGCGGCCTGGGGAACGATATTCCGGCGGTTGGCGCGGGACTCCGGAGCTGGTGGCGGGTCTCCTGCTCCCCGTCTTCGCCTTTGCCGAGCAGGCCTGGAGCGCGCCGTTCTTCTTCTTTGCGGTGACAGGACTGGTGTCCATCGGCGCCATGGGGCTGTCGGGTTCGACCACCCCGGTGCCGGGCGCAGAAATCCGGCCCGGAGAATAACCACAAAATCAAGTAAAATTTTAGCTTTTAAAATCCGGTTCAATTGTTTAGGGCGGGTTTGAACCGCCGCCCGTAACATCCCCCTTCAAGGTTGGCCGGGCGAACAAGGGGCAACTTCACGATGAATGCAGACACGGTCCTCCGGATCGCGGGCGCTGTCGGATTGTGCGTCTCGCTGGGCGCTTGCAGCACCGGCGGCGACATGACCTTCCCGTCTCCGGGCTCTTACCCGACCTACAACACCGCGCGGGGCACCACGCCGTCCTCGCCGCTGGTGGATCCAAACCTTTACCCGGACGACGATGCTGCGACCGCGCCGGCCGTGGCGCCGGCCGGGCTCCAATGTGTGCCCTATGCGCGCGAGCACTCTGCCGTGAACATCCACGGCGATGCCTATACCTGGTGGGACAAGGCCGCCGGCCTGTACGCCCGCGGCAGCACGCCGCTGACCGGCTCGGTGATGGTCCTGGTCGGCTATGCCGGCCGCCATCGCGCTCATGTCGCGGTCGTGACGCGTCTGGTCAGCCCGCGCCTGATCCGCATCAACCATGCCAACTGGAACGATGACGGCGCGATCTATGTGAACGACCCGGTCCAGGACGTCAGTGCCTCGAACGACTGGTCACAGGTGAAGGTCTGGAATATCCGCACCGGGTCCTGGGGCACCAAGGCCTACACCGTGCGGGGCTTCATCGGCCCCGGCCCGGAGGGCAGCGAGAATGCTGTCGTCGCCTTCAACGCCTTCTCGCGGGCGGCGTCCGATCCGATCGGCCGCCAGATTGCGCTGACCTCCAGCGTCGATCTTCCGCCGCGTCTCCAGCCTGCCGCCGATCACGGCGCCGCGCAGGACGACGCGCTCCTGAACGATCCCGGCGAGGATCGCTAAGCAGAACAAAGGGTTGGCGGGATCTGTGCCATTCCGCCGCCCCCCTTTGCTCTTCCCACGGGACCGGCCTATTTTCCCGGCCCTCTGGCCCCATATGAAACCCATAAAGGCCAGTTGAACCCAGCAAGGCCCTGTTTTCGCGTTACCGCCCCGCCGGATGAACCCGAATCTCACCCGTGAATAGCCCGCTCCCCCTCGCGTCCCAGCCGCCGCTGGCCGCGAACGATCCGCTGGCGGGCATCGACGAGTCGCCGGCACCGCATGGCCAAGCCGGGTCTGGCCCGCGTTCCTGGAAGCGCGATCTGGCGCTCGTCATCGGCGCGCTGGACGAAGCCAAGCCCTACGGCGCGGTCATCGATGTTGAGACCGCGACCATCTTCGTCGGTTACGAAACGCCGATGCCGGGCAACCAACCGCAGCTTGGCCGCTGGCGCACCTGGCCCCACACACTGCTTGCATCCAGCGCGCTGCCCCCGGCGCGCTTCTACCATCTGCCACCCAACCGCGTCGTTGAACTCGGAACACAGGTCACAATCTGAATGACGCAAACGGGGGAAACCGGCTGGCGCCGGGACGCCGCACTGACGATAGGTGCGCTGGGTGTCGTCTTTGGCGACATCGGAACCAGCCCGCTTTACGCGATGAAGCTGTCCGTCGCGGCCGAAGGTGACGGGACGCCATCGGTGGCGGCGGTGTTCGGCGCGACGTCGCTGATCTTCTGGGCGCTCGTGATCGTGGTCACGATCAAGTACGTCGTGTTCATCATGCGCGCCGACAACAACGGCGAGGGCGGCGTGATGGCGCTTGCCGCGCTGGCGCACCGCTCGTCGGGACTGGGCCGGAGGGTCAAGGTGGCCATCGCGCTGGCCTCTCTCGCCGGCCTCGCCCTTTTCTACGGCGACGGCATGCTGACCCCGGCGGTGTCCGTCCTGTCGGCGCTGGAAGGCGTCGGCACCGAAAGCGAAAATCTTAAGGCACTCATCCTTCCGCTCTCGCTGGCTATCCTGATTGCGCTCTTCGTGCTGCAACGCCGCGGCACCGAGCGCATCGGCAAGCTGTTCGGCCCGGTGATGGTGCTGTGGTTTGTCGTCATCGCCTGGCTCGGTTTGGCGGCGATTGCGCAGAATCCGCAGATCCTTCTCGCAGTGAACCCCTATTACGGCGTCGTGCTGTTCTACACCGAGCCCTGGACAGCGTTCGTCGCACTCGGTTCGGTCGTGCTGGCCGTGACCGGCTGCGAGGCCCTTTACGCCGACATGGGCCATTTCGGCCGCCGCCCGATCCGCCTCGCCTGGATCGCCATCGCGCTGCCCGCACTGGTGCTCAACTATTTCGGCCAGGGTGCGATGGTGCTCATAGACCCGCGCGCCATAGACAACACCTTTTACGCGCTGGCGCCGCACTGGGCGCACTATCCGGTGGTCATCCTCGCGACCATGGCCACCATCATCGCGTCGCAGGCGGTGATCTCCGGTGTGTTCTCCATCACCCGCCAGGCCGTCCAGCTCGGCCAGCTCCCGCGCATGGAGATCAAGCACACCTCCGCGACCGAGATGGGCCAGATTTACGTTCCGCGCATCAACGCCATGCTCGCCGTCGGCGTGGTGCTGATCGTCCTGATCTTCAAGACTTCCGACTCGCTCGCCGCCGCCTACGGTATCGCGGTCACGGGCGTCATGGTGATATCCACCTTCCTCGTGGCGCTGGTGGCGGTGCGGCAGTGGAAATGGAGCAGGTTCGCCGTGATCGCGGTGTTCGGCACGCTGGGTCTCGTCGATCTCGCGTTCCTCGCCTCCAACACGCTCAAGGTGATCGAAGGCGGCTGGCTGCCGCTCGGCATGGCGGCGATGGTGTTCATCCTGATCGACACCTGGCGTGTCGGCCGCCGCGTGCATCTGGAACACATGCGCGACGGTACTATCCCGATCGACCTGTTCCTCGCCCGTGCCCCTGCCGAGCGCGTCGCCGGAACCGCGATCTTCCTCGCCTCGCGCACGGACGTGACGCCGGGCCCGATGCTGCACAGCCTCAAGCATTATCACGTGCTGCATGAGCGCGTGGTGCTGATGTCCATCCTGGTCGAGGACATTCCGTTCGTGCCGATCGGGCGCCGCGCCGAAGTCAACAAGCTGGGCAAGGGTTTCTTCGAGGTGAAGCTTCGCTTCGGTTTCTTCGAATTCCCCGATGTGCCGCAGGCGCTTGAGAGGTGCCGTGCCTACGGCCTGCCGCTCGATTCGGACACATCGACGTTCTTTCTCGGTCGCGAGACCCTTGTTGCCGGCGAACATCCCGACCTCAAGAGCTGGCGCATCTCACTGTACACCTGGCTCGCCACCAATGCTTTGAGCCCTGCCCGCTTCTTCCAGTTGCCGCCAAACCGGGTGGTCGAGCTGGGCACGCAGATCACGATCTAGCGCAAGACCGGAGACCCGAAGGCGACGGTCTTCCGACAGATCGAAGGTGCCTGTGCGCTGACGCTGGTCATCGATGACGCCCCGCACATCGTCGCGGACTTTCGCAAACCGCAGGTCGACAACGCCCGCAAAGGTGGCGAACAGTCAATCCAGCGCGTATACCAGCGCCTTCAGATACGCCGTCTCCGGCAACATCGGGTGCACCGGGTGGTCCGGCCCGGCGCCCGCTTGCCGGATCAGCGCCGCGGATCGTCCCGCGCGCGCAATCCCGGCGGCACATTCGGCAGCAAACCGCTCCACGGGGATGTTGTGCGAGCACGATGCCAGCAACAGGTATCCACCTTTTGCTGCCACCCCGGCCGCCAGCCGCGCGAGCTTGCGATACGCTTTCGCGCCTGGCTCCAGGTCCTTGCGCGAGCGAACGAAGGGCGGCGGATCGGCGATCACGATGTCGAACGTCTCTTTCGCCGCGCTCAGCCGCTCCAACTCCTCGAACACATCGGCCTTCACCGCCTTGATCGCCACGCCATTCGCCGCTGCACTCTCCTCCGCCAGTGCCAGAGCGGCCGCTGACGAATCCACGCAGATCACGTCCTTGGCGCCGGCCTTTGCCGCCACGATTCCGAATCCGCCGGTGTAGGAATAGGCGTCGAGCACCGACTTGCCCTTTGCCAGCGATGCCATGAACGCATGATTGTCGCGCTGGTCGTAGTACCAGCCGGTCTTCTGTCCGATCCCGAGATCGGCCAGATAGCGCACGCCGTTCTCCTCGACCGCGACGCGGCCCATCTCGCCCTTCGCCGCGCGCACATAGTTGTCCAGCCCCTCAAGAGCCCTGGCCGGTGCATCGTTGCGCAGGATCACATTGGCCGGCGCAAGGACCTTGTCGAGGGCCCTGAGCAGCGTCTCGGTCAGCGCCTCCATGCCCGCGGTCGTGACCTGTGCCACCACCGTGTCGCCAAAGCGGTCGAGTGCAAGCCCCGGCAAGCCGTCACCCTCGGCGTGGATCAGCCGATAGAACGGCCGCGGATACAGGGCCCCGCGAAGCTTCAAAGCCCGCTCCAGATGCCGCACGAAGAATCCCGTGCCGATCACCGTATCCAGCGCCCGGTCCAGCAGCCGCACGGCGATCAGGCTCTTCGGATTGAAATAGCCGGTGCCGACCGGATGCCCGTCGTCGAACAGCACATTCACCACCGCGCCGGGTGCCAGCGCCTTGGCCGCAGCGTCCATCTGCACTTCGTTCGAGAAGATCCATGGCGCCCCGGCCCGCGCACGACGTCCCTCGCGCGGCTTCAGCCGGATGGTCTTATGGCCGGCCAAGGAAAGCTCCGCGCGGCGTCTCATGCGCCCCTGCGTTGCGGAAGGCACCGCTACCGTTCGGATCGTCGCGGCACGCCCGGATGAACCCCGTTTTGGGTTCTGTCGTGATCTTGCCGTTGCCGGGTGGCAATCTGGTCAGGTCGACGTCATGCGCCGCCGCTTGCGGTGCGAACACAACGGGGGCGAGCAGGACTCTGCGCATGGGCAGGGGGTAGCATGAACGCAGCACAAATATCAGGGGCATGATATGGCAACCAATCCCTCCGCCAAGTTCGGCACGATGCGCGGCAGGCCGCCGGAGGAAGCGAAGTTCTTCTGGACCGGCGGTCCGATCGAGGTTGCACCGCGGACCTGGTTCGCCTCGCAATTCTCGGGCTGCGTCGCGTTCGAGACCGATGACGGCCTCGTCCTGGTCGACACCGGTACCAAGCAGTTCGCGCCGGCCCTGGCCGCCATGCTGCGCCAGAAGACTCAGGCGCCGGTCCACACCGCCATCTACACCCACGGCCACATCGATCACGCCTACGGCCTGGACCGGTTCCTGATACCCGGCCAGAAGAAACCGCGCGTCATCGCGCATTCCGCCATGCCGGCGCGCTTCCAGCGCTATCACGACACCGCCCGCCACAACGCCGCGCTCAACGCCCGCCAGTTCGGCGGTACCGTAGAGGCGCAGTCGGCAGACGCCTATGCCGCGTTCGGCCAGCCGCCGATCCCGCCCGACACGCTCTATGACGACCGCCTCAACATCACCGTCGGCGGCGAGGAGTTCGAGCTGCATCACTGCAAGGGCGAGACCGACGACCACACCTGGGTCTGGTCGCCGTCGCGCCGCGTGCTGTGCCCCGGCGACCTGTTCATCTGGGCCGTGCCCAATGATGGCAATCCGCAGAAGGTCCAGCGCTTCGCGTGGGAGCGCGCCAAAGGCCTGCGCGAGATGGCGGCGAAGAAGCCGAACGCGCTGTGCCCGGGCCATGGCGGCCCGGTGGCCGGCGACGAGGCGAAGATCGCCCGCATGCTGACCGAGACGGCGGACTTCCTCGACACGGTCGTGTCGCGCACGGTCGCGGCGATGAACAACGGCTCGCCGCCGCATGTCGACATCGTCACCGGCATCGACCTGCCGAAGTCTGACTCTCCCTGGCTTCAGCCGGTCTACGACGACACCGAATTCCTGGTGCGCAACGTTATCCGCTACTATGGCGGCTGGTGGAGCGGCCGCCCGTCGGAGCTGAAACCCGCCCCACGTGCCGTGCTGGCGAGAGAGATCGCTGCCTTGGCCGGTGGCGCCGCCAAGCTTGCGGAACGCGCCGAAGCCATCGCGTCCAACGGCGACTTCCGTTTGGCGTGTCATCTCGCTGACTTCGCGCTCGAAGCCGCACCGAGCGATGCCGCGGTGCAGGCCAGGGTCGCCGCCATCTACGACAGGCGCGCCGATACCGAAACCAGCCTGATGACCATCAACATCTTCAACTCGGCCTCGGCCTACGCGAAAGCCGGGAAGCCCTTCGCATAGGCAGGTTGGCGCACTCTGTTCACGGCAAAAGCGACGCCTAAGCGCGCGCCCTCCTGGGTACCCGCGCCCCTCACCCCTTCTTTCTGACCCATGCAAGGCGGAATCGGTGGTTGCTGAAATTCACTTTCGGGCATGGAACTCCGCGCGCCTTGCCATGTTTACACCGCGGGAGAGGGCGCCAACTATATGGAGAATCGTATGAAGAAACTGCTGTTAGGCACGGCGTTGGCCATTGGCGCGCTCACCGCGCTGGCCACCTCCGCATCGGCGTACATCGTCTGCGACAGAGACGGTGATCGCTGCTGGCACACCGACATGCGTTACCACTACCCGCATGGCCGATACGATTGGCACTCCGACGATTGGTATTTCCACCGTCATTGGGACCACGATCACTGGTACGACTATCGCGAAGGACGCGGCTACTGGCGTAACGGCGTCTGGATAACCTTCTAACCTTTGTGACCTGGCCTGCGGGGCTCACTCTCCCCCGCAGGCTGGCGCCCTTGCCAAGCCTTGTTCATCTTGGACAGAGGAACAGCCGGCACTACGCCCCGATCCGCGCCGCGTTCACTGAATCCCACGCCTTGCGCCGCGCTTCGTTCGGCGCGCTGGTCATGTGCGGATTGCCGTCGCCGAAGATCATCGTCGCGCGCTTGCCGCCGTCATAGCGGAACCAGGCACCGGACGTGTCGTTCGACGGATTGCCGGATTTCGCGAACGCGATCCACGCCTCCATCATGTCGTCTGACAGCTGCTCGGCCACCGCACCTGACCCGAAGAACGGCGCCGCTCCCTTCAGGCGCATCGTGCCGAACATGAAGCCCAGCTCCAGCGCGTGGCAGGAACCCAGCGCTCCGCCCAGCATCGGCGACGCCCAGTCGAAGCGGTATGCATAAACCGGCGCGTGTTTGGCCTGTGCATCCAGCAAGCGCGTCGCTGGCACGAAGAACGTGTGATCCGTGTTGATGTCGTTCCAGCGGTCAAACGGCGAGCCCGTCGTGTACGCCGCCAGGATCGCTTCGACATGCTCTTCGCCCACCATGCGCGCCGTCAGTCGGCGCAAACCCGCCTCATCCAGCGTCTTGATGTTCGGCGCCGCGACGGTGAACAGCTTCCACTCGTCGCGCGTGGTGCCCGTCATCAACGGCACGCCCGCCGCCGATCCCTCCGCCACGAGGTCGATCGCGCGCCGCGGCAGCACGGTGCCATCCACCGTCGGCCCGAACGGCATGCCGCCGGATTCGCGCGGCATCGCCAGAAGGTCTTTCTGGATGTCCAGGATCGTCTCCCATGGCGCCTCCCGCGGATCGGCACCGTTGAGTTTCTCCACCACCCACCGCGCCGTTTTCGCCGACGTCTCGCGCGGATAGCCGATATCGCTCGCGCCCGATTGCGGAATCGCCTTGTGGAACAGCCCGCGCGCGCTCGGCATCGCCAGCAGCGCGCCGACGCTCATGCCGCCGGCGCTTTCGCCGAAGATTGTCACATTGTCGGGATCGCCGCCGAACGCCGCGATGTTGTCCCTGACCCAACGCAGCGCCATCACCTGATCGGCAAGACCCTCCGAGCCCATACCCGGCAGTTTGCCGTCGCTCGCATCGCGCAGGTTCAGGAAGCCGAACGCACCGAGCCGATAGTTGATCGTCAGCAGCACGATGTCGCCGCGCGGTACCAGGAACTTGCCATTGTAGGTGCCCACGCTGCCCGCGCCCGTGACGAAGGCGCCGCCATGGATCCACACCATCACTGCGCGCTTGCCATTGTCGCAGGCCGGCGTCTGTACGTTCAGGTACAGGCAATCTTCCGACGGCGTGCCCGGCGTGCCGCCCAGCACCTCACCGCTCGCGCTCGTCACCTGTGGCGCGATATTGCCGAACCGGCTCGCATCGCGCGCGCCGCTCCAGCCATCCGCCGGTTCCGGCAATTGCCAGCGCAGGTGCCCGACCGGCGGCTTCGCGTAGGGGATGCCGTTGAACTTCAGCACGCCGTCGCGCGCGGTTCCCTGCAGCTTGCCCTGCGCGATCTCTGCGGTTGCGGAAACTACCTGATCCATCGCTCTTCCCCTTTTACCGGTCGTTTGCCATGGGCTTCGCCGCAGGCCGTCGTTTTGGCCATGATCCGTGCCGCGCAGGCGTCGCGCAAGTGCGCAGCCGACTTAACGCGATCTATACGTGCAGGCCCGCATGGTCCCATCATGCAAGAGGGTCAGCTCGCAGCACTCAACGCCTTGAACGCGCGGGCGAAAGCCGCCGGCTGGGGCATCGCTGCGTCTCCGCCGAAGGGCTTCGAGCACCCGCGGCTCAACGACGTTTGCGCGCTCTGGCATGACAAGGCGACCCGCCGCGACATGCCGGCCCGCGCCGATATGACTGCGCGCGCGATGAAGCCGTTCATGCCGCAGATGACGCTGATCGAGCGCGCGCGCGACAGCGGCAAGGCCCGCTACCGTATCCGCCTGCACGGCTCGGTCCTCGCGCGCTACTCCGGCGACGCCACCGGCAAATGGCTGGAAGAGGTCGTCGATGCCCAGCGCGTTGGCGCCTTCGCCCAGATCTACGACACGGTCATCGCGCTCAGGACGCCGTTGCGCATCCTCACGCGCTACCAGGCGCCGGAACTCGACTACCTCGACGGCGAAAGTTTCGTCGCGCCCCTGTCCGTGCCAACGTCCGGCGTGCCGCTGATCCTGTCGGTCACCTACACGAAGCCGCGCAAGGACGACATGAGCTTCGCGCCGAGCTTTGCTCCGAGGACGGCCTAAATTCGGCGCGCAAGAAAGTTCCTTCACAACCGTTAAGTCTTTGGTCATTCATTGCGCGCTGAATACTCATTATGGGTTACCCGGCGGCCGAAAAGCTGATCCGACAAATAGAACAAGAGGGCTGGGCCATGCGCGCCGACACGACCCTGACTTTCGAGGCGCCGGAGCTGAACGCGCTCCGTGACATCTACCTGGCGAAAGCCGGCGCCGCTGGCGGACTTCCCTCCCGCGCCGATTTCGGCGCACGCACGCTGAAGCCGTTTCTGCGCCACATCTCGATCGTCGAACGCGCGCCGAACAATGCCGGACGGATGAGCTATCGCTACCGCTATTACGGCAGCGCGCTGGCGCAGCGTTTCGGCGAACAGACCGGCATGTTCATCGAGATGAGCATTCCCCACGACCGCCTGCCGCGCTGGATCGCGGCCTATGACGCCGTGCTCGAGGCGCAGGGACCGATGCGCTTCCTGAGCCATTTCGAAATTCCGCACGTCAGCTATCTGAACGGCGAGAGCTTTTCCGCGCCGCTGGCCAACGAGGGCAGAAAGCCCAACACCATTCTCGCGTGCACCTATTTCACACCCAAGGCGCACGCGATGGCCGAGACCGCCTAATGGTGGGGCACCTCAGCACGGCGGGTTACTCCACGCCCGCCGGCTGAGGTGCAGGTCATTTTCTTTCAGGCCTTCATCGTCCAGAAGCCTGCGCGTGGGAAATGCACCACCACTTCGCCGACTTCCGGCGCCTCGCGGCGGATCGCGATCTCATGCGCATTGGCGAACACCAGCGTTCCGGCGATCGGATCGCGGCCATAGTCGTCCGCCGCCACGGTGACGCGGTCGCCGGGCTTGCGGCCGTTGGGATCGTCTGGATCGCGCGCTTCCTTGGCCTCGCTGGTCGCTGCCTTCGCAATCGCGAGCGCTTCCTTGGGCGTCATGTCCTTCGCCGTACCGTGGCCGATGGCCTTCACGCGGTCGTACCACGCGCGCACATGCGGAAATTCCTTCAGTGTCTCGGCCACACGGTGCGGCACGGCGCTGGCGATGAACCAGGGATTCATGAAGGCGTGGATGTCCGCCAGACCCGGCTTGTCGCCGCCCCAGAACGCGCGCCCGTCACTGAGCTGGTCCTCGAGGAACGCCGTGTGCGCGCGATAGGCGTCGCGCATCAGTGGCACCGCCGCCTTCAGCGCGTTGGCGTCGAATCCCGCGCCGCTCATCTCCGCGCGGTCCTTCTTGAACTCGGCCGGCACCATGTCGCCAATCTCGCCGAAGATGATTGACACCGCGGCGTTGAAGATCTGCCGGTCGGCCCAGAAGCCGATGGCGTAGCCCGCGCCCTTGTTGGCCGGGGCGATGCTCGGCGTCGGGAAGCGCCGCTCCAGCTCCCGCAGGATGAGCTGGCTGTCGCAATAGACGTCGGCGCCCATCTGCATCACCGGGATCTTGCGATAGCCGCCGGTTAGCGGGATCAGGTCGGGCTTGGGCATGATCACCGGCTGGATCACCGAGCGCCAGGACAGCCCCTTGATCCCGAACGCCACCCGAACCTTCTCGCTGAACGGCGAATTCGGATAATTGTGGAAGATGATCTCTTGGCTCATGTCATTCTCCTCGCTGTTTCCAACCCCATCATCGTCATGGCCGGCCTCGTCCCGGCGATCCATGAACACCCGGGCCGTTCGCAAAAGCTCTGCGCGTGCCGCGCTCTATCCTGCTTCGCCTGTGTTCATGGGTGGCCGGGACAAGCCGGCCACGACGGCTTTATTTCAGGAAATCTCGTTCGAGAAACGGATGTTGTTGTTCTTGATGCCTTCCAGCACGACGTCCAGGCCGCCGGCGCGGATCATCCACTCCAGGCGATGATCGCGGTATTCGCGCTTGAACATGCCGCTTTGCACCGCGCCGGCGACGTTCGCCATCTGCGCGAGCACGTCGGCCGCCGCCTTCGCCGATTTCCGGACCGAGGGCCGCGCATTGGCGCGGTCCAGCCAGGCGCTCAGCTTCGACCCCTTGTCCGGCGCAAAGCCTGAGCCGATCGCGCCGTTGATGTAGGGCACCACCGAAAGGTCGGCCCAGCCGAACGTCGCACCGTTGAACCACTGCTTGTCGCCCAGGTGGCGCTCGAGCCACGCATAGGTGCCGCGCGCCTGCTTGGCGGCATGCGCCTCTATGTGGCGCGCCCGCTCGCCTTCGGCGCGGCGGAACCAGCGGATCTCACCCATGCCCCAGTTGATCGGCTCGAACAGCGTGTCCATCACCTCCTCGATGGTGCGCGCGACGGCGCGGTCCTTCGGCGACTTGGGCAGCATCGGCGGCGACGGCCATTTGTCCTCGATGTATTCGAGGATGATGGTCGAATCGAACACCGCGAAGCCGTCGTCGATCAGCGCCGGCACCTCGCCGCGCGGATTGGCCTTGAGGAACTCGAGATCGGGCTGCCCGCTGCCGATCGCGTTCGGCATCCTCGCCTCGTACGGCACGCCCTTCTCGTCGAGCGATATCTTCACCTTCTGCGCATAGGGCGACAGCGGGTGCTCATAGATGATGAGGCTCATTGCTTCCTGTCCTTCCACAGTTGCGCCATCCAGCCGAACAGGGTTGCGGCGTCGGACGGCGTGTCCTTCGATCCGAATTCGCGGTAGAGCGTGGCCGTGTTGACCGCGATGCGCTCCGCATCGCGCCAACCCGCAAAATCGTCGAGCGCGATCGACCGCGCCGCCTCTAACGCGCCCATGCCCGCGTCGTAGCGCTTCTTCGCCTCGTCGCGCACGTGCACGAGATAGTCCTTCACGCGGCGCACGCCGTTCTTGCCGGTCACCGGACCGTGCCCCGGCACGATGGTCTCCACATCCATCGCCTCGATCATCTCGCAGGCCGCGATCCAGTTGCTCACCGGCCCGGCCCACATGATCGGATGCCCGTCGATGAACAGGATGTCGCCGGTGAACAGCGTGCGGTCAGACGGCACATGCACCAACGCGTCGCCACCGGTGTGCGCCGGTCCCACCTCGATCAGTTCGACTTGCTTGCTTCCCACCGTGCGCGACATCGAGCCGGTGAAGGTCGTGTCCGGCGCCTTCACCGAGCAGGCATTGAAATCGAAATCGCCAAAGCAATGGACCAGGTACGCGCCGGTCAGTCCCATGCCCGGCGCCGCCTTCATGAAACCGGCCAGCCCCCGTGGTGTCTCATGCTTCATCTGTTCTGCCGCGCCCACCGTCGCGATGATCTCGCACTCGCCAACGCAGCCATTGCCGTAGCAGTGGTCGCCGTTGTGATGCGTGTTGACCAGCGTGCCGATCTTCGCATCGCTGGCTTTCGCAAAGCCTTCCAGCATCGCGCGCGTGTGTGCGTCGTCGAACATGGTGTCGACCAGCAACGCCTCGCCGCCGTCGGTCACGAGCCCTGCATTGGAGTAGCCCCATCCGCCGTCGGGCTGGAGATAGGCGAAAGAACCGTTGCCGAATTCGACAACGCCCGGCTCATACGGAGCTTTGCGGAACTTCGGCATGGAACCACCTCCGGGACGTCACCCTAATGTGGGCATGGATGTCTCGCCAGCTTCGCGGCATTATTTTACGGCACACGTGCTTTGGGGGATCACATGATCAAGACACTGCGGGTTCTGACTGTCGTAGCGGCAGGCGCCGCCGCGTTCGCTTTCGCCACGTCAACGGAAGCCGGCGGCGGGCTCAGGACGGGCGAATATGCGTGCTACGGTTCCGGTGGTGAGCTGCTGGTCGGTCTCGGTTTCAAGGTGCTCGACGCCAGCCATTACAACGATCTCGACGGCAAGAGTCCCGGCACCTACCAGGTCAACGGCGACAAGGTCGTTTTCCACGGCGGGAATCTCGACGGCGAGATCGGCGTCGACCTGAAGGGCGGCCACTTCAACCTCGCGAGTCACGGCATTTCCTGCGAGCCGTTCGGCTGAGACCGGCGTGCACTTGACCGGACGGCACGCAGCCTGCTTCTTGGCCGCGGGTCGTTCTCGGGAAAGACATGTACAGGGCTGTGATTTGGGATTTCGGCGGCGTCTTCACCTCGTCGCCGTTCGAGGCGTTCGCGCGCTATGAGCGGGAGCGGGGCATCCCGGTCGGAACCATCCGCAGGATCAACTCGACCAATCCCGAAACCAACGCCTGGGCGCAGTTCGAGCAGTCGAAGGTCGACATCGACGGCTTCGACAGGCTGTTCCTGGCCGAGGCCGCGGTGCTCGGCCACACCATTCCCGGCCGCGACATGCTCACACTGCTCTCCGGCGATTTCCGCCCCGAAGTTATCGAGGCGCTGCGCCGCGTGAAACGCGAATACCTGACCGGCTGCATCACCAACAACATGCCGCACAACGCCGCCGGCGGCACCGCGGCCGGCCGCTCGCTCTATTCCGCCGATATCATGAAGCTGTTCGATGTGGTGATCGAAAGCGCCAAGATCGGTATTCGCAAACCCGATCCGCGCATCTATCACATGATGTGCGACCAGCTCGGCGTGAAGCCCGGCCAGTGCATCTTCCTCGACGACCTCGGCCCCAACCTGAAGCCGGCGCGCGCCATGGGCATGCACACCATCAAGGTCGAAAGCGGTCCCCAGGCCGTTGCCGATCTCGAAGCCGCGACCGGCATGAAGCTGAAGGACTAGGCGTGGCGCGCTGCGCCCACGCCCTTGAGGTTCGTGCGATCCCTTTCGCCCAGAAGGTGAATCGGGTCGACCATCTGTCCATCCACCTCGACCCAGCCCATGTGATTGGCACCGGCGGACCAGCCGAGCAGGCGCTGGATCTGTTCCGGATAGCTCGCGACCAGGTCGGAGGAGAGCGACAGGTACATGTTTTCCTCCTGCCGCATGTTCGCCGCGTCGAGCGCCAGTCCCGCCGCGGTCCGGTACTCGTCCAGTGTCGTGTTCGCGCCTCCCGCGTGAAACGTCGAGCCCAGGAAGATCAACGCCGATCCCGCCTTCATCACCGTAGGAATTGCTTCGGACATTTCCGGCTTGCGCTCATCGTCCCAGAGATGGCTGCCGGGGATGACCAGCGTGCCGCCGTTTTCCGCCGTGAAATCCGACACCGCACAGATGATCTGCACGCGGCCCTCGCGCCCGCCGGTCGGGTGCCGCCACAGGAAAACGGTGTCGTCGCGATGCAATGGCTGCGCGCCCTGGCCCGGAGCAAGCTGGATCGCCTGCGTCACGCCGATGCGGACATCCGCAGCAAGGCTCAGCTTGTCACTACCCACCCACACCTCGCGCGGCCGGCACAGGAAGTGCTCCGCGGGCTTCAGGTAGAGCGGATGTGTCGCGATCTCCACACAGTGCCGCGTGTGCGCGAACAGCGCGCTCAGCCGCCGCGTCTTGAATCCGGCGAAGCCGTCACGCCCGGCCGATTGGCGCGCCAGCAGCGGCAGCAGGTCGCGGCGCAAGCCCTCCAGCGTCTCGCGTGCCAGGAAATCCTCGATGATCACGCCACCGTCCCTTTCGAGTGCCGCGATGACGTCATCCACGGCAGCGGTGTCGGAAAGCCTGGAGAGACCAACCATGGACTCTTCTCCCTTAAAGCGCGCTGCGGTTCGCCAGGCGGCGGGCAAGGACAGTGAACCCGACGAGGCTGGCGGCGATCGAGACCGCGAACAGGGCGTAGAGCGGGATGTAGCCGTGGCCGCCGCTGAGCAGCGCGCCGCCCAGTACCGGGCCGAGGGCGGAGCCAATGGCCAGCGCGGCGGGCATCAGTACGCTGACACGGCCGTTCGGATCGGACGATGCGATGATCCCCATCTGGTAGGCCATCGGGAAATTCCACACCCCGACGGCCAGAAGGGCGCCGATGAAATAGCCGGCAAGCCCGTGTCCTGTCATCAGCACGACCACACCTGCGATCGCGAGCAGCATGCCGATGGTCAGCGGCTTCTCGCGCCCGAAGCGGTCGCCGATCACGGCGGCCGCGATGCCGGCCGTGCCGCTGATAGCGAGACCGATCATGAGCAACACAGCGACGGTCTCATCGTTGACGCCGAAGCTCGGCGCAATCTGCGTCAGGAACGCCCAGAGCGCCGCGAGGCCGCCGAACGACACGAACATCGCGCCCAGGCCGAGCCATGGCGCCCAGTCGCGCATCATCGAGAGGTCCGTTCCGTGGCGCCGCAGCATCGCAAAGCGCTCGTCCGGGGGCACGAGGGCGCGACGCGCCGGAATGCCGGGAAGGCCGGCGAGCGAAACCGCGCCGCTGATGGCCGCCAGCGTCAGCACCGTTCCCGCAAATCCCCAGCGCGCCTGTACGAACTGGGTCAGCAGCAGCACGGCCACGATGGCGAGCAGCACTTCGCTCGCGAGCTTGATGCCGAACGCCTGGTCCGGTTTGTGATTTTCGGACACGATCGCGATCGTCACCGTGTAGAGGAGGCCGAGACCCATGCCTGTGCCGAAGAGCGTCGCCAGAAGGGCGCCATAGGTGCTGATGAACGCCGCTGCGGCCAGGCTGACAACGGACAAACCGGTTCCGGCAACGACAAGGCCTCGCCAGTCGAAGCGATTGATCCATTGGCGCGACGTCGCGGCCACCAGGGCGAAACCGGCGAGCATGGAGGATCCGACGATGCCGACCTGTGCATCATCGAGCGCGAAGCGTGCGGCGGCAGATCCCAAAAGCGCGGGCATGATGTTGAACAGCAACCCGCCGACCGACGACACGGTGCAGGCCGACACGAATACCGGCAGCGGCTGGCGATAGGGCGGCGCATGCGTCTCCGGCGCGCGTTCTACGAAGGCCGCGGGACGCGGCGGCAAGGCGTTGGACGGCGGTATGCGCACCAGAAGGCTGCCATAGCCTTTGGTGAACGGGCTCGCGATGTGCACCGGCTCGCCCACCACCTCGATCTTGGGAAAGCGTTTCAGGATTTCTTCCCAGATGACGCGCAGCTGCATCTCGGCGAGGCGGTTGCCGACGCAGCGGTGGATGCCGAAGCCGAACGAGATGTGCTGGCGCGGCCGTTCCCGGTCGATGATGTAGGCGTTGGGGTTCTCGATCACGGCATCGTCGCGGTTGCCCGAGACGTACCACATGATCACCTTGTCGCCCTTTTTGATGTGCTTGCCGTTGAGCTCCACATCCCGCGTCGCCGTGCGCCGCATATGCGCCAGCGGTGTTTGCCATCGGATCGTCTCCGATACCATCGAGGGGATCAGCGCAGGGTTCTCGCGCAGCTTCTGGTACTGCTCGGGGTTCTGGTTCAGCGCCAGGATGCTGCCGGTGATCGTGTTGCGGGTGGTGTCGTTGCCGCCCACGATCAGAAGGATCACGTTACCCAGGTACTCCATCGGACCCATGTTTCGCGTCGCTTCCGCGTGCGCGAGCATCGAGATCAGGTCCATCGCCGGTTCCGCGTTCACCCGTTCGTTCCACAGCTTGATGAAGTAATCGAGGCATTCCATGGTGACCGACAGCTGCTCCTCGGGCGTCTCCACCAGCCGCCCGGGGCCTGGAACGGTGGTCACCACATCGGACCAATAGGTCAGCTTGCGCCGGTCCTCGAACGGGAAGTCGAACAGCGTCGCCAGCATCTGCGTCGTCAATTCGATCGAGACCTTGTCGACCCAGTCGAACGTCTCGCCCACCGGCAGCGCGTCCAGGATTTTCACCGCGCGCTCGCGAATCAGCGATTCCATCCGCGCCAGATTGCCCGGCGCCACGATCGGGCTTACGACCTTGCGCTGTGCGTCGTGTTTGGGCGGGTCCATCGCGATGAACATCGGCAACTCGGTGCCGTCCTTCGACTCGTCGAAGATTGTGATCTCGCGGTCCGACGAGAACGCCTCGTGGTTGGTGTCCACCGCCATGATGTCGTTGAACCTGGTGATCGACCAATAGGCGCCGAACTCGCTCTTGGCGCAGTAATGGATCGGGTCCTCGCGCCGCAGCCGCTCGAAATACGGCCAGTGCGTGTCGCTGCTCCACAGGTCGAGCCGGCTGACGTCGATCGCATCCAGCGGAATGGACTTTGCGTCTTCGATTGCGGCGGCGAGAGCGGCTTGCGCGGCCATTGAATGATCCCCTTACGAAAGCGCCGAACCGATCACGGCGACGGCCCGAATTTCGACCAGCAAATCCGGCATCGCAAGCTGCGTCACGCCCACCGCCGTCCAGGCCGGATAGTTGTTTGGGAAGAACTCGTCTTTCACCGCGCCGAACTCGCGCGAACCGCCACGCAGGTCGATATGAAACGTCACCAGCTCGACCACGTCGCCCAGGGTGGCGCCGGCCGCTTCAAGCACCGTCTTCAACCCGGCGAATGCCAGCCGCGCCTGCTCGGTCAGTCCCTTGCCCGGCCGCATCTGCGCGTCGATCCCCACCTGGCCCGACACCCACACCATGTCGCCGACGCGCGTCGCCTGCGAGAAGTGGAAGGCGTCGTACATTGCCCTGGTCGAACCGGGATTGATCAGCGTGCGTGACATCGCGCGGCCCTCTTAGCGAAGCTGCTGGAAGATCGGTGAACGGAAGGGTTCACCCCCCTCGAGCCGCGCCATCTCTTTCTGGAACAGCATGCCGTTGCGCGCAAAGCCGGGGGCGCGGCTCACCGCCGGCAGGGGATGGAACGTCGCGTCGTCGCCGAAGAAGCGGAACACGATGGTGTGCCGGTCCGGGAACGCCGTATCCACCGCCGCGCCGCCATGCAGCGAGTTGGGATGCAGCACCAGCACATCGCCGGGCTCGGTCGCCCATGACAGCACGTCCCACGCGCCGGGGTTGGCTTTCCGCTCCGCCTCGATGTCGGGCAACCGCGGCAGCACGTCGCCGCCGTGCAGCGGATCGGTCGGATCGTTCGGATCGCGGAAGGTGGGGCCGTCATAGCGCGTGCCCAGATGCGAGCCGCGCACGATCTCCAGCGCATTCGACTTCGGAACAGACTCGAAGCTGATCCAGGCATTGCCCCAATGTGAACCGCCCCACGGCAGATAGGACGTATCCTGGTGCCAGAATGTGCGCGGGCCGATGCCACCCGTCTTGAGGAAGATTTCCTCGGCGAAATACCAGACATGCTTCGAACCCCACAGTTCGGCGAACAACTGGCCGAACGGCATGTCCGCCATCATCGCGTCCAGCCGCGGCTTGGCGGCCGGGTTGCTGTTGTCGACGAACGACTGATGCTCAGTTCCCACCAGCATGCCGGAGGCATTCGGACCGGGATTCGCCGCACCCCAGTCCAGCGCTTCGCGGCACCTCGCCAGCTGCTCCTTGTTCAGCGCGCCCCGCAGCAGAACGGCGCCGTCCTCGCGATACCTCTGCCGCAGCGATTCCTGGATCATTGTCCTCTTCCCGTTTCGCGTGACGAAACGGACGCTAGCACCGTTCGCTATTTAACACAACAGTTGTTATTATAATTGTAGAACCCATGAAACCCGCTATTTTCGCGACATGAACAGCACCGCGCGCAAATCCCGCAGCAAGCCCCCGGCCAGCCGCGGCCGTCCGGTCGGTGACCGCGAGGCTCGTCGCGCGGAATTGCTCGATGCCGCGATGTCGGTGATCGCCCAGGAAGGCTTTGCGGAGGCCTCGCTGCGCAAGGTGGCGGAGCGTGCCGGCTGCACGACCGGTGCCGTGACCTACTACTTCGCCAATCGGGAAGAGATGATGGCTGCGGTCATCGAAAGCCAGTTCGACGTGTTCGACGCGATGCTCCGGGCTGGCGAGAGCGACGGCAGGATCGACGTGCGCGCAGGTCTGAAGCGCTGGCTGGATTGGCTCAGCAGCGACGAAAAAGGCGAGTGGGTCGCCAACTTCCAGCTCTTGTCGCTGGCGCGCCACGAACCGGCGCTCGCCGCCGTGTACAAGCGGCGCTACGCCGCCTATCGCGACGTCTTCGCGGCGATGATTGCCCGGGGCCAACGCCAGGGTACCATCCGCAGGGACATCCCCGCCGAGCTGTTGGCCGATCAGATCAGTGCGATGGGCGACGGCTGGATGATGCTCTTCCCCATCGAACCCGAACGCTTCCAGCCGAATCGCGTGAAGGCACTTCTCGACGCCACGATGGCATTGATCGCGCCCCGAACCGGGTGGCAATAAAATTTGTGCCGTCAGCGGCGAAAATATTTTTTGTTCGATACGTCCGCCGCTCTATCGAACAGCACTCTAGCGCGCTCAACAGCTTGCCGCCTGGCTCGCGCAACAATCGCAAAGCACGGATGTTGCGTGCCGTGTCGCGAGCGGCGACGGCCCTTGAAGCCGCGTCTGTCTGCGATATTTCTCCAGTCCAACTTGGGAATGGGGACGATGGAAGACCGAATCTAGCGTGGCGAGTGATGCATCCAGGACCTGTGCGGGTCACGCGCACCTATGGAGAGGAAAGGACGAACCATCCGGCCGATGGCAAGCGCTTTCCGTGAGTCCAGCAGGGACCGTTGGTTACAGCGAAGGCAGTTTGTTG